>NZ_JAHKQB010000010.1 GCF_018860625.1 Paracoccus sp. C2R09
CAAACCCGGCGCGGTTCAGACCGCTTCATCGTCGTGGTTGCCAATAATCAGATGCTTGCGACCTGGCAGGCTGTGAAACCAGCTCTCGAATTGTGCCGTATCGTCAGCGCGACCGAAGGCGAAATCTCCCAAGATCCAGACGTCATCATCATGCGCGACGCAGGCCTGGAAGTTAGCGATCAGGGCCGCGTTCATCTCCGCGGTTGAGGCGAAGGGGCGCTTGCAGAAGTCGATGATGCGGTGGTGGCCGAAGTGCAGGTCGGCCGAATACCAGTTGGCCATATCTGTGCCCTCCGTGCTCGTCAGACCACAGTTTAGGGACGAGATCACACCGGCGCAAATGCCTGTTAGTTCAGAAGGATTCTGTACGGCGAGACGTTTGGAATGTCAGCAGATGCCAGTCTTGCCCGAGCAAGATGCCAAATAGAACCGGATAGGTTCCAATCTTCGGCGAACGTCACATTACTGGAAATTGGCTGGGGCGGTAGGATTCGAACCTACGGTACACGGTACCAAAAACCGATGCCTTACCACTTGGCCACGCCCCAACTGTGTGAGGGTGATTACAAAACCCGTCGGGGGGGTGCAAGTCGAAAATTGCAGAAATGTTGTGACTTTTTTCGAAGCCCGATATGCCCCCTTTCATGGAACATTGGGACATCGTCATCTTGGGTGCCGGCGCGGCTGGTTTGTTCTGTGCTGGCAGTGCGCTGGCGCAGGGCAGGCGGGTTCTGGTGCTGGATCATGCCGCCAAACCGGCCGAGAAGATTCGCATCTCGGGCGGGGGGCGGTGCAACTTCACGAACATGGCGACGGGGCGGGATCGCTTCCTGTCGGCCAATCCGCGCTTCGCGGCCAGTGCGCTGTCGCGCTACAAGCCCGCCGATTTCGTGGGGCTGGTGGATGCGGCGGGAATCGCCTGGCACGAAAAGACGCAAGGGCAGCTGTTCTGCGACGGCAAGGCCACGCAGATCACCGACATGCTGCTGCGCCGGATGCGCGGGGCAGAGCTGCGGCTGGAAACGCCCGTCGATGCCGTCGTGCGGGGGGCGGACGGGTTTCGCCTGACGGGGCAGGGCCTAGACGTCCTGACGCCCCGGCTGGTGGTGGCGACGGGGGGCAAGTCCATCCCCAAGATCGGCGCCACGGGTTTCGCCTATGACCTTGCGCAGCAATTCGGCCTGGAAATGGTGGAGACGCGTCCCGGTCTGGTTCCCCTGACCTTTGCCGAACAGGATCTTGCGCAGACCAAGCCGCTGGCGGGCATCGCGACGGATGCGCGGATCGTCCATGGTGGCGGCAGCTTCCGTGATGCGCTGCTCTATACCCATCGCGGGATCAGCGGGCCGTCAATCCTGCAGATCAGCAGCTTCTGGCGCGCGGGCGAGGAGTTGCGCGTGGATCTGGCCCCCGAAACCGACATGGGTCAGTGGCTGCGCGATCAGCGCGGGCAGGCGGGGCGGGTGGCCATCGCGACGGTTCTTTCGCGCATCCTGCCCGAGCGTCTGGCCCATGCCATCGCCGAGGAGGCCGGCCTGACCAAGGCGCGGCTGGCGGATCAGAACAACAAGCGGCTGGATCAGCTGGCCGCACGGATCAACGCATGGACCCTGCGCCCCGTGGGAACCGAGGGTTATCGCACTGCCGAAGTGACGCTCGGCGGTGTGGATACGCGCGATCTGGATGCCAAGACCATGGAGGCCCGCAAGGTGCCGGGGCTGCATTTCATCGGGGAATGCGTCGATGTCACCGGCTGGCTTGGGGGCTACAACTTCCAATGGGCCTGGGCATCGGCAGATGCCGCAGGCCGCGCCTAGCGCGAGGGGGTCAGCAGGTCGCGCCCGTCATCGACGCGTTCGCGCTCGATGATCTCTTCGAATGCCGCGTCGGGGCCGACATCGCGCAGGCGCGGATCGGCGGGGCGGACCCGGTGTTGCGCCGCAGCCAAGGGCGATGCGTCCGGCTGCTCGATCTGGATTCTGTGGACCAGTTCGGGCGGCAGGAAACCTTTGGCGTCCAGCGCGTGATGCAGCAGACGAAACGCCTCGCCCCGGGCAAGTTCGAAATCCGTGCCCTCTTGCGAGACCCAGCCCCCGGCGCGCAGGATCAGATGTTCGGGGCCTGCGGCATCCAGCCATGCGATGGGTTCGGGACGTTTCATCACGAAATCCATCCCCCCGAGCGTCTTGAGCGCCAGGTCGCGCGCGCGCCCCAGATCCGCCGCGGGGTCCAGCGTAATATCCACCATGAAGCGACGTTCGGGATTGCGGGTGAAGTTCGTCAGCACCGCCTTGTAGATGATCTGGTTCGGAATGCGGATGTGATTGCCGTCCAGCGTCAGCAGCGTGGTGCCCCGGCTGGTCAGGCGAATGACGCGGCCACGCAGGCCGTTCACCTCGATCAGGTCGTTGGGATTGAAGGGCTGACGCAGCGACAGAAGCATGGTCGCGACGAACCCCTCGATCGTGTCGCGCGCCGCAAAGCTGAGCGACAGGCCGAAGATGCCCGCAGCCCCCAGCAGCGTGCCCAGAAGCGCGCGCGCGCCCATCAGGTCCAGCGCCACGACAAGCGCCACGATCCAGGCGATCAGGCGGATAGCCTGCGCCAGGAAACCCGCGATGAAGGGGTTGGGCGCGATGTGCGTCAGCGTTTTTTCACGGCGCGACAGCCAGCCCCCCAGCAGCACGATCACGCTACCGACCAGCAGGCCCAGTGCCACGAAGGGCAGGCCCGCGACCACGGCGGTCATGCGCGACTGAAATCGTGCCCGAACCGTTTCCAACCGGGTGGCAAGGTCGGTCGAGGGATGAACCTCGTTCCGGATCGACACCACGCCGTCGACGCGGCCGATCAGCCCCAGAAGGCGGTCGATCGCGTCCTGTTCGGCGACCTCGCCATCAAGCGTGACGATGCCTGCATCGACCTCGGCCTTGATGCCGTCGAATTCGGGAAGCTGTGCAAGGATGCTGCCGATCCGGTTCAGGATCGCCAGATCGGTCGCGCCGATATCCGCGACCGAGATGGTGCCCGCAGGGGTCGCCAGATCGGTCGCGTCCTGAGCGTATGCGGGCGCCGCCGCAAGCGACAGCGCCAGAAGGGCGGCGTGGAGAAAACTGCGCATCATGCGTTCAGCGGATCGGCCTTTGCCAGCTGATCGAACTGCATCAGCGACCGGATCAGTGCGGGCATCCGGTCCAGATGGACCATGTTCGGCCCGTCCGAGGGGGCGTTGTCGGGGTCC
Source organism: Paracoccus sp. C2R09 (assembly GCF_018860625.1). Taxonomy (GTDB): domain Bacteria; phylum Pseudomonadota; class Alphaproteobacteria; order Rhodobacterales; family Rhodobacteraceae; genus Paracoccus. Next base: position 3,242 of record NZ_JAHKQB010000010.1, read on the forward strand.
TCATGCGTCTCGATGAAGACGCCGCCCACGCCAAGCGCCACCGCCGCGCGGGCCATGACCGGCGCGAATTCGCGCTGCCCGCCCGATGCGCCGCCCAGGCCGCCGGGTTGCTGGACCGAATGGGTCGCATCCATGATCACCGGGTAACCGGTCCGCGCCATGATGGGCAGCGACCGCATGTCGGCTACCAGCGCGTTATAGCCGAAGCTTGCGCCGCGTTCGGTCAGCAGGATGTTGTCGTTCCCGGTCGAGGCGACCTTGGCGGCCACGTTGGGCATGTCCCAGGGCGCAAGGAACTGCCCCTTCTTGATGTTGACCACGGCGCCGGTCTCGCCCGCCGCCAGCAGCAGGTCCGTCTGACGGCACAGGAAGGCCGGGATCTGGATGATGTCCACGATGCCCGCGGCCTTGCGGGCCTGTTCGGCGTCATGGATATCCGTCAGGACGGGGCAACCGAAGGCTTCGCGCACATCCGACAGGATGCGCAGCCCTTCCTCGATGCCCAGCCCGCGCCTGCCCGCAAGCGAGGTCCGGTTCGCCTTGTCGTAGCTTGCCTTGAAGACATAGGACGCGCCCGCATCGGCACAGGCCCGGGCCATGGTTTCGGCGATCATCATCGCGTGGTCGCGGCTTTCCAGCTGGCAGGGGCCCGCGATCACCGTCAGGGGCAGATCGTTGCCGCAGGTGATCGGGCCGATCTTGATGTGTTTCTGTTCGGTCATGTGGAAACCTGTTCGCGAAGGATGGAGGCCGTCAGCGACAACATCAGGTAGATCCCCGAGAAGATCAGCAGTGCCACGATGGTGTTCTGAAACGCCTTTGGATAGGTCGCCTCGTCCGGGGGGATCGGCGCGACCGAGATGGAAAGATAGCGAACCTGCTTGTTCGCCTCGATGCGCGCAGTTTCCATCTGTGCGGCGGCGGCTGCAAGCAGTTCCTGACGCGTGGCCAATTCCGCTTCGGCCACGCGCAGGCGACCGGCCACGGCGGCAAGGGAGCTGCGTTCCTCGCTGCCCTGGGTCAGGGCGGTGCGGGTTTCCTGGATCAACGCGCGCAATCGGGTGATGTCGCCGCGCACGGCATCGACGCGGCTTTGCACGGGCGAGGGGTTCGCCAGAAGCTGTCCCAGCTCCAGCTGCTTCTCGGTCAGCTGCGCTTCCAGCGCGGAAACCTGGCCCATCACGACACCGCTCTCGGCGGCGGGGTCCAGCACGCCCAGCTGTTCCTGCAATTCCTGAACGCGGATCTGGGCGGCCAGCATCTTCGCCTCGGCATCCTCGTAGGATTGCGCGGCGCCGTCCATCTGGTCCGACCGCAGGCGCGAGGTCAGCGTATCGACCTGCTGTTCCGCATAGGAGATGAGCGCGCGGCTGAATTCCTCGGAGAGTTCGGGCGAGGGTGCGATGACCTTCATGTTCAGCACCCCCTCGGTCGGGTCATAGCCGATCTTGACCGAATCCCTGTAGACGCCGAAGGCCTCTTCGTTCGAGGCGTCTGCGGGAAGGCGCTGCACCGGGTCCATCGAGGGATCCTGAAAGGCGCGCTTGAACCCGTGGTCCTGATCCAGCCGCAGCATCGCGTTGCGAGAGGTGAGATAGCTCTGGACCGCCACGGCGTCGGTATTCGTGGACATCGCGGCACCGGCAAGCGCGGCCCCGATGCCTCCGCCCGATCCGCTGCTGTCGGCGGACTGGATCTGGAACTGCGATTCGGTCGCAAATAGCGGGCTGGCCACGTTCGAATAATACCAGCCGACGACGGCCGTGGGCACGAACACGAAGATCGTCAGGCGGACCGCCAGCATGGTCAGGCGCCGGCGTCTGCGGCGCGCGATATCCTGCTGGATGCGGTAAATCTCGGCGGCGCGGCGGTCCTCGGTCAGCTGTTCGCGCGACGGCAGGTTCGGTGTGGCCTTGTCGCCGGGGACGGGGGCCGGGGGCTGGGCGCGGATGGCGGGCGGGTTCGGGGCGGGTTCGGATTGCGCGCGCTGCCCTTCGGAACTGAGGATCTGGCCCACGGCCCCCCGATGCGACGGGTCGATGCCGCGTTCGCGAAGGCGCAGCACGGCCTCCTCTCCGCTGGCAACGTCGATCTTGTGCAGCTGTGCGATGCGGCGTGCGATCCGAAGCTGTCGGTCGGTCAGCTTCTCGGCCCGGATCGCGTCCAGCCGGGCGTCCGGATCGCCCTTCGCGGGGCCGGGCCCGGCGGCCTTCGCGGGCGCCATGCCCTCGAACCCATCGGGGATCTCCTCGGTCGCGGTGAACCGCTTCAGCTTCTCGGCCCGGATCTGCGTGGCATTGGGCAGCGCCTGCCGGGCTGCGGCCCGGGCCACATCCGGGCGTGCCTCGGGACTGCCGAGGCCCGGCTTGACGGATTCCGCGACCGAACCGTGGAAGCGACGTGCCTTAGGCGGTGTAATCATAATATTGCTTCGCCTCGTCCAGGGATTCGAACATGTACAGCTTGCCGTCGCGCAGAACGGCGGCGCGATTGCAGAACTTCTCGATCGTCTTGGGCTGGTGCGACACGATCACCGTGGTGGAGGTCTGCAAACGCTCGAACAGCACGGTGCCCGCCTTGCGGTTGAATTCCACATCGGTGGTCTGGGGCATCCCCTCGTCGATCAGATAGATGTCGAAATCCAGCGCCAGCAGCAGGGCGAAATTGAACCGCTGCCGCATCCCCGCCGAATAGGTGCCGACCGGCATGTCGAAATATTCCGCGATATCGCAAAGCCATCTTGCAAAAGCCGATACGTAATCGGGGTCCAGCCCGTAAATTCGGGCGATATAACGGGAGTTTTCATTCGCACTGTGCTTGCCGACCAGCCCGCCCATGAATCCCAGGGGGAACGAGATCCGGCAGTCGCGGCGGATGCGGCCCTCATCTGGCTGTTCCAGCCCGCACATCATGTTGACCAGCGTCGTCTTGCCCGTCCCGTTCGGCGCAAGTATCCCGAGCGAACTGCCCAGATCGACCCGGAACGAGGCCCGATCCAGGATCACCTTGTGCCGCTGGCCTGTCCAAAATGCCTTGGAAACGTCGTCGAATTCAAGCATGGCCCTAATTTACCGATCAAAATCATTACGGGGCGGGCCTTGCGGGGACCTCGCCCAATGGTCGTGACGCTAAGGGGCCCTCCGGCATGCTGCCCACCTTTGGACCATTTGACACCGCAACCCCCCGTTGTCGCCAGCATCGAGTGCCACGATATTAGATCAAATGACGGATATCTATCGGCTTCAAGAACGGATTTGCGCCTGCAGGTTGTGCGCCGAACGCTTTGCCGCGACGGCGACGCGGCATCGCCCGCGGCCCGTGGCCTGGTTCGCGCCGGGCGCGCGCATCCTGGTGGTGGGGCAGGCCCCCGGTGCCAGGGTCCATGAAAGCGGACGGCCCTTCACGGATCGGTCGGGGGACCGGTTGCGCGACTGGATGGGCGTGGACGAGGCGACCTTCTATGACCGGTCCCGCATCGCGATCGTGCCGATGGCCTTCTGCTTTCCGGGATATGACGCCAAGGGGACCGACCTGCCGCCGCCGCCGATCTGCGCCGCCACCTGGCGCAATCAGGTGATGGCCGCGCTGGCCCCGCGGCTGACACTGCTGATCGGCGGGCATGCCATGCGCTGGCATCTTGGCCGCCGTTCGGTGACCGAGACGGTGCGCGACTGGCGCAGCTTCGGACCCGACACGATCCCGCTGCCGCATCCCAGCTGGCGCAACACGGCATGGTTGCGTCGCAATCCCTGGTTTGCCGACGAACTGCTGCCCGTCCTGCGTGCGCGCGTCGCCACCGAGCTGCGCGAAAGCCGCTGATGCAGTGCGGGGATTGTCAAGACGGCGCATTTGTCTGACGATGAACGGGTATTGCGTCGAAGGTGGCCCCGGCATATTCGCCCCTTCCGCATAGCGACAAAGGGAGAAGCAGCATGAGCAAACTGAAACCGATCCTGTTCGGCACGGCCTTCGCGTTGGTCGCGGGCCCCGCGCTGGCCCAGGAAGAGCAGTTCATCACCATCGGCACCGGCGGCCAGACGGGCGTCTACTATGTCGTCGGTCAGTCGATCTGCCGCCTGGTGAACCGCGAAACCGCCGAAACGGGCCTGCGCTGCACCGCCCCGGCGACCGGCGGTTCGATCGACAACATCAACCAGATCAAGTCCGGCGGCATGACCATGGGCGTGGCCCAGTCGGATTGGCAGTACCATGCCTATAACGGCAGCTCGGATTTCGAAGGCGACGCCTTCGACAAGCTGCGCTCGGTCTTCTCGGTCCATTCGGAACCCTTCACCGTCGTCGCGCGTGCGGATAGCGGCATCGAGACCTTCGAGGATCTGGCAGGCAAGCGCGTGAACGTGGGCAACCCCGGTTCGGGCACCCGCGGCACCTTCGAGGTCGTGCTGGACACGATGGGCATGTCAATGGACGACTTCTCGCTGTCCTCGGAGCTGCGCCCGGCTGAACAGTCGGCGGCCCTGGGCGACAACCAGGTCGATGCGATCAGCTATACCGTCGGCCACCCGAACGGCTCGATCCAGGAAGCGACCTCGACCGTCGATGCGCGCCTCGTGTCCGTGACCGGCGATGCGATCGACGCCCTGATCGAGGAGAACCCCTATTACGCCAAGGCCGTCATTCCGGGCGGCATGTATGCGGGCAACGACGAGGATACCGAGACCTTCGGCGTCAAGGCCACCTTCGTCACCTCCGAGGACATCCCCGAGGAAACCGTCTATCAGGTCGTGAAGGCCGTGTTCGACAATTTCGACCGCTTCAAGGGCCTGCACCCGGCATTCGCCAACCTGACCCCGGAAGAAATGGTCGCCGACGGCAACAGCGCGCCGCTGCATCCGGGCGCCGAGCGCTACTATCGCGAACAGGGCTGGGTCGAGTGATCCGGACCTGACCAGAAGGGCGGCCCCGGCGGGCCGCCCTTTCATCATGAAGCAATAACGACAAATCCAGATCCAAGGGGTGCCGTGATGAGCGAGACGGACAGAGAGGCGGAGCGACGCCAGCAACAGGCCAGCGCGGTCGAGATGGGCGCCTCGGGGCGAGGGGAGCTGAGCCAGGCCGAGCTGGACGAGCTTGTCGCGTCCTCCGATACCGGCGCAAGGACGCCCCCGGGCATGGTCGGTCGGCTGATCCTGGCCGTCGCGCTCTGCTGGTCGCTGTTCCAGCTGTGGATCGCGTCGCCGCTGCCCTTCATGCTGAACTTCGCCATCATCAGCGCCACCGATGCCCGTTCGGTGCATCTGGCCTTCGCGCTGTTTCTGGCTTTTATGGCCTATCCCGCTGAAAAATCGCCCTTCCAGCTGGGTCTGGGGATCTTCGTTCCGCTGCTTCTCAGCGGGCTGTTCATCTACGGCTCTCCGGATGCGATGCCGATCTGGTTCATCGTGCTGGTGGCTGCGGGGCTGATCGGGGCGATCCTGATGGGGTCCCCCAAATCCTGGGTGCCGCCATGGGAATGGGCGCTGGCAATCCTGGGCGTGGTCGCGACCATGTATGTCTTCGTCTTCAGCGACGAGCTTGGCCGCCGCGTCGGCGCGCCGATCACCCGCGACCTGATGATCGCGGTGCTGGGCATCCTGCTGCTGCTCGAGGCCACCCGCCGCAGTCTGGGGCCTGCGCTGATGATCGTGGCGACGGTGTTCCTCGTCTATACCTTCCTCGGGCCCTACATGCCTTCGATCATCGCGCATCGGGGCAATTCGCTGACCGAGGTGGCCAACCACCAGTGGATCACGACCGAGGGCGTCTTCGGCATCGCCCTGGGCGTCTCGACCAGCTTCGTCTTCCTGTTCGTGCTGTTCGGCGCGCTGTTGGACAAGGCGGGGGCGGGCAACTACTTCATCCAGGTCGCATTCTCGATGATGGGTCACATGCGCGGCGGACCGGCCAAGGCGGCCGTGGTCAGCAGCGCGATGACGGGCCTCATCTCGGGGTCGTCCATCGCCAACGTGGTCACCACCGGCACCTTCACCATCCCGCTGATGAAGAAAGTCGGCTTCAATTCGGAAAAGGCCGGCGCGGTCGAGGTCGCGTCCTCGGTCAACGGCCAGATCATGCCGCCCGTCATGGGTGCCGCGGCCTTCCTGATGGTCGAATATGTGGGCATCCCCTATTTCGACGTGGTCAAGCACGCCTTCCTGCCCGCCACGATCAGCTATATCGCGCTGGTCTACATCGTCCATCTCGAGGCGATGAAGGCCGGGATGCAGGGTCTGCCCCGCGCCTATACGCCGCCGCCGATCCTGCGGCGCCTGATGGGCACCGCCTTCATCGTGGCGGGCGTCTGCGCGCTGTCGCTGATCGTCTACTACACGATGGGCTGGATCCGTCCCGCCTTCGGTGCCGCGGCCCCCTATGTCGTCTTTGCCCTGCTGACGGCTGCCTATGTGGCGCTTCTGTGGGTCGCATCGCGCGAGGAACCGCTGCAGATCGACGACCCGAACGAGCCCGTGACCCAGCTTCCGTTGCCCGGGCCGACGGTGCGTTCGGGTCTGCACTTCATCCTGCCGGTCGTCGTCCTGGTCTGGGCGCTGATGGTCGATCGTCTGTCGCCGGGCCTGTCGGCCTTCTGGGCGACGGCCTTCATGATCTTCATCCTGGTCACGCAGCGCCCGCTGATGGTCATGCTGCGCGGAGAGGATCGGACCGGGAATACAGGCGCGGCATCCGCGTTGCGGTCCGGTATCGACGACCTGGTCGACGGACTGATCTCGGGCGCGCGCAACATGATCGGGATCGGCATCGCCACCGCGACTGCCGGCATCATCGTGGGCGCGGTCAGCCAGACCGGCGTGGGCGCGGCCCTGGCCGATGTGGTCGAGGTGCTGTCGGGCGGCAACTTGCTGGCGATCCTGGGCCTGACCGCGGTGCTGTCGCTGATCCTGGGGATGGGATTGCCGACGACCGCGAACTACATCGTCGTCTCGGCGCTGCTGGCCCCGGTCATCGTGACGCTGGGGCAGCAGAACGGGCTGATCGTGCCGCTGATCGCGGTGCATCTGTTCGTGTTCTATTTCGGGATCATGGCCGACGTGACGCCGCCGGTGGGTCTTGCATCCTTCGCGGCCGCCGCCGTGTCGGGGGGCGATCCGATCCGCACCGGCGTCGTGGCCTTCTTCTACAGCCTGCGGACCGCGGCGCTGCCGTTCCTGTTCATCTTCAACACCGACCTGCTGCTGATCAACGTGGGCTGGGTCCAGGGCATCTTCGTCTTTGCCACCGCGACCATCGCCATGCTGCTGTTCGCGGCATCGACCCAAGGCTGGTTCATCGTCCGCAACCGGATCTGGGAAGGCGTGGCTCTGCTGCTGATCGCCTTCACGATCTTCCGTCCGGGCTTCTTCTGGGGCTATGCCTTCCCGCCCTTCGAGGAACGTCCGCCCTCCGAATTCGTCCAGGCGCTGGAGGACAGCGTCCCGGGCGAGGGTCTGCGCCTGCGCATATCGGGGTTCAACGACATCGGCACCCCGACCGAGTTCTCGGCCCTGCTGAGCGTTCCCGAGGGCGAAACGGGCGAGGATCGCCTGGCAGCCGCAGGGATCGAGCTGATCGAGAATGGCGACGAGGTCGTGATCGACAACGTGGCCTTTGGCAGCCCGGCAGCGGATGCGGGGCTGGACTGGGATCAGACCATCATGGCCGTGCGCGCGCCCGCCGATGCGCCGTCGCGCTACTGGATCTATATCCCGGCATTCCTGCTGTTGGCGCTGGTGGTCTGGGCGCAGCGCCGCCGCGCCACGCCGCTTGCCGATGCGAAAGGGGCACGCCATGCATGACAACATCCTTCTGCCGATCGACCTGCAACATCCCGAAAGCTGGGCCAAGGCCCTGCCGGTCGCCAAGCGGCTGGCGGCCGAACAGGGCGTGATCCATCTTCTGGGAATCGTCCACGATTTCGGAAGCTCGATGGTCGCGACCTTCCTGCCGCGCGGATACGAGGAAAAGATCCTTCAGGCGCAGAAGGTCGAGCTGGACCGATTTGCAGATACGCATTTCGACGACCCCGCACGGGTGAAGGTCCATGTCGGGCATGGTCACATCGCGGAAACGATCCTGCGTGCGCAGGAGAAGTATTCGGCCGACCTGATCGTCATGGCGACCGATCAGCCGGACGAGCTGCGAAGCATTCGCGTCAGCCGTGATGCGAACGCGGTCGCGCGGCATTCGCCCGTATCGGTGATGATCGTCCGCTAGGCCGCGATCCCTTCGCGCATCGCAGGCTCGAACAGGTCGGTCAGCACAACAAGGGCGATCAGATCGTCCGTCGTCGCGGCGCGGGTCAAGGCCCGCGCCGCGACGCGTCTGGCGGCCTGCCCGAGGCGGGGATCGGTCGGGCGTTGCAGGTACCTGCGCGCATGGGTCGCCATCTGCAGAAACCCGCGCTCGTCTTCGTCATCGGCGGTCCGGATCCATTTTTCCAGCATCGCGTCGGGAAACCTTTCCGTCAGGGGGGTGGGGCAGCCTGTCATCCACGCGCCCTCGGGGGTGGCGCTGTCGCGCGCAAGGGCGCGGAAATGCTGCGCGGTTGTCGCATCGCCGAAGCATGCCGCCTCGAGCCGGTCGGGGATGCCGCGATGGCCTGTGGGGGCGGGCAGGTCCGATATGCTTGCGCGCATCAGGGCCGCGATCAGCTCGGGCGTGACCTGCGCGGGGGGATTGTCGGCCAGTTTCCTTGCGACATGCACCATGGCCGCCCGGAAGGGCGTAAGCCGTGGCGGGGCGGGCAGGGGGGCGCAGGGACGTCGCCATGTCAGCGCATGAAGCGCGTGGATCACCGCCAATGTGGGGGTGCCGCCCTGGATCAGCGTCTGTTCCCGGGTGCTGCTGTCCAGGGTCCACCCGAAGGACCCGTCCGGGCATTGTGCCTTCATCAGGTGCGCAACATGATCCGACGCATCGAAATCCGGATCGATCAGGATCATCGCCGCGACGGAGTGGCCGAGCGCCGCCGTGTCCCCCAGCAGAACCGATTGTCGCAGCAGGGTTTGCAGCCGGGCATGCACATCGGCAAGGTCCTGGCCAAGGCGCGTCTGCATCACGATCGTCAGAACCGTTCGTGCATCGGCACGGGGCAGTGCGGCCTGGCAGTCGAGATCGGCCGTGAAGGCCAGGCGGCTGGGCAGGGGCAACGAGATGTCCTGGGCCAGTTCCTCATGTGCCAATTGCGACAGGGGGTCGCTTGCCGCGGCAGCCTGGAGCAGGCTCAACCTGCCGGGATCGCGCGCGCCGTTCAATATCTGCAGGGCCGCATCGCGAAGCAGTTCAGGCGTCAGATGCCGTCCAGCCATCACCTGCAAAACGGATCTGCGTCCCCGCATCGCGGTCAGGATCCTGCCCAGTTGCGCGGCCTGTCCCACCAGCGGCAGGGCGGGATGATCCACCGGGCAGGGCATGGGCAGGCTGGCCAGCCGCGCCTGCAGCCAGCCCAGCCCGCGATTGGCCAGAAGCCGTCCTTGCCGATCCCGCCTGACATCCATCTTCGCCCCCCCGATCCGTCGGGGCGGATCATGCGCCGGCGGGGGGATCTGGCAAACCGGGTTTTACCGACAATTCTAGGGGCACCTTCCGGTCGCTGCGACGTGGCGATTGCCTTGTCCACACGGGCGCGGTAAAGCGCAGGCCATGACAAACCGCCCCGAACTTCCGCCCGAAATCGCACGCCGCCGGACCTTCGCGATCATCTCGCATCCCGATGCCGGCAAGACCACGCTGACCGAGAAGTTCCTTCTCTATGGCGGTGCCATCCAGATGGCCGGACAGGTGCGCGCCAAGGGCGAGGCGCGGCGCACGCGGTCGGACTTCATGAAGATGGAGCAGGATCGCGGGATCTCGGTCTCGGCCTCGGCGATGTCGTTCGATTTCGACGGGTTCCGGTTCAACCTGGTGGACACGCCGGGTCACAGCGACTTCTCGGAAGACACCTATCGCACGCTGACGGCGGTGGATGCGGCGATCATGGTGATCGACGGCGCCAAGGGCGTGGAATCCCAGACCCGCAAGCTGTTCGAGGTGTGCCGCCTGCGGGACCTGCCGATCCTGACCTTCTGCAACAAGATGGACCGCGAATCCCGCGAGACCTTCGAGATCATCGACGAGATCCAGGAGAACCTGGCCATCGACGTGGCGCCCGCCAGCTGGCCCATCGGGGTCGGCCGCGATTTCCTGGGTTGCTATGACATGCTGAACGACCGGTTGGAGCTGATGGACCGCGCCGACCGCAACAAGGTCGCGGAATCCATCGCCATCGACGGGCTGGACGACCCCAAGCTGGCCCAGCACATCCCCGAACAGCTGCTGACCCAGTTGCGCGAAGAGATCGAGATGGCGCGCGAGCTGCTGCCGACCTTCGATCGCCAGTCCTTCCTGGAAGGGCACATGACGCCCATCTGGTTCGGCAGCGCGATCAACAGCTTCGGCGTGCGCGAACTGATGAAGGGCATCAGCACCTACGGCCCCGAACCGCAGCCCCAGAACAGCGCCGACCGCGAGATCGCGCCCGAGGAGAAGAAGGTCACGGGCTTCGTCTTCAAGGTCCAGGCGAACATGGACCCCAAGCACCGCGACCGCGTGGCCTTCGTGCGCCTGGCCTCGGGGCATTTCGAACGCGGCATGAAGATGACCCATGTGCGCACCAAGAAGCCGATGGCCGTCAGCAACCCCGTGCTGTTCCTTGCCGCCGATCGCGAACTGGCCGAGGAGGCCTGGGCGGGCGACATCATCGGCATTCCGAACCACGGACAGCTGCGCATCGGCGATGCCCTGACCGAGGGCGAGGCGCTGCGCTTTACCGGCATCCCCAGCTTTGCGCCCGAATTGCTGCAATCGGTGCGTGCGACCGATCCGATGAAGGCCAAGCATTTGGAAAAGGCGCTGATGCAGTTTGCCGAGGAAGGCGCGGCCAAGGTCTTCAAGCCGATGATCGGCTCGGGCTTCATCGTGGGCGTCGTGGGTGCGCTGCAGTTCGAGGTGCTGGCCAGCCGGATCGAGCTGGAATACGGCATCCCCGTGCGCTTCGAGGCCAGCCAGTTCACCAGCGCGCGTTGGGTGGCAGGGCCGAAGGGCAAGGTCGAGGCGTTCTCGAACGCGAACAAGCAGCACATGGCGCTGGACCATGATGGCGATCTGGTCTTCCTGACCCGGCTGCAATGGGACATCGACCGCGTGGGTCGCGACCATCCCGACCTGTCGCTGACCGCGACCAAGGAAATGATGGTCTGAATTGAAGACGCCCGGTCCTGCTGGACCGGGCGTTTCGCATTACGCCATCTTGGCGTCCATGGTGATCTCGGCATTCAGCAGCTTCGAGATCGGGCAGCCTGCCTTGGCCTTGTCGGCGATTTCCATCACCTTGGCCTCGTCGGCATCCGCCGTGATCGAGGTCTTCAGATGGGCCTTCTTGACGGCGAAACCGTCGCCCTCCTTGTCCATCGAGATCTCCGAGGTCGTCTGGATCGCGACACCCGAGATGCCTTCCTGTTCCAGCATCATCGCCAGCGCCATCGAGAAGCAGGAGGCATGGGCCGCGCCGACCAGTTCCTCGGGGTTGGTGCCGGGCTTGTCCTCGAAGCGGGTGTTGAAGCCGTAGGGCTGGCCCGACAGGGCGCCCGACTGGCTGGAAACCTCGCCCTTGCCTTCCTTCAGGCCGCCTTCCCATTTCGCCGATCCGGTCTTGGTGATCATCCGATCCTCCTTTGGTGTCGGGTTGCGTCGGCCAATCAACGCAACCCGGCCCGGATCAGTTCGAACCGTCGGGAAACAGCCGGTGATGTTCAGAAATGGCGAAGCGGTCGGTCATGCCCGCCACGTAATCGAGGACCAGCCGTGCGCGCTCGGTCCGCTCGGGCAGGGCCAGGGCCGCCTGGTGCCACTGCTCGGGCATGTGTTCGGGCGCGTCGAGGAACAGCGGGAACATGTCGTTCACCATCTGCGTGACCGAGGTCCGCTCGACCACGACCGAAGGGGCGCGATACATGCGCTGGAACAGGAAGGACTTGATCGCCTTGATGTTCTGATAGAGCGGTTTCGAGAAACGGATGATCGGCCCGTCCATCCCGCGGATGTCGTCCACCGATTGCGGCTGAAGGCCCACCAGCCGGTTCTGTGCCACGGCGATCACATCCTCGACCATGACACCGAAGACGCGGCGCAGCGCCTCGTAGCGGCGGCGTTGGGCATCGAGATCGGGATAGAGGCGGTCCACTTCGGCGAAGGCCGGGCCGATGACGGGCAGTTCGGCCAGATCATCCTCGGTAAAGAGGCCCGCGCGCAGCCCGTCATGCAGGTCGTGGTGATTATAGGCGATGTCGTCGGCCACGGCCGCGACCTGCGCCTCGGCGCTGGCATTCGTCTCCAGTTCCAGATCCCAGGCGGCATTCACCTCGGCCAGGGCATAGGGCAGGTCGCCCGTGACGGGCCCGTTATGCTTGGCGATGCCCTCGAGGCTCTCCCAGGTCAGGTTCAGGCCGTCGAAATCGGCATAGTGGCGTTCCAGACGCGTCACGATCCGCAGCGCCTGCGCGTTGTGATCGAAGCCGCCATAGGGGGCCATCAGTTCCGCCAGCGCGTCCTCGCCCGTGTGGCCGAAGGGCGGATGGCCCAGATCATGCGCCAGCGCCACGGTTTCCGCCAGGTCGGTGTTCAGCGACAGCGCGCCTGCGATGGTGCGGGCGACCTGCGCCACCTCGATCGTGTGGGTCAGGCGCGTGCGGAAGTAATCGCCGCGATAGGCCTCGCCGTCCTGTTCGACAAAGACCTGCGTCTTGTGCTTCAACCTGCGGAAGGCGCTGGAATGGATGATCCGGTCGCGGTCGCGTTGCCAGGGCGAACGAAAGGTGGACAGGTGTTCGGGGCTCAGCCGGCCGCGGCTGTCCTCGGGCATGCAGGCATATGGCGCGAGTGCGGTCACGAGATGCAGGGCCTTCCTTGCGAGTGTTCGCATCAGACCCTATATTTCCCGGTGTCGGACGAAAACGGGAACGACCCATGAACCTGCCACCCAAAGTCACCGAACGCGCCTATGAACGGCTTGCGGAAATCAACACGGGCAAGGACCCTGTGGCGCTGCGCGTCGCCGTGTCCGGCGGGGGGTGTTCGGGGTTCCAGTACGACATCCGGCTGGATCAGCCCGAAGATGACGACCTGGTGCTGGAACGCAGCGGCCAGCGTGTCGTGGTCGATCCGGTGTCGCTGCCCTTCCTGGCCAATGCCGTGATCGACTTCACGGACGAACTGATCGGCGCGCGCTTCGTGATCGAGAACCCGAACGCTACCAGCAGCTGCGGTTGCGGGACGTCCTTCTCGATGTAAGCCGCCCATCCGGGGCGGTTGCCAAATCCGGGGGCTGCGCTAAAGATGCCGCCCATGAAAATCGCAAGCTTCAACATCAACGGCGTCAAGGCCCGTATCCAGGCGCTCAGCGACTGGCTGGCCTCGACCGATGCCGATCTGGTCGTCCTGCAGGAAATCAAGTCCGTGGACGAGAACTTTCCGCGCGAACATTTCGAGGATATGGGCTGGCGGGTCGAGACCCACGGCCAGAAGAGCTTCAACGGCGTGGCGATCCTGTCGAAGCTGCCGTTGGAGGATGTGACCCGCGGCCTTCCGGGCGATGACGAGGACGAGCAGGCCCGTTACATCGAGGCCACCGTGGTGGGAAACCATGCGGTGCGCATCGCGGGCCTCTATCTGCCGAACGGCAATCCCGCGCCGGGGCCGAAATACGACTACAAGCTGGCATGGATGGAACGCCTGCGCCTGCGCGCCGAGGAGCTGCTGGCATCCGAGATGCCCGTGATCATGCTGGGCGATTACAACATCATCCCCGAGCCGCGCGACGCTGCCAATCCGCAGAAATGGACCGAGGATGCGCTGTTCCGCCCCGAAAGCCGCGCGGCCTTCCGCCGGATCGTGAACCAGGGCTGGACCGATGCGATCCGCATCCGGGATCCGCATGCCACGCGTGGGCCCTTCACCTTCTGGGATTACCAGGCGGGCGCGTGGAACAAGGATGACGGGATCCGCATCGACCACCTGCTGCTGTCCCCGCAGGCCGCCGACCTGATGATCGAGACGGGCGTGGATCGCGACGCCCGCGCCGGCGAAAAGCCGAGCGATCACGTCCCCGTCTGGGTCCGGCTTCGGGACTAGATCACCAGGACGCCCGAATGCTTGGCCTTGTGTTCGGGTTCGACATGGATGGTGATCTGCGCATCGGGCAGAAGCGCCTTCAGCGATCCCTCTATCCGGTCGCAGATCGCATGGGCGTCGGCCACGCTGGTCTGCCCGTCGATCACCAGGTGGAAATCGATGAAGGTCACCGCGCCTGCGTGTCGGGTGCGCAGGTCATGCGCCTCGATCGCGCCGGTCGCCTTGTCCGAGATGATGTCGCGGATCGCCTGCAGCGTCGCGTCGGGGACGGCCTCGTCCATCAGGCCGCCGATGGATGCGGCCATGACGCGCCAGCCCGACCACAGGATGTTCAACCCCACCAGCATCGCCAGCAACGGGTCCAGCACCGCCCAGCCGGTCGCATGGGCCAAGGCGACCCCCAGCAGCACCCCCGCGGATGAGACGACATCCGACAGCAGGTGCCGCCCGTCGGCCACCAGCGCAGGCGATCGCAGCCTGCGCCCCTGCGTCAGCAACACCTTGCACCATATCGCGTTCAGAACCCCTGCGACGGCGTTGATCGCAAGGCCCGTGGTGGGGGCCTCGATCATGCGGGGCGCGCGGAAGGCCTCCCATGCCTCGTGCAGGATCACCAGGGCCGCCACGATGATCAGGACGCCCTCCAGCACGGCCGAGAAGAATTCAGCCTTGTGGTGGCCATAGGGGTGACCGTCATCGGCCGGGCGCTGCGCCACGCAGATGGCGACCAGCGCCGCGATGGCGGTCGCGACGTTCACGATGCTTTCCAGCGCATCCGACATCAGCGCGACCGACCCCGTCAGCCGCCATGCCAGCGTCTTGAGCGCCAGGACCAGAAGCCCCAGCACGATGCTTCCGATCGCGAGTTTCATCGTCGAAGACATGGGGCGCCCCTGTTCCGCCATTGCCGAGCGCGCCATTTGGCAGAAGCGCGCGTCCTTCTCAACCCGTTCGATGTTTTTGATTGACTAAGCAATCAACTTTGATCATTCTTCGGCCATCAAATCAATTTGCGGCCGTATCCGGTCGCGCCGGTGACGGTCTGGCGGCGGCAGTTCAGTACTGACGCTGTGCTTTCACGCGCCGGTTCGCTGCAAGATCGTTAGATACAAGAAGCAAGAACCGTTCATGACGTCGATCATTACCGTCGCATATCTAAGCGTCCTTGCCTGTGCGCTGTTCGTTCTGATCCGCTGGCCGCGGCTGCCGATGCGGGGCGAATCGCCCGTCGGCCTGTTCACGCTGATCGCATTGCTGTTCACCGCCGGTCTGGACATGGGTCTGGTCATGTTGCCGCTGAGCGAATTCCCCGTCTACGAGGAAGACGCGGCCTTCGGCTTCACCAACGCGCTGGCCGTCGAATTCGGCATGTGGGGGCCGCTGGTCTGGCTGATGTATTTCGTCGCGACCTTCTATTTCGTCGCGATCGAACCGAAGCTGAAACTGTTCGAGATCCCGTTGATCAAATGGGTCTACAACCTGACCGTCATCGCGACCTGCTCGTTCACCTGCTATCTGTTCATGACCAGCCTTCCGAGCTATGCGCCCGCGATGTCGCCGGTCGCGGTCTGGGTGCTGGTCGTCACGGTGATCGCCGCGGCCGTTCTCAGCAGCGGGAACATGGCGGTGATGAAATGGCTGGCCATCATCTCCAGCTATGGGTTCGGGACGCTGGCCTTCACGGCACTGGCGATGATCGCCTTCTTCTACAGCCGGGTGGGGATGTCCGATTTCCTGGGCAATATCGGTCTGCTGATGGATTACTTCGCCCATCTGCCGCGCTTCGCGACCCCGATCTCGGATTACCACGAATTCTATCTGTTCTGGTGGTTCGCATGGTCGATCATGATCGGTCAGTTCGTGTCCCGCTTCGTGGGCGGGCTGGTGACCTGGCAGCTGGCGCTGGCGATGGTGTTCCTGCCTGCCATCCCGCTCGGGCTGTGGTTCAGCGTGCTGTTTGTCTATCATCAGGGCGCGATCACGATCCCCGGATGGCTGAACTGGTTCATGATCGGCGTGGGCGTGGTCTTCGTGATCAATTCGCTCGACAGCCTGATCCGGCTCTATTCCGCCAATCTGGGCTGGTCGCGAGAGAAGCTGGGCGACCGCCGATACTATCCGCTGCATTTCGGGGTGCAGCTGGGGCTGGTCGCGGCCTACATGTTCACCCCGTTCGAGATCCACTGGGTGGGGCTGATCGTCGCCGGGCTCTATGGCGTGATCTATCTGCTGCTGATCGCGCGAATGGGACGGCTGAAGGGCATGGGCAAGGCGCCCGCGCCGCAGGCCTGACATGTGAAGACGCCGCCCTTGTGGGGCGGCGTCTTTCGCATCAGCCGTCTTCCGAATTGTCACCGTCATCGCCAAAGCGGGCATCGTCGGAATATTCATCCTCGCCCTCGTTGACGTATTTCGAGCTGAGCCGGATCGACTGGTCGTCATGCACGGGATCCATGACGATGTCCGACGGGATCTCTCCCCGCAGCCATTCGCGCATCTCCTCGCGGATCTCCTCGGCTTCCTGGCCGGTCACTTCGGTCAGGTATTCGACGAAGGCGCGTTGGTCGCCGTCGATCTCGTCCAGATCGGCCTCGTCGGCCTCGGGCCACTTGTCGGTGATCGCCTCGTAGAAGGCGCTCCAGTTCTCTTGGACGTGATGCCATTTCATCAGTAGTAACTCCCTCCTGCGGGAAGGCTGCCCTGCGTCCAGCGGGCAACCCCGGTGATATCCTCGCCGACACCTGCGACGGTGTTGCAGCCAGCCAACGTTGCGCAGGCCAGAATCGTAACCCACAAGATCCGCATCAGTTCGCCTCCTGCCACCAAACATCCGGCATGAAGCCGGGCCAATCTCCGTAAACCGGGATGTAATCAGGGTATTTCAGCCGTGAATCATGGGCCAGCCGCGAAACGGGCGAATAGTTCACAGGTATGACATAACGCCCCGCCGTCAGGACACGGTCCAGTGCGCGCACCGCCGCGACATAGTCGTCGGGATCGGTGGCGGCGGCCATGGCGTCGATCGCGGCTTCGGCGGCGGAGCTGTCCATCCCCATCCAGTTGCGGCTGCCCGGTTCGGTCACGCCCGACGCCCCCCAATAGAGCCGCTGTTCATTGCCGGGCGACAGCGACAGCGCGCGTTCGTACCAGGCCATGTCGAAGGCATAGTTGTTGGTGCGCTGGATGAACTGCGCAGAATCCAGCATCGTGACGGTCGGACGGATGCCCAGGGGGCGCAGGGCCTCGACGAAGATGTTGACCATCTGAAGCACTTCGGACCCGCCGCGCATGGCGCTGCCGTTCTGGTTCAGCAGGATCTCGAAGGTGAAGGGGCGACCGTTCGCGTCGACCATGCGGCCGTCCTGGATGGTCCAGCCCGCCTCCTCCATCAGGGCCATGGCGCGGCGGATCGCTGCACGGTCCATCGCCCGCTCGGCGCCTTCGGGCAGGGAATAACCCTCGATCGCGCCGGGGGGCAGGGTATCGGCAAAGGGTTCCAGCAGTTCGGCCTGCCGGCCAGCCGCAGCCCCGTGATCCATCGCAAGGTAGCTGTTCGAGAAATAGGACGTGATCCGCGGATCGCCCCCGCCATTCAGGATGCGGTTGATGAAGCGGAAATTGAACATCTCGATCATCGCCTGGCGGACCTGCCAGTCGTCGAAGATCGGGTTGCGGGTGTTCATGACCAGCCCCATGATCCCCGAGGGGCGTTCCTGCGGGATCTCGGACAGGGTCACGTCGCCGCGCCGCACGGCGGGAAAGTCGAACTCGCTCTGCCATTTCTGGGCCGACAATTCGCGCCAGACATCGACCTCGCCGGCCTTGAAGGCCTCGAACATGGCGTTCCCGTCGGCGAAATAGTCGTAGCGGATCGCGTCGAAATTATGCAGGCCCGCATTCAGGGGCAGGTCGGCCCCCCAATAGTCCGGGTTCTTGCGGAAGGTGATCGAGCGCCCCGGATCGACCGCGTCGATGACATAGGGGCCGCTGCCGATGGGGGGGTCCAGGCTGGACTGGGTGAAATCCTGCCCCTCGTACTGGGCCTTCTTCAGGATGGGGCGCATGCCCATCAGAAGGGGCAGTTCGCGGTCGATCTCGGTGAAGGTGAAGCGGATGCTGCGCGGGCCGGTCTTCTCCAGCTTCTCGACCTTGGACCAGGCGCCCAGGTATCGCGGATGCCCCTGGGTGCCCAATGTCTCATAGCTCCAGATCACGTCGTCCAGCGTGACCGGGCTGCCATCCGAGAATCGGGCTTCGGGACGCAGGGTGAATTCGACCCAGGACCGGTCGGGGGCGACATCGACGCTCTCGGCCAGAAGCCCATAGAGGGTGAACGGCTCGTCTATGGACCGCATCATCAGGGACTCGGTCACGTGGACGCCCACGCCCCAGGCGGGATTGCCCTTCAGGACCCACGGTTTCAGGCTGTCGAAGCCGCCCGGTTCGGCCAGACGAATCGTGCCGCCAGACGGCGCTTCGGGGTTCGCATAGGGCAGATGGTCGAAATCGGCCCCAAGCGCGGGTTCTCCATAGATTGCAATGCCATGTGCCGGATCGGCAAGGCTTGTCAGAGGCATTGCTGCAACACCGCAAAACAGCCCCACCGCAGCGGCCCGCAGCCGCGCTGACGCGGATTTGTTAAGGTTTTCGTAGATTCGCATTGCCTGCCGCCCCGAGCCTTCTTCTTTGGCAGCATTATCAACAGGCTTGGGAGGGGTGCGTCAACCGAACCGGCAAGTTCGGTGTTGGACTCGGGCGGTTAGTCGCGTATAAATAACTCACTGCTCGATAGGTTTCTTGCCTGTATGAAACCTGCCTCATGACTTGCGCCCGCCTTGTGCGGGCGCCTTTTTTTTCTCATGCTGCAACCGCGAAGGGCATTCCGCCCATCCACAGCAGGAGGTTTCCCGTGTTCGAGAAGTTCCTTGGCGGCAAGACCGCCGTCATCACAGGTTCCAATTCCGGCATTGGTCTGGGCGTCGCCGAACGCCTTGCGCGGGCAGGGGCGGATGTCGTCCTGAACAGCTTCACCGACCGGGACGAGGATCACGCCCTGGCCGAGAAGATCGCCGCCGAACACGGCGTGACCGCGCGCTATATCAAGGCGGACATGTCCAAGGCCGAGGAATGCCGGGCATTGGTCGAACAGGCGGGCCGCTGCGACATCATCGTGAACAATGCGGGGATCCAGCATGTCGCGGCGATCCCCGATTTCCCGACCGAGAAATGGGATGCGATCATCGCGATCAACCTCAGCTCGGCCTTCCATACCATCGCCGCGGCCCTGCCGATGATGCGACAGGCCGGATGGGGCCGTGTTATCAACATCGCGTCCGCGCATGGCCTGACCGCCAGTCCCTACAAATCGGCCTATGTCGCGGCCAAGCATGGCATCGTCGGGCTGACCAAGGTGACGGGGCTGGAAACTGCGCGCGATCCGATCACCGCCAACGCGATCTGTCCGGGCTATGTCCATACCCCGCTGGTCGAGGCGCAGATCCCCGACACGATGCAGAAATACGGGATGGAGCGTGACGAGGTGATCGAGAAGGTCATTCTTGAACGACAGCCCTCCAAGGAATTCGCGACGACCGACCAGTTGGGCGATACGGCCGTGTTCCTGTGCAGCGACGCTGCCGCCCAGATCACCGGCACGACCATCAGCGTCGATGGCGGGTGGACGGCCTTGTGAAGGTTCCGCGCGGCGTCGGGGAACTGGCATTCTGGCTGCTGGGCGTCCCCTTGGGGGGCGTCCTGCTGATGGCGTTGCTTGCGCAGCTTCAGTGAAGCGCAAGCGCCGCCGCCTCGGGGCGGGGCTCTATCGCCTCGGCGATCTCTCGGCGCAGGCGGAACTGCAGTTCCTTGTGGTAAAGCTTGCGCAGCTTCTCCAAAGCACCGGGTTCGGCGATGATCGCGATATCGTCGAACCGATGCTGGCACGCCAGCACGTTCAGGTGATGGGCCAGCGCCTCGATGAAGCGATCCGTGGCCCCCTCGATCGGGTCGAGGGTTCCCG
The DNA here is from genome assembly GCF_018860625.1 of Paracoccus sp. C2R09. Classification (GTDB taxonomy): domain Bacteria; phylum Pseudomonadota; class Alphaproteobacteria; order Rhodobacterales; family Rhodobacteraceae; genus Paracoccus. Next base: position 23,421 of record NZ_JAHKQB010000010.1, read on the forward strand.
ATGGTTGCAGATGCAGCCCGTGATGCGAGACATTACGGAACAGCGTGGCAGAGCGGCCGTCAGCGACGACCACCATGGCGTCATGTGGCAGCATTTCAGGTCTCCAATACAGGCTTGCAGACCCAACGCGCCATCACGCGGGTAAGTTGCAGCCCTCGCAGAAGCGGCGGATGCGGGAGACGGCTTCGCGCAGCTGTTCGTCCGAGGTGGCATAGCTGATCCGGAAATGCGGCGACAGACCGAAGGCCGCGCCGAAGACCACAGCCACGCCTTCCTCGTCCAGCAGCGCATTGGCAAATGCCTCGTCGTCGTCGATGCGCGTGCCTGCGGCCGTGGTCGCCCCGATCAGCCCCGCGATCGAGGGATAGACATAGAACGCCCCCTGCGGCACAGGGCATTCGATGCCCGGGCATTCGTTCAGGCCCGCCACGACCAGATCGCGGCGGCGCTGGAACACCTCGCGGCTGTCGCGGATGTAATCCTGCGGCCCGGTCAGCGCGGCTTCCGCGGCGAACTGGCTGATGGAACTGGGGTTCGAGGTGGATTGCGACTGCAGCTTGGCCATCGCCGCGATCAGCGGGCGGGGACCCGCGCCATATCCGATGCGCCAGCCGGTCATGGCATAGGCTTTGCTGACGCCGTTCATGGTCAGCACGCGGTCCTTCAGCGCGGGTTCGACCTGCGCAGGCGTGCAGAATTCGAACCCGTCGAAGACCAGGTGCTCGTAGATGTCGTCGGCCAGCACCCAGACATGGGGATGGCGCAGCAGCACCTCGGTCAGGGCCTTCATCTGCGCATGGTCGTATCCCGCGCCCGACGGGTTCGAGGGCGAGTTCAGGATCAGCCATTTGGTGCGCGGCGTGATCGCGGCCTCGAGCGCCTCGGGGGTCAGGCGGAAGCCCGCGTCGATGGTGCAGGGAACGACGACCGGTTTCCCGCCCGCCAGCAGCACCATGTCGGGATAGCTGACCCAGTAGGGCGCGGGGATGACCACCTCGTCGCCATCGTCCAGCGTGGCCATCAGCGCGTTGAACAGGATCTGCTTGCCGCCCGTGCCGACCGTGACCTCGGCCGGGGTATAATCCAGGCCGTTCTCGCGGGCGAACTTGTCCACGATCGCGCGTTTCAGCGACGGCGTGCCGTCCACGGCGGTATATCGGGTCAGGCCACGGTCGATCGCCTGCTTGCCTGCCTCGCGCACGTTTTCGGGCGTGTCGAAATCGGGTTCGCCCGCCGACAGGCCGATGATGTCGCGGCCTTCCGCGCGCAGTTCCGCGGCGCGGGTGGTCATCGCGATGGTGGGCGAGGGCTTGATCCGGGCAAGCCGGTCGGAAATGAGGGCCATGGTCGCTGTCTCGTCGGTTTGAACTGCGGGCCGGACTGGCTTACGCTGCCGGGCATCATGCCACAAGCAGGGATCCCGTTCATGAACAGCTATGCCGATCAGGTCGCGACATTGGGCGATCGACTGACAGCGGCGCGCGAAGGTGCGGACCTGGGGGTCGCGCAGCTGGCCGAGGAACTGGGCATCCGCACCGACACGCTGGAGGGCTGGGAGGTCGATCAGGCCGAACCGACTGCCAGCCTGATGGGACGGATCGCCACGCTGACCGGCGTTTCGCTGGTTTGGCTGTTGACGGGCGAGGGGTCGGGGCCCCAAGACACCGCGGCGGGCGCGGCCCTCCGGGCCGAGCTGACCGAGCTGCGTCGCATCCTTGCCGATGCCAGCGCCCGCGTTGAACGATTGCAGGAGGCCCTTGGCAATGTCTGACACATCCGAGCCGCGCGAATACCGGCTGAAGAGGCTGCACATGCGCAGCTGGCGGCGAGGCATGAAGGAGATGGACCTGATCCTGGGCCATTTCGCCGATGACGGGCTGGACCGCCTGACCGACGACCAGCTGGACCTGTATGAACGCATGATGGGCGAGAACGATCAGGACCTGTATCTGTGGATCACCGCCCGCATCGGGACGGACAGCCCGGTCGATCGCGGAGCGCCCGATCTGCTGGTTCCGATGCTTGATCTGATCGCCGATCACGCCGCTGCGCGCTTTGCCGCGGAAAAATAATTCGGTCGCACCGCTGAAAAATCGGCGGCGTTAACCGTCGGTTGTCTTTCCCGTGTCAGTCATGTGGCATGACGCACAGGACAGGACGATCAGATCCAATGCTTGCTCCAGCACATCGTGACCCGCTTCCGTCGGCGGCCAGCATGGCCGAAGCCGCCGGCATCTCGGAAATGACCGAGGCTTACCTGGAATCGCTGCAGATCCTCGAACGGATGCACCGGCTGATGCTGGATCTCATCAAGGACGAGTTCGAGCGTTTGCGCCGCGCGGATCTGACGCCCGTGCAGGCGATGATCCTCTACAATCTCGGCAGTGCCGAGGTGACGGCGGGCGAACTGCGCTCGCGCGGGATGTACCAGGGCTCGAATGTCAGCTACAATCTCAAGAAGCTCGTGGCGATGGGTTATGTCCACCACGAACGCTGCGACATGGACCGCAGATCGGTCCGCGTGCGCCTGACCCCCGAGGGGCAGGAGGTCCGCAATGCGGTCCACGCGATGTTCCTTCGCCATGCCGAGGGACTGGCGATGTCGGGCGTGCTGGAGGATCCGCCGCTGGATCAGGTGAACCTGCAATCGCGCCGGATCGAACGGTTCTGGTCCGAGCAGATCCGCTACATCTACTGACGCCGCCCGCCTTTCGGGCGGACGGCGCGGGCGACCTTACCAGTGGCCGGTATTCTCCATGCTGGCCCAGGGTTCCTGCGGGGGCAGGTGGTCGCCTTCCTGCAGGATCTCGATCGAGATGTTGTCGGGGCTGCGCACGAAGGCCATGTGCCCGTCGCGGGGTGGGCGGTTGATGGTGACGCCCGCATCCATCAGCCTCTGGCACATTTCGTAGATGTTGCCGACGCGGTAGGCCAGATGACCGAAATGGCGGCTGTCCGAGGGCAGCCCCTCGTCGCCATCCCAGTTCCAGGTCAGTTCGACCGGGCATTCGGGCTGGCCCGGAGGCGCCATGAAGACCAGCGTGAAACGACCTTTCTCGTTCTCGATCCGGCGCGTCTCTTCAAGGCCCAGCAGGCGAAAGAACTCCATGGTCCTGTCCAGGTCCTTCACGCGCACCATCGTGTGCAGATAGCGGATATCCATCGTCGTCTCCTTGGTTCCGATTGCGCGCAGGCTCTCATGTCGGGTCATGGTCGGCAAGCTTGCGATCCGGGCCCCGATGCGGCAAATGGCACAGACCAGCCAGAAAGGACCGCCATGCCCCTGACCCCGGAACAGCAGGCCGAGATCGACGCCCTGCGCGAAGCCCCGCAACAGACGCTGCGTGCCACGGTTCCCGGCATGGAAAAGCATCTCTATGTCGCGCACCAGGTGCTGGATCACGGGCTGGTGCGGGTCATCGACTACATGGGCGACGATTCTGCCATCTGCCAGGCCGCGCGGGTCAGCTATGGCCGCGGCACGAAATCGGTTCAGAACGACGAGGGGCTGATCCGCTATCTGATGCGGCACTGGCATTCGACCCCGTTCGAGATGTGCGAGGTCAAGTTCCACGTCAAGCTGCCGGTCTTCGTGGCCCGCCAGTGGATCCGCCACCGGATGGCCAACGTGAACGAATATTCGGCGCGCTATTCGATCCTCGACCGCGAATTCTACATCCCCGCGCCTGATCAGCTGGCCGCGCAATCCAGCCAGAACCACCAGGGCCGGGGTGACATCCTGCAGGGCGACGAGGCGCAGCGCGTGCTGGACCTGCTGCGCGACGATGCCATGCGGTCCTACGACCATTACGAGAGCATGCTGAGCAATGACGGCCAGCAGGGCCTGGCGCGCGAACTGGCACGGATGAACCTGCCCGCCAACATCTATACCCAGTGGTACTGGAAGACGGATCTGCACAACCTGCTGCATTTCCTGCGCCTTCGCGCCGACAGCCATGCCCAGTACGAGATCCGCGTCTACGCCGAGAAGATGTGCGACATCGTGGCGGACTGGGTTCCCGCGGCCTTCAACGCCTTCCGCGACTATCGCATGGATGCCGTCAGCCTGTCGGCGCAGGCCGCTGCCGTGCTCAAGCGCCGCCTTGCGGGCGAGGTGGTGACCCAGGAACAATCCGGCATGGGTGCGCGCGAATGGCGCGAGTTCACCGAACAGTGGGGCTGAACCCGCGGCCAGGATCGCGTCGCGGTTGATCGACACCCCCAAAAGGCCCCCTTTCGCGATGTGCTTGCATCCGAAAGGGGGCCTTGTCACCTTACTGTCACAATTCTCATACATAGGCGTCACATTGGGGGTCTAGGGCATGCCCCATGCGAAACTCTTCCTGCATCGGAGACAGCAAGTGAAAACTTTCGGCCTTACCGCTACCGCAATTTCGGTGATCGCGCTTTCGGCATCGGCTGCCGCAGCCCGTGACCAGATCCAGGTTGCCGGTTCCTCGACCGTGCTGCCCTACGCGACCATCGTGGCCGAAGCCTTCGGCGAGAACACCGACTATCCGACCCCGGTCGTCGAATCGGGCGGCTCGTCGGCAGGTCTGAAGAAGTTCTGCGAAGGCGTCGGCGAGAACACGATCGACATCGCCAACTCGTCGCGCCAGATCAAGGAAAGCGAAATCGAGGCCTGCGCCGCCGCCGGCGTCGACGAGATCATCGAAGTCCGCATCGGCTATGACGGGATCGTCTTCGCCAACGCATCCGAAGGCCCGGAATTCGCCTATACCCCGGCCGACTGGTTCAACGCCCTGGCAGCCCAGATCGTGGTCGATGGCCAGATCGTCGAGAACACCAACAGCAACTGGAACGAAGTGAACCCGGACCTGCCCGAGCAGGAGATCCTGGCATTCGTTCCAGGCACCAAGCACGGCACCCGCGAAGTCTTCGAGGAGAAGGTCATCCTGGCTGGCTGCGAGGAATCGGGCGCCATGGAAGTCTTCATGGCCGAGATGGCCGACGAGGATGCCGCCGAGACCGCCTGCATGTCGCTGCGCACGGACGGTCGTTCGGTCGATATCGACGGCGACTACACCGAGACCCTGTCGCGCATCGAAAGCGCCGCGAACGGCATCGGCGTGTTCGGGCTGTCCTTCTACGAAAACAACATGGACAAGCTGAAGGTCGGCACCATGTCGGGCGTCACCCCCTCGACCGAGACCATCGCCTCGGGCGAATACCCCGTGTCGCGTCCGCTGTTCTTCTACGTCAAGAAGGCACATATCGGCACGATCCCGGGTCTTGAGGAATACGCCTCGTTCTTCGTCGCCGACGAGCTGGCAGGCCCGGACGGCCCGCTGGCCCAGTACGGCCTGGTGTCGGACCCGGAACTGGCCGCGACGCAGGACGCCGTCGCGAACCAGGAAACCATCCAGTAATCGACCATCGGCGGCGCGGCACCGGTCGCGCCGCCAGTCCTTCCCCCCATGCTTTGACGCAAGGAAACGCCTTATGCCGTTGTCCTGGGCACTTATCGCCAGCCTGATCCTGGCCATCGCCGGCTATTTCGCCGCGCGAGGCCGGGCTTTTGCCGCTGCCGGCCCCGATATCCGCCGCCTGCACAGCCGACCCACCTATCACGGCTACAGCGTTGCCCTGACGACCCTGGCACCGGCCCTTGCGATCATGGTCATCGCCTCTTTCCTGCGCATGACGGGCGTGCTGGCCGAACAGGCGGGCGCCTATGTGGGGCTTGTCGTCACGGCCGCGGCCGTGGTCGGTCTGGTCTGGGGGCTGACCCGCATCGGGATCGAATACAAGGCCCGCAACACGGTCGAACGTATCGTGCTGGGCCTGCTGATCCTGTGTTCGACCATCGCCATCCTGACCACCGCGGGCATCGTCCTGTCGCTGGTCTTCGAGACTGGGCATTTCTTCCAGAAGTACAGCTGGACCGAATTCTTCTTCGGCACCAACTGGACGCCGCGCTTCCAGGGAAATTCGAACCTGGGTGTGCTGCCGCTTCTGTGGGGCACGCTCTATATCAGCCTGATCGCGCTGCTGGTGGCCGTGCCCATCGGGATGTTCGCCGCGATCTACATGTCCGAATACGCCAGCAAGCGCGTGCGGGGCATCGCCAAGCCCGCGATCGAGATGCTGGCCGGCATTCCGACCATCGTCTACGGCCTTTTCGCGCTTATCACCGTGGGCCCGATGCTGCGCGACTATTTCGCCCAGCCGCTGGGCCTGGGCAACTCGGGCGCATCGGTGCTGACGGCGGGCCTCGTGATGGGGATCATGCTGATCCCCTTCGTCAGCTCTTTGTCGGACGACATCATCAACGCGGTGCCGCAATCGCTGCGTGACGGCGCGCTGGGGCTGGGGTCCACCCCGTCCGAGACGATCAAGCAGGTCGTCCTGCCCGCCGCCCTTCCGGGCATCGTGGGCGCCGTCCTGCTGGCCGCCAGCCGCGCCATCGGCGAGACGATGATCGTCGTCTTGGGGGCAGGGGCCGCCGCCCGGATGAGCCTCAATCCCTTCGAGGCCATGACCACGATCACCGTCAAGATCGTCAGCCAGCTGACCGGCGACAACGACTTCGCCGCCCCCGAGACGCTGGTCGCATTCGCCCTGGGTCTGACGCTGTTCGTCATCACCCTCGCCCTGAACATCGTCGCGCTCTACATCGTGCGCAAGTATCGCGAGCAGTACGAATGACCGATTTTCCGATGCCCTCGGACGCGTCGCGCAAGCCGTCCAAATCCTCGCTGCTGGTGGCCGATGCCCGCACCCGCAAGCGCAACGCCGCCGAGAAACGCTTTCGTGCCTATGGCGCGGGTGCCATCGCCATCGCCATGCTGGCGCTGGTCATCCTGCTGACCACGATCATCGGCGGCGGTGCGGGCGCGTTCCGCCAGACCTATCTGTCGATCCCCGTGGCGCTGGACGCCGAGGTTCTGGACCCCAAGGGCAACCGCGACCCGGCCGAGATGTCTAAGGTGCTGACCCTGTCCTATGGCCGCGTCCTGGACGCCGCCGTGGTCGAGGCCGTCAAGGCCAACGGGATCGAGATCGACGGTCTGACCCCCAAGGACATGAGCGGCCTCATCTCGAAGGAGGCATCGGCCCAGCTGCGCAACCGCGTGCTGGCCGATCCCGAGCTGCTGGGACAGACGGTCGACGTGAACGTCCTGGTGAACGGCCGTGTCGACGGCTATTTCAAGGGTCGCGTCACGATGGAAAGCGCGGCGGCCGACGGCAACACCTCGCCCGAGCAGCTGAAGCTGGCCAACGTCCTCAAGGAGGGTGGCATGCTGGTCACGCGCTTCAACTGGGATTTCGTGACCAATCCCGACGCGTCCGACCAGCGCCCCGAGGCCGCGGGCGTGGGCGTGGCGATCCTCGGTTCGCTCTACATGATGCTGGTGGTGCTATTCCTTGCCGTGCCGATCGGCGTCGCCGCCTCGATCTATCTCGAGGAGTTCGCGCCCAAGAACCGCTGGACCGACATCATCGAGGTGAACATCTCGAACCTGGCGGCGGTGCCCTCAATCGTCTTCGGCATCCTGGGCCTTGCGGCCTTCATCAACTTCGCGGGCCTGCCGCAATCGGCACCCATCGTCGGCGGCCTCGTGCTGACGCTGATGACGCTGCCCACGATCATCATCTCGACCCGCGCGGCGCTGAAGGCGGTTCCGCCCTCGATCCGCGACGCGGCACTGGGGGTCGGCGCATCGAAGATGCAGTCGGTGTTCCACCACGTCCTGCCGCTGGCCATGCCGGGCATCCTGACGGGCACGATCATCGGCTTGGCGCAGGCCCTGGGCGAAACGGCGCCGCTGCTGCTGATCGGCATGGTGGCCTTCGTCCGCGAATTCCCGGGCGCCCCGCTCGAGGGGCTGTTCGACCCGGCCACGGCGCTTCCGGTGCAGATCTACAACTGGACGCAACGTGCCGATCCGGCCTTCATCGAACGGGCATCCGGTGCCATCATCGTTCTGCTGGTGTTCCTGCTTTGCATGAACGTCCTTGCCGTCATCCTTCGCCGCCGCTTCGAGCGCCGCTGGTGATCCCGGCCGAAAGGAAGAAAAATGTACGACACTAATCGATTGGAGAACGCCGTGGGCCAGGACGACATCAAGATCTCGGCGCGTAAGGTTCAGGTCTTCTACGGTGACAAGCACGCGATCAAGGATGTCGACGTGGACATCCAGGACAAGACCGTGACCGCGTTCATCGGCCCCTCGGGCTGCGGCAAGTCGACCTTCCTGCGCTGCATCAACCGCATGAACGACACGATCCCGATCGCCCGGATCGAGGGCGACATCAAGCTGGACGGCGAGGATATCTACGACAAGCGCGTGGATCCGGTTCAGCTGCGCGCACGCATCGGCATGGTGTTCCAGAAGCCGAACCCCTTCCCGAAATCGATCTATGACAACGTGGCCTATGGCCCCCGCATCCACGGCCTGTCGCGCAACCGCGCCGAGCTGGACGAGATCGTCGAACGTTCGCTGCGCGGCGCGGCCCTGTGGAACGAGGTCAAGGACCGCCTGCAGGAACCGGGCACCGGCCTGTCGGGCGGTCAGCAGCAGCGCCTGTGCATCGCGCGTGCCGTCGCCACCAGCCCCGAGGTGCTGCTGATGGACGAGCCCTGCAGCGCGCTGGACCCCATCGCCACCGGCCAGGTCGAGGAACTGATCGAACAGCTTCGCCAGGAATTCTCGGTCGTGATCGTGACCCATTCGATGCAGCAGGCCGCACGTGTCAGCCAGAAGACCGCCTTCTTCCACCTGGGCAACCTGGTCGAATACGGCGATACCGACGACATCTTCACCAAACCGCAGGACAGCCGGACCGAAGCCTACATCTCGGGCCGCATCGGCTGAACGCGCGAAAGGACAGGACATGAACCGCGACAAGCATATCTCGTCGGCCTTCGACCGCGACCTGGAGACCATCCAGGCACTGGTCGTGAAGATGGGCGGCATGGTCGAGGCCGCCATCACGGATGCCGCCACCGCGCTGGATTCCCGCGACGAGGAGCTGGCAGAGGACGTCCGCCGCAGGGACAAGTCCATCGATGCGCTGGAAATGCAGATCAACGAAGGCGCGGCGCGGCTGATCGCGCTGCGCGCCCCCACGGCGACCGACCTGCGCATGGTGCTGGCCGTGATGAAGATCGCCGCCTCGTTGGAGCGTGTGGGCGATTTCGCCAAGAACATGGCCAAGCGGTCGAACGTCCTGGCCCAGCTGCCCGCGATCGACGGCGCGGGCATGGCGCTGCGCCGGATGAGCCATGCGGTCAGCAAGATGCTGCAGGATGCGCTCGACAGCTATATCCGCCGCGATGCCGACCTGGCCGAGGACGTGCGCCAGCGCGATCTGGAGGTGGACCAGATGTACAACGCCCTGTTCCGCGAATTCCTGACCCACATGATGGAAGACCCGCGCAACATCACGGCCTGCATGCATCTGCATTTCATCGCCAAGAACGTCGAGCGGATGGGCGACCATGCCACCTCGATCTGCGAGCAGGTGATCTATCTGGTCACCGGCGAGCTGCCCGACGAGGCGCGTCCCAAGGCCAACAGCGTTCCGCTGATCGCGGACGAGGCCTGAGCCATGGCGCGTCAGGCCCCTTGCGTTCTGGTCGTCGAGGATGAGGGCGCGCAGCGCGAGGTTCTGCAATACAACCTCGAGGCCGAGGGCTTCGAGGTTGTCGTCGCCGACAACGGCGAGGACGCGCTGCTGCTGGTGCAGGAGGAACAGCCCGACCTGATCGTGCTGGACTGGATGCTGCCCCGGGTTTCGGGCATCGAGGTCTGCCGTCAGGTCAAGGCCGATCCCGCCACGCGCCAGATCCCCATCATCATGCTGTCCGCGCGCAGCGAAGAGGTGGACCGTGTCCGCGGCCTGGAAACGGGTGCGGACGATTACGTCGTCAAACCCTATTCCGTGGTCGAGCTGATGGCCCGCCTGCGCACCCAGCTGCGCCGGACCCGTCCGGCCAGCATGGGCGAGAGGCTGAGCTTCGGGGACATCCTTCTGGATGCTGCCGAACACCGCGTCTTTCGCGCGGGGTCGCCCCTGCATCTGGGTCCGACCGAGTTCCGGCTGCTGTCCACGCTGATGGAGAAGCCCGGCCGCGTCTGGACGCGAGAGCAGCTGCTGGACCGCGTCTGGGGGCGTGACATCTATGTCGACACGCGCACCATCGACGTTCATGTCGGCCGCCTGCGCAAGGCTCTGATGCAGAACGGTGGCGACAACCCGGTCCGCACCGTGCGCGGAACCGGATATTCCCTGGGCTAGGGTATCGGGCGGGGCGCGCGATGCGCCCTGCCGCCTCAGTCGATGCCTTCCAGCGCCATGCCGACGGTTCGCGCCGTGTCGTGCCAATCGGGCAGGTCGCGCCCCGCCATCCACGCGGCCTCTGCCATCCGATCGCGGCGGGCATCGTCCTGCAGCAGCTGGCGCAGCGCCTCGGACAGTTCGGCGATGTTTTCGGGCGCGACGAGGATGCCCGCATCGCCCGGCACCGTATCCGGGACGGCTCCGACGCGGGTGCTGACGATGGGCACTCCATGGGACAACGCCTCGTCGAAGACGATGCCATACCCTTCGTAGCGGGTCGCCAGCGTGAAGATCGAGGCGCGGGAATACAGGTCCTGCAGCCGTGCATCATCCACCCGCCCCGCAAGGTCCACGCGATCCGCGAACCAGGAAGCGGCGATCTGATCCTTCAGCATGCGGACGTGATCGTCATCCCACGGGTTGCCCGCGATCACTGCCCGCCACTCCATATCCGTCAGCCTTGCCAGTGCCGCCAGCAGCAGGTCGTGCCCCTTGCGCGGGTGCAGGATGCCGACCGACAGGATCAGCGGTGGTGTCCGGTGCCGGGCCGGTGCCGCGGCGCGCGCCTGCGTGCCGGGACGCGCAACGGTGATCCGATCCGCTGCGACGTCATAGCGGTCGATCAGCATCTGGCGGGTATGCGGGCTGGGAACCAGGATATGGCGCACCAGCCGCAGGTTGCCGCGTTCGGTCGTGAACAGGTGCTGGCGCAGATCGGCGGGCAGGGCGCTTTCCTGCGCCAGCGGGTGGTGGATCATCGCGACCATCGGCGCTGCCACCCGTTTCAGTTCATCCGTGCGTAGCGCGCCCAGGGCCAAACCGTCGATGATGGCGATGCGGCCGGGGTCGATGCCCTGCAATGCCTTCGTGGCATGGGCCATCTGCGCGTCATCGGGCGTCGGAAAGCTGTCGGCCAGGGACAGCACCTGCATGTCGCGCCCCGCCAGCCGCAGATGCTCGACCAGGTTGCGGTCATAGAGATAGCCGCCGGTCACGGTCTCGATATTGCCAGGAAGCACGAAGGTCGTGGGTCTTTGATGTGAAGTCATGTCCTCGTCCGGGTCAGGGCGACGGTTTCGGCACGCAGGATCACCGCGATGCCGGGCAATGTGGCGGTCAGAAAGACCAGCCCGAAACAGAGACTGGCCGCAAGACCCGCCTCGGGGGTGGCGCCGATCAGCGGGAACATCGCGGCGGCGGCCCCCTCGCGAAGGCCCCAACCCGCCACGGTGACGGGCAGGATCATGGTCAGCAGGATCAGCGGCACGACGATGGCGGCCTCGGCGGGCGCAAGTCCGGTGCCCGTCGCATGGGCGGCAAAGGCGAAGCCCGCGATGTTCAGTGCAGCGATCCCGATGTTCAGCCCGATCTGAAGCGGCAGCATCCGGGCCGAGGTGACGGCTGCATGGATCGCATCGCGGGCGGTCCGCATCGCGACAAGGGCCGCAAGCGCCGCCAGCAGCGCGGCGCCCTCGATCGCCATGCGCAAACCCTGCGGCAGGCGCAGATCATGGGGCAGGGCCAGCGCTGTCAGCAGAATGGCCAGCAGGGCCACCTGACCCAGGCCACGCTCGATCGCGACGGCGGCACCTGCACGGCGCAGCCCACCATCACCGCGCGCCCGCAGCGCGCGTCCAGCATCGCCGACCACGCCCCCGGGCAGCGACTGGTTCACGATCTGCGCAAGGTAATATTCCGATACGGCCCGGCCTAATGGGATACCCTGGCCAAGCGCACGCGCCGTGATCTGCCAGCGCAGCGCCGACAGCAGCGTCTGGGCCGTCAATGCGGCCAGCGCCGCGACCAGCCAGCGCGGATCCGCAGCCGCCAGCAGCCCGACCGCCTGCCGCCCGTCCAGCCCCCACCACAACAGCGACAGGATGCACAGGGCCGCAATGAATTGAAGGCTGCGACGGACATTCATGCCGGGGGCGGTTCCCTGCGACCCGAGAAGGCATTCAGGAACCACATGCGGAAATCCTCCATCGGGTGGGCGGGGCTGGCCTTGGGTGGGATCAGGCCGGAATGCAGGCCCCAACTGGCGGTCAGGTCGACCAGTTCCGCAGGCCCGATGACATGGATCGGCACCTCGTGCCGTTCGTCCAGCCCGATCGAGCTTGCCGCCTGGTGGTCCCCGACCAGCACCAGAAGCGGCGGATCATCGGCATGCCGCAGCGCGTATCCGGTGACGACCCGCAGGATATAGTCGATGGATTTCGCGTATTGCTCGCGCACCCGTTCCCGGTCGCGCCAGACCTCTCTCGGGGTGTCGCCGGATGTGGCCATCGCGTCGAACTGGCGCCCGTCGGTGATGCCGTTCCAATCGACCATGTCGGGGATGGGCACCCAGGGGGCATGGGACGAAATAAGCGCGACCTGCGCAAAGAGATGGCGGGGATCGCCGTCGTCCAGCAGCCGGTCCATCGCGATCATGGTGAACTGATCGGGCATCGTGACCCAGTTGAAGGGCTGGCCACGATACTGCAATGCCTCGGCATCCAGGACGCTGTGGAAGCCCATCTCCTGCGCCTCGGGCCAGGGGCGGGTGATGGCGGGCATGACCGCCGCCGTGCGGAAACCCGCATCCTGCGCGATATGGAACAGGGTCCGCCGGCCGCTGGCCAACGCCGCGCGATACCGCGTCTGTCCGTCGATCCGCAGCCCGTTCGCCAGCGTCGCATGGGCCAGCCAGCTTTGCCCGCCATGGGTGGGCGATGTCAGGAACCCCGAACGCATCGCGATCCCGGCATCGGTCAGGCGCGACTGGGCATCCTGCAGGATGGGCAGATGGCGCGACGCAAATCGCTGCGTGTCGAAGCTGGTCCTGCCATAGCTTTCGAGGAAGACGATGACCACGTCCCGGTCAATCCGGGCCAGCGGCGCCTCGATGGCCAGCGCCTTGTCCTGCTGCGCGGCCACGCGGAAATCGGCAAGTTGGGTCAGGGTATCGCGGGCGGTCGCGATCTGTCGCGCGGCATAGCTGCCCAGAAGCGGGGCGGGTTGCAGCGCGAAGGCGGCTCCGGTGATCAAGACGACTGGAACGGCGGCGATCCGGGGCAGGCGCTGCCAGACGCCGAACGCCCACCAGAGCACCGCGAATATGGCGCAGGTCAGCAGAATTGCCGCGATCACGGTCGCCACGGCCCCGATCGTGCCCACGGACCCCGCGATCAAGCGCAACGACGCATCGATCAGCGGGATGTCGGCCACGATGTTGAACCGCCGCCCAAGGCTGAGCGTCATGGCGATGTCGGCAATCTTCAAGACCGTCAGGCCCCCGATGACCACCACCAGGACCGCTTGAAGCGAACGCGCGGCAAACCCTCGCCCCAGCAGGATCAGCGCAGCGATGCCGATTGCCAGCTCGGGGGCAGGGCGCGCCCATGTTGCGGGGCGGAAGGCGTCGGGCGCGGAAGGCAGCGCGACGATCGCGTGCAGTGTCAGGACGGACAGGATCAGGATGGGCAGCCGTCTGATCAACGATGTCTCCAGAGCCAGATGGCATCCGTGCCGAAGGACCATATCAGCGCGCCCGCCGCAATCCGTCCGATGATGATGCCCGCATCCGGCGACACCATCGGCAATTGCAGCAGGATCAGCGCACCCAGTTGCATCACGCAGATCGCCTTGCGCAGGAAGCTGGGCGGCAGGGGCTGGCGGAACGCATGATGGCAGATGCCCGCCAGCACGAAGAGGTAGCGCATGACGCCCAGCAGCAGGACCTCGGGGCCGATGGGACTGCCCACCAGCGCGTGCAGCGACAGGACGAGGGCCAGCGCGGCATCCACCTCCATGTCGAAACGCGCGCCGAATTCCGAAGACAGGCCGCTGCGGCGGGCAAGCCAGCCGTCGATGCCGTCCATGATCAGGGCGATGCCCGCGACGCTGGCAACCCACCATCCTGCGGGATTGCCAGCGATCAGCGGAACGATCAGCGCGACCGTCAGCGCCGTTCGCATCAGCGTCACGGCATTGCATCCGCCAAACACGCGATGGGGGTAATGCCAGCGCATCAGCTGCGCGATGCCTGCACCTGTCAGGGCGAAGATCGCCATCCCGACGCTGGCCGCCGCGGCAGTGCCCAGAAAGGTGCCCACGGTGGCCGTCAGAACCAACCCCGCGATCAGCGCGACGGGCAGCCCCTTGGGCAGTCGGCCATCACCCACATGCATCAGGGCAGGTCTTCGCAGGTAAGAGATGATCGGCACGGCGAAGATCGGCATGGGGGTGGCCTGTCAAATTGGCATGGCGGTTCGGCTGAACTTATCCCGACTGAACGTATCTTGGTGGCACGATGTTCCGCCAAGCCTTGTGTGCGGACTGCGGCGAATGGGCGCGTCTCTCGACATGGAAGGGCAACGGGTATATGCCGTTTCGAACCGCCCCGGATGACGACCGGGCGGCGAATTTTCGAAAATTTCCGAAATTCTACTGAACCAAACCGACCGTTCGGGGTTTGCGTTATGCAGTCGTTTGTCCTGATGAGGCGTTAATACAGGAATGTCCGTGAATTCCAAGGATCTGACCATTTTCGGGGCGGTCTTCGCCTCGTTGCTTGTGTTGCTGATAATCGAGCCGAACGTGCCGCTCGGGACCGCCGTCTGGCTGGGTTACGCCATTCCGCTGGCGCTGTCCTTTGCCAGCCATCGCCAGTGGCTGCCGCCCATCGTGGCATTGGTCGCATGTGCTGGAATGGTCTATGGTTTCGCCGCGGACCGGACGGGCATCGATCCGCGCGTCGCCATGGTCAACCGCACGATGGCGGCTGCAATCTTCCTGACGCTGGGCGTGATGGGGCGGGCGCTGATCCGCAACCGGACCCGGCTGCTGCGCGACGAATGGACGAACGAGGCCCGCATCGACCTTGCCCGTGCGATCGAGGGTGAACTGTCGCCCGAAAAGCTGTCGCATCGCGTGTTGGAAACCCTGTCGCCGCGTATCGGGGCGCGGGCGGGGGTGCTCTATATCCGGCGTAACGGCATCTTCGAACGTGCATCGAACTGGGGCGTGGACGAGGACAGCCTGCCGGGCAAGATCATGCCGTCCGGTGGACATCTGGCGCGCTGCGTGTCCGAGGGACAGGCGCTGACCCTGCAGGTCAAGGCCGACGAGGCCATCGGCTGGGGGTCGGGGCTGGCACGGGGACGGGCCGCGCATACGCTTCTGATTCCGCTCAAGGATGGGCGTCAGGTCAATGGCGTGGTCGAGTTCGGTCTGGACCGGTTGCCCTCGGACCGGCTGGAACAGCTGGCCGACCTGATCTCGGAGCAGCTGGGCATCGGCGTGCGCACCGCCCTGATCCGTGAACAGGTTCAGGAACTTCTGGAAGAAACGCGCCGCCAATCCGAGGAACTGCGCAGCCATACCGAGGAACTGGCCGCCACGAACGAGGAGCTGGAGGAGCAGACCCGCGCGCTGCAGGACAGCCAGCAGCGGCTGGAGACCCAGCAGGCCGAGCTGGAACAGCAGAACGCCGAGCTGGAAGGTCAGACGCAGGAGCTGGAGGAACAGCGCGACGCCCTGGCCGGCGCCCGCCGCCTTCTGGAGGATCAGGCCGCCGAACTGGAACGCGAGAGCCAGTACAAATCCGAATTCGTCGCGAACATGTCGCACGAACTGCGCACGCCCTTGAACGCGCTCCTGATCATGTCGCGCCTTCTGGCCGAAAATCGCGGCCGCACCATGTCCGACGAACAGGTCCGTTGGGCCGAGACGATCGAAAGCTCGGGCAAGGATCTGCTGGCCCTGATCAACGACATCCTGGACCTGTCCAAGATCGAGGCGGGCAAGCTGGATCTTGCGCGCGATCATATCGACCCGTCGCAGCTGACCGACAAGTTGCTGCGCGGCTTCGAGGTGCAGGCGCGGTCGAAGGGGCTCAAGATCGCAGCCGAGATCGCACCCGATCTGCCGGTTTTCGAGACCGACCGCACGCGCCTGGAACAGATCCTGCGCAATTTCGTGTCCAACGCGCTGAAATTCACCGAGAAGGGCCGCATCACGCTGGCCATCACCCGTCACGGTCAGGAAATCGCCTTTGCCGTCAAGGATACCGGCATCGGCATCGACGCGGCGCAGCACGAGGCCGTGTTCGACGCTTTCCGGCAGGCCGACGGCACGATCTCGCGCCGGTTCGGCGGCACGGGGCTGGGGCTGTCCATTTCCCGCGAACTCGCGGACCTGCTGGGCGGGCGCATCACGCTGCACAGCACCCCGGGCGAGGGCAGCACCTTCACGCTGATCCTGCCCGCCACGCCCGTGCGCCAGCAATCCGCACCGGCCCCTGCGGCACGTCGCAACACGATGCCCGCGATGCAGGACGACGACGATACGGGCAGCCTGATGTTCCATGCCCTGCAGGGGATCGAGGACGACCGCGCCCAGATCACCGGCGACGACCGCGTGATGCTGGTGGTCGAGGATGACGTCGCATTCGCGCAGATCCTGCTGGACCTTGCGCGAGAGCTGGGCTTCCGCGCGGTCTGCGTGGGTCGCGCGGATGATGCCGTGCGGGCCGCGCGGCATTTCCTGCCCCATGCGGTCGTGCTGGACATGGGCCTGCCCGACCATTCGGGTCTGTCGGTCCTCGACCGCCTGAAGCGCGACACGCGTACGCGGCACATTCCCGTCCATGTCGTCTCGGCCGAGGATCGCACCAAGGAAGCTCTGGCCCAGGGTGCCATGAGCTACATGCTGAAACCGGTCGAGCGGGTCGAGCTGGCAAGTGCCATCCGCAACCTGGAGGCGCGGCTGGAAAGCCGTATGCGCCGGGTGCTGATCGTCGAGGACGACCCCGCCCAGATGGAAGGGCTGCGCGCGCTGCTGGCCAGCGACGAGGTCGAGACGATCGGGGCGGGCACCGCCGCCGAGGCGCTGAAGGTCTGCCGCAGCCAGACGATCGACTGCATCGTGCTGGACATGACGCTGCCGGATGCGTCCGGCTTCGATCTGCTGCAGCAGCTGGACGGCGACGGGATGGCCTCTTTCCCGCCGGTCATCGTCTATACCGCCCGTGCGCTGTCGGATGTCGAGGAACAGCGCCTGCGCCGCTATTCGAAATCCATCATCATCAAGGGCGCGAAATCGCCCGAACGCCTGATCAACGAGGTCACGCTGTTCCTGCACCAGGTCGTCACCGACCTGCCCGAGAAGCAGCGCGAGATGCTGGCCGCATCGCTCAGTCGCGACGCGCAGCTGGAAGGGCGGCGCATCCTCGTGGTCGAGGATGACATCCGCAACGTCTATGCCCTGACCGGCGTGTTCGAGCCGCACGGGGCCACGGTCCAGATCGCGCGGAACGGGCGCGAGGCGCTCGAAGCGCTCGGGCGCGTGGCGGACGGGGGCGCGCCATCCGTCGATCTTGTGCTGATGGACGTGATGATGCCCGAGATGGACGGCCTGACCGCCACGCGCGAGATCCGCCTGATGGACCGCTGGAAGTCGTTGCCGATCATCATGCTGACCGCCAAGGCCATGGCCGAGGATCAGAACCAGTGCCTTGCCGCTGGCGCGAACGATTACCTGCCCAAGCCCCTGGACGTGGACAAGCTGCTGTCGCTGGTCCGCGTATGGATGCCGCGATGAGCATCGATCCCGTTCCCGCAAGCCCGACCGAAGGGATCGAGCTGGACCTGTTCCTCGAGGCGCTGCACCGCAGGCATCATTTCGATTTCCGCGCCTACAGCCGCGCATCGCTGGCACGCCGTGCCGATATCGCGCGCGAGCGGCTGGGCTGCGCCACCCTGTCCGAGGCCCAGTCCCGCGTGCTTCACGACCCGGCGGTCCTGCCCGAGATCATCGACGCGATGACCGTGCAGGTCAGCGAGATGTTCCGCGATCCGTCCTATTACCTGTCGTTGCGGCGCGAGGTGATCCCCCATCTGCAGACCTATCCCTCGCTCAAGGTCTGGATCGCGGGCTGCGCGGACGGAGAGGAGGTCTATTCCATGGCCATCCTCTTTCACGAGGAAGGTCTTCTGGATCGCACGATGTTCTACGCGACCGAGATCAACCGCCGTGCCCTGGCACGGGCCGAGGCCGGGATCTACGATATCGACCGGCTGGCGGTCTTCTCGCGCAACTATCAGCAGGCGGGGGGCAAGGGGTCGCTGTCGGATTACTATACCGCGGCCTATGGGCGCGCGGCCATCGACAGGTGGCTTCGCCAGCGGGTGCTGTTCAGCGAACACAACCTGGCCAGCGACCAGGTGTTTTCGGAAATGCATCTGATTTCCTGCCGCAACGTGCTGATCTATTTCGACAATGCTCTTCAGGATCGGGCCATCGGCCTCTTCTCCGAGGCATTGACCCGAGGCGGGTTCCTCGGCCTCGGCGCACACGAGACGCTGCGATTCTCGTCCCATGCGCCGGGTTTCCAGGCCTTCGACGAACCCCAACGCATCTGGCGACGCAGCCCCCAATACGAGACGAGCCATGCCCGATAGACCGATCCGCTTCCTCATCGTCGACGACATCGCAGAAAACATCGCGGCGCTCGAGGCGCTGCTGCGTCGTGACGGGCTGGTCGTGGACCAGGCGCGTTCCGCCGCCGAGGCGCTGGAACTGATGCTGGTGCACGACTACGCGCTGGCCTTCCTCGACGTGCAGATGCCCGGAACCGACGGCTACGAGCTGGCCGAGCTGATGCGCGCGACCGAACGCACGCGCGGCGTGCCCATCATCTTCGTCACTGCGGCCGAGATGGACGAGGCCCGCCGTTTCCGCGGCTACGAGGCGGGCGCGGTCGATTACATCTTCAAGCCGATCGATCCGCTGATCCTGAAATCCAAGGCCGAGGTCTTCTATCGCATCGGTCGGCAGGCCAAGGATCTGCTGCGCCAGCGCGACGAGATGCAGGCCATCGCGCGTCACCGCGACCAGGTGGCGGCCCAATTGCGCGCCCATGTCGACAATTCGCCGCTGGCCTTCGTGGCGCTGTCGCCCGAATTGCAGGTGCGGGCCTGGTCGAAGGGCGCCGAACGCGCCTTCGGTCGCAGCGCCGCCGACATGCTGTCGCAATCCGCACGACAGCTGGGCTGGCTGGACGAGGACGGCGCCCGCCAGCTGACCGAATGGCTGGAGGCCGCGGACGAGGAAGCGCCGCGCTTCTCGACCGAGCTGATGCTGGATCACGCCGATATCGGACCGATCCCTTGCGAGGTCTACGGCTCGGTCCTGAACGACGGCTCGGGCAGCCCGTCCCTGTCGTTGCAGATCCTCGACATCACCGAACGCAAGCAGGCCGAAGAGGTGCGTTCCCTGCTGATCGGGGAATTGAACCACCGCATCAAGAACACGCTGGCCAATGTCCAGGCCATTTCCCGTCAGAGCCTGCGCCAGGCCTCCAGCCTGCCCGACTTCGAACAGAGCTTCGGCGGGCGACTGCAGGCGCTTGCGCGCGCCCATTCGATCCTGTCGGACGCCACCTGGGCCAGCGCGCCACTGGATCAGCTGATCGACGATCAGGTCAGTTCGGGGACGCTGGACGGCGACCGGCTGCATCGCGACGGCCCCTCGGTCGAACTGACGCCCGAGACGATGCTGCGCCTTGCCCTGACCCTGCACGAGCTGGGCACCAATGCCGCGAAATACGGCGCGCTGTCGGTTCCCGACGGGCAGGTCTATCTGAACTGGCAGCTGGACGGTCCGCGCCTGACCCTGATCTGGCGCGAGGAGGGCGGCCCCCCGGTCCATGCGCCAAGCGGTTCCGGCTTCGGGACGACCCTGATCACCGCCGTGGGCGGTGGCGATCCGCGCGCCGTCAGCGTGGAATGGCGCCCCGAGGGCGTGATCTGGACCATCCGCCTGGCCGATGGCGTGCGCCCGCAGCAATGCGCCGAACGCGAGCCCGCCCCCGAGGCCGCGCCCATGCATCACCGCGCCCAGACCCTGAGCGAGAGCCGCATCCTGCTGGTCGAGGACGAGCCCCTGGTCGCGCTGGACCTGCGCCACGAGCTGGAGGATGCGGGGGCCGAGGTCGTGGGCATCGCCCGCACCGTCCCCGAGGCGCTGGAGATGGCAGGGCAGGTGCAGGTTGATCTGGCGATCCTGGACGGGAACCTGAAGGGGCAGCCCGTGGACGAGGTCGCCGACCTGCTGTCACGCGGCGGCGTGCGCTTCTGCTTCCTGTCGGGATATGGCCGCGAACATCTGCCCCAGGGCCACGGCGCGGCCCCGCTGATCGAAAAGCCCTTCCGCCCCGATCACCTGCGCAGCGTGCTGAACGACCTGCTGGCCGAACCGCGCGCGACCGCCGCCGAATAAGAACGCCGTTCCGCGCAGGGCGGTGCGGTGCGGATCGTTCTTGCGCGCTGCTCGGGGCCCGCAGGACCGATTTTCCCGGGCAAGCCGCCGGTATCGGGTGGCGTTTCGATGACGGCCTGCAGCATGCGGGCATGCGGGCTTGAACCTTCGCCTGCTTTCGGGCATCTGCGCCTATCGCGCGACACCGGTTGAACGGGACGAGTATGAGCAGCACCACCAAAGACGCCGCGATCCTGTTCGAGGGGGTCGGCAAATCATTTCCCAAGGGCGACGGCACGCGGGTCACGGCCCTGTCGGGCATCGACCTGGCGGTCCCGCAGGGCAGCATCACGGGCATCATCGGCCGCTCGGGTGCGGGCAAGTCCACGCTGCTGCGCATGGTCAACGGCCTTGAACGCCCGACCGAGGGTCGGGTGACCGTCGCGGGCCGCGACGTGGGTGCCGCGCGCGGATCGGCGCTGCGCCACATCCGCCGCGATGTCGGCATGATCTTCCAGCACTTCAACCTGCTGGCCTCTCGCACGGTGCGCGACAACGTGGCCCTGCCGCTGGAGGTCGCGGGCACGCCCCGGTCCCGCATCCGTCCCCGCGTGGACGAACTGATCGAGCAGGTGGGCCTGCAGGCGCTGGCCGACCGTTACCCCGCCGAACTGTCGGGCGGGCAGAAGCAGCGCGTGGGCATCGCCCGCGCCCTTGCCACCGACCCCAAGGTCCTGCTGTCGGACGAGGCGACCAGCGCGCTGGACCCCGAGACCACGCAGACCGTCCTTGAACTGCTGGCCCGCATCAACCGCGATCTGGGGCTGACCATCCTGCTGATCACCCACGAGATGGCCGTGCTGCGCGACATCGCCAGCCACATGGCCGTGATCGAGGGCGGCAGCATCGTCGAGGCGGGCGAGACGCACAAGGTCTTCACCCGGCCCGCCCATGCGACCACGCGGTCCTTCCTGTCGGGCGTGACCGGTGCGACGCTGCCCGCCTTCATCGCCGACCGCCTGCTGTCCGAACGCCCCGAAGGGCCATCCGAACAGGTGATCCGCGTGACCTTCGCGGGCGATCATGCCACCGATCCCATGCTGTCGCTTCTGGCCACGGAACTGGGCATTTCCGCCAACATCCTTGCCGGCGCGATCGAGGAGGTGGGCAGCCATCCCTTCGGCAACCTGCTGATCTCGGTCGATGCCATGCGCGCCGACGAGGCGCGCGCCTATCTCGAACGCCACGGACTGCTGACGGAGGTGCTGGGCCATGTCCGCTAACCTGATCCCCATCCTGTGGGACGCCACGCTGCAGACGCTCTACATGGTGGCGCTGTCGGCCATCCTCGGCACGGTCGGGGGGCTTCCGCTCGGGGTCTATCTGGCGACCTCGCAGCGGGGCGAACTGCTCAGCAGCCCCTGGGTCAACTGGGTGCTGGGGCTGGTCGTGAACGCCACCCGGTCCGTGCCCTTCATCATCCTGGTCGTCGCGATCATTCCCTTCACGCGGATGATGGTCGGCACCTCGATCGGCACCGATGCGGCCATCGTGCCACTGACCATCGCCGCCATTCCCTTCATCGCGCGCCTGGTTGAGAACGCCATCCGAGAGGTCGATGCCGGCCTGATCGAGGCCGCCCGCGCGATGGGTGCGACGCCCTTCCAGATCATCCGCAAGGTGCTGATCCCCGAGGCGCTGCCCGCGATCACGCTTGGGCTGACGCTGGCCGTGGTCAGCCTGATCGGATATTCCGCGATGGTCGGTGCCGTCGGCGGGCAGGGCCTGGGCGATCTGGGCATCCGCTACGGGTATCAGCGCTTCATGCCCGAGGTGATGCTGGCCGTGGTCGTCATCCTGATCGTGCTGGTCCAGCTGGTGCAATCGCTTGGCGAACGCCTTGCCGCCCGCGTGGACCGCCGCGCCGCCCGAAATCGTGGCAACTGATCCGCCCACGACACGTTTTCCGCAGACAAGAAAGGACCAATCCCATGCTGCGTCTGACTGCATTCACTTCCGCCCTTGCCCTGAGCGCCGCCGCCGCCATGGCCGAGGATATCAAGGTCGGCGTCTCGCCCGGCGAACATGGCGAGATCATGGAAGAGGTGGCCAAGGTCGCCGAGCCCATGGGCCTGAACATCGAGGTCATCGAGTTCTCGGACTATGTCGTGCCGAACCAGGCGCTGGCCGATGGCGATCTGGATGCCAACAGCTTCCAGCACCGTCCCTATCTGGAAAACCAGATGAAGGATCGCGGCTTCGAGCTGGTCGAGGTGGGCACCACCATCACCACCCCGATGGGCGTCTACTCCGACAGCCTGACCGATATCGCGGATCTTGAGGACGGCGCGCAGGTCGCCATCCCGAACGACCCGACCAACGGTGGCCGCGCCCTGCTGATCCTGCAGGATCTGGGTCTGATCACCCTGGCCGAGGGCACGGGCCTGGTCCCCAGCCCGCTGGACGTGCAGGACAACCCCAAGGGTCTGCGCTTCCTGGAACTGGACGCGGCACAGCTGCCCCGTGCGCTGGCCGATGCCGATATCGCGGTCATCAACACGAACTATGCGCTGGCCTCGGGCCTGTCGCCCAAGGACGATGCCATCGCGATGGAGCAGGACAGCCCCTATGTGAACATCATCGTCGTGCAGGACGGCCGTCAGGACGAGCCTTGGGTCAAGACCCTGGTCGAGGCCTATCACAGCGCCGAGGTGAAGGCCTTCATCGACGAGAAATACGAAGGCGCCGTGCTGACCTCCTGGTAAGCCGCGACGCATTGGGATCGGGCCGCCCCAACCGGGCGGCCCGTTTCATTGCGCGGTGACGCGCAGCCATTGCCGGATGCGACCCTCGGGGTCGGGGTTCAACGTGATGTCGGTCACCGCCGACACGATGTCGGCCCCCGCCGCGAAGGCATCCGCCGCCCGGTCCGTGTTCAGCCCGCCGATGGCCACCAGCGGCAGATCGCCCACCAGCCTGCGCCATTCGGCGACCTTGCCCAGGCCCTGTTCGTGCCAGCGCATCTTCTTCAGGATCGTGGGCCAGACCGGCCCGAGCGCGACGTAATCGGGCGCCAGCGCCAGCGCGCGGTCCAGTTCGGCGTGGTCATGCGTCGACACGCCCAGCCGCAGCCCCGCGCGCCTGATCGCGGGCAGGTCGGCATCCTCCAGGTCCTCCTGTCCCAGATGTAGCCAGTCCGCGCCAAGGTCGATCGCCGCCTGCCAATGGTCGTTCACCACCAGCGTCGCGCCATGGTCCCGGGCCATCGCGATGCCGCGCCGCAGATGGTCGCGAATTTCCGCGTCGGGGCGGTCCTTCAGGCGCAGCTGCACCAGCCGGACCCCGAGGGGCAGGGCGCGTTCCAGCCAGTCCGCGCTGTCGAAGATGGGATAGAAGCGCGGCAGTTTCACAGCCATGCCTTTCCGATGACGGGGGTCGAGGGGACGGCCATGTCACGCGGGGCCATCGGATCGGCACCGCGCGCCATGCGTCCGGCCTCGATCGCCTGCCCGAAGGCCTGTGCCATGGCCGCAGGATCGCCCGCCTGCGCGACGGCGGTGTTCAGGAGGACGGCGTCGAAACCCATCTCCATCGCCTCGGCGGCGTGGCTGGGCATCCCGATCCCGGCATCGATCACCATCGGCACATCGGGAAAGGCCGCGCGCAGCATCCGCAGGCCGTGGCGGTTGTTCAGCCCCAGCCCCGACCCGATGGGCGCGCCCCAGGGCATCAGCACCTTGCAACCCGCATCCAGCAGGCGCTGTGCCAGGACCTGATCCTCGGTCGTATAGGGGAAGACCTCGAACCTTTCGGCGGACAGGGTCTCGGCGGCGTCCAGCAGGCCGAACGGATCGGGCTGCAGCGTGTCGGAATGGCCGATCACCTCCAGCTTGATCCAGTTCGTCTCGAACATCTCGCGGGCCATGCGGGCGGTGGTGACGGCCTCCTTCGCGCTGTGGCACCCGGCGGTGTTCGGCAGCACATGGACGCCCAGCCCGCTGATGATGTCCCAGAAGCCCTGGCCGCGACCGCCCTCGCGCCGCAACGACACGGTTGCGACCGATGCGCCGCTGCGGCGGAACGCATCCTCCATGATCGCGGGCGAGGGGTATTGCGCCGTCCCCAGCATCAGCCGCGATGACAGCTCGGTTCCGTAGAACAACATGCTCAGCCCCCCTGCATGGGCGTCAGGACCTCGATCCGGTCGCCATCCTGCAGCGGTTGCGTCGCGCGCGCCGACAGGGGCACGAAATCGCCGTTCACGGCGGTGACGATGCGGGCCTCGGCCCAGCCCAGTTCCTTAATCGCGGCCGCCAGCGTGGCCGAGGCGACGTCGCGGGGTTCGCCGTTGACCTCAATCCTCATGGACAAGTTCTCCTTTGATGTCGTTCAGCAGCAGGTCCGCGGCCTGCCGTGCAAGGGCGGGGGCCAGCAGGAAGCCGTGCCGGAACAGTCCGTTCAGACGCAGGATCCGGCCCGTGCGCGTCACGCGCGGAATGTTGTCGGGATAGGCCGGACGCAGATCGGCCCCGGTCTCGACCAGCTCGGCCTCGGCCAGGCGGGGGTCCAGCGCATAGGCCGCCGACAGCAGCTCCAGCAGGGACCGCACCCGGATGGCACCGCGCGCGGCGCTTTCCAGTTGCGTGGCCCCCAGCATCAGCCGCCCGTCGCCGCGCGGCACGACATAGAGCGGATGGCGCGGATGCAGCAGCCGCACCGGGCGCGTCAGCGTGATCTCGGGGGTGCGGATGACCACCATCTCGCCGCGGACGCCGCGGAGGCCGGGGGCCTCCATGCCGCGCGCGTCGATGACGATGCCCGACAGGTTCTCGGGGGGGGTCTGGCTGCGTTCGACGGTGATCCCGCGCGACGACAGGTCCGCCAGCAGATCGGACAATGCGACGCGCGGGTCCAGATGCGCCTCGGAGGGGAAGAACAGCCCCTCGCGATGGTCCAGATCGGGTTCCAGCGTGGCAATGCCCTGAGCGTCCAGCCGCCTTGCGCCGGTGGTGCGGCGGGCAAACCGGTCCAGTTCGGACCGGTCGCGTTGCAGGGCGATGACCAGCGTGCCGCGATGGGTGACGGGGGTGATGCGGGACCAGGCCTCGGCGGCCTCGCGGCCCAGCCGCGTGATGACGGGTTCCGCCGTCGCGCCTTCGCATTCGGGGGCCAGCATTCCGCCCGCCCACCAGGAACAGCCATGCGGCCCCGGGGCCCCGTTCCGGTCGAGGATGCGGACCTGTGCGCCGCGCCGCGCCAGTTCATGCGCCGCAAAGAGACCCGCCACGCCCGCGCCGATGATCGTGACCTCAATCATGCCAGACCGCGTGGAAATGGTGAACGGGACCATGCCCCTGGCCGATCTGCAGACCGTCCGCCGCAGCGATCGCCCCCTGCAGATAGGAATGCGCCGCCTGCACGGCCTCGGGCATCGCCATCCCGCGCGCAAGGCCCGCCGCGATGGCCGCCGACAGGGTGCAGCCCGTCCCATGGGTGTTCCGCGTGTCCCGGCGGGGCGCGGTCATGCGCAGCGTGCCGCGATGCGTCACCAGCAGGTCGGGACAGGTATCGCCCGCCAGGTGGCCCCCCTTCATCAGCACCGCCCGTGCGCCCAGATCCAGCAGCGCACGCCCCTGATCGGCCATCTCGGGTTCCGATGCGGCATCGGTGCAGCCCAGAAGGCAGGCGGCTTCGGGGATGTTCGGCGTCAGCAGATCGGCGCGCGGCATCAGCCGGTCGCGCAGGGTGCGGATGGCCGCGGGGCGCAGCAGCGCATCCCCGGATTTCGCGATCATCACGGGATCAAGCACGACCGGCATCGCATCGGGCAGACCTTCGGCCACCGCCTCGATGGCGGCGGCGCAGCCCAGCATCCCCAGCTTGATCGCGCCCACGTCCAGATCGTCCAGAACCGCCGCGATCTGTGCCGCGATCATGGCGGGGCTTGCGGGTTCGACCAGGCTTACGCCGCGGGTGTTCTGCGCGGTGAGCGCCGTCACCACGCTGGCGCCATAGACGCCCAGGGCCGAGAAGGTCTTCAGATCCGCCTGTATCCCGGCGCCCCCGCCGGAATCGGAGCCTGCGATGGTCAGGGCAATGGGGGTCTTCACGTCGTCCTCCTGTCGGGCAGAGGCGACGGAGGATCTGGCGCGGGCGTCCCGCGGCGATCTGAACCGTTCCCTCCGCCGGTGCAAACCGGATCAGGTTCGATGGGTTGGCATGACGCCTCTCAGCCCCCGGACGGGGCACCCCAACGGTCGTTGCGCGAAGGCTAGTCCCCGTGTCGCGGGCGTTCAAGGGGAAAAAATGGAACACCGGGCGGATGGGGCATGGACTTTGACGGCCCCAGGCCCTAGAAGGCGCGCTTCGGTGCCGCATGTCCAAGGCGCGATGGCCCAGGGCTTGGGGCGGATCGCAAGGGCTGGGGGTGCCACCCATCGGGGTTCATGACGTTCCCCCACAATTGGCGATTTCAATGACCGACCATAAACTTCCTGCACCGCTTGCCGCGGCGCTGGCCGAAAAGGGCTATGACAGCCTGACCTCCGTGCAGACCGCCGTCCTGGAAGAAGAGGCCCAGGGCCGCGATCTTCTGGTTTCGGCACAGACCGGTTCGGGGAAAACCGTGGCCTTCGGCCTGGCCATGGGCCCCGAAGTCCTGAAGAACGACACCCTTCCCGAGGCCGCCCTGCCGCGTGCGCTGGCCATCGCGCCGACGCGCGAACTGGCGCTGCAGGTGGCCCGCGAACTCAGCTGGCTCTATGCCGGGGCGCGCATCGCGACCTGCGTGGGCGGGATGGATTACCGCAACGAACGCCGCGCATTGCAGCAGGGCGCCCAGATCGTCGTGGGCACGCCCGGGCGTCTGCGCGACCATATCGACCGCGGCGGTCTGGACCTGACCGCACTGAAGGTCGCCGTCCTCGACGAGGCCGACGAGATGCTGGACCTGGGCTTCCGCGAGGACCTGGAATTCATCCTGGGCGCCGCGCCCGAAAGCCGCCGCACGCTGATGTTCTCGGCCACGGTGCCGCCCGCGATCGAGGCGCTGGCCCGCGACTTCCAGAACGACGCGCTGCGCATCAGCGCCATCGGTGAATCGCGCCAGCATGGCGACATCTCCTATCGCGCGATCACGGTCAGCGGCCGCGACCGCGAACCGGCGATCTTCAACCTGCTGCGCCTGCACGAGGCCCAGACCTCGATCATCTTCTGCAAGACGCGCGCCAACGTGAACCACCTGCTGTCGCGCATGTCGAACCGCGGCTTCAAGGCCGTCGCCCTGTCGGGCGAGCTGAGCCAGCAGGAACGCAACCACGCGCTTCAGGCACTGCGCGACGGCCGCGCCCGCGTCTGCATCGCGACCGATGTCGCGGCGCGCGGCATCGACCTGCCGGGCCTGGAACTGGTGATCCACGCCGATCTGCCGACCAACCCCGAAACCATGCTGCACCGTTCGGGCCGCACGGGTCGGGCAGGGGCCAAGGGCGTTTCGGCGCTGATCGTGCCCGTGGCCGAACAGTCGCGCGCGCAGCGTCTGCTGCAACGCGCCCGCGTCGTGGCGGAATGGGCGCCCGCACCCACCGCCGAAGAGGTCGAGGCCCGCGACGAGGCCCGCCTTCTGGACAGCCCCGCGCTGAACGACCCGATCGGTGACGACGCCGCCAACATCACCGCGCTGATGGAGCGTTTCACCCCCGAGGCGCTGGCCGCCGGCATCCTGCGCCTGTGGCGCGAGGGTCGTCCCGCCCCCGAAGAGGTGACGCCGGTTCAGCCGCGCACATCGACCGACCCGCGCGCACCGCGCGAAGCCCGCGAACCGCGCCCCGCGCGCGAGATCGGGCCCTCGGTCTGGTTCAAGCTGACGGTCGGGCGCACCGGTCGTGCCGAACCCCGCTGGCTGCTGCCCAAGATCTGCGATGCGGGCGGGATCGGCCGCGAATCCATCGGTGCGATCCGCATCCGCCAGGATGACAGCTTCGTCCAGATCGCGGCCAAGGACGCCAAGCGCTTCGGCGAGGCATCCGAGCTGACCGACGAGATCTCGATGATGCGGATCGAGGGCGAGCCCGACCTGACGCCGGAACCGCGCCGCACGCCGGGCAGCAAGCCCGCCAAGTTCCAGCGCCCGAACAGCCGCCCCGGTCCGGGCAGCAAGGACGGCCCCCGTCGCGACGGCAAGAAGCCGCATCGCAAGGGGCCGAAGAAGGCCTACTAAATACTTGGACTGACGACTGAAATGACCGCTGCCCGTTCCTCGGGCAGCGGTTTGCCTTTTGCGGGGCAGCGAAAGATTCCGCACCGCTTCACCCCCGATCCGGGGCTGTGCGGGTCCGGCCCTTCGGCGCAACCATGTCGCAAATAATGTTGCCAGCTCGGCTCGGGGGCGCTTAACCTTCCGAACAAGCGGCAGCGAAAAGCCGACAACAGGGAGAGCGCCTATTGCTGGACGACCGTAATGGCGACGCATTCGTCGCCTTCGAGCATGTGCAGAAGAGCTATGACGGACAGACGCTTGTCGTGAAGGACCTGAACCTTGCCATCGGCAAGGGCGAATTCCTGACCATGCTGGGCCCGTCGGGGTCGGGCAAGACGACCTGCCTGATGATGCTTGCAGGGTTCGAGACCGCCACCCATGGCGACATCCGCCTGGACGGACGCCCCATCAACCAGGTCCCGCCCCACAAGCGCGGCATCGGAATGGTCTTCCAGAACTATGCCCTGTTCCCCCACATGACGGTGGGCGAGAACCTGTCATTCCCGCTGGAAGTGCGCGGCATGACCAAGGCTGAACGCGAGGGGCGGATCAAGCGCGCGCTGGACATGGTGCAGATGGGCAGCTTCGCCAACCGCCGCCCCGCCCAGTTGTCCGGGGGGCAGCAGCAGCGGATCGCCCTGGCGCGTGCGCTGGTCTTCGATCCCGAACTGGTGCTGATGGACGAACCGCTCGGGGCGCTGGACAAGCAGCTGCGCGAACATATGCAGTTCGAAATCAAGCAGTTGCACGAGGATCTTGGAATCACGGTCGTCTATGTCACCCATGACCAGGGCGAGGCGCTGACCATGTCGGACCGCATCGCGGTCTTCAACGACGGGCGTATCCAGCAGCTTGCCCCGCCTGCGCAGCTCTACGAGGCGCCCGAGAACAGCTTCGTCGCGGGCTTCATCGGGGAAAACAACGCCCTTGCCGGCGTGATCGAGGATCTGCAGGGCGACAAGGCGCTGGTGCGGCTGGATGGCGGCGGCCTGATCGACGCGACCGCCGTGAACATCCGCGAGAAGGGTCAGCGCACCACCGTCTCGATCCGCCCCGAGCGGGTCGAGTTCAAGCCCGAGATGATGTCCCCCGACGCCCATACGATCGAGGCGCGGGTGCTGGACGTGGTCTATATGGGCGACATCCTGCGCGCCCGGCTGTCGGTGGCGGGCAGCGATAATTTCGTCATCAAGATGCGCAACACGATCGGCCAGACCCGGCTGCAGCCCGGTCAGCACATCCGCATCGGCTGGCACCCCCAGGACGCCCGCGCGCTGGACCCCGTCTGAGCGCGCGACGGCCCGCCGCCGGAACGCGGCCAAGAATGACGGCGAAATCGCCGCATCCATCATCTTCGGGAGTTTTTCGATGAAACGTATTCTGATGCTCGGCACCGCCATCGGCCTGGTCGGTGCGCCCGCCATGGCCGAGGTCAACCTGCTGTCCTGGGGCGGTGCCTACGGGAACAGCCATCTCGAGGCCTATGCCAAGCCCTTCATGGCCGAAACGGGCACCGAGGTGGTGATGTCCGATGCCGACAACCCCGCGACGCCCATCAAGGCGCAGGTCGAGGCGGGCAACGTCTCGATCGACGTGGCTTCGGTCGAATATGCCGACGCGGTGCGCCTGTGCGACGAAGGTCTGGTCGAACCCATCGACCCCGCGATCCTGAAGGCGGCCGATGACGGCACCGAGGCGATGGACGATTTCATCGAGGGCGCGGTCACGGAATGCTTCGTGGGCACCGATGTCTATTCCATGGTGCTGGCCTTCAACGACGACGCGTTCAGCGATGCCAAGCCCGCGACGCCTGCCGATTTCTTCGATCTCGAAGGTTTCCCGGGCAAGCGCACCATGCGCAAGGGCGCCAAGTTCAATCTTGAGCTGGCGCTGATGGCCGACGGGGTTCCCGCCGCCGATGTCTATGCGACGCTGGACAGCGACGAGGGCGTGGACCGTGCCTTTGCGAAGCTCGACAGCATCAAGGACGAGGTGATCTGGTGGGAGGCCGGCGCCCAGCCGCCGCAGCTTCTGGCGGATGGAGAGGTCAGCATGGCCTATGCCTTCAACGGGCGGATCTTCAACGCCGCGCAGGCCGACGGCCAGCCCTTCGAGATCATCTGGGACGGCCAGATCTACGAGATGGAAGGCTGGGTGATCCCCGCAGGCGCGCCGAACATGGAGGACGCGATGGAGTTCGTGGCCTGGACCACGGCCCCCGCGCCGCAGGCCCGTGCGGCCGAATTCATCAGCTATGGCCCGCCGCGCCGTTCGGCCGCCGCGATGGTCGGCAATATCGAGGGCACCGATCAGCCGATGGGTCCGCATCTGCCGACGACCGATGCCAACATGACCAACGCGCTCGGGTCGGACCTGGAATTCTGGGTCGATCACGATGCCGAACTGAACGAGCGTTTCAACGCCTGGCTGGCCGGCTGACGCGAATGCCGGGCGGGGTCGCCCCGCCCGGACCGGCCCCCGTGACGGGGCCAATGACAGGGCGCGACAGACGCCCGAACCAATAGGGAGAAATGCACGTGAAATCGACGCTTATCCTGTCCACCGCATTGGCCGGGCTGGCCTTTTCGGCCGCGGCCCAAGAAGTCAACGTCGTCTCGTGGGGCGGCGCATATGAAAAGAGCCAGGTCGAGGCCTACAACAAGCCCTTCGCCGCCGAGACCGGCATCAAGGTCAACATGATCGCCGCCGACAATCCGGCCACGCCCCTGAAGGCGCAGGTCGAGGCCGGCAACGTCTCGGGCGACGTCTTCGACATCGAGGTCTCGGACGCGATCCGCCTTTGCGACGAAGGCGCCCTGGTCGAGATCGACCCGGCCAGCCTGCCCGCCGCACCCGACGGCACCGCCGCGAGCGAGGATTTCGTCGAGGGTGCGCTTCTGGACTGCGCGGTCGCCAATATCGTCTGGGGGACCGTCATCTCCTACAACACGACGAAGTTCGAAGGCGACGCCCCGACCAGCGCCGTCGATTTCTTCGACACCGAGACGTTCCCCGGCAAGCGTGGCCTGCCCAAGAACCCCAAGCGCACGCTGTATCTGGCGCTGATCGCGGACGGGGTCGCGGCTGCCGATGTCTATGACGAACTGGGCAGCGACGAGGGCGTGGAACGCGCCTTCGCGAAGCTGGACACGATCAAGGACGATGTCGTCTGGTGGGAAGCAGGCGCGCAGCCCGTGCAGCTTCTGGCCGACGGAGAGGTCAGCATGACCACCGTCTATAACGGGCGCATCTTCGACGCGATGGTGGCCGAGGGCCAGCCCTTCGAGGTGATCTGGGACGGGCAGTACATGGACATGGACATGTTCGTGATCCCCAAGGGCGCGCCCAACCCCGAAGCCGCGATGGATTACCTGAAATTCGCGACCGACACGCAGCGGCTGGCGGATCAGGCGAAATACATCGCCTATGGTCCGGCGCGGCAATCCTCGGCCGATCTGGTCGGCCTCTATCAGGATGGCAAGACCGAGATGGCGCCGCATATGCCGACCAGCCCCGAGGCGCTGGAGAATGCCGTCATGGACGATCCGGAATTCTGGGCCGACCACGATGCCGAGCTGAGCGAGCGCTTCAACGCCTGGCTGGCATCGTCCTGATCACGCGGGCCGCCGCGTTCGATGCGCGGCGGCCCCATAAATTCTCGGGGAATACATGGCGAACGCAGCCCTTGATCCACATGCAGCCATCGCCACGACCGCATCGGGTGCGCCCGACCGGCTGACCACCGCGGATGGCCGGCCGCTGGTGCGGGCGCTGGCGCGCAGCCAGTCGAAGGCCCGGCGCCGCGCGTTCCTGCTGGTCGCGCCGCTTCTGGCCTTCATCCTGATCACCTTCGTCGTGCCCATCGGGCAGATGCTGCAGCGGTCGTTCCACAATGACGGGTTCTCGGCCAACATGCCGCAGATCTCGGCCTGGTTCGCCGAAACCCCTGCGGGCACCGTTCCGGACGATGCTGCATGGACGGCGCTTGCCGCCGACCTGACCGCCAGCGCCGAGGCGCGCAGCATCGGGGTTGTGGGCACGCGCATCAATTACGACCTTGCGGGGTCGCGATCGCTGTTCACCTCGACCGGGCGCAAGGTCCGCCGGGGGATCGAGCCGCCATATCGCGACGCCCTGCTGGAGATGGACGAGGATTGGGGCGACCCGCAGCTGTGGTCCGCGATGCGCGGCGCATCCAGCGCGGTGACGGGCAACTTCTATCTGGCCGCCGTGGACCGCACCCGCGACGAGGCCGGCAAGATCGTCCAGGTCGAGGAGAACCGCCGCATCTACGTCACCCTGTTCTGGCGGACCTTCTGGCTGTCGGGGCTGATCACCGCGCTGACCTTCGTGCTGGGCTTTCCCATCGCGCATCTGCTGGCGACGCTGCCGATGCGGAAATCGAACCTGCTGATGATCCTGGTTCTGCTGCCCTTCTGGACTTCGCTTCTGGTCAGGACGACCAGCTGGATGGTGCTGCTGCAGCAGCAGGGGGTGATCAACGACATCCTCGTGTGGCTGGGCATCATCGGGGACGGCCAGCGCCTGCAGATGATCTACAACCAGACGGGCACGATCATCGCGATGACGCATATCCTGCTGCCCTTCATGATCCTGCCGCTCTATTCCGTGATGCGCACGATCAACCCCTCCTATGTCCGGGCCGCGCGCAGTCTGGGCGCGACCAGCTGGACCGCGTTCCGACGCATCTATTTCCCGCAGACGTTGCCGGGCCTGGGGGCGGGGGCGATGCTCGTGTTCATCCTTGCCGTCGGCTACTACATCACGCCCGCGCTGGTCGGCGGATCGTCGGGGCAGCTGATTTCCAACATGATCGCGATGCACATGACCGATACGTTGAACTGGTCGATGGCGGCCGCCCTTGCCGCGCTGCTGCTGGGCGCGGTCCTTGCCCTCTACTGGCTGTACGACCGGCTGGTGGGCGTCGATAACCTGAAGCTGGGATAAGGCCATGGCAGTTCCGACCTATGCGACCCCGCTCGAGCGGATCTGGCACTACGCCTATATCGCGATCTGCGCGGCGATCTTCTTCTTCCTGATCGCGCCGATCGTGGTGATCATCCCGCTGTCCTTCAACGCCGAGCCCTATTTCACCTTCACCGACAAGATGCTGGAATTTGACCCCGAGGGGTACAGCATGCGCTGGTACGACAGCCTGCTGACCTTCGGGATGACGGCGCCGGACGGTCCGCGCGACCTGTCCTGGTGGGGCGATGCATGGGCCAATGCGAAATGGGTGCAGGCGGCCAAGAACTCGATCATCATCGGGGTCTTCTCGACCATCCTTGCCACGGTGCTGGGAACGCTGGCCGCGCTTGGCCTGTCGCGCCCGGAAA
Organism: Paracoccus sp. C2R09; assembly: GCF_018860625.1. GTDB lineage: Bacteria > Pseudomonadota > Alphaproteobacteria > Rhodobacterales > Rhodobacteraceae > Paracoccus. Next base: position 57,585 of record NZ_JAHKQB010000010.1, read on the forward strand.
TGCCGTTCCGGCGGGCGATCATGGCGATCCTGATCTCTCCCATGATCGTGCCGCTGATCATCACGGCGACGGGGATGTTCTTCTTCTACTCGAACCCGTGCGAGCTGCTGACCCTGTTCGGGCTGGACCCGCAATGCGGGCGCCTGGCCGGCACCTATCTAGGGGTGATCTTCGCACATGCGACGCTTGGGATCCCCTTTGTCATCATCACGGTGACGGCGACGCTGGTGGGGTTCGACCAATCGCTGAACCGTGCGGCCGCATCGCTCGGGGCCAGCCCGCGGCGGACCTTCTTCAGGGTGACGATGCCGCTGATCCTGCCCGGCGTGATCTCGGGGGCGCTGTTCGCCTTCGTCACGTCCTTCGACGAGGTCGTGGCCGTGCTGTTCATCGCCGGGCCCGATCAGCAGACCATTCCGCGCCAGATGTGGAACGGCATCCGCGAACAGATCAGCCCGGCGATCCTGGCGGTCGCCACGCTGCTGGTGGTCTTCTCGATCGCGTTGCTGACCACGGTGGAACTGCTGCGGCGGCGGTCCGAACGCATCCGGGGCGTCACCCCGCACTGAAACGGCGACTGGCGGTCAGGGAAGGATCGCCAGCCACATCCAGATCGTCAGGATCGAGGCCGCCGTGGCGACAAGAACGGTCGAAGCCGCCACACGCTTGGCCACGCCATAGATGTTGGCAAAGAGATAGGCGTTCACCCCCGGCGACATCGCCGCCGTCATCACCGCCGACCGCATCCCCGCCACGTCCAGCCCGAACAGATGCCCCAGCCCGAAGGTGATGGCAGGGTGCAGGATCAGGCTGGCCACGCAGCACATCGCGATGGTCGCCATGTCGCCTTCTGGGCGATAGCGGTGCAGGATGCCGCCCAGCCCGAACAGCGCGGCGGGCAGGGCGGCCCGCGCGATCATGTCGACCGCGTCCCAGAACCCCTGCGGCATGACAAGCCCCGCGTGGATCAGCACGTTCATCGCCATCCCGGCCATGATGCCGATCACCATCGGCGTGCGCAGCACACCGCTGACCGCCCGCAGCGCCACGCGCCCGATCGACAGGTTCTGGCCGCGGGCGCGCGTGAACTCCATCACCGTGATCCCGAAAGTATAGAGCATCGGCGAATGGATCGAGATGATCGCCCAGTTCCCGGTCAGCGCTTCGGGCCCATAGGCCCGTTCGGTGATCGGCACCCCCAGCAGCAGCGAGTTCGAGAAGAGGCAGACGAAGCCGATCGCCACGCTGTCCATTGCGGGCCGCCCGAACATGTATCGCGCGGCGGCCCAGCCCAGGCCGAAGCTGGCGAAGGCGCCGACATAGAAGGGCAGCAGCAAAGGCAGGCGGAATTCCGAGCCGATATCAAGCCGCGCGATCGAGGCGAAAAGCAGCGTCGGCACGGCATAGTTCTGGGCGAAGGTCATCAGCCCGTCGACCGCCCCTTCCTTGAACCATCCCAACCGCGCCACGAGGTAGCCGAACCCGACGATGAGGAACACGGGAAGGATGATCGTGAAGAGGGCGCTCATAATGCGTGCACAAGCTCCGGTGGGTTGCTGTCGGTCTCGATCACCATGCCGTCGAAGGCGGGCAGGACGTGGTCGGGCGTCGCGCGACCCACGGCGGCATAGTCCATGTCGATATGCATGTTCGTCAGCACGGCGCGCGGATTGCGGGCGCGCGCGATCCATTCCAGCGCAAGGTCCAGATGGGCGTGGCTGGGATGGGGTTCATGTCGCAGCGCGTCGATGATGAAGACGGGCGCATCCTTGATCAGCGGCCAGGCGGCATCCGGGATCGCGGACACGTCGGGCAGATAGACCAGCCCCCCGATCCGGAACCCGAGCGCGGTGATGTCGCCATGCTGGACGCGGAAGGGGATCAGCGTGACCGGGCCACCGGGGCCGTCGATGGTGATCTGCCCCTCGATCAGGTTCAGGTCGCAGATGGGGGGATACTGGCTGCCCTCGGGCGTCTGGAAGACATAGGCGAAGCGTTCGACCAGCGCATCGGCGGTGGGGCGGTCGGCCCAGACCGGCAGGATGCGCCGCGCGTTGTAGACCAGCTGACGCAGATCGTCGATGCCGTGGCAGTGATCGGCATGGGCATGGGTGAAGACCACCCCGTCCAGCGTCGCCACATCCGCGTCCAGCAGCTGCGGAACCAGGTCGGGGCCGGTGTCGATCAGCACCTGGGTCGTGCCGCCTGGTCCGTCGCGTTCGACCAGCAGGGAACAACGGCGGCGACGGTTCTTCGGCTCGGACGGGTCGCAGGCGCCCCACCGGTTCCCCAGCCGCGGCACGCCGCCCGACGATCCGCAGCCGAGGATCGTCGCGCGGATCACGATGCGGCCTTCGCGAACAGCCGGTCGAAATTGGCGGTCGTCCGCGCCGCGAACTCGGCATAGTCCAGCCCGAAGACTTCGGCCCCGACGGCGGCGGTCCTGGCGACATAGGCGGGCTCGTTGCGTCTGCCGCGATGGGGCGGCGGCGCAAGGTAGGGGCTGTCGGTTTCCACCAGGATGCGGTCGATGGAGGTGGCGGCGAAGATCTCTCGCAGGTCCTTGGACCGCGGGAAGGCCGCGATCCCCGACATCGACAGGTAGAAGCCCAGATCCAGCGCCGCATGGGCCAGCCCGGCCGAGGAGCTGAAGCAGTGCATCACGCAATCATATGCGCCCGCGCGGTGTTCCTCGGTCAGGATGCGGGCCATGTCGTCATCGGCGTCGCGGGCATGGATGATCAGCGGCAGGCCCGTCCGGCGCGCGGCCTCGATATGGATGCGCAGGCTTTCCTGCTGCGCGCGCGCGCTTTCGGCGGTATAGTGATAATCCAGCCCGGTTTCCCCGATGCCCACGAATTTCGGATGCTGTGCCAGCGCGACCAGCTGATCGACCGTCGCCATCGGCTCGTCCGCAACGCTCATCGGATGGGTGCCCGCTGCATAAAAGACGCCTTCATGCGCCTCGGCCAGGGCACGCACCTGCGGTTCCAGCCGCAGCTTCGTGCAGATCGTCACCATCCGCGTCACGCCCGCCGCGCGGGCACGTTCCAGAAGCGCGTCATGTTCGCCGTCGAAATCCGGAAAATCGAGATGGCAGTGACTGTCGACGATGGGGGCCGGGGCCGTATCCTGCATGGGCTGTCCCTTGTCTGTTGCTACGGATGGGGCGGGGCGGATTGGGCGGGCGGCAGCTGCGCAAGCTCCAGCACCATATCCATGACCAGCGCGGAAGGGTCAAGGTTGACCGCCCGACCGGCGCGCGCCCGCGCGGACAGCCGCGCCTGCGCATCGGCCCATGCCCGCGCGGCCATGTCGTCGGCCGACAGCCGCGCCATCAGCGCGCCTTCGCCCCGCGCGGCCTGGGGCAGGGGCGCACCCATCAGTCCCGCGCGCGCAAGCCGCGTCAGGAAACGGTCGATCACCGTGATGGTCAGGTCGAACGGATCGCCCGTCGCGGTGGCGCGACCCGCCGCGCCATCCGCGAATTTCGATGCTGCCAGCCGGTCCATGCGCGGAAGCGTCGCGAACAGGTCCACCAGCTCCTGGTATCGGTCCAGCCCGTCCTGGCCCGCAAGGCGCAGCGCCTCGCCCACGGAACCGTCGGACAATGCCGACAGCGCCTCGGCATCCTCGTCGATGCCCATGTCGGTCAGGATATGCGCCATCTGGCCGGGGTTCAGCGATTGCAGCCGCAGCGTCCGGCAGCGCGACCGGATCGTGGGCAGCAGGCCCGCGGGCTGATGCGCGACGATCAGGATGACCGCATCGGCGGGCGGTTCCTCCAGTACCTTCAGAAGCGCGTTCGCGGCCTGGGGGTTCATGTCGTCGGCCGCGTCGATGATCGCGACCCGGCGTCCCCCTTCGGCGGATGACAGGTGGAAGAAGGACAGCAGCTTGCGGATCTCGTCCACGGTGATCTGCGCGGACAGCCGCCCGGCCTTGTCGTCCCAGGGCCTGCGGATCAACTGCAGGCGGGGTTCGGCAAGCGATGCGATGCGGCGGATCTCGGGGCTGTCGGGATCGGTGCGCAGATCGGGGCTGCTGCCGCCCGAGATCAGCCAGCGTGCCATGGCCCAGGCCAGCGTCGCCTTGCCCACCCCGCGCGGCCCGGTCAGCATCCAGGCGTGATGCAGGCGGTTGGACAGCGCGGCTTCGGTGAATGATGCGATCGCGGCATCATGGCCCAGCACGCGCGGCGCGTGGCGGGGATGAGGCGCACCCGGAACGCGGTCGGCCTCGGGGATATCCGCGATCTCGGTCTTCACAGGGCCTGCCTGACGCGGGCCGCGACCTGTTCGGGGGTGCCGCGTCCGTCGATCAGGCGCACGCGGTCGGGATATTCGGCGGCAAGCGCCCGAAAACCCTGCGCAAGCCGCTGCTGGAAGCCGAGGCCCAGGCTCTCGAACCGGTCCTCGGGGCCGCCACGCGCCTGGCCGCGGGCAAGCCCGGTCTCGGGGTCGATGTCGATCACGAAGGTGCGGGCGGGTTCGGTGCCGATCATCAGACCGTGCAGCTGATCGACCAGCACCCGCAGATCGCCGCGCGCCGCACCCTGATAGACGCGCGTGCTGTCGGCGAAGCGGTCGGTGATGACCGTCCGGCCCGCATCCAGCGCGGGGCGTATCAGCCGTTCCATGTGGTCGCGGCGGGCCGCGGTGAACAGCAGGCACTCGGTCTCGGGGGACCAGCGTTCGCCCGCCCCCTCGACCAGAAGGCGGCGGATCTCCTCGGCGCCGGGGCTGCCGCCGGGTTCGCGGGTCAGGACGACCTCGCGACCCTCGGCGGTCAGCGCATCGGCCAGAAGGCGCGATTGCGTGCTCTTGCCGCAGCCGTCGATGCCCTCGAAGCTGATCAGCATCAGCCGGTGACGGCGTCGATGGCGCGTTGGCCCAGCTGCATCACCGCGCCCTTCAGCCGCCCGAGGAAGCCCGCCTCGGGGACGTCGGCGGTGGCGACCAGCGGGGTCACGGTGTCGCGCGTGCCGGGGATGGTCACGACCAGTTCGCCCAGCTTGTCGCCCTTGGCGATGGGCGCGGGAAGGGGGCTGTCATAGACGACCTGCACATCCACCTGATCCTGCGCGCCCGCCGGCACGAGGACGTTCACGCCGTTTTCGGTCGTCAGGCCCACGCGGGTGGCGGTGCCCAGCCAGACGGGGGCCTCGACCACGGTTTCGCCCGCGGGAACCAGGTTCTGCATCGTGAACTGGCGGAAGGCCCATTGCGCGATGCGTTCGGCCTCTTCTGCGCGGGCGTCGTCGGTTTCAAGCCCGCTGATGACGAAGATGACGCGGCGGTCATCCTGCTTGGCCGACCCCACCAGGCCATAGCCTGCTTCCTGGGTATGGCCGGTCTTGAGGCCGTCTGCCCCGATGCCCAGCCGCAGCAGCGGGTTGCGGTTGAAACGGTTGGCCGGTGCGCGATCGTCGAAGCGGTATTCGGCCAGACCGAAATACTGGTAGTATTCGGGGAATTTCTGGATCAGCAGGCGCGCAAGGCGGCCCAGATCCTCGGCCGACATGCGGTGTTCGGGATTGGGCCAGCCGGTCGCGTTGCGGAACGAGGAATGTTCCAGCCCGATCTGCTTGCCGCGTTCGGTCATCTGGCGGGCAAAGGCCTCCTCGGTCCCGGCAAGGCCTTCGGCCACGACGACGCAGGCATCGTTGCCCGACAGCACGATGATGCCCTTGATCAGCTGTTCGACCGTGGGGCGGTCCAGCTCGTTGAGGAACATCGTCGATCCGCCCATCTGCCGCGCGCGGGTCGAGACGGGAAGCTGCGTGTCCAGCTGGACGCGGCCTTCCTCGATCGCCTCGAACAGCATGTAGAGCGTCATCAGCTTGGACATCGACGCGGGCGGGATCGGCGTCTCGGCATTCTTTTCCATCAGCACGGTGCCGGTCTGAACGTCGAAGACCCACGCGGCCTTCGCGTTGGTGTCGAAGGCCTGCGCGGGGGCCGCCAAGCCCAGCACGGCCGCGCCCAGAAGCAGGAATGCGCGCATCTTGAAGTCCCTTCGCATGTTTGCGCCGATGGTTACATCATGCCCCGCCGCGCCGCAACGCGGGGCAGGGGATTGATGCACAGATTTGATCGGGTTTCACTCGGCCATCGCCTCGCGCCAGTGCCTGCGGCAGAGCGAGACATAGGTCTCGTTCCCGCCGACCTGCACCTGCGCGCCTTCGGTGATGGCCCGGCCCTGGTCGTCCTTGCGCACGACCATGGTGGCCTTGCGCCCGCAATGGCAGATGGTGCGCACCTCGCGCATGTCGTCGGCCAGGGCCAAAAGTGCGGCCGATCCGGGGAACAGCTCGCCCCGGAAATCGACGCGCAGGCCATAGCACATGACGGGGATCTTCAGATCGTCGGCCACGCGGGCCAGCTGCCAGACCTGTTCGCGGGTCAGGAACTGCGCCTCGTCCAGGAAAATGCAGGCGCAGCCGGTGCCGTGTTCGGAAATCAGCGCGAAGAGGTCGGTGGACTGGCCGAAGACCGTCGCATCCGCGCCGATGCCGATGCGGCTGGCGATGCGCCCCGCGCCCGCGCGGTCGTCCAGCGCCGCCGTCAGCAGCAGCGTGTCCATCCCGCGTTCGCGATAGTTGTAGGATGCCTGCAGCAGCAAGGTGCTCTTGCCGGCATTCATCGTGGAGTAGTTGAAATAGAGCTTCGCCATGGCGCCAGCAGATAGCCGCGCGGGACGGGCTGCTCAAGCGAAAGCCGCGGGGGATGCCCGCGGCTTGTCTGAGTGTCTTAGCGCTTGGGGGCGTTGCCCGGACGGCGCGTGGGGCGCTTGTTGCCGCCCTGGGGCGGGCGACCGCCACCGCGACCGCCGCGCTTGGGCTCGGCCGGGGGTGCGGTCCAGGGGTGACCGCCGATCACGTTGATCTGGGTCTTCATCGCCTTCTCGATGGCGCGCAGCTCGCCCATCTCGGCGGGTGCGCAGAAGGCCACGGCGCGACCCTCGCGGCCCGCACGCGCGGTCCGGCCGATCCGGTGGACATAGTTCTCGGGGACGTTGGGCAGGTCGTAGTTGTAGACATGCGCGACCTCGGGAATGTCGAGACCCCGTGCGGCGACATCGGTGGCGACCAGGACATGCGTCTCACCGGCGCGGAAGGAGGCAAGCGCACGCTCGCGCTGGCCCTGCGATTTGTTGCCGTGGATCGCGGCGACCTTGAAGCCCCACTTGTCCAGCAGCTTGGCCAGCTTCTCGCAGCCGTGCTTGGTGCGGCCGAAGACCATCGCCAGTTCGCCCACATGCTTGGACATGTATTCCGACAGCAGCGTCGCCTTGTCGCCCTGGGGTGTGAAGTGGACGCCCTGCTCGATCTTCTTGGCGGCCTGACCTGGAGGGTTCACCGCAACCTTGGCGGGGTTCGTCAGATAGGTGTCCGACAGTTCCTGCATCAGCTTCGGCATGGTGGCCGAGAACATCAGCGTCTGACGTTCCTGCGGCAGCATCCGGGCGATCTTGCGCAGGGTGTGGATGAAGCCGATGTCCAGCATCTGGTCGGCCTCGTCCAGCACCAGATAGGTGGTGGCCGACAGGTCGATGGCGCGACGCTCGATCAGGTCCATCAGGCGACCCGGCGTGGCGATCAGCACGTCGACGCCCTTGGACATGCGTTCGGTCTGCACGTTGATCGACGCACCGCCGACGACGCGGAAGCTGCGGATCGGCGTGCCTTCGGCATAGGCGTCGATATTCGTGGCGATCTGGGTGGCCAGTTCGCGGGTGGGGGCCAGGATCAGCGCGCGGCAGGTGCGCGGATCGGGCTTCTTGCCGAACTTGATCAGGCGCGTCAGCATGGGCAGGCCGAAGGCCGCCGTCTTGCCGGTGCCGGTCTGGGCCAGGCCCAGCACGTCGCGGCCCTCGACCACATGGGGGATGCCCTGCGCCTGGATCGGCGTGGGGTTCGTCAGGCCCATGGCGGCGATGTTCGCGTTGATGCGCGCATCGATGCCCATGTCGAAGAACGGACCTTCGGGCAGCGGATCGCGCGAGGGGGCGCGGCGGCCGTCATTGGCGGCGACATGATCGGTGGGCTTGCCGCGACGGGGGCGGCGGCGGGTATCGGACTGGTTCATCAGTTTCTTTCTCAACCCGCGCACCCTCGAATAAGGCACGGGTTCGTGGTCGCCCATCGGACGACATGTGGCAAGGGTGCGGGCGGAAGACGAGGGTCCCGCAAGCCTCCCCGCGTGATGGGAAACCGGAAAATTCGCCTGGACCGGGCAACATACGTTGCGCTGCTCACGCGGCAGCGGGTTCAGACTGTGCATCAGATGGGGCAGTGCGGCCCGGAAGTCAAGCGCGCTCGAGGCTGTCCATCCAGATGGTGACGGGACCGTCGTTCAACAGACGCACCTTCATGTCGGCGCCGAAGATGCCCGTCCGGGTCGCCACGCCCTGATCGCCCATCGCCTGGACGAACGCCTCGTAGAGGGCGCGCCCCTCGTCCGGCGGCGCGGCGCGGGAAAAGCCCGGGCGGTTCCCGCTGCGCGTATCGGCGGCAAGGGTGAACTGGCTGACGACCAGCGCGTCGCCGCCCATATCCAGCAGCGACCGGTTCATGCGATCCTGATCGTCGCGAAAGATGCGCAGCTTGGCCACGCGCGCGGCCAGCTTGCGCGCCTCGGCCGCATCGTCGCCCTGCATCGCGCAGACCAGTATCAGAAGCCCCGCCTCGATGCTGCCGGTGATCTGCCCGTCGACCTCGACCGAGGCTTCGGACACGCGTTGGATCAGTGCCTTCATCTTCGCCCGTCCCATGCCTTGAACACTGCCATGCCTGTAACCATCGCGACGAAGAATGTCACGAAGGCCGGACCGCCGAAGCCCAACGAAGCCATGGCCGGTCCGGGGCAGAGACCCGCCAGACCCCAGCCCGCGCCGAACATGGCCGAGCCCGCGATCAGGCGCCCGTCGACAGGCCCCTGCGGGGGATTGGGCAGGTCGTGGCCGGTGACGGCCCTTTTCCGGCGCGCCGCGACGCGCCATGCAATGGCCATGGGCAGGATCGCGCCGCCCATGACGAAGGCCAGGGTCGGATCCCATGTGCCGAAGACGTCGAGGAACCCGCGGACCTTGGCCGGGTCGGTCATGCCCGATATCAGCAGCCCGGCGCCGAACAGCCCGCCGGCCAGCGCGGCAATCATAAGACGCAGCATCACGACCACCCCAGCATGCGCGCGACGATCACGGCGATGCCCCCCGTCAGAAGATAGGTCAGCGTGGCGACGATCCCGCGGCGCGACATGCGCGATATCCCGCAGACGCCGTGCCCGGACGTGCAGCCATTGCCCAACCTCGTGCCGAACCCGACCAGCAGCCCCGCAAGGATCATGACCCCCGTGCCCGCGATGGCGGGGCTGGCATCGCCCATGCCCGACCGCACAAGGATCGCGGGCGTCGCGATCAGTGCGGCCGCGAAGATCGCACGCTCGGCCCAGGCGGGCGTGGCGGCCACGTCCAGCAACCCGCTGATGATGCCGCTTGCGCCCATGATGCGCGCATTGCCCAGAAGATAGATCGCGGCAGCGCCGCCGATCATCAGCCCGCCGATCAGGCCGGCAATCCAATCGGATTCCATGAAAGCACCCCTATGAACCGTTATGGTTCATAGATATTCATATCTATGAATGAATCAAGAGGGGCGTTCAGGGCGCCAGCATCACGCCCACGACGACCATCATCAGCCCGATGGTGGAAAACGCCAGCGCACCCATGTTCACGGCCAGCACCTTGCGCATGCGAAGGCGCAGGCCCTCGTCGTCGAGGCCCGCCTTGCGGGCGCGGGCCACGGTCGCGATGCACCAGACGATTCCGGCAAGGCCGGTCACGGTCAGGGCGGCGCCGATCCAGATCAGCCAGTCGTACATGGTCATCGCATCCTCCTGCGGCATGGGGTTGCCCGAGCATCGGCCCTAGCGGCGATTGCACGTCGGGGCAAGACCGCCTAACACCCGTGGCGCAAGCAGTATGGGGACGAACCGATGCAGGACGATCAGGCTTACGGCGTCGCAGCAGAAGAGCTGCGCCAGTTCATCGAGCAATTCGAGCAGCTGGAAGCCGAGAAGAAGGACATCGCCGAACGCCAGAAGGAAATCATGGGCGAGGCGAAGGCCCGCGGCTATGATACCAAGGTGATGAAGAAGATCATCGCCCTGCGCAAACGCGACCGCGACGACATCGCCGAAGAGGAAGCCATCCTCGAGATGTACAAGCAGGCACTGGGAATGGGCTGACCTGCCCGCCCGGCCGCCAAAGGCCGGGCGACCCTTGCGGTCAGGTCAGGGCAGGATGAATTCCACCCCCGGCAGGACCGCGATCTCGGCCACGTCGGCGCGATAGGTCTCAGTCACCTGATCGACGACCTCCTGCGTCCAACCCGGCAGATCGACCGACTGGTCCAGCGCATCCTCTTGCGCATCGGCGGCGATGGCCTCGGCAAACAGTTCGCGCCTGCGCGATACCGACAACCGGTCCTGGCTGGACATGGCATCGCGAAGTTTCGCGACCCCGTCATCCGTCAGCAGCTCGTGGATATAGGACGACCCGCCCGTCAGTGTGACATCCGGCCCTGCGCCCGCGACCAAGCGGATGATCTCGGGCCAGATCAGCGGCACGTCCTCGTGGCACCAGATGACGATGCGGCGGCCCTGCACCGATGCCACCAACCGCTGGATCGCATCGCGCCAGCGCAGGGTCTGCGGCTGGTTCCCCTGCATCAGCTCGGTATAGTCGCCCCCCGCGAACAGCGGCAGTACATCGGACAACAGCGTCGCCGGGTTGCGGATCGCCACGAAGAACTCGGTCCGGGCCGAGGGGAACAGCCGCGTCAGCGCCGCCGCCCGCCGCCCGATCTGGGGATAGAGCCCCTCGCGGCCCACCACGCGGCCATAGGCGCCCATGAAGGTGGCGGTCGACATGATCACGCGCTGCGGATTGTCGCCGTCCAGCATCGCATCCAGCATGATCTGTTCCATCTCGGGGGTCGAGCTTCCCCCCGCAAGCGATTGAAGCGCCTCGTCGAAGATGTCCTTGTGGCGCTCGGGGGCGACGATCTCGGTGCCCGCCTTGTGCAACTGGTCGCGATTGTCCAGCAGCGTTCGCAGCAGCCTGTCGCCGTCGGTGGCGTGAACGCCCAAGTGATAGACCATCTGCATCCGTCGTCCCGCGCCCCATCTTTTTCCTGCGGCACCTTCGGGGATGCCCGTTGCGCCGCAGAATAGTCTTCGGGCGTGGACAGTCAAATTGCTTTGGCGCTAGATCGGCGCCATGACCCCGACGCATGACAAGCCCGCCGATGCCCCCCGACCGCCCAGGCCCACGCGCCGCATCCTGAGACAGGGGTGGTCGCTGGCCGCGATCCTGGTGGCGGCAGGCGTGCTGCTGCCGATCCTGGCCGTCGCCTGGCTTGCCGCGAACCCGACCGAGAACATCTGGCCGCACCTGATGGCCACGGTCATGCCGCGCTACTTCCTGAATACGGTGTGGCTTGCGGCCGGGACGGGGCTGCTTGCGGCGGTGATGGGGGCGGGGACCGCGTGGCTGATCGCGATGCACGATTTTCCCGGGCGGCGCGTGCTGCAATGGGCGCTGCTGATGCCGCTGGCGGTCCCGGCCTATGTGGGGGCCTATGCGCTGGCGGATTTCCTGGATTATTCCGGGCCGGTCCAGATGGCGCTGCGGGGCTGGTTCGGCTGGACCAATGCGCAGGATTACTGGTTCCCGCGCATCCGGTCGGCCCCGGCGGCGGTGATCGTGATGGGGGCCGCGCAATATCCCTATGTTTATCTTCTGACCCGCGTGGCGCTGACCGAGCAATCCGGCAGCGCCTTCGAGGTCGCGCGCGCCCTGGGCACCGGGCCCTGGGGGTTGTTCGCCCGCGTGGGTCTGCCGCTGGCCCGCCCTGCCATCGTCGCGGGCGCGGCCATCGCCATGATGGAGGCCGTGGCCGATTACGGCGTCGTCAGCTATTTCGGGGTGCAGACGCTGAACACCGGCATCTTCACCACCTGGTTGGAGCGTCGCAATGCCGGCGGGGCGGCCCAGATCGCCTGCGCGATCCTGCTGATCGTGATCCTGCTGGCCCTGGCCGAACGTTTTGCCCGCCGCCATGCCCGGTATCATCAGACCGCGCGGCAGTCGCGGCCCGTGGCGCGCACGCGGTTGCGGGGCGCGGGCGGCATCATCGCGATGCTGGTCTGCGCCTTTCCGGTGGCCCTGGGCTTTGCGCTGCCGGTGGGGGTGATCCTGCGCCATGCGCTGGCCTATCCGCAGGGCTGGATCACGCCGGGGCTGTTCGATGCGACGATCAACACGCTGTGGCTGGGGGCCGTGGCGGCTGTGGTGACGGTCGCCTTGGCCCTGGTCATGGTCTATGGCGCCCGGCTGTCGGCCAGCCGCCTGCCGCGCCTGCTGATGCCGGTGACGACGGTCGGTTATGCCGCGCCGGGGGCCGTGCTGGCCGTGGGCATCCTGATCCCGCTGGCCGCGCTGGATCACCGCGTGGCGGATGCCTGGCTTGCGCTGACTGGCAGCGATCCGGGGCTGATCCTGACCGGCACGGGCACGGCGATCGTGCTGGCCTATGTCGTGCGTTTCTTCGCCATCGGACAGGGGGCGATCGACGCGGCCTTCACGCGGGTCTCGCCTTCGCTGCCGATGGCGGCGCGGTCGCTTGGGCGCGGCGAGGGGGGCGTGCTGCGCGCGGTCTATCTGCCGCTGATGCGCGGATCGGTGGGGGCGGGGCTGCTGCTGGTCTTCGTCGATTGCGTCAAGGAACTGCCCGCCACGCTGCTGCTGCGGCCCTTCAACTTCGAGACGCTGGCCACGCGCACCCATGAACGCGCCAGCCTCGAGGATCTGGGCAATGCCGCGCCCGCGGCCCTGCTGGTCATGGCCGTGGGGCTGCTGGCGGTGGGTTTTCTGGCACGCACCAACTTCGGATCTGCGCGTGACGGCTTGCGAAAGCGCGCATCCCGCGTTATCGCGGAACCCGGTTCGCCGGCTTAGCTCAGTGGTAGAGCGTCTGCCTTGTAAGCAGGGGGTCGGGGGTTCAAATCCCTCAGCCGGCACCATCCCCATGTGATCTGGTGACATCGGCGTTCGGGGCGCCATGCCCTGTCTGCGGTCGCCCCGCACATCCGAACGATCGCGTTCGCCGGCAGATCGGCCTGCCATTTGACGGGGCCAAGCGGCGTGGGCGCTGAACGGCACCCGGTTTCCGGTATCGGGGTGCCGTTCAGGCAGCGGATGTCATCTCGATCGACTGGATCAGGATGCCGCGGGTGTCGTCGAAGACGGCCATCGATACGGGGCCCGGCTCGGAGACGGACCCCACGCTTGGCCCGGTCGGCTTCTTCCATCCCGCATCGAGGTTCTGAACCTGGAACGAATGCGTGGGGATGTCGTCGGCAAAGATCGCCTTTCGGTCCCTTCGGCGGAACGACGGTCAGCAGAGGATCGGCATCCAGGGGGATGTCTCTCGCCCTATCCTGATCGTCCACGAAAGCGCTGGTCAGATATATCCTTATCACCTTCTCTGAACGGCCGTCGGCATGATCCCGGCAGGCACGCGGTAGCCGTGCGGATCCGGGTGACCATGGCGTCTTGAGCAAACCGTGGCGATGGCGTAGCAGGGCGGCATGAAAATCCTCTTTCTTGGCGATGTGATGGGCCGCTCGGGGCGGCGTGCCATCACGGAAAACCTGGCCGGGCTGCGCGCGCAGCTGAAGGCCGACCTGGTCGTGGTGAACGCCGAAAACAGCAGCGGCGGTCGCGGGCTGACGGCGGGGCATGCGCAACTGCTGCTGGATGCGGGCGCGGATTGCCTGACGCTTGGCGATCACGCCTTCGATCAGAAGGACATGCTGACCTATATCGACCGCGAACCTCGGATCGTTCGGCCGCTGAACTATGCCAAGGACGCGCCGGGCCGGGGGTCGACCATCGTGTCGGACGCACGCGGCCGCAAGGCGCTGATCACCCAGGGGTTGGGACAGGTCTTCATGTCGCGCCCCTATGACGATCCGTTCTCGGCCCTGGACGCGGTGCTGCGGGCCCATCCGCCGGGCGGCATGGTCCAGGCCGTGCTGGTCGATTTCCACGCCGAGGCCACGAGCGAGAAGATGGGCATGGGGCATTTCTGCGACGGGCGCGCCAGCCTGGTCGTGGGCACCCATACCCATATCCCTACGGGCGATGCGCAGATCCTGCCGCGCGGCACCGGCTACATGACCGATGCGGGCATGTGCGGGGATTACGACAGCGTCATCGGGATGGAAAAGACCGAGCCGATGCGCCGCTTCGTCACCGGAATGCCGCGCGACCGCTTCACCCCCGCCGAGGGGCCGGGCACCCTGTCAGGCGTGCTGGTGGAGACGGACGATCGCAGCGGCATGGCCAAGCGGATCGAGGCCGTGCGCATGGGCGGACGCCTGGCGCAGACCCACGGCGACAGCTGCGCCTGATCAAGGCCGCGGCATGGCGGTGACACTGCGTTGCGGAACGTGCGTGACATCTTGCGGCGGCCCCGCCATCCGGCGCAAGATGCGGCGATGCGGGGCGCTGCCCCGCCCAGGAACGGGTACTAAATGTTCGGATTCGAGTTGGCAGGAAATACTGCCGCAGTCGTGACGATCCTCATCATCATCGGCATGCTGACCCTGTTCATCCGGGAAACATATCCCCCCGAGGTGACGGCGATCCTTGGCGCGGTCGCGCTGCTTCTGCTGGGCGTCCTGCGGGTGGACGACGTGGCCGGGGTGCTTTCGAACTCGGCCCCCTGGACCATCGCCTTCATGTTCATCATCGTGGGCGGTCTGGTGCGGACGGGGGCGCTGGACTGGATCGGCAACCGGGCCGCGCATCATGCAAGCGATCACCCGATGCTGACCCTGGCCAGCATCAGCGTCGTGGTCTGCACCATGTCGGCCTTCGTGAACAACACGCCCCTGGTCGTCGTGATGATGCCGATCTTCATGCGTCTGGCCAAGGAGATGGGCAAGAGTCCCTCGAAGCTGCTGATCCCGTTGTCCTACCTGTCGATCCTGGGCGGAACGATGACGCTGATCGGCACCTCGACCAACCTTCTGGTGGACGGCGTGGCCCGCGCATCGGGGATGGAGCATTTCACGATCTTCGAGATCACCTGGGTCGGCATGCCCATGGCCATCGTGGGCGTCACCTATCTGCTGATCGTCGCGCCGCGCGTCCTGCCGGACCGCGATTCGATGTCGCAGCTTCTGTCGGGGCGCAGCAAGGCCAAGTTTTTTACCGAGGTCGCGATCCCCGAGGGTTCCTCGCTGATCGGCAGGGCGCTGGAGGATGTGGACATCTTCGCCCGCGACAGCGCCCGCGTCATCGACGTGCTGCGGGGCGATGCCTCGCTGCGTCGCGATCTGGACGGCGTGCAGCTGGAGGAAGGCGACCGTGTCGTCCTGCGCACTCCCATGTCCGAGGTTCTGGGCCTGCAGTCCCACAAGGAACTGCGCATGGTGGACAAGCTCAGCTCGGTCCAGACCACCACGGTCGAGGTGCTGATCACGCCGGGCTGCCACATGGTGGGCCGCAGCCTGGGCTCGATGCGTCTTCGCCGCCGCTACGGCGTCTATGTGCTGGCCGCGCATCGCAAGAACCAGAATATCGGTCGTCAGCTGGACGATCTGGTCGTGCGCGTGGGCGACACGCTGCTGCTGGAAGGCGCGCAGGAGGATATCCAGCGCCTGTCCAGCGACATGGACATGGTCGAGGTCAGCGCACCGTCCGATCGCGCCTTCCGCCGCAAGCACGCCCCCATCGTGGTCGCCACGCTGGTCGGCGTCGTCCTTCTGTCCGCATTCGAGGTCGCCCCGATCCTGCTTCTGGCCTTCATCGGGGTGGCGGTCGTGCTTGGCACGCGCTGCATCGATGCCGACGAGGCGCTGTCCTTCGTGGACGGTCGCCTGATGGCGCTGATCTTCGCCATGCTGGCGGTGGGGGCGGGGCTTGAACGCAGCGGCGCCGTGCAGCTGGTCGTGGATCAGGTCGCGCCCTGGCTGATGACCCTGCCGCATTGGGGTCTGGTGCTGGCGGTCTACATCCTGGCGACCACCCTGACCGAGACGGTGACCAACAACGCCGTCGCCGTCATCGTGACCCCGGTGGCGATCAGCCTGGGCCATACGCTGGGGGTCGATCCGCGTCCGCTGGTGATCGCGGTGATGATGGGCGCCTCGGCCAGCTTCGCCACGCCGATCGGGTATCAGACCAACACGCTGGTCTATGGCCCGGGCGGATACCGCTTTGCCGATTTCATCAAGGTGGGGCTGCCGCTGAACCTGCTGATGGGCGTGGTGGCATCGCTGCTGATCCCGGTGATCTGGCCGCTGTGACCGCCGCATCGCGCGGGATGCAATGCTGCCATGCAGCATCGGCTGTTGTATCCCGCGCCCCCAGATACGATCTTGTCGGCAGGGGAGGAAACACTTTGGTATTCGCAAGGAGTTTCCACATGGCATCGATCGTTTCTGCCGAAAGCAAGACCAACGACTTCAGCGCCGCCATGCTGTTGGCGCCTTTCCGCGCCCTGGGCCGGGCCATGGTCGCATTGGCCGAGGCAAGCCCGCAGATGCGCGCACTGGACCGGCTGAGCCGTTTCAGCGACGAGGAACTGGCCGAGCGCGGCATGACCCGCGAAAGCGAAGTCCGTCGCATCCTGGGCGGTGCTGCCGGGCTGTAAGCCTTCGGCACGACCGGCATTTCGACACGACCGGCATGATGTATGCGCGGCCCCTGCGGGGCCGCGTTTGCATTTGCGGGGGCTGTCATCCTAGAGCGGCCAGACGATCAGCAGCAGCGGGACCGAGACGACCATCACGATGATCTCGAGCGGCAGACCCATGCGCCAGTAATCCCCGAAACGGTAGTTCCCGGGACCCAGGATCAGCGTGCTGTTCTGGTGGCCGATCGGGGTCAGGAAGGCGCAGGACGCGGCCACGGCCACCCCCATCAGGAAGGCGTCGGGCTGAACCTGCAGCGTTTCCGCCAGCCGGATGCTGACCGGGGCCGCGATGATCGCGGTCGCGTTGTTGTTCAGCACGTCCGACAGCATCATCGTCGCGGCCATCAGCAGGACCAACGCCGCCCATGCGGGGTAGCCTTCGGTCAACCTGGCGATGCCCGTGGCGATCAGGGCCGAGCCACCGGTCTCGTCCAGCGCAAGCCCCAGGGGGATCATCGAGCCCAGAAGCACGATCACCTGCCAATCGACGTGATTGTAGATCTCTCTGGGAGAGAGGACGCCGAAGGCCACATAGGCCAGGATCACGCAGCCGAGCGCGATGGGCATGGTCGTCAGCCCGAAGGTAGCGGCCAGCACCGCCAGCACGAAGATCGCCACGGCCGAGGTCATGTGCCCCTCGCGCTGGACGGGCAGGCTGGCGCCGTCGATCCGCAGCACCGAGGTCGCCTGCAGCAGGTCGTCGATGCGGCTTTCGGGCGTCAGCAGCAACATCAGGTCGCCCGATTGCAGGCGGCGGCGCAGGATGTCCTCGCGCAGGGTCAGGCCGCCGCGACGCAGGCCCATCAGGATGCTGTCATGGCGGTTGGCCAGCCCGAAGGACTGCGCGGAACGCCCGATCAGGTCCGAAGTGCGCGGAATCAGCACCTCGATCAGTTGCTGCCCCTCGCTGTCCTTGCGGGCGCGGGGTTCGGAATGCCCGTCGGGAAAGGCCAGCCGCGCGTTCACGCGAAATTCGTCCAGCGCTGCCGGATCGGCGCGCAGGATCAGCACGTCGCCCGCCTCGATCGTCAGATCGTCCAGGTTGTCGCGCTGTTCGGATCCGCGTCGGCGCAGGCCGATGATGCGGGCCTGCGCGCCCGATGCCTCTGCCCGGGCCTCGCTGACGGTGCCGCCGGCAAGGCCGCTGGCATCGGTCACGACCAGATGCGCGATATAGCGGCGCTGCGGGCCCGAACTGTCGGCGCCCTCATCCCCGCGGCGGGGCAGCAGGCGCCATCCGATCAGCGCGATGAAGGTGATGCCCGCCACGGCCACGGCCCCGCCGACGGGCAGGAAGTCGAACATGCGATAGGGCTCGCCCACGACATCGGCGCGGAAACCCGACACGATCAGGTTGGGCGGCGTGCCGATCAGCGTCAGCATGCCGCCGAGGATCGTCGCGAAGGCCAGCGGCATCAGCGTAAGGCCCGCGGCGCGCCGCGATTTGCGCGCCGTCTGCAGGTCCACGGGCATCAGCATGGCCAGCGCGGCGATGTTGTTCATGAACCCGGACAACAGCCCGCCCACGGCCCCGAACAGCGCCACATGCCCCGTGGTGCCACGATCGCGGGCCGACAGAAGCCGCGTCAGCCGGGCAACCGCGCCCGACCGCGTCAGCCCCGCCGTGGCCACCAGCACCAGCGCCACGATGACCGTGGTGGGATTGCCGAAGCCCGAAAACGCCTGGTCCGGTTCCACGAGGCCCAGCAGCACCGCCGCCATCAGCGCAGCGAAGGCCACGTAATCGTAGCGCAGCCGCCCCCACATCATCAGAACCACGGTCACGCCCAGCAGCGAAAACAACGTCATTTGCGGAATTGTCATCTGTCCCTTTCCGGGTCGCAGGGCGACCCACATGTCGCGAAACGCCCGATATGGCGCTTGGGTTCTCTCGGCTTGCGATGGGTGGGCGGGCTGGACTACAAGCGAGGCCAGATTCCAATTTTGACGAAGAAGCGTGAAGGACGCCCGATATGGCAGGTCATTCCAAATGGGCCAACATCCAGCATCGCAAGGGCCGGCAGGATGCCGCGCGCTCGAAGCTGTTTTCCAAGCTGGCGAAAGAGATCACCGTGGCCGCCAAGATGGGCGACCCCGATCCCGAGAAGAACCCGCGCCTGCGCCTTGCGGTCAAGGAAGCCAAGGCGAAATCCGTCCCGAAGGACGTGATCGACCGTGCGATCAAGAAATCGCTCGGGGGTGATGCCGAAACCTACGAGGAGATCCGCTACGAGGGCTATGGCCCGAACGGGATCGCGCTGGTGGTCGAGGCGATGACCGACAACCGCAACCGGACCGCGTCGAACGTGCGCAGCTATTTCGCGAAGGCGGGCGGCGATCTGGGTCAGACGGGTTCGGTCAGCTTCATGTTCGACCGCGTGGGCGAGATCGTCTATCCGCTGTCGGCGGGCGAGGCCGACGACGTGATGATGGCCGCGATCGAGGCGGGCGCTTCGGATGTCGAGACGGATGACGAAGGTCACTGGATCTACTGCGCGGATACGGATCTGAACGAGGTCTCGACCGCGCTGGAGGCCGCCCTGGGCGAATCCGAGACCGCGAAGCTGATCTGGAAGCCCCAGGCCCCGACCGAGATCACCGATGTCGAGACGGCACAGAAGCTGATGAAGCTGATCGATACGCTGGAAGACGACGACGACGTGCAGAACGTCACCGGCAATTTCGATCTGTCCGAGGAGATCGCCGCGCAGATGTGATCTGCGCGGCCCCCGGCCGGAGGCGGTGGCGGGGCGTGACCGCCCCGCGGGCGCCCGCGCCATCGACCGCGATACGGGCCGTCAGGGAAGCAGTGCCTCCCTGGCGGCCTTCTTCATCGCGTCCTCGAGCGGGCGCAGCGCATCCGACATCATCCGGTTTGCCTGCCAATAGAGCGGCACGTCCACCGGCAGGTCCGGGTCCAGATCGACCAGCACGCCGTTTTCCAGATCGTCCGCCACCAGCGCATCGGGGTTCATGCCCCAGCCCATCCCGCGCCGCGTGGCCTCGGCAAAGGCCTCGGACGAGGGGATGCGAACCAGGGGCAGCGTCACCGCGCAGCCCAGTTTGCGCCGCGCCCATTGTTCCTGCAGCATGTCCTTGGTGTTGAAGGACAGGCTGGGTGCCAGCGTCATGGCGGATGCATGGATGCCGGTATCGAAATGCCGGGCCACGAAATCCGGGCTGGCGGTCGCGCGATATCGCATCTGGCCCAGGAACACCGCGTTGCAGCCGGGCAGGGGGCGTCCGGTCGTGGTGATCGCGGCCACGACCAGCCCGCGCCGAAGCCAGTCGACGGCATGGTCCTGGTCGTCGATCACGATGTCCAGCAGCCCCGGCGCGGCCTGCAGCGCGGGCATCGCCCAGCTGGCCAGGCTGTCGGCATTCAGCGCAATGCGGATATGGGGGGCTGCGTCCCCCTCGATCATCGCCTCCATCAGGCGGACGTTTTCCAGATGCGCGGCCAGCCTTGCGCCGGCCTCGGTCGGGGCCACGGGCGGGCCGCGATCAATGAGGGCGGCCCCGGCCCGTTCCTCGAGGTTGCGGATGCGCTGCGAGACGGCCGAGGGCGTCACTCCGAGCGCGGCGGCGGCGGCATCGAAGCTGCCCCGGCGGATGATTTCGGCCAGGGCGGCAAGTGCGGGGTAATCCAACATGAGTATAACTTAATCTGCTTAAATATATTTCAGTTACTCTAATCACACGGACAGGATAGGGCAAGCGCGGAGGTGATGTCATGCTTGCATCCTATTTCGGCGGTCTGGGGACCGGGATCTCGCTTATCGCGGCGATCGGGGCACAGAACGCCTTCGTGCTGCGCCAAGGCATCCTGCGGCGGCACGTCATGCCGGTCGTGTTGTTCTGCGCGCTGTCCGATGCGCTGCTTATCGCGCTTGGCGTGGCGGGGATGGGCGGCATCCTGCAACACGCGCCGGCATTGGCCAGCGCGATGCGGTGGGGCGGGGTGATCTTTCTGCTGGCCTATGGCGCACGGGCGCTGCTGTCGGCCTGGCGCGGCGGCGGCACCTTGCGCCCCGAGGGGCAGGATCGCGGACTGTGGGGTGCCATGGCGCTGATCGCGGCGCTGACCTGGCTGAACCCGCATGTCTGGCTGGATACGGTGCTGCTGCTGGGGGGCATTTCCGCGCAATGGCCGCAGCCCTGGGGCTTCGGTCTGGGTGCGATGACGGGATCGCTGCTGTTCTTCATGGTGCTGGGCCACGGGGCGCGGTTCCTGGCACCGGTCTTTGCGCGTCCGGTCGCTTGGCGGGTGCTAGATACGCTGGTCGCGCTGCTGATGTGGTCCATCGCATGGAAGCTGATCCGGGGCGCGTGACCCGCAGTTAGAACTTGCCTTGCGGCGCGGGACGCGGCAGTTGCACATCATGCAGGATATTTCACAGAACCGCCGGGACATGATCGGCATCGGCTGGATGCTGCTGACGGGGCTGTGCTTCGTCACGGTGAACAGCATCGTGCGCGGCCTTGATGGGGCGCTGCCTGCCGCGCAGGCGGCCTTCATCCGCTTCGTGATCGGGCTGATCTTCCTTCTGCCCGTCATCCTGCCCGCACTGCGCCGCGGCTTTCCACGCCCCGTCTGGGGGCTGATCGCGACACGGGGGGCATTGCACACCGTGGCGGTCACGGCGTGGTTCTATGCGATGTCGCGCATCACCGTGGCCGAGGTGACGGCGATCGGCTTTCTCAACCCCATCATCGTGACCATCGGCGCGGCCCTGTTCATGGGCGAGAAGCTGGCCGCGCGGCGGATCGCGGCGGTGGGCGTCGCACTGCTGGGGGCGCTGGTCGTGCTGCGTCCGGGGCTGCGTCCGCTGGATCCGGGCCATCTGTCTCAGGTCGGCGCGGCGCTGGCCTTCGGCGCGTCCTATCTGGTCGCCAAGCGACTGAGCGAACGCGTCCCCGCATCGGTCGTCGTCGCGATGATGTCGCTGACCGTCGCGATCGGCCTGCTGCCCTTGGCCCTTGCGCAATGGGTGCAGCCGACGCTGGTGCAGGTCCTGTGGCTGGGGCTGGTCGCGGTTTTCGCCACGGGGGGGCATTACTGCATGACCCGCGCCTTCGCTGCGGCGCCGCTGACGGTGACGCAGCCCGTCACCTTCCTGCAGCTGGTCTGGGCCAGCCTTGTCGGCGTGATCCTGTTCCACGAACCGTTGGACGGCTGGGTCATGCTGGGGGGCGGGATGATGATCGGCGCGATCACCTATATCACCTGGCGCGAGGCCCGGCTTCGCGCCGCGCCCCGCACCCCGCCCGCGCCTGCCACCAAGGCCTAGCGGTTGGGCCAGAGCATGGCGTGCCTGTTCACGTCCTTGTAGAGCAGGTAGCGGAAGCGCCCCGGCCCGCCGGCATAGCAGGCCTGCGGGCAGAAGGCGCGCAGCCACATGAAATCGCCCGGACCGACCTCGACCCAGTCGCGGTTCAGGCGATAGACGGCCTTGCCCTCCAGCACGAAAAGGCCGTGTTCCATTACATGCGTCTCGGCAAAGGGGATCGACCCGCCGGGCTGGAAGGTGACCAGCGTGATATGCATGTCGTGGCGCAGATCGGCCGGATCCATGAAGCGCGTCGTGCCCCATGCGCCATCGGTGTCCGGCATCATCGAGGGCGCGACGTCCTGTTCACGCGTCACGATGGGATCGGGGCGGTCGATCCCCGCGGCGGGCTGCCAGCGCTTGCGCCACCAGTGGAAGCCCGTATTGCCCGGCGTCGTGTTGCGCAGGGTCCAAGGCGTGCCGGGGGGGACATAGGCGAAGCCGCCCGGTCCCAGCAGATGCTCGGTCCCCTCGATGGTCAGGCAGACCTCGCCGCCGGTGACGAAGAAGGCGTGCTGGATCTCGGGGTCGTCCTCGGGGGTGTCGCAGCCGCCGCCCTCGGCCAGTTCGACGATGTATTGGCTGAAAGTCTCGGCAAAGCCCGACAACGGTCGCGCCAGCATCCACATCCGCATCCCGCGCCAACCCGGAAGATAGGACGTCACGATGTCGCGCATGACGGTGCGCGGGATGACGGCATAGGCTTCGGTGAAGACGGCGGTGTCGGTCGTCAGCCCGGCCTGCGGCGGCAGGCCGGCGACGGGCCCGGCATAGGGGCTGGGGTGATGCGGCTGGCTGATCTGCGCGATATCGCCCGTGGGCGCACCTTTCGGGGGCTGGTCGTTCATGCAAGGGCCTCCTTCAGGCGCAGTTCTCCGATGCGCACGACCTGTTCCTCGGCCGTGCTGCGTTCGGTTTCGGTGTCGTTGTCCAGCCGGGTCCGCATCGCGGACATGATCCCGGCCTTGTCATGGTCGCGCACGGCGATGATGAAGGGAAAGCCGTGCCGCGCGACATAGGCCTCGTTCACGCGGTTGAATTCCGCGCGTTCGGCATCGGTCAGGGCATCCAGCCCGGCGCTTGCCTGTTCGGACGTGCTGTCGGCGGTCAGGCGCCTGGCCTGCGCCAGCTTGCCCGCAAGGTCGGGATGGGCGCGCAGGACGCCCAGCCGTTCGGCATCGCCAGCCGCCCGGAAAACCTGCGCCATCCGGCCCGCAAGGCCCACCGCACTGTCATGGACGGCGCCCATCTCGGCATCCCAGACGCGTTCCGCGATCCAGGGCGAATGTTCATAGATCCCGCCGAAGCGTTCGACGAATTCCGCGCGATCCATGCGCGAGGGGCGCAAGCGCGGCTGCCAGGGATGTTCGGCGGCCCAGTGCCGTGCGATGTCCAGCCGCGTGGCGAACCAGACGCCCTCGTGCGATTGCACATGGTCCAGGAACCGCCGCAGCGCCATCGCGCGGCCCGGACGGCCCGCAAGGCGGCAATGCAGCCCGATCGAGAACATCCTGGGCGCACCTGCCGCCCCTTCGGCATAGAGCAGGTCGAAGCTGTCGCGCAGATAGTCGAAGAAATCCGTGCCCGTCCCGAAGCCCTGACCCGACGAGAAGCGCATGTCATTGGCATCCATCGTGTAGGGCACGATCAGCTGCGCGCCGCCATCGTGTTCGTGCCAGTAGGGCAGCTCGTCGGCGATGCTGTCGGAAAGGTATTCGAACCCGCCTTCCTCGCAGCCCAGCCGGATCGTGTTCATCGAACAGCGCCCCTGGTAGAAGCCGCGCGGGCGTTCGCCGGTCACCTGCCGGTGCAGCTCGACCGCGCGGGCGATGTGGTCGGCCTCGATCTCGGGGGGAACGTCGCGGTAATCGATCCAGCGCAGGCCATGGGTCGCGATCTCCCACCCGGCCGATTTCATTGCGGCCACCTGTTCGGGGCTGCGTTCCAGCGCGGTCGCCACGCCATAGACGGTGACGGGCAGGTCCTTCAGCATCCGGTGCATCCGCCAGAAGCCCGACCGCGCCCCGTAATCATAGATCGATTCCATGTTCCAGTGCCGCTGTCCGGGCCAGGGCTGGGCGCCGATGATCTCGGACAGGAAGGCCTCCGAGGCCTGATCGCCATGTTCGACGCTGTTCTCGCCGCCCTCTTCGTAATTCAGCACGATCTGCACGGCGATGCGCGCATTGCCCGGCCAACGCGGATCGGGTGGGGTTTCGCCATATCCTCGCAGGTCGCGGCTGTAGCGCATCTTCATCTCCGGTTCTTCGGGGTGTCGCGGCATCACAAAATCGCGCATAAGGCGCGCGTGCAAGCGCCGCTTTGCCAAATTCACTATCAACGAATCGTCGAATATCGACCGGTTTTCAAGATTTCATGGAAAGACTTGAGCCATCTGGGTCGGTTGAGACAGCCCTTGCCTGCGCCCATGCTGCGCCGAAAGGGCGGCCCAGAACCCGCCAAGGGGGGACAATGCAGAACTTCTTCAAGCTGGCCGAGAAGGGCAGCAGCATCCGGACCGAGCTGATCGCCGGTCTGACCACTTTCCTGACGATGGCCTACATCATCTTCGTCAATCCCGAGATCCTGTCCAGCACCGGAATGGACCGCGACGCGGTCTTCGTGGCGACCTGCCTGGCGGCGGCGTCGGGGTCGCTGATCATGGGGCTGTGGGCCAACTGGCCCATCGGGATGGCACCGGGCATGGGCCTGAACGCCTTTTTCGCCTTCACGGTCGTGGCGGGCATGGGCTTCACCTGGCAGCAGGCACTGGGCGCGGTCTTCATCAGCGGCATCGTCTTCCTGATCCTGTCGGTGACGGGCATCCGGCGCTGGCTGATCGGGGGCATCCCGGGATCCATGCGCAGCGCAATCGCGGCGGGGATCGGGCTGTTCCTTGCGATCATCGCGCTGCAATCGTCCGGGATCGTAGTGGACAACCCGACCACGCTGGTGGGACTGGGCGAGCTGACCGCGCCCGGAACGGCGCTGACCATCGCGGGCTTCTTCCTGATCGTGACGCTGGACGCGCTGAAGGTGCGCGGCGCGATCCTGATCGGCATCCTGGTCATCACCATCGCCGCGATCCTGCTGGGCGTCAGCAGCTTCGGGGGCATCGTGTCGATGCCGCCCCCGATCGCGCCGACCTTCCTGCAACTGGATATCGCGGGCGCGCTGACGGCGGGGATCTTCCAGGTGATCCTGGTCATGGTCCTGGTCGAGGTCTTCGACGCCACGGGCACGCTGATCGGCGTTGCGAAACGCGCGGGCCTTCTCAGCGACAAGGGCACGGACCGCGACCCGAACCTGGGCCGCGCGCTGATGGCGGATTCCACCGCGATCACCCTGGGCTCGATGCTGGGCACCTCCTCGACCACCGCCTATGTCGAGAGCGCGTCGGGCGTGCAGGCAGGCGGGCGGACCGGGCTGACCGCCGTCGTCGTGGGCGTGCTGTTCCTGCTGGCGATGTTCTTCGCGCCGCTGGCGGGGGCGGTCCCGGCCTATGCGACGGCGCCCGCGCTGCTGTATGTGGCCACGCTGATGCTGCGCGAACTGGCCGAGCTGGACTGGGACGACGTGACCGAGGCCGCGCCCGCGGTGCTGACGGCGATCGCCATGCCGCTGACCTATTCCATCGCGAACGGTCTGGCCTTCGGCTTCGTATCCTATGCCGCGATCAAGCTGCTGACGGGGCGGGCAGGGCAGGTCCATGCGGCGACCTGGGTGATCGCGGGCCTGTTCGTCGCCAAGTTCGCCTTCTTCGGCGGGCACTGAGAATGGGGGCGGGGGTCGTGCGAATGACGCCCCCCGCTCAGCGTCGTGTTTCAGCGGGCGCAGCGCCCAGGGCCTCGCTCAGGTCCTGGGCCGCCGCCACCACCGTGGCCCCAAGCGTCTTGATATGTTCCATCCCGATCCGATGCGAAGGCCCGCTGACCGATATCCCGGCCATCGCCTCGCCCGACAGATCGAAGACCGGGGCCGCGATGCAGCGCATCCCGCGCGTGCGTTCCTCGTCATCCAGCGAAAAGCCGCGATGCCTGATCCGCGCCAGGTCGGCCATCAGGTCCGACCGGTCGATCAGCGTGGAATCGGTGAACCGCGACAGGCCCGGTCCCTCGATCAGCGCGTCCAGCAATTCGGGCCGCCCGAAGGCCAGCAGCGCCTTGCCGATGCCCGAGGCGTGCAGCGGCGACCGGGTGCCCGGCGGGAAGAACGCGCGGATCGTCTCCTGCGTCTCGACCTGGGACAGGAACAGCACGGTCTCGCCCTGCAGGATGCCCAGGTTCGCGGTTTCGCCCGTATGTTCCATCAGCGACCGCAGGATGGGCCGCGCACGTTCCACAAGACCCGACCGGCGCATGAAGGCGGACCCCAGGCGGAAGGTCGCGGGGCCGATGTTCCAGGCCTGGGTCGAGGGGTCGCTTTCGACCATGCCGCGGGTCGCCAAGGTGTGCAGCACGCGGTGCACGGTCGATGGCGGCTGGCCGGAATGTTCGGCCACCTCGGACAGGGTCAGGCCGGGACGTGCCGACAGCAGGTCCAGCAGGTCCAGTGCCCGGTCCAGCGCCTGCACGGTGGCCGGTGCCTCGAGGGCGGGCTTGCGCGGGCGCCCGCGACGGCGGGTCGGGTCTGCCATCTGCTGTCTCCGTCTGCTGCGTTACGGTGTTTTCGCCGGAAAAAGCTGTCAGACAAGCAAAAAATGCCACGTCCCTGCCGCATGGCACGGTTTGCGCGCCTTTATGCTGCCGAAAAAACGTGCAGTCGAATGCCGCTCATTGGTGCAGTCCAATGATGACGGCGCGTGCGCAATCCGCGAATCATGGCAGGATGGACGGCAGGGGCCCAAGCATCCGGAATGCGCCCCGGCAACGATCCGGCGACCGGCATCATCAAGAACCTACAAAGGACAGGGGGACCGAACATGGCCGAAAACACGCTTGGAACGCCCGAGCAGCTTCGAGATCCGAACTTCACGCCGCCATTGCTGAAGGCCATCCCGCTTGGGGTGCAGCATGTGCTGGCGATGTTCGTGGCGAACGTGACGCCCGCGATCATCGTGGCGGGGGCGGCCGGTTTCGGCTTCGGGTCGAACAGCCCCGATTTCCCGGAACTGCTGTACCTGATCCAGATGTCCATGCTGTTCGCGGGCATCGCGACGCTGCTGCAGACGATCACCGTCGGGCCGGTGGGGGCGGCGCTGCCCATCGTGCAAGGCACGTCCTTCGCCTTCATCCCGATCATGATCCCGCTGGTCGCGGGCAAGGGGGTCGACGGGCTTGCGGCGCTGTTCACGGGCGTGCTGATCGGCGGGCTGTTCCACGCGGCCCTGGGGCTGGTGATCGGGCGCATCCGCTTTGCCCTGCCGCCGCTGGTGACGGGCCTTGTGGTGACCATGATCGGCCTTGCGCTGGTCAAGGTGGGTATCGAATACGCGGCAGGCGGCGTGGCGGCCAAGGCGCAGGGCTCGGATGCCTATGGCAGCCTTGCCAGCTGGTCGGCGGCGCTGGTCGTCGTCGCGGTGACGCTCGGGCTCAAGTTCTATGCGCGCGGGATGCTGGCGATCTCGGCGGTTCTGGTGGGGATCCTTGCGGGCTACGGCTTCTGCCTGGTGACGGGCAAGCTGACGATCGAGGCCATCGGCGGGTCGTGGTCGAACGCCGCGGCCTTCGCCCTGCCCATGCCCTTCAGATACGGGTTCGAGCTGTCCTTCGCCGCGATCATCGGGTTCTGCCTGATGGCCTTCGTATCCGCGGTCGAGACGGTGGGCGACGTGTCGGGCATCACCAAGGGTGGCGCCGACCGCGAGGCCACCGACCGAGAGATCGAGGGCGCGACCTATGCCGACGGTCTGGGCACCGCCATCGCGGGCGTCTTCGGCGGCTTTCCCAACACCTCGTTCAGCCAGAATGTCGGCCTGATCGCCATGACCGGCGTCATGAGCCGCCATGTCGTGACCATCGGCGCGGTGTTCCTGATCATCTGCGGACTGATGCCCAAGATCGGCGGCGTGATCCGCACCATCCCGATCGAGGTGCTGGGCGGCGGCGTCATCGTCATGTTCGGCATGGTCGTGGCCTCGGGCATCTCGATGCTGTCGGACGTGAACTGGAACCGCCGCAACATGGTGATCTTTGCCGTGGCCCTGTCGGTCGGACTGGGCCTGCAGCTCGAGGCGATGGGCACCGCGCCCGGATCGCCCGACGCGCTGCAGCATCTGCCCGACACGCTGCGGGTGCTGGGCGCTTCGGGCATCCTGCCCGCGGCCCTGATCGCCATCGTGCTGAACCTGCTGCTGCCCGAGGAACTGGCGGCCGAGGCCACGGACGAGGTGTCGGGCGGGTTGTCGGGTCGGGGGTCGGGCCTGCGCGGCCAGGACCCGGTGTGACGATTTTCAACGAATCCTGAAGACTGCCTTGCGCCGGGTCGCCGTTTATCGGCCCGGCGCTTCGGCTATCAAGCGACAGGGACAATGCAGAAGGGGGCATCATGACCGGTTACCTGACCACCCATGTTCTGGACACGGCGCGCGGCGCACCCGCCGAGGGGCTGGAGATCGTGCTGTTCAGACTGGACGGCACGACCCGATCCGAAATCGCGCGGATGCGCACCAATGCCGACGGGCGCACCGACAGCCGCATCCTGCCCGAGGACGCCTTCGCGACCGGCACCTACGAGCTGGAATTCCACGCCGGCGCCTGGATGGATGCCACGGGCGTCGCGCCCGAAAGCCCCCGGTTCCTCGATGTCATCCCGATCCGCTTCGGCATGTCCGAGGCCGCGCATTACCACGTGCCGCTGCTGATCTCGCCCTTCGGCTACAGCACCTATCGGGGCAGCTGAGATGATCCCCGACAGCGTCATCATCTGGGAGTGGCTGGCCTTTGCCGTCCGCTGGACCCATGTCATCACGGCCATCGCCTGGATCGGGTCGTCCTTCTACTTCATCGCGCTGGACCTGAGCCTGCGCAAGGCGCCCGACCTGCCCCCCGGAGCGTATGGCGAGGAATGGCAGGTCCATGGCGGCGGTTTCTACCACATCCGCAAGTTCCTGGTGGCCCCCGAACGCATGCCCGAGCATCTGACCTGGTTCAAATGGGAAAGCTATTCCACCTGGCTGTCGGGGGCGGCGCTTCTGGCGGTGACCTACTGGGCCGGGGCGAACCTGTTCCTGATCGACCCGCAGAAGGCCGATCTGGCGATCTGGCAGGCGGTCGCGATCTCGGGCGGGTCGCTGGCGGTGGGCTGGCTGATCTACGACCGGCTGTGCAAGTCGCGGCTGGGCGAACACCCCACGGCGCTGATGCTGCTGCTGTTCGTGGCGCTGGTGGCGATGGGTTGGGCCTATGACCAGATCTTCACGGGCCGCGCCGCGCTGCTGCATCTGGGGGCGTTCACGGCCACGATCATGACCGCCAACGTGTTCTTCATCATCATGCCCAACCAGCGCATCGTGGTGGCGGATCTGAAGGCCGGACGTGCGGCCGATCCGAAATACGGCAAGATCGCCAAGCTGCGTTCGACGCATAACAACTATCTCACGCTGCCGGTCGTGTTCCTGATGCTGTCGAACCATTACCCGCTGGCCTTCGCCAGCGAATACAACTGGCTGATCGCGGCGCTGATCTTCCTGATGGGCGTGACGATCCGGCATTTCTTCAACAGCATGCATGCGGGCAAGGGGCAGCTGTGGTGGACATGGGCCGTGACCGCCATGCTGTTCGTGGGCATCATGTGGTTGTCCGCGCTTGGCCTGAACCATGACAGCTACGAGGAATCGCAGGCGCGCGCGCTGACCCAGGTGGAACAGCGCTTCGCCGATGCCGAAGGGTTCGATGCCGTGTCCCGCAGCGTCGCGGGGCGCTGCGCCATGTGCCATGCCCGCGAACCCAGCTGGGAGGGCATCCACCATGCGCCCAAGGGCGTGCTGCTGGAAACGCCTGCCGATATCGCGCGCTCGGCCAAGGAGATCTATGTCCAGGCGGGCCTGACCAACGCCATGCCGCCCGCCAATCTCAGCGGGATGACGCAGGACGAACGCGTGGCCATCATCCGCTGGTTCCGGCAGGTGGGCGGCGTCGGGGTCGCAGGCCTTCGTCCTTGACAGCAAGGCCCCGAGCGGGCCACTGAATCGCGCATGTCGCGGGCGCTTCACCTGATCCTTCTTCTTGGCGTGATGCTGGGGCTGACGCTGCCGAAGACATCGGCCGCGCTGGCCGATCTGGGCGTCATATCAGGCGAATTCGTGGTGATCTGCACCGGCCACGGGATCGAGCGTGTGTCCCTGTCGGATCTGGGGCAGGAACCGCCTGCCCAGGACGGCGTGCATGATCCGCAATGCCTGCTGGTCCACGCGCTGGATCACGCGACGACCCCCGATCGGCCCCTGTGGCTGCGCATCGCGCGCAGCTTTCCCCGCGCCGATACGGTGCCGCCCGCGCTGCCCGCCGAACCGCTGCTGCTGGCCCTTGCCCGCGCGCCGCCGCGCGTCTGACGAACCCTTTCCTCGTCAACACGCATAGGGCCGTGCGATGGCGCATGGCCGCAGGAGCATTCTCATGTCCGATACCAACGGGCGCGGCCGGGCCGCGTTCTATCGTGCCGCGTGGCGCTGGCATTTCTATGCCGGGCTGTTCGTCATCCCCTTCTTCCTGATCCTGGCCGTCACGGGCCTCATGATGCTGTGGATCGCCCAGATCGACGGGCGCGACGGCGAACGGATCGCCGCCACCACGCAGGGTGCCCCGGCCAGCCTTCGTGCGCAGATCGCAGCGGCCCTGGCCGATGTCCCCGGCGGAGAGCCCGTGAAATACATCGCCTCGCGCGATGATCAGGGCGCCGCCATCTTTCGCATCGACGGGCCCGAAGGGGCGCGCACGGTCGCGGTCGATCCCCATGGCGCGACCGTGATCGCGAACTTCCCCCATCGCGGTGGCTGGTACGACTGGGCCGACAGCATGCACGGCACGCTGATGATGGGCGTCTTCGGCGACCGCCTGATCGAGACCGCGGCATCGCTCGGGATCATGCTGCTGGCGACGGGTCTCTACCTGTGGTGGCCGCGCGGCGGGCAGGGCTGGCGGGCGTTCCTGCCCGTCCGCAGACAGGGGCGCGCCATGTGGCGGTCGCTGCATTCCGTGACGGGGATCTGGATCTCGGTCGCGTTGCTGTTCTTCCTGATCTCGGGGTTGTCCTGGGCCGGGATCTGGGGTGGACGGATGATGCAGGCCTGGTCGACATTCCCGGCGGCGAAATACGATGCCGTGCCGCTGTCCGACCTGACCCATGCCAGCCTGAACGACGGCCCCAAGGAAATCCCTTGGGCGATCGAGCAGACACCGCTGCCGGTGTCGGGATCGAATGCAGGGCAGGGCCCGCGCGTGCCGCAGCCCGTGGGCATCGACCAGGTGGACCGCTTCGCCCAGCAGATCGGGTTCACGGGACGCTACCAGCTGAACATCCCCCGGAACGAGACCGGGGTCTGGACCATCTCTCGGGATTCCATGTCCACCGACAGCCGCAACCCGACCCGCGACCGCACGGTCCATATCGACCGCTACAGCGGCGCGATGCTGGCCGACATGCGCTTCGCCGACTACTCGGTTCCGGGCAAGGCGATGGCCGCGGGGATCGCGCTGCACATGGGCACGCTCGGGTGGTGGAGCGTCATCGCGAACACCGCCTTCTGCCTGGGCGTGATCTTCCTCTGCGTCAGCGGGGCCGCCATGTGGTGGTTGCGCCGCCCCTCGGGCAGCCTGCGCCTTGTCGCGCCGCCGATGCCCCATGCGATGCCGCGCTGGCCTGCGGCGATGATCGTCGCTGCCGTGATCGGGCTGGCCTTTCCGCTGGCGGGCCTCACCTTCGTCGCGGTGCTGATCCTCGACCGCCTGGTGCTGGCCCGCGTGCCGGCCCTGCGCCACGCCTTCGGCTGACAGCGCGATCCGGGGGCGCAGGCCCCCGCGCCGCGGGGCCCCTTCGACGGGGGCCCTGCGGCGTGCCCCTCAATCGAACAGGGGACGCAGTTCGCGCACCGCGAAATCGGCGAACATCCGCACCTTGGGGTCCTGCAACCGCCGATGGGGCGTCAGGCACCCGAACTGCGCGATGGTCGGCGGGGTCTCGGGCAGCACCTCCTCCAGCAGGCCCGCCGCCAGATCGCCCGCCACCTCGTATCGCGGGCGGTTGGCGATGCCGTGGCCCGATCTGGCCCAATCGCCCAGAACCTCGCCGTCATCGGTGTCGAAACGTCCGTTCACCATCATCTTGCGTGGTCCGTCCGGCCCCGTCAGCGTCCAGAAATATTCCGGACTGCGAGGGTATCGCAGCAGAAGACAATCGTGATCCGCCAGATCCTCGGGGCGCTTGGGCCGTCCGCGTGCGGCCAGATAGGACGGCGCCGCGACCAGCACGCGCGGGCAATCCGCGATCTTGCGCCATTTCAGCGCGGAATCCGCCGGATCGCCCAGAAAGAACGCCAGATCGATGGCATCCTCGACGATGTTGACGTTGCGATCCGACAGCCGCAGCCGGATCTCGACGCCGGGATTGTCGTCGCAAAAGCGCGGGATCAGCGGTGCGACCAGCCTTCGCCCCAGCCCCAGGGGCGCGGTCAGGCGGATCACGCCCTGCGGCTTGCCGGAAAAGCTGCTGACCAGCGCCTCGGCCTCGTCCAGCGTCTCGATCACCCGCTTGGCATGGTCGTAGAAGGCGCGCCCCAGTTCCGTCGTGGTCAGCTTGCGGGTGGTGCGGTTCAGCAGGCGCAGGCCGAAGCGGTTCTCCAGATCCTTGATGCGGTTCGATGCAACTGCCGGGGAAAGTCGCAGATCGCGCCCCCCTGCCGTGATCGAACCCAGTTCGACGACCCGCACGAAGACGCGGAGGCTTTCCAGATAGGACATGGGATGTTCGGCTTTCAACGTTTCGTGTAAAGTCTTCCAAGCCGGAGATGATTTCGCAATCGCTTTTTCCGGCCTAGGATTCATGTTTCCACGCATGCCCGGAAGGATGAGGATGACCCAGCTGCGTTTCCTGCTGAACGACCAAGAGATCGCCCTGTCCGAGGTGTCGCCTTCGGACATGCTGCTGGATCATCTTCGGATCGCGCGCCGTCTGACCGGGACCAAGGAAGGCTGCGCCGAGGGCGATTGCGGGGCCTGCACGATCCTGTCGGGCCGCATGACGCCCGCCGGGCTGGTCTATGAACCCATCAACGCCTGCATCCGACCGCTTGCGGCCTGTCACGGCACGCATGTCGTCACGATCGAACATCTGACCGCGCCAGATGGGGGTCTGCACCCGGTCCAGGCCGCGATGGTCGAACATCACGGCAGTCAGTGCGGCTTCTGCACGCCCGGCATCGTCATGGCGCTCTATGGGTTGTGGATGACCGATCCCGACCCGTCCGAGGAGATGATCGAGACCGCGCTTCAGGGCAATATCTGCCGTTGCACCGGATACCGCCCGATCATCGACGCGGCGCTGGCCGCTGCCCGCGCGGGCGGACAGGCGATGGACGCGCTGGCCCGCGAACGGCAGGACGTCGCGCAGCGGCTGGCCGCGATGCGGCAGGGCCGCGTGGACGTGTCGCGCGATGGGCACCGCGCCATCGTGCCGGCCGATACCGACGATCTGGCCGCGCTGCTGGTTCAGCAGCCCGACGCCACCATCGTCGCGGGTGCCACGGATGTGGGGCTGTGGATCACCAAGTTCCTGCGCCCCATTCCGGCGGCGATTTTCATCGGGGCGTTGATGAAGGACATCCGCCATCAGGACGGCGCGCTGCGCATCGGCGCGGGCGTCACCTATTCCGAGGCCCTGCCGGCCATCCGCCGCCATCTGCCACAGGTCGCGGATTACTGGCTGCGCATCGGCGGCTGGCAGGTCCGCAACCTGGGCACCATCGGCGCGAATATCGCCAACGGCTCGCCCATCGGGGATACGCCGCCGCTGCTGATCGCGCTTGGGGCCGAAATAGTGCTGCGTCATGGCGATAGCCGACGGCAGATCCCGCTGCAGGATTTCTTCATCGATTACGGCAAGCAGGACCGCAAACCCGGAGAGTTCGTCGAGGAGATCGTGATCCCGACCCCGGATGCACGGATCGCCGCCTACAAGATCTCGAAGCGCCGCGACAGCGACATCTCCTCGGTGGCGATGGGCATCGTGATCCGCGAGGAAGGCGGCATCATCACCCATGCCCGCATCGCCTGCGGCGGGATGGCCGCGACCCCGCGCCGTGCCACGGGTGCCGAAAACGCGCTGATCGGCCATCCCTTCACCGCCGACAGCTTTGCCGCGGCGGGTCGCGCCATCGCCGATGATTTCACCCCGCTCAGCGACATGCGCGCCAGCGCCGAATACCGCGCCAGCGTGGCGCGCAACCTGATCCGGCGTTTCTGGCTGGAACAATCCGATCCGGACCTGCCCGTCACCCTGCGCGATGCCGCCAAGGAGGTCGCATGAAGGACGCAACCGATACCGCCCCGATCCGCGGGCTGGCGCATCAGGACGCCATCCATGACAGCGCGGCCAAGCATGTCACGGGCCGTGCGGAATATACCGACGACCTGAACGAGCCCACGGGCCTTGCCCATGCCTATCTGGGCCTGTCGGAATGCGCGCATGGGCGCATCCTGTCCACGGATTTCGCTGATGTGCTGGCGCATCCGGGCGTGCTGGGCGTGCTGACGGCGGCGGATCTGCCGGGCGTCAACGACGTGTCGCCCAATGGCAAGAACGACGATCCAATCCTGGCCGACGGGATCGTGCATTTTCTGGGTCAGCCGGTCTTTGCGGTCGTGGCCGAAACCCGCGATGCGGCGCGACGCGCGGCGCGGCTTGCGAAAATCAAATACGAGGCGCTGCCCCATGCGCTGGACCCGATCGCCGCGCGCGATGCGGGCCGGGGCTATGTCACCGAGCCTTTGACCCTGAAGCGCGGCAACGCGGCGGCTGCGATGGCGGATGCGCCGCACCGGATCGCGGGGCGTTTCGCGATCGGCGGGCAGGACCATTTCTACCTCGAGGGGCAGATCGCCATGGCCGTGCCGGGCGAGGATGACGACATGGTGCTGCATGTCTCGACCCAGCACCCGTCCGAGGTGCAGCACATGGTGGCCCATGCCCTTGGGACGCAGAACCATGCGGTGGTGGTGAACGTGCGTCGGATGGGGGGCGGCTTCGGCGGCAAGGAAACCCAGATGAACCTGTTCGCCTGCGTGGCCGCAGTGGCCGCGCGCCGCTGGAACCGCGCGGTCAAGATCCGCCCCGACCGCGACGACGACATGACCGCGACGGGCAAGCGCCACGATTTCGTCGTCGATTACCAGGTCGGATTCGACGACCAGGGCCGCATCCGCGCGGTCGATGGCGACTGGTATGCGCGTTGCGGTTTCAGCGCGGACCTGTCCGGCCCCGTGACCGACCGGGCGCTGTTCCATGCCGACAACGCCTACTATTATCCCGATGTGCGGATCAGCAGCCACCCGATGCGGACGAACACCGTCAGCAACACGGCGTTCCGCGGTTTTGGCGGCCCGCAGGGCGTGATCGTCGCCGAACGCATGATCGAGGAAATCGCCTATGCGCTGCGAATGGACCCGTTGGAGGTGCGCAAGCGCAACCTCTATGAAAACGGCCAGCTGACCCCCTATCACCAGGAGGTCACCGACCAGATCCTGCCGCGCATCTTCGACGAGCTGGAGGCCAGCAGCGACTACCACGCGCGCCGGCAGGCCGTTCTGGACTGGAACGCGAAGGGTGGCGTCATCCGCAAGGGGATCGCGCTGACGCCGGTCAAGTTCGGCATCAGCTTCACCGCGACCTGGTTCAACCAGGCGGGCGCGCTGATCCATGTCTACAACGACGGCTCGATCCATCTGAACCATGGCGGGACCGAGATGGGGCAGGGGCTGAACACCAAGGTCGCGCAGGTCGTGGCCGAGGCGTTCCAATGCGACATCTCGCTGATCAAGATCACGAAGACCACGACCGAGAAGGTGCCCAACACCTCGGCCACGGCGGCATCGTCGGGGGCGGATCTGAACGGCATGGCGGCGCTGGATGCGGCGGAACAGATCAAGGCGCGGCTGGTGGAATTCGCGGCCGCGCATTGGGGCGTTGCGACGGACCGGGTCAGCTTCCGTCCGCGGGCGGTGCAGGTGGGCGACGAACTGGTGTCCTGGCCCGACCTGATCCGCGCGGCCTACATGGCGCGCATCCAGCTGTCGGCGGCTGGCTTCTACAAGACGCCCAAGATCCATTGGGACCGCACGACCGGGCAGGGGCGGCCCTTCTTCTACTATGCCTATGGCGCGGCGGTGTCCGAGGTGTCGGTCGATACGCTGACCGGGGAATACCGGATCGACCGCACCGACATCCTGCATGACGTGGGCCGTTCGCTGAACCCTGCACTGGATCGCGGTCAGGTCGAAGGCGCCTTCGTGCAGGGGGCCGGATGGCTGACCACCGAAGAGCTGTGGTGGGACGACAAGGGCCGCCTGCGCACGCATGCGCCCTCGACCTACAAGGTGCCGCTGGCATCGGACCGGCCGCGCATCTTCGACGTGCGGCTGGCGGAATGGGCGGTGAACCCCGAACGCACGATCAAGCGGTCCAAGGCCGTGGGCGAGCCGCCCTTCATGCTGGGCATCAGCGTGTTCGAGGCGATCAACATGGCCGTCGCCTCGGTCTGCGATTACCGCGAACCTGCCCGGATCGACGCCCCCGCCACGCCCGAACGCGTGCTGATGGCGGTCGAGCGCCTGTCGCGATGATCCGCGTCCGCATCTCGGCGGCCCATGGCTCGACCCCGCGCGATGCCGGGGCCGAGATGTTCGTGACCCCGGATCGGGTCACGGGCACCATCGGCGGCGGGCAGCTGGAATACATGGCCATCGACCGCGCCCGCCAGATGCTGGCCCGGAACGAGGCGCAGGCCCGGATGGACATCCCCCTGGGCCCCGAGATCGGGCAGTGCTGCGGCGGGCGTGTCGTCCTGACGCTGGATCGCGGCGCACCGCGCACTGAACGGCGCAGGCAGGCGCTGGTCTTCGGTGCGGGCCATGTCGGGCGCGCGCTGGCACCTGCGCTGTCGGTGCTGCCGCTGGACGTGACCCTGATCGACAGCCGCCCCGAGGAGCTGGCCCTGGCCCAGGGCGTGACCACCCGCCTGACCCCCATCCCCGAGGCCGAACTGCGCGCCGCCCGCGCGGGCGACATTGCGATCATCCTGACCCATGATCATGCGCTGGACTTCCTGCTGGCGTTCGAGGCCCTGTCGCGCGGCGATCTGGCCTATGTCGGGATGATCGGCAGCGCGACCAAGCGCGCGCGCTTCGCCCGTTTCGCCCGCGGGCAGGGGATCGACCCCGCGCCGCTGATCTGCCCCATCGGCAGCGGCGGAACCCCTGACAAGCGCCCCGAATTCATCGCCGCCTTCACCATGGCCGAGATTGCGCGGCTCATATCCCAGCATTCCTTGAACGAGCAGACATGCGACAACTGATCCGGGGCCGCGTCCTCGACTTTCATGCCGATCCGAACGTGACGGCGGACAATCATCGCTTCTTCGAGGATGGCGCCATCGTCACCCGCGACGGCCTGATCGAGGCGGTGGGCAATCACGCCGATCTGGCCGAACCCGACCTGCCCGAAATCGACCACCGCCCGCATCTGATCATGCCGGGCTTCATCGACCCGCATATCCATTTCCCGCAGGCGCAGGTCATCGCCAGCTGGGGGGCGCAGCTGCTGGACTGGCTTCAGAACTATACCTTCCCCGAAGAGGCGCGCTTCGGCGATCCCGACCATGCCGCGCGGATCGCGGGGCTGTTCCTGGATCAGCTGGTGGCGAACGGGACGACGACCGCGGTGGCCTTCTGCTCGGTCCACAAGACCTCGGCCGAGGCGCTGTTCACCGCGGCCCATGCGCGCAACATGGCGATGGTCGCGGGCAAGGTGATGATGGACCGCAATGCCATCCCCGAGGTGCATGACACGGCCCAAGGCAGCTATGACGACAGCAAGGCGCTGATCGAGGCATGGCACGGCAAGGGCCGCCAGCGTTACGCGATCACCCCGCGCTTCGCGATCACCTCGACCCCGGAACAACTGGCGGCGGCGGGCACGCTGGCGGCTGAGCATCCCGATTGCCACGTCCAGACCCATCTGAGCGAGAACCTGGCCGAGATCGAGTTTACGTTAAGTCTGTATCCCAAGGCACGGGATTACCTGGATATTTATGAACAGAACGGGGTGCTGTCGGACCGCCTTCTGCTGGGTCACTGCATTCACCTGCGGGAACGGGAAATCGCGCGCATGGCCGAGACCGGAAGCCGGGCGATCTTCTGTCCGACCTCGAACCTGTTCCTGGGTTCGGGGCTGTTCGATGCGGATGGGCTGCACGAGGCGGGCATCGTCAGCGGCGTCGCGACCGATGTGGGTGGCGGGACCAGCTGGTCCATGCTGCAGACCCTGAACGAGGGGTACAAGGTCATGGCCATGCGCGGCCAGAAGCTGCATCCGCTGGCGGCCTTCCACTGGGCCACGCGCGGCAATGCGATGGCCCTGGGGATGGAGGACCGCATCGGCACGCTGGCGCCCGGATCGGATGCCGATCTGGTCGTGCTGGATGCCCATGCGACGCCCGCCATGGCGCTACGTTCCGAACGCATCCGCACCCTGTCCGAGGAACTGTTCATCCTGCAGATCATGGGCGACGACCGCGCCGTGGCGCAGACCTATGTCGCGGGGGTCGCGCAGAAGGGCTGACCGCGCGGCGAACTGACGGCGGGTCGCGGGGGCGATTTGCGGCCCGCGACCCTTCACCCCGCCCGTCAAGGCGGCTAGAAGGGGCACAACCGTTTCAATCCGACCGCAAAGGCGTTTTCCATGGCCGACGATCTGCTGAACAGCTTCAAGACCGGACCCGACGAACAGGGGCGCTTCGGCATCTATGGCGGCCGCTTCGTCAGCGAGACGCTGATGCCGCTGATCCTGGACCTGCAGGCGGAATACGAACGCGCCAAGACCGACCCGGAATTCTGGGCGCAGATGGACGATCTGTGGACGCATTACGTGGGCCGCCCGTCGCCCATGTATTACGCCGAACGCCTGACCCAGCATCTGGGCGGTGCCAAGATCTACATGAAGCGGGACGAGCTGAATCACACCGGCGCCCACAAGATCAACAACGTGCTGGGCCAGATCCTGCTGGCGATGCGCATGGGCAAGACCCGCATCATCGCAGAAACCGGCGCCGGTCAGCACGGGGTGGCGACGGCCACCGTCTGCGCGCGCTTCGGCCTGAAATGCGTCGTCTACATGGGCGCCCACGACGTGGAACGCCAGGCGCCGAACGTCTTCCGCATGCGCCTGCTGGGCGCCGAGGTGGTGCCCGTGACCAGCGGTCGCGGCACGCTGAAGGACGCGATGAACGACGCGCTGCGCGACTGGGTGACGAATGTCCGCGACACCTTCTACTGCATCGGGACGGTGGCGGGTCCGCACCCCTATCCGGCGATGGTCCGCGACTTCCAGTCGATCATCGGCAAGGAGGCCCGCGAGCAGATCCTGGCCCGCGAGGGGCGTCTGCCCGACACGATCATCGCGGCCATCGGTGGCGGCTCGAACGCGATGGGGCTGTTCTATCCGTTCCTCGACGACAAGAGCGTGAACGTCATCGGGGTCGAGGCCGGCGGCAAGGGCGTGGACGACCGGATGGAACATTGCGCCAGCCTGGTCGGCGGTCGCGCGGGCGTGTTGCACGGCAACCGCACCTATCTGCTGCAGGACGATGACGGGCAGATCCTGGAAGGGCACTCGATCAGCGCGGGCCTGGATTATCCGGGCATCGGGCCGGAACATGCCTGGCTGAAGGATGTGGGCCGCGCGCAATATGTCAGCATCACCGACAAGGAGGCGCTGGAGGCGTTCCAGCTGTGCTGTGCGCAGGAAGGCATCATCCCCGCGCTGGAACCCAGCCATGCGCTGGCCCATGTCATGAAGATCGCGCCCGACCTGCCTGCCGACCACCTGATCGTCATGAACATGTGCGGTCGCGGCGACAAGGACATCTTCACCGTCGCCAAGCATCTGGGCGTCGAGATTCAGGCCTGAT
Organism: Paracoccus sp. C2R09; assembly: GCF_018860625.1. Classification (GTDB taxonomy): domain Bacteria; phylum Pseudomonadota; class Alphaproteobacteria; order Rhodobacterales; family Rhodobacteraceae; genus Paracoccus. The sequence continues at coordinate 97,801 of NZ_JAHKQB010000010.1, forward strand.
CGTCCGCCCCTTGGGCGTGCCGCTGCAGCAGATCCAGCGGCACGATCTCCAGCGCCTTCAGATGCGTCGCCTCCAGCACCACGCGGGGGGCGGCGTATTCCTGCGCCGCCTGCAGGAAGCGGGCCGCACACAGGCACCAGCGATCGCCGGGCTTCAGACCTGCGAAGCCGAATTCCGGGCGCGGCGTGGACAGGTCGTTCCCCAGATATGCCGACATGGCCAGGAATTCCGCAGTCACGATCACACAGACGGTGTGGCTTCCCCGATCCTCGGGGCCGGTATCGCAGCAGCCATTGCGATAGAACCCCGTCATCGGGGCTTTCGAGCAGGGTTGCAGATCCCCGCCAAGGACGTTGATCGACGGCTCCATGCGCTTCTCCGTGATGGCTGACGGGCCCAGCCTAGGGGGAAGCGAGGCTCAGGCCAAGGGCCGGGGCGCCCATTCGATCCAGCGACCGTGGAAATCGGCACGGCCAAGCGACCAGCGCCGCGTATCGCCGTCGCGCAGGGTCAGGCTCAGCGCCGCGCCGTGGCCGCCATCGGCCTCCATCCCGAAATGCGCCAGCGGCGAGGCCGCATCTGCAGGGCTGCGGGCAAGCGTATCCGCGACCATGTCCAGGGTTTGGGGCGGGAAATACTGCGCGGCCACCGTGTGGAACACGAGCCTCAGCCGGCCCGGTTCGGGCAGGGCCAGCCGATCGCGCAGCCACGCGCCCGCATCGCCCGCCTCGACCATGGGGGGATGTGTCCGTGCCAGCGCCAGCGCCGCACGCAGGCGTTCCAGCCGCGCATCCTGATCGGCCCAGCAATAGGCCATCAGCCGCAGCCCGTCGTGTTCCGCGCTCAGGGGGTTCAGATCCACCCCGCGCCGATCCGCGACGGCAAAGCTGCCCTGGGGGACATCGCCCCGCCATTCGGGCGTCAGCACGACGCCATCGCCTTCGAAAAGGTGATAGCGGTCGAAATTGAGGTTCAGCCCGGCGGATGTGCCCAGCTCCAGCAGCGACAGCGGCATGTCGCAATGTCCCGACAGGAACCGCGCCGCGCCGATGAGCGCCGCCGAGCGTGCGACTTCGTTCGTCTGGGGCGGGCTGTCCAGCCAGTCCAGCACGAAATCGCGATGCCCGTCGATGGCCGCCAGCAGCAGATCGGCATCGACCCGCCGCGCGGCATAGGCATCGGCCAGCGCCGCATCGCGCCCTGTCAGCACCAGGGCATGCAGCGCGCCGCAAAGGCGCAGCGGCACGGAATGGCCACGGCTCGATGGATCGCCGGGCCAATCCAGCATGCGATCCGCGACGGGGCCGTCCTGCAGCGCATCGGCCAGCAGGTCGCAGATATCCGCCGTCATGGGCGAGCCCAGATCGCGGCATGCACGCGCCTGATCGCGGAACGCCTCGCGGACGGTCGTGGTCACTTGAAGCGGTCCGACAGGGCGCGCAAGCGGTCGGTGAAGCTGGCGGGCTGTTCGGGTTCGGCCTGCCGCCGGGGCTTCGGGTTGGGCTTTGCAGTGGCGGGGGTGGCCGTCGGGGGCGCGGCCGTTCCGCTGTTGCGCGCTGGCGCGGTGCGGTTCGCGACGGCGTTCTGGAAACGGCCCCAATCGCCCGCCATCAGCGAGGGCGCCCCGTCCGAGACGCCGCGCATCAGGTCGTCCAGCCAATCCTGTTCCGCCTTGGCAAAATCCGACAGGACATAGCCCGCCACCCGGTCCTTGTGGCCCGGATGCCCAATGCCCAGCCGCACACGGTGGTAATCCGCGCCGATATGCTGGTGGATCGAGCGCAGCCCGTTATGGCCCGCATGGCCGCCGCCCGTCTTCACACGGCACTTGCCAGGGGCAAGGTCCAGCTCGTCATGCATGACGATCACGTCGCCGGGCGTCAGCTTGAGGTATCGCATCGCCTCGCCCACGGCCTGGCCCGACAGGTTCATGAAGGTCGCGGGCTTCAGTAGCACCGCCTTGTCGTCGCCCAGCCGTCCTTCGGCCACATGGCCCTGGAAACGGGCACGCCACGGACCCATGCCGTGGTCGTCCGCGATCCGGTCCAGCGCCATGAACCCGATATTGTGGCGATTGGCCGCGTATTTGGTGCCCGGATTTCCAAGCCCGACGATCAGTTTCAAGGCATTTCTCCGTCGCGTTTCGTGGCAGGCAGGGCCATGAATGTCGTTCCATCCCTTGCGGCTGTCCTTGCCCGTTACTAAGACTCTGTCAACCTATCGCGTCTAACACGGGTTTCAGCACCCGGTCGAATCGCGGGGACAGGGACCAAAGAAGGACTGAAGATGAGCGATCCGGCAGAATTCTACATGAACACCCTCGTTCCCATGGTGGTCGAACAGACCTCGCGCGGGGAACGGGCCTACGACATCTTCTCGCGACTGCTGAAGGAGCGGATCATCTTCGTTTCGGGGCCGGTGCATGACGGCATGTCGACGCTGATCTGCGCCCAGCTGCTGTTCCTCGAGGCCGAGAACCCGAACAAGGACATCAGCATGTACATCAACAGCCCCGGTGGCGTCGTCACCTCGGGCCTGTCGATCTACGACACGATGCAGTACATCCGTCCGCGCGTCTCGACGCTGGTCGTGGGGCAGGCGGCGTCCATGGGGTCGCTGCTGCTGGCCGCGGGCGAGCCGGGCCTGCGCTATTCGCTGCCCAACAGCCGCGTGATGGTGCACCAGCCCTCGGGCGGGTATCAGGGTCAGGCGACCGACATCCTGATCCACGCGCGCGAGACCGAGAAGCTGAAGCGCCGCCTGAACGAGATCTATGTCCAGCATACCGGCAACCCGCTGGAGAAGGTCGAGGAGGCGCTGGAGCGCGACCGCTTCATGTCGCCCGAGGAAGCCAAGGACTGGGGCCTGATCGACGAAGTCGTGGCACCCCGCGGCAAGGCCGAGCCCGAGAAGAAATAACGGCTTGGGGATTGTGACCGACCCGGCCAATCCCTAACATGGGAAGCAACCGGTCGGGGGGTGTTCCGCAGCCCCCGACCACGCCCAAGGAATGCGGCGTGCGGGAATGAACCCGCGCTCTGCCCGCAGACGATACCTGCCTGCGGCAATGAAGGAAGTGGACGATGGCGAACCAGTCCGGCAGCGACAGCAAGAACACGCTCTATTGCAGCTTTTGCGGCAAGAGCCAGCACGAGGTCCGCAAGCTGATTGCGGGTCCGACGGTGTTCATCTGCGACGAATGCGTCGAACTGTGCATGGACATCATCCGCGAGGAAACGAAATCCTCGGGCCTGAAGTCCGGCGAGGGCGTTCCGACCCCGCGCGAGATCTGCGGCGTGCTGGATGATTACGTCATCGGGCAGGAACATGCCAAGCGCGTCCTGTCCGTGGCGGTGCACAACCACTACAAGCGTCTGAACCACGGTGCGAAGGGCGATATCGAGCTTGCGAAGTCGAACATCCTGCTGATCGGCCCGACGGGTTGCGGCAAGACGCTGCTGGCCCAGACGCTGGCGCGTATCCTGGACGTTCCCTTCACCATGGCCGACGCGACGACGCTGACCGAAGCGGGCTATGTGGGCGAGGATGTCGAGAACATCATCCTGAAGCTGCTGCAATCGAGCGAGTACAATGTCGAGCGCGCACAGCGCGGCATCGTCTATATCGACGAGGTCGACAAGATCACGCGCAAGTCCGACAACCCCTCGATCACCCGCGACGTGTCGGGCGAGGGCGTGCAGCAGGCCCTTCTGAAGATCATGGAGGGTACCGTCGCAAGCGTCCCGCCGCAGGGCGGTCGCAAGCATCCCCAGCAGGAATTCCTGCAGGTGGACACGACGAACATCCTGTTCATCTGCGGCGGCGCCTTCGCGGGTCTGGATCGCATCATCCAGCAGCGCAACAAGGGCACTGCGATGGGCTTCGGCGCTTCGGTCAAGGAAAACACCGACCAGGGCGTGGGCGAGACCTTCAAGGAACTGGAGCCCGAGGATCTGCTGAAATTCGGCCTGATCCCGGAATTCGTGGGCCGTCTGCCGGTCATCGCGACGCTGACCGATCTGGACGAGGAAGCGCTGATCATCATCCTGACCAAGCCGAAGAACGCGCTCGTCAAGCAGTATCAGCGCCTGTTCGACCTGGAGGGCGTGCAGCTGACCTTCACCGAGGATGCGCTTCAGGCGATCGCCAAGCGTGCGATCGAACGCAAGACCGGTGCTCGCGGCCTGCGCTCGATCATGGAAGAGATCCTGCTGGACACCATGTTCGAACTGCCCGGCATGGACAGCGTCGAGGAAGTCGTCGTGAACGAGGATGCTGTGGGCAACAGCTCGGTCAAGCCACTGCTGATCCATACGGATCAGAAGAAGGAAAGCGCGACGGCGGGCTGATCCGTCGCGGCCCGGATCCCCGCATCGCGCGGGGATCTGGACCCCGGCCCGAAACTGGGGCATATCAACCAAAACCGTTCGAGGGTTCCCGACATGTCCTTTCTGCTTCGCGCTTTGACCTGGTGGAACAGCCAGACCGTCAACACCCAGTTCTGGACCTGGCGCAACGGTACCAAGGTGGGCGAGGACGCGCAGGGCAACGTCTTCTATCAAAGCAAGGACGCCAAACGCCGTTGGGTCATCTATTCCGGCGAGGCCGAGGCCAGCCGCATCGACCCCGAATGGCATGGCTGGCTGCACCATACCTGGAACGAGGCCCCGACCGAGGTTCCCCTGCAGCACAAGCCGTGGGAAAAGCCGCATCAGCCGAACCTGACCGGGACGGATGGGGCCTATGTGCCGGCGGGCTCGCTCTATCGTGCCGAACCGGCCAAGCGCAGCGATTACGAAGCCTGGCAGCCGGAATAAGATGACCGCCGCAAGCGATGCAGGAACGGCCAGGGCCGAACTGATCGCCGGTGCGGTCGTTCTGGCGGTTGCGGCGGGTTTCCTCGGCTGGGCCGCACAGGGACGATTTTCGACCGGCGGCTACGAGGTCACGGCATCCTTTCCCGATGTCGATGGGGTTGCCGTCGGGACCGAGATCCGCATGGCGGGCGTTCCCATCGGCAAAGTGTCGGATGTAAGGCTGGACCCGCAGAGCTACATGGCCGATGCCGTGCTGCGCATTCCCGACGAGATCGTGCTGCCCGCAGACAGCGCCGCGATCATCCAGTCGGACGGGTTGCTTGGCGGCGCCTATATCCAGATCCAGCCGGGCGGCAGCCTTGACGACATCCCCCCGGGCGGAGAGATCGAGGATGTCCAGGGGGCCGTCAGCCTTCTGCAGCTGATGCTGAAATTCGTGGACAGCCAGGCTTCCGAGGGGGATGAGCCATGATCCGTGCCGCCATGCTTGCCGCCCTGACCGCTACGCCGCTTGCCGCGCAAGAGGTGACGGGCGCGGATGGCGCGCTGCTGCGTGGCCTCGACAAGGTCTCGGGCCAGACGACCGATCTGCGTCTGTCGGTGGGCGAGGCCGTCCGCTATGGCAGGCTGGAGGTTCGCCTGGGCGAATGCCGCTATCCGACCGCCGATCCCAGTTCGGATGCCTATGCGCAGCTGATCATCACCGATCTGCGGCAGAACGCGACCGTGTTCAGCGGCTGGATGATGGCCAGCTCGCCCGCATTGTCGGCGCTGGACGATGCGCGCTACGACGTTTGGGTGATTTCCTGCCAGAGCTGATCGGCATCCGGAAGCGGCGCCGCGCCGAAATCCGCATTGCGTGACAGGGCGACCGCCAGCTGACGGCGATAGGCGGTTCGCGGTATCTCGAACCCGCCCATCCGTTCCAGATGCGGCGTCAGGAACTGGGTGTCGAACAGCCTGAAGCCGCAGCGCGCCAAGTGGGACGAGGTCCAGAGCAGGGCCATCTTCGACCCGTTCGTCCGCGCCGACACCATGGATTCGCCAAAGAACGCCGCGCCGAGCGTCACCCCGAAGATGCCGCCTGCGAAGATGCCGTCCTGCCTGACCTCGATCGCATGGGCATGGCCCATCGCGTTCAATTGCAGATACAGGCTGAACAGCGGTTCGTTGATCCAGGTGCTTTCGCGATCCGCACAGGCCCGCACGACCGTCGCGAAATCGCCGAAATGTCCCGACCAACCGCCCCGGCGCAGGTCGCGCCGAAGCGAGCGCGAGGCGTGAATGCCGCCGATGGGCAGCACGCCCCGCATCGGTGGATCGAACCACCAGAGCCGGTCGTCATCGGCGCTTTCGGCCATCGGGAAGACGCCGCGCGCATAGCCGTTCAGCAGTTGCGCGGGCGTCAGCACCGGCGGCCTCAGCACCGGGGGGCCTCAGGCGAAGTTCTTCTCCAGCCACCGCTCGAGCCAGTGGATGGAGTAGTTGCCCGTCTGGATGTCGGGCTCTTGCAGCAGGGCGTTGAACAGCGGAACGGTGGTGTCCACCCCGTCCACGATCAGTTCGCCCAGGGCGCGCGACAGACGTGCCAGCGCCTCGTCGCGGTCCCGGCCATGCACGATCAGCTTGCCGATCAGGCTGTCGTAATAGGGCGGGATCGAATAGCCCTGATAGAGCGCGGAATCCATCCGCACGCCAAGGCCGCCCGGCGCGTGATACTGGGTGATCTTGCCGGGGCAGGGCGAGAATGTCGGCACCTTCTCGGCATTGATACGCACTTCGATCGAATGGCCGCCAATGGTCAGGTCCTCCTGGCGGAATTCCATCTCCTCGCCCGCGGCGACCAGGATCTGCTGCCGGACAAGATCGACGCCGAAGATCGCCTCGGTGACCGGATGTTCGACCTGCAGGCGGGTGTTCATCTCGATGAAGTAGAACTCGCCATCCTCGTAGAGGAACTCGATCGTGCCCGCACCGGAATAGCCGATCTCGGCCACGGCATCCGCGCAGATCTTGCCGATGCGCGCGCGTTCGCTTGCGCTGATGGACGGGCCGGGGGCCTCTTCCAGCACCTTCTGGTGACGGCGCTGCAACGAGCAGTCGCGTTCGCCCAGATGGACTGCGCGGCCCTTGCCGTCACCGAAGACCTGGATCTCGATATGGCGGGGCTTCTGCAGGTATTTCTCGATATAGACGTCGGGATTGCCGAAGGCGGCCTTTGCCTCGGCCCGCGCGGTGCGGAACGCGACCTCGAGGCCCGCCTCGTCCTTGGCGACCTTCATGCCGCGACCGCCGCCGCCGGCCGTCGCCTTGATGATGACCGGATAACCGATCTGACCCGCGATCCGCTTGGCGTCGTCCACGTCATCGACGCCGCCTTCGCTGCCCGGGACACAGGGAACGCCCAGCTTCTTCATCGTGTCCTTGGCGGTGATCTTGTCACCCATGATGCGGATATGTTCCGCACGCGGACCGATGAAGGTCAGGTCGTGATCCTCGACCATCTGCACGAAGCCCGCGTTCTCCGAAAGGAAACCGTAGCCCGGATGGATGGCCTGCGCGCCGGTGATCTCGCAGGCCGAGATCAGGGCGGGCATGGAGAGATAGCTCTGCCCCGAGGGGGCAGGGCCGATGCAGACGGATTCGTCTGCCATGCGGACATGCATCGCATCCGCGTCGGCGGTCGAATGGACCGCGACCGAGGCGATGCCCATCTCGCGGCAGGCGCGGATCACGCGCAGCGCGATCTCGCCCCGGTTGGCGATGAGGATCTTGTCGAACATGGGCAAGCCTTACTCGACGACCATCAGGGGGGCGCCGAATTCGACGGGCGCGCCGTCATCGACCAGGATCCGCTTGACCGTGCCCGCACGCGGCGACGGGATGTGGTTCATGGTCTTCATCGCCTCGACGATCATCAGCGTCTCGCCTTCGGCGACGGTCTGGCCGATCTGCACGAAGGCCGCGGCACCGGGTTCGGCTGCCAGATAGGCGGTGCCCACCATGGGCGAGGTCACGGCGCCGGGCAGGCTGGCCGGGTCTTCGCTGACCGCGGGTGCCGATGCCGCGGCGGGCGCGGCTGCAGGGGCCGCCGCGGGGGCGGGTGCACCGGCCGGGGCGCTGGCGGCATAGACGACCTGCTGCGGGCCCTGCTTGGCCAGGCTGACCGTCAGCCGGTCATGTTCGCCATATTCCCGTTCGACCTGAATTTCGCTCAGTTCGCTTGCGTTCAGCAATTCGGCCAGCGACTGGATGAAGGCCACGTCGCCTTCGTGGTGCTTGCCCTGCTTGGAATCGTTGGTCATGCCGTCCTCTGCCATGTTTTTTCGGTGCCGCCCGTGGCGGCGATTGCGGCGCTTATAGCCCCTTGCATATCCCAAGGGAAAGGGTCTCGCGGTTCGAACGGGCCTATTGCCCCCGCGAGGCCTTCTCGGCAATGCCCGAAACGCCTTCGCGACGGGCAAGTTCTTTCTCGACATCCGCCAGCGTGACATCGCGCGCGGCCAGCATCACCATCAGGTGATAGAGAACGTCCGCAGCCTCGGATGCAAGGCGCGCGCGGTCGCCCTTCACCGCTTCGATGATGGCCTCGACGGCCTCCTCGCCGAACTTCTCGGCGCATTTCTCGGGGCCCTTGGCCAGCAGCTTCGCGGTCCAGCTGCCGTCGGGATCGGCCCCCTTGCGGGCCTCGATGGTGGCGGCAAGACGGTCGAGGGCGGTCATGTCAACCTCATGGGGATGCCCGCGGCAGCCATGTATTCCTTGGCCTCGGCCACGGTATGGGTGCCGAAATGGAAGATGGATGCCGCAAGCACGGCGCTGGCATGGCCTTCGGTGACGCCTTCGACCAGGTGATCCAGCGTGCCGACGCCCCCCGATGCGATGACCGGGATGTTCACCGCGTCCGCGATGGCGCGCGTCAGGCCGATGTTGAAGCCCGACCGCGTGCCGTCCCGATCCATCGAGGTCAGCAGGATCTCTCCTGCGCCCTTCGATTCGACGAGGCGTGCGAATTCCACGGCGTCGATGCCGGTGGGCTTGCGGCCGCCATGGGTGAAGATTTCCCACCGTCCGTCCGCCACGGTCTTGGCGTCGATGGCGGTCACGATGCACTGGCTGCCGAAGCGGTCCGCCGCACGCGCCACGACATCGGGATCGGCCACGGCGGCGCTGTTGAAGCTGACCTTGTCGGCCCCCGCCAGCAGCAGGGCGCGCACGTCTTCGGACGTGCGCACGCCCCCGCCAACCGTCAGCGGCACGAAGCATTGTTCGGCGGTCCGCGTCACCAGGTCGAACATGGTGCCGCGGTTCTCGTGCGTCGCGTGGATGTCCAGAAAGCAGATCTCGTCCGCGCCGGCGGCGTCATAGGCGCGCGCGGCCTCGACCGGATCGCCCGCGTCGCGCAGGTCCACGAAGTTCACGCCCTTGACCACGCGGCCATCGGCCACGTCCAGGCAGGGGATGATGCGGGTCTTCAGCATCGCTTCAACCTTTCCTTCCGGCTCAGGCCAGCGCGGCCAGCGCCTGGCGCAGATCCAGCGCCCCGTCATAGAGCGCCCGCCCCGAGATCGCCCCCGAGATGGCGCCGGTCGCCTTGAGCGCATGCAGGTCGTCCAGCGACGACACGCCGCCCGATGCGATGACCGGAATATCGACGGCGCGGGCCAGCGCCTCGGTCGCGGCGATGTTCGGGCCGCCCATCGCGCCGTCGCGATCGATATCGGTATAGATGATCGCGGCCACGCCGGCATCCTCGAACTGGCGGGCAAGGTCGGTGGCCATGACGTCGGTCTCGGTCGCCCAGCCGCGCGTCGCCACGCGCCCGCCGCGCGCATCGATGCCCACCGCGATCTTGCCCGGGAAGGCGGCAGCGGCCTCGCGCACCAGGTCGGGGTTCTCGACCGCGACGGTGCCCAGGATGACGCGGGACAGGCCGCGGGCGATCCAGGCCTCGATCGTGGCCATGTCGCGGATGCCGCCGCCCAGCTGGGCGGGAATGTCGGTGCGTGCAAGGATCGCCTCGACCGCCTCGGCATTGACCGGACGGCCCGCGAAGGCGCCATTCAGATCGACCAGGTGCAACCATTGCGCACCGGCATCCTGAAAGGCGCGCGCCTGCGCCGCCGGGTCGGTCCCGAAGACGGTCGCGGCCTCCATGTCGCCGCGCAGCAGGCGCACGCAATTGCCGTCCTTGAGGTCGATGGCGGGATAGAGGATCATCTGCAAGCTCCGGGGCGTGGATCGGGGTCGCATCCCTTTGGCATGACAGGCCCCGTGGGGCAAGTGGCGGACCCTACGTTACGCTTGCCAGCGCGGACGGGGGCCGCGCAATCTGATCCCATCCTGAGGAGGAGGGATCATGCGTCAATTCATTCTTGCGGCCGGTTTCGCACTGGCCGCGGGGGCGGCATCCGCCGACCCGATCGAGGGCATCTGGCAGACCCAGCCCGACGAGGGGGCATTCGCCCATGTCACCATCGCACCATGCGGCGGGGCTTTCTGCGGCACCATCAACCGCACGTTCAAGGACGGGGCCGAATACCGCTCGCCCAATATCGGGCGACAGATCGTCATCGACATGGCCCCCCGGGGCGGCGGCGCCTACGAGGGGCGCGTGTGGCGGCCCGCGAACGACAAGGTCTATAACGGCAAGGCTTCCGTGTCAGGCGACAGGATGAGCCTGTCGGGCTGCGTCGCGGGCGGTCTCATCTGCAAGAGCCAGACCTGGGTCAAGGTCCAGTAGGGGGAATGCGGGCCGGGAAACGCCCGGCCCGCATTCGTCATTCCGCCGCCGCCTGCGGGCGCCATTCCGACACGCAGGGGATCTTGGTACGGTCGCAGCGATGGGCATAGCGTCTGGCGATGTCCTGCACCTCGGCCAGCAATCCGTCCTGCAGCTTGATCGGCTGCAGTCCCAGACCCAGGAAGCCGTCATTCGCGACATGGAGGTCGTTTTCGTCGGCCTCGTTCCGGGGGTTGCGCTGCAGCGCGATCCGCGCCCCCGTCCGGTCCGCGATCATCTGCGCCAGATCGCGCACGCGATGCGTCTCGGTCATCTGGTTCAGGATGCGCACCCGGTCGCCCGCCGCGGGCGGGGTCATCAGCGCCAGTTCGATGCAGCGGCAGGTATCCTGGATATGGATGAAGGCGCGGGTCTGCCCGCCGGTCCCGTGCACCGTCATCGGGTAATCGATCGCCGCCTGCATCAGGAAACGGTTCAGCACCGTGCCGTAATCCCCGTCGTAATCGAAGCGGTTGATCAGACGCTCGTCCCGCGCCGTCTCCTCGGTCTGGGTGCCCCAGACGATGCCCTGATGCAGGTCGGTGATCCGCAGCCCGTCATTCTTGTTGTAGTAGAAGAAGAACAGCTGATCCTGCGTCTTGGTCATGTGATAGATGCTGCCCGGATTGGCGGGATAGAGGATCTGCTGCTGGTGGGGGCCGTTGGCCGTATCGACCGTCACGTCCAAGTAGCCTTCGGGGATCTTCATCCCCGCCGTGCCATAGCCGTAGACGCCCATCGTCCCCAGATGGACCAGGTGGATGTCCTGGCCGGATTCCACGATCGCGGCCAGCACGTCGTTCGTCGCATTCAGGTTGTTGCTGACGGTATAGCGCTTGTGCCGGCTGGATTTCATGGAATAGGGCGCGGCGCGCTGTTCGGCGAAATGGATGATCGCGTCGGGGCGCTCGGTCTGCAGAAGGGCCAGCAGGCGGTCGTAATCCTGCCCCACGGTCAGATCGACGGTGCGGATCTGGCGGCCGGTCAGTTCCGACCAGGCGCGGACGCGTTCTCCAAGCGGCCTGATCGGGGTCAGCGACGTGACCTCCAGCTCCACGTCGATCTTGCGTCGAGACAGGTTGTCCACGATCACGATCTCGTGCCCTCGGGCCGAGAGATGCAGTGCGGTGGGCCAGCCGCAAAAACCGTCGCCGCCCAATACTATGATTTTCATGGATTCCCATCTCCTACCTTCGGCGAAGATTAGGAGCGATGGTGAAATTGATCCACCCCCTTGCTGCAGGGTGACATCGGATCGTCACATCTCGTGGCGGGCCTGTTCCATGTTTTCCATATGCATGGCGATGGCGTCGTCGATATCGTCGAAATAGAACAGCTTGCCGTTCTCAAGCACCGCGCCCGATGTGCAGACGGCCCGCAGCATTCCCATGGAATGCGACACGACCACGGCGCCGGCCTGGGCCAGGCGGTGGTTGAAGACGTGGTTCGACTTGGCCTTGAACGATGCGTCGCCCACGGCCGACACCTCGTCCACCAGATAGGTGTCGAAGGGCACGGCCATCGACAGTCCGAAGGCCAGACGCGACCTCATCCCCGAGGAATAGCTGCGCAGCGGCAGGTGGAAGTGATCCCCCAGCTCGGCGAAATCCTCGACGAAGGCCAGGACCTCCTCGGTGTCGATGCCATAGACGCGCGCGACGAAGCGGCAGTTCTGTTCGCCGGTCAGTTCCGCACTGAACGACCCTGCGAAACCCACCGGCCAGCTGATCGTGCCGGTGGACAGGATCTGCCCCGACGTTGGCAGCATCGCCCCCGAGATCATCCGCAGAAGCGAAGATTTGCCCGCGCCGTTCCGCCCCAGAAGCGCAACCGACACGCCGGTGGGAAAGGTGGCCGTGATGTTGTCGGCCACCACCTTGCTGCGTCCGTTCAGCGTATAGGTCTTGGTCAGGTTCTGCAGTCGGATCATCGCCGGTCGCGCAGGCTGTAGAAGGCGAGGCAGCCGATGATCCATGCCAGCGTCAGGAAGCCGAAGATCATGGCCAGAAGGCGCCCGCGCTGCGGGAACTCGGGTTCCTGGGCAAGGGTCGGGCGGATATAGGGCGCAAGGTAACGCGACTGGCGCACAGCCTCGGCCCGGGCGGATTCGAATGCGGCCAGCGCGGTGGTATAGCTGGTTTCGGCGAATTGCCGATCCACGGCCAGCGTCTCGTACTGGCCCACCACCTCGGACAGGGCGACGTCTTCGGTATTGGTGCCGACCTTCTGACGTTCGTCGTCGATCTGTTCGCGGATGACCTGCACGCGCAGCTCGGTCTGGGCGATGCGCGGATCCTCGGGCTGGGCATTCGCGCGCAGCAGCCCGAGCGAGACGAGCTGTTCGGCCAGCTGCGTCTGAAGCGAGGTGACGACGCCGACCTGGCCCTGCACATCGGCCTCGGGGTCCACGATCTGGTATTCGTTGCGGAATTCCGTCACCGCCTGACGCGCGGCGCGCAGGCGTTCCTGGGCGCGCTCCAGCTCGTCGCGGGCGTAGCGCAGCGCGTCCTCGCGGCTGATGTCGTTCAGCTCGTTGATGAGGACGGTGCCCTCGTCCAGGATCGCCTGCGATATGCCCTGCGCGTCCTGCGGATCGAAGGCCAGGATGCGAAGGTCGATCATGCCGTCATTGTACTGGATGCGGACCTTGCGTTCCCATTCCTTGACCAGCGCCTCGATGGAATCGTTGCCGCGGAAGCCGAAGATCGGATCGCCCGGCGCCTTCGACCACACCTCGCGCAGGTTCATGCGCTGGTCCACGCGTTCGACCAGATCGCGGCTCTGGATGAACTTGAAGAGGACGTCGGTATCCGAGGTGGAGCTGGACGTGACACCCACCAGCGAGCTGAGCCCGCCCAGCACGTCGGTCGACGTGCCCGCGCTTTCGGACCGGACCGAGAACCCGACATAGGAGGCATACTGGTCCACGGCCCGCGTATAGAGATAACCGCCGGCGATCGCGGTGGGCAGGATCACGCCCAGCACGAAGGCACCGACAAGACCGCGATGGCGTTTCTGCACCTTGGCCCGGGTGGCGGGCGGTGCCACGGGGGCCGCGGCCATCTTCTCGCGTGCCTGCTGGATACGCTGCTTCTGCGCGGCATTGGTTGCTGCATCGGATTTCGCGGCCTTCATGCGATGCATCTGCGCGCGTGCCCGGGGGCCCTGACCCTTGGGGCCGGGTCCACCCTTGCCCGGACCTTGGCCCTGCGGGCCGTGACCCGGACCCTGACGCGGGCCGCCCTGGGGCTGTCTGTTCGGGCCTTGCGCGTTGCCGCGGCCCTGGGCCGGTCCCTGGGTCCGGCCTTCGGTGGATTGGGTATCGGGGGATCGACCGTCGGGCCGGTTCGCGGCTGCCTCGGTCGTCGTGCCGGGTGTCTGGTCCTCAGCGGACATGTGCGTGGCCCCGCCTGTCTGTTGCACTTCCAGACGACCTCATACATAAGCGCAGGCGACAGTTCCAGCGCCGATGGATCGGCGGGATCGCGAACCCAGAAGGCGCGGCTGATGTCCGACACCCCACCGTTCCGGAAACCTGCATTCCCCACCCAGACGCGCGCCACGCGGCCCCGGCAGCTGAAGGAGGTCCGCAAGCACCGCAGCCATGCCAGCTTCCGCGCCATCACCGCCCTGATCCTGCGCGAGATGCAGACCAGCAACGGGCGCGGGCGCGGCAGCTATATCTGGGCGATCCTGGAACCCGTGGGCGGCATCGTCATGCTGACCATGATCTTCTCGCTCGGGTTTCGTGCGCCGCCGATCGGGACGAATTTCGCGATCTTCTATGCGACGGGCATGGTTCCCTTCATGGCCTATATGGACATATCGGGGAAGGTGTCGAACGCGGTCGGGTATTCCAAGCCGCTTCTGGCCTATCCGGCGGTGACCTTCATGGATGCGCTGATCGCGCGGGTCATCTTCAACACCATCACGCAGCTGATGGTGGCCATCGTGATCTTCACGGGCATCTGCATGATGATGGAGACACGGACCGAGCCGCAGATCGGGGGAATCGCCCTGGCCATGCTGATGGCCGTCACGATCGGCACCGGGGTGGGGGTGATGAACAGCTTCCTGTTCCAGGCGTTCGACTGGTGGCAGTCGATCTGGAGCATCCTGACCCGCCCGCTGTTCCTGCTGTCGGGGCTGTTCTTCATCTTCGACGACGTGCCCCAGCCCTACCAGGACTGGCTGTGGTACAACCCGCTGATCCATGTCATCGGTCAGATGCGGCGTTCGTTCTTCCCGTCCTATATCGGGGATTACGTCAGCCTCGCCTATCTTTTCGGGGTGGGCATGGGGCTGACGGCCTTGGGGATGGCGCTGCTGGTCCGGTATCACCGCGACCTGCAATACAGCTGATCCTCAGCCCCGCGGATCGATCAGGCGCGCAAGCACCGCGGCCCGCGTGATGCGCCCGCCGCCCTGGACCGGGATGGCGGTATCGCCCGCCAGCCTGTCCATCACGTCGCGAACCGGCATGTCGCGGGGCACGGGATCGCCCTCTGCCTCGCCCGGCTCGGCCACATCCTCGGCCGTCAGCACCCCGAGCGGGTTCATATGCGCCACGAAATCCGCGACATATTCGTTGGCCGGGTTCGCGATGATGTCGCGGGCGGTGCCGATCTGGACGATGCGCCCGCCCTCCATCAGGGCGATGCGGTTGCCCAGCTTGAAGGCTTCGTCCAGATCGTGGCTGACGAAGATGATGGTGCGCCCGGTCCTGGCCTGCAGTTCCAGCAGCTCGCCCTGAAGGCGGGCACGGATCAGCGGGTCCAGCGCGCTGAAGGGTTCGTCCATCAGCAGGATGGGCGCCTCGGTCGCGAAGGCGCGGGCAAGGCCCACGCGCTGCTGCATCCCGCCCGACAATTCGCCCACCTTGCGGTCGGCCCAATCGGCAAGCCCCACGGTCTGCAGATGCCGTTCGACCCGTTCGCGGCGTTCGGCAGTCGAGATACCGGCCAGTTCCAGGCCCAGCCCCACATTGTCGCGCACCGTCCGCCATGGCAGCAGACCGAATTGCTGGAACACCATCGCGACATTGCGCAGGCGGATGTCGCGCAGGTTCCTCTTGCCCGCGCCGGTCACGCTGACCATCCGGTCGCCCCGGCGGATGCGCACCTCGCCGCGGCAGACGTCGTTCAGGGCGTTGACCGCGCGCAGCAGCGTGGACTTGCCCGACCCGGACAGCCCCATCAGCACGAGGATCTCGCCCTCGTCCACGGACAGCGAACAGTCGTGGACGCCCAGGACCTGGCCGGTCTCTTCCTTGATGGGGCCGCGTTCCAGCCCCTCGTCCATCAGGGGCAGGGCACAGGCGGGGCGGTCGCCGAAGACGATGCTGACGCGGTCGAATTCGACCGCCGTGCGTCGGGTGTCGGTCATTTGCGGCCCTCCATGCGCAGCATCCGGTCCAGAAGGATGGCCACGACGACGATGACGAAGCCCGATTCGAAGCCGAGCGAGGTGTTCACGCTGTTCAGCGCCCGCACGACCGGAACGCCCAGTCCCGATGCGCCGACAAGGGCCGCGATCACGACCATGGACAGCGACAGCATGATGGTCTGGTTCAGCCCGGCCATGATCTGGGGCAGGGCGCTTGGCAGTTCGACCTTCCACAGCAGCTGGCGGGGGGTCGCGCCGAAGGCGGTCGCGGCCTCGGTCAGCGCGGCGGGGGTCGAGGATATGCCCAGCTGAGTCAGCCGGATGGGCGCGGGCAGCACGAAGATGACCGTCGCCAGCAGCCCCGGCACCATGCCGATGCCGAAGAAGACGATGGCCGGGATCAGATAGACGAAGGTCGGCAGGGTCTGCATCAGGTCCAGCACGGGCCGCATCCAGGCATAGAGCCGGGGCCGGTGCGCCGCCGCGATCCCCACCGGCACCCCGATCGCCATGCAGACGATGCAGGCCGACAGCACCAGCGTCAGGGATTGCAGCGTCTCATCCCAATATCCCTGGTTCAGCACGAACAGCAGGCCCGCGCCCATCAGCAGGCAGACGGGCAGGCGCCGCTGCAGGACATAGGTCAGCGCCATGGCAATCAGGATGAAGACGAAGGGATGAGGCGCTTCCAACGCGCCCAGAACGCCGTCGATCAGCCCGTCCATCGCATCCGATATCACGTTGAACAGGGGGGCCGCATTGGCGTTCAGCCAGTCGAACACGGCCTTGGCCGTGCGGCCGACCGGGATCTTGTTGTCGGTGACCCACTGGGTGAGCTGCTCCATCATCGCGCCTCTGCCTGTCGGGAATGGAATGCCGGGCACGACGGATGCCGCGCCCGGCAGGGATGTGTCAGCCTTCCAGCGCGGCGTCCAGAGCCGCCTGCGGGTCGTTCCCGTCCACGGTCGTGACATCGACCAGCCAGGGCGTCGCGGCATCGGGGTTGCCGGCCAGCCATTCGGCGGCGGCCTCCATCGGGTCCTGGCCGTCGTTCAGGATCTTGCCCATGACCTCGTTTTCCATGGCCAGGGTGAATTCCAGGTTCGACAGCAGCTTGCCGACATTCGGGCATTCCTCGACATATCCCGCGCGGGTGTTGGTGCGCACCTCGGCACCGCCCAGATCGGGGCCGAAGATGTCGTCGCCCCCGGTCAGATAGGTCATTTCGAACTGGGCGTTCATCGGGTGCGGTTCCCAGCCCAGGAAGACGATGGGATCGCCCGAATTCTTCGCGCGGCCCACCTGCGCCAGCATGCCCTGTTCGCTGGATTCGACGATCTCGAAGGTGCCCAGGTCGAACTGGTCCTCGGCCACCATCTCCAGCAGCAGGCGGTTGCCGTCATTGCCCGGCTCGATCCCGTAGATCTTGCCGTCCAGCGCATCCTTCTGCGCCGCGATGTCGGCGAAATCCGCGATGCCCAGATCGGCACCGGCCTTGTTCGTGGCCAGCGTGTATTTCGCACCGGTCAGGTTGGTGCGGACGGTATCGACGGTGCCCTCGTCGCGATAGGGGGCGATGTCGGCCTCCATCGTGGGCATCCAGTTGCCCAGGAACACGTCCACGTCGTCGGTGGACAGCGCGGTATAGGTCACGGGCACCGACAGCAGCCGGATCTCGGTTTCATATCCGAGCGCCTGCAGCACGGTCGATGTCAGCGCCGTCGTCGCGGTGATGTCGGACCAGCCCACGTCCGAAAAGACGACGGTTCCGCATTGTTCGGGTTCCGCCGCAAGGGCGGGAAGGGCGGTCGCGGCGCCGAAGGCTGCGGCCAGCGCAATACGCGAAAGGGTCATTTTTGGCTCCCTGTTCTTGATTGGTCAGTCAATTAACGATAGGTTGGCCCGGCAAAGCAACGAAATTCTTTCCATTTGTGGTGCATGAATGCCGAAACTTGGCGCAGAGCCTATCCGAAAAGCAGCGCTTATCAACGCTGCCATCTACGAGGTCGGCCGGGCCGGATCGCTTGACGTGACGGTCGCCCAGATCGCCAAGCGTGCGGGCATGTCGCCCGCGCTGGCGCATCATTATTTCGGATCCAAGGAACAGATATTCCTGTCGGCCATGCGCTACATCCTGCGCGTCTATGGCCAGTCGGTGCGCGAGGCGCTGCCCGGTCACGGCCCGCGCGGGCGCGTGAACGCCATCGTGCAGGCCAGCTTCGCGCCGCAGAACTTCCAGCGCGAGACGATCAGCGCCTGGCTGAACTTCTATGCCCTGTCCTTCGTGAACAAGGACGCGGCGCGCCTGCTGGAAATCTATCGCAGCCGCCTGCGGTCGAACCTGATCTTCGCCCTGCGCGGGCTGACCGACGACCCGGGTCGCATCGCCGAGACGCTGGGCGCACTGATCGACGGCGTCTATCTGCGCGCCGTCCTGACGCCGGGGCCGACCGATGCGGATGCTTCACTGAAAACAGTCATGTCCTATCTCGAGGAAACCCTCAAATGAGCCTTTCCGCACAACCCAAAGCCAGCCTCTTCATCGATGGCGCATATGTCGAGGGCGAGGGCCCCGAGCTGCCCGTCCTCTATCCCTTCACCGGCGAAACCATCGCCACCTTGCGCGAGGCATCGCCCGAGCAGGTGCAACGCGCCTGTGCATCCGCCCGCCGCGCGCAGGTCGAATGGGCCGCGATGGCCCCGGTCGAACGTGGTCGCATCCTGTCGCGCGCCGTCCGCATCATCGAAGAGCGCAACGAGGAACTTGCCCGGCTGGAGACGCTGGATACCGGCAAGCCCATCCAGGAGACGCTGGTGGCCGACTGGCCTTCGGGGGCCGAGGCGCTGGAATATTACGCGGGCCTTGCCGCGACCGTCACCGGGCAGATGATCCCGCTGGGTCAGGACTGGGCCTATACCCGGCGTGAGCCCCTGGGCGTCTGCGCGGGCATCGGTGCCTGGAACTATCCCAGCCAGATCGCCTGCTGGAAGGCCGCGCCCGCGCTCGCGATGGGCAATTCGATGGTCTACAAGCCGTCCGAGGAAACGCCGCTGGGTGCGCTGAAGCTGGCCGAGATCTTCATCGAGGCCGGGATGCCCGCGGGCGTCTACAATGTCGTGCAGGGGCGCGGTCAGGTCGGTGCGTCGCTGGTGACCAATCCCGATATCGCCAAGGTGTCGCTGACCGGCTCGGTGCCCACGGGCCGCAAGGTCTATGCCGCCGCAGCCGAGGGGATGCGCCATGTGACGATGGAACTGGGCGGCAAGTCGCCCCTGATCGTCTTTGACGACGCGAATATCGAGGATGCCGTCAGCGCGGCGATCCTGGCGAATTTCTACAGCTCGGGGCAGATCTGTTCCAACGGGACGCGGGTCTTCCTGCAAGAGGGCATCAAGGATCGCTTCCTCGACCGGCTGGTGGAACGCGTGCGCAACATCCGCATGGGCGATCCGCTGGACCCCGACACCAATCATGGCCCCATCATCAACCCGTCCCAGGCCGCCAAGATCCGCGCCATGATCGCGGGCGGCGAGACCGCGGGCGCGCGGATCGTCTGCGGAGGAGAGGGCGAGGGCGCGTTCATCCCGCCCACCGTCTTCGCCGACGCGACCGACGACATGGAGATCGCCCGCGACGAGATCTTCGGCCCGGTCATGACCACGCTGGCCTTCTTCGACGAGGATGAGGTCGTGCGCCGCGCCAACGACACGGGCTTCGGCCTGGCCGCGGGCGTTTTCACGCGGGATCTGACGCGGGCGCATCGCGTGGTCGCGAACCTGCAGGCGGGGACCTGCTGGATCAACACCTACAACCTGACGCCCGTGCAGATGCCCTTCGGCGGCGTGAAGCTGTCGGGTGTCGGCCGCGAGAACTCGGCCGCCGCGATCGAGCATTATTCGCAGCTCAAATCCGTCTATGTCGGAATGGGAGGCGTCGATGCACCCTACTGATCTGCCCAAGGCGGCCGCGACCGCCGATTACGTCATCATCGGGGCCGGCAGCGCGGGTTGCGCGCTGGCCTATCGCCTGACCGAGGCGGGTCGCACCGTGACCCTGATCGAATTCGGCGGCAGCGACATGGGCCCCTTCATCCAGATGCCGGGCGCGCTGTCCTATCCGATGAACATGGCCCGCTACGACTGGGGGTTCAGTTCCGAACCCGAGGCGGGCCTGGGCAACCGCCGCCTTGCCACCCCGCGCGGCAAGGTGCTGGGGGGGTCGTCCTCGATCAACGGGATGGTCTTCGTGCGCGGCAACCGCATGGATTACGAACACTGGCAGGAAAGCGGCGCCGAGGGCTGGGACTATGCCGGCGTGCTGCCCTATTTCAAGCGGATGGAGACCTGGCACGGGGATCCGACCGGGGCGCAGACCTCGGCCTGGCGCGGTGACAGCGGTCCGCTGCACGTGTCGCGGGGCAAGCGCAAGAACCCGCTGTTCAACACCTTCATCAAGGCCGGCGAACAGGCGGGCTGGCCCCGGACCGACGATTACAACGGGCAGCAGCAGGAGGGTTTCGGCCCGATGGAGGCGACGATCTGGAAGGGTCGCCGCTGGTCCACGGCCAATGCCTATCTGCGTCCGGCCAAGAAGTCGGGCAAGCTGACGGTCGTGCGCGGCCTTGCGCGCCGCGTCCTGTTCGAAGGCAAGCGTGCGGTGGGTGTCGAGATCGAACAGAAGGGTCAGGTGAAGGCCGTCCTCGCCTCGCGCGAGGTGATCGTCTCGGCCAGTTCGATCAACACGCCCAAGCTGCTGATGCTGTCGGGGATCGGCCCGGCCGACCACCTGGCCGAACACGGG
Organism: Paracoccus sp. C2R09; assembly: GCF_018860625.1. Taxonomy (GTDB): domain Bacteria; phylum Pseudomonadota; class Alphaproteobacteria; order Rhodobacterales; family Rhodobacteraceae; genus Paracoccus. The sequence continues at coordinate 118,586 of NZ_JAHKQB010000010.1, forward strand.
ATCCAGACGCTGTCGGACCGTCCGGGCGCCGGCGCAAACCTGCAGGACCATCTCGAGGTCTACATGCAGTACAAGTCGCTCAAGCCCGTCACGCTGTATACCTACTACAACCTGCTGGGCAAAAGCCGGGTGGGGTTGGAATGGCTGCTGCAGAAGACCGGTCTGGGCGCATCGAACCAGTTCGAGAGCTGCGGCTTCATCCGGTCCACCGAAGACGTGCCCTATCCCGACATCCAGTACCACTTCCTGCCGCTGGCCGTCCGCTATGACGGCAAGACGGCGGCGCAGGGGCATGGGTTCCAAGCGCATGTCGGACCGATGCGGTCCAAGTCGCGCGGTACCGTGCGGCTGGCCAGCGCCGATCCGAACGCGGCGCCGAAGATCCATTTCAACTACATGTCGCATGAAGACGACTGGACCGAGTTCCGCGCGGCCATCCGGCATACGCGCAGGATCTTCGATCAGCCGGCCTTCGCGGAATATCGCGGCGACGAGATACAGCCCGGCGACCACGCGCAGACCGACGCCGAGATCGACGATTTCATCCGCGAGCACGCGGAATCGGCCTATCACCCCTGCGGCACCGCCCGCGTGGGTGCGGTCGACGATCCGATGGCGGTGGTCGATCCGGAACTGCGCGTGATCGGGGTCGAGGGGCTGCGCGTGGCCGACAGCTCGATCTTCCCGCGGATCACGAACGGCAACCTGAACGGTCCCTCGATCATGACGGGCGAGAAGGCCGCCGATCACATCCTGGGCCGGCAGATGCTGCGCGAGGATCCGGGCGCCTGACGCCCGGAAGGAAAAGGCCCGCGCAGCGATGCGCGGGCCTTTTTCGTCAGGCGGCGTCGGTTTCCACCTTGGCCGGGACATAGTTGAGGACCGGCGCCAGCCAGCGTTCCACCTCGGCCAGGGACATCCCCTTGCGCGCGGCGTAATCGCGGGCCTGGTCCTCCTCGATCTTGGCCACCCCGAAGTAATAGCTGTCGGGATGCGCGATATAGAGACCCGAGACCGAGGATCCGGGCCACATCGCCATGCTCTCGGTCAGTTCGACGCCTGTCGCGGCGGTCGCATCCAGCAGGCGGAACAGGGTTTCCTTCTCGGTGTGATCGGGCTGGGCGGGATATCCCGGCGCGGGACGGATGCCCGCATAGGGTTCGCCGATCAGCTCCTCGGGGGCGAAGGTCTCGTCCTTGGCATAGCCCCAGAATTCGCGGCGCGTGCGTTCGTGCAGCATCTCGGCCATGGCCTCGGCAAAGCGGTCGGCCAGCGCCTTGACCATGATCGCGCCGTAATCGTCATTCGCGCGTTCGTATCGCGCCGCGATCTCGGATTCCTCGGGGCCCGCCGTCACGACGAAGCCGCCCACATGATCCGCGATCCCCTCGGGGGCCACGAAATCGGACAGCGCCACGTTGGGGCGACCGTTGCGCTTGGTCACCTGCTGGCGCAGCGTGTGCAGCATGGCCAGCGTTTCGGTGCGGTCGTCGCCGGTGAACAGGCGAATGTCGTCGCCCACGGCGTTGGCGGGCCAGAAGCCCACGACGGCGCGCGGCTTGAACCACTTGCCCTCGATGATGCGGGCCAGCATGTCCTGCGCCTCGGCGAACAGCTGGCGGGCGGCCTCGCCCTGCTTCTCGTCCTCCAGGATGCGGGGATAGACGCCCTTCAGCTCCCATGTCTGGAAGAACGGCGTCCAGTCGATATAGCGCGCGATCTCGGCCAGGTCCCAGTCCTCGATCACGCGGGTGCCGGTGAAACCGGGGGCGACGGGGGCATAGGCCGACCAGTCCACGGCCAGGGCATTGGCGCGCGCGGATGCCAGCGGCAGGCGGCTCTTTGCGGCCTCGGACCGTTCATGGCGGTCGGCCACCTGCGCGTATTCGGCCCGCAGATCCGCGACATAGCCGTCCTTCTGCGTGGGCGACAGTAGCGCCGAGGCCACGCCCACCGCGCGGCTGGCATCGGTGACATAGACGGCCTGCCCGCGATCATAGCGGGGCGCGATCTTGACGGCCGTATGGATCTTCGAGGTCGTCGCGCCGCCGATCAGCAGGGGGATGTCGAAGCCCTCGCGCTCCATCTCGGCCGCGACGTGGACCATCTCGTCCAGGGAGGGCGTGATCAGGCCCGACAGGCCGATGATGTCGACCTTTTCATCGCGGGCGACCTGCAGGATCTTCTGCGGCGGGACCATCACGCCCAGGTCGATCACCTCGAAATTGTTGCAGGCCAGCACGACGCCCACGATGTTCTTGCCGATGTCATGCACGTCGCCCTTGACCGTGGCCATCAGCACCTTGCCCGCGCTTTCGCGTTCGGTGCTGCCGCCCTGGCGCTTCTCCTCCTCCATGTAGGGCAGAAGGACGGCGACGGCCTGCTTCATCACGCGCGCCGATTTCACGACCTGCGGCAGGAACATCTTGCCCGCGCCGAACAGGTCGCCCACCACGTTCATCCCGGCCATCAGCGGGCCTTCGATGACATGCAGCGGGCGTTCGGCGGCCTGGCGGGCCTCTTCGGTATCGGCTTCGATATATTCGGTGATGCCGTTGACCAGCGCGTGTTCCATGCGCTTCTCGATCGACCATTCGCGCCAGGACAGGTCCTTCTCGCGCTTCTGGCCACCGCCGTCGCCCCGGAACCGCTCGGCGATTTCCAGCAGGCGCTCGGTCCCGTCGCGGCGACGGTTCAGGACGACATCCTCGCAGGCCTCGCGCAGTTCGGGGTCGATCTGGTCATAGACGGCCAGCTGCCCGGCATTGACGATGCCCATGTCCATCCCGGCCTGGATGGCGTGATAGAGGAAGACCGCGTGCATCGCCTCGCGCACGGGTTCGTTCCCGCGGAAGCTGAAGGACAGGTTCGACACGCCCCCTGACACATGCGCATGTGGCAGGTTCTGACGGATCCAGCGCGTGGCCTCGATGAAATCCACGCCGTAATTGTCGTGTTCCTCGATGCCCGTGGCGACGGCGAAGATGTTGGGATCGAAGATGATGTCCTCGGGGGGGAAGCCCACCTCGTCCACCAGGATCCGGTAGGCGCGTTCGCAGATCTTGATCTTGCGGGCGGCGGTGTCGGCCTGGCCCTGTTCGTCGAAGGCCATGACCACGACGGCGGCCCCATAGGCAAGGCACAGCTTGGCCTGGTGGCGGAACTGCTCCTCTCCCTCCTTCATGCTGATCGAGTTCACGACCGGCTTGCCCTGCACGCATTGCAGCCCGGCCTCGATCACCTCCCATTTGGAACTGTCGATCATGATCGGCACGCGGGCGATGTCGGGTTCGGCGGCCAGCAGGTTCAGGAACTCGACCATGGTGGCACGGCTGTCGATCAGCCCCTCGTCCATGTTGATGTCGATGATCTGCGCGCCGTTTTCCACCTGGTCGCGCGCGACCTCCAATGCGGTGGCGTATTCGCGGTTCTTGATCAGCTTGCGGAAACGCGCGCTGCCGGTGACGTTGGTGCGTTCGCCCACGTTCACGAACGGGATGTCCGAGGTCAGCGTGAAGGGTTCGAGGCCGGACAGGCGCAGCAGACGATCAGACATGGGCAAGGACCTTTCGCGGGCTGTGGGCGGCGACCGCATCGGCGATGGCGCGGATATGGTCGGGGGTGGTGCCGCAGCAGCCTCCGACGACGTTCACGAGCCCTTCGGCCGCGAATTCCGCGACCTGACGGGCGGTGTCGTCTGGGCCCTCGTCATACTGGCCGAAGGCGTTGGGCAGCCCGGCATTGGGATAGGCGCAGATGCGGGTATCGGCGACGCCCGACATCTCGGCCAGGTGGGGGCGCATCGCGGCAGCGCCAAGCGCGCAGTTCAGTCCAACCGTCCAGGGGTTCGCGTGGCGGACCGAATACCAGAATGCCGTGGGGGTCTGGCCCGACAGCGTCCGACCCGATGCGTCGGTGATCGTGCCCGAAATCATCAGCGGGATCGCCTGGCCGTGCTCCTCCATCGCCTGCTGACAGGCGAAGATCGCGGCCTTGGCGTTCAGCGTGTCGAAGATCGTCTCGATCAGCAGGATGTCCGACCCGCCCTTGATCAGCCCGCGCGCCTGCTGAAGATAGGCCACGCGCAGCTGGTCGAAGCTGATCGCGCGAAATCCCGGATCGTTCACGTCCGGGCTGATCGAGGCCGTGCGGTTCGTCGGCCCCAACGCGCCTGCGACGAAGCGGGGCTTGCCGTCCTCGGCCGTGGCGCGGTCCAGCGCGCGACGCACGACACGCGTGCCCTCGATGTTCAGTTCCTCGACCGCGTGTTCCAGCCCGTAATCGGCCTGCGCGATGGTCGTGGACGAAAAGGTGTTCGTCTCGACGATATCGGCGCCCGCGATGGCATAGCGGTAATGGATCTCCTCGACCGCGTCGGGCTGGGTCAGGATCAGAAGGTCGTTGTTGCCCTTCTGCGCATGGTCGCTGTGATGGCGGCAGACATGGCCGGACCCGTGGCCTGTGTAATCCTCCTCGGACAGGTGCAGATCCTGGATCTGCGTGCCCATCGCCCCGTCGAGGATCAGGATGCGTTCATCGGCAGCGCGGTTCAGCGCATCGAATGCGGGCGATCGGGGCAGGGACATGGAACGGCCTTTCGTTTGAAGCCCGTGATATATGCCCCAAGCCCTACGGCTGCAAATTCATAGTTCTGCAGAAGATCATGAGCGGCCCTCATGTAAGGGCCGCCCAAGGGGGCAGGATCAGAAGCCCGCCTTGATCTTCTCGAACTCGGCCAGCTGGCGCTGACGCTGTTCGGGATCGTTCGGCGTCTGGGCCAGCACCGGCACGTCGATATCGGACAGGCCCTCCTGCACGGCGGGCTGATCCTCGATCGTGGCCATCGCCTCGGTCGAGCTGTGGCCGTATCCGATGGCATCGAGCAGGCCCTGACCTGCCTCGGGGGCCAGCCAGGCGTTGATGAAGTCGTACAGCTTGTCTTCGCTGCCCGGACCGTCCTTCACGTTCACGAAGCCGCAGAAGAAGGTCGAGGATCCTTCCTCGGCCTCGCGTTGGAAGCCCACCGGATAATCGTCATCCTGCAGATAGACGACACCGTCGTTCCAGGACCATGCGATATCCACGGCCCCCGAGGCCATCAGCTGCGCCTGTTCGGACGGATCGGCCCAATAGGCGGCGACGTTCTGATGCGCCTCGCGCAGCCAGTCGGCGGCAGCCTGGAACTGTTCGTCGCTGACATCGGTCCAGTCGGTCGTCCCGGTCGCCAGATAGGCCAGTGCCCAGACATCGTCCGCGCTGTCGGGCAACGAGGTGCGGCCCTGGTATTTCGGATCGGTGAAGACCTGCAGGCTGGCCACATCCTCGGCCGGGACGGTTTCGGTGTTGTAGGCGATGGCGGTGGCGCCCCAGTCGACCGGGATGAACCAGACGCCCTCGTCATCCTTGAACACCTCGGAATCGAGGAAGCGCGGCGCGATCTTGTCGAAATTGGGGATGCGGTCCGTGTCCCAGGGTTCGATCAGGCCCGCATCGCGATACTTGCCGACCATCTGGCTGCAGGGATGGACCGCATCGGCGCGGAATCCCGAGACCATCTTCTGGAACGCCTCGTCGTCATCGCCGAAGAAGGCGAAGGTCGGGCTGTCGCCATGCTGGTCGACATAGGCCTGGAAGATCGCGGGGACCTCGAAGCCGGCCCAGTCGAAGATGGTCAGTTCGCCATCGGCGGCAAAGGCGGGCAGACCCGCCGATGCCGCAAGAATGGTGGTGGTCAGCAAGCGCATGTGTTCCGGCCTCTTTCGATTGAAGTCATTGCCGAAACGCTAGCCCCGCCCCATGGCCTGCGCAAGAAAAACGACTAGTCGTCCAGGATCTCGGGGCCGCCGGTGATCTTCGGGTCGGGAATGCCGATCGCATCGACATCCTTGCCTGCATAATCGACCGCATGAAGGATGGTCTGGATGGCCGCGATGCGTGCGCGGCGCTTGTCGTCCGACCGGATCACGGTCCAGGGCGCGATGGGGGAATGCGACAGGTTCAGCGTGTCGCGGATCGCGGTGGTGTAATCGTTCCATTTCGCCAGCCCCTCGACGTCGATGGGGCTCAGCTTCCACTGCTTCAGCGGGTCCTTCTCTCGGTCGCGGAAGCGGCGCAGCTGTTCGGCGCGGCCCACGTTCAGCCACAGCTTGACCAGGATCACGCCGTCATCGACCAGCGTCTGCTCGAACCCGGGCAGCTGGCGGAAGAAGGCGTTGCGCTGATGTTCGGTCGAGAAGCCGAAGACGCGTTCGACGACGCCGCGATTGTACCAGCTGCGATCGAACAGGGCGATTTCCCCGGCGGCGGGCAGGTGATCGACATAGCGCTGGAAATACCATTGCGTCGATTCGCGTTCGGTGGGCTTGGGCAGTGCCACGATATAGGCCGAACGCGGGTTCAGGTTCTCGCGCACGCGTTCGATGGTGCCGCCCTTGCCCGCGGCGTCGCGCCCCTCGAACAGCACGACGACGCGCTGTCCGCGATGGATCACGCAATGCATCATGCGGACAAGCTGGATCTGCAGAGCCTCCAGGTGGTCGTTGTAGTCGCCCTTGTCCATTTCCCCGTCATAGGGATAGCTCTGATCGAGGATGTCGTCCTTGTGCCCATCTTCGATCGCCTTGCGGATATCCTTGGGCGCGTCGTTCTTCAGATAGTCGCGGATGCGACCGACCAGCGGCAGTTCCGGCATGTCCTTGGGGACCATGGCTTACCCTTCTCCGATGCGGTTCATGTCGTACCAGGTGGTCTGATAGATCTCGTTGATCCAGTTACCGTAGAGCAGATGCGCATGGCTGCGCCACCGGTTCGACGGCATCTGCGCGGGATCGTCGTCGGGATAGTAGTTCCGCGGCACCGCGATCGGCTTGCCGGCCTCGACGTCGCGGTCGTATTCCTCCTTCAGCGTCGTGCTGTCATATTCGAAATGGTTGAAGACATAGAGCGCGCGGTGACGCGGATCGGCCACGAGGCAAGGGCCGACCTCGGGACTGGCCAGCAGGGTGGTCAGTGCAGGGCGCGCGTCCACGTCCTCTTGCCGGATTTCGGTCCAGCGGCTGACGGGGACCAGCACATCGTCCGAGAAACCGCGCAGATAGGGCGATGCGGGCTGCAGGTTCCGGTGGCGGAAGCAGCCGAAGGCCTTGGCGGGCAGGGGGTGCTTTTCCAGCCGGTGGAAATGCCATGCCATGGCCATGCCGCCCCAGCAGACGCCGAAGGTGGAATGCACATGGGTCTGGGTCCAGGCGAAGACCCGTTCCAGTTCGTCCCAATAGGTGACCTGATCGAAGGGCAGCTGCTCGATCGGGGCGCCGGTGATGACCAGCCCGTCGAACTTCTCGCCCGTGGCCTCGACATCGCGGAAGGGGCGATAGAAGCTCTCCATGTGGTCGGCGGCGGTGTTGCGGCTTTCGTGGTCCGACATGCGGATCAGCTGGAAGTCGATCTGCAGCGGCGTCGCGCCGATGACGCGGGCGAACTGGTTCTCGGTCTGGATCTTCTTGGGCATCAGGTTCAACAGCCCGATGCGCAGGGGTCGGATGTCCTGCGTGGCGGCACGACCCGGCGACATGACCATGACGCCTTCTTCCGACAGGATGCGATAGGCGGGCAGGTTCTCGTTCAGCGTGATGGGCATGTCAGTCTTCCTTGCGGGCGATGGCCAGCGCGATCAGGTCGTCGAAATCGCCTGGGCTGCGGATCTCGGCCACTTCCTCGGCCTTGACCGTGACGCCCAGCTTCGCCATCGCGGCATAGCGCGGCTGGCGGTGCGCCAGCGCACGGGCATAGGTCCAGCGGATGAAGTCGTCGGGATTGACCTCGTGTTCGTCCAGCCCCTTTTCCACGCGATAGGCGACCCAGGCGCGTTCCAGGAACTGGGGCTGGTAATACATCGGCTTGGGTGCGCGGTCGAAGCGGCGCACCAGTTCGGCGGTATGCGCGTCCGACCCCTCGATCCAGATCATCAGCAGGTCGCGCGACAGCGACGACAGGACCGGATCGTCGGGATCGGACGGATCGACCACCTCGCAGATCGACCCGCCGCTGTCGCAGACGAAATGCGGGATACGATAGATGTCGTCCGCGCGTTCGATGAAATGGCGCGTGTCCAGCAGGGCCGCGATCTCGGCCCGCTGGTGCTGGTTCTGGCGGCGGCGGTATTCGTCGAAGGGCAGGCCGCCGCGGCTCTGACTGCCGGGCTTGCCCAGATAGGTGGACAGCGGGGCCAGGTTCTCGAACGTGATGTTGCTGGCGATGTAGACGCTGTCGGACATCAGCAATTCGCGCAGCAGCGGCACGCGCATCGCCTCGCGCTTGAAATTGTCGGCGATGTATTCGCCCATGTAGCGGGTGCCGATGCGGTAATCGACCGAGTAGTGGAACCAGTCGCCCGTCTGGCGCAGCATCGTCGCCAGATAGGTCTTGCCCAGACCCGACATGCCGAACAGCACGATCCGCTTCGACGGGCTGTCGCGCCATTCTGCTGCGCTGCGATAGATCATGCGGGGCTTCCTTCGACTGACCGGTGCTTCTAGGTAGCGGCCCCGCCGGGGTTTTGAAAGACCCGCGCCCCGAACGCGAAACGGCCCCGCGCCGGGCGGGGCCGTCCTGTCATCGCGGGCCGATCAGAAGCTGTAGCCGACCCGGACGCCCACGCCCCAGGCATGGCTGTCGGTCATCTCGGCGCGCGCGGTGTCGGGCGTGCCGGTTTCGGGCGTCGCATCGCCCAGCTTGGTGTAGTTCACGCCGGTCGTGACGCGCATCGGACCTTGGTTGTAGATCGCGGCCAGGGTGATGCCCTTGCGTCCGTTTGTCGGCGCCAGAGGAGAGACGAGGTCGTCGCCTGCCTTCTCGAAGGTGAACGAAGCCGAGCCGGACCAGGTCTCGTTGAACTTGCGACCGATGCCGATGGTGTAGGTGGTCGAATCCTCCAGTTCGACCAGGCCCCCGCCGGTGACGGCCACGAAGTTCGCGGGATCGACCCGGAATTCGGACCAGTCGACCCAACGGACCGAACCGAAGACCAGCGTGTCGGGTGCCACGCCCGTCTGGAATTCGAGGTTCCAGCTTTGCGGTGTCTTGACCGTCGTGACGGAATCGCCCGCCAGAAGCGGCAGGTCCGGCGCTGGGCCTGCATCGCCATCGGGATCGACCAGCGGGCCGGTCTCGGTCGTGTCGAAATCGTGCTCGATCTCGGAGTTGTAGGTCAGCGAGACCCGGGCCGCGATCTCGGGCTTCTCCCATGCGACGCCTGCGACCCAGCCGATGGCCGTATCCGCATCCAGATCGACATTGTAGCCCGCGACCGGACCATAGGCCAAACCGTTCAGCCCGACCTCGCCATCGGCGCGCGATCCGCGGATGCCGCCATGAACCGAGAACTGGTTCGGCATCTTGTAGCGCCCGAGCGCGGTGAAGGTGGTGCTGTCCACGCGGGCGAAGGTTCCGCCCAGCAGGGCCGAGCCGCCATCGGCAAGGCCCGGATAGCGGATATCGGCACCGAAGGGCTGTTCCACGATGATCGCGCCCGAGAAGGCTTCGGTGAACTGGTGCTTGTAGGCGAGGCCGGTAAAGCCGTAGCCCTGCGCCACGTCGCCCGTCGAGAAGCCGAGGGTATCGGTCCCCTCGACCGAAGGGTCCACGCCGCCGAAGCTCAGTTCGACATAGTTGCCTTCCTCGAACAATGCCGACAGCGTCTGCGGGGCGCGTTCGATCCCGCCCGCAAACATCGGAGAGGCACCCATCAGAAGGGCCGCAGCTCCGGTAAGTGCAATTTTCATGTCTCTTCCTCCCTACGGGCGCGCACGCCCTGGATCACAGGATTATGCCAAACATGTTACCGATCAATTGCCCTGTCGAGGTAACGTGACGTTAGCGTCACGGGCGGGCCGTTTCCGTTTCATTTCTGCAACGGGGAAATCAATGCGGCCGAAGGGTGGACAAACCGGCCGCTCCGTGAAAATGGGAACTGCCAAACGATCTTGCCGCAAGGATACCCCCCATGCAGATTCGTGAGGCTCTCACTTTCGACGACGTGCTTCTGGTTCCCGCAGCCTCGACGGTGCTTCCGTCCACTGCGGATGTCAGCACGCATGTCACCCGTTCAATCCGGATGAACATCCCGCTGCTTTCGTCGGCCATGGATACCGTCACCGAAAGCCGCATGGCCATCGCCATGGCGCAATCGGGCGGGATCGGCGTGATCCACCGCAACCTGACGACCGAGCAGCAGGCCGACGAGGTCCGCCGCGTCAAGCGCTTCGAGAGCGGGATCGTCTACAAGCCGATCACCCTGCGCCCCGACCAGACGCTGGCCGATGCCAAGGCGCTGCAGGACCGCTACAACGTCACGGGCTTTCCCGTGGTGGACGGCGAAGGCCGCGTGGTGGGCATCGTGACGAACCGCGACATGCGCTTTGCCAGCGACGATCGCACCCCCGTCCACACGATGATGACCGGCGACCGCCTGGCCATCCTGCAAGAGCCCGCCGACCGGCAGGAGGCCATCGACCTGATGAAGGCCCGCCGGATCGAGAAGCTGCTGGTGACCGACGGGTCGGGCAAGCTGACCGGCCTGCTGACGCTGAAGGATACCGAGAAGGCCGTGCTGAACCCCTTGGCCTGCAAGGACGATCTGGGCCGCCTGCGGGTGGCCGCGGCATCGACCGTGGGCGACGAGGGCTTCGAGCGCAGCTGCGCGCTGATCGATGCGGGCGTCGACATGGTGGTGATCGATACCGCCCATGGCCATTCCGCAGGTGTCGCCAAGGCAGTCGAGCGTCTGAAGGCCTATAGCGGCAGCGCACAGGTCATCGCCGGCAACGTCGCCACCGCCGAGGCCACGCGCGCCCTGATCGGCGCGGGTGCCGATGCGGTCAAGGTGGGCATCGGACCGGGATCCATCTGCACGACCCGAGTGGTGGCGGGGGTGGGCGTTCCCCAGCTGACCGCGATCATGGATGCGGCGGGTGCTGCGGGCGATACGCCGATCATCGCGGATGGCGGCATCAAGCTGTCGGGCGATTTCGCCAAGGCCATCGCCGCCGGGGCAAGCTGCGCCATGGTGGGCAGCGCCATCGCGGGCACGGATGAAAGCCCGGGCGAGGTGATCCTGTACCAGGGCCGCAGCTTCAAGTCCTATCGCGGCATGGGGTCGCTGGGCGCGATGGCGCGGGGTTCGGCCGATCGCTATTTCCAGAAGGACGCGGCCACCGACAAGCTGGTGCCGGAGGGGATCGAGGGGCAGGTTCCCTACAAGGGGCCCGCAGGCACGGTGATCCATCAGCTGGTCGGCGGTCTGCGCGCCGCCATGGGCTATACCGGCTGCGCCACCGTCCCCGAGATGCGCAACGGCTGCCAGTTCGTCCGCATTACCGGCGCGGGCCTCAAGGAGAGCCATGTCCACGACGTGCAGATCACCCGCGAGAGCCCGAATTACCGCATCGGCTGATCGCGACCTGCGTCGCGAATGACGAAGGACCCCGCTGCCCATGGCCGCGGGGTCCTTTCACGTTCGGGGGCAAAGCTTGCATGCCGGGGTCGCATCCCGGCACCGATGCGCCTAGGTTTACATGATCTGCAACGGATGCACGCAGGAGCGGGTGATGACCACGGACGGGATGCGCCGGGAATGGCGAGTGACGGGAATGGATTGCGGATCATGCGCCGGCAAGGTGCGTGGCGCGGTCGAACGGCTGCCGGGCGTGGGGGATGTCGATGTCACCCTGATGAGCGAGCGGCTGACCCTGACGCTGGACGAGAGCCGCACCACGCCCGGGGGGATCGAGGATGCCGTCCGCGCGCTGGGCTTCGGGATCGCGCAGGGGGGACAGCAGACGACGGCACAGGATGACGCCGCCACGCCCCGGCCCGAACCCGCCTGGTACGCCACCCCCAAGGGCAAGCTGGTGATCGTGACGGGCGCATTGCTGGCGGCTGCATGGGCGGCGGACCTGCTTCTGCCCGAGGGGATGTCGCATTGGGCCTTCGTCCTGGCGACCGCGCTGGGACTGGCGCCCATCGCCCGCAAGGCATTCGCCATGGCGCGTGCGCGGATGCCCTTCACCATCGAGATGCTGATGACCATTGCCGCCACGGGCGCCCTGTTCATCGGCGCGGCCGAGGAGGCGGCGCTGGTCGTCTTCCTCTTCGCCGTGGGCGAGCTGCTGGAAGGCGTGGCGGCCGGACGCGCCCGCGACGGCATCAGGGCGCTGTCCGACCTGATCCCCCGCACCGCGATGCTGGAAGAAGGGGGGGGCCTGCAGGAGGTTCCCGCAGCCGGTCTGCGTCCCGGACAGGTGGTGCTGGTCAGGCCGGGGGACCGCATACCCGCCGATGGCAGCATCGTCGAAGGGATCTCGGGGGTGGATGAGAGCCCGGTGACCGGAGAGAGCCAGCCCGTTCTCAAGGAACCGGGGGCCGAGGTCTTCGCGGGGTCCATCAACGCCGAGGCGGTCCTGCGCGTCAGGGTGACGAAACCGGCATCGGACAACACCATCGCCCGGATCGTGAAGCTGGTCGAGGAGGCCGAAAGCGCCCGCGCCCCGACGGAACGCTTCATCGACCGCTTCAGCCGGATCTACATGCCCGCGATCACGGGGCTTGCGGTGCTGGTCGCCGTGATCCCGCCCTTGATGTTCGGTCAGGCCTGGGGGGAATGGACATACCGCGCGCTGGCGCTGCTGTTGATCGGCTGTCCCTGCGCGCTGGTGATCTCGGTCCCGGCATCCATTGCATCGGCGCTGTCCGCGGGGGCGCGGCAGGGGCTGCTGATGAAAGGGGGCGCCGTGATCGAGAACGTCGCCCAGGTCACCCATGTCGCCTTCGACAAGACGGGGACGCTGACCAATGGCCGCCCCGTGGTGACCGATATCCAGGGGGAGGAGACGGATCGCCTCATGTCCCTTGCCGCGGCGGTCGAGAGGGGTGCCAGCCATCCGCTGGGTCAGGCGATCCTTGCGCGCGCCGAAGGGCTGTCGATCCCGCAGGCGACCGATGCGCGTGCCATCCCCGGCATGGGGGCCACGGCACTGGTCGAGGGGCAACCGACCACGGTCGGATCACCGCGCCTGGCCGAAGAGAGCGGCGTTCTGACGCCCCGGATGGCCGACGATGTCGCAAGGCTGCAGGATGAGGGCAAGACGGTCGTCATCCTCTGGCAGGAACAGGCGCTGGGACTGATCGCATTGCGCGACGAACCGCGAGAGGATGCCCGCGACGCCCTGGATCACCTGCAGCGGATGGGCGTCACCCCGGTGATGCTGACGGGGGACAACCAGCGGACCGCGACGGCCATCGCCTCGGATCTGGGGATCGGGTTCCAGGCGGGCCTTCTGCCCCAGGACAAGGTGACCGCGATGCGGGCGCTGTCGGGTAAGCAGAAGGCGATGATGGTCGGGGACGGGATCAACGATGCGCCCGCGCTGGCCGCCGCCCATGTGGGGATCGCGATGGGATCGGGAACCGACGTGGCGCTGGAGACCGCCCACGGGGCGATCCTGCGCAACCGGGTGGGCGATGTCGCGGCGCTGATCGGGCTTGCCCGCGCGGCCATGGGCAACATCCGGCAGAACGTGGCCATCGCGCTGGGACTGAAGGGCCTGTTCCTGATCACGACCATCGCCGGTATCACGGGGCTGTGGATCGCGATCCTTGCCGATACCGGGGCGACGGTCATCGTCACCGCGAATGCGCTGCGGCTGCTGCGCTTTCGGGCGTAACGCCGCCCCGGGACGTTCTCAGCCCTGAACGTGGACGACCACCGACAGGCCCGGTGCCAGCTGGGCCGCGTCCTGCTGACCGGGATCGATGCCGATCCTGACGGGCAGGCGCTGGGCGATCTTGGTGAAGTTTCCGGTCGCGTTCGAACCCGCCAGCAGGCTGAATTCGGATGCGGTCGCAGGAGAGAAGGACTCCACCACCCCGTCGAACGTACGGCCCGGCACGGCGTCCACCGTGAAGCGAACCGGATCGCCTTCGTCGATGCCCGCAAGCTCGGTCTCGCGGAAGTTCGCGATGATCCACAGCTCGCTGCCCACCTCGGACACCAATGCGGTGCCGGGGCTGACATATTGCCCCACGCGGACCGACAGGGCGCCCAGACGGCCATCGTCCTGCGCGCGGATCACGGTGTTCTCCAGGTCGATCCGGGCCAGCTCGACCTGCGCCTCGGCCGAGGCGATATCGGCATCGCGCGACGACAGGGCGACCTTGGCGGTGCCGATGGCCTCGGACTGGACGTCCAGCTGCGCCTCGGCCTGGGTCACGGCGGCATTCGCCTGGTCCAGCGCCTGTCGGGCCTGATCGGCGCTGGCCTGCGACGCGACCCCGCGCCCCTGCAGCTGGTTGGCGCGGTCCCATTCGGATTGCGCATTGGCCTGCGCGGCGCGCGCAGACGACAGCGCGGCTTCCGAGGCGCGCATCACCGCCTCAGCCGAGGTGACGTTCTGCCGACCGGCCTGCAGCGCGGCGCGGGCCGCGGCCAGCTGCGCCTCGGCCTGGGCCAGCTTCTGGCGATAGATGCGGTCGTCGATGCGGGCGATCACGTCGCCCTTGGCGATCTGCTGGAAATCCGATGCTTCGACCGCGCTGACATATCCCGACAGCTGCGGCGAGATCGAGGTGACCTTGCCTTGGATATAGGCGTTCTCGGTCGTGGGGTTCGAGGGGTGGAACGGCGGCAGGTGCCACGCGAACAGCAGCAGCGCGACGCCTGCGGCGCCGATGATCATGGCGATGATGGTGGGCAGAAGCTTGGTCTTGGTCATGTCGCGGTTCCGATCGGATTGTCCTGCGGCGCGGGCGTCAGGCGGGCCGTCAGCCAGTCGCGCAGCAGGTGCAGCAGCAGCGCCCCCGCCGCCATCGAGGCGGCAAGGAAGATGAGGGTATAGGCGTCGTCATAGGCCAGCACCGTCGCTTGGCGGCCGGCCTCTTGCGCAAGCTGATAGACGGCCTGCGTCCGGGCCTGCGCGGTGTCGATCATGCCGGGTTGCAGCCGGGCCGCGATCGCGGCGATGGCCGCATTGGTCTGCGCGTCGCCCACGGCAAGCTGTTCGGTCAGGGCCTGGTAATGCGCGGCCTGCCGATGCGTGATCAGGGTCGAGAACAGGCCCGACCCGAGTATGCTTCCCAGGCTCTGGGTCGAGATGAAGACGATGATGAAGGACAGCAGGTATTGCGGCCCCTTGGCCAGCGCGGTCAGCAGGCCGGACATCATCGCGGGCACCATGAAGATCATCCCGGCAAAGGCGATCAGCCCCTGGCTGATCAGCATCTGGTGCGGTCGCGTCAGCACGGTGGATTGCGTATCCAGCCACGCCCCGAACGCGATCATCGCCAGGGCCGCCAGATGAAAGCGCGGGATCCGGTCGGGCCGCATCCATGCCACGCAGGCAAGGCTGCCCAGGATCGTGCCGATCAGGATGACGGTGAACAGCCCGCCCATCTGCTGCGCCTGCAGGCCCAGCACCTGGAACATGCGGGGCGCCCCCGAGGTCTGTTCGGACAGCAGAAGGCGCAGCAGCAGCAGCGTTCCGGTCAGATGCAGGATCGCGGGGCTGGCCAGCCAGCGGATGTCGATGATGGGCGCCTCGCGGTTCAGCTCGATCATGGCGCTGGCGGCAAGGGCCGCGATGGCGCCGGCCAGGGTCCAGATGATCCAGGGCTCGGACCAGTAATGGGCCGGGCCCATTACGAAGGCCGTCACGATCCCCGCGAACCCCGAGGCGATCAGCAGGAAGCTTGCGAAATCCAGCGGCTTGATGACCTTCATGTGGGGCACCGGGCGCAGCGGCAGCAGGAAGACCAGCGCCAGCGACGCCATCGACAACCCGAGCGAGGTGAGGTGCATCCATGTCAGTCCGCCATCCCCGATCAGATGCGGCGAGACGATCCAGCCGAGGCTGGTGCCCGACATGATCGTGGCCAGCGTCGCGGGCAGGCCCAGCCGCATCTTCCAGGTCTGTTCCAGCGGCTCCAGCATATAGAGGAACGCCAGCGTGGACAGCGGCGCGGCAGCGGCCCCCGCCAGGAAATGCAGCACCAGGGCCGAGCGCATGTCCGTCACCCACAGGACCGCGAAGGCCACCACGACGTGGATGGCGATGCCCCATTCGGCAAAGCGCCGCAGCCCGTATTGGGTGCGCAGCTTGATCAGCATCAGCGGCAATGCGGCGCGCGGCACCATGTAGACGATCAGCAACCAGCTGGCATCGGTCGTGGTGATGCCCAGATCGCCCGCGAAGGTCGAGATGTTCACCGTCAGGAAGCTTTGGCCCAGACCCTGGGTGACGGCCAGCAGCGTGGCCGCGGCCATGTAGGCGACGGCGCGCGGAAGCGGCATTCCCGCAGCCGGGGCGGGGGTCTGCGTATCGCTCATGACGACCGCCGCGCGATATTGGCGGCGATGGCGTCCAGCACCTGGCGCGCGGTGTCCAGATCGCCCTCGGGGATGCCCGCGACGACATCCTCGCGCAGCGCCAGGCTGAAGGCCACGATGCTGCTGCGTTGTCCCTTGTCCGTCAGGAAGACGGCGTTCTTGCGCGCGTCCCCTTCGATCGGGCGGCGTTCGATGAAGCCGTCCGCCGCCAGCGCGTCCAGCTGGCGCTTCAGCGTCGGCGTCTCAATCCCGAGCTGGGCGGCCAGCGCGGTCTGGGTCATGCCCTGTTCGCGGTGCAGCGTCGTGATGATCTTGGCCCGTGACATGGTCAGACCCATGCCGCGCGCGGCCTCGTCGAAGTGACGGCGCATGTCGCGCATCACGGTCAGAAGCGAATCGATGATGCTCGTATCGGCCATGTCATTAGCCTGCTAACGTTTCTGGTGATTAGCTAGCTAATGAATTGGTCGCGATGCCGCAAGCCGGGGCCGCCGAATGGCAGCTATGCGTCGGGCGTGGATGTCAGGGACCAGTCGCGCATCTGTTCGGGCGACAGCACGCTGATATCCTCGGGGGCGGTGCGCAGGGCCGGGATCATCATCTGCAGATCGACGCCCATCTCGGTCAGGTAATCCATGACGCTGGCCTGCGCGCGCTGCACGTCGCTGACCGCCATGAAGGCCGGAAGCATCGTGTTCTTGCCGAAGTAGTGCTGGTGGACGCCCACGGTCGAACCTTCGTCCGCGCGCCGTTCCGCGCCGCCCGCCAGCATGTAGGGGCAAGCTGACATGCAGACCGATCCGCGCGCGACACGCGTGTCGTAGCCCGCGCCCCGGATCGTGCGCCCGATGGCCAGCGCATCCGCGACCGACCCGCCAGAGCTGTCGAGCGACACCTCGGACGCTGCGGGCCGGGTTTCGTCCAGCCATTCGGCAAAGCGGTCCGCGTCGCCCACGGCGATCTGACCCTCGATGCGGATGGCATCGTCGGCCTCGGAGAATTCCAGCTGGGCGGGCATCGGGCGCATGGCGGGCGCGCCGGGTTCGGCGGGGCGCAGGTCGGGGCGATAGGGGCGAACCGACGGCCCCTCCTGCGGGGTGAACAGGCCCGGCGCGGCATTGCCCGGGTCGCTGCGCAGGTCGATCGCCACGATGGCCACCCCAAGCGCGACCTGTGCGATCAGAACCGACCGGATCGCCGATTGCGGGGACGAGAACAGCCGCATCGCCTCAGTCCCGCCGCGCCTGGGCCGCGTCATGTTCGCGCAGCAGTTCCGATGCCGCCAGCGCGGCGCGCAATTCGCCCACGGTCATCCGGTCGTCGGTATGATGCAGGCCGCGCCCCGACCGGATGGCGGCCTGGACCACGACCATGATGAAGACCAGAACCGCGGGCAGAAGGTCGATGGATATCGCACCCGCCCATGCGGGCACGAAGTTGCGGGCATAGACGATGACGGCATCCGCCCCCGACATGGGGGTATAGACGGCCTCGTCGGGCTGGGGCAGGGCCTCGACCTCGGATGCGGCCTGGCCAAGGGTGCGGGCACGCTGTTCGACCAGCCCAAGAACCGATGCGATGGTGCTGGACTGACCCTGCCTGATGCCCTCGGTGCTGCCGTCAAGCTCGGGCAGGATCGCGGATTCCGACAGGTCCTGCGCCGCGCGGGCGACCAGTGGCGCGGGGTTCAGCTGCCTCAGCCGGGTGATCATGCCCGCCAGTTCGACCGCGTCCTCGGAGAACTGCACGGTGCGGTCCTCCAGCGCGCCTGCACCGACGGCGATGCCGCGCATCCGCGACAGGACGGCATTGCCCTGGGCGAAGGTATCCTCGATCGGGCCCTCGGCCTCGATCAGCTGGGTTTCGAGCGCGGTCAGTTCCGCCCCCTTCTGGGTCAGGACGCGGAACACTGCCCCGCGGCCCTGAAATCCCGACAGCGTTCCGCCTTCTTCCTGTGCGGACAGGTCGTCGAAGCTCTGGCGGACGCGGGCCACGTCGCGCGACAGGGACTGGCCCGCCACGGCATTGGCATGCGCACGTTCCAGAGACGACTGATAGGATTGCACCGTGTTCGCCATATGCGTTTCCACCGCCGCGCCGCCCGCCAATGCGGCGGCGTTCAGCCAGGACGACATCGCCACGATCGCCACGCAGCCCAGGCACATCGCCAGCAGCAGCCCCATCCGCGACGCCGCGCTGCGCATCGCGGGCAGCAGGCGCAGCAGATAGGACCAGAACACAAAGATCCCGACCGAGACCGCGATGGAATAGGCCAGCGCCGCGAAGGTCGTCCACATCCCCGGCTGGTCCAGCAGCGACCGCACCCCCAGATAGGTATAGATCCCCGATGCGGATGCCAGCACCCCGAGCGCGGTCGAGGTGAAGGTGTCCAGCCAATCCAGATGTCGTTCCAGTTCGCGCGCATAGCGGTCGCCCTGCGTGGCGCGCTCGGCCCGCCCGGTGGTGGGGGTGTCGGTCATCGGTTCTCCGTGGATATGGGGCGGCATCATGCAGTTTTCGCCAATCGGGGGGCGGTTGTCGACATTCGCGGCTTCACGCTTGCATGATCGGGAATGCGTTGGCTAAGGACCATCATGTCGTATCAGAATTTCATCGCCGAGGCGCTTCGCGCAACCCCCATTGCCGACCCCCTTGCCTGGGCGGCGTTCGCGGGCATCGGCCTGGCCGTTCGCCGGTCCATCCTCGCCCTGCTGCTGGTGGCGCTAGTGCTGCTGTCGCCGCTTGCCGGTATCGGGCGGATGACGGCCACGGGGCAGGCGCTGCAGCTGCTGGCGGCGCTGTTTCTGGCCGGACCTGCCATGGCGGCGGCACGACCTCTGGCGGGGCGCATCTGGCCTTGGTCGCCGATCCTGATCCTGCCGGTCCTTCATCTGCCGCGACTGGCCGAGATGGCGTGGTTCCACGCGCCGGCCCTTCCCGCGGCCCTTGCCCTGATCGCGGCATGGGGGTTCTGGAGCAGTCCGCCCCGCGCGTCCCGGCTGATCGCGCTTGGCGCCGTGCTGTCCGCCATCGGCTGCGGATTGATCTTGGCAGGCGATATCCTCTATCCCCATCACATCGAAGGCGCCGCGATCCGGGGCCTGCCGGTCATGCTGGATCAGCGCCTTGCGGGGCTGGTGCTGGGCATGGGGGCGGGACTGCCCCTGCTGATCGTCGGGGCGCTGCTTCTCAGACATCCCCAAGATTGAAGGCCCGCCCATGACCCCCGCCGCCCGCATCGCCGCCGCTGCAGACATCCTCGACCGCATTCTGGACGGCACCCCGGCCGAGGCCGCGCTGCTGCGCTGGTCGCGTGCCAGCCGCTTTGCCGGATCGGGCGACCGCGCGGCGCTGCGCGACCTGGTCTTCGGGGCGCTGCGACGGCGCGACAGCCTTGCCGCGCTTGGCGGCGCGCTGACCGGGCGCGGACTGATGATCGGCCATCTGCGGGCCGAGGGCCTCGACCCCGCGACGGTCTTTACCGGCCAGGCCCATGCGCCCGCACCGCTGAGCGATGCCGAACTGTCGCACGAGGCCCCCGCCACGCTGCCGGACGATCTGCCGGATTGGCTGCGTCCCGCCTGGACCAATGCGCTTGGCGACGATGCGGCGCAGATCGCCCGCGCCATGACCGAACGTGCGCCGGTCTGGCTGCGGGTCAATCCGGTTCGCGCGACGCCGGATCAGGCGATCGACGCGCTGGCCGAGGCCGGGATCGAGGTCGCCCGGACCGAGCTGCTGGCGACCGCCCTGCGCATCACCGCGAATGAACGCAAGCTGGCGCAGAGCCGCGCCTACAAGGACGGGCTGGTCGAGCTGCAGGACCTGTCGCCCCAGATCGCCTGCGCGTTGCTGCCCTTGAACTCCGGCGACAAGGTGTTGGATTTCTGCGCGGGGGGCGGGGGGAAATCGCTGGCCCTGGCCGCCCGGGAACCGGGTGCACAGCTGATGGCGCATGACGCATCTGCCGCGCGGTTGAGCGATCTGCCTGCGCGGGCCGCGCGGGCGGGGGCCTCGATCCGGGTCGTGGACGATCCCCGCGACAAGGTCGACCTGGTGGTGGCGGATGTGCCCTGTTCCGGCAGCGGCACCTGGCGGCGCGGCCCGGATGCCAAGTGGCGCCTGACCGCGGACGATCTGCAGGGGCTGGTCGAAACGCAGGCGCGGATCCTCGACCGGGTGGCGGGGCTGGTCGCGCCGGGGGGGCATCTGGCCTACATGACCTGTTCGGTCCTTGGGGCCGAGAATGACGATCAGGTGGCGGGCTTCCTGCAGCGGCACCCGCAGTTTACGGTGGTGATGCGCCGCCTGATGACGCCGTTGGATGCCGGTGACGGGTTCTTCCTGGCCTTGATGAAATGCGTCTGAGGCGCAGAACATCGCGAATTAACCGCGCGTTAACCGCGATCGGTTCAAGATGGCCCCTGCCAACGGAACGAGGGGCGAAACTCATGGGCTTTCTGGACCGCCATCTGCATGCATCGCGCAATGCGACGATGACCGCGCTGCCGCTGCTGCTGGCGCCGTTGGCGATCGGGGCAGGCGTGCTGATGGTGTCCCCGGGCGCGGCCTTCGGCAGGACGGCGATCATCGGGGCCAGCATCGCGGTGGCGTGGTATCTGCTGGGCGGTGCGTTGTCCCTGCAGCAGGCGCTGCGCGGCATTGCGTCGCGCCGTGCCCTGCGCGCCATCCGGGGCGAGGTCGCGGCATCCGAGGATGCGGTCTGGATCTGCGATCCGGATGGCCACGTCCTGTTCCAGAACCCCGCCGCGATGCAGGGCTTCGAGGATTACACCGGCCGCCCCATCACCGGCCTGTTCACGCGGCGAAGGGCCGATGCGGACGGTGACATCCGGGATCTGATCACGCGGGCATGGCGCTATGGCACGGCCGAGCTGTCGGTCGGACCGGACGAGACGCTGGTCCTGGGCAGCCTGCCGGATGCGCCGCTGCAGATATGGACGCTGCAGCGCGAAGGAAGCGACCGCGCCGCGATCGACATCGCCATGACGCTCGAGGCGGATATGGTGGACGAATTCGACGCGGTCCCGGTGGCGCTGCTTCGCCTTGCGGGGGACGGGTCGATCCTGCGGGCCAACCGGTCGGCGCGCGACCTGCTGGCCGGGCGCCTGAACGCCGAGGGGCAGAACCTGGCGGCGATCCTGGATGGTCCGGGGCGCCCGCTGGTGGACTGGATCGCGGATGCGGCCGATGGACGGGCGGTCAACACGACCGAGATGTTGCGACTGCGCCACCCCGAAGGGCGCGGCGCCGATCTGCGCGAACGGCACTATCAGGTTACACTGGCCCGCGACCCCGCGCGGGGCGAACGCCTGACCGCAGTGATGACCGACGCCAGCGCGCTGAAGATGCTGGAGGCGCAATTCGCCCAAAGCCAGAAGATGCAGGCCGTCGGGCAGCTTGCAGGGGGCGTCGCGCATGATTTCAACAACCTGCTGACGGCGATCAGCGGGCATTGCGATCTTCTGATGCTGCATCGCGACCAAGGCGATCCGGACTATGCCGATCTGGACCAGATCAGCCAGAACGCCAATCGCGCGGCTGCCCTGGTGGGACAGCTGCTGGCATTCTCGCGCAAGCAGACGCTGCGCCTCGAGGTGCTCAACCTGCGAGAGACCCTGGCCGATCTGACCCATCTGCTGAACCGGCTGGTGGGGGAACGGGTGGCGCTGTCGATCACCTACGACCCGTCGCTGCAGGCCATCCGCGCCGACAAGAGGCAGCTGGAACAGGTGATCATGAACCTTGTCGTGAATGCACGCGATGCGATGGCCGATGGCGGGCAGATCACGGTCCGGGCCGAGAACGCGGTCATCGACGATGCGGTGCGTCGCGACGATGTCAGCATGCCCCCCGGCGATTACGTCCGGATCGTGGTTCGGGACGAGGGAACGGGGATCGCGCCGGAACATCTGGCCAAGATATTCGAGCCTTTCTTTACGACGAAGCGCATCGGTGAGGGAACGGGGCTGGGGCTGTCGACGGCCTACGGGATCGTGAAGCAGACCGGCGGTTATATCTTCTGCGACAGCGAACTGGGCAAAGGCACCGTCTTCTCGATCTATTTTCCGGCCAACAGGATGCTGGCCGAAGGGGCGGCGCCCGCAGCGCCCCAGCCCACCACGCGGTCCCGGACGATCGAACGGACGACCGTTCTGCTGGTCGAGGACGAGGCCCCCGTCAGGGCCTTCGCGGCGCGTGCCCTGCGGCTGAAGGGCCATGAGGTCATCGAAGCCGGCTCGGGCGAGGAGGCGCTGACCGTGCTGGCCAACCATGACGGAACGGTCGATATCTTCGTCACCGATGTCGTCATGCCCGGACTGGACGGCCCCGCATGGGTCCGCGAAGCGTGCAAGACCCACGGCACGGTGCAGGTGATCTTCATGTCCGGCTATACCGAGGACGTCTTCGTCGACGGGCAGATCCCGATCGAGGGCGCGGCATTCCTGCCCAAGCCCTTCACGCTGGCCGAACTGTCGGAGGCCGTGGCCCGGCAACTGGCCGAGCGTCGTCCGGCCTAGATCCCCTCGTAGAGCATGATGTCCTCGGCCATGGCCTCGCGCAGATCCTCCTCGGCCTCGTCGGAAAGGCCGACATCCACGCTTGGGGGGACGTTGATCCGCGGCAGCTCGATCGCGCAATCGAGCCGATCCTCGAGGAAATCGATGAAGTCCTGGATCTGCTCGTAGCGGAAGATGCAATCGACATGGGCCTCGCCGTCCATCAGGAACTGCGTCTGCGATCCGATCCCCAGCCGCTCGGGGCCGCCATCGGATGCATAAAGCTCGGCGAAGCGGGCGAAGCTGATCCCGGCCATCGCGTGATGGGGGTCGTCATGATCGTCGCGCAGCTTGAAGCGGTACCAGCTGCGCAGCCAGTCGACGGGCTCCCGGATCAGTGCGACCGTGGTGAAGGGCTCGCCCGCCTGCATCTCGAGCCAGGGGCCGACATGGCGACGGAATGTCGCGACATCGGTATGTTTCAACGAGGCCGGACGCTGGACCGCGGTCGATGCAAGCGATTCCAGCGCCATCTCGATCGCGGAGGAACCAGCCTTCGGTGTGGCCAGAAACACCAGCCTTTGTTCCCAGAATATCAACATCGCCTGACCTCGCGCCGCAAGTTTCGTTTTCCCGATCCGGAATATCGAAACTGCTTCCGGCTGTAAACGCTTCGTTAAGGGATCGCGCCCTATGCTGATCGCCGGAACGGATGTTAACCAAGATCACCTTGAAATCGTCTGTGAACTGTCGCATCTATGGCAGGAACAAGAAGCGAACATCCACCGGTGTTTTGATTGCCCCGACAAGGGTGCTGTGAAATAACAAGGACGATGGAATGGCACAGGCGAGCATTTTCGACATGACTGACAAACGGACTGCCGACAAGCAGAAGGCCCTCGACAGCGCGCTGGCTCAGATCGAGCGGCAGTTCGGCAAGGGGTCGATCATGAAGCTGGGCAAGGACAACCCCGTGGCCGAGATCGAGGCGACCTCGACCGGCTCGCTCGGGTTGGACATCGCGCTTGGGATCGGCGGCCTGCCCAAGGGCCGCATCATCGAGATCTTCGGGCCCGAAAGCTCGGGCAAGACCACGCTGACGCTGCATGTCGTGGCCGAGGAACAGAAGAAGGGCGGCGTCTGCGCCTTCGTCGACGCGGAACACGCGCTGGATCCGCAATATGCCAAGAAGCTGGGCGTGAACCTGGACGAGCTGCTGATCAGCCAGCCCGATACTGGCGAACAGGCGCTGGAGATCGTGGATACGCTGGTCCGGTCCGGGGCCGTCAGCCTGGTGGTCGTCGACTCGGTCGCGGCGCTGACGCCGAAGTCCGAGATCGAGGGCGACATGGGCGACATGCAGATGGGCAGCCAGGCCCGCCTTATGAGCCAGGCCATGCGCAAGCTGACCGCAAGCATCGGGCGCAGCAACTGCATGGTGATCTTCATCAACCAGATCCGCATGAAGATCGGCGTCATGTTCGGCAGCCCCGAGACGACGACGGGCGGCAACGCGCTGAAGTTCTACGCCTCGGTGCGACTGGACATCCGCCGCACGGGCTCGGTCAAGGATCGCGACGAGGTGACGGGCAACAGCACCCGCGTCAAGGTCGTCAAGAACAAGGTCGCGCCGCCGTTCCGGCAGGTCGAGTTCGACATCATGTATGGCGAAGGCATCAGCAAGGTCGGCGAACTGATCGACCTGGGCGTGAAGGCCGGCGTGGTCGAGAAGTCTGGCGCCTGGTATTCCTATGGCGACGAACGCATCGGGCAGGGCCGCGAGAACGCCAAGCAGTTCCTGCGCGACCGTCCCGAGGTGGCCACCGCGATCGAGGACAAGATCCGCGCCAGCCACGGGCTGGAATTCGGAATGGACGGCAACGAGGATTCCCTGACCGAGGATTGATCCCCGCACACCGTCCACCACGCAAACGAACGCCGGGCCTTGTGCCCGGCGTTCTGCGTTCAATGCCTTCTCGATTGCTGGACAGGACAGCAGGGGGCAGTTAGACCATGCGGCAAACCGGTCTTCCGGCACCGAAAACATTGCATGAAGGCGCGCCATGCCCAGCTTGAACGATATCCGTTCCACCTTCCTTGGTTACTTCGAGAAGAACGGCCACCGCGTCGTGGAAAGCAGCCCGCTTGTCCCGCGTAACGATCCGACCCTGATGTTCGCCAATTCGGGCATGGTCCAGTTCAAGAACATGTTCACCGGTGTCGAGACGCGCGACTACAGCCGTGCGACCAGCGCGCAGAAATGCGTCCGCGCGGGCGGCAAGCACAACGACCTGGACAATGTGGGCTACACGGCCCGCCACCATACCTTCTTCGAGATGCTGGGCAATTTCAGCTTCGGCAACTACTTCAAGACCGAGGCCATCCCCTATGCCTGGGAACTGCTGACCAAGGAATTCGGCATCCCCAAGGACAAGCTGCTGGTCACCGTCTATCACACGGACGACGAAGCCGCCGATATCTGGAAGAAGGTCGCGGGCCTGTCCGATGACCGCATCATCCGCATCCCGACCAGCGACAACTTCTGGCAGATGGGTCCGACCGGCCCCTGCGGTCCGTGTTCCGAGATCTTCTTCGATCATGGCGACCACATCTGGGGCGGCCCTCCGGGTTCGCCCGACGAGGATGGCGACCGCTTCATCGAGATCTGGAACATCGTCTTCATGCAGAACGAGCAGTTCGAGGACGGCTCGATGCGCGCGCTGGACATGCAGTCCATCGACACCGGCATGGGTCTTGAACGGATCGGCGCGCTGCTGCAGGGCAAGCACGACAATTATGACACCGACCTGATGCGCAGCCTGATCGAGGTCAGCGCCCACGCCACCAGCGCCGATCCCGACGGGCCGGGCAAGGTGCATCACCGCGTGATCGCCGACCATCTGCGGTCGACCAGCTTCCTGATTGCCGACGGCGTGATGCCCAGCAATGAAGGGCGCGGCTATGTCCTGCGCCGCATCATGCGTCGCGCGATGCGTCATGCGCATATCTTGGGCGCGCAGGACCCGCTGATGCACCGCCTTGTGCCGTCGCTGGTCCACCAGATGGGCGCCGCCTATCCCGAACTGAACCGCGCGCAGGCCCTGATCGAGGAGACGCTGCGGTCGGAGGAGACCCGCTTCCGCCAGACGCTGGACCGCGGCCTGCGCCTGCTGGACGACGAACTGGGCAAGCTGCCCGACGGTGCGAACCTGCCGGGGGAAACCGCGTTCAAGCTGTACGACACCTATGGCTTCCCGCTGGACCTGACGCAGGACGCACTGCGCGAAAAGGGCCGCGCGGTCGATACCGACGGCTTCGACAGTGCCATGGCCGAACAGAAGGCCAAGGCCCGCGCTGCCTGGTCCGGTTCCGGCGAGACGCAGGACGCCACCATCTGGTACGAACTGGCCGAGACGCATGGCACGACCGAGTTCCTGGGCTATGACGCGGAAGAAGCCGAAGGCCAGGTTCTGGCGCTGGTTCAGGACGGTGCCGCCGTGGCCCAGGCGGGCGAGGGCGCGAAGGTCGCCATCGTCGTGAACCAGTCGCCCTTCTATGCGGAATCGGGCGGTCAGGTCGGCGACACGGGTCTGATCAAGACCGAAACCGGTGCCGCACGGGTGACCGATACGCGCAAGATCGCGGGTGTCTTCGTCCACCAGGCCGAGGTGACGATGGGCACTATCGCTCCGGGGCAGGGGGCGCAATTGTCGGTGGATCACGATCGCCGTGGCGCGATCCGGTCCAACCACTCGGCCACGCACCTGCTGCACGAGGCGCTGCGCCGTGCGCTTGGTGATCACGTCGCGCAGCGGGGCAGCCTGAACGCGCCGGACCGTCTGCGCTTCGATTTCAGCCACAACCACGCCATCACCCCCGAGGAGATGTCGCGGATCGAGGCCGAGGTGAACGAATATGTCCGCCAGAACAGCCCGGTCGAGACGCGGATCATGACCCCCGACGACGCGCGCGCCATCGGTGCGCAGGCACTGTTCGGCGAAAAATACGGCGACGAGGTTCGTGTCGTGTCGATGGGGGCATTGGCCGATAGCGGCAAGGGGACGGACGGCGCGACCTATTCGCTGGAACTGTGCGGCGGCACGCATGTCGCGCGCACCGGCGATATCGGTGCCTTCGCGCTGCTGAGCGACAGCGCATCCAGCGCGGGTGTGCGGCGCATCGAGGCGTTGACCGGGCAGGCCGCGATGGACCATCTGCGGAACGCCGACCGCCAGCTGGGCGAGATTGCGGGCATCCTCAAGGCGCAGGCGGGCGAGGTCGTGAACCGCGTCAAGGCGTTGTCGGACGAACGCAAGGCGCTTGCCAACGAGGTCGCGCAGCTGAAGCGTCAGTTGGCCATGGGCGCAGGCGGCGCATCCGAGGCCGAGGAGATCGCGGGCATCAAGTTCATCGGGCGCACGGTCGAGGGCGTCGGCGGCAAGGAGCTGAGCGGCCTCGTGGACGAGATGAAGGCACAGCTGGGCAGCGGCGTCGTGCTGGTCTTGGCCGAAGCCGATGGCAAGGCCACGGTCGCGGCGGGGGTGACCCCCGATCTGACCGATCGGATCAGCGCGGTCGCGTTGGTTCAGGCCGCGACCGTCGCGCTTGGCGGCAAGGGCGGTGGCGGCCGCCCGGACCGCGCGCAGGGCGGCGCCCCCTCGCTTGCGGCCGCGGAAACCGCGTTCCAGGACGCACGCAAGATCATCGAGGACAGCAAATGACCGCACTCTGGATTGCCAATGTGAACGTGACGGATGCCGAGGCCTATGGCCGCTATGCCAAGGCGGCAGGCCCGGCCATCGAAAGCCATGGCGGGGTCTTCCTTGCCCGTGGATCGCGTTATCGGCAGATGGAAGGCCGTGATCGCGCGCGGAACGTGGTCGTGCGTTTCCCCAGCCTCGAGGCCGCGGTTGCCTGTTACGAGAGCAGCGAATACCAGGCGGCGCTGGAACATGCCAAGGATGCGAGCGAACGCGACCTGGTGATCGTCGAGGAAACCCCCGCCGCGACGTAATGGCGTGATCGGCCTGCCCCTTCGTGCTAGGACTGTCGCAAAGCAGTCGTGAAGGGGCAGCGCCATGTGCCGTTGGGCCGCCTATGTGGGCCAACCGATATTCCTGGAAGACATCGTCAGCCGTCCGGCCCATTCGCTGATCCGGCAGAGCCAGGGTGCGACCCGCTGCCCGACCCCGGTCAATGCCGACGGCTTCGGCCTTGCCTGGTATGGCGAACGCCCCGAACCGGGACTTTATCGCGATGTGATGCCGGCATGGTCGGACCCCAATCTGCGCAGCCTGGTGGGTCAGGTGCGGTCGGGTCTGTTCCTTGCGCATGTCCGCGCATCGACCGGAACGGCGACAAGCCGGAACAACTGCCATCCATTTGCCGTCGGCCGTTGGAGCTTCATGCATAACGGTCAGTTCGGCGGATATGACGGGTTTCGCCGCCATGCCGACGCGTTGATCGACGACGTGCATTATCCCCATCGCCTGGGCGCGACCGACAGCGAGACGCTGTTCCTGATCGCGCTTGGCGCGGGGCTGGAGGATGATCCGAAGGCAGCCATGGAGACCGCGATCGGGCGGCTGACATCGCTGGCCCGCGATCGCGGCGAGGCCCCCCATATGCGGGCGGCCTGCGCCCTGTCGGATGGGCGTCGCCTGTTCGCGCTGCGTGCGGCCAGCGACGAGCATGCGCCCTCGCTCTATTATCGTTGGTCGAACAGTCGTCAGGGTTTCGCGGTGGTGTCCGAACCGCTGGAAACCGATCAGGCCGACTGGATCGAGGTTCCGCCCGGCAGCTTCTGCACGTTCGAACGGGCCGAGGTCCGGATCGAGGATTTCATCCCCGACCGGATGGTCCGCGCGGCCTGATCAGCCCTTCTTCGGGCGCCGGAACACCAGCAGGTTGTGATAGGTCGTGACGCGCCCGGTCAGACCGCTGCGTTCCTCGCTTGGAAGGACATCGGCGCGCAGATATTCCCAGCCATCACCTGCCATGCGGTTCAGCTCGGATGCGACGGCCAGCGCATAGCGGTCGGTCGCGGTCTTGGCCTGGCTGTCCTTTTCGCCGCGCGAAGGGGCGGGAATGACCGTGTATTCAAAGGCGTCCATGCATCCTCCTGAAGGGAAAGCCGCCGCGGTTTCCCGCGGCGGATGCGGGTCAGCCGTTCAGCTTCTTCGCGACCAGTTCGTTGACGGCGGCGGGGTTCGCCTTGCCACCGGTTGCCTTCAGAACCTGACCGACGAACCAGCCTGCCAGCTTGGGGTTCGCCTTGGCCTTCTCGACCTGGGCGGGGTTCGCGGCGATGATCTCGTCCACCGCGGCCTCGATGGCGCCCAGATCGGTGACCTGCTTCATGCCGCGCGCCTCGACGATCTCAGCCGGGTCGCCGCCTTCGGTCCACAGGATCTCGAACAGGTCCTTGGCGATCTTGCCCGAGATGTCGCCCTTGGCGATCAGGTCGATCACGCCGCCCAGCTGGGCGGCCGAGATGGGCGAGGTCTGGATGGTCAGCCCTTCCTTGTTCAGGCGGCCGAACAGCTCGTTGATGACCCAGTTCGCGGCCATCTTGCCGTCGCGGCCCGAAGCCACGGCCTCGAAGAAGTTCGCGCTCTCGACCTCGGCGGTCAAAACGCCGGCATCGTATTCCGACAGGCCCATATCCTTGACGAAGCGGGCCTTCTTCTCGTCCGGCAGTTCGGGCATGTCAGATGCGATGTCGTCCACCCATGCCTGCTCGATCTCCAGCGGCAGAAGGTCGGGGTCGGGGAAGTAGCGGTAGTCGTGCGCCTCTTCCTTGGACCGCATCGAGCGCGTCTCGCCCTTGTCGGGATCGTAGAGCCGCGTTTCCTGCACGATCTTGCCGCCATCCTCGATGATGGCGATCTGGCGGCGGGCCTCGTAGTCGATCGCGGCCTGGATGAAGCGCAGCGAGTTCATGTTCTTGATCTCGCAGCGGGTGCCCAGATGGCCGAAATCGCCCGTTTCCTGGTATTTCTCGTAGGCGCCGGGCTTGCAGACGCTGACATTGACATCGGCGCGCAGGTTGCCGTTCTGCATGTTGCCGTCGCAGGTGCCCAGATAGCGCATGATCTGGCGCAGCTTGCTGACATAGGCCGCAGCCTCTTCGGGGCCGCGAATATCGGGGCGGCTGACGATCTCCATCAGGGCGACGCCCGTGCGGTTCAGGTCGACGAAGGACATGTTGGGGTCCATGTCGTGGATCGACTTGCCAGCATCCTGTTCCAGGTGGATGCGTTCGATCCGCACGCGGCGGGCGATGCCCGGGGCCATGTCCACGATCACCTCTCCCTCGCCCACGATGGGGTGATAGAGCTGGCTGATCTGGTAGCCCTGCGGAAGGTCGGGATAGAAGTAGTTCTTGCGGTCGAAGGCGCTGAACAGGTTGATCGCGGCCTTGAGGCCGAGGCCCGTGCGCACCGCCTGTGCCACGCAGAATTCATTGATGACGGGCAGCATGCCGGGCATGGCGCTGTCGACGAAGGCCACATTGCTGTTGGGTTCCGCGCCGAATTCGGTGGATGCGCCCGAGAACAGCTTGGCCTTCGAGGCCACCTGTGCATGGACCTCCAGCCCGATCACCAGTTCCCAGTCGCTTGTCGCGCCCTGGATCACCTTGGGCTCGGGCGGGGTGAAGGTCAGGTCAAGCATCGGCGCCTCATTCCATTCTGTCGGTCTTGGCGGGCTTCTACGACAAGCGGCGGGCCTTGTCACGAGCCGCATTGAGGCCGGGGATTCGAGGGCCCCACCAAGCCCGAAATTGCGTCGCATTCTAACGAATTCGGGAACTGGCGGCCCGATGGGCGGGATTGCGGCGCCGCATCCGGGCAACCGGCATGATCTTGCCCATGGGAAAACGCCAAGCTTGCGGGATTTCGCCCGCCGTCTAATCAGGTCCGCGACGAAACAACCCTCCGAGGTCCCCATGCGCGTCGCGCTTTCCCTTGCCGCACTGGCCGTTGCCGCAGCCTGCACACCCGCCCCCAAGGTCGAGGAACCGACGAAGGTCGAAGTGCAGGAGATGGCGCTGGCGCAGACACCTCCGATGCGGTGGGGAAAGCAGGGTTCGACCGAATGGACCCAGGCGACGCTGGAAGCACTGGACCGCGAAGGCGCGACGATCCTGTCGCATGTGCCGCAGGACATCAACGAATACTGCCCCAATTACCGCGAACTGACCCAGACCGGCCGCAAGGCATTCTGGGCAGGACTGCTGTCGGCAGTTGCCAAGCACGAAAGCACCTATAACCCGCAGGCATCGGGCGGCGGTGGGCGTTGGCTGGGCCTGATGCAGATTGCCCCCGCGACCTGGCGGCATTACGGCTGCACGGGCAACATCCGCAACGGTGCCGACAACATGTCCTGCGCGGTCAAGATCATGTCGCATCAGGTCGGGCGCGACAACGCGGTCGCCCATGACGGTGCCGGCTGGCGCGGCGTCGCCCGCGACTGGGCACCCATGCGCAGCGATCGCAAGCGGGCCGACATCGCGGCCTGGACATCGTCGCAAAGCTACTGCTCGACCGAAAGCTGAGGAACAGCTGGACGAGGGACGGGGAAGGGGCGGTGCGATCACCGCCCCCTTTTCTTATCGCAGGGCGGCCAGGATGCGCGCCCAGGACCGCGCGCCCTTCTGGAAGCTTTCGAGATCGTATTTCTCGTTCGGGGAATGGATGCGATCGTCATCCTTGGCAAAGCCGATCAGCATCGTGTCCATGCCCAGCATCCGCTTGAAATCGCCCGCGATGGGAATGGACCCGCCCGCACCGATGAAGACGGCCTCCTGCTGCCATTCGTCGGACAGCGCCTGACGCGCAAGACCGAAGGCCGGGTCGGTGATGTCCATGACGCTGGCGGGGCTGGCGCCGTGGTCGTGGAATTCGACCCTGCAATCGGCGGGAACGAAGCTGCGGACATGGGCCTGGAACGCGGCACGGACCTTTTCCGGGTCCTGCTGGCCCGTCAGGCGGAAGCTGACCTTGGCGCGGGCCTCGGCCGGCAGCACGGTCTTGAACCCGTCCCCGGCATAGCCGCCCGCGATACCGTTGATCTCGGCCGTGGGGCGGTTCCACTGCATCTCCAGCGGTGTGCGGCCCTTTTCCCCGATTGGGGTCTTCAAGCCGACGCCGCCCAGGAATGCCTGCGCGTCGAAATTCAGCGCCTCCCAGTCGCGGGCAAGCTGTTCGGGCAGATCCTCGACCCCGTCATAGAAGCCGGGCAGGGTGACGCGGCCATCGGCATCCTTCAGCGCCGCCAGCGCCTGCGACAGCACCATGATCGGGTTCGCGGCCAGCCCGCCGAAGCTGCCCGAATGCAGGTCGCGATCGGCGCCGCGGATGACGACCTCCTGGCCCACCAGGCCGCGCAGCTGGGTCGTGATGGCCGGACGCCCGTCCGAATAGCGGCCCGTGTCGCAGATCAGCGCGATGGATGCCGACAGCTCGTCCCGGTGCGCCTCGAGGAAGGGCAGAAGTGAGGGAGAGCCGGATTCCTCCTCGCCCTCGAACAGCAGGACCAGATCGGTGGGCAGGGTGCCGTGGACGGCCTTCCATGCGCGCAGCGCCTCGACGAAGGTCATCAGCTGGCCCTTGTCGTCGGATGCGCCGCGTGCGCGGATCACCGGGCCATCGGGCGTGTCCTGCAGTTCGGGGTCGAAGGGATCGCGGTCCCACAGGTTCAGCGGATCGACCGGCTGCACGTCGTAGTGACCGTAGAACAGCACCGGACGCGCATCGCCCGAAGGCGTGTGCGCCACCACCATCGGATGGCCGGTCGTGTCGTGCAGCTTCGCATCCAGCCCCAGGCCGGTCAGTTCCGCGACCAGCCATTCGGCGGCGCGGCGCACCTCGGGGGCGTATTCCGGGTCGGTCGAGATCGAGGGAATCCGCAGCAGTTCGAACAGTCGCGACAATGCGTCGTCACGCCCCGCGTCAAGCTGCGTCAGGATGTCGCCAAGCCTTGCGTCAATGCCCATGAAACCTATCTTTCCACTGTTTTTGTTGGGTTTGCAGACGGATCTTTCGGATAGATGCGTCGTTTTTGGACTGTCACTTTCGCGCTTCGCCCATTACTAAGGCAACAACGCGCGTGATCGCAGATGATCGCACCCAGCCAGGTTACGCAAGGGAACGCCCGCCATGAATTACGATGCCGCTCTGGATTCGGCCATTGCCCGACTTCACGACGAAGGCCGCTATCGCACCTTCATCGATATCGAGCGCGCGAAGGGCCGTTTCCCGCAGGCGGTCTGGAACCGACCCGACGGAGAACAGCAGGAAATCACCGTCTGGTGCGGCAACGATTATCTGGGGATGGGGCAGCACCCCGTCGTGCTGGCCGCGATGCACGAGGCGCTGGATGCGACCGGGGCGGGGTCGGGGGGCACGCGCAACATCAGCGGCACCACCGTCTATCACAAGCGGCTCGAGGCCGAGCTTGCGGATCTGCACGGCAAGGAGGCGGCGCTGGTCTTCTCCAGTGCCTATATCGCCAATGACGCCACGCTCTCGACGCTGCCCAAGTTGTTTCCGGGGCTGATCATCTACTCCGATGCGCTGAACCATGCCTCGATGATCGAGGGGATCAAGCGCAATGGCGGCGCCAAGCGCATCTTCCGCCACAACGACCCCGAGCATCTGCGCGAACTGATCGAGGCCGACGATCCTGCCGCGCCCAAGCTGATCGCGTTCGAGTCGATCTATTCGATGGATGGCGATTTCGGCCCCATCGAGGCCCTGTGCGACCTGGCCGACGAATATGGCGCGCTGACCTATCTGGACGAGGTTCACGCGGTGGGCATGTATGGCCCGCGCGGTGGCGGCGTGTCGGAACGCGACGGGCTTGCAGGGCGCATCGACATCATCAACGGCACGCTCGGCAAGGCATATGGCGTCTTCGGAGGCTACATCGCCGCCAGTGCGAAGATGTGCGACGCGGTCCGATCCTATGCTCCGGGCTTCATCTTCACGACCTCGCTTCCGCCGACGGTGGCGGCAGGTGCCGCGGCCTCGATCGCGTTCCTGAAGACCGAAGAAGGCCAGAAACTGCGCGACGCCCAGCAGCTTCACGCCCGGATCCTGAAGATGCGGCTGAAATCGCTCGGCATGCCGATCATCGATCACGGCAGCCATATCGTGCCGGTCCATGTCGGGCACCCGGTGCATTGCAAGGCACTGTCGGACATGCTGCTGCGCGATTTCGGCATCTACGTTCAGCCGATCAACTTCCCCACCGTTCCGCGCGGGACCGAGCGGTTGCGCTTCACCCCTTCGCCCGTGCACGATCCCAAGCAGATCGACTGGCTGGTCCGGGCGATGGACAACCTGTGGTCGCAATGCGCGCTGAATCGCGCGGAATTGAGTGCATAGGCAAATCTGCCCGTGAACTGCTCTCGGGGGCGTGATAACGTCTTGGTAAAGAAGCTGGCACGCTCTCCGATTCGGAGACGGCCGAACGGGCGTATGAGGCATTCGAGATGAGCAGGCTGCGGGCACAACACCCGGCAGAAGAATTCGTGCAAGCGGAGGAAAACATGCATTTCCTCGATGAAGACACGCGTTTGGGCGATCTTATGCGCGGCGAGCGGGCGACGCTTGGCAAGTCGCTTCTGGATGTGCAGCGCGAATTGCGCATACGCGCGTCCTATGTGGCCGCGATCGAGAATTGCGATATCACGTCCTTCGATACGCCCAGCTTCATTTCGGGCTATGTGCGGTCCTATGCCCGTTATCTGGGCATGGATCCGGATTGGACGTTCCGCAGGTTCTGCCAGGAATCCGGCTTCCAGCCGACGCATGGGATGGCTGCCGCCGCCTCGGGCCCGAAGCCTGCGCGCCGCCCCTCCGATCCGGCCGAGGCGCTGGCCAATCCGCGGGCGCTGTTCATCCCCCAGAAGAAGAGCTTCTGGTCCGAGATCGAGCCCGGTGCCGTGGGTGCGATGCTTGTGCTGATGGCGCTGATCGGCGGGCTCGCCTATGGCGGTTACGCCGTCCTGCAGGAAGTGCAGCGTGTGACCCTGGCACCCGGCGACGACACGCCCAGCATCGTGGCCGAACTGGACCCCGCGCAGGGGGCGGGTATCATCGATCCCACGATCGAACAGAACGGCACGACCGAACTGGCCCGCAATCTGCCGCAACCTGAATCGCTCGACCGTCTCTATCGGCCGCAGATCCTCGAAGCGCCCGTGCTGACGGCGCGTGACGGACCGATCGCGGCCATCGATCCGGGCATCGTCGAGAATGCCTCCGCGATCGAGAGCGTGATCGCGAATGCCGGCAAGGTGACCGAGGTGCCGCAGCCCCAGCAGCAGCCGACCGATGCCGAAGGCCCCGTCCGGCAGGTCGCAGAGGCAGGTGTCAGCACGACCGCCCCCGACGCCCCCGAGCTGGAGCTGATGGCCGCACGTCCCGCATGGGTGCGCGTCAAGGCCGCCGATGGCACCGTGCTTCTGGAAAAGATCATGGATGCGGGCGAACGCTTCACCCTGCCCAAGCTGGAAGAGGCACCGACCCTGCGCACGGGCAACTCGGGCGCGATCTATTTCGCGGTGAACGGGCAGACCTATGGCCCGGCGGCACCCGGTGCACAGGTCGTCAGCAACATCGCCCTGGCATCCGACAGCCTGGCCGAGACATATGCCCTTGCGGATCTGGGCGCCGACCCGGAACTGGCGCAGATGGTCGCCATGGCCCAGGCCGATACGGGGCAGGGCGCGGACACGCCCACCACGGAATGATGCAAAAGGCCCGGTCGCGATCGACCGGGCCTTCTTCGTTCAGCCGTCCTTCCAGGTCCGTTCCAGGACCGAGATCCAGTTCTCGCTCGTGATCTTGCGGATAAGCGCCTCGCCGTAGCCCGCACGCTCCATTGCCGCGATCAGGTTCGGCACCGCGGCGACATCGGCCAGATCGGCAGGCATCAGCGCCCCGTCGAAATCCGACCCGAGCGCGACGCCATCCTCGCCCAGGATCGCCAGCATGTGATCCATATGGCGCAGCATGACATCCAGGTTTTCCAGGGGCAGGCGGCGGCCATCCTCGCGCAGGAAGCTCGAGGCATAGTTCAGCCCGACAAGCCCGCGGCTCTCGGCGATGACCTGCAGCTGCCTGTCCGTCAGGTTGCGGCTGCTTGGGCAGATGGCATGGGCGCAGCTGTGGCTTGCCACCAGCGGGGCGTCGGACAGGCGCGCGATGTCGTTGAACCCGGCCTCGTTCAGATGCGACAGGTCCAGCATGATCCGAAGCGCGTTGCACTCGGCCACCAGTCGCTTGCCCTCGGGGCTGAGGCCCGCGCCGATATCGGGCGTGGCGGGATAGGCGAAGGGCACCCCGTCGGCATAGCGCGTGTTGCGCGACCAGACCGGCCCGAGCGACCGCAGCCCCAAGCGGTGCCACAGATGCAGCGCGTCCATGTCGGGAATGGCCTCGATCCCCTCCATATGCATGATCGCGGCGACCTGCCCCTGGGCCATCGCCTCGTGCAGATCGGTGATGCCGCGAACGACGCGCAGCGTGCCCGTGCGCTCCAGCGACAGAAGCGCCGCCGCCTGCTGCATCGCATGCGGGATCGCCTGCGCGGGCGGAATGGGGTCGGGCAGGGGCAGGCGGAACGGGGGATTCTCCAGCTGACGCAGCGCATCCTCGTCGTCGAAACCGGCGGGCGAGGGGACCCAGATCGCGAAGAACCCGCCCACCATGCCCCCCTTGCGGATGCGCGGCAGGTCCATATGGCCCTGCCCGTTTCCCTTCAGCCACAGATCCTGACCGCCCGGGCCCGCCGCGACGATACGCTGCAGAAGATCGTTATGGCCGTCGAATACCGGGATCATGTCCCCCTCCTTTTTTGCGTTTTGTGCAACATGCCCGCGCTTTTGCGGTGCCGCAATGGTGCAAGCCCGCCCGACTGTGCAGTCGCAGAAAATTCGTGCAATCCCACCGCGCTTCGTTAACCTTGCCCGAAATACGACAAGGGGACATTTCATGGCAGGCCGGATCATCACCGTGGCGCAGCAGAAGGGCGGGTCGGGCAAGACGACGCTGGCGGTCAATCTTGCGGTCTGCCTGCATGCGCGGGGCCATTCGGTGGCCCTGGTGGATACCGACCCGCAGGGCAGCATGGGCCGCTGGTTCATGGAACGGATGCAGGCGCGGGGCGAGGATGAGGCGATGGATTTCTCGACCTCGTCGGCCTGGGGGGCCAGCTACGAATCCGAGAAGCTGAAGAAGCGCTTCGATTTCGTCATCATCGACACCCCGCCCAAGATCGACAGCGATCTGCGCCCGGCGCTTCGCGTGGCGGATCTTGTTCTGGTGCCGGTGGCCAGCAGCCAGGTGGATCTGTGGGCGACCGAAGGCGTGCTGGACCTGGCCAAGCGCGAGAAATCCGAGGTGCTGGTCGTTCTGAACCGCACGCGTCCCAATACCCGCCTTGCGGCCGAGGTCGCGGCCGGGGCCGAAGGGCTGGGTGCGCGTCTGGCCGCCACGCAGCTTGCGAACCGGGTGGCCTATGCCGAAAGCCTGGGCATCGGCCTGGGGGCGCTGGAGACCGCGCGTCGCGGTCCTGCCACCGACGAGGTCAACGGCCTGACGGACGAGGTTCTGGCGCTGTTATAGCAGACCATCCACCCATTCGGGCACTGTCACGGTCGCCGGGCCCATGATCTGGCGGTCGAAATCGCGGGCGTTCATGCTGGGTTCCAGGTTCAGCTCGACGCATTCGACGCCGTTGCGGGATGCGTGCTGGGCGAAGCCCGCGGCGGGATAGACATTGCCCGACGTGCCGATCGCGACGAACAGGTCCGACGCCTGAAGCGCGTCCCAGATGAGGTCCATGTGATAGGGGATCTCTCCGAACCAGACGATGTCGGGGCGGGTGGCGGCGGCCCCGCAGGCGGGGCAGTGATCCGCAGGCGACATGACCGCGGGCGCGGGCCAGCGGTGGTCGCATTTCGCGCATAATGCGCCGTCCAGCGATCCGTGCATGTGGATCACGTCGCGGCTGCCGCCACGTTCATGCAGCCCGTCGACATTCTGCGTCACCAGCGTCAGGTCGTGCCTGTCCTGCAGCCGCGCCAGCGCCAGATGCGCCGCATTGGGCTGCGCATCCGCAGCCGCCGCACGTCGCATGTTGTAGAAGCGATGCACCAGTTCGGGATCGCGGGCGAAACCCTCGGGGGTGGCCACATCCTCGATCCGGTGATCTTCCCACAACCCGTCCGAGGCGCGGAAGGTCCGCAGCCCGCTTTCGGCCGAGATCCCCGCGCCCGTCAGGAGCGTGATGCGCAAGGGGCCTACCGGCACAGAGCCTCGGCCTGGGAGGCGAAGTTGCGATAGCGGCGCCAGAAGGCGTTGTCGCTGTCGCGCTTCGATGTGCGGACCTCCTGGGCGCGGTGGGGGTCGCGGAAGAACTGCGCCGCCCGGCGCTGATCCGACCGCGAGAGCGCGCGGTTCGCGACCTGCTGGATGCAGCCGCAGAGGGGGGCGTTGCCGCGCGCGCGGTCCGACCGGACGCAGGCGCTGTCGATGGGGCCCGCCATCGCAAGCGGCGTCGTCAGCACGACCGCGGCGGCCGCGATCACTAGGCGATTGAACATGACTGTCTCCTCGGGTTCCTGATCCTCGTGCTGCGGTCCGCCGGTTGACCCGGTCTTCGCGATCCCGCATGCAACCCGCATCATAGCAGCAGCGCCCCCGCCGCTCAATCGCGCGGGTGCGGACAATTCGCCCCATGGGCGGCAGGAGGGGACATGATCCGCGCCATCGGGCTGGATGCCGACGACACGCTTTGGGAAAACGAGACCTTCTTTCGTCTGACCGAAGGCGAATTCTGTGCCATGCTGTCGGATCACGCAGAGCCGGACCATATCGCGTCCCGCCTGATCGACATCGAACGCGCCAATCTCGAACGCTACGGTTATGGGATCAAGGGCTTCATGCTGTCGATGGTGGAAACCGCGATCCAGCTGACCGACGGGGCGGTGGACGGGCGCACCATCGCGCGCATCCTGGAACTGGGGCAGGACATGCTGGCCCATCCGGTGGACCTGCTGCCGGGTGTCGAACGGGCGCTGGACGATCTGTCGGACAGGCCGCTGATCCTGATCACCAAGGGCGATCTGATGGACCAGGAACGCAAGGTCGCGGCCTCGGGGCTGGCCGAACGCTTCGCCGCGGTCGAGATCCTGGCCGACAAGACGCCCGAGGCCTATGCCCGCGTGCTGTCCGCCCACGATGTCGACCCGCGGGATTTCCTGATGGCGGGCAATTCGCTGAAAAGCGATGTCATCCCGGTCCTGGAATTGGGCGGCTGGGGCATTCACATCCCCCATGGTCCCACCTGGGTGCTGGAGCATGCCGAGGAACCGGACGCCCCGCGTTTCCGCAAGCTTGCAGGGATCGCGGAGCTGCCCGCCCTGATCCGCGGGATCGAACAGGGATGAGCGCGGATTCGAACGCCCGCGCGGCGCTTTTGATGGTCGCGTCCATGGCGCTGTTCGCGGTCGAGGATGCCTTCATCAAGCTGCTCGGCGCGGGGATGGGCGTGGGCCTGCTGCTGATCCTGACGGGTCTGCCCGGCGCGGCGATCTTCTGGGTCAGGTTGCGGCTGCGCGGGCAGCGCATGTTCACCCGCGACATCCGGCGGCCCGTGGTCCTTCTGCGCACCCTGGGCGAGATCGTAGGCGCCGTGGGCTTCGTCACCGCGCTTGCGCGTGGCGATCTGGCGGCCACCGCCGCGATCCTGCAGGTCCTGCCGCTGGCGCTGGTCATGGGGGGCGCGCTGTTTCTTGGGGAAACCGTGGGCTGGCGGCGCTGGTTGTCGGTCATCCTGGGCTTTGCGGGGGTGATGCTGATCCTGCGCCCCGGAACGCAATCCTTCGATCCGGTCCTTCTCTGGGCCGTGGCGGGGGTCTTCGGATTGGCGCTGCGCGATCTGGCCACGCGGCTGGTCCCGCGCGAACTGCCTTCGGACGTCCTGTCGGGTGCGGCCTATGGCGCGATCGTGCCCGCAGGCGCGGCGCTGATGCTGGTGGGGGGCGAAATCGCCGCGATGCCCTCGGCCGTCGAATGGGCCTATGTCGCGGGCACGGTGGTCTTCGGGGTTTCGGGATATGGCGTGATGGTCGCGGCCCTGCGCATGGGCGAGGCATCGATGGTCGCGCCGTTCCGATATGCGCGCCTGGCCTTCGCGCTGATCATCGCGGCGCTGCTGTTCGGCGAACGCCCCGACGGGCTGACGCTGGCGGGGTCCGCGCTGATCGCGGGGGCGGGGGCCTATGCCATGTGGCGAGAGGCGCGACTGCGGGGAGGGCGCAGCGCGATCGGGGGTCTGATGCGCGCTTCGCGTCGGCGCGATCGCCGATAGGGTGGAACCCGGCGGAGGGGCTGCACATTCCTTGGGCGAACGCGGCCGCGCCGCCCCTTTGATACCGGAGATACCCATGCCCAAGGCCCTGATCATTCTGACGTCACACGCCAAGCTGGGCGATACCGGAAACCCGACCGGTTTCTACTGGGAGGAACTGGCCGCCCCCTACTGGATCCTGTCCGATGCCGGCTACCATATCGAGATCGCCAGCATCGAAGGCGGTCGCCCGCCCGCCGATCCCAGCAGCGAGACCGACGACGTCGTCACCGACGAGGTGCGTCGCTTCTGGGCCGATGATGCGGCGATGAACCGGTTGGCCAATACCGAGAAGGTCGCCGATCTGCAGGTCTCGGGCTGCGACATCGTCTTCCTGCCTGGCGGCCACGGCACTATGTGGGACCTGCCCGCGAACGAGGCGCTTGGCCAGCTTCTGGCGCAGGCATTCGAAAAGGGCGCCGTCGTCGGTGCCGTCTGCCACGGTCCCGCGGGCCTGCTGGGGGCCACGCTGTCGAACGGCGATCCGCTGGTCAAGGGCCGCCGCGTGGCCGGCTTCTCGAACAGCGAGGAAGAGGCCGTGGGCCTGTCCACCACCGTTCCCTTCCTGCTGGAGGACCGCCTGAAGGAGCTGGGCGGGGAATACAGCGCGGGCGACAAC
The DNA here is from genome assembly GCF_018860625.1 of Paracoccus sp. C2R09. GTDB lineage: Bacteria > Pseudomonadota > Alphaproteobacteria > Rhodobacterales > Rhodobacteraceae > Paracoccus. The sequence goes on from NZ_JAHKQB010000010.1 coordinate 159,525, forward strand.
TGGACCTCCTATGCGCTGGCGGACGGCAAGCTGGTCACCGGTCAGAACCCGCAATCCTCGGCCGAGGTGGCGCGCATGATGCTTGCCGCGGCCGATCTGCCGACGGTGATCTGACGCGCTTTGGTCGCGGGGCGCTTGAATCCTCTTTTCCAGCGCCCCGCGGCCCTGTATAGCCCGGCCATGACCGAGCTCGATCACATTCGCAACTTCTCCATCGTGGCCCATATCGACCACGGAAAATCCACCCTCGCCGACCGGCTGATCCAGCTGACGGGGACTGTCGCCGAACGCGACATGAAGAACCAGATCCTCGATGCCATGGACATCGAGCGTGAGAGGGGGATCACCATCAAGGCGAACACCGTTCGCATCGCCTATCCGGCGAAGGATGGTCACACATATATTCTGAACCTGATCGACACGCCCGGTCACGTGGACTTCGCCTACGAGGTCAGCCGTTCGATGCGCGCGGTTGAGGGCAGCCTGCTGGTCGTCGATGCGACCCAGGGCGTCGAGGCGCAGACGCTTGCGAACGTCTATCAGGCCATCGATGCCGACCACGAGATCGTGCCGGTCCTGAACAAGATCGACCTGCCCGCGGCCGAACCCGACCGCGTCAAGGAACAGATCGAGGATGTCATTGGCATCGACGCGTCGCAGGCCATCCCGATCAGCGCCAAATCCGGCCTGGGCATTCCCGACGTGCTGGAAGCCATTGTCCAGCGTCTGCCCGCCCCCAAGGGCGATCGCGATGCCCCGCTGAAGGCCATGCTGGTCGACAGCTGGTACGATGCGTATCTGGGCGTCGTCGTCATGATCCGCGTCATGGACGGGGTCGTCCGCAAGGGCGATCAGGTCAAGATGATGCAGACCGGCGCGACCTATCGCCTGGACAAGCTGGCCGTGCTGACCCCTGCGATGAAGGACATCGCGGAGCTGGGCCCGGGCGAGATCGGCGTCTTCACCGCCTCGATCAAGCAGGTCCGCGACACCCGTGTCGGCGATACCATCACGCATGAGAAGAAGCCCACCGAACGCGCGCTGCTGGGCTTCAAGCCCGCGCAGCCCGTCGTCTTCTGCGGCCTGTTCCCCGTCGATGCCAATGATTTCGAGACGCTGCGCGACGCGATCGAGAAGCTGGCCTTGAACGACGCCAGCTTCAGCTACGAGATGGAAACCTCGGCCGCGCTCGGCTTCGGGTTCCGCTGCGGCTTCCTCGGGCTGTTGCATCTCGAGGTGATCCGCGACCGGTTGGAGCGTGAATACGATCTGGACCTGATCACCACCGCGCCTTCGGTCGTGTTCAAGCTGCACATGAAGGATGGCGAGGTCCGCGACCTGCACAACCCCGCCGACATGCCCGATCCGACGCTGATCGACCACATCACAGAACCGCGGATCAAGGCGACCATCATGGTCCCCGACGAATATCTGGGCGATGTGCTGAAGCTGTGCCAGGACCGTCGCGGCATCCAGATGGACCTGACCTATGCCGGCAGCCGCGCCATGGCGGTCTATGACCTGCCGCTGGCCGAGGTGGTCTTCGACTTCTACGACCGCCTGAAATCCGTGACCAAGGGCTATGCCAGCTTCGATTACCAGATCAGCGAATACCGCGAGGATTTCCTGGTGAAGATGTCGATCCTGGTCAACGACGAACCGGTCGATGCGCTGTCCATCATGGTACATCGCGACCGCGCCGAGAGCCGTGGCCGCGTCATGGTCGAGAAGCTGAAGGAGCTGATCCCCCGGCACATGTTCAAGATCCCGATCCAGGCCGCCATCGGCAGCCGCGTGATCGCGCGCGAAACGCTGTCGGCGATGCGCAAGGACGTGACGGCCAAGTGCTATGGCGGCGATGCCACGCGAAAGAAGAAGCTGCTGGAGAAGCAGAAGGCGGGCAAGAAGAAGATGCGCCAGTTCGGCAAGGTCGAGATCCCGCAGACGGCCTTCATCCAAGCCCTCAAGATGGATACCTGATCCAACGGAAAAGGCCCCCGGGATACCGGGGGCCTTTTCGATTTCGTGCCTGCCGGATCACATCCCGGCCTGGGCCTCGGCGCTTTCCTGCTGGACCACGGCACCCGCGGTCGAGATGTCGCGACCCGCACCCTGCACGGTTTCGCAAGCGGCCAGACCCATCAGGGCAAGGATGGCACCAAGGCCGAGAAACTTCCTGGACATATCACGCCTCCATGTTTGTCTGGGGATGCAACGCCGTGATTTCCCAAGCGGTTCCTGCGATCAGAACGCAACCCCCGCATAGAGGCATATATTTGCGTAAGGCGTGCATTCCCCCGTCCTGACAATGGCACGTGCGGATGCGCTGTTGGCCTTGAACCGGTCATGGGACAGCGTGGTGACGGTTCCGATATCGCGGCTGCGGAAACGCGCGGCCAGATCCTCGGATGCTTCGGACGCCAGTTCTGCGCGTTCGACGACCAGTTCGCTCAGCACGGCGTCCAGCACGTCGAAGACGCCGGGCAGCCCGCGTATCACCGCCAGGTCGATGACCTCAACGCCGGGCGGGACGGGCAGGCCGGCATCGCCGATCACGATCAGGTCGCCATGGCCCATCGATGCGATCAGGCCCGACAGGCGGGCGTGCAGCAGGGTGGTTTTCTTCATGTCCTATCCATCATCCTCGGGCAGGCTGTCCAGCAGGAAGCCGACCATGTTTCCACCCATGACCTTGGCGATCTGCGCCTCGGTCAGGCCCGCATCGATCAGCGCCTGTGTCAGTGCGGCAAGGTTTGCCGCGCCGAAGGGACTGTCCACCGATCCGTCGTGATCCGAACCGAGCGAGACGTGATCCTCGCCCACAAGGCGGATCGCGGCCTTGATCGCGCCCGCGACATCGCCGGGCGTCGGGCCGCAGACGACATCCGACCAGAAGCCGATGCCGATCAGACCGCCCTTGTCCGCGATCGCGCGCACCAGGTCGTCGGACAGGTTGCGCGGGCCGGGGCAATGCCCCTGGATGCCGGTATGGGACAGGACCGGGCGCACACCGTCGATCTGCAGCACATCGCGGACCATCTGCGGGCTGGCATGGGCCAGATCCACGATCATCTGGCGTTCGACCATTCCGGACACGACCTGCCGCCCGAAATCCGACAGGCCCGCACCGGTGCCGCCTTCGCCGTGCAGGCTGCCGCCCAGTTCGTTGTCGAAGAAATGCGTCAGACCGATCAGGCGAAAGCCCGCATCGTACATCTCGTCCAGCGCGGCAATATCCCCTTCCAGCGGATGGCCGCCCTCGGACCCCAGAATCCCGCCCACCGTTCGTGCGCCCGCCTGCCTTGCGGCCAGCAGATCTGTCAGATCGCTGCGGGTCCTGATGACGCGCAGTGCCTCGGGGTCGCGGGTCGATGCATCGCGCAATGCGCGCGCCTGCACCAATGCCCGCGCCTTGAGCGATGTCCAGGCCTGCACGGGTCGAAGCTGGCCGATGAACAGGGGCGTGATGTTGTCGGGCGCCTCGGCGCTGTTCTGGGCATAGTTCTGACCGCGGGGGCTTTTGGTGACCGTGGTGAAGACCTGCAGCGCGACATTGCCGTCTTGCAGGCGCGGAATGTCGGTATGGCCGCGATCCACGCGGGTCAGCAGATCGCGGTCCCACAACAGCGCGTCGGAATGCCAGTCGCCGATGATCAACCCGTCATGCAGGGCCTGCGCCTCGGGGGTGATCTGCCAGCCGCCCTCGGGCATGGTCAGCGGGTTCATCCCGCGTTCGACATGACCGGGGGCCAGTGCGAAGAATGCCACGCCACCCGCCAGCATCAGCAGGCCGACGCCCGCCGCGATCCTTTTCCACATGATCCCCCCCAAGGTCCCGATGGATCAGCATAGCGGCAGAATTGCCGCCTGTGCCATGCTGAATGTCGGGGCGGGAAATCGAGCAGGCAAAAGGCCGCCCCCGCAGGGACGGCCTTTGCATCCGATGCGGTGCGCCTCAGTCCTCCAGGCGCTCCAGCTCGTCGATGAAGCCCTCGATCATGGACAGGCCCTTGTCCCAGAAGGCGGGGTCGGACGCATCCAGCCCGAAGGGGGCCAGCAGTTCCTTGTGATGCTTCGACCCGCCGGCCGCCAGCAGGTCGAAATATTTCTGCTGGAAGTCCGGCAGCCCGTCCTCGTATGCGGCATAGAGCGCATTCACCAGCCCGTCGCCGAAGGCATAGGCATAGACGTAGAAGGGCGTGTGCACGAAATGCGGGACATAGGTCCAGAAGGTCTCGTATCCCGGCATGTATTCGAAGACGGGGCCGAGGCTCTCGTGCTGGACCTCCATCCAGATGGCGTTGATGTCGTCAGGCGTCAGTTCACCCTGCGCACGGGCCGCATGCAGGCGGCATTCGAAATCGTAGAAGGCGATCTGGCGGACGACCGTGTTGATCATGTCCTCGACCTTGCCGGCCAGCAGGGCCTTGCGCTGCGCGGGCTCGGTCGTCCTGGCCAGAAGCGCACGGAAGGTCAGCATCTCGCCAAAGACCGAGGCCGTTTCGGCCAGCGTCAGCGGGGTCGAGGCCAGCAGTTCGCCCTGGTCGGCCGCCAGGCGCTGGTGGACGCCGTGACCCAGTTCATGCGCCAGCGTCATCACGTCGCGCGGTTTGCCCAGATAGTTCAGCATGACATAGGGATGCACCGTCGTGACGGTGGGATGCGCGAAGGCGCCCGGGGCCTTGCCGGGTTTCACGGCGGCGTCAATCCAGCCCTTGTCGAAGAACGGCTCGGCCAGATCCGCCAGCTTGGGCGAGAAGCCCGCATAGGCGTCCAGCACGGTCGCGCGCGCCTCGGTCCAGTCGATGGTCTTGGGCGCATCCGTCGGAAGGGGCGCGTTGCGGTCCCACACCTGCAGCTTGTCCAGACCCAGCCATTTCGCCTTGAGCGCATAGTAGCGGTGCGACAGGCGCGGATAGGCGCTGGTGACGGCATTGCGCAGCGCCTCGACCACCTCGGGTTCGACATGGTTCGACAGGTGGCGGCCGTGCTGGGGCGTGGGCATCTTGCGCCACTTGTCCTCGATGGCCTTTTCCTTGACCAGCGTGTTGTGGACGCGGGCAAACAGACCGACATTCTTCTGGAACACTTGCGCCAATGCGCGGGCACCGGCCTCGCGCCGCGCGCGGTCGTGATCGGTCAGCAGGTTCAGCGTGGCTTCCAGGCCCAGTTCCTCGCCATCCACGTCGAAGGTCAGCGCGGCGGTCGTTTCGTCGAAGAGGCGGTTCCATGCGGCGGCGCCGACGACCGAATTGTCGTGCAGGAACTGCTCCAGCTCGTCCGACAGTTGGTGCGGGCGCATGGCGCGCATCCGGTCGAAGACGGGCTTGTAGCGGGCGGGACCGTTTTCGGCGGTAAAGACGGCCTCGTAGGTGGCGTCCGGGATGCGGTTGAACTCCAGGCTGAAAAACACGAGCGGCGTCGTGATCTCGGTCAGCCTGGCCTGCAGGTCGCCCATCATCTTGGCCCGCGCGGTGTCGGTCGTGTTCTGGTAATAGCGCAGCCCGGCATAGGACATGATGCGTCCGGCGATGATGTCGATCGATTCATAGAGCCGGATACAGGTCAGCATGCCCTCGGCGTCCAGTTCCGCCAGCTTGCCCTGGTAGGTCTGGGCGAAATCGCGGACCATCACGTCCAGACGCTCGATATCCGATTGCAGTTCGAGGCTGTCGGGACCGGGATAGAGATCGCTCAGATCCCATTCCGGCAGATCCCCGAAGGGCGTGCCCTTGACCTGTTCTGCGGCATCGTAAAGCGGTTCAGCGGCCATGCGTCGGGTCCTTTCCATCTGTTGGCACAGATGTGGACCCTGATGGGCCGAACCGCAAGCCTTGGTCAGATCGTGGCGAAGGCCGGGGCATGGGCGATGGTGGTGCCATCCGGCAGATCGCCTGCGACCTGCAGGCAGGGCCCGGCATAGGGCGATTTCAGATCGGCGGGCCGGAATCCGAAGCGGGAATAATATGCCGGGTCGCCCAGCACCACGACCGGCCTATCCCCGGCGTGATCCAATGCGGCACGGATCAGGGCCGAGCCGATCCCCAGACCCTGCGCCCTGGGGTGAACCGCAACAGGTGCCAGCGCCAGCGCGGGACGGTCGGCGGCAATCGGCGACAACGCCAGATGGCCCAGCAGCCTGCCCGCGGCGATCGCCACCAGCGACAGCGAAAGGTCTTCGTCCGCGCGCAACTGCCGGACCAGGGCGGCCTCGGACGGGCCGTCGAATGCGGCGGCCAGCAGGCTGTCGATGGGATCGCGGTCGGATGGCTGTTCGGGGCGCAGCGCGGGCATGACCTCGTGCCGGTCGAAATCACGCGCGATCTGCGCCGTTTCATGGCCCCAGATGCTGTCCGCCGTCCGGGCCCGATGGGCCGCGAAGGCAGCTTCGTCGCGGAACAGTTCGGACAGGTGCCAGATCAGCGGATCGTCGTCCTGCCACAGATCGAAGCGCAGGTTCCCGGCCTCGGCGCGGCTGAGATCGACGTGATCCTGCACATGCCCGAGCACGGTCATCATCTGACCCGCATCGGCGCAGACCAGCCGCCCCGTCAGGGCGATCATCGGGGCGGGCAGGGCGACCGGCGCGCCACCGCCATCGCAATCATGCGGCCCGGTGGCGTGGTTCTGTCCGCAGGCGCAGGTCATGTCGGCGATCCCCTTGTTCCGGCGGGCAGATTGCCCCGAAATCGCGGCAAGGGGAAGATGTCACACCGTCTTGCCCGCATCCATGCGCCGCAGGAAATCGGCAGCCTCGGCCTGGATCGTCCTGCGCTTGTCCGCGTCCATCCGGTCCCAGGTGCCATAGATGCGGCTGATGCGGGGGTTCCTTTCGAACCGTTCGCGGTGACGAACCAGGAAATCCCAATAGAGCAGGTTGAACGGGCAGGCATCCTGTCCCGTCTTGGCCGTCACCTTGTAGGCGCAATGCCTGCAGTAATCGGACATCCTGTTGATATAGTTGCCCGAACTGACATAGGGCTTCGATCCGACGATGCCGCCATCGGCGAACTGGCTCATCCCAATGACATTGGGTGCCTCGACCCATTCATAGGCATCGACATAGACCTCCAGATACCATTCGTGGACCTGATGCGGGTCGATCCCTGCCAGCAGGGCGAAATTGCCGGTCACCATCAGGCGCTGGATGTGATGGGCATAGGCCAGACGCTGCGTCTGCCCCACCGCCTGCGACAGGCAGTTCATCCGGGTTTCGGCGCCCCAATACAGCGGCGGCAGATCGCGGTCGTGACCCAGTTCGTTCCGGTCGGTGTAATCCGGCCCCTGCAGGAAATAGATGCCGCGCATGTATTCGCGCCACCCGAGGATCTGGCGGATGAACCCCTCGGCCGAATTAAGGCGCGCCTTGCCATCGGCATGGGCCCGGGCCACGCGGTCACAGACCTCGCGCGGGGACAGAAGGCCCGCATTGATATAGGCCGACAGGATCGAGTGGTGCAGATACGGATCGTCCTGCAGCATCGCATCCTGATAGGGGCCGAAATCGTCCAGCGAATGGTCGATGAAATGGCGCAGCACCTTCAGCGCCCCCGCCCGGTCGGTGGCATAGTTGAAGGGGCGCAGATCGCCGAAATTGTCGGGAAAGCGTTCCTCGACCAGGTCCAGCACCTTGGAGGTGATCTGGTCGGGTTCGAACCGCGGGGGGCCTTCGCGGAACAGGTCGGCCGCGGCGGGCTTGCGGTTGTCGTGGTCATAGTTCCACTGCCCGCCCGCGGGTTCGCCATCCTCCATCAGCAGGCCGGTGCGGCGCCGCATTTCTCGGTAAAACCACTCCATCCGCAATTCCTTGCGGCCCTCGGCCCAGCTTTCGAAATCGGCATGGCTGGCGAAAAAGCGGTCGTCGGGCAACTGGCGAACGGGGATCGGCAGATAGGACAGGATGTCGATTAGCCGCCATTCGCCGGGTTCGGTCGCGATCACCTCGGATGCGCCATGTTCCGAGGCGCGGCGCAGCAGCTCTCCGCCGATCTTCTGGCTGTTTTCGGGATCGTCCAGTCGGGAATAGGCGACGGTGAACCCCTTGTCCTGCAGATGCGCCGCGAATTTGCGCATGGCTGCAAAGATGAAGGCGATCTTCTTGGGGTGGTGGCGGACATAGGATGCCTCGTCCATCACCTCGGCCATGACGACCACGTCGCCATCCTTCGCCTCGCGCAGCGCGGACAGATCGTCGGAGAGCTGATCGCCCAAAACCAGTATCAGTCGCGTCATGGCACCCCCTGAACGAAAGGGACGCGCAGGTTGCCCTGCGCGTTCCCCAAGTTCTCAGGTCATTCCCACTCGATCGTGCCCGGGGGCTTCGAGGTGATGTCATAGGTGCAGCGGTTGATGCCCTTGACCTCGTTGATGATCCGCGTCGCGGTCTCGCCCAAGAATTCGTGGGTGAAGGGATAGTAATCCGCCGTCATCCCGTCGACCGAGGTCACGGCTCGCAACGCGCAGGCGTAATCGTAGGTCCGGCCGTCGCCCATCACGCCCACCGTGCGGACGGGAAGGATCGCGACGAAGGCCTGCCAGATCTCGTCATACAGGTCGTGCTTGCGGATCTGGTCGATGAAGACCGCATCCGCCTTGCGCAGGATCTCCAGCTTCTCGCGGGTGATCTCGCCGGGGCAGCGGATGGCAAGGCCGGGGCCGGGGAAGGGGTGGCGACCGATGAACTTGTCGGGCAGACCCAGCTCGCGGCCAAGGGCGCGGACCTCGTCCTTGAACAGTTCGCGCAGCGGCTCGACCAGCTTCAGGCCCATCTTCTCGGGCAGGCCGCCCACATTGTGGTGCGACTTGATCGTGACCGACGGCCCGCCCGAGAAGCTGACGCTCTCGATGACGTCGGGATAGAGCGTGCCCTGGGCCAGGAAATCCGCGCCCTCGATCTCTCCGGCATAGCGCTGGAAGACGTCAATGAACAGGCGACCGATGGTCTTGCGCTTGACCTCGGGGTCGGAAACCCCTTCCAGCGCGCCAAGGAACAGGTCGGCCTCGTTCGCGTGGATCAGCGGGATGTTGTAGTTGTCGCGGAACATCTCCACGACCTCTTCGGCCTCGTTCAGGCGCAGAAGGCCGTGATCGACGAAGACGCAGGTCAGCTGATCGCCGATCGCCTCGTGGATGAGGACGGCGGCGACGCTGCTGTCCACGCCGCCCGACAGGCCGCAGATGACCTTGCGGTCGCCCACCTGCTCGCGGATCTTGCGGATCGCCTCGTCCTTGTAGGAGGCCATGGTCCAGTCGCCGGTGAAGCCCGCCATCTTGACGAAGTTCTCCAGCATCTTGCGGCCATGGGGGGTGTGGTGAACCTCGGGGTGGAACTGCACCGCATAGAAGCGGCGCGCCTCGTCCGCGATCATCGCCAGCGGCGCGTTGGGCGAGGTGCCGATGACCTCGAAGCCCGGCGCGATGTCGGTCACGCGGTCGCCATGGCTCATCCAGACTTCCTCGCGGCCGGTCTCGAACAGGCCGGCGAAGATGCCGTCGCCCTTGTGGCCGGGCGCGGGTGCGATGAAGGCGCGACCGTATTCGGCGTGGTGGCCCGCCTCGACGCGGCCGCCCAGCTGTTCCATCATGACCTGCTGGCCATAGCAGATGCCGAAGACGGGGACGCCCAGCTCGAAGACCGCTTGCGGCGCGCGGGGGCTGCCGGTCTCGGTCACGCTGGCGGGGCCGCCCGACAGGATGATCGCGCGCGGGTCGATCTCGCGCAGCTTCTCGTCGGTCAGCAGATTGAAGGGATGGATTTCGCAGTAGACGTTCAGCTCGCGCAGGCGGCGCGCGATAAGCTGCGTCACTTGGCTGCCGAAGTCGATGATGAGAAGGCGCTGATGCTGGGTCATGGGTGCGCTTTAAGCGCGCCCGCGCGGCCATGCAAGCGTTTCGCGCGTGCCGATTGCGGGAACCGCCACCCGATCGCCGGGTTGCTTCCGTGACGGACAGCAGACCGTTCCGCCAACGATCACAGAGGGTTCCGCCATGATCCGTGCCGCAGTCACCGCAATCGCAGCCTTGGGGGCGCTTGGCGCCTGCGACCGATTTGCCCCGGAACCCGCCGCGGACCCGGTCGAACAGTCGCTGGCCGCCAGCTGCCAGGGTGATCCCGCGCTGGCCGAGCGTCTGAGCGTGGCGGTCGAGACCGCACGCCGGGCCGAGGGCAAGTCCGTGCCCGCCAGGTCGGCAGAGCTGGACCGGATCGCGCAATCCCATGCCTGCGACATGGCGCTGACGGGGCGTGCGGATGTCGCGGGGTCGAATGGCAGCAACGTGGTCGATCGGGCGCGCGCGGTCGGTTACCCCACCTGCGGCGTGGTGCAGCTGGTGGGGTCCGGCACATCGCCCGAAGGCATGGTCGCGAATTGGCTTGTGCCCGGCCCGAACCGTGAACAGGTCTTGGGTCAACTGTCCTTCGACATCGGCAGCGGCGTGGCGCGCGGCGCGGATGGCCGATTGTGGCACAGCGTGGTCCTGGGCAACGATTGCCGCGGATGAAGAAGGGCGCCCGGATGGGGCGCCCTTTTCCTTACCTCTCGGGCAGAAGCCCCCTTGGCGCGAAACGCAGCACCGCCAGCAGCACCGCGCCCATCGCGATGAAGCGCATATGCGGACTGCTGTCCAGCAGGTGCTCCTTCAACGGGCCCTCGGCCAGCGGGCCGGTCAGGACGGCGATGGCGGCAGGGCCCCACACCTCGGCCTTGATCCACAGGAACCAGATCAGGACCGATCCCAGCACCGCGCCCCAGTTGTTGCCGGAACCGCCCACGATCACCATCACCCAGATCAGGAAGGTATAGCGCAGCGGGTTGTAGCCCGTCGGCGCGACCAGCCCGTCCAGCGTCACCATCATCGCGCCCGCGATGCCGATCACGGCCGATCCCAGCACGAAGACCTGCAGATGGCGGCGGGTGACGTTCTTGCCCATCGCGCGGGCGGCGGTTTCATTGTCGCGGATGGCGCGCATCATGCGGCCCCATGGCGATTTCAGCGCCAGTTCGGCCAGCAGGATCAGCACCAGCAGGACGACCAGGAACAGCGACATGTAGGACAGCTTGACCCAGATGCCCGACGCCTCGGTCGCCGAGAAACCCCAGCCCTGCGCAAAGGACAGGAAATCGGGGTTCTGCTGCAGATCGACCTCGTAGGCCACGGGCCGGGGGATGGCGGTGATGTTCTTCACGCCGCGCGCCAGCCAATCCTCGTTCTTCATCACGGCGACGATGATCTCGCCTATGCCGAGCGTGGCGATGGCCAGGTAATCCGAGCGCAGCCCGAGGGCGACCTTGCCGATGCCCCATGCGGCCCCGGCGGCAAAGACCCCGCCCACGGCCCAGGACACGAGGACCGGCAGGCCCAATCCGCCGATATTGCCGTGGCGGGCGGGGTTGTTCCCCTCGATCGCCTGGACGGCGGGATCGAACAGGCCACGGAACAGGAAGAAGCCCACCAGCAGGACCAGCGCGACGACCCAGCCCTTGCGCGTCCGGTCCCAGGCAAGGCGCGACAGCGCCAGGATGCCCAGCCCCACGAACAGCGACAGGATCAGCCGGGGCCCGCCCGCGGACCACGCGCCTTCGACCGGGGGCAGCGATACCAGCACCGGTGCCAGCGCCCCCATCGCAAGGAAGCCCACGACGCCCACGTTGAACAGCCCGGCATAGCCCCATTGCATGTTCACCCCAAGCGCGGTGATGGCCGAGATCAGCCCCATGTTCAGGATCGCGAGCGACGTGTTCCAGCTGCCCGAGAACATGCTGTTGCGGACGGTCCCCTCCAGCACGAACAGGACGGCCAGAACGGCAAAGAGCAGCGGCGCGCGCCACGGATTGGCGGATGCGGTTGCTTGACGATTGCTTGCCATGATGACCCCCTTACACCGATTTGCCGCGGAACAGGCCCGTCGGGCGGAACAGCAGCACCACGATCAGGATCACGAAGCTGACGGCGAACTTGTATTCCGTGCCCAGCAGCTGCATCAGCCCGCCCGGTTCGTACCAGGGCGCGACATAGCCCACGACCTTCAGCCAGGGATATGTGACCGCGACCTCGGAGAAGGCGACGAGGAACCCGCCCGCGATCGCCCCGAGGGGGCTGCCGAGGCCGCCCACGATGGCCGCCGCGAAGATCGGCAGCAGGATCTGGAAATAGTTGAAGGCCTTGAACGACTTGTCCAGACCATAGAGCGTGCCCGCGATGGTGGCCAGCGCGGCGGCGATGATCCAGACCTGTCGCACCACGCGTTCGGGGTCGATCCCCGACAGCAGCGCCAGATCCTCGTTGTCGGAATAGGCGCGCATGGCCTTGCCCGATTTCGTGCGGTTCAGGAACCAGAACAGCGCGATCATCACCGCGAAGGCCACGACCAGCGTCAGCGCCTGCGTGCTGCGAAGGGCCAGCCCTTCGTCCAAGCCGGTCATCGCCTTGAAGTCGCGGACGGTAACGATGAAGCGTTCGCCGTCGTCAAAGCGGATCTCGTCCACCCCGATCACCAGTCGGGTCAGGCCGTTCATCACGAACATCACGCCCACCGAGGCCATCACCAGGATGATCGGCGCGGCCTTCTTCCTGCGGTAGAAGCGATAGACGACGCGGTCCGTGCCCAGCACCATCAGCGATGTCAGGGCGATCCCGAAGGGCAGGGCGATCAGCGCGGTAGGCAGCGGACCGAAGCCCACGCCAAGCGCCTGCAGGCCCCATGTTACCAGGATCACCAATGCGGTGCCGAAGGCCATGGTGTCGCCATGGGCGAAGTTGGAAAACCGCAGGATGCCGTAGATCAGCGTGACGCCAAGCGCACCCAGGGCAAGCTGTGCACCATAAGCGGCTGCCGGGATGAAGACAAAGTTCAAAAAGACCACGAGGGCGTTCAGGATATCCATCGCTCAGCCCCCCAGGAAGGTGCGGCGCACCTCGTCATTGGCCATGAGTTCCTTTCCCGTGCCGGCATGGGCATTCGCGCCCTGCACCAGCACATAGGCCTTGTCGGCGATGTTCATCGCCTGTTGCGCGTTCTGTTCCACCATCAGCACCGGCAATCCGCCGCGCGCGATGGCGATGATGCGGTCGAACAGCTCGTCCATGACGATGGGGCTGACGCCCGCGGTGGGTTCGTCCAGCATCAGGACTTGGGGTTGCGTCATCAGCGCGCGGCCCACGGCCACCTGCTGACGCTGCCCGCCCGACAATTCGCCCGCCGCCTGTCTGCGCTTTTCGGCAACAGCCGGGAACAGGTCGTAGACCTGCTCCATCGTGCGGCGGACGTCGTCGCTTCGGATATAGGCGCCCATCTCCAGGTTCTCCTCGACCGTCATGGACGGGAAGATGTTGTTCACCTGCGGAACGAAGCCCATGCCCGCCTTCACGCGGTCCTGCGGGTTCAGCGCGGTGATGTCGCGCCCGTCCAGCCGCACGCTGCCCTGGCGCAGGTTCAGCATCCCGAAGATGGCCTTCATCGCGGTGGACTTGCCTGCGCCGTTCGGGCCGACGATCACCGCGATCTGACCCTTTTCGACGGAAATGGTGCAATCGTGCAGGATGTCCGCGCCGCGGCCATAGCCGCCGGTCATGGCCTCGCCGATCAGGAAGGGATCGCCCGTGCGACCTGCACCGACCGGACCCGATTTGCGGGTGCCGTCGATGGTTCCCATGCCCCTGGTATTGACGACCGAGGCATCGCGGTTGCCGCGATTGCCGAAGCTTGCGTTCTGATCGCTCATGCGCCCACCATGTCCTTGTTCTTCAGGCCGGTGCCCAGATAGGCCTCGATCACGGCCTCGTTGCGCATGATGTCGGTCGCGCTGCCCTGGGCCAGCACCTTGCCTTCGGCCATGACGATGACCGGGTCGCACAGCTTGCCGATGAAGTCCATGTCATGCTCGATCACGCAGAAGGTATAGCCGCGTTCCTTGTTCAGCCGGATGATCGCATCGGCGATGGTCATCAGCAGGGTGCGGTTCACGCCCGCGCCGACCTCGTCCAGGAACACGATCTTGGCGTCCACCATCATGGTGCGGCCCAGTTCCAGCAACTTCTTCTGGCCGCCCGACAGATTGCCCGCCTTCTCGTCCGCAAGGTGGCGGATCGTCAGAAAGTCCAGCACCTCGTCGGCCTGCCGGCGCAGGGCGGCCTCTTCGCGGGCGATGCGGCTGCGCTGGAACCATGTCTTCCAGATCGTCTCGCCCGACTGACCGGGCGGGACCATCATCAGGTTTTCCCGAACCGTCATGCTGGCGAATTCATGGGCCAGCTGGAATGTCCGCAGCAGCCCCTTGTGGAACAGCTCGTGCGGGGGGAGGCCGGTGATCTCCTGCCCATCCATGAAGACCCGACCCGAGGTGGGTGGCAGCACGCCCGCGATCACGTTGAACAGCGTCGACTTGCCCGCGCCGTTGGGGCCGATCAGCCCGGTGATCGATCCGGTCTCGATCGTCAGGCTGGCCCCGTCCACGGCATGGAAGCCGCCGAAATGTCTGTGTAGGTCCTCGACCCTTATCATCTTTCGTTCCCCGACCTTACCCGGTGGATAAGGATTTTCGCCCAAGGGGCTGCTTGGATTGAAAAAAGGCCCGGCGTCGATGTGACGCCGGGCCATCCAGACGGACGCGATCCTCAGCGATAGCCGATGACCTTCATTTCGCCGCCCTCGAAGCTGACCTCGCGGAAGGTGCCCGCGCTCTCGCCCGGTTCGACGAATTCGACGGCTGCCGCGCCGACGTAATCCACATCGCCGCCCCCGTTGATGATCTCGAGCGCCTTGCCCAGTTCGCCCGGCAGGATCTTCTCGCCCGGTTCGTTGGCGACATCCATGACGGCGCCTTTGTATTCGGCCGGATCCGACGAACCCGCCTTGGCCATCGCCAGCATGATCAGCGCCGCCGCGTCATAGGCCTCGGCCGAGAAGGCGCCCGAACCGTCATAGCCGGCCTCTTCGGCCATGCTCAGATAGGTCTCGCGGCCTTCGCCCTCGGCTGCGGGGTTCTGGCCGAAGCTGCCCTCGATCTCGTCGCCGAAATTCTCCGCCAGCGCCTGGCCGACCATGCCGTCGGGGAAGACGAAGGTCTCGAACGCGCCGCTGTCCAGCGCGCCGCGCAGGATGCCCGAACCGCCCTGGTCGACGTAACCCACGACCGCCAGCGCATCGCCACCCGCAGCGGCGAGTGCCGCGACCTCGGCCGAGTAGTCGGCCTTGCCGTCGTCATGCGCGCTGTTGACGGTGACGGTGCCGCCCTTCTGGGTGAAGGCGGCCTCGAACGCGTCGGCCAGGCCCTTGCCGTAATCGTTGTTGGTATAGGTGACGGCGACCGTCTCGATCCCCTTTTCCAGCACGATGTCGGCCATCACCTCGCCCTGGCGGGCGTCGGACGGCGCAGTGCGGAAGAACAGGCCATCATCCTCGATATCGGTCAGGGCGGGCGAGGTGGCCGAGGGCGAGATCATCACGATGCCATTGGCCTTGGCGACGTTTTCGAGGCTGGCGATGGTTTCACCCGAGCACATGCCCCCCACGATGCCCTTCACGCCTTCGGCGGTGATCAGGCGTTCGACGGTCGCGGTCGCGGCGGCGGCGTCGATGCAGGTGCTGTCGCCCTGGACGGCGGTGACGGTCGAACCGTCGAGGAATGCGCCGCTGTCGTTGATTTCCTTGATCGCCATCTCGGCGCCCTGCGCCATGGCGGGCGACATCGATTCCAGCGGTCCCGTGAAGCCGAGCGAGATGCCCAGCTTGATCTCTTCAGCGCCAGCGGCACCGGCCAGAAGCGCACCGGCGGCGGTCGCGAGAAGAAGCTTTTTCATTGGTTGTCTCCCAGTTGGAACATTGTCCTGAGAGCGAGCCTAGAAGCGGGTTCACGAAAAAGAAAGCGCCATCTGGCGTCGATCCTGCTGACCTTTCGTCAGATTTTCAGGATGGGCGACCGCGGCCCGGATCGGGGCCGCGGTCGGTCGCGATCAGAGACCCGGACCCTTGCGTTCCAGCACGGGCTTGTAGATCTGGGCGATGCGGGCGACGGCCTCTTGGGGGGACATCTCCTCGGATTCGCCGGTGCGGCGGCTGGTCAGTTCGACCTTGTTGTTCGCCAGGCCGCGCGGACCCACCGTGATGCGCCAGGGCAGGCCGATCAGGTCCATGCTGGCGAATTTCGCACCCGCACGGTCGTTGCGATCGTCATAGAGCGGCTCGAACCCCTGGGCGGTCAGTTCGGCATAGATCGCGTCGCAGGCACTGTCGGTCGAGGCGTCGCCCTGTTTGAGGTTCACGATGCCCACGTGGAACGGGGTCACGCCCTCGGGCCAGATGATGCCCTTGTCGTCGTGATTGGCCTCGATGATGGCGCCCAGCAGGCGGGAAACGCCGATGCCGTGGCTGCCCATGTGGACCGGAACGCGGGCCCCGTCGGGGCCGACGACCGTGGCCCCCATCGGTTCGGAGTACTTGGTCCCGAAATAGAAGATCTGACCGACCTCGATCCCGCGCGCGGTACGGCGGCGTTCCTCCGGAACCTCGGCGAAGATCGCCTCGTCATGGGTCTCGTCGGTGCGGGCATAGCGGCTGGTGAATTCCTCCAGCACGGCCTGGCACTCGGGCTGGCTGTCGTAATCGATCTGGCGGTCGCCGAAGGTCAGGTCGGTGATCTCGCTGTCGTAGAAGACCTCGGATTCGCCGGTCTCGGCCAGGACCAGGAATTCATGGGTGTAATC
This sequence comes from Paracoccus sp. C2R09, assembly GCF_018860625.1. Classification (GTDB taxonomy): domain Bacteria; phylum Pseudomonadota; class Alphaproteobacteria; order Rhodobacterales; family Rhodobacteraceae; genus Paracoccus. The sequence goes on from NZ_JAHKQB010000010.1 coordinate 176,226, forward strand.
GCCGCCGATCGGACCGCCATCCGCGCGCATCGGGATCGCCTGCAGGCCCATGCGTTCATAGCTGCGCAGATAGCTGACAAGATGCCGGTTGTAGGCGTGCAGCGCATCTTCCTTGGTCAGGTCGAACGTATAGCCGTCCTTCATCAGGAATTCGCGCCCGCGCATCACGCCGAAGCGGGGGCGGATCTCGTCGCGGAACTTCCACTGGATGTGGTACAGCGTCAGCGGCAGATCCTTGTAGCTGTTCACATGGCTGCGGAAGATGTCGGTGATCATCTCTTCGTTCGTCGGACCATAGAGAAGGTCGCGCTTCTGGCGGTCCTTGATACGCAGCATCTCCTCGCCGTAATCGTCGTAGCGGCCGCTCTCGCGCCACAGGTCCGCCGATTGCAGCGTCGGCATCAGCATGGGGACGTGACCCGCGCGGATCTGTTCCTCGTGGACGATCTGCTCGATCTTGCGCAGGACCTTGAAGCCCATGGGCAGCCAGGAATAGATGCCCGCGGCCTGCTGCTTGATCATCCCCGCACGCAGCATCAGCCGGTGGCTGACGATCTGCGCCTCCTTGGGGTCTTCCTTCAGCACGGGCAGGAAATAACGCGACAGACGCATTCTTGAAGTCCTTCGATCAGCTTTGCCCTTGCGTTACCGGATCGGGCTGCCGATGCCAAGGAAGAAGCCGGTCATGCACCTTGCAACCGACGCCGCCGGACGGCACATTCGGACGGTATTCCAAAGGGGCAATGAATGGGCGTTCCCGTACGCAAGCAGATCATCTGGTGGGGGCTTGCCGCGGCGATCCTGCTGGTTTCCACGTGGCTTCTGGGGCAGGCGGTGCTGCCCTTCATGATCGGTGCGGGTATCGCCTATCTTCTGGATCCCGTCGCCGATCGGCTGGAACGGATGGGCCTGTCGCGCACGATGGCGGTCGTGGTCATCACCTTCGTCGTGGTGCTGGCCTTCACGGCGATGGTGCTGCTGATCCTGCCGCTGCTGATCCGGCAGGCGACCGCGCTGATCCAGACCGCCCCCGAGATGCTGGGACAGGCGCGATCCTTCGTAGAAACGCGGTTCCCCGGACTGATCCCCACCGATGCGGGCCTGCAGGAAACGCTGGTGGACCTGCAGGCCGCGATGGGCGAACAGGTCGGAAATGTCGCATCCAAGGTGCTGGGATCGGTGCGCGGCATCCTGGGCACGGTATCGCTGCTGGTGATCGTGCCCGTGGTGGCGTTCTATCTGCTGCTGGACTGGGACCGGATGGTCGCGCGGATCGACGAATTGCTTCCGCGTGAACATGCGGGCACCATCCGTCGTCTGGCATCCGAGATCGACGATGCGCTTTCGGGCTTCCTGCGCGGGCAGGCGACGGTGATCCTGATCTTGGGAACCTGGTACGGGCTGGCACTGATGTTCGTGGGGCTGCCCTTCGGGTTCCTGATCGGGATCATGGCGGCGGTGCTGTCCTTCATCCCCTATGTGGGCGTGCTGATCGGCGGAGTGACGGCCATCGGCGTCGCGCTGTTCAGCTTCTGGGGCGAACCCATCTGGATCGGCGCGGTCGTGGCCATCTTCGCCATCGGCCAGGTGGTCGAGGGAAATTACCTCCAGCCCAAGATCGTCGGCAGCCATGTCGGCCTGCATCCGGTCTGGCTGCTGCTGGCCCTGTCGGTCTTTGGATCGCTGTTCGGCTTCGTGGGGCTGGTCATGGCCGTTCCGATGGCGGCGGCGGTCGGCGTGCTGGCGCGCTTCCTGATCGAGCGTTACCGCGCCAGCGCCCTCTATACCGGGGTGGGGGACGATGCCGTCACCCCCGAGCCGCTGCTGGTCGAGATCGTGCCCCCCGGCACCTATCGCGAGGCCCTGCGGGTCGAGGTCCAGGGCGTGGACCGGGCGTGAATGCGGGGGCGACCCATCGCCAGCTGACGCTGGATCTGACGACGCCCCCGGCACACGCGCGCGCGGATTTCCTGCCCGCCCCGGCCAATCTGGACGCGCTGCATGCGCTGGACCATCCGCATCTGTGGCCGGGCGGGCGGATGTTGCTGATCGGCCCCGAGGGTGCGGGCAAGTCCCACATGGCGGCATTCTGGGCGGCCGAGAACGGCGCGCGCCGGATCGGTTGCGCGGCCTTGCGGCCCGATGCGGCCGACATGCTGACGGTCGAGGGGGGCGCGGTCGTGATCGAGGATGCGGATCACGCGGGCCATGCCGCAGGTGCCGAACAGGCGCTGTTCCACCTGTGGAACCTGTGCGGGGCGCGCGACTGCCTGCTGCTGATGACCGCGCGCACGGCGCCGCGCGACTGGGGGCTGGGCCTGCCGGACCTGCAATCGCGGATGGATGCAATGCCGCAGGTCAGGCTGGGACCGCCGGACGAGGCGCTGATGGCCGCCGTGCTGGTGAAGCTGTTCGCGGACCGACAGCTGCAGGTGGGGGCGGGCCTGATCGACTGGCTGGTCCTGCACATGGACCGCGATCTGGGGCTGGCCCGCAGGCTGGTGGCGGCGATGGACCGTGCAGCGATGGCACAGAAGGCCGCCCCGAACCGACGCCTTGCGGCCCTGCTGCTGGACAAGCTGACGGGCCGCGGGGCATCAATCGATCCTGACCACCAGAACCGTGGAACCGATGACCCAAGCTGATTTCCTTCGTTCGCCCTTTCCCGAACCCCATGCCATGCCGGGCGGGGTGCCGTCGGGACCGGCGCGGTTCTTCAACCGCGAACTCAGCTGGCTCAGCTTCAACTGGCGCGTTCTGGACGAGGCCCGCAATCCGCGCGTCCCGCTGCTGGAGCGGCTGCGTTTCGTGTCGATCAGCGCGACCAATCTGGATGAATTCTATACCGTCCGCGTGGCGGGGCTGCGCGAACTGGTGCGCGAGGGCAGCACCTCGCCTTCCGATGACGGGCTGACGGCGACCGAGCAGCTGTCGCTGATCAACGCGGATGCGCGTCGCCTGATGGCCGCACAGCAGGGCGTCTGGAACCGCCTGCGCCGAGAGATGGAGCAGGCGGGCATCGTCATCCTGTCGCGCCAGCGCCTGACCACGGTCGAGGAAACCTATCTCCACGCCTATTTCCAGGAGAAGGTGTTCCCGGTCCTGTCGCCCCTGGCGATCGATCCGGCGCATCCGTTCCCCTTCATCCCCAACACGGGCTTCTCGCTGGCGTTGGAGCTGGCGCGCCAGACCGACGGTCGGCAGATGCAGGCGCTGCTGCCGATCCCCGCGCAGCTTCCGCGTTTCGTGCCGCTGCCGGGCGGGCAGCGTTTCCTCAAGCTGGAGGACCTGCTGCTGATGCACCTGTCCAGCCTGTTCCCCGGTTATCGCGATGTCGGGCATTGCAGCTTCCGGGTGCTGCGCGACAGCGATCTGGAGGTCGAGGAAGAGGCCGAGGACCTGGTCCGCGAGTTCGAGACCGCGCTGAAACGCCGCCGCCGCGGCAGCGTCATCCGGCTGAAGATCACGGCCGGGGCGCCGGACCGGCTGCGCCGCCTGATCATGGAGGAGCTGGAGGTCGGCCCCGAGGAGGTGATCGAGGTCGAGGGTCTTCTGGGCATGGCCGACCTGAAGGAGCTTGTCCTCGACGACCGCCGAGAGCTTCTGTGGCCCAGCTTCACGCCCCGCGTGCCCGAGCGCGTGCAGGACCATGACGGCGACATGTTCGCGGCGATCCGGCACAAGGACATGCTGCTGCATCACCCCTACGAGACATTCGACATGGTGGTGCGCTTTCTTGCGCAGGCCGCGCGCGATCCCGACGTGCTGGCGATCAAGCAGACCCTGTATCGCACGTCGCGCGACAGCCCGATCGTCGATGCCCTGTGCGAGGCTGCCGAGGCGGGCAAGTCCGTCACCGCGCTGGTGGAACTGAAGGCCCGCTTCGACGAGGCCGCGAATATCCGCCAGTCGCGCCGGCTGGAACGGTCGGGCGCGCATGTCGTCTACGGTTTCGTCAACTACAAGACCCATGCCAAGATCAGCACCGTGGTCCGCCGCGAAGGCGACGCGCTGGTCACCTATACCCATTACGGCACGGGCAATTATCACCCGATCACGGCGCGCATCTATACCGACATGTCGCTGTTCACCTGCGATCCGGCGCTTGGGCGGGACGCGACCAAGGTGTTCAACTTCCTGTCGGGCTATGTCCAGCCCGAGGGGCTGGAGAACCTGGCCATCGCGCCCATCGACATGAAGTCCTACTTGATCGACATGATCGGGCAAGAGGCCGAACATGCCCGCGCGGGTCGCCCCGCGGCCATCTGGGCCAAGATGAATTCGCTGATCGAGGGCGACATCATCGACGCGCTCTATGATGCCAGCAAGGCCGGGGTGAAGATCAGCCTCGTGATCCGGGGGATCTGCGGAATAAGGCCGGGTATCAAGGGCTTGTCCGAAAATATTCGCGTGAAGTCGATCGTCGGGCGCTATCTCGAACACAGCCGGATCGTGTGTTTCGGCGCGGGCCACGGTCTGCCGTCGCCGCGCGCGCGGGTGTTCATCAGTTCGGCCGACTGGATGGACCGCAACCTCAATCGCAGGGTCGAGACGCTGGTCGAATGCATGAACGACACCGTCAAGGCGCAGATCGTCAACCAGGTCATGGCCGCCAACATGGCCGACGAATCCCAAAGCTGGATCCTGCAACCCGACGGACGCTTCCTTCGTTTCCTGCCCGAGGGACGCGAGGATCTGTTCAACTGCCATCGCTTCTTCATGGAGAACCCCTCGCTTTCGGGGCGGGGGACTGCCGGGGCATCGGATGTGCCCGAACTGACCCATGGGGCGGATTGACCTCTTGGTCATCTGCGGTCAGGACTGGGATACCACGGAAACAAGAGGCGCAATATGAACGGTGTGCGAACCTCCAGCGGTCACAAGATCGACCCTTTCGGGCCCAAGTTCCGCAAGCTGCCCAAGCGGGCATTGAAGCGGGTGGGTGTCGTCGATGTCGGCTCGAACTCGGTGCGGCTGGTCGTCTTCGACGGCGCGGCCCGTTCACCGGCGTATTTCTACAATGAAAAGGTGATGGCGGGGCTGGGTCAGGACATGGCCCGCACCGGTCGCCTGAACCCGCAGGGCATGGAACGCGCCTGGGCCGCGCTGTCGCGTTTCGCGGCCCTGGCCAAGGCGATGGATATCGAGCCGTTGACCTGCGTGGCCACCGCCGCCATGCGCGAGGCCGAGGATGGCCCCGCCTTCCGCGAGAAGATCGAGAAACGGCTGGGCCTGAAGATCTGGGTCATCGATGGCGAGGAGGAGGCCCGGCTGTCGGCACAGGGCGTGCTGCTGGGCTGGCCCGAGGCGAAGGGCCTCGTCTGCGATATCGGCGGCAACTCGATGGAGCTGGCCGAGGTGGCGAACGGTGCCATCGGCAAACGCACGACCTCGCAGCTGGGGCCGTTCCGGCTGCAGCAGATCGAAGAGGACGACCTCAGCGGCCATATCGACGGCATCCTCGATACCCTGGCCGATCAGATGGGCACCGATCACAAGCGCATCTATCTGGTGGGGGGCTCGTGGCGGGCCATCGCGCGGCTGGACATGGAGCGCGTGGGCTATCCGCTCAGCGTGCTGCACGAATATCGCATGACACCCGAAGCCGTGCGCGAGACGATCAAGTGGATCGGCAAGTCGGACCTGCAGGAACTGCGCTCTCAGACCGGCATCTCGTCGTCGCGGATGGAGCTGGTGCCCCTTGCCGCGCGCGTTCTGGGCCGGATGATCGACCGTTTCCAGCCCGAGGAACTGGATGTCAGCAGCTATGGCATCCGCGAAGGGCTGCTCTATGAACACATGTCCACGACGCTGCGCAGGCGCGACCCGCTGCTGGAGGCTGCGCGTTTCACCGAAAAGCAGATGGCGCGGACCCCGGGCTTCGGCAAGAAGCTGTATCATTTCCTGCTGCCGCTGTTCCCCAGCATCGCGCCCGATCGCGACCGCCTGATGCGCGCGGCCTGCCTGCTGCACGACACCGCCTGGCGCACCCATCCCGATTACCGGGCCGAGGCCTGCTTCGACAACGTGACCCGCGCGAACATGGCGGCGCTCAGCCATCCCGAACGCGTCTACCTGGGTCTTGCGCTGCTGCACCGCTACAAGAACAGCCGCGCCAAGTCGCGCTTTGCGCCGCTGTTCGATCTGCTGCCCGAGGCCGATATCGCCGAGGCCGAGATCCTGGGCAAGGCCATGCGCTTCGGGTCGATGTTCGCGACCGACGATCCGATCGACGCGGGCGCGCTGAGGCTGAAGGACGGCGGGACGAAGCTGGAGCTGAAGCTGACCGCCGCCGGCCGCGCGCTGATGGGCGAGGTGGCGCAGTCGCGGTTCCAGTCGCTGTGCAAATCGATGGGGGTCGAGGGCAGCATCGCCTGACCGGACCCGCCGCCGCGAAAGGCCGCCTTCGGGCGGCTTTTTCATGCGAAAAAGGCTGTCCGCATAAGAAAGGGGGCGCCCCGAAGGACGCCCCCGAACCTGCCAGTTGGCAAGGCGGATGATTACATCATGCCGCCCATGCCACCCATGCCGCCCATGCCACCCATGTCGGGTGCGCCGCCTTGGCCCTTCGGCTCGGGCTTCTCGGCGATCATGGCTTCGGTGGTGATCAGCAGACCGGCGACCGATGCCGCATCTTCCAGCGCGGTGCGGACGACCTTTGCGGGGTCGATGACGCCGAACTTGAACATGTCGCCATATTCTTCGGTCTGCGCGTTGAAGCCGAACGCCTTGTCGGACGATTCACGGACCTTGCCTGCAACGACTGCGCCGTCGACGCCTGCGTTTTCGGCGATCTGGCGCATCGGTGCTTCCAGTGCGCGGCGAACGATGGCAACGCCCGCATCCTGGTCGCTGTTGATGCCGGTCACGCCTTCCAGCGCCTTGCCGCCCTGAACCAGTGCGACACCGCCACCGACGACGACGCCTTCCTGAACGGCCGCACGGGTCGCGTTCAGTGCGTCATCGACGCGGTCCTTGCGTTCCTTGACTTCGATCTCGCTCATGCCGCCGACGCGGATGACTGCGACACCGCCTGCCAGCTTGGCAACGCGTTCCTGCAGCTTTTCCTTGTCGTAGTCCGAGGAGGTTTCCTCGATCTGCTGACGGATCTGGCTGACACGGGCTTCGATCTCGGCCTTTTCACCAGCACCGTCGACGATGGTGGTGTTGTCCTTGTTGATCGTGACCTTCTTGGCGGTGCCAAGCATGTCGATCGTGACGTTTTCCAGCTTCATGCCCAGGTCTTCGCTGATGACCTGACCACCGGTCAGGATCGCGATGTCCTGCAGCATGGCCTTGCGGCGATCGCCGAAGCCCGGTGCCTTGACGGCTGCGATCTTCAGACCGCCGCGCAGCTTGTTGACGACCAGGGTAGCCAGGGCTTCGCCCTCGACATCCTCGCCGATGATCAGCAGCGGCTTCTGCGACTGGATCACCGATTCCAGCAGCGGAACCATCGGCTGCAGCGACGAGAGCTTCTTCTCGTGCAGCAGGATGTAGGCGTCTTCCAGTTCGGCGACCATCTTGTCGGGGTTGGTCACGAAGTAGGGCGACAGGTAGCCGCGGTCGAACTGCATCCCTTCGACGACTTCGACCTCGGTCTCCATCCCCTTGTTCTCTTCGACGGTGATGACACCCTCGTTGCCGACCTTCTGCATCGCGTCGGCGATCTGACGACCGATCGAGGCTTCGCCGTTGGCCGAGATGGTGCCGACCTGAGCAACTTCGTCGGTGTCGTTGACCGGACGCGACGCTGCCTTGATCGCTTCGACGACCTTGGCGGTTGCCAGGTCGATGCCGCGCTTCAGATCCATCGGGTTCATGCCGGCGGCAACCGCCTTCATGCCTTCCTTGACGATGGCCTGGGCCAGAACCGTCGCGGTGGTCGTGCCGTCGCCGGCTTCGTCATTGGTGCGCGAAGCGACTTCGCGGACCATCTGGGCGCCCATGTTCTCGAACTTGTCGGACAGTTCGATTTCCTTGGCGACCGAGACACCGTCCTTCGTGATGCGCGGGGCACCGAAGGATTTGTCGATCACCACGTTGCGGCCCTTGGGGCCGAGGGTCACCTTGACGGCATCCGCGAGGATGTTGACGCCTTTCAGCATCCGGTCGCGGGCGTCGGTGTTGAACTTGACTTCTTTCGCAGCCATTTGATTCTCCTGAAATTAGATTGGAAGGTTCGGCGATCGGGCGATCAGCTGATGATGCCCAGGATGTCGCCTTCCTTCATGATCAGCAGATCTTCGCCATCGACCGAAACCTCGGTGCCCGACCATTTGCCGAACAGGACGCGGTCGCCTGCCTTGACCGAGGGTGCGATCAGCTCGCCCGAATCCTTGCGTGCGCCTTCGCCGACCGAGACGACTTCGCCTTCGGCGGGCTTTTCCTTGGCGCTGTCGGGGATGATCAGGCCGCCCTTGGTCTTCTCGTCGGATTCGACGCGACGGACCAGCACGCGGTCTTGCAGCGGTTTGAATGCCATTTGAACACTCCGATCTTTCAGGTTGCAGTGTTTCGTTGTTGGCACTCACTGGCTGCGAGTGCCAATAGCATTGATCTAGGAAAGCATCACTGGACTGTCAACGGGATTTTGCATCGTTTTCCGGCCGCATACTGGAAGCCGCCTGCCACATGTGAGACCGTGCGCGAAACCGCCCGGACAGCAAGGCAGATCCCCATGCGCAAGACCCTCATCGCCCTTGTCGTCAGCCTGTTCGGGGCAGGGGCCGTCCATGCCGCGAACGGCTGCGAGGGGCAGAACCTGTTCGATCAGCTGGACCCGGACGATCGCAGAGAGCTTGAGGATGCCACGGCCGGCGTCCCCTTTCGCAGGGGCATCCTGTGGCGGGCACGGCGCGGCGATCAACAGATCACGCTGGTCGGCACCTATCATTTCGACGATCCCCGCCACCGCGACACGCTGGCCGTCATTGCGCCTCGCATCCGCGATGCCTCCGCCCTCTATGTCGAGGCCGGCCCCGAGGAAGAGGCGCAGCTGACCCGCGCCCTGCAGAGCGATCCCAGCCTGATGATCGACCCGGAAGGGCCCACGCTGCCCGAACGCCTGTCCGAGGAGGAATGGCAGGAACTGGCCATCGCGATGGAGGATCGCGGCACGCCCGCGGTCGTCGCCTCGCGGATGCGGCCCTGGTATGCGGCGATGATCCTTGGCGTGTCGCCCTGCATGATCCGGTCTATGAACGGCGAGGTCGAGGGGCTGGACCGGCAGCTGGTCGAAGTCGCGCAGCAGGGCGACGTTCCGGTCCGCGCGCTGGAGCCCTGGGACACGATCTTCGACATCTTCGCGGGGCTCAGCCCCAAGGACGAGATCGACATGATCCGCGCCGCACTCCCCTCGGCTTCGCTTGCCGACGATTACGCGGTGACGCTGGCCGATGCCTATTTCGCGGGGGATGTCTGGAAGATCTGGGAATTCGGTCGGCTGGAGGCGCTGCGGAACGCCGCCCTGCCCAAGGCAGAGATCGAGCGCCAGATGGAGCTGGCCCAGACCCGGCTGATGGACAATCGCAACCGCGCCTGGGTCGCCCCCCTGGTCGAGGGGGCCGAGGATGCGGCCCGCGACGGCAAGGGCATCGTCGCGGGCTTCGGTGCGCTGCACCTGCCGGGGGAAAACGGGGTGCTGGCCCTTCTGGCCCGCGAAGGCTTTGCCGTCACGCCGATCGACGGTTGATGCCTACTGCCCGTTCAGCACCCCGAGCGCCTGCACCTGTCCGCGCTTGTTGTAGAGGATGCGGCTGTCCTTGATCTCGGTGATGGTGCCGCCATTGATCTTGTCGCCGATCCGCAGCGTGATGACCCGCCCGTTGGACAGGCGCACCAGCGCGCGACTGGCGCGGCCCGCGCCGATCGTGCCGATGATCTGCGTGCTGTTCAGGCGGATGCCGTCCTTGACCGTGGCCGAGGCCGAGGCGCTGCCGACCGCGCTTTGCGGTACGGCGGCCACGACATCGGGTTCCTCGTCCACCTCGGCGGGGCGATAGCGCTGGTTGCGGGCGGCGGCGGCCCGTGCCTCGGCCTCGGCCTGCGCGCGGGCACGGGCTTCGGCGGCGGCGCGCGCCTGCGCCTCGGCGGCGGCATCGGCGGCGGCCTGACGACGGGCGCGTTCCTCGGCCTGCCGCTGCAATTCGTCATCCGCGCGGCGCTGTTCGGCCTGGGCCGCCTGCGCCTCGGCCGCTGCACGAAGATCGGCAGCAGAGGGCGCGGTCGCCGCCGCAGCGGCGGCGACGGGGGCTGCGCTGGCCGCAATGGCGTTTGTCGCGGCGCTTGCAACCGCCCCGCCCGCGCGCCGCGGGGGTTTGGCGGAAGACGACAGCGTCGTCAGCGCGATGCCGCCCGGACGGGCGGGGCTGTCCTCGATGGCCGAGGCGAGCGCATCCTTGACCGCATCCTGTGACAGGCTGGGGCTTGTCGGACGGTTGGCGCTTGCGGGGCGCGCGGGCGGGCGCGACGAACCCGCGACTGACGTGGCTGGCCCCGAGGGGCGGGCGGCCGGTTCCACCGTATCGCGTTCGGGCGGACGTGCGCCCGCCACCCCATCGGATTGCGCGGCCGCCAGCGCATCGGTCACCGCGCGCTGCGAGGGTGCCGAAACCGAGGTCGGGCGGCGCATCGGGCGGGCGTCGGCCAATTGGATCAGCAGGCCGCGCTCACCTTGGGACAGGCCGACATTCCCGGCCTGCGCGGTACGAAACCCGCGAAGCTGACGTTCGACATCCGCACGCTCTTCCTCGGTCAGCGGGCGAGGGGCGTCAGCCTCGGCCCGGCTGCCTTCTTCGGGGCGCGAGGGCGGGCGGGCACCGCCCACCTGCGGTTGCGCGACGGGCGCCGGATCTGCCGCAGGGGCTGCATCGCTGCGCGAGGGGCTGGGCGGACGCGCCGTGGTCGCTCCGTTGGCTGCCGGGGTGGCAGGCACGGGGGCGGGCGCCGGGGCTGCGGGTGTCGGTGCCGGGGCTGCGGGCGCAGGTGCCGCCGCCGGACGCGAGGGCGGGCGTGCATCGCCCACGTTGCGGGCAGGCGGCGCGGTGCGCGTCTCATAGGGCAGGGGATTGGCCGGGACGGCAGGGCGGCTGTCGGGGGCCGCTGGAACGCTGGCTGCAACAGGAGCGGTCCGGGGCGGGCGGGCAGAGCGGCGCAGCGGCGTGCTGGCCTGCGTGGCCGCGCGCGTCTGGGCGGGGGTCACTGCTGGCTCGTCTGCCGCGACCTCGGGACGGGGACCGGTATCGGTCGGCGTTTCGGTGTCGGTCGGCTGATCGGCGGCCGGGGCGGCATCCGCGGCTTCGGGATCCGCCATCGCCTCGGCCAGTGCCTGCGTCAGCGCGTCGTCCGCGGGAGGTTCCACCCCTGCGGTCTCGGGCTGCGGCACAAGGCTGTCCGCGATTGCGGTGGCCGCGGCAACCGCCTCGGGGGTCAGCACGGCGGGTTCCGGCGGCAGAGCATCGGCAGTCTCGACCGGCGGCGCGGGTTCGGGTGCGGGCTCGAGTGCGGCTTCGGGCAGGGTTTCGGTGACGACCGCGGGCACCGACTCGGGCACGGACTGGACGTCGGGCAGCGCACCGGTTTCAGCCGGAACCTCTTCGGAAATCTCGGGCGCGGCTGCGGTTTCGGTTGCATCCCCAGGCGCATTCTCGGGCGGGGCCGATCCGAAGAACAGCATGCCACCCAGCAGCAACACGCCAAGGCCGCCGATCATCACCGGCAGCCGACCGAAATCCAGCTTGCGGAACCGGTTCGCGATGGCCGCGACGGCGGGCGAGGCATCGCCCGTGCCCGCGGCATCGCGTTCGGCGCGAAGCGCACGGGCGGCGGCTGCGCGGTCATGCACGGCCGCAGCGCGCGGGGTCAGGCTGCCGTCATGGCGGATCACCTTGGGCGCAACCTCTGCCGGGGCAGTGTCCGCGGGCATCTGCGCCGCTGCGGGCTGGGCGAAGTAATGCGGCACGATCGCCGAGATTACGGGCACCACGGCGGGTCCGGGCGTGGCGGGTTCAGGCGTGGCGGGCGCCTCGTCCGCAATCTCGATCGCGGGGGCGGTCACGCGGGCCTGCGTCAGATCGGGCTGGCTGAACGGGCGCGCGGCGGGCGGACGCACCGCCCGCGCAGTGCCGAAATCGGGCTGCCCGTCGAAGCGGTCGTCGCCGGGGCGGCCTATGAAGCCCGAGGGGTGGAACCCCTGGGCACGGGCGAATTCCTCGGCCTCTTCCAGCGTCCGAATGGCGACGGCGGCGACGCGCAGCGTCTCGATGTCGCCATTCGTCGCGGGGCACCAGTCGAAGGTCAGTTCTTCGGCGGCATAGGGGGTCGCGGATTCCAGCGCCTTGGCGATGGTCGCGGCCGTGTCCGAACCGAAGGGCACCGTCAGCGTGGTATAGAGGATCTGGTCGTCGGGAATGACCAGCAGCGTATCGCTGACGCCCGCCATCCCGCCTGCCTTGCGATGCATCGCGGCCAGCGTCCGGGCAAGGTCGTGGCGGCTGAATTCGGCATGGCCGACGGGTGTCCAACCGGTGCCCTTGCGGCGTTCCAGCTGGACGGCCTCCTGCGTGAAGCTCATCGCGAATTCGGGCGGCGCGGCGTGATGGTTCATGGCTTGGGTTCACTGCTCGGGGAAGGGGCGGCCGCTTTGCGGCACGATTTGGTTGATTGCCCTCATCACTACCGCAAATTGTGGTTCGAAGAAAGCATTACTGGCGGTCCTGTGATCGGCCCGCGCGCCTTCGGGGCTAGGATTGCGGGGGCAAAAGGCGCAGTCTCGTCGAAGGCTTACAGGCACCGAAGAGGAGCGAGGCGATGCAAGCAAGAACCACCATCCGGCGAATGGCGATGGGTGCCGTCCTGACCGGGATCTGGGCCCTGCCGGCGATGGCGCAGCAGGGCGGCGCGATGTCCTGCGGGGCGGATCACGGCCCCTCGCGGTTGCAGGTGTCGGGATCGGGGCAGGCTCGGGTCGCGCCCGACATGGCGGTGATCAGCCTGGGCGTGACCACGCAGGGCGACAGCGCCGATGCCGCCATGTCCGACAATTCGACCCGCCAGCAGGCCGTGATCGATGCGCTGAGGGATGCGGGGATCGAACAGTCGCAGATCCAGACCTCGGGGCTGAACCTGCGGCCGATGATGCAATATGACGAAGGCCAGCCGCCAAAGGTCACCGGCTACGAGGCCCGCAACATGGTCACCATCCGCGCCACGGATCTGGCCCGCCTGGGCGAGGTGCTGGATGCGATCGTGGGGGCTGGCGCGAACCAGATCGACGGCATCGCATTCGAGCGTCAGGACGGGGATGCGGGTCTGGACGAGGCACGCACCGCAGCCGTGCAGGACGCGCGCCGCAAGGCGGAACTGCTGGCCGAGGCCGCGGGCGCGCAGCTGGGCCCGATCCTGTCCATGAGCGAGAGCAGCGGCGGTCGCGCCCCCCAGCCCATGATGCGGATGGAGGCCGCGATGGCCGACAGCGTCCCGGTCCAGGCAGGCGAGGTCGAGCTGAGCGCCGAGGTCCGCATCGAATACGCCCTGACCGGCGATGCGGCCTGCAGCATGGGTCGCCAGAAGGGCGGGGACGGCCGTCCGAAGGCGCGCCCCGATCGCCAGGTGACGCCGCCCCTGCCGGACGAGGGCGCACCGGAGCCCGACGAACCGCTGTCCCCCGGCATCGTCGAGCCGCTGCCCGAGACCGAGTAGGCGCTCAGCGGCTCTGCCTGCGGGCCATGAAGGCCAGCCTCTCGAACAGGGCGACGTCCTGTTCGTTCTTCAACAGCGCGCCATGCATCCGGGGCAGCATGGTGGCAGGATCGCGGGTCAGATCCTCGGGGGCCAGATCCTCGGCCAGGATCAGCTTCAGCCAGTCGAGGAACTCGCTGGTCGAGGGTTTCTTCTTCAGCCCCGGCGCCTCGCGGATATCCATGAACTGGGTCAGGGCGGTGTCCAGCAGGCGCGGCTTCAGACCGGGATGATGCACATCCACGATCCGCTTCAGCGTTTCGGGTTCGGGGAAACGGATGAAATGGAAGAAGCAGCGGCGCAGGAAGGCGTCGGGCAGCTCCTTCTCGTTGTTCGAGGTGATGATCACGACGGGGCGCTGCCGGGCGCGGATCGTCTCGCCCGTCTCGTAGACGTGGAACTCCATCCGGTCGAGTTCCTGGAGCAGGTCGTTCGGGAACTCGATATCGGCCTTGTCCACCTCGTCGATCAGCAGGACGACCCGTTCGGGCGCCTCGAATGCCTGCCACAGCTTGCCGCGGCGGATGTAGTTGCCGACCTCGTGGACGCGGGGATCGCCCAGCTGACTGTCGCGCAACCGGCTGACCGCGTCGTATTCGTACAGGCCCTGCGCGGCCTTGGTCGTGGATTTCACATGCCATTCGATCAGCGGCATCGACAGGCTGGCCGCGACCTGGCGTGCCAGCTCGGTCTTGCCGGTGCCGGGTTCGCCCTTCACCAGAAGCGGGCGTTCCAGCGTGATCGCGGCATTCACCGCCATCGCAAGGTCCGGAGGCGCCACATAGCTGTCGGTCCCGGTAAATTGCATGGGCTCTTCCTTTCGCAAGAATTGCTTGGTCGAAACTGCCTGTCCCGGCATCGCGGGTTGCAGATTACGCATAGCTGACCCTTCAAGGCTAGTGACAAGCGGGCCGAGTTGTTCTAATGGGGCGCCCAAGGTGCCGGAATTTCAGACCCCGCCCGGCGCCGCCGGAGGACGTAATGAAAGCCCAGACCTTCCTGCCCCAGGACTATCGTCCCGCCGAGGACGAGCCCTTCATGAACGAGCTCCAGCTCGAATATTTCCGTCGGAAGCTGGAAGCTTGGAAGGCCGAACTGCTGGACCAGTCGGCCGAGACGCTGGAGGGTCTGCAGGACAGCGCCCGTGCCGTTCCCGACCTGGCGGATCGCGCCAGCGAGGAAACCGACCGCGCGATCGAACTGCGCACCCGTGACCGCCAGCGCAAGCTCGTGTCCAAGATCGACAGCGCGCTGCGCCGCATCGAGGTCGGCGAATACGGCTATTGCGAGATGACCGGAGAGCCGATCAGCCTCAAGCGCCTCGACGCGCGCCCGATCGCGACCATGACGCTGGAGGCGCAGGAGCGCCACGAGCGCAAGGAACGCGTCCATCGCGACGACTGATGCCTGCGGCCCCGCATTTGCGGGGCCTTTTCGTGCAAGGGCGATCCATGGGTGAACTTCAGGGACGCCGCGTTGCGGTGATCGGTGCCGGAATCGGCGGATTGGTCGCGGCCATTGCATTGGCCCGGCGCGGCGCTTCGGTGACCGTCCACGAACGCGCCCCCGCCCTGACCGAGGTCGGTGCGGGGATACAGCTGTCCGCCAATGCGGTTCGCGTGCTGGATGCCCTGGGGCTTGGCCCCGCGCTGCGCAGCGTGGCCCTGCGCAACCGGGCGGTCCAATTGAACGATGCCGCCGGGCGACGCGTGCTGCGGATGGATCTGCAGACCCATCGCCCGGATGCCGATTTCCTGCTGATCCATCGCCCGCGCCTGATCGGGATCCTGACCGATGCAGGCCGCTCCGCTGGCGTTCGGATCGAACTGGGGCAGCAGGTCGAAGACATGCCCGACACCCCCCTCGTCATCGGGGCCGATGGGCTTGGCGGTCGCAGCCGCGGCTGGTTGAACGGACGAGAGGTCCCCTTCTTCACCGGCCAGACCGCCTGGCGCGCCGTGATCCCGGGCGACGGTCCACCCGAGGCGCATGTCTTCATGGGGCCGGGGCGGCATCTCGTCAGCTATCCGCTTGGGCGGGGATTGCGCAACATCGTCGCTGTCGAGGAACGTCGCGACTGGCAGGACGAAGGCTGGTCGCACGAGGGCGATCCCGACGATCTGCGCCGTGCCTTCGCGGGTTTCGGGGGTAGGGCGGGCGAATGGCTGTCGCAGGTGGACCGGGTGAACCTCTGGGGGCTCTTCCGCCACGAGATCGCGCGGCGCTGGACGGGTGACCGGCTTGCGATCCTTGGGGATGCGGCGCATCCGACTTTGCCGTTTCTTGCCCAGGGTGCCGGCATGGCGATCGAGGATGCCTGGGTGCTGGCCTCCTGCCTCGACGCGGCACCCCAGCCGGATGCGCTTGCGGCATATCAGGCGGCTCGTGTCCCCCGCGTCACGCGCATCGTCCAGGCGGCCAACGCCAATGCCAGGAACTATCACCTGAACGGGCCCAAGCGCCTTGCGGGGCATCTTGCCCTGCGGATCGCTGACCGTGTCGCGCCCCGTTTGATGCCCGGCCGGTTCGACTGGCTCTACGACTACAACCCGGTCGCGGCGCATCCCTGAAAGGCAGAGGGTCGGGGGGATGCAATTCCCCCCGCCATCGCGGGACGCAATTCTCAGGCCGCGGTTTCCACCGCCGACACGATGCCGTCCACCACCTCGGTCAGCTCGCCTTCATCCTCGGCCTCGGCCATGACACGGATCAGCGGCTCGGTTCCCGATTTGCGGATCAGCACGCGACCGCGCCCGGCCAGGCGCGTCTCGGCATCCGCGATCACGCGCTGGACCGTCGCCGCGGCCAGCGGGTCGGCTCCGGCGGCATAGCGCACGTTCTTCAGCATCTGCGGCACCGGATCGAATTGCGACATCAGCTCGGAGGCCTGCTTGCCGGTATCGGCCATCGCCGCAAGCACCTGCATGGCGGCGACCAGCCCGTCGCCCGTCGTGGCATAGTCGGTCATCACGATATGGCCCGATTGCTCGCCGCCTAGGTTGAAGCCGCCCTCGCGCATGCGCTCGACCACATAGCGATCGCCGACCTTGGTGCGTTCCAGCCGCAACCCGCGCCCTTGCAGGTAATGCTCCAGCCCCAGGTTCGACATGACCGTCGCGACCAGCGCGTTACCGGCCAACCGGCCCTGTTCGGCCCAACGCCCGGCCAGCAGCGCCATGATCTGGTCGCCATCCGCCACGCGTCCGTTCTGATCCACGATCACCACGCGATCGGCATCGCCGTCCAGGCTGATGCCCAGATGCGCACCATGTTCGCGGACCGCCGCGGCGCAGGCCTCGGGATGGGTGCTGCCCACGCCGTCGTTGATGTTGAACCCGTCGGGCTTGACGCCGACCGGGATCACCTCGGCGCCCAGTTCCCACAACACCTCGGGGGCGGCGCGATAGGCTGCGCCATTCGCGCAATCCAGAACGACCTTCAGCCCGTCCAGCCTCTGACCGCCGGGGAAGGTGGTCTTGGCATATTCCATGTAGCGGCCGCGACCGTCGTCGATGCGCCGCGCGCGGCCGATATTCTGCGGCTGCGCAGGCTCGATCTCTCCGGCGACGATCTCCTCGATCTCGGCCTCGGCCTCGTCGGACAGCTTGAAGCCGTCTGGGCCGAAGAACTTGATCCCGTTATCCTCGGCCGGGTTGTGGCTGGCCGAGATCATGATCCCCAGATCCGCCCGCATCGAGCGGGTCAGGAACCCCACCGCGGGCGTGGGCACCGGACCCAGCAGCAGGACGTTCATCCCCGTGCTGGTCAGACCCGCCGTCAGCGCGTTCTCCAGCATATAGCCCGAAAGCCGCGTGTCCTTGCCGATCACCACGCGATGCCGGTTGCGCCCGTCGCGGCGGAAGAACCGGCCTGCCGCAGCCCCCAGCCGCAGCGCCATCTCGGCCGTCATCGGATGGCTGTTGGCGCGCCCGCGCACCCCGTCCGTTCCGAAAAGCTTCCTGCTCATGTCCCTGCCTCTTTTTCATTGAGGGCCGCGATCAGGCGCAGTCCCTGTGCGTGATCCGCGACATCGTGGACGCGGTGTATCTGGACCCCCTGGGCGATGGCCGCGACGGTGACCGCCAGCGTGCCCGGGGCGCGATCCGGCGCGGCCTGGGCCCCGCCGATGCTGCCGATGAATCGTTTGCGCGACACCCCCAGCAGGATCGGACAGCCAAGCCCGTGCAGCACCGAGATGCGCCTCAGGATCGCCAGATTATGCGCCTGCGTCTTGCCGAATCCTATGCCCGGATCGACCACGATCCTGTCAGCGCGGATTCCCGCCGCAACCGCACGGCGAATGCGTTCCGCAAGCGCGTCATGGACGTCCAGCAGGACATCGTCGTATCGCGGATCGTCCTGCATGGTGGCAGGCACCCCCTGTGCGTGCATCAAGCAGACGGGCAACCCGCTGTCCGCCACGACCTGCGCCAGATCCGGATCGAAATCGAAGCCCGACACGTCGTTCACGATCACCGCGCCCGCCTGGATGGCCGCTCGCGCCACGGCGGCCTTGCGCGTGTCGATCGATACGGGCGCCAGATCGCGGGCGGCCGCGATTGCAGGCAGGACGCGGGCGATCTCGTCATCGAAGGGAACTTCGGTGGCGCCGGGGCGGGTGGATTCGCCGCCGATATCCAGGATGTCGGCCCCCTGCTGCACCAGTCGCGCGGCCTGGTCGGCAGGGTCGTAGCTGCCCCCGTCCGAGAAGCTGTCGGGCGTGGCGTTGACGATGCCCATGATGCGCGGGCGATCCATCGACAGGCCTGAAATGTCAGCACGGGGCGCGGTCAGGGTGCGGATGATGTCGGGGGGTGCGTCATGCACGATGCGGGGCGCTTGGCCTCGTTCCAGCAGCTCGAACGCGGAAAATCCGACCCAGCCGCCGGCCAGGCACCAGCGCCCCCCTTGGTCCTGCGGGATCGGGCGGAAATACTGCCGGGCCGTCACGGGCTCAGACCTTGGGCTGCAGGCGCCCGATGGGCAGCATCGTTCCGCCCGGTGCGGCGGGCAGGGGACGCGCATCCGGCATCGCGAAATCGACACCCGTCGCGCCCATGCGTTCGGCCAGCCAGAAGGCCAGGCTGTCATCGGCATCGCCCGCCTCGGGGGCGTCGAAGCACATGCGGGCGGGTGCCCAGACGACGGCGCGCCCCTGAAGGGCGGCGGCCTCGATCTCGGTCCGGGTCGCGGCGACTTCGAGGTTCAGATCATGCGCCAGCGACCAGGCGGCCTGATCGAAGGCCAGAAGCCGGATGCGACGCCGGTCGCCCGATGCGGGCAGCGGCAGGTCGGGAAAGCTGGGCAGGATGACCGCCGCGCCTTCGGGCAGCTGCGTGGGCGAACACCAGACCACGACCCGGATCGCCCCATCGACCCCCGTCGCGGCAACGCGGCCCGCATCGCGCAGGATCCGGATCCCGAGCGCACCGGGCGCGCGGTCCAGCTTCTCGACCGACACCTCGATCCGGGCGGCGCGGGGATGGGCCAGAACCTCGGCGGCGATGCGTTCGGCCAATGTCTCGACCAGGTCATAGCGGCGATCGGCCAGCGCCGTATCGATGGCCTGCGTCAGCACGTCATAGGACAGGATGCGGTCGACCTGATCGTCGACCCCCGCCACGCTGTCGCGCAGATCGACCGTCAGGTTGAAGCGCATGCGCTGTTCAAGGCCGCGCTCGGACTGAAAAGCCCCGATCTCGGCCGAGATGACATGGTCGCGAAGAAAGATACGGTCCGGTTGTTCCATACCGCCATTCACAGCAAAATGGCGCTGCGGGCAAGCCCCGCCACGCCCGCATGGCTCAGTTCGATGCGACGCGCTGGCCGGTGCTGTAGAAGATGTGGCGCCCGATCTGGACGGTGCGCTGGAAACGGCGCGCCCAGGCGGGGCGGACGGCGGGGGTGTGGAAATAGGTGGCCCCGCCGGTCAGCTGGCGCGGTGCGCCCGACAGTGCCGCCTTGGCGATGTCCACGGCCCGCAGATAGGCCGACTTGTTGCGGATCGGCTTGGCACCGCCGATGGTATAGCTGAACTGGCTGGGCTGGTTGATCACGCCGCAGACGCTGGCGGGGAAGGCCCGGCTGTCGACGCGGTTCAGGATGACCTCGGCCACGGCGGCCTGCCCCTGACGGCCTTCGCCACGCGCTTCGTGATACAGTGCCTCGGCCAGGCATTGCAGGTCCTGCTGGGAATAGCTGGGCGCATTGCTGGTCAGATAGACCGTCGCGTCGTCCGACGGGGTCGGGTCCAGTTCGGCCTCGTGATTGGCATAGAGCAGGGGCGAGTCGACATTCGCGGTCACCGTCGAGGCGGCAGCACCGAACAGGCCGAGTTCGGCCGAGAAGAGCGAGCCAGTCCCGCCGGCAGCGGAGGGGGAGGCGTATATGGTCAAGGCGGCGGCAGCACAGAGACAGGCGTGCGTCAGCCGATGGGGCAGCATGGGCATGATCGGTCCTACATACATCTTCGCCCTTGCGAGGGCGTTAACGAGCGGCATGCCGAGAGCAGATCGGCAAACCATCCGAGGTGGCCGATTGCTTAAGGTTTCGGAGTTCCAACAATCCACCCAACATCGGCGTGACCTGCCGAACCGATCGGTTTTACGGCCGCTTGAGCATAAATTTGCCGACGTTTTTCAGGGAGCTTGGCGTGAATCGGCCAGATCGGCCCCCATTTGGAATGCCTGACACATTCGTTCGGATATCTAAGCGTGTCGAATCAGCGCGAGGTCCGCCGCAGGATCGCGGACTGCGCCGAGGCCAGTCTCGCGATGGGCACACGGAAAGGTGAGCATGAAACGTAGTCGATCCCGGCCCGGTCGCAGAAGGCGATCGATTCGGGATTGCCGCCATGTTCGCCGCAGACGCTGATGGTGATTTCAGGGTTGTGCAGACGGGCGCGTTCGACCCCGATCAGAACCAGTTCGCCCACGCCGTCCTCGTCCAGCAGGTGGAACGGATCCTCGGCAAAGACGCCTTGCTGGACATAGGTGCCCATGAAGCGGCCCGCATCGTCGCGCGACAGGCCATAGGTCATCTGCGTCAGGTCGTTCGTGCCGAAGGACATGAAGGCGCTGTGTTCGGCAATGTCGCCCGCCCGCAATGCGGCACGCGGCGTTTCCACCATGACACCCAGGCGATAGGTGAAATCGGTGCGTTTCTCGTTCCGCACGGCGGCCGCGACGGAATCGATGCGGGTGCGGACCAGCTCGACCTCCTTCATGGCGCTGACCAGCGGGATCATGATCTCGGGGACGACGGGATCGCCCTTGTGGCCGGCCTCGACCGCGGCCTCGAAGATGGCGCGGGCCTGCATGTCGTAGATTTCGGGGACGGTGATCCCCAGGCGCACGCCGCGCATGCCCAGCATCGGATTGAACTCGGTCAATGCCTCGACCCGGCGGGTGACGTCGGACAGCGGCAGATCCAGCGATGCGGCAAGCTCGCGCAGGCCGTCGCGGTCGCTTGGCAGGAATTCGTGCAGGGGCGGGTCGAACAGGCGGATGGTGACGGGATGGCCTGCCATGATCTCGAACAGGCGGGTGAAATCCTGGCGCTGCATCGGCAGGATCCGTTCCAGCGCAAGGCGGCGGTCGTCGGGGGTGTCCGCGAAGATCATCTCTCGCATGGCGGGAAGGCGTTCGGCGTCGAAGAACATGTGTTCGGTCCGGCACAGCCCGATGCCCTGGGCGCGGAAACGTCTTGCGGTCAGCGCATCCTCGGGGGTGTCGGCATTGGCGCGCACGCCCAGCCCGCCCGCGGCCTCGGCCCAGTCCATCAACTGGCTGAACGCATCGTCCAGCGCCGGCGGCAGAAGGACTGCCGCGCCCGCAAGGATCTCTCCGGTGCTGCCGTCGATGGTGATCTCATCGCCCTCGGACAGGGTGCGGCTGCCCGCGCGCAGGGTGCGGTTGCGGGCATCGATGACGATGCCGGTCGCCCCCACGATGCAGGGCAGGCCGATCCCGCGCGCGATCACGGCGGCATGGCTGGTGGTGCCGCCGCGTTCGGTCAGCACGCCCACGGCGGCATGCATGCCGCGGATATCCTCGGGGACCGTTTCGCGACGCACGAGGATGCAGGATTCCCCGCGTGCCTGCGCGGCCTGCGCCGCCGCCGCCGAAAAGACGATCCGCCCGGTGGCCGCGCCCGGGCTTGCGTCGATGCCGCGCGCGATCAGGTCGCGGGGCGCGCGCGGGTCGATCTGATGGTGCAGCAGCTCGGCCAGGGTGCGGGGTTCGACCCGCATCAGGGCCTCCTCGACGGGGATCACCCCGTCACGGGCCAGGCTGACGGCCACGCGCAGCCCCGCACGCGCGCTGCGCTGCGTGCGGACGGCGTCGATCACCGAGATCTCGCCGCCGGTCACGACGAACTCGATCTGCATCTCCTCGCGCAGTCTTTCGCGGGATGCGCCCCCGAACCGCACGAGGTCCTCGAAGATGTCGGGCGCGCTGTCCTCCAGCGCGGGGCCGCGATCGTCGCAGGTCAGGTACAGCGTCTCGGCCCCCGATCCGACGGTCTGGCCGTGATGCTGGCCACGAAAGCGCCCGGTGACGCGCGGGCTGCCGGTCACGGGGTCGATGAACTGAATCGTTCCCGAACCGCACAGCCCCGGCCCGAGGGCAAGCGCCATTTCCTGCACGACCAGCCCCAGGGGCGCATCGGCGGGCGCGCCCTTGGCCTGGCGCAGAAGGCGCGCGGTCGGGCCGTCCCAGGCGCGCGCCATGGACCGCAGCACGTCGGACAGCTGCTTGACGGGATCCTGGGGAAAGTCCTCGTCTGTTTCGGCGCGATAAATCTCCAACGCGCGGCGCAGGGCGTCGGGGCCGTCCAGCGTGAAGAGGTCGGGGTCCAGCCGCGCGATATGGGTGGCATAGCTCTGGACGAAGGACAGGTAGACGCCATCGGCATTGGCCTGACCGATCCTGTTGGCCAAGCCGGCGTGCAGCCGGTCGTTGACGCCCACGTTCAGGACCGTCCCGGGGCCGCCCCATTCCGGGCTGACGGCCGAGGGGCGCACGCTGACAAGGCCGCTGCCGCCGAAGATCGCGGCCAGTTCGGATGCGGGAACGGTGCGGCCCTGGCTGATGCTGCGCACGCTGTCGCAATCGACGGCGAAGCTGCGCGGGACGGGCAGGTCCATTCGTATCAGACGCTGAAGGCATTTCGACCGCCAGCCATGCGTCTCGCGAGAGATACGGGCCGTCGGTGTGATCTCGATCGCGGAGGCGGTGGGCGCAGTGGTCATGTCCGCACAGTAGTGACGGCACAAGCCGCGCTGCAAGCGGATAAGCGCATGAAGAAGGGGGCCGCAGCCCCCTTGTCCAAGATCAGCCTTCGGTTTCTTCGGTCGCGGGCTCCTCGGCGGGTGCCTCGCTGCCCTCGATCACGACCGAGGTCATGTAATCGGGCTCTTCGACCTTGCCGTTGCCCTGACGCGAGGAATCGCCCTTCTTGATGGCGTCCAGAACGTCCCAGCCGTCGATCATCTGGCCCACGACCGTGTATTCCCCGTCGAGGAACGGCGTCGCGGCATAGTTGATGAAGAACTGGCTGTTGGCGCTGTTGGGGTCCATGGCGCGCGCCATGCCGACCGTTCCGCGCTGGAACGAGGTGTCGGTGAACTCGGCCTCGAGGTCGGGCAGGTCGGAACCGCCCATGCCCGCCATGCCAAGATCGCCGTCCTGCTTGCCGTATTCCACGTCGCCGGTCTGGGCCATGAAGCCGTCGATCACGCGGTGGAAGACGACATTGTCATAGGCGCCGCTTTCGGCCAGCTCGACCAGGCGGGCGACATGGGCGGGGGCCAGATCCTCGCGCAGGTCCAGCGTGATGGTGCCCTTCTCGGCGCCCTCGGCATCGGCCACGGTGATGATCATGTTCGGGCCGTCGGTATCCTCGACCTCGGGCGCGTCCTGGGCCAGGGCGCCATGCGCGCCCATCGCCAGGATGGCGGGGATCAGGAATGCCTTACGCATCGGCGGCCACCTTGACGCTGATCATGCGGTCGGGGTTCGCAGGCGGCTCGCCGCGCTGGATCTTGTCGACGGCTTCCATCCCCGAGATGACGCGGCCATAGACCGTGTACTGGCGGTTCAGGAAGTGGTTGTCGCCGAAGTTGATGAAGAACTGGCTGTTCGCGCTGTTGGGGTTCTGCGAACGCGCCGCGCCCAGGGTTCCGCGGTCATGCGGCACGCCCGAGAATTCCGCCGGAAGGTCGGGCTTGTCCGAACCGCCGGTGCCTGCGCGGCCGGGGTTGTAGTCCTTTTCCATGTTGGCGTGCTGCACGTCGCCGGTCTGGGCCATGAAGCCCTCGATGACGCGGTGGAACGCCACGTTGTCATAGGCGCCGGCGCGGGCCAGCTCCTTCATGCGCTCGACATGCTTGGGCGCGACGTCGGGCAGCAGCTCGATGACGACGGGGCCGTCCTTCAGCTCAATGATGATGGTGTTTTCCGGGTCCTTGATATCGGCCATAGGGCCCTCCTCTGCCAGGTTCGTCCTGACATCTAGGGGTTTGATCGGCGGAGCACAACGCGCGAAACCGTGACGGGGGATGCCGGGGCGGCACGATCCCGCCAGCCGCCAGTTGACGATTCCCGCGCCATGCGGGACAAGCCTTGCGAAGCTTTTGCAAGCACGAAAGGACGCCTCATGGCCCAGTTCAACACCATCGACGACTTGGATCTAGACGGTAAGGTCGTTCTGACCCGCGTCGATGTGAACGTCCCGGTGGAAGATGGCCGCGTGACCGATGCCACCCGGATCGAGAAGATCGTGCCGACCGTCAAGGACATTCAGGCGGCAGGTGGCATCCCGGTGTTGCTGGCGCATTTCGACCGCCCCAAGGGCAAGCGCGTCGACAGCATGAGCCTGAAGCAGATCCTCCCCGCACTGGAGGCCGCGCTTGGCCAGCCGGTCGTCTTCGCCGAGGACTGCATCGGCGGTGCGGCCAAGCGCACCGTCGCCGCGCTGGAAAAGGGGCAGGTCGCGCTGCTGGAGAACACGCGCTTCCACGAGGGCGAAGAGGCGAACGACCCGACCTTCGCGGCCTCGATGGCGGCACTGGGCAGCGTCTACGTCAATGACGCGTTCTCGGCGGCGCACCGGGCCCATGCCTCGACCGAGGGGCTGGCCAAGCTGCTTCACGCAGGCGCGGGCCGCCTGATGGAGGCCGAGCTGAAGGCACTGGACGCCGCCCTGGGCGATCCGCAGCGCCCGGTCATGGCCGTGGTCGGCGGCGCCAAGGTTTCCACCAAGCTGGAGCTGCTGACGAACCTGATCGAGAAGGTCGATCACCTGGTGATCGGCGGCGGCATGGCCAACACCTTCCTGGTCGCCAAGGGCGTCGAGGTCGGCAAGTCGCTGGCCGAACGCGACATGGCCGACACGGCCCGCGCCATCATCGAGAAGGCCGAAGCCGGCGGCTGCACGATCCACCTGCCGGTGGACATCGTCGTCGCGCGCGAATTCAAGGCGGGTGCCGCGTCCGAGACGCTGCCCGTGGACGAATGCCCGTCCGATGCGATGATCCTGGATGCGGGTCCGGACACCGTCGAGGCGCTGCGCCAGGCGATGACCGCCTGCCGGACGCTGATCTGGAACGGCCCCCTGGGCGCGTTCGAGATCGAGCCCTTCGATGCCGCGACCAATGCCGCCGCGCAGGCGGCAGGCGAACTGACCCGGCAGGATCAGCTGGTTTCCGTCGCGGGCGGTGGCGATACGGTTGCCGCGCTGAACAAAGCGGGCGTGGCCGAGCAGTTCACCTTCATCTCGACCGCGGGGGGTGCGTTCCTCGAATGGATGGAAGGCAAGGAATTGCCGGGCGTTGCGGCGCTGGAGGCATCGAAGCACTGAGGCTTCTGGATCGGATGATCCGGGTGGGGGCGGTCCGGCTGGGCCGCCCCTTTCGTATTGCGTGATGCGTTACCGACCGAACAGCCAGCCGAGAAGCCCACCGCCCCCGCTGCCGGAGGTCGTGGTGGTTGCGGCCGGCGTGGATGCGGCCGCCGGGGCCTGCGGGGCCGGTGCGGGCGCGGGTTCCGTCACAGGTTCCGCCGCGGGCGGGATGATGGTCGCGAAGGGTTCTTCGTCCAATGCTGCAAGCGTCTCGGTGACGACCGTATCGGCGACGACCGTTTCAGCGGCGATCTCGGGCATGGGTTCGTCGATCACGGGCGCGGTGGACGCGGTCTCGGAACGACGAGAGCTGTCGGCAGCTTCGCGATAGGCCTCGCTCTGACCGAACCAGCTGGCAGCCTCGGCGGTGGATGTCTTGTCGATCGTGGCCTGCGGTTCGGTCACCTCGGCGGTTTCGCCCTCGACCGTGATGGCGCGTTGAAAGACCGAAAGCCCGGTATCCGAGAAGTCCTTCGACGCCTCGTTTCCGAAAAGCCGCAGCTGCGACGCGCTGAGATTTGCATTGATGTACATGTAAACAGCCTCTCTGGTGAATGGCCTTTTCATGCCTCAAATGCCGAACATTACCGAATCCTTAACACTTACAGTTTTACCGAGATATTCTTTACGTCGCGGGCTTTCGCCCATTCTTGTCGCCATTCCCGACCGTTAGCGTCATCAGCATTGTCTTGTCGCATTGCCATGGTATCTCATGTGCAACGTTAAACAGGAAGAGATGTCCCATGCAGATGACCGACACGGTGCGCCGCATCCTTGCGAATTACGAAGGCGAGACGCCGGGCGTCAAAGCCCAGCTGGCGCGCATGATGATGACCGGCAAGCTGGCCGGGACGGGCAAAATGATCATCCTGCCGGTCGATCAGGGGTTCGAGCATGGCCCCGCCCGTAGCTTCGCCCCGAACCCGGCAGGCTATGATCCGCATTACCATTACCAGCTGGCGATCGATGCGGGGCTGAACGCCTTTGCCGCACCGCTCGGGATGATCGAGGCGGGGGCGGATACCTTCGCGGGCCAGATCCCGACGATCCTGAAGGTGAACAGTGCCAACAGCCTGATGTCGGGCACCGCGGGCAAGAACCAGGCGGTCACGGCATCGGTGGACGACGCGCTGCGGCTGGGCTGTTCGGCCATCGGTTTCACGATCTATCCGGGGTCGGACATGGCACTGGACATGTTCGAGGAGATCGTCGAGATGCGCAAGGAAGCCGCCGCCAAGGGCGTGGCAAGCGTCATCTGGTCCTATCCCCGCGGCGAGGCGATCACCAAGGACGGCGAGACCGCGATCGACGTGGCGGCCTATGCCGCGCAGATCGCGGCACTGATCGGTGCGCATATCATCAAGATCAAGCTGTCGACCGATCACCTGATGCTTCCCGAAGCCAAGAAGGTCTACGAGGAAAAGCAGATCGACGTATCGACCCAGGCGAAGCGCGTGCAGCATTGCATGGACGCATCCTTCGGCGGTCGCCGGATCGTCGTCTTCTCGGGCGGGGCGTCCAAGGGTGCGGACGCGGTCTATGACGATGCGCGTGCGATCCGCGACGGCGGCGGCAACGGGTCGATCATCGGGCGCAACAGCTTCCAGCGCTCGCGCGAGGATGCGCTGGACATGCTGCAGAAGCTGGTCGACATCTACAAGGGCGCCTGACCTTGCGGACACCTGCACGGCATGGCCGTGCAGGCGACATGATGTGAAACGGGGGCCTTGCGGCCCCCGTTCCGGTCTTCAGACTTCCTCGATCCGCAGCTCGACCGGATCGCTGACAAGGACGCCCGTCTTGGGCAGCGCCTCGATCGCGTGGTCGATCGCGTCGGGCGTCGTCTTGTGGGTCACCACGAGGACGGGAACGCTGGCTGGGCTGTGCTGGCCGTATTGGCGCATGCGGTCGATCGAGATCCCCGCGTCGCCCAGAACTGCGGCGACCTTGGCAAGGGCGCCGGGCTTGTCCTGCAATTCGAGGCGCATGTAATAGGCTGCCGGAACCGCCGTGCGGGCGGGTTGTGCCGCGATCAGGCGGTCGGCGGGCTGGCCGAAGACCGGCAGGCGCAGGCCGCGCGCGATCTCGACGATGTCCGACATCACCGCGCTGGCGGTCGGGCCTTCGCCCGCACCCGCGCCGCGCAGGACGATCTGGCCCACGCTGTCGCCTTCGACGACCACCATGTTCGTGCCGCCGACCAACTGGCCCAAGGGGCTGTCCGCAGGCACGAGGCAGGGCGACATGCGCTGTTCCAGACCCCGAGCGGTCATCTGCGCGATGCCCAGAAGCTTGATCCGGTAACCCATGTCCGAGGCACGGCGGATGTCGTCGATGCTGACGCGCTCGATGCCCTCGATCTCGACCGCGTCGAAATCCACCTTGGTGCCGAAGGCGATCGAGGAGAGGATCGCCAGCTTGTGGCTGGCATCGATCCCGCCCACGTCCAGCGTCGGGTCGGCTTCAAGGTAGCCCAGCTGGCGGGCCTCTTCGAAGACGGCCTCGTAGGGCAGGCCCGCGCTTTCCATCCGGGTCAGGATGTAGTTGCAGGTGCCGTTCATGACGCCCATCACGCGGGTGATCTGGTTGCCCGCCATGCTTTCGGTCATTGCCTTGATGACCGGGATGCCGCCCGCGACGGCGGCTTCGAAGCGGATCGCGCGCCCCAGGCCCTCGGCCAGTTCGGCCAGTTCCTGGCCATGCACGGCCAGCAGGGCCTTGTTCGCGGTCACGACATCCTTGCCCGAACGCAGCGCGGCCTCGATGCTGTCGCGCGCGATGCCCGCATCTCCGCCGATCAGTTCGACATAGACGTCGACATCATCGGCGGTGGCGACCGCCATCGGGTCATCCTCCCACCGATAGGAGGAGAGATCCGCATCGCGATTGCGGGTGCGGTTGCGTGCGGAAACGGCGGTAATCTGGACCGGGCGGCCGCTGCGCGCGGACAGCAGGTCGGCGTGTTTCTGCACGATCTTGACGACACCGATCCCGACGGTGCCGAGCCCGGCAATGCCGAGACGGAGGGGAGACGACATGACAGCCTCTTGTCTTTGATCCAGCGGGTGTTAGCCCGTCGGGGCGAGGCTTGCAACGCGCGAAAGGCGCCGGATCAGATCCAGCGCCCTGTCCGGGCCTTGTATTGCGGGAAATCCGCGGGAAAAGCGGCGCTCAGGCGAGCTTCCTCGGGGGTGATGAAACGGGCCGAGATGACGCGCATGAAGCCCCAGGCAAGCGGCAGGGCGGCGATCCATGCCCCGAAGGACAGCGACAAGCCCAGAAGGATCAGGATGTCACCCAGATAGATCGGGTTGCGCGACATGGCGAAGGGTCCGCCCGTCACCAGCGCGCGGGGGGCGCCATGGGGATCGACCGTGGTCCGTGCCCGCATCATCGTGACGGCGGCCCAGGCCATCAGCAGAAGGCCCAGGGCGACCAGCAGGCGACCGGGCCAGACCAGCCAGTCGGGGCCGGGGGGCAGGACGCGCCCGAACAGCCATGCCGCGCCCGCGAAACCCGCTAGCCAGATCGGTGGGTAATCAGCCGTCAGTCGCATCCTCGTCCTCCCATTCGGCAACCCATTCGCCCTCGATCCCGGTCTGGCGCATGATGGACACGACGCGCCGGGCGATGCGCAACGTCTCGGCATGGATCGCATCGATATCCTCGGCGGTCATGTCGTCGGGATGCCGTTCGCCGCGGGTGTTGATGAAGGTCGGATGCCAAGACCCCGGCGTCCGGCCCGGTCGCCAGCTGGCATGGCACAGCAGGTTGCGGTGCAGGCGCTGGATGCCCAGCCGTTCCACCAGCACGTCGCGTTCCGCGATCCGCGCATGCTTCATTGCCGCGCCGAAGCTGTCGATCAGCGTCCCGAGCGAGTCGTCGGCGATATCCTCCATCCGCTTCAGCCAGCGTTCCAGCTGCTGATCGGTCGCATCCTCGCCCAATCCCTGCCGGGTCAACGAGAATATGGCACGTTTCAGCGCCTCTTCGAGAAAGCCGAAGCCCGCGATCGCATGGCCGAGCGATGCCGCCATCTCCTCGGGCAGGCGGTCGGGGGCGCGCGGCAGGCTCATTCGCGCCACAGCCGTTCGACCCAGGGGGTGGGGCGGACGTAATGGCGCATGTGCTTCACGAAGCTTTCGCGGCGTTGTCCGTTGAAGGCGCGGCGCAGGTGTTCGCGGGGGGACAGATGGTCGCCATCCTCGTGCCACCGGCCCGCGATGGCATCGGGCGGATTGACCATTCCCGGAAAGATCACGATCCGCGCCCTGGAGGGGATGGTCGGGTCGCGGAAATAGTTGAAGGGGAAGTTCGGGATGCAATGCATCCGGAAATGCGCAAGCCAGCCGCGTGGCCAGAACTTGACCCCGCCGGGCGCGTTTCGGGTCACGAAGCGCTGTTCGTATTTATACGTGTCGGCGGCGGCCTGCGGATCGGCGCGGAAGATCTCCTGCAGGGGTGCCAGCTTGCCCACGCGCATTCGATAGACCGAAGTCTGGCCCATCTTTTCCAGCGGCGTATTCGGGTTCAGCCCAAGGATCGTGTCGTCCGGATCCCCGTATTCGAAGAACCCGTCCAGATCGCCGGTGACCACCACATCCAGATCGAGGAACAGCACGACACCCGTCACGTCGCCCAGATCCCCCCAGAGCCGCGATTTCGGCCATTTGCCGCGCGTGCGTTCAGGGGTCTTGTAGTCGAATTCGGGCAGGGGACGGACGGCGATGTCGGGGTTCAGTCCGGTTCCGTCATCGGTGAAGCAGTACAGCCTGAATGGCGGCGTGACGTTCCGCGCGATCATCCCGTGAAGCCGGTTCACGTAATCGGGGCCGAATTTCTTGCCCCATTTGATGCAGATGAACTGCTTGACCGATCCGTTGCGCCCGTCGTTCATGTGACCTCCTGATCTGACCGATAGGTTCCACAGCCGCGGGCGCGGGGCAAGACATGCACCGGTTCCGGGGGGCAACAATCGCGTGTCGTCCCCCCGGCGCTGACCCGGATCAGCCCCGCGCCTCGCGGATCAGGCGCAGGATATCCGCCGCGGCCGAGGGAATGTTGGTGCCCGGCCCGAAGATCGCCTTGACGCCCGCCTTCTGCAGGAATTCGTAATCCTGCTGCGGAATGACACCACCGCAGATCACAAGGATGTCGCCCGCACCCTGCGCCTTCAGCGCCTCGATCAGCTTGGGGGCCAGCGTCTTGTGTCCGGCGGCCTGACTGCTGATGCCCACGACATGCACATCGTTGTCCACGGCATCCTGCGCGGCCTCGTCCGGGGTCTGGAACAGCGGGCCCACATCGACGTCGAAACCGATATCGGCGAACGCGGTCGCGATCACCTTGGCGCCGCGATCATGGCCGTCCTGGCCCATCTTGACGACCAGCATCCGGGGACGGCGGCCTTCCTCCTCGGCAAAGGCCTCTACATCGCGCTGGATCTGGGCAAAGCCCTCGTCGCCCTCGTATGCCGCGCCATAGACGCCGGCCAGGGTCTTCACCTCGGCGCGGTGACGCCCGAATTCCTTCTCCATCGCCATGCTGATCTCTCCTACGGTGGCGCGTGCGCGGGCGGCCTCGACTGCGGCGGCCAGCAGGTTGCCGCCCTGCGTGGCGCGGCGGCTCAGTTCGTCCAGCGCGGCCTGGCAGGCGGCCTCGTCACGGGTGGCACGGATGTTTTCCAGCCGCGCGATCTGGCTGGCGCGGACCTTGACGTTGTCCACGTCCAGAATGTCGATCGGGTCTTCGCGGTCCTTGCGGTACTTGTTGACCCCGACGATGACATCCTGGCCCCGGTCGATCATGGCCTGACGGCGGGCGGCGGTCTCTTCGATCCGCAGCTTGGGCATGCCGGATGCGACGGCCTTCGTCATGCCGCCCATCTCCTCGACCTCCTGGATCAGGGCCCATGCCTTTTCGGCCAGCTCGGCGGTCAGGCTTTCGATATAGTAGCTCCCCGCCAGCGGGTCGACGACATTGGTGATGCCGGTTTCCTCCTGCAGGATCAGCTGGGTGTTCCGCGCGATGCGGGCGCTGAAATCGGTGGGCAGGGCGATGGCCTCGTCCAGCGCGTTGGTGTGCAGCGACTGCGTGCCGCCAAGGGCTGCCGACATCGCCTCATAGGCGGTGCGGACGACGTTGTTGTAGGGGTCCTGTTCCTGCAGGCTGACGCCCGAGGTCTGGCAATGCGTGCGCAGCATCTTCGATCCCGGTTTCTTCGCGCCGAATTCATCCATGATCCGGTGCCACAGCAGACGCGCGGCTCGCAGCTTGGCGATCTCCATGAAGAAGTTCATGCCGATGGCGAAGAAGAAGGACAGCCGCCCCGCGAAGGCATCCACATCCATGCCCGCCGCGATGGCCGCGCGCACGTATTCGCGCCCGTCGGCCAGCGTATAGGCCAGTTCCTGCACCAGGTTCGCACCGGCCTCCTGCATGTGATAGCCGGAGATCGAGATGCTGTTGAAGCGCGGCATCTCGGCGCTGGTGAACTCGATGATGTCCGAGATGATCCGCATCGAGGGTTCGGGCGGATAGATATAGGTGTTCCGCACCATGAACTCTTTCAGGATGTCGTTCTGGATGGTGCCGGACAGGGCGGACTTGTCATGGCCCTGTTCCTCGCCCGCGACGATGAAATTCGCGAGGATCGGGATCACCGCGCCGTTCATGGTCATGCTGACGCTGACCTTGTCCAGCGGGATGCCGTCGAACAGGATCTTCATGTCCTCGACGCTGTCGATGGCGACGCCCGCCTTGCCGACATCGCCCTCGACCCGCGGATGGTCGCTGTCATAGCCGCGATGCGTGGCCAGGTCGAAGGCTACCGACACGCCCTGCTGACCGGCCGCAAGGTTGCGCCGATAGAAGGCGTTCGATTCCTCGGCCGTGGAAAAGCCCGCATATTGCCGGATCGTCCAGGGCCTGCCCGCATACATCGTGGCGCGCGGTCCGCGCGTGAAGGGCGCCAGCCCCGGCAGGCTGTTCATGTGATCCAGCCCCTCGGTATCCGCCTGCGTATAAAGCGGCTTGACCGCGATGCCTTCCAGCGTGTCCCAAGTCAGGCTGTCGGGATCGCGGCCCTTCAGCTCTTTCTCGGCCAATGCGCGCCAGTCCTGCAATGTGGGTTTTGTCATGTCGCATCCTTTCCCGAGAACCGTCCTGCCCTATATTCAAGACATGACGAGGTGCCGATGAAGTTGATTTTCCTGATCTTTGCGATGGCCGTCGCGGCCATGGGGCCGTCCCAGGAGGGCCCTGTGCCGGAAGCGGGGGCCAGCCGCGACAGCGTGCCGCAGCGCAACCCGGCCCGTCTGCCGCCGATTTCCGAAGCCGACGATGCCGGATCGAGGCCCCCCGAGGAAGAGCTGCGTTTCCTTGATGCAGGCGAAGCCGAGAGGGCGGATTTCCTGTGGAATGCCCGGCCCGTGGTGGTCTTTGCCGAAACGCCGGGCGATCCGGCCTTTGTCGAGCAGCTGGAGGCCTTGCGCAGCGATGCGCGGCAGCTTGTCGATCGCGACGTGGTCGTCGTCACTGACAGCGACCCGGCCGCGAACAGCAGCTGGCGGCAGGAATTGCGGCCCCGCGGGTTCTCGCTGGTGCTGATCGACAAGGACGGGCAGGTCAAGATCAGACGCCCCAGCCCGTGGGATGTGCGCGAGATCGGGCGCGCCATCGACAGGTTGCCGCTGCGCCGCCAGGAAATCGGACGCGGCAGGCCGCTGCGATAGGTGCGAAACTTGTGGATTTGTGGATCCGACCCTATATTGTAGGCGTTGAAGGGCGTATTGCCCCCCATATCGGAGGATGACGTCATGCCGGCACAGCGCGCAGATCGTACCGAACGGACCGCCCCCAAGGCACCGCGCCGTCCTGCCGTTTCGGAACAGCAGGTCATCCGCCCCGACCCCAAGGTCAAGTCGCCGGTCGCAAGCCGGGCGAACGAGATCGTGCGGGCCATAGGGCTGCGTCCCATCACCGGCCTCTCGGGTCCGAAGATCGGTTACTGACACCGCGCCGGTCCAGTCCGGCGCGCAATTCCGCCAGTTCGGACGGCAGCTGGCGTGATAGTTCGTCCCCATATGCCTTGGCGTCTTCATTGTACATGCGTTCGACCGCAGCGCCGCCGCCCCCAAGGCTAGCGGTCAGCACGCGCATGACATGCAACCCGGTATCGCGGGTTTCCTCCATCAGCGACAGGTAATCTGCCATCATCTGCGCGGCACGTTCGGTATCGCGGCGGGCGATCCGCCGCAGGTCGGCGGCCAGCGCTTCCATGATCGAAAGCAGCCGGTAATAGATGACGATGGGGTCGATCACCGCCCCCGGCAGGATGTGGATTTCCGCAATCACCGCCGCATAGATGCGGTCGTTCGAATGCTGGGGCAGGGTGGGCAGCAGGTCCCCCGTGGCCACGCGTTCGATCAGGATCGCCGCATCGTCGGGCGTGGGCATCTGCTGTTCCAACCCGACGACATGGGCGCGGATCTCGGCCAGCAGGGCGCGTTGAAGGTCCTCCTCGCGCTTGGCACGCAGGCGGTCGTCGCGGCGGCGGTTCTGCCATGCCCCGACCTGCCAGCCGATGGCCAGGAACACCCCGGCCACCAGCGCCTGCTGCAATTGCGGGCTGAGCCACAGATCCAGCGGCGGCACCCCCGCATCGGCGGTCCCGGCCGTGCCGAAGCAGGCCTGGACCGAACCGGGCAGGGGCAGGCAGAAGCTCATTCGAACTCCATGATCACGTCATCGACCTTCAGGCTGTCGCCGGGGGCCGCGTTCACTGCCGACACGATGCCGCGGCGTTCGGCGCGCAGGATGTTCTCCATCTTCATCGCCTCGACCGTGGCCAGGGCCTGACCCTCCTGCACCTCGTCGCCCGGCGCCACGCCGATGCTGACGACCAGCCCCGGCATTGGACAGAGCAGCAGCTTCGAGGTGTCGGGCGGGGTCTTGACGGGCATCAGCCGCGCCAGTTCGGCAGCCCTCGGGCGTCGGATATGCGCCTTCATGTCGGCCCCGCGGGTCCGCAGGCGCAATCCGGCGGCGATGCGATCGACCTTCAGCACCAGCGGTCGCCCATCGACATCCAGAACCGCAAGGTTGCTGCCGGGCCGCCAGTCGCTCTCGATGCGCATGGTCTTGCCGGCGATCTCGACCGTGGCCCCATCGCGATCCGCCGCGATGCGGACGGGGAACTCTCGATCGTCCAGCGTAACGACCCAGTTCTCGCCCACATGGCGTTCGTGGTTGCCCAGCCGCCCGCTGATGCGACTGCGGCGGATTTCCGATACGCGATGCATGGCGGCGGCGGCGGCGGCCACGCGGTGCATCTCGTCATCGGGCAGGGTCGCGCCGGTGAACCCTTCGGGATATTCCTCGGCGATGAAGGCCGTGGTGATCTGCCCCGAAACGAAGCGCGGATGGTCCATCACGGCCGACAGGAAGGGCAGGTTGTGCCCGATCCCCTCGACCTCGAAACGGTCGAGCGCGACGCGCATGGCCTCGATCGCCTCGCCGCGCGTGGGTGCCCAGGTGCACAGCTTGGCGATCATCGGGTCGTAGAACATGCTGATCTCGCCGCCCTCGAAGACGCCGGTATCGTTGCGCACCGCACTGGCGGCGACGCCGGCGCCCTGGGCCAGCCACTTGTTGCGCGCGGCCATCGGGCCTGCCGCGACCTCGGATGGCGGACGGTAACGCGTCAGGCGCCCGATCGACGGCAGGAAGTTGCGATAGGGGTCCTCGGCATAGAGGCGGCTTTCGATCGCCCAGCCGTCGATCGTCAGGTCGTCCTGCGCGAAGGGCAGTTCCTCGCCCGCGGCGACGCGGATCATCTGTTCGACCAGATCGACGCCGGTGATCAGTTCGGTCACCGGGTGTTCGACCTGCAGGCGGGTGTTCATTTCCAGGAAGTAGAAGTTCTTCTGCCCGTCCACGATGAATTCGACCGTGCCCGCGCTGGTATAGTCCACCGCCTTGGCCAATGCGACGGCCTGCTCGCCCATCGCGCGGCGGGTCTCCTCGTCCAGGAAGGGCGAGGGCGCTTCCTCGATGACCTTCTGGTTCCGCCGCTGGATCGAGCATTCGCGTTCGTGCAGATAGACCGCGTTGCCATGCTGATCCGCCAGCACCTGGATCTCGATATGGCGGGGCTGGGTGACGAACTTCTCGATGAAGATGCGGTCGTCGCCGAAGCTGTTGGCGGCCTCGTTGCGCGACGACTGGAACCCCTCGCGGGCCTCGTCGGCATTCCAGGCGATGCGCATGCCCTTGCCGCCACCGCCTGCGCTGGCCTTCAGCATCACCGGATAGCCGATCTGATCGCTGATGCGCACGGCCTCCTCGGCATCGGCGATCAGTCCCATATGGCCGGGCACCGTGCTGACGCCCGCCTCGGATGCAATCTTCTTCGAGGTGATCTTGTCGCCCATCGCCTCGATCGCCCCCGAGGGCGGGCCGATGAAGGCGATGCCCTCGGCCTCCAGCGCCTCGGCGAACTTGCGGTTCTCGGACAGGAAGCCATAGCCCGGATGGACGGCCTCGGCCCCGGTCTGGCGGACGGCCTCCATGATCCGGTCGATCACGATATAGGACTGGTTCGCGGGGGGCGGTCCGATATGGACGGCCTCGTCCGCCATGCGGACATGCAACGCGTTGCGGTCGGCATCAGAGTAGACGGCCACGGTTGCGATGCCCATCTTGCGCGCGGTCTTGATGACGCGGCAGGCGATCTCTCCTCGGTTCGCGATCAGGATCTTCTTGAACATGGCCCCCCCGGCCTTGCGGCATGAAAAAACCGCCCGCGGGACGACCCGCGGACGGTTGAAAATCAGCTGTGTCGCGCGCGGGTGTCGCGCGCGGTCAGTGCATCACTCGCACAGACGGACGTCGTTGCACAGCGCGCCTGCGGCGCCGCCGATGGCTGCGCCCTTGACGACGTTGGTGCCGCCGACATGCGCGATGGTCGCGCCGACGCCTGCGCCGATGAGCGCGCGGTCGGTGTCGGTCGGGTTGATGTTCTGCGTGCAGCCGGCGACGAGGGTCGCGCCGACGAGGGCAACGGCGAAGAACTTGGACATGTGTCTGATCCTATGAATATGGCGGCAGGCCCTGAACGCGGGCCATGCCTTGTCGGTTCGGCGCAGACGCGTCGATCAGTAGCGACGCTGGCAGACGCCGGCGTCGTCGCACAGTGCGCCTGCAGCGCCACCCAGTGCGGCACCGGTCGCGATGTCTTCGTCAAGCGCCTTGGCGATGACGGCACCTGCGACGGCACCACCGGCGGCGCGCTGCGTGTCGGGCGACAGGCTGGTGCCGTAACCGGGCGAGCAGGCCGACAGGCCAGCGGCGACGAGGGCGAGACCGGCGAAGCGGAGAGCGAAGGTTTTCTGCATTTTGGTTTGCCTGTGATATGGCCCCTTTTCGGGGCAGTTGAATTCCAGCATGGAACGACTATCGCATGGCGCCCGCCCGCGTCAAACTGACATGCCGGTGAATGCATGCGAATGGGCGCCAGTTCGCGCATCAGTCGTCGTCCTCGAACTCGCCGTCCCAGTCGTCATCGTCCCAGTCGAATTCGGGTGCGTCCTTGGCGAAAAGCTCGGGGAACGATGCCTCGGCCTCGGCCATGTCGATCTGCAGCAGCTGGTCGTAATCGGCCGGATCGAATTCGCCGACCGGCTTGACCTCTCGGCCGATCAGCCAGGACAGGCGTCCCGCATCCAGGTTGCCGCGTTCGAACGGCTCGTCGCCGAAATGGGTGATCAGGGCCGACAGGAACCCCGTATCGGCCTTCTTGTCGGCCGGCTTGCGGTCCTTGAAGCGTTCGCGCCGCGTGATGGGCGTCGCGCCCTTCTTGCGGTTCTCGCGCCGGATGGTGAACTGGAAATCGGTGCCGGGCAGACGCCCGGGAAAGCCGCGATGCTTCAGCATGGCTGCGCCCCTTCTTCATGAAGCTGAGGGGCGGCTGCGCGCGGGCAGGGTGACCGCCCGCACGTTTGGATCAGTGGGCCGGTATCAGCCGAACTTGCCCTGGTAGACCGGTTCGGTCGTGACGGGGTTGGCTGCGGGCGCTGCGGGCGCCGTGGGCACGTAGACTTCGGGCTGCTGGCGCTGGCAGGCGGCGAAGGCCGAAACCAGAACGAG
This sequence comes from Paracoccus sp. C2R09, assembly GCF_018860625.1. Lineage (GTDB taxonomy): Bacteria > Pseudomonadota > Alphaproteobacteria > Rhodobacterales > Rhodobacteraceae > Paracoccus. Next base: position 214,017 of record NZ_JAHKQB010000010.1, read on the forward strand.
GCCGAGAACGATTCGTTTCGACATGAATTCATGCTCCTGTAAGGCGGACGTTGTTGCGTCCGGCTGCTCGGTTTGAGATCGCCCCGCGGACGGGCCGACCTGACCGCGATCATATCCGCGCGCCCGCGCCCCAGACAGAAGCGCCGCGCGGGGGGCGGCAGAACCGCGGCCCCCTGTGGCGCGGCTGCATCATTCACGAGGTTGTGCATGGGCGGGTTTCCGGTTCCTTACAGCGGGATGTTGTCGTGTTTCTTCCAGGGGTTCGACAGCTGCTTGCCGCGCAGGCTGGCAAAGGCGCGCGCGACGCGCCTGCGGGTCGAACGCGGCTGGATCACCTCGTCGATGAAACCCTTCTCGGCGGCGACGAAGGGATTGGCGAAGCGGTCCTCGTAATCCTTCGTGCGGGCCGCGATCCTGTCCTTGTCGCCCAGTTCGCTGCGATAGAGGATCTCGACCGCGCCCTTGGCACCCATCACCGCGATTTCCGCCGTGGGCCAGGCATAGTTGAAATCGCCCCGCAAATGCTTCGAGGACATGACGTCATAGGCGCCGCCATAAGCCTTGCGCGTGATGACCGTCACCTTCGGCACGGTCGCCTCGCCATAGGCAAAGAGAAGCTTCGCGCCGTGCTTGATGACGCCGCCATATTCCTGGCCCGTGCCCGGCAGGAAGCCCGGAACATCGACCAGCGTCAGGATCGGGATCTCGAACGCGTCGCAGAAGCGGACGAAGCGCGCGGCCTTGCGCGAACTGTCGATGTCCAGGCAGCCTGCCAGCACCATCGGCTGGTTGGCCACCACGCCCACCGTCTGCCCTTCGATCCGCACGAAGCCGATGACGATATTGGCAGCGAAATCCTTCTGGATCTCGTAGAAGTCGCCCTCGTCGGCCAGTTTCGTGATCAGCTCCTTCATGTCGTAGGGCTGGTTCGGGTTGTCGGGGATCAGCGTGTCCAGGCTGGGTTCGATCCGCGCCGGATCGTCGAAGAAGGGGCGGGTCGGCGCCTTCTCTCGGTTGTTCAGCGGCAGGAAGTCGAACAGGCGGCGGATTTCCGACAGCGCCTCGACATCGTTCTGGAATGCGCCATCCGCGACCGAGGATTTCTTCGTATGCGTCGATGCGCCGCCCAGTTCCTCGGCGGTGACGACCTCGTTGGTGACGGTCTTGACCACGTCGGGACCGGTCACGAACATGTAGGACGTGTCCTGCACCATGAAGATGAAATCGGTCATGGCGGGGGAATAGACCGCGCCGCCCGCGCAGGGGCCCATGATGACGCTGATCTGCGGGACCACGCCCGACGCCATCACGTTGCGCTGGAACACCTCGGCATAGCCCGCAAGGCTGGCCACGCCTTCCTGGATGCGGGCGCCGCCGCTGTCGTTGATGCCGATGACGGGCGCGCCGTTCTGCATCGCCATGTCCATGATCTTGCAGATCTTCTGGGCATGGGTTTCCGACAGCGATCCACCGAAGACGGTGAAGTCCTGGCTGAAGACATAGACCATGCGACCGTTGATCGTGCCCCAGCCGGTGACGACGCCGTCGCCATAGGGGCGGTCGTCCTGCATTCCGAAATCGGTGGACCGATGGGCCACGAACATGTCGAACTCTTCGAAGCTGTCCTCGTCCACGAGCAGCTCGATGCGTTCGCGGGCGGTCAGCTTGCCGCGGGCATGCTGCGCATCGATGCGCCACTGGCCGCCGCCAAGCCGCGCCTGTTCGCGGCGACGCTCAAGCTCTTCAAGAATGTCCTTCATGGAAGCTCCTCTTGGTCCGACATCGCGACGGTAGCGCGCAACCGGCTGGGCCGCCAAGAAAAATCGGGAAAATTTGCAAACTATGCGGGCAGTTCGCATCGCAAATCGCAAAGGTGCAAAACCGGGGTGCCGGACCCTCTTGACGCGGCAGGGCAAGGGGGGCAGTCAATCGCGCATGGGTTTGCAGATCGATATACAGGCCATCCTGGCCAACCACGCCGCACTGGCCGCCAAGGCGCCCGGTGCACGGGCCGCAGCCGTCGTCAAGGCCGACGCATACGGGTTGGGGGCGGCAAGGGTCGTGCCCGCGCTGTATGACAGCGGCGTGCGCGACTTTTTCGTGGCGCTGGCCTCCGAAGGGCGCGCGCTGCGTCCGCTTCTGCCCGACGATGCGGTGATCAACATCCTGTCAGGGCATATGGAGGGCGAGGATCTGAACGGTCTGGTGCCCGTCCTGAACAGCCCCGAGCAGTTCTTCCGCGACCGCACGATGCGCCCGGGCAAGCCCTTCGCCATCCAGCTGGACAGCGGCATGAACCGCCTGGGGATGGAGGCCGCCGAATGGGCCGCCATCCGCGACGAGGCGCTGGCCGCCGGTCCCGCCTTCATCATGTCGCACCTTGCCTGCGCCGATGAGCCCGACCACCCCGCCAATGCCGCGCAGCTGAAGGCCTTCCGCGAGATGACCGACGGCTGCGGCGTTCCGCGTTCGCTGGCGGCGACGGGTGGCATCCTGCTGGGGCCGGATTACCATTTCGACCTGGTCCGTCCGGGCATCGGCATGTATGGCGGCATGCCCTTCGCGGATGCACAGCCTGTCGTGCGCCTGTCGCTGCGCGTGATCCAGTCGCGCGATGTCAAGGCGGGCGAGATGGTGGGTTACGGCGCGACCTGGCATGCCGAACGCGACAGCCGCATCGCCACCGTGGATGCGGGCTATGCCGACGGCATCCTGCGGGCGCTGTCCTCCAGCGGGGCGTCGATATATGCGAACGGCGTCGCCTGTCCCATCGTCGGGCGGGTGTCGATGGACCTGATCACCGTCGATGTGACCGGGCTGGGAACGTTGCCCGATCAGCTGGACCTGATCTGCCCCGAACAACCCATCGACAGGCTGGCCGATTGCGCCGGCACCATCGGCTACGAGATCCTGACCGCACTTCGCCAGCGTTACCAGCGGACCTATCGGTGAATCCGATCCGGCTGGTCGGTCGCGGCGCGATCGCCGCGTTGCGTGGTATCGGTGCGGTCGCCCTGTTCGGATTGCGCGGTCTGGCCGGGCTGCGCGTCGCGGGCCTGCCCGAACTGGGACGGCAGCTGTTGCAGATCGGATGGCTGTCGCTGCCGGTCGTGGGGCTGACCGCGCTGTTCACCGGCGCGGCCCTGGCGCTTCAGATCCATTCCGGGGGCGAACGCTTTCAGGCGACCGACGTGGTCCCAGCCATCGTGGCCATCGGCATGGTGCGCGAGCTTGGTCCCGTGCTGGGCGGCCTGATGGTTGCGGCCCGCGTCGCCAGCAGCATCGCGGCCGAGATCGGGACCATGCGCGTCACCGAACAGATCGACGCGCTGGTGACCCTTTCGACGGACCCGCTGCGGTGGCTGGTGACCCCGCGCCTGTGGGCGGCGATCATCTCGGTCCCGGTTCTGGTCGCGGTGGGCGATGTCATCGGCATCATGGGCGGCTGGCTGGTCGGGACGAACTCGCTCGGGTTCGTGTCCTCGCGCTATGTTGCCGACAGCTGGGCCTATCTCGAGGCCTGGGACGTGGCCTCGGGGCTGATCAAGGGCGCGGCCTTCGGCCTGATCGTCGCGCTGTCGGGCTGCTGGTTCGGGATGCGCGCGGGCAGGGGGGCTGCGGGTGTCGGACGGGCCACGACCGGGGCGGTCGTCGCGGCGGCGGTGGGCATCCTGGCCGCCAATTTCGCACTGACGGGAATATTCTTCGAATGATCCGGATCGAGGGCATCGCGAAATCCTTCGGGCCCAAGCAGGTGCTGGCAGGCGTCGATCTGCAGGTCGACCGGGGCGAGAGCCTTTGCGTCATCGGTCAGTCCGGGACGGGCAAGTCGGTGCTGCTGAAATGCATCCTCGGGCTGGTACGACCCGATGCGGGGCGCATCCTGTGGAACGACCGACCGCTGGACGCGCGCAGCATGCCGGCTTTCCTACAGGGATTCGGGATGCTGTTCCAAGGTGCCGCGCTGTTCGACAGCCTGCCCGTCTGGCGCAACGTGGCCTTTCGCCTGCGCGACCGGATGCCTGCATCCCGGGCACGGGGGATCGCGATCGACAAGCTGGCCCGCGTGGGTCTGCCGCCGGAAACCGCCGACCTCATGCCGGCCGAGCTGTCGGGCGGCATGGCCAAGCGCGTGGGCCTTGCGCGCGCCATCTGCGACGACCCGGGCGTGATCTTCTTCGACGAGCCGACAACCGGGCTGGACCCGATCCGCGCGCGCGAAATCGACGCGCTGATCCGCGACATCGTCCGCGATCAGGGGGCCAGCGCCATCGCGATCACCCATGACATGGCTTCCGTGCGCAAGATTGGCGACCGCGTGGCCTTGTTGCAAGGGGGCCGTATCGTCCATGACGGGCCCGTCGCGGAAATGGACGGTGCGGCGGCGCTCCGGGCCTTTCTGCAGGGCTGATGCAACCGCAAGAAGCTGCCGCATGTTTAATTACCGGGCATGGTTACATGGCCTTGCAAGAATCCCCGTGGATTGCCACCATTGGGTAAATCGCCTGAGCAGGAGATAGATTTGGGCCTTTCCCCGACGCCCCCCGTCACAAACCCCGCCGCGGAAACCCTGCTGGAATTCCCCGACAACCGGCTGCTGATCGACCTTTGCGGTGCCAATGACCGGCATCTTGCACGGATTGAGGAGGCGCTTGGCGTGCATATCCTGCGCCGTGGAAACCAGCTGGCCGTGGTCGGCGGTCCCGAAGCGCAGGCCGAGGCCGCGCAGCTGCTGCAAGGGCTCTATGCCCGGCTGGAACAGCACAAGCCCGTCAGCTTGGCCGAGGTCGAGGCCGCCCTTCGCATGGGCATCGAGCCCAGCCCGGAGGTCAGCCCGGACGAACAGCTGGAAATGTTCGCCCAGGGCAATTACGAGCTGCGCACCCGCAAGAAATCGGTCGAGCCGCGCACCGATGCGCAGAAGGCCTATGTCCGTTCGCTGTTCCAGAACGAGCTGGCCTTCGGCATCGGGCCTGCGGGCACCGGCAAGACCTATCTGGCGGTGGCGGTCGGCGTGACGATGCTGATCGGCGGCCATGTGGACAAGATCATCCTGTCGCGCCCCGCAGTCGAGGCGGGCGAGCGTCTGGGCTTCCTTCCCGGCGACATGAAGGAGAAGGTCGATCCCTACATGCAGCCGCTCTATGACGCGCTGAACGACTTCCTGCCGGCCAAGCAGATGCAGAAGCTGGTCGAGGAAAAGCGGATCGAGATCGCGCCCCTTGCCTTCATGCGGGGCCGCACCCTGGCGCGCGCCTTCGTCGTTCTGGACGAGGCGCAGAACGCCAGCAGCATGCAGATGAAGATGTTCCTGACCCGCCTGGGCGAAGGTTCGCGCATGGTGATCACCGGCGACCGCACCCAGATCGACCTGCCGCGCGGCATGGAATCGGGGCTGGTCGATGCCGAACGCATCCTCAAGGGCGTGAACGGCATCAGCTTCAGCTATTTCACCGCCGACGATGTCGTGCGCCATCCGCTTGTCGCGCGCATCATCAAGGCGTATGACGCCGAGGAAGCCACGGCGATCGCCGGTGGCAAGGAGGAAGTGCGCGGGCAATACGCCCCACGCCGAGCCATGCGAAACGATGCCTGACCAGATAACGGCCGATTGCGTCATCGAAGACGAACGATGGGAGGCCGCGGGGCTTGAAGCCCTCGCGGCCCGCGCCATCGCCGCCGCGCTGGAATGGCACGGGATTGGCGGCGAGGTCGTCGTGATGGGCTGCGACGATGCCCGTATCGCGGCCCTGAACGCCGATTTCCGCGGCAAGCCCCGCGCGACGAACGTGCTGTCCTGGCCCTCGGTCGAACATGTCGAACATGCACCGGGCGAGATGCCGGACCTTCCCGACGAGGACGAGCTTGGCGATATCGCCATCGCCTTCGAGACCTGCGAGGCCGAGGCCAAGGCCCAGGGCAAGCCCTTCGATCATCATGTTCAGCACCTGCTGATCCATGCGACCCTGCATCTGCTGGGCTATGATCATGAAAACGACCCCGATGCCGAACGCATGGAAGAGGCCGAGCGCCGGATCCTGACCGTTCTGGATATCCCCGACCCTTACAGAGAGAACCTGCCATGAATTCCGAGGCCCGATTACCCGAAGACGACGAGGAAGGCGAAGACCGCAACCATCGCGGATTCTTCGGCCGCTTCTTTGCTGCCTTCAACGGAGCCGAAGAGGATGAGGACGAGGGCGGATACGACGAACGCTCCGGCAATCGTGCGCCCGGCCTGATGAACCTGCGCCGGATGCGCGTGGACGATGTCGCGATCCCCAAGATCGAGATCATCGCCGCACCGCTGAACATCACGCTGGACGATCTGGTGACGATGTTCCGCGAACATGGCTTCTCGCGTATTCCCGTCTTTCGCGGAACGCTGGACAGCCCGCTCGGGCTGATCCACCTCAAGGATCTGGCGCTGAAGCACGGGTTCGGTCAGGGCGGCAAGTTCACCCTGCGCCCCATGCTGCGACCGCTTCTCTATGTTCCGCCCTCGATGCCGATCGGGGTTCTTCTGCAGCAGATGCAGCAGAAGCGCAGCCACATGGCGCTGGTCATCGACGAATATGGCGGCGTGGACGGCCTTGTGACCATCGAGGATCTGATCGAACAGGTCATCGGAGAGATCGAGGACGAGCACGACGAGGAGGAGGCCGGGCTCTGGGTCCACGAGAAGACCGGGCAGTGGCTGTTCCAGGCCAAGGCGGGTCTTGGCGATGTCGAGGAAGAGACCGGGATGAAGCTGCTCGACAGCGAGGTCGAGGAGGAAGTCGATACGCTTGGCGGGCTGATCTTCATGCTGACCGGACGTGTGCCGTTGCGCGGCGAGGTGATCGCGCATGAATCCGGCGCCGAGTTCGAGGTGGTCGATGCCGATCCTCGTCGGATCAAACGCGTGCGGATGCGGTTGCCGAACATCGCGACCCCGACCGAACGGGAAACGAGTGAGGAAAGCGCGGGCTAGACGCCCGCAAATCTCTCAAGGGCGCCCTGCCAGAAGATCCGCTTCAGGTCGGGCGTTTCCATCATCACCTCGTGGCGGGCGCCTTCGATCAGCAGCAGGCGGGCGTCCGGCCAGTTCGCGGTGCGGTCGCGGATCGCCTGGTGAGAGATGATCTTCTCCTCGGACCCCAGGGAAACGGTCATCGGAATGTCGGGCGCCGCGATACGGGCAAGCCTGCTGCATTCGTTCAGCGCCTTGCCGACCCAGTCGAAGCTTGCGCCGCCGATGGTCAGGTCGGGCCATGCCGCAGCCTCGCGCAGCAGGCGCGCCCATTCGTCCACGTCATGCGTCAGCAGGTTGGCATTGAAGCTTTCGGCCAGGGGATAGGCCGATGCGCCCCCGCCGGTGCCGGGGGCCGCGAAGCCGCCCCGTCCCATGCGCCCGGCCAGATAGGCGATGCCCGTGGCGATGCCCGTGTTCAACCTGCGCAGGTTGATCCCCCACATCGGGGCCGAGAAGACCGCCGAGGCGACCGGCAGCCCGTTTTCCAGCGCGCAGAGCCCGATGCACCCGCCCATGGAATGACCCAGAAGATGCCAGGGCTTGGGCAGGTCCAGATCGCCCGCGGCGACCATCAGCTCGATCACATCGCGCTGGTAATCGGCGAATTCGCCGACATGGCCGGGCCGGGGATCGGCCTGCAGCCTGTCCGACATGCCCTGACCGCGCCAGTCGATGGCGATCACGTCGAAGCCCTCGGCGTTCAGGAACGCCGCGACAGGGGCATATTTCTCGACATATTCGGTGCGCCCGGGAAACAGCAGGACGCTGCCCCGTGCGTCACCTGCGGCCCAATGCGCCGCGCGAAGCCGCACCCCGTCATCGGCCCGAAGCCAGAAGGCCCGCGCGGGGGCCTGCGGGCCATCGTCCAGCCGGTGGAAGGGCGCGGTCTCCATCGTTCAGGACAGCTTCTGCCCAAGCGCCATGGCGACGCCCATCGAACCGTCGATCTTCAGCTTGCCGGTCATGAATGCGGTCGCGGGGTTCACGTCGCCGTTCATGATGCCTTCGAACGTCTCGCGGGTGGCGGTCAGGGTCACTTCCGAATCCTCGTCGCCTTCGCGCACGCCGGCCTCGTCGATCATGATCGCGCCTTCGCCCTCGATCACGAATTTCGCGGACGAATCGAAGCTGTCGATCTTCTGGCCCAGTTTTTCCACGGCCTTGGTCACAACATCGCTCATTTTCTTCCTTTCAGCGCGCTTTGTCTGGCGCCCGACATGCGGGCTGGGTTACAGCTGCCGTTATGAGCGCGGATCGTAACGTTTTCCATAATGCCGTCGCGGCACTGCGTCATCGAGTTCTGACGATTTTCATCGTTCTTGCAACCCTGACGACACCCGCCTTCGCAGCCGATCCCCTGGACGATGCCTTCGCGCGGCTGGCCGCCCCCACGGGCGAAGGCTGGCGCATCGCCGAGGCCGATATCCTGCGGGAATGGTCGCGATCGGGTTCGCCGTCGATGGACCTGCTGCTGCAGCGGGGCGAGGCTGCGTTGGACCAGGGCGACATCGACGGGGCCATCGGGCATCTGACGGCGCTGATCGATCACGCGCCCGATTTCGCGGCAGCCTATCAGGCGCGGGCGGCGGCCCATGCGGCGGCGGGGCTGACCGGCCCCGCATTGTCCGATCTGGGCCGGGCGCTGGAACTGGAGCCGCGCCATTTCGTCGCGCTGACGCAGCTGGGCGCGATGCTCGAGGAACTGGGCCAGCCCGATCGCGCGTTGACCGCCTATCGCGAAAGCCTTGCGATCCATCCGCACCAGCAGGAAGCCATCGACGGTGTCGCACGTCTGGAACGTGCACGCATCGGTACCGATATCTGAGGCCATGACCATGATGACCCGCGGGCGGATCACCGCCATTCTCGGCCCCACGAACACGGGCAAGACCCACCACGCCATCACCCGGATGCTGGCGCACAGGACCGGCGTGATCGGCCTGCCGCTGCGGCTGCTGGCGCGCGAGGTCTATGACCGCATCGTCGCCGCGCGCGGCCCTTCGGTCGTGGCGCTTGTCACCGGCGAGGAACGGATCGTCCCCGACCGCGTGCAGTACTGGGTCGCCACGACCGAGGCCATGCCCGAGATCGGCGCCGATTTCGTGGCCATCGACGAGATCCAGCTTTGCGCCGATCCCGAACGCGGTCACGTCTTCACCGACCGTCTGCTGCGGATGCGGGGGCTGCAGGAAACCATGTTCCTTGGCAGCGACACGATGCGCCCCGCCATCGCGGCCCTCGTCCCCGAGGCGCAGTTCGTCCGCCGCGAACGTTTCTCGACGCTCAGCTGGTCGGGGTCCAAAAAGCTGTCGCGGATGCCCGCGCGCAGCGCCATCGTTGGGTTCAGCGTGGACGACGTCTATGCCACGGCAGAACTGATCCGACGCCAGAAGGGCGGTTGCGCGGTCGTCATGGGCGCGCTGTCGCCCCGCACGCGCAATGCCCAGGTCGAGATGTATCAGGCCGGCGAGGTCGATTACCTGGTGGCGACCGATGCCATCGGGATGGGCCTGAACCTCGATATCCGGCACGTGGCCTTCAGCGCGACGCACAAGTTCGACGGTCGCCGCGTGCGCGAGCTGTTCCCCCACGAGCTGGGCCAGATCGCCGGTCGCGCGGGGCGACATACCGAAGCGGGGACCTTCGGCGTCACGGGCGAGGCGCGCATCCTGGATGACGGGCTGATCGACGCGCTGGAGAACCACCGCTTCGCGCCGATTCAGCGGCTGATGTGGCGCAACCATGCGCTGGAATTCGGGACGATGGACCGGCTGGTCTCCAGCCTGGAAACTGCGCCCGATCACGAGATCCTGGTGCGGGGCCGCGAGGCCGACGATCTGGGCGCGCTCAAGATCCTGCGCGACATCCCCGAGATCCGCGACCGCGTGCAGAACGGCCGCGATGTGAAGCTGCTGTGGGACGTGTGCCGCGTTCCCGATTTCCGCAGCATCTCGTCGATGGAACATGCCACGCTTCTGCAGCGGATCTTCGGTTTCCTGCAGGAGGGCACCATCCCGGCCGAGTGGTTGGAGAAGGCGATCCGCCGGATCGATCGCACCCACGGAGATATCGACGCCATCTCGAAAAGATTGGCGTATATTCGGACATGGACCTATGTCGCGCAAAGAACGGGCTGGGTTCAGGACGAAAAGCATTGGCGCGCGGAAACTCGCGCTGTAGAAGACCGCCTGTCAGATGCGCTGCACACGGCGCTGACCCAACGATTTGTGGACCGGCGCACATCAGTGCTCTTGCGCCGGCTCAAGCAGAAGGAGAGCCTTGTGGCCGAAGTGAACGATAAGGGCGAGGTGACGGTCGAAGGCGAATTCGCCGGCCGGCTGGAGGGTTTCCGCTTCCGCCCCGACCAGACCGCGACGGCGGACGAGGCGAAGATGCTGAACCGCGCAAGCTACGAGGCGCTGCGCCCGGAATTCCACCTGCGCGCGGACCGTTTCTACAACGCCCCCGATACCGAGATGGACTTTACCGAACAGGGCGGCCTCATGTGGGGCGACGCGGCTGTCGGCAAGCTGATCCGCGGGTCGGACCCGCTGAACCCCGGCGTCGAGGCCTTCGTCGACGAGGAGGCCGGTGCCGACATCGCCGAAAAGGTGCGCCGCCGCCTGCAGCATTTCATCGACCGCAAGGTCGCGGCCCTGTTCGAACCGCTGCTGGCCATGAGCAAGGACGAGGCCCTGACCGGTCTGGCGCGCGGCTTCGCGTTCCGCATGGTCGAGGCGCTTGGCGTCCTGCCCCGTGACGGCGTCGCGAACGAGGTCAAGGAACTGGACCAGGAGGCCCGTGGCCAGCTGCGCAAGCACGGCATCCGCTTCGGCCAGTTCACCATCTTCATGCCCGCGCTGCTGAAGCCCGCGCCGACGCGTTTGCGGCTGGTGCTGTGGTCGCTGCACGAAGGTCTGGCCGAATTCCCCGAGAGCCCCCCTCCGGGTCTGGTCACCATCCCGCATCTGCCGGATCTGGCCGATGCCGTCTACACGCTGTCGGGCTATCGTCCCGCGGGTGAACGCGCGATCCGCATCGACATGCTGGAACGTCTGGCCGATCTGCTGCGCGCACAGGATACGCGCGGCGGCTTCGAGGCGAACCCTGACATGCTGTCGATCACCGGCATGACGCTGGAACAGTTCGCGGGCCTGATGCAGGGTCTGGGCTATGCCGCCGAGAAGGGCGAGCGTCCGAAGGCGAAGGCGGCCGCCCCCGTGGCCGAAGCCCCCGAGCCGGGCGACGCCCCCATGACCGAAGAGGAATCGGTGCTGGCCGCCGAGACCCGCGCGAAATGGGATGCCGAGCAGGCCGAGAAGCGCGCGGCCGAAGGCGAGCAAGCCCCCGCCGAGGTCGAGAACGAAACGTTCTACACCTTCCGTTGGGCCCCCAAGCCGCGCGGCAACCGTCGTCCCCAGGGCGATCGTCCGCAGGGTCAGGGCCAGGGTCGTCGCGGCCAGAAGGACGGCGCACCGCGCGGTGAACGCCGTGAAGGGCAGGGCGGCAAGCCCGCACGCAAGGGCAAGGGCGGCAAACCTGCATCGCAGGGTCCGAAGACCTATTCCTCGCGCCCCGAGAAGAAGGCCGATCCCGACAGCCCCTTCGCGATCCTCGCGCAGCTGAAGGACCAGAAGTAAGTTGGATGCGCAGCCCGGCCTTCGGCTGGACAAGTGGCTTTTCCACGCCCGCCTGTTCAAGACGCGCGGCCTTGCCGCCGGACGGATCGAGGGGGGCGGGCTGCGCATCAACGGACAACCCTGCCGCAAGCCCGGCAGGGCGGTGCGCCCGGGCGACGTGCTGACCCTGTCCGCATATGGCCGGGTCCGCACCCTGACCGTGCTGGCACTGGGCGATCGCCGCGGCCCCGCATCCGAGGCGCAGGGCCTCTATGCCGAACAGGACGACGCGTCTTTTGCCGCCAGCGGTCTTGCAAGCGGTCAGGCACAGGCGTAATCAGCGGCCCGGACCCAACGGAGCGTGACATGACCTACGTCGTGACTGACAACTGCATCATGTGCAAATACACCGACTGCGTGGAGGTGTGTCCCGTCGACTGCTTCTACGAGGGTGAGAACACGCTGGTGATCCATCCCGACGAATGTATCGATTGCGGCGTCTGCGAGCCCGAATGCCCCGCCGACGCGATCCGCCCGGATACCGAGCCGGACATGGAGAAATGGGTCGAGTTCAACCGCAAGTATTCCGAGCAATGGCCGGTCCTGACCCAGAAGAAGGACCCGATGCCGCAAGCCGCCGAGATGGATGGCGTCGAGGGCAAGCTCGAGAAATACTTCTCGGAAGCGCCAGGCGAGGGCGACTGATCCCCCGCCGCCTGTGACGGTCTTCGCCCTGCCGATCGCGGCAAGGGTGCGTTTGCGTTGTCGAGACCGCTTTTTTCGCCGTCATTTTTGTGTTATACATCTCCAATCGCGCATGTCCCACGGGGCCTTCTTTCCGGTGTCGACATGCCCAAGCTGCCATGCCCCCCGCCCTCTGCCGGGCCCGGGGCCAGAGACATGTAACAGGATGGACCGAAGGTGGCGGCAGCCCCCTTTGGTTTCTTGTGCCCTGCAGAAGGGTGCACTCAGAGGAAGCCATATGTCGAAATCGAAGAAGAACGAATTCCGCCCCGATGATTTTGTCGTTTATCCGGCGCATGGGGTCGGTCGGATCGTGTCGATCGAAGAACAGGAAGTTGCCGGCCTGCGGCTGGAGATGTTCGTCATCTCCTTCGACAAGGACAAGATGACCCTGCGCGTGCCGACCTCGCGCGCCACCGAGATCGGGATGCGCGGCCTTGCATCGCCGGACCTGATCGACCGCGCGCTGGAAACGCTGAAGGGCAAGGCCCGCGTCAAGCGTGCGATGTGGTCGCGCCGGGCGCAGGAATACGAACAGAAGATCAACTCGGGCGATCTGCTGTCCATCGCCGAGGTCGTGCGCGACCTGCATCGCAGCGACGATCAGCGCGAGCAGTCCTATTCCGAGCGTCAGCTGTACGAAGCCGCGCTGGATCGCCTGACCCGCGAAGTGGCGGCTGTCGGTGGCCTGGACGAAGGCGGCGCGCAGAAGCGGGTCGAGGAAGTGCTGCTGACCCGCGCGGCCTGATCACTGATCGGACGGCATGAAACGGGCGCCTTCGGGCGCCCTTTTTCATGGCCCGTGGGCGTTGTTCCGGTCGTGGACAACGCTTGCGCTGCGGCCTATAACCCGACGCGAAAACCCAATGCCAACAATCGAGGCGCACATGATCAAGGTATTCGGCCACACGGCCCCCGACACCGACTCGACCGGCTCGCCCATCATCTGGGCCTGGTACCTGAACGAGGTCCGCAAGACCCCCGCCGAGGCCGTCCTGCAGGGTGAGCCGAACACCGAAGCCGCTTGGATGCTGACCCGTTGGGACCTGCCCAAGCCCGGCATGATCACCGATGTGGCCGCCGGCGACAAATGCGTCATCGTGGACACCAACAACCCGGCCGAGCTGCCGGATTCGATCAACGATGCCGACATCCTGGAGATCATCGACCACCACATGCTGGTCGGCGGCATCAAGACCCGCAGCCCGATCAACATTACCATCCGTCCGCTGGCCTGCACCGCGACCATCATGCACGACCTGATGGGCGATGCCGTCGCCGGCGCCCCCGATTGGGTCAAGGGTGCGATGCTGACCTGCATCCTGTCCGACACGCTGGAGTTCCGCAGCCCGACCACCACCGATCACGACCGTGCCGTGGCCGAGAAGCTGGCAGCCGAGCTGGGCATCGACATTCCCGAATACGCGGCCGAGATGTTCGCCGCGAAATCCGATGTCAGCGCCTTCCCGGATGCCGCGCTGCTGAAGATGGACAGCAAGGAATACGAACTGGGCGGCAAGCAGCTGCGCGTCTCGGTCCTTGAAACCACCGCGCCGCAGGTTCTGCTGGACCGCAAGGACAGCCTGATCGCCTCGATGCCCGCGGTCGCGGCCGAGGATGGCGCGGACGAGGTCCTGCTGTTCATCATCGACATCCTGCGCGAGGAAGCGACGCTGCTGGTCCCGAACGAGTTCGTCAAGTCGGTGGCCGAGCGCAGCTTCGGCGTGACCGTCACGGGCGATACGGTCGTCCTGCCGGGCGTCATGAGCCGCAAGAAGCAGATCATCCCGGTCCTGGCCGTCTGATGACCCGCATCATCGCTTCGCTGGCCGAGATCTCGGCCGGCTACGATGCCCTGTTCTGCGATCTCTGGGGCTGCCTGCACAATGGCCAGCAGCCCTACGAGGCTGCGGTCGCGGCATTGCGTGAATATCGGCAGGCGGGCGGCAAGGTCTGCCTGATGACCAACGCGCCCCGTCCGAACCAGTATGTCATCGCGCAGCTGGACCGGATGGGCGTTCCGCGCGATGCGTGGGACATCGTCGTCAGTTCGGGCGATGCCGCGCAAGAGGCCATGTTCCGGGGCGAGGTCGGTCGCAAGCTTTGGCATATCGGCCTGCCCAAGGATGACGGCTTCTTCACCGATATCCCGGCAGGGTTCGAGGATGCGCCCGCGGTCACCCGCGTCGATCTGGCCGATGCCGAGGGCATCGTCGCCTCGGGCCCCTTCGACGAGGAGAACGAGACCCCCGAGCATTACGCCGACCGTTTCCGCGATGCGCTGGAACGCGGGCTGCCGATGCTTTGCGCGAACCCGGACATCATCGTGGACATGGGCGACAAGCGCATCTACTGCGCGGGTGCGCTGGCCCAGTATTACGAGGAACTGGGCGGCAAGGTCCTCTATTTCGGCAAGCCCCATGCGCCGATCTACGACCGCGCCCGCAGGCTGCTTGCGCTTGGCGACCAGGCACGTTTCCTGGCCGTGGGCGACGGCATCAACACCGATGTCGAGGGTGCCGAGGATCAGGGCATCGACAGCATCTTCGTGACGGGTGGCCTTGCCGCCGAAGAGTTCGGCGACGATGTCGAGAACCCGCGCGGCGACATGCTGGAAGATTGGCTGAAGCGAAAGGGCCGCGCGCCCAGCTTTGCTATCGGCCGCCTGCGCTGAACCGATATCCGGATGCCAAGTTCAGGCCCCGCAGCCATCCCGGCTGCGGGGCTTTTCCTTGCGCAACAATCTGGCGTCCGCTTTGCGCATCTTGATATAATATTGTTTCGCTGCTATGCAGAAAGACGATGCAATATTTCGGAAGGGTGGCAGAGATGCTGGACAACTTTCCCCGCGGCACCATCGTCATCGAGGACCTGGAGATCGGGATGACGCGGCATCTGCAAAAGCAGGTGACCGACGCGGATATCGAGATGTTCGCCACCATCTCGACCGACCGCAACCCGGTGCATCTGGACGAGGATTACGCCCGCGACACGATCTTCGAGGGGCGGATCGCGCATGGCATGCTGACCGCGGGGCTGATCTCGGCGGTGATCGGGGAACAGCTGCCGGGGCATGGGACGGTCTATCTGGGGCAGACGCTGAAATTCATGGCACCCGTGCGTCCCGGCGATCTTGTCCGCGCCGAGGTCAGCGTCAGCGCGATCGAGCATGCCAAACGGCGGGTGACGCTTGCAACCCGCTGTTTGGTGGGCGATACGGTCGTGCTGAAGGGTGAGGCGGTCGTCCTGGCCCCAAGCCGCAAGTTCGACTGACGGGGCGCGGCCCCGAAGGGGGCCCATTTGCATATCCACCGCGACTGGCACGCGATTGCAGCCGACGCGAAGGGCGCCTCGGTTGCGATGGGCAATTTCGATGGCGTCCATCTGGGGCATCGCGCCGTGATCGACACGGCCCGCGCGGCCACTGACGGCCCGCTTGGCGTCGTCACCTTCGAACCCCACCCGCGCGAGGTCTTCAAGCCCGACGGTCCGTCCTTCCGCCTGATGAATGCCGAAAGCCGCGCGAACCGTCTGGCCCGGCTGGCGGTCGATCACCTCTACGAACTGCCCTTCGGCCCGGAACTGGCAGGCCTGTCGCCCGAGGCATTTGCCCAGCAGGTTCTGGTGGATGGGCTGGGCGTGTCGCATGTCACGGTGGGGGCGGATTTCAAGTTCGGGGCCAAGCGCGCGGGCGATGCGGTCATGCTGATGCAGCTGGGTCAGCAGCTGGGCTTCGGCGTCACCGTGCAACCGCTGATCCAGTCGGGCGACGCGGTCTACAGCTCGACCGCGATCCGTCAGGCGCTGACCGAGGGTCGCACCCGAGAGGCCGAGCGGATGCTGGGCCACTGGCACCGCATCGACGGAGAAGTGATCCACGGCGAGAAGCGGGGCCGCCAGCTGGGCTGGCGCACGGCCAACATGGCCATGGAGGGGCTGCATCTGCCGCGGCTGGGCGTCTATGCCGTGCTGGTCGATATCCTGACCGGCCCGAACAAGGGCCCCGCGACCGGCGTCGCATCCATCGGGGTGCGTCCGATGTTCGGCAAGAACGCCCCCAATCTCGAGGTGCATCTGTTCGATTTCGACGGCGATCTCTATGGTCAGCACCTGTCCGTGGCGCTGGTCGAGTTCCTGCGCGACGAGATGGCCTTCGACGGCGTGGACATGCTGGTCCAGCAGATCGAGGCCGATGCGACCTGCGCGCGCGACATTCTGGCGGGGCGGTGATGCGACCGAATTTCTGGGAATTGCCGCTGAAGGACCTGACGCGCCCCGAATGGGAGGCGCTGTGCGATGGATGCGGCAAGTGCTGCCTGAACAAGATCGAGTTCGAGGATACGGACGAACTGGCCTTCACCCGCGTGGCGTGCAAGCTTCTGGACGGGCAGACTTGTCAGTGTTCCTCCTATCCCAACCGGCATGATTTCGTGCCGGATTGCGTGGTGCTGACCCCGGCCAAGCTTGACGAGATCTCGTGGTGGCTGCCCGGCACCTGCGCCTATCGCCTGCGGGCCGAGGGCAAGCCGCTGCACGATTGGCACCACCTGATCTCGGGCGATCGCGAGGCCGTCCACCGCGCGGGCGAGAGCGTGCGCGGCTGGACCGTGAACGAGCTTTCCGTGGACGAGGACGATTGGGAGGATCACATCATCGAGGATCTGACATGAATTTCGCCTCCGACAACGTCCGTTCGGCCCATCCTGCCGTCTTTCGCGCGATGGAGCGGGCGAATGCAGGCGCGGCAAGCCCCTATGGCGGCGATGACGTGACCGCCGAGGCGGTCGAGGCGATCCGCGACCTGTTCGAGGCCCCGGAGGCCGTGGTGCGCTTCGCAGCGACCGGCACGGCGGCGAACGCGCTGGTCTGCGCGCAGCTGTCGCCGTCCTTCGGGCGCATCTACTGTCATGCCGATGCGCATATCGAGACGAGCGAATGCGCTGCGCCCGAATTCTTCTCTCATGGTGCGAAGCTGGTCACGCTGCCCGGACCCGACGGCAAGCTGGACCCCGAGATCCTGCAGATCGCGTTGCAGCAGGGCGCGGCGGGTGGCCTGAACGAAGGTCGCAGCGCGATGGTGTCGATCACCAATGCGACGGAATGGGGCACGGTCTATGACCTGTCCGAGGTGCGGGCGCTGGCCGATGCGACCCATGCGATGGGGCTGCCCTTCCACATGGACGGGGCGCGTTTTGCCAATGCCGCGGCGCATCTGGGCGCCTCGCCTGCCGACCTGACCTGGCGCGCAGGTGTCGATGCGCTGTGCTTCGGGGGGACCAAGAACGGCGCGATGGCGGCCGAGGCGATGATCTTCTTCCAACCTTCGCTGGCTGGCGGGTTCGATTATCGCCGCAAGCAGTCGGGGCATGTCTTTTCCAAGAACCGTTTCCTGGCCGCGCAGATGCTGGCGCTTGCCACGGACGGGCTCTGGCGCGATCTGGCGGGGGCCGCCAACGCGAAGGCCCGGATCCTGGCGGATGCGGTGATCGCGGGTGGGGGGCGGCTGCTGACGCCCGTCCAGTCGAACGCCGTCTTTGCCGAGATTTCGGCGGCCACGCATGAACATGCAACGCGGGCAGGGGCCGAATATTACCCCTGGCCGGACAAGACCGCGGCGGGGGTCGATCCGATTTCCATCAGGCTGGTCTGCGCCTGGGACACGCCCGACGAGGATGTCGCGGCGCTGGCCGCGATCCTGCGCGGTTAGGCCCGCAACGCTTCGATCAGCATCTGCAGCGCATGTTCGACCGTGGCTGCGCGAACGCGGTGACGCCCTGTCGCGCCGAACTCGACCGTCTGGGTCCGGGTCCCGAAGGCCTGGGCGATGCCGAAGCAGACGCGCCCCTCGGGCTTGTGCTCGGACCCGCCGGGGCCTGCGATGCCGGTCACCGATACGGCGATCCCGGCTGCCGAATTGCGCAGCGCACCCTGTGCCATCTGGGCCGCGACCTCTTCGCTGACCGCGCCGAAATCGGCCAGCGTTTCCGCGCGGACGCCCAGCATCTGCATCTTGGCATCGTTGGAATAGGTGACGAAGCCCCGGTCGAAGGCGTCCGAACTGCCCGGCACCTCGGTCAGCGACCCGGAAATCAGACCGCCGGTGCAGCTTTCGGCGGTGGCGATCATCACCCCGCGATCACGGGCGGCCTGCAGCGCGTCCGAGGCAAGGCTCACATCAGCACCCCATGCGCGATCGCGGCGACGGCCATGGTGGCGATGGCGGCGAAGATCCCCGCCCAAAGATCGTCGATCATCACCCCCGCCGCGTCATGCCTGCGGTCCGCGCGTCCGACAAGCCATGGCTTCCAGATGTCGAACAGGCGGAAGAAGAAGAACGCCGCGACCCATCCCGGATAGGGGAAGCTGTCGGCGGGCAGGCCCGCATGCCAGAACCCGAACGAGGGCGCCATGAGCGCCAGCCACTGGCCGGCGACCTCGTCGATGACGATCTCGGATCGGTCGGGGTCGGTCATCCCAGCCGTGTGAACGCGAACGGCCCAGAACCCGGTGACGATCACCAGGCCCGTGGCCAGCGCCAGCAACGGGAAATGCCCGATCCGGTGCAGGATCAGGCCCAATGCGACGGCTACCGCCGATCCCCATGTGCCGGGGGCGGGTCGCAGAAGGCCCGCGCCGAACCAGATGCAGAGAAGCCGTGCCATGCGCTATTCCTTGATCAATGCGACGGTGGCGATGGATGCGATCCCCTCGCGCCGGCCGGTAAAGCCCAGGCGTTCCGAGGTGGTCGCCTTGACGCTGATGCGCGATGCATCGAGGTCCATGATCTGCGCAAGGCGGTCCTGCATCGCCTGCGCACGGGGGCCGACCTTCGGAGCCTCGCAGATCAGCGTGACATCGGCATTTCCGAAACGAAAGCCCATGCTGCGGGCCAGGTCGGCGGCATGGCGCAGGAAGATCGCGCTGTCGGCACCCTTCCATTGCGGGTCCGACGGCGGAAAATGCCGCCCGATATCGCCCTGCGACAGGGCACCATAGATCGCATCCGTCAGCGCGTGCATCCCGACATCGGCATCGGAATGCCCGACCAGTCCCGCATCATGGGGCAGCTGCACACCGCAAAGCGTGACGTGATCGCCCGGTCCGAATGCATGCACGTCATAGCCATTGCCGAGCCGGATATCCATTTCGCCCTCCATCAGGCGTTCGGCCCGCGCCAGATCGGCGAGCCATGTGATCTTCAGATTGTCTTCCGAGCCTTGGGTGATCGCAACCCCGTGCCCGGCCTTCAGCGCAAGTTCGACATCGTCGGCGGCGCCGTCCGGATGGGCGCGATGCGCCTGCAGGATCGCCTCCAGCGCGAAGCCCTGCGGGGTCTGCGCGCGGAACAGCCCGTCGCGGGGCGCGGTCGCGGTGACCATGCCGTCACGGCCCTGCCACAGTGCGTCCGATACCGGCAGCGCAGGGGCCGCGGCGACAGCGCCTGCCTGCAGCGCCTCGATCACGCCGGTGATGACCGTATCCGACACAAGCGGCCTTGCGCCGTCATGGATCAGCACATGGCTTGCCTGACCCTGCAACGCCTGAAGCCCCGCATGCACGCTGGCCGAGCGCGTCGCGCCGCCCGTGACGATCGTGACCGCACCGGCATAGCGTTCCATCGCATCGGCCATGTCGTCGGGATGGACAACCAGCACCACGCGATCGAAGCCCGCGAAGGCCGCGATCGCATGGTCGAGGACCGGACGTCCCGCCAGATCGCGCCACTGCTTGGGCGCACCGGCACCCATGCGGGTGCCGCGCCCGGCAGCGGTGATCAGCGCGGCAAAGCCCGCAGGGGCCCGCAGGCTCATGCGTGGTCCGGCACGTCGCCTGCGATGGCCGCGGCGAAAGCCCCGCGATAGGTGGCCGACAGATCCGCCAAGTCTGCCGCGTCCTCGCCCAGCTGCACGGCCTGGCCGCCGAAGCTGCCGACCTGCGCGACGGGCACGCCCGCATCCTTGGCCGCCGCCATCAGCGCCTGGGCCCCGGCCGCGTCGCAGGCCACCAGATAGCGCGCCTGATCTTCGCCAAACAGCTGGCCGATATCGCCATCCGTCAGGCGCAGGCCGATACCGGCAGCCTCGGCCATCTCGAACGCCGCCAGCGCAAGGCCGCCCTCGGACAGGTCGGTCGCGGCGCGCAGATGCCCGCGATTTGCGCGCAGGAATTCGCCATGCTTGCGCTCGGCCGCCAGATCGACATGCGGGGCATCCCCATCCTCGCGGCCGAAGGCCTCCCATGCCAGTGCGGATTGCGCCAGATGGCCGTCGGTGGTGCCGATGACCAGTGCCACGTCGCCATCCTCGGGCAGGCCCGCGATGATCTGGGACAGGTCCGCGATCAGGCCGACCGCGCCGATGGTGGGCGTGGGCAGAATGCCCTTGCCGTCGGTCTCGTTATAGAGCGAGACGTTGCCCGACACGATGGGGAAGTCCAGCGCGCGGCAGGCCTCGCCGATGCCCTTGATGGCGCCGACCAGCTGGCCCATGATCTCGGGCTTTTCGGGGTTGCCGAAGTTCAGGTTGTCGGTCGTGGCCAGCGGCAGGGCACCCACGGCGGAGAGGTTGCGATAGGCCTCGGCCACCGCCTGCTTGCCGCCCTCGTAGGGGTTCGCGCGGACATAGCGGGGCGTCACGTCGCTGGTGAAGGCGATGGCCTTCTGGGTGCCATGGACGCGGACGACCCCCGCACCCAGACCGGGCCGGCGGACGGTGTCGGCGCCGACCTGCGTGTCGTATTGTTCCCAGACCCATGCCTTGTGCGCATGGTTGGGGTTGCCGATCAGGGCGCGCAGCGCCTCGATGGGGGTAATGGCGGGCAGGGGCCCGGCAGGTGCCGCCGGGGGCGTTTCCACCCAGGGGCGGTCGTATTCCGGCGCGCTGGAAGACAGCTTGGACAGCGGCAGGTCCGCCATCACCTGATCGCGGTGGACGATCAGGAAGCGGTCCTCGGCGATGGTTTCTCCGACGATCGCGAAGTCCAGATCCCATTTCTCGAAGACGGCGCGGGCCTCGGCCTCCTTCTCGGGCTTGAGGACCATGAGCATGCGCTCCTGGCTCTCGGACAGCATCATCTCGTAGGCCGTCATCGCGGTTTCGCGCTGCGGCACGTTGTCGAGGATCAGCTTGATGCCCAGACCGCCCTTGTCACCCATTTCCACAGCCGAGCAGGTCAGCCCCGCCGCGCCCATGTCCTGGATCGAGATCACGCTGCCGGTCTGCATCAGTTCGAGGCAGGCCTCGAGCAGCTTCTTTTCGGTGAAGGGGTCGCCGACCTGGACGGTGGGGCGCTTCTCTTCGATGGTGTCATCGAATTCGGCGCTGGCCATCGTCGCGCCGCCGACGCCGTCGCGACCGGTCTTGGCGCCCAGATAGACGACGGGCATGCCGACGCCCGATGCTGCAGAATAAAAGATGCTGTCGGTATCCGCGAGGCCCGCCGCGAAGGCGTTGACCAGGCAGTTGCCGTTATAGCTGGGATGGAAGCGGACCTCGCCGCCCACGTTCGGCACGCCGAAGGCATTGCCATAGGCGCCGATCCCCTCGACCACGCCCTTGACCAGATGCGGGGTCTTCGGATGATCGGGCATCCCGAAGGACAGCGCGTCCATCGCGGCGATGGGGCGGGCGCCCATGGTGAAGACGTCGCGCAGGATGCCGCCCACGCCGGTCGCGGCGCCCTGGTGCGGCTCGATATAGCTGGGGTGGTTGTGGCTCTCCATCTTGAAGACCACGGCCTGACCGTCGCCGATATCGACGATGCCCGCGTTCTCGCCCGGGCCGCAGATGACCTGCGGGCCCTCGGTATGCAGCGTGCGCAGCCATTTCTTCGAGGACTTGTACGAGCAATGCTCGTTCCACATCGCGCTGAAGATCCCCAGCTCGGTAAAGCTGGGTTCGCGCCCGATGATCTGCAGGATGCTGTCATACTCCTCGGGCTTGAGCCCGTGCGCGGCGATCAGTTCGGGGGTGATCGTCGGTTCCTGCATGCCAAAAGCCCTTCCTGCGCATGAAATCACGCGCCTTTTAGGGCCTGTCGCGCCCCATGGGAAGGCACCGCCGTCCGCTGGACAAAAAAAAGCCGGGCACGAAGCCCGGCCTAAGTCCAACAGGGAGGTAGAAGGTGATGAGCCGTTAGGCCCGGTATCTCCTTCTAAGCCCGATCTATGTGCAGTGTGTGAACTTCGCAAGGCGGGATTTGCTGCATCTGCAACATATCACCCATGCAGTTGCCGAATAGCTGCAACCATAGGAAGAAACCCGCCGAAGATCAGGGGCTTTCGCGCATGGACTGCCGATATTTCGGGCAAGTGCATCAGGAATGCCCAGACTCGGATTGGTGCCGGCGATAGGCCTGGATCTCCTCGAGGACGAAATCGCGGAAGACGGCGACGCGCCGCGTCTGACGCAGTTCCTCGGGATAGGCGAGGAAGACCGGAACCTCGCCGGATTCGAGATCCGAGAAGATGCGCACCAGTTCGGGATGGTCGGCGGTCAGGTAATCGGGAAGGACGCCGATCCCCAGATTGGCCAGAACCGCCTGAAGCACGCCGAAATAGTTGTTCACGGTCAGGGTCGATCCGACATTCTGCGCCATCAGCGTCTCGACCAGTCGCGCCCCCGATGCGACCTGCGGCTGATCCGGCTTCTGGCAGATCAGCCGGTGCTTGGACAGCTCGTCCAGCGTTTCGGGCTTGCCATGCGCGGCGATATAGTCCGGCGTCGCATAGAGCCGCATGCTGATATTGAGAAGCCTGCGACGGATCAGGTCGGACTGGCTGGGCTCCTTCATGCGGATCGCCACGTCGGCCTCTCGCATCGGCAGGTCCAGCACGCGTTCCTCGAGCAGCAGGTCGATCCGCAGATCGGGGTATTTCTCGTACAGTTTCACCAGGCGCGGGGCCAGCCACAGCGTGCCGAAGCCCACCGGGGTCGTCACCTTCAATTCACCGAAGACGTTTTCCTCGCTGTCGCGAATGCGCGCGGATGCGCTTTCCAGCTTGCGCGCCATCGAGGATGTGGCCTGGAACAGCAATTCGCCCTGCTCGGTCAGGATCAGGCCGCGCGCATGTCGGTGGAACAGGGTCGTGCCCAATGCCTCCTCCAACGCCCGGATCTGACGGCTGACCGCGGATTGCGACAGATGCAGCGTATCGCCGGCATGGGTCAGGCTGCCGGCATCGGCCACAGCGTGAAAGATTCTGAGCTTGTCCCAGTCCATGGTTCCTGCCTTGTCATGTCAGCCATGCGTTCAGCGCAAAGCTAATGTCCAGCTGCGCGACGCACAACCCGGGGTCAAGCGAAGTTTTTTCTTCTTTGGTCAGTAAAACTGACCTATGATTACCACGGTGCAAGCCATCATGCGAGGGAGGAGAGCAGGATGAGCCAGCAGGAATTCAAACTTTCGGACCGTTTCGACCTGACGAAACGTCACGTGCTGCTGAACGGCACGCAGGCACTCGTGCGGCTGATGCTTATGCAATCGGCACGCGACGAAGCTGCGGGCCTGAAGACCGCGGGACTTGTGTCCGGCTATCGCGGATCGCCCCTGGGGGGTGTCGATCTGGCCATGATGCGAGAGGAGAAGCGTCTGGCCGAGGCGCGCATCAGGTTCCAGCCGGGCCTGAACGAGGATCTTGCCGCAACGGCGATCTGGGGCGCGCAACAGGCGGAGCTGCGGGGCGAGGGGCTCTATGACGGGGTCTTCGGCCTGTGGTACGGCAAGGGCCCCGGCGTGGACCGCACGGGCGACGTCATGAAGCACGCGAACATGGCCGGATCGTCGCGCCATGGCGGTGTCGTCATGGCGATGGGCGACGACCATACGGGCGAAAGCTCGACCGTGCTGCACCAGTCGGACTGGGCGATGATCGACGCCTACATGCCCGTGCTGTCGCCCGCGGGCGTGCAGGAGATCCTGGATTACGGGCTCTATGGCTTCGCGCTGTCGCGGTATGCGGGCGTGTGGACGGGCCTCAAGACGATGAAGGACACGGTCGAGGCCACGGCGGTGGTGGACGGCGATCCGCATCGGCTGAGCTTCGTGACGCCCGACCGCGCAATGCCCGAAGGCGGGTTGAACATCCGGTTGGGCGATACGCCCGTGCTGCAGGAAGCGC
The DNA here is from genome assembly GCF_018860625.1 of Paracoccus sp. C2R09. Taxonomy (GTDB): domain Bacteria; phylum Pseudomonadota; class Alphaproteobacteria; order Rhodobacterales; family Rhodobacteraceae; genus Paracoccus. Next base: position 238,513 of record NZ_JAHKQB010000010.1, read on the forward strand.
GGATGATCGACCACAAGCGTTGGGCGGCCGAGGCGTTCAGCCGTGCGAACCGCCTCGATCACCGTGTCTGGGGCAAGCCGGGCGCCAAGATCGGCTTCGTCGCGGCGGGCAAGAACTGGCTGGACCTTGTCCATGCACTGTCGCTGCTGGGCATCGACGAGGCCGAGGCCGAACGGCTGGGTCTGACCACCTACAAGGTCGGACAGACATGGCCGATGGACATGAAGTCGATCCAGGAATGGTCCGAGAACCTCGAACTGATCATCTGTGTCGAGGAGAAGCGCAAGCTGATCGAGGTGCAGCTGAAGGAGGCCATCTTCGACAATCGCCGCGGGCGCCGCGTCCACGGCTGGAAGCACGACCGCACGGGCGAGGAGCTGTTCCCGACCCGCTATGCCCTGGACCCGGTGATGATCGCCGAGAAGATCGGGAATATCCTGATCGAGGAGGGGCGCGGCACCGAGCATGTCCGCGCGGGCCTTGCGCGCCTGATCGAGGTGCGACGCGCCGACAACGCCCCCGAGGTCGCGACCCGCACGCCCTGGTTCTGTTCGGGTTGCCCTCATAACAGTTCGACCAAGCTGCCCGAGGGCAGCCGCGCCTATGCGGGCATCGGCTGTCATTACATGGTCCAGTGGATGGGCCGCGAGACCGAGGGCTTCACCCACATGGGCGGAGAGGGCGCGAACTGGATCGGCGAGGCGCCTTTCAGCAAGACAGCCCATGTATTTCAGAACCTTGGGGACGGAACCTATAACCATTCAGGGATCTTGGCGATCCGCGCGGCGCAGGCCGCGGGGACGAACATCACCTACAAGATCCTCTATAACGACGCGGTGGCCATGACGGGCGGGCAACCGAACGAAGGCGGGTTGTCGGCGCATCAGATCGCGGCCGAGCTGCAGGCGATGGGCGTGCATCCGGTCGTCGCCGTCCATGACGAGAAGGAGGAGATCGACCGAAGCCTCTTTCCGTCCGGCATGCGCTTCGAGGAACGCGCGGAACTGATGAACGTCCAGCGGGAACTGGAAAAGGTGAAGGGCGTCAGTGCCATCCTCTATATCCAGACCTGCGCGGCCGAAAAACGGCGCCGCCGCAAGAAGGGCGCCTTTCCCGATCCAGACCGCCGCGTCTGGATCAACCCGGAAGTCTGCGAAGGTTGCGGCGACTGCTCGGTGCAGTCGAACTGCGTTTCCGTGGTGCCGCTCGAAACCGAACTTGGCCGCAAGCGCCAGATCGACCAGTCCAGCTGCAACAAGGATTACAGCTGCGTCAACGGTTTCTGCCCCAGCTTCGTGACGGTCAGCGGCGGCAAGCTGCGCCGCCCCAAGGCCGAGGCGCTGGACCTGCCGGACCTGCCGGAACCGACGCTGCCCGCGATCAGCGGAACGCATAACATCGTCATCACGGGCGTTGGCGGCACCGGCGTCGTGACCATCGGCGCGGTGCTGGCTCAGGCGGCCCATATCGACGGCAAGGGTGCCGGCATGATGGAGATGGCGGGATTGGCCCAGAAGGGCGGCGCGGTGCATATCCATCTGCGGCTGGCTGACCGGCCCGGTGATATCAGCGCGATCCGCGTGGCCACGGGCGAGGCCGATTGCGTCATCGGCGGCGATCTGGTGGTGTCTGCCGGGTCCAAGACGCTCGGGCTGATGACGCAGGGGCGCACGGGGGCGGTGGTCAACGATCACGAGATCATCACGGGCGACTTCACGCGCTTCCGCGACTTCCAGATCCCCTCGGGCCGTCTGCGGGTCTCGCTTCAGGCGCGGCTGGGGGATCGGGTCGCCTTCTTCGATGCGAACGAGCTGGCCCTGCGCAAGCTGGGGGATTCGATCTACAGCAACATGCTGGTGCTGGGGGGCGCATGGCAGCAGGGTCTGATCCCGTTGACGCATGACGCGATCATGCAGGCGATCACGCTGAACGGCGCCAAGGTCGATGAGAACCGACGGGCCTTCGAGATCGGGCGTTGGGCCGTGGCCTTTCCCGACCAGATCCGCCCGCCCGCCACGGTGACCGAACTGCCGCCCGATCCGGTCGAATACCGCGCCGAACGTCTGGTCGGATACCAGGGCAGGCGGCTGGCAAAACGGTATCGCGCCATGCTGGCCAAGACCCCGGACGCATTGCAAGAAAGCGTCGCAAGAAGCTACTACAAGCTGTTGGCCTATAAGGATGAATACGAGGTTGCTCGTCTTCATCTGCAGACGGCCGACCGTGTCGCGGAGCAGTGGGAGGATGCGCCGCGCCTGACCTTCCACCTGGCGCCGCCGATGCTGCCCGGAACCGATGCCATCGGTCGCCCGAAAAAGCGCGAATTCGGTCCCTGGATCCTGCGCGCCTTCCGCGTGCTGGCTTCGCTCAGGGGGCTGCGGGGGACGCCGCTCGATCCCTTCGGCTATCAGGCCGAACGGCGCGAGGAACGCCGCGCGATCCGCGAATACGAGGCCGACATGGCCGAGATCTTCGCGGGCCTGACTGATACGACCCTGCCCATCGCCATCGAGCTGGCCGATCTGCCGCTGACGGTTCGCGGATACGGGCCGGTCAAGGCGCAGGCCGCAGCCGAGGCCGCGCAGAGGCGGCAGGAGCTGCTGGCGCAGTTCCGCGCGGGCGGCGCACCGATGCGTGATGCCGCCGAATAGGGCGAACCGTTTGCAAGTGCCGCGTGGCGTCCTATGAAGGGCGCCACGCGTAACGGGAGACATGCGATGGCGGTAGGGGTTTTCGATTCGGGGCTTGGTGGGCTGACGGTGCATCAGGCCATTGCCGCACGGCTGCCCGATCTGCCGCTGGTCTATCTGGGCGACAATGCGCATGCGCCCTATGGCGTCCGGACGGCCGACGACATCTTCGATCTGACATGCCGTGGCGTCGAGAGGTTGTGGGCCGAGGGCTGCGACCTGGTCATCCTTGCCTGCAACACCGCCAGCGCGGCCGCCTTGAAGCGGATGCAGGAAACCTGGCTGCCCGAGAACAAGCGCGTTCTGGGCGTCTTCGTCCCGATGATCGAGGCGCTGACCGAACGCCGGTGGGGCGACAATTCCCCGCCACGGGAGGTCGCCGTCAAGCATGTCGCGCTGTTCGCGACCCCGGCCACGGTCGCAAGCCGCGCCTTCCAGCGCGAACTGGCCTTCCGCGCGGTGGGTGTCGATGTCGAGGCGCAGCCCTGCGGCGGTGTCGTCGATGCGATCGAGATGGGCGACGAGATCCTGGCCGAGGCGATGGTCACCAGCCATGTCGAGGCCCTGATGCGCCGGATGCCGCACCCGCAGGCCGCGATCCTTGGATGCACGCATTATCCGCTGATGCAGGATGCGTTCCAGAATGCGCTCGGGCCCGACGTCCAGGTCTACAGCCAGGCGGGACTGGTCGCCGACAGCCTGGCCGACTATCTCGCGCGCAGGCCCGAATTCGTGGGCGAGGGGGTCCGGTCGCGGTACCTGACGACGGGCGATCCGGTTCGTGTGTCGGGCAAGGCCACGCAGTTCCTGCGCCGCCGTATCCAGTTCGAGGCCGCTTGAAGGGGGGCGGGATGAAGACGCTTCGCAAACAGCGCCGCATCCAGATCGTGGCGGCGGCTGCGGTGTCGCTGACCTTGGCTGCGGTCCTGATCGGATATGGCTTCAGCGACGGGATCAACCTCTATCGCTCGCCCAGCCAGGTGGTGGAAGCCGCACCCGATGCGGACGAGTTCTTCCAGCTTGGCGGGCTGGTCAAGGACGGCTCGATCCGCGACGGGGCGGGCGTGGCCTTCGATTTCGTGATCACCGATGGCGCGGCCGAAATCCCCGTGACCTATGTGGGCCGCGAGCCGCGCCCCGATCTGTTCAGCGAGGGGCAGGGAACCATCGCCAAGGGCTGGTTCCGCGATGGCCGTTTCGAGGCGCGAGAGATCCTGGCCAAGCATGACGAGACCTACATGCCGCGCGAGGTGATCGACACGTTGAAGCAGACGGGCGTCTATCAGGAGCCCGGCGCCTGATCCGCAACGAATGCATTGTTAAGGAACGGTTAACCGACATTTCGCAGCATTCCCGCCTTGTCGGAACAAGCGGGGAAGCATCATGCAGACTGTCGAACAGATCGCGCAGGCCATCGTCATGCGCGAGGGCGGATACGTGAACGACCCGGACGATCCGGGCGGCGCGACAAATCACGGCGTGACCATCGGGACGATGCGCAGCCTGGGGATGGACCTGACGAATGACGGCAAGGTCGATGCCGCCGATGTGCGTGCGCTGACCCGCGCCCAGGCCGAGCAGGTCTTCGTCGAACACTACTTCCGCAAGCCTCGGCTGGCCGAACTGCCCGAGGCGATCCAGCCGAGCGTCTTCGACATGTATGTCAACGCGGGCAGCAACGCGGTGAAGATCCTGCAGACGCTGATCACGCGGATGGGCTTTGCGGCGACCGCGGACGGTGTGATCGGGCCGAAGACCGTCGCGGCGGCCCAAGCTGCCGCGCAGGCGGCGCCCCAGCATATCGCGGATGCCTATGGGATCGCACGGCGGAATTACTATTACACGCTTGCGGATCAGCGCGCGGCCAGCCGCAAATATGCCCGGACCAATGCAGGCGGCAAGGGTGGCTGGATCACCCGCGCCGAAGAGTTCATATCCGCCCGCTATCACCTGAGCGACGCGGAACATCGTGCGAGGACTGCGGCATGGGCGTGATCGACCGCTTCATCGGGGTCGCCCCGACCGTCACCGCGCTTGGCAGTGCCGCCACGGGCATGGCCGAGGTCTTCACCCGCAACGCCACCCGCCGGATGGAGCTGGACGAACAGGCGTTCGCCCAGGCGATCCAGCAGCACGGGGCCGAATTCGCCGTTCCCCGTCAGGGATGGTTCGACGGCTTTGTGAACGGGCTGAACCGGATGCCGCGGCCGCTTCTGGCGCTTGGGACGATGGGGCTGTTCATCTATGCCATGGTCGAACCGGTGGGCTTCGGGCTGCGCATGCAGGGGCTGCAGATGGTCCCCGAGCCGCTCTGGTGGCTGATGGGCGCGATCGTCGGTTTCTATTTCGGCGCGCGAGAGGCCCATCATTTCCGCAACCGCAACTGGGCGGTGCCCGCAGCCGAGACGTCCGAACCGGCGACGCCCGTTCCCGTGACGCCCGTCCCCGTGACGCTGGCGGCCCCCGCCGATCAGTTCGCCGACAACGCCGCACTGCGCGACTGGGCGCGCAGTTTGGGCAAGTAACGATAAGGGGCGCGTCGCCGCAGGGTCTTTCGCCGGCGACGCGCCCCAATTATGGTCCCCGGGCGCATAAGGGGACGCTTGGATGACTGCAGAGCTTGGCCACCTGTCGCTGATCATGGCTTTCGTGGTCGCGATCTATCAGTGCAGCATGCCGATGCTGGGCGCGGCCAGGGGATGGACCGGGGTCGCAGACAGCGCCAGACCCGCAGCCATCGCGCAGCTTCTGTTGCTGGCCGTCAGCTTCGCCATGCTGACCATCGCCTTCGTCACCTCGGATTTCTCGCTCAAGCTCGTCTACGAGAACTCTCACAGCTCGAAGCCCATGCTCTACAAGATCAGCGGCGTCTGGGGCAATCACGAGGGGTCGATGCTGCTGTGGGTGCTGATCCTTGCGCTGTTCGGGGCAGCGGCTGCGATCTTCGGGCCGAACCTGCCACCGCGCCTGCGGGCCCGCGTGCTGTCGGTCCAGGGCGCGATCAGCGTGGCGTTCCTTGCATTCATCATCTTCACCTCGAACCCGTTCTGGCGATTGGCAAACCCGCCATTCGACGGTCGCGACCTGAACCCGCTGCTGCAGGACCCGGGTTTGGCGTTTCATCCTCCGTTCCTCTATCTCGGCTATGTCGGGCTTTCGATGGCGTTCAGCTTCGCGGTCGCCGCCCTGATCGAGGGGCGCGTCGATGCGGCATGGGCGCGATGGGTCAGGCCCTGGACGCTGGCCGCCTGGGTGTTCCTGACCATCGGCATCGCGCTCGGGTCCTGGTGGGCCTATTACGAGCTTGGCTGGGGCGGCTTCTGGTTCTGGGATCCGGTCGAGAATGCCAGCTTCATGCCCTGGCTGCTGGCCGCGGCGCTTCTGCATTCCGCCATCGTCGTCGAGAAGCGCGAGGCGCTGAAAAGCTGGACGATCCTGCTGGCGATCATGGCCTTCGGTTTCTCGCTGATCGGCACCTTCATCGTCCGCTCGGGTGTCATCACCTCGGTCCACAGCTTTGCCAGCGATCCGCAGCGGGGGGTGTTCATCCTCGGCATCCTGGTCCTGTTCATCGGGGGGGCGCTGACGCTGTTCGCGGCCCGCGCCTCGCAGATGAGCGCGAAGGGCATCTTCTCGCCCCTGTCGCGCGAAGGGGCGCTGGTCCTGAACAACGTGCTGCTGGCGGTGTCGGCCTTCGTGGTCTTCATCGGCACGGTATGGCCGCTGATCGCCGAACTGGTCTGGGGCAGGGTCCTGTCGGTCGGGCCGCCCTTCTTCGATCAGGCATTCACGCCCTTCATGATCCTGCTGGCCCTGGCGCTGCCCATCGGGGCGATCATGCCCTGGAAGCGTGCCAAGCTGCACCGTGCCCTGCGTCCCCTGCGCGGGGCCCTGCTGCTGACCGGGGCCATCGGGCTGCTGGTCTTCGCACTGTCCTCGGGGCATTCGGCGCTGGCGGTGATCGGGGCGGGCCTGGGGTCCTGGCTGGTGTTCGGGTCGGCCGCCGATCTGTGGCAGCGGACCGGCAGCTCGGGCGTCTCGCGCCTGTTTCGGCTGCCGCGCGCGGATTGGGGCAAGGCCATCGCGCATGCGGGTCTGGGCGTCACCTTCATCGCCGTGGCCTTGATCCAGGCATGGGAGGTCGAGGATATCCGAGTCGCGCAGATCGACGAGCCCTTCGCGCTTGGGCCGTACCAACTGACGCTGCGCGGGGTCGAGCAGCTGCGCGGGCCGAACTATCTCAGCCAGATGGCGCGGATCGACGTGGCGCGCGGCGGATCGACCGTGGCCGTGCTGCGCCCCGAAAAGCGCGTCTATCCGGTCCAAGGCATGCCCACGACCGAGGCCGCGATCGATTACGGTTTCTTCCGCGACCTCTATGTCGTGATCGGAAACGAACAACCCGAAGGGGGATGGGCGGTCAGGTCCTATATCAAGCCGTTTGCGAGCTGGATCTGGGGCGGGGCGATCCTGATGGCACTGGGCGGATTGATCAGCCTGTCCGACCGGCGCTACCGCGTCGCGGCCGCTGGCCGGAAGGCCGCGGCATGAGGCGGCTCGTCCTTGCGCTTGCGCTGATCGCGACGCCGGTCCTTGCGGTCCAGCCCGATGAGATGCTGAGCGATCCGGATCTCGAGGCGCGTGCGCGCGCGATCTCTCGCGATCTGCGTTGCCCGGTCTGCCAGGGCGAGAATATCGACGATTCGAATGCCGCGATCAGCCGCGACCTGCGGCTCTATGTCCGCGAAAGGCTGGTGGCGGGCGACAGCGACCGCGCGGTGGTCGACAACGTAATCGAACGTTTCGGCGAATTCGTCCTGTTCCAGCCCCGCGCGACGGGGGCGAACCTGATCCTGTGGCTTGCGGGACCGCTGATGGCGCTGATCGGGGCGTTCGCAGGGTGGCGGTTCCTGCGCGGACGCGACCAGGCCACCCCGATGCCCGACGATCTGAGCGCCGAGGAGAAGACCCGCCTGCGCGACATCATGGGGGACGACTGACGCGGGGTCGCGCTTTCGCATGCCTGCGATTGCCCACAATATCCAGGCAGCAGAAGGGGGATCACATGGAACTTCAGACAATCCTGGTCGAACAGCAGGACGCCGTGCTGCGCGTCTCGATGAACCGTCCGGACATGATGAACGCGCTGAACCGGCGCATGCGGCAAGAGCTGACCTATACCTTGACCAATCTGTCGGACGGCGTGCGCTGCGTCGTTCTGACGGGCGAGGGGCGCGGCTTCTGTTCGGGCCAGGATCTGACCGACGCATCCGCCGCGATCGATCTGGAACGCACCCTGCGCGACGAATACGAACCCATGCTGCGCGCCATCACCGATTGCGAGGTTCCCGTGATCGCGGCGGTGAACGGCGTGGCCGCAGGGGCGGGCGCGAATATCGCGCTGGTCTGCGATGTCGTGATCGCCACGCAATCGGCAAGCTTCATCCAGGCATTCACGAGGATCGGCCTGATCCCAGATGCGGGCGGCACCTGGTACATCCCGCGCGCCATCGGGGCCGCGCGTGCCATGGGCGCGATGCTGTTTGCGGAACCGGTGACGGCAAGCGAGGCCGCAGATTGGGGAATGATCTGGCAGGCCGTCGCGGACGAGGATTTCGCGGCTGTCGTCATGGCACGGGCCACGCAGCTTTCGCAGGGACCGACCAGCGCCTATCGTTCGATCCGCAAGGCGGTGGCGGCATCATTCGGCAACGACCTGCACCACCAGCTGCAACTGGAGGCCGAATTGCAGGGCAAGGCAGGTCAGAGCAGCGACTTCACCGAGGGCGTCGGCGCATTCCTGCAAAAGCGCAAGCCGAACTTCACCGGGCACTAGGCGATCTGGCGAAAGACCGGCGACGGGCCCCTGTTGTCGAAGAAGGGCACCGTTGCCGGGCTGGGGATCGGCGCATCGGCGGGCAGGTCGCGCACCAGCGCCGCCAGCTGCGCCAGCACGACCTCGGTGATGAAGGGCAGATCCAGGCGGCGGGCATCCGCCAGTGCCACCCAATGCAGATGAGAAAGCTCGTCGCAGGCGGTCCCGAAATCGTCGGGATCGCCATTCAGCCTGTCTGCATCGGCAAGGAAGAAATGCGCATCGAAACGGCGCGGGCGACCGGGCGGCGTGATCGCGCGGAAGAAATAGGTCAGGGCCGAAGCGTCGGGTGCAAGGCCCAGATCCCGAAACCCGGGAAGCGAGGCAGGGCAGGCGGACGGACGACCGATGATCTGCCCGGTCTCCTCGACCAGTTCGCGCAGGGCGGCGGCGGCGATGGCCGCGGGCTCCAGCCCCTCGGCGCGCAGCCGTCCCGCGCAGATGTCGGGCAGGGGCCCGCCAAGCGGCACATCGGCATCATCGGCATCGACCGCACCGCCGGGAAAGACGTATTTCGAAGGCATGAAGGCGGCCTTTGCGCCGCGCATCCCCATCAGCACCCGAGGCCCGTCCGCATCGCGCCGCAGCAGCAGCACCGTGGCTGCGGGGCGGATCGCGTCCATCACGTTCATTCGCCGAAGCCGTGCATGCGCCGCGCCCATTGCAGGCCCACGAAGCCACCCTTGAAGATCGGCAGCAGGATCAGCGACAGGACGATCGTGCCCAGCCCGAAGATCACCAGCATGGTGATCGCGTCCGGCCTCCACGCGACATATGACGCAAGCAGGATCGGCGCTGCCAGGTGAGAGACCAGCAGGATCGTCAGGTAGGCCGGCCCGTCATCGGCGCGCTGGTGGTGCAGTTCCTCGCCGCAGTTCGGGCAGGCATCCGCGACCTTGAGATAGCTGGTGAACAACCGTCCCTCGCCACATGCGGGGCAGCGAAGAAGGGCACCGCGCATCATCGCCTGTTTGGTGGGGCGTTCCTCGGATATGACGGCGCTGTCGGTCATGGGCTCACCTCGCTTGATCCAGCCCCCAAGCTAGGGGCAGAAGGTCCGCTTTACCAGCCCGTGCCTTTTCAGGCGGCGCGTTCGGGATGCGACGCGATGACACGGTTGCGCCCGGCCTTCTTGGCCGCAAGCAACGCTCGATCGGCGCGTTCCGCCGCCATTCCGACGATATCGCATGGCAGGTCGTCGGGGCCCGGTTGCGTATGGCTGACCCCGATCGAGGCACTGATGCTGACCCTGCGCGCGCCTGCGATCTCGACCGGGTGGGCATCGACCGCACGACGGATGCGTTCGGCGATACGACAGGCTTGGAACTGCGCGATGCCGGGCAGAACGACCAGGAACTCTTCGCCGCCGGTGCGGGCGACGAAACCCTGGCCGACCTCGATCTGGCCCAGGCGGCGGGCGACCTCGGCCAGAACGGCGTCGCCCGCTGCATGCCCAAGCTGGTCGTTGACCGACTTGAAGTAATCCAGATCGATGGCCAGCACGGCAAAGCCGACATCCTTGTCGGCCGCTTGGCTTGCGATCTCGTGCAGACGGGGAATCGCATAGCGCCGATTGTAGAGCCCGGTGAGCGGATCGCGGATCGACAGTTCCAGTTGCCGCTGCGTGTCAGCGCGCTTCTGGTCCTTGCGCGACTTGCGGGCCAGCAGGCCTTTCAGGGCGATGGCCGTGGCATCTGCATTGGCCCCGTCCGCGAAGGGATCGTTCAGGACCTCGCCCGCGCCCAGATCCAATGCGATGGCGTGAATGTCGCGCGACTGGTGGTCCGTGACGATGGCATAGGCCGCATCGCAGGAATGTGCCCGCGCGCGCAATTCGGACATCAGGCGCAAGCCCTCGTTCGGATGGCCCAGATTCGTATCGATCACATAGAGATCCGCCCCGCCCGTTCCAGTGCCCAGCAATGCCTCCTCGGGGGTGCTGACATCGAAGCGGCAGTCCATCCGCCTGCTCAGCTGACTGCGCCAGGCCATCGCGACGACCGGGCTGCCCGCGATCAGCGTGACCTTGCGCTGAGGCGCGCGCGCGAAGGGCTGCGGAGCTTCGGCCATGCCGTATGCCGCATGGGCGTCGGCCTGCGTATCGGCCAGCAGGCTGCGGATCTGCGCCAGAAGGACCCCGTCTTCGACCGACGGGTCCAGCGTCGCGATCGCACCGGCACGACGTGCGGCAAGGCGTTGGGTATCGCCGACCATCATCACGATATTGACCCCGGATGTAGGCGCGCGGGTCTTCAGCAGACGGCAGGCATCTTCGGCGGACATGTCGGTCAAGGGGCCGTTCAGGATCACCAGGCCGATCCGCCCGGATGCAAGCTCGGCCAGGATTTCGGTGGCGCTGCCCGCCATCGCGACGTCGTGGCATGCCGCAGCCAGCCGCACCTTCAACGTGATGCGCGCCGTGGGTGATCCGTCCGCCACAAGGATGCGTGCGCTCATCTCTCGATCCTGAAAATCTTAATCATCTTGCTTTTGTTCTGGCGCAAATTGTTTAAGAAACCCTTTCCGTTTCTGTCGTCATGGGCAACGGATTTGCAAGGGAGACCTCACAGATGGCCGTTTCACGAAATAGTGCGCAGGATCTTGCCACCGATCTGCTGCTTGCCTTGGCCGAGAGACCCGAGCAGCTGGCCGGTTTTCTGGGCACCAGCGGTCTTGAGCCTGCAGCCCTTCGCCAGATTGCAAGCCGCCCCGAAATCGCCGTCTTCCTGCTGGACTACATCGTCGAACAGGACGACCGCCTGTTGGAATTCGCATCCGCCATCGACCGCGATCCGCGCGACGTGATGACCGCCCGAACGCTTCTGTCGGGGCCGGGAAGCTATGGCTGGGAGGCCGACTGACTTTTCACTTTCTTAAACTTCATGCGCTAGGCCCGTTCTGCAAGCGAGGTGCGCATGGACATACTGATAAATCGAACGGTCGAGGAATTCATCCGCGCGACCTATGGCGAAGGGCTGATCGGAACGATCGTCGAGGAACTGGGCAGCGCCGACGACCAGCATCTCGAGGGCCGTGTCCACGGCATGCGGATGCTGGATCGCGCCGCCCGCAGGCTGTCCAAGCCCACGGTCGAGATGCTGGAAGATCTGGGCGCATGGATGACCCGGATCGAAGCCATTCGCCGCCTGCTGCGCTTTTCGGGGCGTGATTTCACCGATTTCCTCGATCGTCTGGATGAAATGCCGGGCCGGACGCATCTGGTGCTGCCGGGGCTGAACCTGCCCGCGATCCAGATTGAGCAGGCGGGGCAATCGCGTTTCCTGACGATGACGCCGCCCGATCCCGCCTGGCGCCATCTGATGATCGGGATGGTTCGCGGAATGGCCGACGATTACGGGGCGCTGTGCCTGATTGCGACCGAATGCGGCGTGATCCGCGTGGATATCTGGGACACCAGCTTCGCGGAAGGGCGCGACTTCACCCTCGGCGGTCCGGATGCGGGGGTGGTCCAATGAACAGCCCCGCCATCCTGCCCCCACGTTCGCTGAACGATCTGTTGCCGATGCACCTTGTGGTCGCCGCCGATGGTGCGGTGATCTCGATCGGGCCGACCTTGCGGAAGATCGCGCCCGATCTCGGGCATGGGCTCCATGCCTTCCACCCCGCGAGGGGGGATCGCGCACGCCCGGTCCTCGACCTTATCCGTGCGGCCATGACCACCCGTGAAAGGCTGTTCCTGCGCGTCGAGGGTGCGGACGATCTGGTCCTGCGCGGGCACGCGGTGCAGCTGGGGGATGGGGCGATCCTTCTGAACCTGGGGGTCGGCAGCGATCTGCAGGCCGCCATCCGGCACGGCAGCTTGACCGATGACGATTTCGCCCCGCCCGAACTGGCGATGGAATTCCTGTTCCTGCAGGAGGCCAATCGCGGCGTGCTGCGCGAACTTGCGCGCTTCAATTCGCAGCTTGCCCGTTCCCGCGAGGTGGCGATCCAGCAGGCGCAGACGGATCCGTTGACGGGCCTGAGCAATCGTCGAGGGTTGGAGCTGGCATTGCAGGGCGCCCTGAGACGCCCGCAAGAGGTTGGCATGACCCCCGAGGAATGCGCCTTCGCGCTGGTTCATCTGGATCTGGACCATTTCAAGCAGGTGAACGACCGGCTCGGCCACAAGACCGGGGACGAGCTGTTGCGCCATGTCGGCGTGGTGCTGCGCGGGATCGTGCGCAAGGTCGATATCGCCGCGCGGATCGGCGGGGACGAATTCGTGCTGATCCTGCGGCGCATGACGAACCGCGGCGATATCGATCGCATCGCGAACAGGCTGATCGGATCGATCCGCGCGCTGTCGCCGCCCGAACTGGGGGATCTGCGGGTCTCGGCCAGCCTGGGCGTGGTGATCTGGCGGCCCGGCGATACCGAGGACATGGTCGATCTGCTGCACCAGACCGACAAGGCACTTTATGCCTCGAAGAGAGAGGGGCGGGGGCGGGCCACGATCCGCTGAGGGTCGCGGCCCCGATGCTCAGCGGGTGCGCAAAAGCCCCATGATGTCCTTGGTCCGATTGAGGATCGGGCGTGCGATGGCCTCGGCCCGGTCGGCCCCGTCGGCCAGAACGCGGTCGATCTCGGCCGGGTCGGCCATGTAATCCGACATCGCCTTGGTGATCGGCGCCATGGACGCGACGGCCACCTCGGCCAGCGCGGGCTTGAAGGTGCCGAAGCCCTGGCCCTCGTACCGGGCAAGCACCTGATCCACGCTTTCGTCCGACAGGGCGGCATAGATGTTCACCAGATTACGGGCCTCGGGGCGGTCCTTCAGCCCCTCGGCCGAACCGGGCAGCGGGTCCGCATCGGTCCGGGCCTTGCGGATCTTCTGGGCGATCGTGTCCGCGTCGTCGGTCAGGTTGATGCGGCTGGCATCCGAGGGGTCGGATTTCGACATCTTCTTCGATCCGTCGCGCAGGGACATGACGCGGGTCGCGACCCCTTCGATCAACGGCTGCGTGATGGGGAAATGTTCGACCCCGTAATCATGGTTGAACTTGGCCGCGATGTCGCGGGTCAGTTCCAGGTGCTGCTTCTGATCCTCGCCCACGGGCACGGCGGTCGCCTGATAGGTCAGGATGTCGGCGGCCATCAGCGCCGGATAGGCCAGAAGCCCAAGCGAGGCGTTCTCGCTGTTCTTGCCGGCCTTGTCCTTGAACTGCGTCATCCGGTACATCCAGCCGACGCGCGCCACCGTGTTGAACAGCCACGCCATTTCGGCATGCGCGCTGACCTGGCTCTGATTGAACAGCACCGATTTCGCGGGATCGACGCCTGCGGCCATGAAGGCGGCGGCAGCCTCGCGGATGCGGGTCTTCAGCTGCTCCGGGTCCTGCCAGACGGTGATGGCGTGCAGGTCCACCACGCAATAGATCGTCTCGGCCTCGCCGCCCTGAAGGGCCGCGAAACGCTTCAACGCGCCGAGATAGTTCCCGAGCGTCAGCCCGCCCGAGGGCTGGATCCCCGAGAAGATGCGCGGGCGGAAGGTGCTGTTTTGGGGTTCGGACATGACCGGCCTGCCTTGGAATTTCCTGGCCGCTGGCTTAGCCGTTGCCCGGCCACTCCGCAACCTTCAAGGAAATCAGATGCGCCCCGGACTGACCGAATCCCCGCTGAACCCGTTGCCGCCGGTGATCTGGCTGCTTGCATTGCCCGTGATCGCGTCCGAGGCGATCTTCGCCTTGGGCGGGGTCGGCCTGATCGGTGGCGCCGAGGGCGTGGGCCTTCGCCTTGGCGCCATCAACATGACCGCATTGCCGCCCGAACTGATCCAGCGCGCGCCGCTGTTCTTGAACCAGCACCCGACCGAGTTCTATCGCCTGTTCAGCTTCAGCTTCGTCCACACGTCGCTGACCCATGCGCTGTTCGTCGCGGTCTTCACGCTGGCGCTCGGGAATCTGGTCGCGCAGAATTTCCGCCCCTGGGCGGTGGTCGCGCTGTTTCTGGGTTCGGCCATCGGCGGGGCGGTGATCTATTCGGTGCTGCTTGCGGCCCTCGGGTTGCAGAACGCGCCCGTAATCGGTGGCTATCCCGCGGTCTATGGCCTTGTCGGCGCGTTCACCTTTCTGCTGTGGACGCGGCTGGCCGCAGCCAATGCGAACCGGATGCGGGCCTTTTCGCTGATCGGGATGCTGCTGGTCTTCCAGCTGGCCTTCGGGCTGGTCTTCGGGGGCGCGGGCCTCGGCTGGATCGCCGAGGTCGCGGGCTTTGCCACCGGGTTCCTTCTCAGCTTCGGGCTGGTGGATGGCGGCATGGCCCGCGCCCTGCGGCAGATCCGGCAGCGTTAACCCCGCCGGACCGCGGCCTTCAGCTCCGAGGGGCGATACCCCGCGATCGCGTAGGCCAGCGCGAAATAGATCGCGGCACCACCGAAGACCAGGATCGCAAGGGACGCCCCGCGCCCCAGCGATCCTGCCTCCAGCCAGTCGCGCATGAACCAGAGCGCCAGCGCCATGAGCGTGGATGCGGCCAGCAGGCGCGGGAAGGCGCGGCGCAGCTTCGCATCCGCACGCGCTGCCTGACCCATCGCGCGGGTGCCCCACCACAGCTGCGCGACCATGACCCAGGCCGCGATCGTCGTGCCCAAGGCCGCCGCAAGGAAGCCCAGGAAGGGCATCAGCCCGAAGGCCACGGCCGCATTCACCACCATGGAAAACAGCGCGAAGCGGAAGGGCGTGCGCGTATCCTCGCGCGCGAAATACAGCGGTTGCAGGATCTTCTGCAGCACGAAGGCCGGCAGCCCAAGGGCATAGACCACCAGCGCCGCCGCCGTCTGCTGCGTGTCGAAGGCGCTGAAGGCGCCGCGCTCGAACAGGGTCGCGACCATCGGCTGCGCGATCACGGCGATCGCGAAGGCCGAGGGCAGGGTCAGGAACAGCCCGAACTCGGTCGCGCGGGAAAATGCCTGCTGGCCGCCCTCGTGATCGCCCGCGCGCAGCCTGCGCGCCAGTTCCGGCAGCAGCACCACCGCGACCGCAGCCCCCACGACGCCAAGCGGCAGCTGATACAGCCGGTCGGAATAGGACAGCCAGCCGATCGCGCCTTCGAAGCGCGACCCGACCTGACGGCCGATCAGCAGGTTGATCTGCACCACACCCCCCGCAAAGGCCGCAGGCAGGGCGACGGCGACCAGGTGGCGCATTTCGGGCGTCATGCGCGGGCGGCGGGGGTGGAAGGTCCAGCCGTGGCGATGCGCGTCCCACCAGACCAGCCCCAGCTGCGCGATGCCCGTGACGGGCGTGGCCCATGCCAGCGTCAGCCCCAGATCCCAGCCCTGCCAGCGGCCCAGATACATCGCCACGATGAACAGCAGGTTCAGCAGCACGGGCGCAGCTGCCGCTGCGGTGAACCGCCCGTTCGCGTTCAGCACCCCCGAAATCATCGAGGCCATGGAGATCAGCAGGATATAGGGGAAGGTGATCCGCCCGTATTCCACCGCCAGATCGAAGCGTTCATCGCCCTGAAAGCCAGACGCCATCAGCCAGACAAGCCCTGGCATCAGGATCATCGCCACCGCGGAAAGGATCAGCACCACCGCGAACAGCCCCGAGAATGCGTGCTGCGCGAAACGCTGCGCGTCCTCCGGGTTCTCCAGCTTCTTGGAGAACATGGGGATGAAAGCGGTGTTGAACGCGCCCTCGGCGAAGAAGCGGCGGAACATGTTGGGCAGCGACAGTGCGATCAGGAAGGCCTCGGCCATGGCACCCGTGCCCAGCCATGCGGCCATCAGGATGTCGCGCACGAAACCCGATGCGCGCGAGATCAGCGTCCAGATTCCCACCGCAAGGAATCCGCGCACAAGTCCGGTCTTCATGTATTCGGTGCCTCTGCCCGTTTCACGCCGTCGATGATCGCGGCGCGCAGTCTCTTTTCCAGTGCCTCGCGCTTCGAGGCGGCATGCAGCTTCAGCCCGAACATGTCCTTGACGTAGAAGCTGTCCACCACCTGCGCGCCATAGGTCGCGATGACCGCGCTGACGATCTGGATGTGATTGGCCGCCAGCGTCCGCGTCAGGTCGTAGAGCAGGCCCGGGCGGTCGCGGGTATCCACCTCGATGATGGTGTAGATGTCGCTGCCTTCGTTGTCGAAGGTGATATGGGTCGGGAACTTGAATTCCCGGTTGCGCTTCTTGGGCTTGTCGCGGCTGGCAAAGGCCTCGCGGGCCACGATCTCGCCTGCAAGGGTGCGCAGGATGGTCTGGCGCAGCTTGGGCAGGCGATCCTCGGCGAAGGGGTGACCGTCGGCATCCTGGATCCAAAACACCGCCGTCGCATAGCCGTCGCGCGTGGTATAGGTTCGCGCATCGACGACATTCGCCCCGGTCAGGGTCAGCGCCCCCGCCAACCGCGAGAAGATCCCCGGATGGTCGGCCAGCACGAAGGCCGTGCGCGTGGCGTCGCGGTCGGCATCGGCCTGCAGGTCGATGCGGATCTCGTCGGGGCCCACATTGCGCAGCAGTTCGGCAAAGACGGCATGCGTCTGTGTCGGAAGCCCCGGCCAATAGGCGTCGTAATGACGCGCCGCCTCGGCCCGGATGGCGCGCGCGTCCCAGCCCTTGGTCTGCAGCGCCTGCTTCAATGCGCGCTTGGCCTCGGCCTGACGCTTGTCGCGGTTCAGTTCCTCCAGCCCGTTCTCCAGCGCGGCGGCGGTCTCGCGGTGCAGCGTGCGCAGAAGCGCGGCCTTCCAGTTGTTCCAGGTGCCCGGACCCACGCCGCGGATGTCGCAGACCGTCAGGACAAGCAGCATGTCCAGCCGTCTGCGCGTCTTCACCGCCTTGGCGAAATCACGCAGCGTGCGCGGATCGGCGATGTCGCGCTTCTGCGCCACGTCGGACATCAGCAGATGGTTGCGAACCAGCCATTCGACGGTCTCGATATCGTCTTGCGCAAAGCCGAAACGCGCTGCCACGCGTCGCGCGATCCGTGCGCCCAGGATCGAGTGATCCTCGTTCCGGCCCTTGCCGATGTCATGCAGCAGGGTCGCCAGATACAGCACGCGCCGGTTCACGCCCGCTCCGATGATCTCGGATGACAGGGGCAGGTCCTCGGTCTGTTCGCCGCGTTCGATCTGTGCCAGCGCGGCCACGCATTGGATCGAGTGTTCGTCCACGGTATAGTGGTGATAGACGTTGAACTGCATCATCGCCACGACAGGTTCGAATTCGGGGATGAAGGCCGCAAGCACCCCCAGTTCGTTCATGCGGCGCAGCGCGCGTTCGGGGCTGCCGTGTTTCAGCAGCATGTCCATGAAGATGCCGATCGCCTCGGGGCTGGATTGCACCTTGTCGTCGATCAGGTCCAGGTTCGCGGCGACAAGGCGCATCGCGTCGGGATGGACCAGCGTTCCGGTGCGCAGCGCCTCGGCGAACAGACGCAGCATGTTCAGGGGATCGGACAGAAACTCCGCCTCGGACGAGAACGAGATCCGGCCCTGAACCTCGGCGAAGCCGTGGCGCAGCTTCTTACGGCGGCGGAAGATGCGGCCGAAGATCGGCGCGGTCCGCACATGCTGCGCCTCGAGCGCGGTCAGGAACACGCGTGTCAGTTCGCCCACGCGGGTCGCATGGCGGAAGTAATCCTGCATAAAATATTCGACACCCCGGCGCGCGGCGGTATCGGCATAGCCCATGCGGCGTGCCACCTCGACCTGCATGTCGAAGGACAGTACGTCCACCGGCCGCCCTGAGATCAGGTGCAGGTGGCAGCGCACGGCCCAGAGGAAATCCTCAGCCTGCCAGAAGGCCAGATGTTCGTCGCGGGCGAACACCCCGAGGTCCACCAGTTCGACCGCGCGATCCACCCGGTGGATGTATTTCGCGATCCAGTAGAGGGTCTGGAGATCGCGCAGACCGCCCTTGCCCTCCTTGACGTTCGGTTCCAGCACATAGCGCTGGCCGCCCTGCCGGGCATGGCGGGCGGCGCGTTCGTCCAGTTTCGCCTCGATGAATTCGGGGACGGTGCGGTCGAACAGTTCGGCCCACAGCCTGTGGCGCAGCTCCTCGGCCAAGGGGGCGTGGCCGGTGACCAGGCGATGTTCCACCAGCGAGGTGCGGATCGTCATGTCGCCTTCGCCAAGCCGCAGGCAGTCGTCCACGCTGCGGATCGAATGGCCGATCTTCAGCTTCAGGTCCCACATCATGTAGAGCATGGATTCGACCACGCTTTCGGCCCAAGCGGTGATCTTCCAGGGCGTCAGGAACAGCAGGTCCACATCGGATGAGGGTGCCATCTCGGCGCGGCCATAGCCGCCGACGGCCAGCACGGCCAGCTTCTCGCCCTCGGACGGGGTGTGCAGCGGATGCAGCTTCGTGGTGGCGACATGGTGGACGGCGCTGACGACGATATCGGTCAGCTCGGCCGTGGCGCGCACGGTTTCGCGGGCGGCGCGGGGATGGGACAGGAACCCCGCCTCGACCAGGGCCATGCCGTCCGTGCGGATCCGCGACAGCAGGGCCACGGTTCGGGCGCGGATCTCCTTGGGTTCGGTCAGCGCGCTCAGCTCTGCATCCAGCAGGCCGAGGACATGTGCGGGGTCGAACAGCTCGGACGCCCCGGTCGGAACCGGGGCGTCATCTGCGTCTGGATTGGCGGTCATGGTGGCGAAGGGGCCCTGTTGTTACGAACCGAAGCCGCGCGCGCTCTGCGGGGCGGGGTCCAGGATGACCAGCTGGCCGTTGCGGATGGTCGCGACCGAGAGGCCGCGCTGGATGGTGCGGTCGCCCTTGAGGCGGAAGATCCCGCCCACGCCCGCAAAGCCCGAACGCTGCGTCAGCGCGGTCGAGGTCAGCGCATTGCGACGCCCGCTGCGGGCAAGCGAGGCGATGGCCGCGACGCCGTCATAGGACAGCGATGCCAGCGGATGGGGCTGTTCGCCATAGGCCTGGGAATACCGCGCTTCGAACTGGCGCTGCAGACCCTGATCGGGAATGGCGAACCAACCCTCGGCCAGCTGGCCTTCGGACAGGCGGCTTGCGGGCTGGTCCCAACGGGTCAGGCCCATCATCTGCGTGACGGGCGAACGCACGCCCGCATCGGCCAGCTGCTGGGTCAGATAGGGCAGGACGGCCTGGTGGTTCGCGGTCAGGAAGACCGAATCCACATTGCCTGATTTCGCGGCCTCGGCCACGCGGGGCACGACGGCATCGATGCCCGTCACCGAAACGGGATGGTTGATCCGGCCCGCCATGCGCGCGCCGTTGCGGGCGATGGCGGTCTGGATCGCGGCGCCGCCCAGCTGGCCCGCGACGTCATCCTCGGCCACGACCAGGACGTTGCGCTTGCCCTGCTTCACGCCGTAACCGACCAGGCGGTCGGCGATGTTCTCGAAGCTGTTGCCCAGGATGAAGACGTTGCCGCCCGCGACCTGCGTGTTGTTGGAAAATGTCAGCACGTTGACATTGCGCGGGGCCATCGCGTTGCCCACCGCATTCGCGCCTTCCGCAAAGAGCGGCCCGAGGATGATCTGCGCACCCGCATCGACCGCGGCATTGGCCTGCGTCACCGCGGCCTCGGTCGAGGCGCCGGTATCGTAGATGCGCAGGTCGATGGTCGCGCCCTGCGCGTCCCCCGCCGCCATCTTGGCCGAATTCTTCAGGCTGCGCGCCAGCCATTCCAGATCGGCCGACCCGGTCCCCGCAGGGGCCAGCAGCGCGACGCGCACCGGCTGCGACGGGTCGATCAGCTGCCCGGTCTCGGGACCGGATGCCTGTTCGGTGCCAAGGCCCGGCTCGCATGCCGCAAGCACCAGGGTGGCGACCACGGCACCGGCGCGGGTCAGGGCACGGCGCAGGCCGCCATGGGCGGGCTGCCTTGTGGCTGATGCGAACATGTGAAACTTCCCCCGTTGAACTATTGGTTTTGCAAGTTGTCGGTCGCAGACTATGTCCGGCGCAGGCCGTTGGCAACGGCGCGGACCGCCCCCCGGCCAAGTCGAAGGAAAGATGTCATGGAACGCCCAAGCCCCCAGCCCGAAGCCGCCCGCCCGATCGCCGCCCGGATCGAGGCCGCGCGCATCGATCCGGGCCTGCATCTGGTGGCCACGCCCATCGGGGCCGCCCGCGACATCACCCTGCGTGCGCTGGATGTGCTGAACAGCGCCGACATCCTTGCGGCCGAGGATACGCGCGTGCTGCGCCACCTGATGGAGATCCACGGCATCCCGCTGCGGGGTCGGCGGCTGATCGCCTATCACGACCATAACGGCGCGCGTGCCCGTCCGGCGCTGATCGGCGCCCTGACGGAAGGGGCCAGCGTCGCCTATTGCTCGGATGCGGGGACGCCGCTGGTCGCGGACCCCGGATACCGCCTGGCGCTGGATGCGGCCGAGGCGGGCGCGCGCGTCCATGCGCTGCCCGGCCCGTCGGCGGCACTGGCCGCGCTCAGCCTGTCGGGGTTGCCGTCCGATCGCTTCCTGTTCCTTGGCTTCCCGCCGCCGACAGAGGCCGCGCGTCGGACCTGGCTGCGCAACTGGCTGGCGACTGATGCCACGTTGATCCTGTACGAAAGCCCGCGTCGCGTGGCGCGCACCCTGGCCGAGCTGGCCCTGCAGGACCCGGACCGCGCCATCGTCATCGCGCGCGAACTGACCAAGAAGTTCGAGGAGGTCATTCGCGGCACCGCCTCGGAGCTGTCGGAAGATCCGCGCATGGGGACCCTCAAGGGCGAGGTGGTAATGCTCATCGACCGCCCCGGCGAGGTCGAGATCAACGAGGAGACCCTGGACGACGCGCTGCGGGATCGCATGTCGCGCATGTCCGTCAAGGATGCCGCGAAAGAGGTCGCCGACATCCTGGGCATGCCCAAACGCGACGTCTATCAGCGCGCGCTGACCCTGTCGCGCGGCGCATGATGCGGTCCGCGCGGGGGACGACCGCGAACCTGTCGGGCGCGATGGCCGAGGATGCCGTCCTGCGGGAATATCGCGGGCAGGGGGCCGAACTCATGGACCGTCGCTGGCGGGGGCGCGGAGGAGAGATCGACCTGATCCTTCGCGCGGGCCCGGCGCTGATCTTCGTCGAGGTGAAATCCGCACCCACGCATGATGCCGCGGCGGAACGCATCCGCCCCGCGCAGGCCCGCCGCATCATGGCCGCGGCCGAGGAATACCTGGCCGCAACCGGCAGGCCCCTCGCGACCGAGATGCGCTTCGACGCGGCGCTGGTCGACGGCACCGGGCGCGTGCGTATCGTGCCGGATGCATTTTCCGGTTTCTGACCCGGCAATCTTGCATCCGTCACCGGCCCGCGCCACATGTGACCCCGAATGATCAGGAGCGCAGCATGAGCCTTTACGTCGCCTTGCAGATGGACCCGGTCGAGGCCGTCTCGATCGATGCCGACAGCACCTTCCGCATCGGCCTCGAGGCCGAGGCCCGCGGGCACCGTCTGTTCCAGTACACCGCCGACCAGCTGCGCTACGACCAGGGGCGCATCATCGCGCGCGGTCGTCCCGTCACGCTGCGCCGCAAGCAGGGCGATCACGTGACCTTCGGCGAATGGGCCGAGGTGGACGTGACCGAATTCGACGTGGTCTGGCTGCGGCAGGATCCGCCCTTCGACATGGCCTATGTGACCTCGACGCATCTGCTGGACCGGGTGCATCCGGGCACGCTGGTCGTGAACGACCCCTTCTGGGTGCGCAACTGCCCCGAGAAGCTGATGGTCCTCGACTTTCCCGACCTGACGCCCCCCACCATGATCGCCCGTGATCCCGCGGCCTTCCGGGCCTTCCGCGAGCGTCACGGCGAGATCATCGTGAAGCCGCTCTATGGCAATGGCGGTGCGGGGGTGTTCCACCTGAAGCCCGGCGATCCGAACCTGTCGTCGCTGCTCGAGACGTTTGCAGGCATCAACCGCGAACCCATGATCGCGCAGAAATACCTCGACAAGGTGACCGAGGGCGACAAGCGGATCATCCTGGTCGATGGCGAACCCGTCGGCGCGATCAATCGCGTGCCCCAGCAGGGCGAAGCGCGGTCCAACATGCATGTCGGCGGCCGCGCCGAGAAGATCGGACTGACCGAGCGCGAATACGAGATCTGCAAGATCATCGGCCCGACCCTGCGTGAAAAGGGGCTGATCTTCACCGGCATCGACGTGATCGACGGCTGGCTGACCGAGATCAACGTCACATCGCCCACGGGCATCCAGGAACTGGAACGCTTCGACGGGATCAACGCCGCCGAGGCGATCTGGGAAGCGATCGAGCGCCGGCTGGCCGAACGCTGAGCTTCAGGCGACGAAGGGCAGGCGATAGCTGATCGCCTCGGCCAGGTGGGCGGTCCGGACGGCGTCCGAGCCGTCCAGATCGGCGATGGTCCGCGCCGTTCGCAGGATGCGGTGATACCCGCGCGCCGTCAGGCCCAGCCGGTCGGCCGCCTTGCGGATCAGGGCCTGCCCCTCGGCATCGGGTTTCGCGACCTGTTCGAGCATGCTGCCCGTGGCCTCGGCATTGACCGAGATTCCCGGTTCGGCCATGTACCGCTCGGTCTGGATGGCGCGGGCACGGGCCACGCGATCCGCGATCACGGCCGAGGCTTCGCCATCGGGCGGGCCGTCCAGATCCTCGATCCGCGTTGCCGGAACCTCGATCCGCAGATCGAAGCGGTCCATCAGCGGGCCCGAGATGCGCGAGAGATAATCCTGCCCGCAGGTCGCCGCACGCGGACAGGCCCGCGCGGCATCCGCAAGATGGCCGCAGCGGCACGGATTGGCCGCGGCCACCAGCAGAAAGCGACAGGGATAGCTGACGTGACGGGCGGCGCGGGCGACCATGACCTCGCCCGTTTCAATTGGTTGGCGCAGGCTTTCCAGCACCTGCCGGGGATATTCGGGCAATTCGTCCATGAACAGGACGCCGTGATGGGCAAGGCTGATCTGACCGGGCCGGGCCGCGCGCCCACCGCCCACGATGGCCGCGGGGGACGCGGTGTGATGCGGTTCCTGAAAGGGCGGCTGCCGCGAGATGCCGCCCGCGGGCAGGATCCCCGCCACCGAATGGATCATGGATGTCGCCAGTGCCTCGGACGGGGTCAGCGGCGGCATGAGGCCCGGCAGGCGCGAGGCCAGCATGGATTTGCCCGCGCCGGGCGGGCCGACCATCAGCAGATGATGGCGCCCCGCCGCCGCGATCTCCAGCGCGCGCTTGGCGCGTTCCTGGCCGCGAACTTCGGACAGGCAGCCCCGCAGCGGGGCTTCTCGCAGCATTCCGGGCGATGCGGGCGACAGCGGCTTGCGGTCGGTCAGGTGATCCACCACCGTTCGCAGCGTCGTCGCGCCGAAGACCGGGACCGAGCGGATCCAGGCGGCCTCGGGGCCGCAGGGGGCAGGGCAGATCAGGCTGCGTTCGTCCTCGGACGCGGCGACGGCTGCGGGCAGGGCGCCCGCGACGGGCACGAGGCGGCCGTCCAGCGACAACTCGCCCAGGGAAACGCAGCGCGCGACATCCTCGGGCGGGACGATCTGCAGCGCCGCCAGCACCGCCAGCGCGATGGGCAGGTCGAAATGCGACCCCTCCTTCGGCAGATCGGCGGGCGACAGGTTCACCGTCAGACGCTTGCTGGGCAGGGCGATGGACATGGCGCCGAAGGCTGCGCGCACGCGTTCCTTGGCCTCGGACACGGCCTTGTCGGGCAGCCCCACGATCGAGAATCCGGGCAGGCCGGCCGCGACCGCGCATTGAACCTCGACCAGGCGGGCCTCGACCCCTTCGAAGGCGACGGTATAGGAGGTGGCGATCATGTTCATTCCCCGGACGATGGGAATGGTTAACGCGGGAAGGATTAACCGGCGGTTAACAGGCGCGTAGCTTGCGGTGCGGGGGCCGGGTCGTTATCTCTGCCGGATCACGGGAATGGGTGCCATGCAACCGAAGCGCATACTTCTGATCGTGGGCGGGGGGATCTCGGCCTACAAGATCCCGCAGCTGATCCGGCTGATGCGGGCCGAAGGCCTGTCGGTGACGCCCGTCCTGACGCAGGCCGGGGCGCAGTTCACCACGCCGATGACCCTGTCGGTGCTGGCGGGCGAGCCTGTGCATGACGCCCTGTGGGATATCGGCACCGAGGCCGAGATCGGGCATATCCAGCTGTCGCGCAACGCCGATCTGGTCGTGGTGGCACCGGCCACCGCGGACATGATGGCCAAGATGGCGCAGGGGATCGCCAACGATCTGGCCACGACGCTGCTGCTGGCCACCGACAAGCGCGTGCTGATCGCACCCGCGATGAATGTGCGGATGTGGGACCACCCCGCGACGCAGCGCAACCGCCGGACGCTGGCGGGTGACGGCATTCTGACGGTCGGGCCCGACAGCGGCGACATGGCCTGCGGCGAATACGGCCCCGGCCGCATGGCGGAACCCGAGGCGATCGTGGCGGCCATTCGCGATGCGCTGGCCCCGCGCCCGCAACCGCTGGCGGGGCGGCATATCGTCGTGACCTCGGGGCCGACGCATGAACCGATCGACCCGGTCAGGTACATCGCGAACCGGTCGTCCGGCGCGCAGGGAACGGCGATTGCCGCCGCGCTGCGCGATCTGGGCGCGAAGGTCAGCTTCGTGACCGGACCCGCGACCGTTCCCCCGCCTGCGGGCGTCGAGGTGGTCCGGGTCGAGACCGCCCGCCAGATGCGCGACGCCGTGCAGGCGGCGCTGCCCGCCGATGCGGCTGTCATGGCGGCAGCCGTCGCGGATTGGCACGTCACGAATGCAAGCGGGCTGAAGATGAAGAAGGACGGCAGCGGCAACCCGCCCGCGCTGCACATGGCCGAAAATCCCGACATCCTGCGCTGGCTGTCGAACGATGCGGCCCGACCCCGCCTTGTGGTGGGGTTTGCCGCCGAGACCCATGACGTGATCGCCCATGCCACGGCCAAGCGGCAGCGCAAGGGCTGCGACTGGATCGTCGCCAACGATGTCAGCCCCGCGACGGGCATCATGGGCGGAACCGAAAACGCCGTGACGCTGATCACCGACACGGGGGTCGAGGATTGGCCCCGCATGGACAAGGACAGAGTCGCGGCACGGCTTGCGGCCCGAATTGCGGAGGCGCTGGAATGATGCGCAGTTACCTCGACTGGAATGCGACGACCCCGATCCGGCCCGAAGTGAAGGCCGCGATGATCGAGGCGCTGGACATCTCGGGCAACCCGTCCTCGGTCCATACCGAGGGGCGTGCCGCGAAGATGGCACTGGAGGGTGCGCGACAGCGGCTGGCAAGTGCGCTCGGGGCGGATGGGGCGGATGTCGTCTTCACCTCGGGGACGACCGAGGCCGCGTCGATGGTGCTGGGCGGCGGGGGCTTTCATTGCGCGCCCGTGGAACACAGCGCGATCAAGGTCTGGTGCGAACAGGACCTGGCAGTGGATGGCGACGGCATCGTCACCGTGATCGACCCCGCCCGGACCAGCCTGCAGCTTGCCAACAACGAGACCGGCGTGATGCAGGCATTGCCCCAGGGGCTGCACAACAGCGACCTGACGCAGGCCTTCGGCAAGGTGCCGATGGCGTTCAACTGGATGGGCATCACGGCGGGCTTCGTCAGTGCCCACAAGCTGGGCGGCCCCAAGGGCATCGGCGCGCTGATCCTGAAGAAGGGCACCGAGATGCCCGCCCTGATCCGCGGCGGCGGGCAGGAACAGGGTCGCCGCGCCGGGACCGAGAACCTGGTCGGGATCATGGGCCTGGCCGCCGCAGCCGAGGCCGCGCAGAAGGATCTGGACGCCGGTCTCTGGGATCAGGTCGCCGCCCGCCGCGACCTGCTGGAGGGGCGGATCCGCGACATCGCGCCCGAGGCGGTGATCGCGGGAAAGAACGCGCGACGCTTGCCTAACACGTCCTGCATTCTTACATCCGGTTGGAAGGGTGAGACGCAGGTCATGCAGATGGATCTTGCGGGCTTTGCCATCTCGGCAGGGTCCGCCTGTTCTTCGGGCAAGGTCCGGGCCAGCGGCGCATTGCAGGCGATGGGTTTTGACGATCAGCAGGCCCAATCGGCGATCAGGGTTTCGATAAGCCCCGCTTTGGATGACGATCAGATCAACCGATTTGCGGACGCTTGGGAAAAGGCATATAGGCGCTGGCGCAGCCGACATGCGTGACGGAACGGGCGGGCAGGGGCCCGCCATCGAGGAAGGAAAGAGAATGACGGAAGCCACCGATCTGGACGTGCGCGAAGGCGTCGACCGCGAGACGGTCGAAACTGTCCGCAACATGGGCAGCTACAAGTATGGCTGGGACACCGAGATCGAGATGGACTATGCCCCCAAGGGGCTGAACGAGGATATCGTCCGTCTGATCTCGGAAAAGAACGGCGAACCGGAATGGATGACCGACTGGCGGCTGGAAGCCTACCGCCGCTGGCTGACCATGACCGAACCCAAATGGGCGATGCTGAACTATCCCGAGATCGATTTTCAGGATCAGTACTACTATGCCCGCCCCAAGAGCATGGAAGAAAAGCCCAAGTCGCTGGACGAGGTCGATCCCAAGCTGCTGGCGACCTATGAAAAGCTGGGCATCCCGCTGAAGGAACAGATGATCCTTGCAGGCGTCGAGGGCGCGGACGAGGCACCGGCCGAGGGCCGCAAGGTTGCCGTGGATGCCGTCTTCGACAGTGTCAGCGTGGGCACCACCTTCAAGGACGAGCTGGCCAAGGCCGGCGTCATCTTCTGTTCGATCAGCGAGGCCATCCGCGAGCATCCCGAGCTGGTGAAGAAATACCTGGGCAGCGTCGTTCCGCAGTCCGACAACTTCTTCGCCACGCTGAACAGCGCCGTCTTCTCGGACGGGTCGTTCGTCTATGTCCCGCCGGGCGTCCGCTGCCCGATGGAACTGTCGACCTATTTCCGCATCAACGCCGAGAATACCGGCCAGTTCGAGCGCACGCTGATCATCGCCGACAAGGGCAGCTATGTCAGCTACCTTGAAGGGTGCACCGCGCCGCAGCGCGACACCAACCAGCTGCATGCAGCCGTGGTCGAGATCGTCGTGCTCGAGGATGCCGAGGTGAAATACTCGACCGTCCAGAACTGGTTCCCGGGCGACGAGAACGGCAAGGGCGGCATCTACAACTTCGTCACCAAGCGCGCCGATTGCCGCGAGGCACGCGCCAAGGTGATGTGGACGCAGGTCGAGACCGGTTCGGCCATCACCTGGAAATACCCGTCCTGCATCCTGCGCGGCGATGAATCGCAGGGCGAGTTCTACTCGATCGCGATCGCCAACAACTGGCAGCAGGCCGATACCGGCACCAAGATGATCCATCTGGGCAAGAACACGCGCTCGCGCATCGTGTCCAAGGGCATATCGGCCGGTCAGGCGCAGAACACCTATCGCGGTCTGGTGACCATGCACCCCAAGGCCACGAACAGCCGCAACTACACGCAGTGCGACAGCCTGCTGATCGGCGACAAGTGCGGCGCCCATACCGTGCCCTATATCGAGGTCAAGAACACCTCGAGCCGGGTCGAGCACGAGGCGACGACCAGCAAGGTCGACGACGACCAGCTGTTCTACTGCCGGTCGCGCGGCATGGACGAGGAAGAGGCCGTCGCGCTGGTCGTGAACGGGTTCTGCCGCGAGGTCCTGCAGGCGCTGCCGATGGAGTTCGCCATGGAAGCGCAGTCGCTGGTCGCGATCTCGCTTGAAGGTTCGGTGGGCTGAGGCCCCCACGCAAATTCGATGATGGTGCCGCGGGACGGCACCGCCGCCACCATCCGATGAGGAAGATATGCTGAAGATTGAAAACCTGCACGTGAAGCTGGAAGAAGAGGACAAGCAGATCCTGAAGGGTCTGAGCCTCGAGGTTCCCGCGGGCGAGGTCCATGCCATCATGGGCCCGAACGGTTCGGGCAAGTCCACCCTGTCCTATGTGCTGTCGGGCCGCGACGGCTACGAAGTGACCGATGGCGACGCGACGCTGGACGGCGAGAGCCTGCTGGACATGGAAGCCGAGGAACGCGCCGCCGCCGGCCTGTTCCTGGCGTTCCAGTACCCGGTCGAGATCCCGGGCGTGGGCAACATGACCTTCCTGCGCACCGCGGTGAATTCGCAGCGCAAGGCGCGCGGCGAAGAGGAACTGTCCTCGGCCGAGTTCCTGAAGATCGTCCGCGAGCGCGCCAAGGAGCTGCAGATCAGCCCCGAGATGCTGAAGCGCCCCGTGAACGTCGGCTTCTCGGGCGGTGAAAAGAAGCGCAACGAGATCCTGCAGATGGCCATGCTGGAGCCCCGCATGTGCATCATGGACGAGACCGATTCCGGTCTGGACGTGGACGCCATGCGCCTGGTGTCGGAAGGCGTGAACGCGCTGCGTTCGCCCGACCGCAGCTTCCTCGTGATCACGCACTATCAGCGCCTGCTGAACCACATCAAGCCGGACGTGGTGCACATCATGTCGAACGGCCGCATCATCAAGTCGGGCGGTCCCGAGCTGGCGCTGGAAGTCGAAGAGAACGGCTATGGCGACCTGCTGGCGGAGGCCGATTGATGACTGAAGCAGCCGTGAAATCCAAGGACGAGGTGACGCCGCAGGTTTCCGGCGCACCGAAGGCCGAGAACGCGCTGGAGGCCCGCCTTGCCGCGCTTCCGATGCCCAAGGGCGGCTGGTCGGCCGATGCCCGGTCCGAGGCGCTGGCGCGTCTGCGCGACATGGGCCTGCCGGGTCCGCGCGACGAATACTGGCGCTTTACCGACCCGCGTCCCTTCAACGCCCCCGAGGCGAAGCCGCTGCCGATCGCCGATGGCGCATCGCCGCTGTTCACCTCGCGCGACAAGCTGACGCTGGTCTTCGTGGATGGCGTATTCGACGCAGCCGCGTCCGATGATCTGACGCTGGAAGGGGTCGAGATCTCGACCCTGAAGGGCACGCATGACGATGCCGATCACTGGGCCAAGGGCATCTTCGGCGCGCTGGAAGCCGCGGGGCAGAAGCCTGCCGCACGTCCCTTCGCCGCGCTGAACACCGTCGCTGCGCAGGACGGCCTGCTGATCCGCGTGACGGGCACGCCCTCGAAGCCGATCCACGTTCTGCATCGCCGTGCAAGCGATGTGGCCGACGTGGTCTGGCACCACGTGATCCGCGTCGAGGAAGGCGCCGAGGCGACGTTCCTGGAAACCGGCACCGTCGGTGCGCGGTCGAATGGCGTGATCGAGGCGGACCTGGCCAAGGGCGGTCGTCTGCACATGATCGCCGCCAAGCGCGCGGCCGATCCCAAAGTCGGCATCTCGCATGTCTTCGCCCGCGTGGACGAAGGTGCCGCACTCAAGAGCTTCGTGCTGTCGGTCAACGGCAACGTGATGCGGAACGAGGCCGTGGTGGACATGGTCGGCGACGATGCGGTCTGCCATGTCGCGGCCGCCGTGCTGGGCGACCAGAATATCGGTCCGTGCCACCATGACGACACCGTTTTCATCACCCATGGCGCCCTGCGCGGCGAAAGCCGCCAGGTCTTCAAGAAGGTGCTGAAGAACGGCGCCACCGGCGTCTTCCAGGGCAAGATCCTGGTCAAGCCCGGCGCGCAGAAGACCGACGGTTACCAGATCAGCCAGGCGCTGCTTCTGGACGAGCGCAGCCAGTTCCTGGCCAAGCCCGAGCTGGAGATCTATGCCGACGACGTGGCCTGTTCGCACGGTTCGACCACGGGCGCCATCGACGAGGATGCGCTGTTCTATCTCCGCTCTCGCGGGGTTCCGCGCGAACGGGCGATCGTCTTCCTGGTCCTGTCCTTCCTGGCCGACGCGCTGGAAGAGGTCGAGGACGAGGGCATCCGCGACGAGATCAACGAACGGCTTGACGCGTGGCTGACGGAACGTCCGCAGATCTGAGCGAGGCGCGCGGCGGGATGCTCCGTCGCGTGCTGGCAAGCTGGTGGGCCCCGCGCCGGGTGGTGCGGGGCCTTTCCCACATTCCCGAACGCACGCTGCTGGCGGTGGTCATGCTGGCCGGGTTGATCCAGCTGGTCGCCCAGGCCCCCGGGCATGCACGGGCCGCGCAGCTGGACCCCTCCATTCCGCTGGATGCGCGGATGGGGGGTGCGCTGATGGGTTCCCTTTTCATGCTGCCGCTTCTGGCATATCTGGTTGCTGGGCTGACCGGTCTTCTGCTGCTGCCGACACGTTGGCGGATCGATCCGCGCCACGCACGGCTGGCCCTGTTCTGGGCGTTGCTGGCAGTTGCGCCGGCATCGCTGCTGGCGGGGCTGACCGCGGGCTTCGTGGGACCGGGACCGGCCCTGACACTGACGCGCGCCGTGGCCGGTGCGGGTTTCATTCTGATCTGGGGCGCCGGTTTCGTGGCGCTGACGAGGCGCAAATGACCTTCGACGACTTCAAGCACCTTGTCGGAACGACCTTCCGCAATCCCGATGCCGCCGCCCGTCAGCTGATCGGGCTGAACCTGCCGATGCAGGCCCGCTGGATGGCGCTGATGCTGGCGGTCAGCGTATCGGCGCTGATGGCCTTCATGGTGTCGTCGCTGTTCCCTGCGCCCGAAGGGGCCGAGGCACCCATGCTGTCCTTTGTCCGACAGCCGCTGATGCTGGCTGCGATGCAGTTCGGGGCCATCGTGCTTGGGGCCGGGCTGATGACCGGGGTGGGGCGGATCTTCGGCGGGACCGGCAATTTCGCGGATGCGCTGATCCTGACCGTCTGGATCGAGATCCTGCTGCTGATCGTCCAGGCCGCGCAGGTCTTTCTGTCGCTGGCCCTGCCTGGCCTTGCAGGCGTCCTGGGGATGCTCAGCGTCGCGCTGTTCCTTTGGCTGACCGTGCAATTCGCCAAGTCGCTGCACGGCTTCACCAGCGCGCCCAAGGTGCTTCTGGTGATGTTCGCCACCCTTCTTGCCATGGGGTTCGTCCTGTCCTTTCTGGCCGCCGCGCTCGGCCTCATGCCGGAGATGCCGCAATGAGCTTTGACATCGACGCCGTCCGTTCCGATTTCCCGATCCTGTCGCGTCAGGTGAACGGAAAGCCGCTGGTCTATCTGGACAGCGGTGCCAGTGCGCAGAAGCCGCAGGTCGTGATCGACGCGATCACCCGCGCCTATGAGGGCGAATACGCCAATGTGCATCGCGGGCTGCACTTCTTGTCCAACCTTGCGACCGACAATTACGAACGGGTTCGCGGCACCATCGCCCGCTTCCTGAATGCCCCGTGCGAGGATGAGGTGATCTTTACCAGCGGCTCGACCGAGGGGATCAACCTTGTCAGCTATGCCTGGGCCGCGCCGCGCCTACAGGCGGGCGACGAGATCGTCCTGTCAGTGATGGAGCATCACGCCAATATCGTGCCTTGGCATTTCCTGCGTGAACGCCAGGGCGTCGTCCTGAAATGGGTCGAACCCGAGCCCGATGGCAGCTTGCCGCCCGAAAAGGTGCTGGAGGCTGTGGGTCCCCGGACCAAGCTGATCGCGGTCACCCATATGTCGAACGTCACGGGCACCGTGGTCGATGTCGCGGCCATCGCGCGTGGGACGGATGTTCCGGTGATG
The DNA here is from genome assembly GCF_018860625.1 of Paracoccus sp. C2R09. Lineage (GTDB taxonomy): Bacteria > Pseudomonadota > Alphaproteobacteria > Rhodobacterales > Rhodobacteraceae > Paracoccus. The sequence goes on from NZ_JAHKQB010000010.1 coordinate 270,564, forward strand.
GTCGATGGCAGTCAGGCGGCCGTCCATATGCCGGTGGATGTCGCGGCGCTCGGCTGCGACTTCTACTGCATCACGGGACACAAGCTCTATGGGCCTTCGGGTTCGGGCGCGATCTGGATCAAGGCGGATCGGCAGGCCGAGATGCGGCCCTTCCTGGGGGGCGGCGACATGATCCGCACCGTGGGACGCGACGAGGTGACCTATGCCGATCCTCCGCTGCGGTTCGAGGCGGGCACGCCGGGCATCGTCAACCAGATCGGGCTGGGCGCGGCGCTGGAATACCTGATGGGGCTTGGCATGCAGAATGTCGCGCAACACGAACGCGGTCTGCGCGACTATGCCCGCGACCGTTTGCGCGAGCTGAACTGGCTGCAGATCCAGGGGGACGCGGCGGACAAGGGCGCGATCTTTTCGATGACGATGGAAGGGGCGCATGCGCATGACATCTCGACCATCCTCGACAAGAAGGGAATCGCCGTGCGTGCGGGCAGCCATTGCGCCATGCCGCTGATGGAGTTCTTCGGCGTGAATGCCACCGCGCGGGCCAGTTTCGCGATGTACAATACGCAGGCGGAAGTGGACGCTTTGGTCGAAGGATTGACCTTCTGCCGAGAGCTTTTCGCCTGAATCTTGCAAAGATTCGGCAAAGGGCCGAAGAAAGCACGTTCCATCTTGCCCGGTTGGGGTGATCTCTGCATCCCTTGCTTCAGAACGGCAAGGAGACAGAGATGGCCGAGGTTCTGGTATTGGGTGCAGGCATGGTCGGCGTCACGACGGCGCTGGCATTGCAGGAACGTGGTCACGACGTGACCATCGTCGAACGCGGCACCCCGGGCCGCGAGACCAGCTATGGCAATGCCGGGCTGATCCAGACCGAGGCGGTCGAGCCCTATGCCATGCCGCTGGCCCCCGGCGCGCTGCTGCAGATCGCGATGGGTCGCGGCTATGACGTCAAATGGACGCCGTCCGGTCTGCTGAGCCAGGTCGGCGCGGTCTGGACCTATGCCCGCAATTCGCTGCCCGCGGCCCATCGCCGCGCGTCGCAGACCTGGGGCAAGCTGATCCGCCAGTCGACCGAACGCCACGCACCGCTGGTCGAGGCCGCGGGCGCCGACAACATCATCCGGCGCAACGGCTATATCGAACTGCACCGCACCCCGCAGAAGCTCGAGAAGGGCCGCAAGGCGGTCGAGCGGTTCCGCAACGATTTCGGTGTCGAATCCAAGCTGCTGACCGGTGCCGAACTGCGCGCCATCGAGCCCTCGATAAAGGTCGAGGTCGAGGGTGCAACCCATTGGTCCGACGCATGGAATTGCGCGGATCCCGGCGCGCTGGTCGCGGCCTATGCGGCGCTGTTCCAGAGGCGCGGCGGGCGGGTCGTGAATGCCGATGCGGGCGATCTGCATCGCAAGGGCGCCGCCTGGGTCGTCGACGATGTCGAGGCGGAACACGCCGTCATCGCGCTTGGGCCTTGGTCGCCCGCCATCACCGAACGCTTCGGGATGCGCATCGCGATGGTCTACAAGCGCGGCTATCACCGTCATTACCACATGGAGCTTCCGCCCCGTCACCCGATCGCGGATTTCGGCAATTCGGTCGTGCTGTCGCCCATGCGGCGCGGGTTGCGCATCGCGACCGCCGCCGAACTGACCCCGCATCCGCGCATTTCGCCCCCGCAGCTGCGCCACGGGGAAAAGGCCGCGCAGGAGCTGTTCGATATCGGCGCCCCGGTCGAGGCCGAACCCTGGACCGGCCGCAGGCCCTGCATGCCCGACATGCTGCCGCTGGTCGGGCGCGTTCCCGATCAGCCGAACCTGTGGGCGCATTTCGGGCATGGTCACCAGGGCTTCACCCTGGGGCCGGTGACGGCCGAGATCCTGGCGGACGAGCTTTCGGGCGGACAGGGCTGGGATGCCTTGCAACCATCGCGGCTGAAGCGCGGTTGATTTAGGCCCCTGCCACGCACATCTTGGGGGCCAGTCCGAACGGAACGGGAACCTCATGGGTCACAACAATACAAGCGCGCCTGTCCAGCGCTTTCCCGAAGTCACGCGCCCCAAGCTCGAGGGGGGCAAGCGCTTCGTGATGAAATCCGACTTCTCGCCGGCAGGCGACCAGCCGACAGCCATCAAGGAGCTGTCGGCCGGCGTCGTCTCGGGCGAACGGGACCAGGTCCTGCTGGGCGCGACCGGCACCGGCAAGACCTATACCATGGCCAAGATCATCGAAGAGACTCAGCGCCCCGCGATCATCCTTGCGCCGAACAAGACGCTGGCGGCCCAGCTCTACGGTGAATTCAAGGGCTTCTTCCCCGACAACGCGGTCGAGTATTTCGTCAGCTACTACGACTACTATCAGCCCGAGGCCTATGTCGCCCGCAGCGATACCTATATTGAGAAGGAATCCCAGATCAACGAGGCCATCGACCGGATGCGCCACAGTGCGACGCGGGCGCTTCTGGAACGCGACGACGTGATCATCGTGGCATCTGTCAGCTGCATCTATGGCATCGGTTCGGTCGAGACCTATTCGGCGATGACCCAGGACATGGTCGTCGGCGAGAGCTATGACCAGCGCGAATTCCTGAGCCAGCTGGTGGCGCAGCAGTACAAGCGTCTGGATACCAGCTTCCAGCGCGGCAGCTTCCGCGTGCGGGGCGACCTGGTCGAGGTCTGGCCCGCCCACCTCGAGGATCGGGCCTGGCGGTTCGATTTCTTCGGCAACGAGCTGGAGGCGATCACCGAATTCGATCCGCTGACCGGTGCCAAGGCCGACAGCTTCAAGCAGATCCGCATCTATGCCAACAGCCACTATGTCACGCCGCGCCCGACGATGCAGCAGGCGGTCAAGGGCATCAAGAAAGAGCTGCACGACCGGCTGAAGGTCCTGCAGGAGGAAGGCAAGCTGCTGGAAGCGCAGCGGCTGGAGCAGCGGACCAATTTCGACATCGAGATGCTGGAGGCCACGGGCGTCTGCAACGGCATCGAGAATTACAGCCGCTATCTGACGGGACGCGCCCCGGGCGAACCGCCCCCCACCTTGTTCGAGTTCATTCCCGACAATGCCATCGTCTTTGCCGACGAAAGCCATGTCAGCGTGCCGCAAATCGGCGGAATGTATCGAGGCGACTTCCGGCGCAAGTTCACGCTGGCCGAACACGGCTTCCGTCTGCCCAGCTGCATGGACAACCGCCCGCTGAAGTTCGAGGAATGGGACGCCATGCGCCCCCAATCCGTCTTCGTCAGTGCGACCCCCGCCCAATGGGAGATGGACCAGACGGGCGGCGTCTTCACCGAACAGATCATCCGTCCGACCGGCCTTCTGGACCCCATGATCGAGATCCGCCCGGTCGAGACGCAGGTGGACGATCTGCTGGACGAGGTGCGCCGGGTGACCGCTGCCGGATACCGCACGCTTTGCACCACGCTGACCAAGCGCATGGCCGAGGATCTGACCGAATACATGCACGAGCAGGGCATCAAGGTCCGCTACATGCACAGCGATATCGACACGATCGAACGGATCGAGATCCTGCGCGACCTGCGTCTGGGGGCCTTCGACGTGCTGATCGGCATCAACCTGCTGCGCGAGGGGCTGGACATCCCCGAATGCGGGCTGGTTGCGATCCTGGATGCCGACAAGGAGGGCTTCCTGCGTTCGGAAACCTCGTTGGTGCAGACTATCGGGCGCGCTGCGCGGAATGCCGACGGGCGCGTCATCATGTATGCCGACCGCGTGACGGGCAGCATGGAACGGGCCATGGCCGAGACCGAACGCCGCCGCGAGAAGCAGATCGCCTATAACGAGGAACACGGCATCACGCCGCAGACCGTGCGCAAGAATGTCGAGGATGTCCTGGCGGGGCTGTGGCAGGGCGATACAGATCAATCGCGCGTCACGGCCAAGGTCGAGGGTGCCAAGATCGGCGCGAACCTGCAGGCCCATCTGGACGCGATGCGGGATCAGATGCGCAAGGCCGCCGAGAACCTCGAATTCGAGGAAGCCGCTCGCCTGCGCGACGAGGTCAAGCGTCTGGAGGCGGTGGATCTGGCCGTCTCCGATGATCCGCTGGCGCGTCAATCAGCCATCGAGCAGGCATCCGAGCAGGCGACCCGCAGTGCGGGACGCTCATCCGCCGGGCGCGCGGGGCAACGCGGCGGGAACAAACGCTCGAAGCGTCGGGCCTAACCGCAGCTGACGCGGCCGATCCAGCCCTTCGGATCCGTATGCAGGGTCAGGCGGGCAGGGTCGGTCGCAAGCGGCACAGGCTTGCCCAGTTCCGTCAGGCGGACCCGCAGCGACGGGGGAAAGTTCACCTCGCCCCAGTTCATGCCGATGACGCGGGCATGGTGCGCCGGATTGCAGACGCGGTCGGCGACGGTATAGCTGGGACCGCCTGCGCAGGCGGACAAAATGGTGGCGGCAGCCAGCAGGGCAAGTGGGATCTTCATCGGGGAACCTCGTGCTTGTCAGGTGACGAACGCCGCGTCGGCGGGGTCGTTCCCATCATAACCCTTTTTCCGGCAATGTAAAAAAGGGGCGCCGAAGCGCCCCGTCGGGTCATTCCGCAGCGGCAAGGACCGCGCAGGCCATCCGTCCGCCGGCATCCCCCGAGGGCTGCGATTCCAGATCATCCTGGCCCGAATGCAACATGAAGGCGGTACCGTCGCCATCGACGATCTGTTCGGCACCAAGATCGGGCAGGAAGTATTCGACCATCACTTCGCCCGAATCGGGCACATGGATGTTCGGCATGTCACCCAGATGCGGACCGTTTTCGGCATGCACGCCGTGATCGCGGCCTTCGCCTGCCAGATGCCCGCCCGCGCTTTGGAACTCGGGGCCTTCGCACAGGCCGGTTTCATGCAAATGCGCGCCATAGATGCCGGCCGGAACGTCGGTCAGGTCGATCTTCACGTGCAGCATTCCCGACGGCGTGGGAATCGCGGTGATGGTGCCGTGGGGCGTACCGTCGGCGCCCGCGATATCGGCAGTCATGGCGTCGGCCATCATGTCGGGATTGGCCTGATCACCGTGACCTTCGTGGTTCTCGGCCATGGCGGGTAGGGCGGCGATCAGGGTGGCGAATGCGGTTGCGGTGATGCGCAGCATGGGATGTTTCCTTTGTTATCGGCTGCAGGTCAACGAAATCGCCACGCATGCGTTCCTGCATCATGGCGGGTCTTGAAGGGTGCCGCATTTGCAGCGATACAGGAGCCCGAGTTCGGTCGAGGAATAAGCCCATGCGTGTCCGTATCTATCAACCTTCCCGCAATGCGATGACCTCGGGGATGGCCCGCACCCGTGGGTGGTTCCTGGAATACCCCCATGCCGACGCACGAGAGATCGATCCCCTGATGGGCTGGACCAGCAGCGACGACACGCAATCCCAGGTCCGCCTGCGTTTCGATACCCGCAAGCAGGCCGAGGATTACGCCAAGGAGCGCGGCCTCGATTACATCGTGCAGGAGCCGCACAAGCGCGGCACCAATATCCGCCCCCGCGGTTACGGCGAAAACTTCGCAACCGACCGCCGCGCCCCCTGGACGCATTGATCCCTTTGTTACTCCGTGCATAGTTAGTGCCATCCGGGGGTATCTTAAGCCGGCTCCGAGCAAAGGTTTTGTAAGTCATTGATTTTAAGACTTCCTGCTTTAGTCGCTTAGCGGCCGGCCGGAGCACCTCATCACAGTTGCCCCGTTTTCGAGAGATCCAGATCGCATTCATTGATGAGCTTCTGACTCTGCTCGTCCCGGAGTTGCTGTCGCCGTGTCGAAGGTCGTCCAGCGCGCTTCCACGGGCATTCCCCGGCTCAGTATGCGGAAAGTATGTGCGAGACAGAGCGCGGGCTCGTGATCCGATGACAAGCTTAGATATTATGTGATGACAATGGGCGGCAAGCCGACCTTCGCTGCGCTTCGAATGAACGGATGCGACACGCCAGAAGCGGCCGTCCGAAAAGTCGGGCCCGTTACTGTGCGGAGATCACTCGGGTGGCTTAAATTTTCTTCTGGCGACTTGAGACATCGTCGAGCCAGACCGTGAGTGCGTCAAGTTCCTTCTCGATACGGTCAGGCGTTGGAGTGACGGGGTTCATCGCATCCGAAATCTTGTGAAGCAGTATAGAGCATTCCCCATAGTGCTGACGCATGGTCTTGGCGTGCTGCTCGGTGATTGCTGAGAGTTTGGCGAAGCCCTTCGTATCCACTTTGCTGGAGAAGGTGCGGAGCACAGGCGCGATCGAATCCTCTACAGCGGCTTCCCACGTTTGGCGGAGGCTGTCGGTGAGTCCGCGAGCGGTCATTAGCCAGTCCGTGCCATCCGGATCGTTGTCATACTGGACCCTTGCTTTCGCAAGGTGGTTGCGCATTGTCTTTAGGCGCGAGCGGGCATCCTGCGCCTTCTCGGGCGGCTCGTTCCTGCAAAAGCCCGGCGTGTCCTGCCGCTTCTGAATATGGCGGACCGCCACCTCTGTCTTCAGCGCCGGATCGTCCCCGTGAACGCAGGCGTTGCGCAGAAGGAACAGAAAGGGAAGGTCGTGGGTGAAGACTATCACCTGACGTTTGCGCCCTTCCTCGGCCAGTCTTTTGGCGATGGATTCACGGTGGAGATGGTCCAGAGACGAGACGGGATCGTCGAAAATGATGCCGGACTCGCTATCGTTTGTAGCGAGCTCGGCGAGGAACCCGGCAAGCGCGACGCAGCGGTATTCGCCTTCGCTGAGGATCGATCCAGCATTCTCTGACTTCTTGTGCATCAGGCTGACCTTGAACCGGGAGATCCCACTTTGCGAACCTGCCTGTTCGAGCTCAATCGACAGTCCCGCGAGATCGAGGTGATTGATTTCTTGGGCGAAGCGCCCGCGTAGCCGCTCGGTGATCAGCGCTCTCGACAGCTCGGTGTTCTTCGCAGTGATCGTGTTCTGCTTAGTGTCTTTCAAGGCCGCGTTAAGCGCGCCGACATCCTTTGCGCGTTCGATTTCTGCAAGCACGTCGTCTTTCACCCCGGTGAGCCACTGCCGGTCTTGCAGCCCAGCTAGCTCGGCTCTCAGCGCCTTTCGTTCCGGGGCTTCCTCATCGGCAAGCAGCGCGTCGGCGCGCGTATCGAGGGCATCAATCACGGCATCGAGACCGAGATCGTCGAGGGTGGGCAATGACAGAGCGACGTCGGCGCCCGCCCGGAGCACTGCGCGAAGCCGCCACAAGATCCGGACTGTGAACAACGTGTATGCGGCCGCGACTTCTTGATTGCCGAATTCTTCTGCGAGGAACCTGCGGTCTTCCAGACGCGTCCTGCGACTGAGCCAAGCCTTGCGCAAAGTCTCGACGAAGGCTGAGAGCGCGCGCCGAGCGGCTTCTTCATCCTGTTGGGTGCGATCCTGAACGAACGCCTCGAACCGGTGCAGGCGGCTTCCCGCCTGTTCGCTGAGTTCCTGTTGGCAAAGGACGCAGCGGGCTTCCTCGCCGGTGACCGGGAAAGCTGTCTCCGGATAGGCATCGGCGGTGGAATAAGCGCGCGCTGCCTCCCAGAGTGTCCGCCAAGTTTCCGATCCGACGCCCTCCAGCGGCTCGTTTTTGAAGAGCGCGGCAGAGGCAAGCCTGGCCGCCTCCGTTTTGGCCCTGAGATCAGAAGAGAGCGTTGCCAGCTGCCCGGCGCTTTCGGTAGAGGCCGCGGCCTTTAAGGTATGAAGCCTGGTTCGGATGGTCTCGAGCCGGGTCTTCTGCGCCCGGAGCCGCCGCGCCGTGGCCTTGGGGTCGTGGGCGAAATCCGAAGTCAATTCAGCGAGACGCGCCGCCTCTTCGTCGCTCAACGCGGCCAAGGTTTCAACGGCTTCCGGCTTCGTATCCTTCCCGAGCATGGCCATCATCTGCCCAACGGCAGTGTTTGGCGAACATGAGGGATCTGAAACGCTTCGCGGTGTCTGCGCTTTGATCACCGCGATCTCGCCGTCAATCGTCTCCTTGACCGACTTGCAAGCGGCGACAAGCCGCTCGAGCACTTTCATCGGAAACGGCGTGTAGGCGAGATCGTTGGTTTCCTCTACGTGAACGTTGGCGGTGCGGGAGTCGAAGACGCTGATTTCGGAAAAAAGCGCATCGACTGGCTGGCCGCTCTTCCAGGTCGCCTTCTGCGTCTGCGCCCCGGCTTGGTATTCAAGCTCTGCGAATTGGGGCCCTTTGGCCTGTTCATAGATGTTCGGAAGGAGCGTCTCCTCCTTGCCCCTTGCGTTCCTGGCCCGGCAGGAACGCTTCAGGAGGCGAACGTAGCCGGATTTACCAGCGCCATTGTCGCCGTAGATGATCGTGATCCCTTTCGGGATGAAGGAAAGGGTTTGCTTCTCGGCGAGGGCGTTGACGTTCTGGACATTGCGAATGCTCTTCAGCGCCACTGTTGGCGCACCTGTTTTCTGAGCCGAGATGTGCTCTTCCCTTAGAGGATAAGATGGGTTCGATTTGTCCTTGCATAGGTCGGCGAGAGTTGCAATGTCAGCGTCCGTCAGCTCGCCGTTTTGAAGTAGGCGCCTAAGTGCGTCGCGCTGCCAAGCAGGACGTTCTTTCGACCAATCAAGAATTGAGCGCAATGCATCCGCTTCAGTTTGAATTTTTTCTTTTGTCATCGGCAATAAATTCGGTTTTTGAAGTTGATCAGGTTTGATACTGCGCCCAACGCTTGCCAGTAGACCAAGTGAGGAACTTTGAGGCAACGTGGGGACGCTTGATCCCGTAGTGAAAGAAAGTGTGCGTTATGCCAATTGCGGCAAGCTCAGAGAGTTTGCACTGAAACCGCCATTTGTGGGGTGCTTCGTGAAGGTCCCGATAGGGCCGACTGTGCCCCTTGCCCGCGCTAAGCGTCAAGGTCAGCTATGGGCCGAAAGCGCGGGTCTTGGGCTCCCACGACCAAGCGGCGTCGCCAATGGCGGCAGATTGATGTGGTAGGTCAAGAGCCCTCCGCGGTCATTTGCATAAATGGCATGACGCTAAATTGCCGTAGCGCAGCCAACCAAGCAAAGCTTTCACTATATGGGTCCTGGGCAATGCCGGAACACGGCATAAAGGGGTGAATAGCCCCGTGTATCTCGGACGCCTTCTTCGCTAGTTTTGAAGCAGGAAGGCCATGATGAGCAGCAGCAAGTTCAGCGATGAGTTCAAGCGGGACGCGGCCGCGCAGATCACCGAGCGGGGTTCCCCGGTCACAGGAAATCGCCGCCGTGCGCCGACGGATTGGCTATCGGCGCATCGGGCTGCTGCTGGAGCGCAGAGGCATGCTGATGAACCCGAAGAAGCTGTATCGGCTCTATCCTGAGGAAGGGTCGTCAGTTAGGCGCAGGCGCGGTGGCAAACGGGCCAGTGGAACGCGCACGCCAATGCCCTTGGCCCTAGAGCCGAACCAGCGCTGGTCGCTGGACTTCGCGGCGGACACGTTCGGGGCGAGTCGCGCAAGTTCCGGATCCTTGCGGTGATCGACGATTGCCGCCAAGAGAACCTGTGTCTGGTCGCCGACATGAGCCTCCCTGGCGCGTGGGTGGCCCGGGAACTGGATGCGCTTGTCAGGGTCTACGGCAAGCCGGCTTGTATCTCCATGTCCCCGAAATAGAGCTTCATCCGCTCGCCTTGCCTCCGGGAAGGCGGCGCGACGATTTGTGTGAAGTGGATACGCCTCCCAGCTGTGCGAACCCAAGTGTGTCCGCGATGGAGAGAGCGAGGCCGAGGTAGCTCTTACCCTTGCCGTTCTCAAGCTCGCCGATGGCGCGACGATTGGCCCCCACCAGCATCGCCAGCTTGTCTTGGGTGTAGCCGAGCTCAAGACGGCGATCCCTGATCCGCCGGCCGAACGCCGCGGCGAGGCGCAGTTCAGACGCCGTCATCTGTCTCATAATCTGTGTCTTTCGCTTCGGGGGCGAATATGTGGAGGGCGCTTGGATAAGCAACCTTCAGCGCGAACAATGTGATACGTTGTCGTAACAGTCAACCGTGCTGCCGTGAGAAGTTACGTTGTCATCGCATCACTGAATAACCGCGCCAATCGTTCGCAGAGCTGCCGCACGCGCGCCGAAACTGATGCAGATCGCACGAGGGGCAGCAATCCGAAAGCTGCACCGCAGCATGAAGATAGTCTAAGAAATATCCGCTTTAGGCCGAATTGGCCAAAACGCTCCCTTAGGGTGCGGGAGGGCGGGTAGGGCCACTGGCACAAGTTACTTAAAGTCCTTCGTCTTCACACGGATCGTATCGAGATGCAGGTCGCGGGTGAACATGTCGCGCGGCCTTGGGTGGCGTGGATCGGAAGTGGTGCTGCCGTGATGAAACTCGTCATCTCGGCCGTGCGGTAAAGGGAATGCCGCACGATTTCCGACACTGGCAAGCGCCGCCGAAAGGTCGGTCATGTGTTCAACGACAAAATGCACGACGTCGCCCTCGCGCTGTATGCGACCGCGGGCCCCAATCATGCCGGCCGAGAGAATGGTTCGGCGATTGGCCTCGAAGATCTTTGGCCAGACAACGAGATTGGCGATGCCGGTCTCGTCCTCCAAGGTGATGAACATCGTGCCCTTGGCCGAGCCGGGCCGCTGGCGGACCAGCATAAGCCCTGCCACTTCGGCGCGATGACGGTGCGGCAGATTCATCGCTTCCGCGCAGGTCATGATACGGCGCTTCGCCAGATCGCTACGCAGGAA
>NZ_JAHKQB010000027.1 GCF_018860625.1 Paracoccus sp. C2R09
AAACCCGGAGCGGTTCAGTATGTTCGGGTCTGCCGGAGGAATCTGATCCCGCCAGAAGCGATAGACGAGTTTCTTGAGCGGAATACCGTGGCTCCCCTCGATCGCAGGAGCCTAGGTGATGCTGATGATTGAACTGATGTCCGCCCATGAACTTGCGACGCGTCTAGGATTCGCGAACTCCAGCGGACCTTTCCGGAATTTCTGCGCACGCGTCGGTATCCAGCCGATCCGCCGCAAGCCACACTACTTCGACCCCGTTCACGTTCGATTCCAGCTGGACAAGGCCCAGCACATCCCGCCCCACCCCGCAGAAGGTGAGCGCAAAGAGACTGGGCTGGTGGCTCAGCGGAGGTTACGCCGTGCGCAGCAGTGACTTGCCGAAAGGGATGCATCGAGTTCGGCGCAAAGTCTCAGCAGGCTATAAGTATCATTTCTATGCTTGGCGCGGCGGCCCGAAGTTCTGGGAGGACATGGCGCGCACTCCTCGCGTGCCTGACTTTTTCCAAGCCTTTGCTGCGAGCACTTCAAAGCCAAAGCAGCATGCGCATTTGGTGGCGCAGCTTGTTGACGAGTTCCTGAGCAGCGACGCGATGCCTCCAAAGGCTCGCTCGCGGGAAGATGTCGAGCTCTGGGTGAAGCGTTTCCAGGTCGAGTTTGGTGAGGATCCGGTCGCAATGTTCGAAGAACCTGCGTCTCGGGCGGAGTTTAACGCTTGGCGGAAGCGTTGGATACATTCACCGAAGCAGTATGACATGGCGGGAACTCACGCCGTCAAACTCCTAAACTGGGCTGTCAGTGAAGGACGGATCAAGGAGCACCACTGTAATCGTCTGAAGAAGCTCTACTCCTCAAATCGTAGCGAGATTGTATGGACCCCGGCAGACATTGCGGCATTCAAGAAGGTGGCGCCGAGTTGGGTGCAGCGCATCCTGTTGTTGGGCTGTGAGACCGGACTGCGAGTGTCAGACCTAGTGGAGGTTCGGATTGATCACTTCGAAGATACCAGGTCTGGGAAACGCCTGCGCTTCAAGACAGGCAAGCGTGGCTGGGTTGCTTATATACCCGTGACTACTGGCTTGGCGGAGCTGGTCGAAGCGACGCCAGCAGGCCAAGAGACACTTCTTGTCAGCCAGCTTGGCCATCAACTATCTGCTCGCTGGGCCTCCAACCAGATCACTAAGTGGCGGCGCGAAGCCAAGATACCACCTTGGGAAGATGGCCGCGAGAAAACGTTAGCCGACACACGGGGCACAGCGGCTACTCGCTTGCTCAATGCGGACCTCTCCCTACGCCAGATTGCAACCTTGATGGGGTGGTCTGTCCGCTATGCATCGCAAGTCATCGAAATTTACGCTCGCGTTAGTCCAGACGAAAGTGACGAGGTAAGCGGGAAGCTTGAGCGAGCCAAACAGCAAGAAAATTTGCGATGAATGTAAACGCATATGTAAACGGCAGGGCCGCTACACTGAAAGGGGTGACGCAAGTGCTTGAAGATAAATGGAGGTGGGTACCGGAATCGAACCGGTCTTCACGGATTTGCAATCCGGTGCGTAACCTCTCCGCCAACCCACCGCCGTCGAGAGTGGCAGCCAGATAACCCATCGCCGCAGGACGCGCAAGACGTGATCGTGCGGCGGGCGGGTCCATGTGCGACGTTGCCCAGTCACCCCAAACATGGCAATAAGCGATGATGTAAGCCCGAGCAGAGGTTCCCCAAGGATGACCGATTTCGCCACGCGCCGCACGATGATGGTTGATACGCAGGTCCGCCCAAACGATGTCTTCAGCTTTCCGGTGCTGGACGCGATGCTGATCGTCCCGCGCGAGGATTTCGTGCCGGCCTCCAAGCGCGGCATCGCCTATCTGGGCGAGAACATGCGCATCTCCGAGGATCGGGTGATGCTGGAGCCGCGCACCGTGGGCAAGATGCTGGATGCGCTGGACGTGCAGCCCGACGACATGGTGCTCGATCTGGGCTGCGGGCTGGGCTATACCGCCGCGCTGATCGCCCGCATGGCCGAGGCGGTCGTCGCGATCGAGGACAGCGAGGAACTGGCATCCGAGGCCGAACGCTGCCTGACCGAGGCCGGGATCTTCAACGTCGCCGTCCTGCAGGCCGCCCTGACCGAAGGCGCCCCCAAGCAGGGGCCGTTCGACGCCATCCTGATCGAAGGCGCGGTCGAGGAGATCCCGGCGGGCATTCTCGATCAGCTGAACGAGGGCGGGCGCATCGTCGCGCTGTTCCGCGAAGGGTCGCTGGGCGTGGTCCGCATGGGCCTGATGCGCAACGGTCATGTCAGCTGGCGATATCTTTTCAACGCGAATGCCCCGCTGCTGCCGGGATTCGTTCGGGAACGGGGGTTCTCGCTGTGATGGGAATGAAGCGCATCGCCGCGGCTGCCATCCTGACGCTGGTCGCGACCGTGCCCGCGCGGGCCGAGAGCCTGGCCGACACCATGGTCGCCGCCTATCGCCATTCGGCCCTGCTGGACCAGAACCGCGCCGTCCTGCGCGCCGCCGACGAAGATGTCGCGGATGCCGTTTCGGCGCTGCGCCCGGTCGTGCAATGGGTGGCCGAATACGGGGCCCTTCGGACCGAAGGGATCACGACGACGCACCAGACCTCGCTCGATCTGAACTTCTCGATGACGCTCTATGATTTCGGGCGTTCGCAGCTGGCCATCGACGCGGCCAAGGAGCAGGTGCTGGCGACGCGCCAGGCGCTGGTCTCGGTCGAGCAGCAGGTGCTGTTCGATGCGGCAAGCGCCTATTTCGGCGTGCGCGAGGCCTTGCAGCAGGTCGCGCTGCAGCAGAACTCGGTCGAGGTTCTGACCCGCGAACGGCAGGCCGCGCAGGATCGCTTCGACGTGGGCGAGATCACCGTCACGGACGTGGCACTGGCCGATGCGCAGCTGGCCGCGACGCGTGCCACGCTGGCATCCGCCCAGGGTGATCTGGAGATCGCCCGAGAGGCCTACATGCTGGTCACCGGCGCCATGCCGCAGAACCTGTCGGCACCGCCCGCGCTGCCGAACCTGCCGGCGGACCTGAACCAGGCCCGCGGCATCGCGCAGCGCACCCATCCCTCGATCCTGCAGGCGCAACGCACCGCCGCCGCGGCCGAACTGGGGGTCGCGGCCGCCGCCGCCGAACGCAATCCGGAACTGACGGGCACGGCCAATGTCGGCGTGACGCGCGCGCCTGCCAGCACACTGACGCCGGGTCGGCAGGTCAGCTCCAACAGTTCGGGGTTCGGGCTGACGCTCAGCCAGACGATCTATTCCGGCGGTGCGCTGTCGGCGGCGCATCGCAAGGCCATGGCGCAGCGCGACGAGGCCCGTGCCGCCCTGCTGAACGGGGCCCGCCAGATCAGCCAGACCGTGGGCGAGGCCTGGGCCAATATCGACGTGGCACGCGCGCAGATCGGGGCGATCGAGCAGCAGATCCGCGCCGCGCAGCAGGCCTATGACGGTGTGCGCGAAGAGGCGCTTCTGGGTGCGCGCACCACGCTGGACGTGCTGGATGCGGAACAATCGCTTCTCGAGGCGCGGGCCGACCGGATCTCGGCCGAGTCCAATCTGCAATTAGCGCATTATCAACTTATGGGCGCTATGGGTTTGTTGACGGTAGAAAACCTGAAACTGGGGGTTCCGACCTATGACCCATCGCAATACTACAACGCCGTGCGCGACGCGCCCTTCACCAGCAAGCAGGGCGAGCGTCTGGACCGCGTCCTGCGCGCCATCGGGCGCGACTGACAGACAGGCGGGACCGCAATGAGCGGGCCCGTCCGCCACCCGCAGGCGTTCAGCGACGCCGCCGCCGTATCGGCAGGGGACGCGCAGGCGATCCGCAGCCAAATCGGCACAACGATCCGATCGATTCGCGACATGCTGGACAGCGGTGAGCTGCCCGAACCGCTGCCGCACGAACCGCTGCCGCACAAGCCCGCGCCCCGGATGGTGCGCCCCGGCCCGATCCGTGCCTGGCGCGACCGGATCGCCATGCGGATGCGCCCCCCTGTGCAGGATGTGCCTGAACCCGCGGCCCCGCCTGCGCCCATCGTGATCCAGATGCCCGCCGAGGCGCCGCAGGTCGAACCGGTCGTCATGGCCGTGCTGACGGACCCTGCGCTGGCCACGCAGCTGACCGAACTGGTCCGCGAGGAGCTGGAGGGAGAGATGGGCCAGCGGTTCTCGGCCAATCTGCGCGCCCTTGTCCGGCGCGAGATCGCGGTGGCCGAGGAACGCGCCCTGATCGGCTGAGCGTCAGTTCAGGTAATCGGTGGGGTCGCGGCTGTCGAAGCCGTTGCGGACCTCGAAATGGACCGAGCCGCCACTGCCCGCCTTGCCGATCCCCTGGCCCGCCTGCACGCTGTCGCCCTTGGCCACGCTGACATCGTCGAGGCCCGCATAGACGGTCATCAGATCGCCGTCGTGACGGACCACGACGATGGGCGTGCCCTCGGTGTCGCGGGTGATCGCGGCCACGGTGCCGTTGCCCGCCGCATTCACCGCCGTGCCCACCGGGGCCGCGATGTCGATGCCGTCGTTCTTGCCCTTCTCGTAATCGCGGATGATCGAGCCGGCGACCGGCATGGCGAAGCGGCCGCTGCCCGAGGCGGCGGTGCGCGTCGCGCCCAGATCCGTCCGGGGCGCTTCGGGGGGCGGTTCGGATGCGGGGGCCGTCTCCTCGTCGGGCAGGGGGGCCGCGGCCGATGGCGGGACCGGCGTCGGCGTGCCCTCGCCCGGGCGGGTGTTGCCGCTGGCAGGGGCGTTCTGGCCGGGTTTGGGAATGATCAGGCGCTGTCCCGGATGCAGGGCCATGTTCGCGGGCAGCCCGTTCCAGGACGCCAGATCCTGGACCGAGATGTCGTATTTGCGCGCGATCGACCAAGCCGTCTCGCCCTTGGCAACCACGTGGTTGCGGGGTGCGGTGTCGGTCGCGCGGGTGGCATTGCCCGCCTGGCCCGCGAAGGGGTCGGTCACGGTGGCAGTGCCTGGGGCGGTGCCTGGTGCGGCGGCCTGTGCCGTGGCCACGGCCTGCGGCAGGACCAGCACGGCCCCGGCATTCAGGGGGGCATCGACGGGCAGGGCGTTATGGGCCGCCAGACGCGCGGCATCTATGCCCAGCCGTGCTGCGACCGTTGCGGGCGTGTCGCCGCCATTGGCCAGCGCGACCTGTCCGTTCTGGAAGGTGATGACGCCACGGCTGTCGGGTGCGGGACGTGCGGCGGCCTGTGCGGCCGCGCCTCTGGTATCCAGCCCGCCGGCCCCGATGATGCCCCGCAGATCGGGGTCGAAGCTGCCATTCGCGCATGCACCCACGGCCATCAGCGCCAGAAGCGCCGCGCCGGTCCGGGATCTTGGTATGCCCATCGTTCTTGCCCCTTTGCCTGCATGCCTGCCGGGGGTCATGTCTGGCCCAACCCCTCGACCAGCGGCACGAACCGCACCTGCCGCAATTCGTCGTAATCGAAGCCGGTTTCCGTCCGGCTGACGCGGATCAGCGTCTGCACCGCGTCCGACTGTCCGACAGGCACCACCATGATACCCCCGATCTTCAGCTGCGCCAACAGCGGACCGGGCGGATCCTCGGCGGCGGCGGTCACGAGGATGCGGTCGAAGGGGGCCTGATCGGGCAGGCCGCGCGATCCGTCCGCCATCTGCGCCACGATGTTGTGCAGCCCCAGTTCCGCGAACACGGCCTCGGCCTCTTGCACGAGGCGGCGATGACGATCCACCGTGTAGATGCGGCGGCACAGCCCCGACAGGACCGCCGCCTGGTATCCCGACCCTGTCCCGATTTCCAGCACGGTGTCGCGCGGCCCGACCGCCAGCGCCTGCGTCATCAGCCCCACCACGGATGGCTGGCTGATCGTCTGGCCGCAGGGGATGGGCAGGGGAGTGTCCTCGTAGGCGCGATCCGCGAACTGTCCCTTGACGAACAGGCCGCGGTCGATCCGTTCCATCGCGGCCAGGACGCGCGGATCGGTCACCCCGCGCGACCGCAGCTGGAAGAGGAAGCGCATCTTGCGCTCGGCCTCGTCCTCGGGCAGCGGGCCGCTCATCCGGCGGTCCGTTTCAAGGGCGTGGCATCCAGCGCCCGCGACAGCCCGTCCAGCGAGGCATGGCAGGTCAGGTCCGCGCGCATCGGCGTGACCGAGACGAAGCCGTCCATGTTGACCGCCACGTCGCTGCCTTCGGTCGCGGGAACCTGCTGCGACCCACCACGCACCCACATGAAGCGCCGCCCGTTCGGCGCGACATAGGGTTCGACGCCAAAGCGCGACCCGCGGCGGCGGCCCTGCGGGACCACCCGCAACCCGCGGATGTCGGATGCCTGAACAGGGGGGAAGTTGATATTGTAGAACAGCCTGAAATCCGCATCCGACGTCCAGTCGCCGTGATCGAGGATCTGGCGGATGACGGAGGCGCCGGTCAGGCGTGCGCCCTCGAACGGATCGTCCAGCACGGCGGTCTCGGGGCCCATGTATTGCGACAGGGCGATTGCGGGCATGCCCTGCAGCGCCGCCTCCATCGCGCCGCCGATGGTGCCCGAATACATCGCGTTCTCGCCCGAATTGTTGCCGCGGTTCACGCCCGACAGGACCAGGTCGGGCAGATCGTCCTTCATGATGTCGCCAAGCGCCGCCAGCACGCAATCGGCGGGGCTGCCTTCGGCCGCGAAGCGTCGGGGCGCCAGTTCCGCGATCATGGTGGGGTGGCTGTAGCTGATGCAATGGGCGACGCCCGACTGCTCGAAGGCGGGGGCGACGGTCCAGACCTCGCCCTCCGGGCCCGCAAGCTGGGTGGCGATCTGTTCCAGCACCTGCAATCCGGGTGCGTTGATGCCGTCGTCATTGGTGATGAGAATGCGCATCGGGTCCCCCGGGAAAGATATGCGTCGGGGGCCAATCCGCCGCCGCGCGATCGTGATCCGTAACGATTAGCCGCGCGGGCATTGCGCTTCAACCCGTAGCCGCGTGGCGATCATGGTTAATGCGGGCGACCGTGGGGGCGGGAATGCGAAAGCGGTTTGACGATGCCGCGTCCCCGCGTCATCCTGAGCGGTGAAAAGGACGGGCCGCGCGGATGCAGATCTACCTTCCCATTGCCGAGGTCTCGGTCAACGCCTTCACGCTGACGGGGCTTGGCGGGCTGGTCGGCGTCATGAGCGGCCTTTTCGGCGTGGGCGGGGGCTTCCTCATCACGCCGCTTTTGTTCTTCATCGGCATTCCCCCGGCCATCGCGGTGGCCACGGGGTCGAACCAGGTGGTGGCATCCTCTGTCTCCGGCGTTCTGGCGCATATGAAGCGCAAGACGGTCGATTTCCGCATGGGGGGCGTGCTGCTTGTGGGCGGCCTTGTCGGGTCGGGGCTGGGGGTGCTGGTCTTCACCATCCTGCAGCGCATCGGCCAGGTCGAGCTGGTCGTCCAGCTCTGCTATGTCGTGTTCCTCGGCCTGATCGGCGGCATGATGCTGCAGGAAAGCGTCCGCGCCCTGTCGCGGTCGCGCAATGCGACGGGGGGCAGGCGAAGGTCGCATCAGCACAGCTGGATCCATCGCTGGCCCTTCAAGGTCAAGTTCCGGACCTCGGGGCTGTATATCAGCGTCATCCCGCCCCTGCTGGTGGGCGTGGCCGTGGGCGTCCTGGCCGCGATCATGGGGGTGGGCGGCGGCTTCATCATGGTGCCCGCGATGATCTATCTTCTGGGGATGCCGACCAAGGTCGTGGTGGGAACCTCGCTGTTCCAGATCACCTTCGTGACGGCCTTCACCACGCTGATGCATGCGGTGAACTACAACACGGTCGACGTGATGCTGGCGGTGTTGCTGATCGTGGGCGGCGTGATCGGCGCACAGATCGGCACAACGCTGGGGGCCAGGCTGCGGGCCGAACAGCTGCGCATCCTGCTGGCGCTGCTGGTGCTGGCGGTCTGCGGCAAGCTGGCGCTGGACCTGTTCCTGACGCCGGACGATCTGTTCTCGATCGCGACGGGGGCGGGGTGATGCGCGCGCTGATCGTCGCGCTTGCGATCCTGGCGGGCGGGCCGGCGCTGGGGCAGGGGGCCGGCTCCACCGTTCCCGAAACCGGGGGCATCCTGCCCACCGACGAGATGGGCTGGCCGCTGTTTCCCGATCCGGGCCAACCCCGCAGCCCGATCGAGGCCGAGGAACGCGCCATGGGCGAGCAGGTCGTGGCGGGCCTGTCCAACGCATCCGTGTCGATCACCACCAGCTTCGACGGGTCCGAGATCCTGATCTATGGCGCCGTCAAGCGCGAGGAGCCCATGCCCGAAGGCGATCTGGACGTGATCGTCACCATCGAGGCCCCGTCCCAACCCGCTACGATCTGGCAAAAGCAGCGCCGCTTCGGGATCTGGGTCAATACCGAGAGCGTGCGCATCGGCGCGGCCCCCAGCTTCTATGCGGTGGCGACCTCGGGGCCCCTGGACGAGATCCTCGACCCCGCCTGGGACAGCCGCTTCCGCATTTCCCTGCCGCAGGCGCTGCGGGCCTTCGCGGGCACGCCGGACGTGGTCGATACCCGCCCCTTCACCGAGGCGATGATCCGCCTGCGCCGTCAGAACGGCCATTACCGCCTGCAGGAATCCAGCGTCACCCTGGTCGAGGACACGCTGTTCCGCACCGATATCCGCCTGCCCGCCAACCTGATCGAGGGCGATTACAAGACCCGCATCTTCCTGCTGCGCGACGGGCGGGTCATCGACGTCTATCGTGCCGGGATCGAGGTGCGGAAGGTCGGGGTGGAACGCTGGCTCTACAACCTCGCCTTCGAGCAGCCGCTTCTCTACGGGTTGATGTCGCTGGCGGTCGCGGTCGCGGCGGGCTGGGGGGCATCCGCCGCGTTCCGCAGGCTCAGGCGCAGCTGATCAGTTCGGCCTGGCGCACGATCACCTCGGCCTGCTTGATCGATGCGATATCGACCAGTCGCCCCTTGTAGACCGTGGCCCCCGCGCCGCTGGCCTTGGCCTCCTCCATCGCGGACAGGATCTCGCGCGCCTCGGTGACGGCGGCGTCGCTGGGGGAAAACACCTCGTTCGCAAGGGCGATCTGGCTGGGATGGATGGCCCATTTGCCGACCATGCCAAGCGTCGCGGATCGCCGTGCCTGCGCGACATAGCCGTCGGGGTCGCTGAAATCACCGAATGGGCCGTCCACCGGCAGCAGCCCGTGCGTGCGGCAGGCGGCCACGATCTTGGCCTGCACCCAGTGCCAGGGATCGGGCCAGTATTTCTGGCCTTCGCGGATCATGTAGTAATCTTCCTGCGTGCCGCCGATGCCGGTGGTGGCCATGCCCATCGAGGCCGCGAAATCGGCCGCGCCCAGGCTGATCGCCCGCATCCGGGGCGAGGCCGCCGCGATCTCCTCGACATGGCAGATGCCGGCGGCGCTTTCGATGATCACCTCGAAATCGATGGGCTTCTGGCGCCCCTTGGCACGTTCGACCGCCGTGACCAGCGCATCCACGGCATAGATGTCGGATGCGTTTCCGACCTTGGGGATCATGATCTGGTCGATCCGGTCGCCCGCCTGTTCCAGCAGATCGACCACGTCGCGATACCAATAGGGGGTGTCCAGCCCGTTGATGCGCACCGACAGCGTCTTGTCGCCCCAATCCACGTCCCCGATCGCCTGCACGATATTCGCGCGGGCCTGCGCCTTGTCGTCGGGCGCGACCGAATCCTCGAGGTCGAGATTGATCACGTCGGCCTCGGACCGGGCCATCTTCTCGAACAGGGCGGTGCGGGAACCGGGGCCGAAAAGCTGGCAGCGGTTCAGGCGGGCCGGGGGTGCGGGCTGCAGGCGAAAGCTCATCACTGGGTCCAGTTCATAAAGTTTGCATGGCTTCCTAAGCAATAATGTTGCGCTGCGGATGCATCAAGCGTTTTCCTGCACCGCAGCATGCTTGACCTGCCGCATCTTTGGGCGCAGGACCGCGCGCGAACGCGGATGGCAAGGAGGCACGCGATGTCGCGCATTGTTTATGTGAACGGAACCTATCTGCCCGAGGGCGAGGCCAGCGTGTCCGTCTTCGATCGCGGCTTCCTGATGGCCGACGGCGTCTACGAGGTGGTCAGCGTGCTGGGCGGCAAGCTGATCGATTTCGACGGCCACATGGTGCGGCTGAAGCGGTCGCTGTCGGAACTGCAGATCGCCAATCCGCTGAGCGACGACGCGTATCTGGAGGCCCATCGCGCCCTGCTGAAGAAGAACGGGATCGAGGACGGCCTCGTCTATCTGCAGGTGACGCGCGGCAATCCGGGCGACCGCGATTTCGCCTATCCCTCGGCCGAGGTGACGCCGACGGTGGTGATGTTCACCCAGTCGAAGCCGGGCCTGGCCGACAGCCCCGCCGCCAAGACCGGCTGGCGCATCGTCAGCGTCGAGGATCTGCGTTGGGGCCGCCGCGACATCAAGACCGTGCAGCTGCTCTATCCCTCGATGGCCAAGATGGAGGCCAAGGCGCGCGGCGTGGACGATGCGTGGCTGGTCGAGGATGGCCGCGTCACCGAAGGCACCTCGAACAACGCCTATATCGTGAAGGGCGGCACCATCGTCACCCGTGAACTGAGCCACGACATCCTGCATGGCATCACGCGGGCCGCGGTGCTGCGCTTTGCCGCCGAGGCGCAGATGAAGGTCGAGGAACGCAGCTTCACCATCGAGGAGGCGCAGGAGGCCGACGAGGCCTTCGTGACCTCGGCTTCGGCCTTCGTCATGCCCGTGGTCGAGATCGACGGCGCGAAGATCGGTTCGGGCACGCCCGGTCCCGTGGCGGCCCGCCTGCGCGAGATCTATCTCGAGGAAAGCCGCAAACTGGGCGTCTGAGCCCCTAGAGCCCGCTGTCTGCCAGCACCCGTTCGATGACGGGCGCAAGGCGGCGGGCCCATTCCACCTGCCCCTCCGGGGTGGCGATCAGATCGTTGCGGAGCTCGATCAGCAGGTTCGGACGACCCTGTTCCAGCGCATGACGGTCGATGGAATCGCCGTCCAGATGACCGCTGTAGGGTTCGTTCTGCCCGGTGATCCAGCCTTCGTCGCGGCAGGCCTGCACCATCGCGGGCCCCAGCCGCGCATCGCGGTGGCTGTAGAGGATGCCGACCTGCCAGGGCCGGGGCGGACGGCCGCGCAACTGCGGGGTGAAGCTGTGGACCGCGCAGATGCAGCGCGCCGGATGCCTGTCGGCAAGGCAGCTCAGCGCATCGTGATAGGGGCGGTGCAGCAGCTGCAGCCGCCTTTCGCGCTCGGCCGCGTCGGCGTGGCGATTGGCGGGAATCACCGTCCCGTCATAGAGCCGCATCAGCAGGGTCGGATCGTCCTCGCCCCGGTTCGGATCGATCACGAGCCGTGAAAAATCCGAGAGGATCGCGGGCGCGTCCATGATCCGCGCAAGCTGGCGCGTCAGGCCCGCTGCCCCCACGTCGAAGGCGATATGGCGGTCCATGTCGTCCCGCGCGATGCCCAGATCGCCGCCGCCGACCCAGCCGGGAACGCGGTTCGTGGCGTGGTCGCAGGTGATCAGCCAGCGCGAGGGGCGGTCCGCGCCCTCGACGTGATAGGGGGTGTCCGTCATGCCTTGGTCATCCATCATGATGCAGGTTGTCTACGACGTCGCGCCGCCATACGCCAGTTGCCGACACGCAATGATTGCGGCATAGATAGCGCTAAATTCGAGAAGGGACGGGATATGAGAAGACATCGCAACGTGAAGATCGTGGCTACCCTCGGGCCGGCGTCCTCGACCAAGGAAATGATCTCGGCCCTGTTCGAGGCGGGCGCGGACGTGTTCCGCCTGAACATGAGCCATGGCAGCCACGAGGATCACCGCGAGCGTTACGACATCATTCGCCAGATCGAGGCCGAGGCCGGTCGCCCCATCGCCGTGCTGGCCGACCTTCAGGGTCCGAAGCTGCGCGTGGGCAAGTTCGCGGACGGCCCGCACGACCTGACGCCGGGCGACAGCTTCCGCTTCGACCTGGACGACGCACCGGGCAACGGCCAGCGCGTGCAGCTGCCCCACCCCGAGATCTTCGCCGCCCTGATCGAGGGCAGCGAGCTGCTGGTCAATGACGGCAAGATCCGCCTGCGCGTGGACGAATGCGGCGCCGATTTCGCCAATTGCACCGTCACCGTCGGCGGCGCGATCAGCGACCGCAAGGGCGTGAACGTGCCCGACGTGGTGCTGCCGCTGGCCGCGCTGTCGGACAAGGACCGCGCCGATCTGGAATTCGCCTGCGAACTGGGCGCCGACTGGCTGGCCCTGTCCTTCGTGCAGCGCGCCGAGGATGTCGAGGAGGCCAAGGCGCTTGCCCGCGGTCGCGCCGCCGTCCTGTCCAAGATCGAGAAGCCGGCCGCCGTGCGCGCCTTCGACGAGATCCTCGAGGCATCCGACGGCATCATGGTCGCCCGCGGCGATCTGGGGGTCGAGCTGCCCGTGCATTCGGTGCCGCCGATCCAGAAGCGCCTGGTCCGCAAGTGCCGCGCCGCCGCCAAGCCGGTGATCGTGGCCACCCAGATGCTGGAATCCATGATCGAGAGCCCGATGCCCACCCGCGCCGAGGTCAGCGACGTGGCAAACGCCATCTACGAGGGCACCGATGCGGTCATGCTGTCGGCCGAAAGCGCCGCCGGCGATTTCCCGATCGAGGCCGTGCGCACCATGGACAGCGTCGCCCGTTCGGTCGAGGCCGATCCGAACTATCGCTCGATCATCGACGCGGCGCGTCGCGCAAGCCTGTCCACCGTGCCGGACGCCATCGTGACCGCCGCGCGCGAGATCGCCGAGACGACCGATGTGGCCTCGATCTGCGTGTTCACCCAGTCGGGCAAGACCGTCAGCCTGGTCGCGCGCGAACGTCCTCGCGTGCCGATCCTGGCCATGTCGCCCATCGAGACCGTGCTGCGCCGCATGTGCCTGACCTGGGGGACGCATTGCGTCGTCACGGGCCGCCTGTCGCGCTTCAAGGAGGCGGTGGTCAACGCGACCCGCGCCGCGCGCGATTACGGCTTTGCCGATGAGACGCGCCAGGTCGTGGTCGTCGCGGGCGTGCCCTTCAACGTGGCCGGTTCGACGAACATCCTGCGCATCGCCCCCTGTGACGAGCGTCTGATCTTCGCCTCGGATCCGGAATGAGCCTGCCCGCCATCCTGCTGGTGATCGGGGTCGCGCTCTGCGTGGCCTCGGTCGTGCTGGCGGTCGTCCAGCTGCTGCGGCTGCAGCCGCCGCGCCTGGCCGTCCTGGCGCTGGTCGCGGGCATCCTTGCGCTGTTCGCGGGCGCGCAGTTGCAGCCCGGTCCGTTCAGCCCTTCTGACGTGGCCACCGCCTTCGGTTCGGTTCTGCCGCAAAAGGCCGACTGACCACTTGCCAAAACCCCGGCACGCGCTTATACGGCGCGCTTCCGATCCCGTGCGTCCGGCCGATATGGCATTGCCGAGTCGCACGTTCACTCTGATGAAGGAGATGAAAATGCCGAAGATGAAGACCAAGTCGGCCGCCAAGAAGCGGTTCTCGTTCACGGCCTCGGGCAAGGTGAAATCCGGCCAGGCCGGCAAGCGCCACGGCATGATCAAGCGCACGACGAAGTTCATTCGCGATGCGCGCGGCACCACCGTCCTGTCGGACGCGGATGCCAACATCGTCAAGAAGTACATGCCCTACAACCGCTGATCGAGGACTGAAACATGGCACGAGTCAAATCCGGCAAGGTTACCCACGCCCGCCACAAGAAGGTCCTGAAGGCTGCCAAAGGTTACTACGGTAACCGTTCGCGCAACTTCCGCACCGCCACGCAGGCCGTCGACAAGGCGAACCAGTACGCCACCCGCGACCGCAAGAACCGCAAGCGCAGCTTCCGCTCGCTGTGGATCCAGCGGATCAACGCAGGTGTCCGTGCGATCGACGCCGAGATGACCTATTCGCGCTTCATCAACCTGCTGTCGAAAGCCGGCATCGAGGTTGACCGCAAGGTTCTGGCCGATCTGGCCGTGAACGAGCCCGAAGCGTTCGGCGCGATCGTCGAGAAGGCGAAAGCCGCAGCCTGATCCGATCGGGTTCGCAATTCAGGGGAAGGCCCGCGCAGCGATGCGCGGGCCTTCTTCCGTTCGGGGCCTTTGCGACATCATGCCCCGCCCGACAGGCTTGCCCGGCACCCCGCGCGACCCTAGCCTGCGCGCATGGAAGCAGGTCCCAGCAGCACACGAACCGTCCGGGGCGAACCCGTCCGCGTCCCCCTGGCGATGCGGCCCCTGGGGCTGTGGGGCACGGCGATGACCGCGCGCCGCAACGTGCTGGAACTGATCCCCGCCATCGCCACGCGCCAGCCCATCGTGTCCGGCACCACCGGCCTGCGCTGGCACATGGTCATGGACCCCGCCAGCCTGCGCCGCATCCTCAAGGAGCGGGTCGAGGATTATCCGAAATCCACCACGACCAAGCTGATCCTGGAACCGGCCATCGGCGACAGCCTGTTCGTGGCCGAGGGCGCGCATTGGCGCTGGCAGCGTCGCGCGGCCGCGCCCGCCTTCTCCAGCCGCAATGTCGAGGCGCTGGCCCCCGTGATGACCGCCGCGGCCGAGGCATCGTGCCGCCGCATCGCCGCCGCCCCCGGCGCGATGGACATCTTCGAGGAAACGGTCGCGGCAACCTTCGAGGTGATCTCGGACGTGACATTCTCGGGCGGGGAAGGGGCCTTCGACCGCGATGGGGTGCATGCGGCGATCGACAGCTATATCGCGCAGACGGCCAAGGTGTCGCTGATGGACGTGATGGGCCTGCCCGCATGGCTGCCGCGTCCGGGGCGGCTGTTCGCCGGGCAGGGGCTGAAGCGGATGAAGGCCATCGCGGATCGGGCCATCGCCACCCGCGCGCAGCGACCGCATCAGGGCGTGCCCGATCTTCTGGACCTGCTGCTGGGTGCCGCGGACCCTGAAACGGGCCGCGCGATGAACCCCGACGAACTGCGTGACAACCTGCTGACCTTCATCGTCGCGGGCCACGAGACGACGGCCCTGACACTGGCCTGGGCGCTCTATCTGATGGCCTTCGACCCCGGCTGGCAGGAACGTGCCGCGACCGAGTCGCGCGACCTGCTGCAGGGACGCGCCGCCACCGCCGAAGATCTGGCGCATCTGCCGATCGTCACGCGCATCGTCCACGAGACGCTGCGGCTCTATCCGCCGGCGGCGTTCCTGTCGCGCACGGCGCAGGCGCATGACAGCCTTTGCGGGCGCGAGGTGCGCCCAGGCGATACGGTGATCCTGCCCATCTACGCGCTGCACCGCCATCACCTGCTATGGGACAGGCCCGACAGCTTCGATCCCGACCGGTTCCTGCAAACGCCTGACCGGTATGCCTTTCTGCCCTTCGGCGCGGGGCCGCGCATCTGCATCGGCGCCAGCTTCGCCATGCAGGAAGCGGTGATCATCCTGGCCACGCTGTTGTCGCGCTTTCGTTTCCGCCGCGTGCCGGGCCGCGATCCCCGGCCGCGCATGATCCTGACCCTGCGCCCCGAGAACGGCGTCTGGCTGACGGCCGAGCCCCGCGACTGACGGACCTCTCGCGCTTGCGATTACCGGCATCCCTGTTAATGACTGCCGCAAATCTCGGCACAGGAAGGGTCGGCATGGACGTCATCATCGATTTTCTGAACAATATCTTCTGGGGCTATGTCCTGATCTACGGCCTTCTGGCCGTGGGCATCTATTTCACGATCCGTCTGGGCTTCGTCCAGTTCCTGCATTTCCGCGAGATGTGGCGCTGCGTGAAGGGCTCGGGCGAAGTCGACCGCGCGGGCATCTCGCCCTTCCAGGCGCTGGCGGTGTCGCTGGCAAGCCGCGTGGGCACCGGCAATATCGCGGGCGTCGCGGTTGCGCTGACCCTTGGCGGGCCGGGGGCGATCTTCTGGATGTGGATGGTCGCGCTGGTCGGCATGGCCACCGCATATTCCGAAAGCCTTCTGGCGCAGCTCTACAAGGTGCGTGACGGGCAGGGGATGTATCGCGGCGGACCTGCATATTACATCGCGCGCGGGCTGGGCCAGCACTGGATGGCGGCGCTGTTCTCGGTCGCGCTGATCGTGTCCTTCGGGCTGGTCTTCAACGCGGTGCAGGCCAATTCGATCGCGCAGGCGGTCGAGGGGTCGTTCGGCGTCAGCACGCTGGCCGTGGGCCTGGTGGTCGCGGCCCTGTCGGGGGTGATCATCTTCGGCGGCATTCCCCAGATCGCGCGGACCGCGCAGCTGGTCGTCCCGATCATGGCGGGGCTGTATCTGCTGGCTGCGGTGATCGTGCTTGTGATGAATATCGGTGCGGTGCCGGGCATCCTGATCGGCATCGTCAAATCGGCCTTCGGCCTGCAAGAGGCCGTGGGCGGCGTGACCGGCGGCGTGATGGCCGCGATGATGAACGGCATCAAGCGCGGGCTCTTCTCGAACGAGGCGGGCATGGGGTCGGCCCCGAACATCGCGGCGGTCGCCGTGCCCGATCCGCATCACCCCTCCAGCCAGGGTTTCGTGCAGGCACTGGGCGTCTTCATCGACACCATCCTGGTCTGCACGGCCACGGCGGTGATGATCCTGCTGGCCGATGTCATGCCGTCGGATGAGCTGACCGGCGTGAACCTGACGCAGGCGGCGCTGGCCGACCATTTCGGCGGCTTCGGCCACATCTTCGTCGCGATCGCGATCTTCTTCTTCGCCTTCACCTCGATCATCGGCAACTATTCCTATGCCGAGAACGCGCTGGTCTTCCTGGGTGCAGGCAAGTCGGGGATCATGGTGCTGCGGATCGCCGTTCTGGGCATGGTCGTCTGGGGCGCGCTTCAGGCCGTCTCGACCGTGTTCAACTTCGCGGATGCCAGCATGGGCCTGATGGCCACGATCAACCTGATCGCCATCGTGCTGCTGTCGGGGACGGTCGTGCATGTCACGCGCGACTATCTGCGTCAGCGCAAGGCCGGGCAGGAACCCGAGTTCCATATCGAGAAGCATCCCGGCATCGCGCCCGGCGTGACGCGCGACATCTGGAACTGAAGAACGGCGCGCGCGGGGGCGGACAGGCTTTCCCCGCGCGCGCACCCATGCTAACCGGTGGCCGACTGGAATGAGGCCCTCGATGGATGATCTGAACCCCCTTCGCCAGACCTGGCTCGACCGTATCGCCGGTGCCGCCGATCCCGCCCAGATCGAGGAAGTGCGTCTTGCCGCCCTCGGGAAGAAGGGCGAGATCAGCCTGAAGATGCGCGAGCTAGGCAAGATGACGCCGGAAGAGCGTCAGACCACCGGCCGCGCCCTGAACGAGCTGCGCGACGAGATCGACGCCGCCCTGCGTGCCCGCAAGCTGGCATTGGAGGATGCGGCGCTGGATGCGCGGCTGAAGGACGAATGGCTGGACGTCACGCTGCCCGGACGTCCGCGTCGCCAGGGCACGATCCATCCGATCAGCCAGGTGACCGAAGAGGTCACGGCGATCTTCGCCGATATGGGCTTTGCCGTGGCCGAGGGTCCGCAGGTCGAAAGCGACTGGTACAATTTCGACGCGCTGAACATCGCGCCCGAACATCCCGCGCGCCAGGAACACGACACCTTCTTCATGCATCGCGAACCGGGCGACGACCGGCCGCCGCATGTGCTGCGCACCCATACCAGCCCCGTGCAGATCCGCGCGATGCAGGAACAGGGCGCGCCGATCCGCGTCATCGCGCCGGGCCGCGTCTATCGCATGGACATGGACCAGACGCATACGCCGATGTTCCACCAGATCGAGGGTCTGGCCATCGGTCGCGACATCAGCATGGCGCAGCTGAAATGGACGCTGGAGGAATTCTGCCGCGCCTTCTTCGAGGTGGACGAGGTGGAGCTGCGCTTCCGCGCCAGCCACTTCCCCTTCACCGAACCCTCGGCCGAGGTGGATATCCGCTGTTCCTGGGAAGGCGGCCAGCTGAAGATCGGGCAGGGCAATTCCTGGCTGGAGATCCTGGGCTCGGGCATGGTCCATCCCAACGTGCTGCGCGCGGCGGGGATCGACCCCGATCAGTGGCAGGGCTTCGCCTTCGGTATGGGTATCGACCGGATCGCCATGCTGAAATACGGCATTCCCGACCTGCGCGCCTTCTTCGAAAGCGATCTGCGCTGGCTGCGCCATTACGGCTTTGCCGCGGGTGACATGCCTTCGGTCGCGGGTGGGCTGAGCAGATGAGCTTCTGGGCCGGCGCGTTCAGGCATCACCGTCGCGAGGCAAGCCATGCCTCGCGCACGCTCTATGCCAAGGTCGAGCTGGCCCATACCTTCGTCGATTTCGGCGCGGCGATCTGCTTTCTGATCGGGTCGATCATGTTCTTTTCCGAAGAATGGCAGACGCCCGCGACCTGGTTCTTCACCATCGGATCGGTCCTGTTCTGCGTGAAGCCCACCCTGCGCCTGTGGCGCGAGGTGAAGCTCTATCGCATGGGCAAGACCGATCAGCTGGCGGACCGCGCCGAGTAGCGATCAGGCCGCGATCGCGCCGCCTTCCATCCCGGTCGAGAGGCGCATGCGCAGCGCCTCCTTCTCCTCTCGCAGGATGCCGCCGATCAGGAACAGGTCCACGAAGGCCCAGATCCCGGTCACGACCAGCAGTGCAAGGGGCAGGATCAGGACGGACAGGACGATGCCCGTCAGCGACATGATCAGCATCGCCACCCCGCTGCCCGTGCGCCCCAGATAGATCCGATGTGCGCCGAACCACCCGAGGAACAGGCACAGCAGATATGCCGCCACGGGTGATTTCGCCTCGTTTCCGATGCGTTGTTCGATCAGCATCTGCTGTTGGATATCCAGGGCCATCGTCGTTCCTTGTCTGTGCCATGATGAAATGCGTCATTCCGGATCGTCCCGTCGGGAACGACCGGTAACGGCGCAGGTTAGGCACCAAGGCGTGAAACAATGATTAAGCCGGACCCCGTCAGATCGTCAGGCGGCGACGGATGTCGTCCTTGTCGGCCTGGATCATGCCGGGGATCAGCAGCAGGTCGATCACGCACCAGATCGCGACGAAGGCGACGGGGATCCAGCCGATCAGGATCGGCGTCATCAACCAGCCCACGACCCAGATCGCCAGCATGATCAGCCCGCTCATCCAGCGGCCCAGATACATGCGGTGCACGCCGAACCCCCACAGGAAGATCAGCAGCAGATAGGCCACGATGGGCGATTTCGCATCGTTGGCGACGCGCTGTTCGATCAGCAGTTCACGTTGCGTGTCCATGGCTTCCCCCATCGGTTCGACTGATCGTCAAAGATGGGGACGGATGCCCGCCAGACAAGGCCGGCACCCGTGGGGCCCCCTCAATCGGCCGGCAGATAACGCTGGAAAACCATGGTCACGGGACGGATCGATCCCTGGACGCCGTTGCGGCTCACGTCGGTCAGCGCGATGCGATACTGCCCGGGCGACAGCAGCGTCGGTCCCAGCTTCGAATCGGTATCCGAGCCGCCGTCGTCATCCTGTGCGATGACCGCGCCATCGGGGCCGAACAGGGTCAGCTGCGTATCGACGCCGGTCAACGTCCCGTGGGCATGGATCACCATCATCGTGGACTGATCCAGCGTGAAGCTCAGCCATTGCGCGGTGCCGTCCTGCAGGACGATGGTTTCGCGGTCGCGGGGGAATTCCAGCTGCTGCATCGGATAATCGCCCCCGATGGTCGGGGCGACCTCGCCGCGCCGATGGGCCGAGGCAAGATAGTTTTCCCGGTTCAGTTCGCTGGCGGACACGGTGATGGTGCCGACACCCGCCGAGATGGGTCCGACCCCGATGCAGTAATCGCCCGCGGCCAGCCCTTGCGGGAAATCCAGCTGCGAATTCAGCCCGTTCGTATCGTCGTTCTGGGCGATCCGGCGTCCGTCGCCTTCGAACAGGACCATGTTGGGGTCCAGAAGGTCGCTTTCGGCCTGCAGCCGAAGGCTGGTCGGTTCATCCAGGGTGAAGCGGTGATAGGTGACGGCGCCTTCGGTCTGGGTCGCGACGGGCAGATGGCCCGACAGAGAACCCTCGGCCAGGGCCGTGGCCTCGGTCTGGGGCGTGCAGGCCTGGATCTCGGTGCTTTGCGGGGCGGACAGCAGGGGTTCCATCCCGAGCGTCGAAAGCTGCAGCTGGGCGGTCATGTCGGGATTGCCCACCGGGATCAGCCGCGCGCAGTAATCACCGGGCGCAAGGCGCGTCTCGATCCGCGAATTCAGCGTGCCGGGGGCGTCGTCGTTCTCCTCGATCACGTCGCCATCGGCAGTTTCCAGCCGCAGGGCCGGATCGCCCGAGGATTGCGCCTCGAGGCGGATCTCGATCGGTTCGCCGGTGATGGTGAAGGCCGCATAGGGTTCGCGTTCGGCGCTGGATGTCAGCGACAGCCCGAGCACGTTTTCGGCGGTGGCGATGTCGCTGCCTTCGCGGGTGCCGCCCATCCACTGCGCAGGCTCGCCACCACAGGTCAGGCCCTCTGCGGGGGCAGCATCCTGAGCGAAGGCGGGAACGACCGGGAACATGGCCGCCATCAAGGCGATGCGAAGGGGGGTCTGACGGACCATGAGGACACCTGCATTTGTTGATTTGTGCGCAACTAATCACCCGTGCCGCCGGGTCGCAACCCCGTGCGGGGCGGGGAAATCCGCGCTTGCGGCTTGACCCCCGGCGACTTGCACGGTTCAAGGCGAGGGAATGCCATTCCCGCGCGCTTGCGCGGGCAGGAACCGAAAGCGAGCGCCATGAAGTTCACCCTCTCCTGGCTCAAGGAGCATCTCGACACCTCCGCCACCCTCGACGAGATCGTCGAGGCGCTGACCGATCTCGGCCTCGAGGTCGAGGACGTCCGCGACCCCGCGGCCAAGCTGGGCAGCTTCACCCTGGCGCGGGTGGACCACGCCGAACAGCACCCCGATGCCGACCGCCTGCGCGTCTGCCGCGTCACCACCGACGAGGGCGAGAAGCAGATCGTCTGCGGCGCACCCAACGCGCGTGCGGGGATCACGGTCGTGCTGGCCAAGCCCGGCGATTACGTGCCCGGCATCGACGTCACCCTGGGCGTCGGCAAGATCCGCGGCATCGAGAGCCACGGCATGATGGCATCCGAGCGCGAGCTGGAACTGTCGGACGAACACGAGGGCATCATCGAGCTTCCCTCGGGCGAAGTCGGGCAGCGCTATGTCGATTGGCTGGCCGCGAATGCGCCGGATAAGATCGACCCGATGATCCATATTAAGATCACGCCGAACCGCCCCGATGCGCTTGGCGTGCGCGGCGTGGCGCGCGATCTGGCAGCCCGCGGGCTAGGCGCGCTGAAGCCCGCCCCCGGGGCCGATATCGCGGGGCAGTTCCCGTGCCCCGTCGGCGTGACCATCGCGCAGGATGTCGCCGACAAGGCGCCCTTCTTCGCGGGCCGCGTGGTGCGCGGCGTCAAGAACGGCCCGTCGCCGGAATGGCTGCAGAAGCGCCTGCGTGCCATCGGCCTGCGCCCGATCAGCGCGCTGGTGGACATCACCAACTTCTTCACCTTCGACCTGAACCGCCCGCTGCACGTCTTCGACGCGGCCAAGGTCGCGGGCGATCTGACCCTGCGCGCCGCCCGCGCGGGCGAGCGGATCGAGGCGCTGGACGAGAAGACCTACGACCTGCCCGAGGGTGCGGTCGTGATCTGCGACGACAACGGCCCCGAGAGCATCGCGGGCATCATGGGTGGCCTTGCCTCGGGATCGTCGGACGACACGGTGGACGTGTTCATCGAGGCCGCCTATTTCGACCCGATCGCCATCGCCACCACGGGCCGCGCGATGAAGATCCTCAGCGATGCGCGGTATCGCTTCGAACGCGGGATCGACCCGGCATCCACCCTGCCGGGGCTGGATCTGGCGACCCGCATGGTGATGGATCTGTGCGGCGGCACCCCGTCCGAGGTGGTGACCGCGGGCGCGTTGCCCGACACCTCGCGCGCCTATCGCCTGGACCCGTCGCGGACCTCGCGCCTGGTCGGCATGGACATCCCCGAGGAAACGCAGCGCAGCACGCTGGAGGCCCTGGGCTTCCGGATGGAGGGCGAGATGGCCCATGTGCCGTCCTGGCGCCCCGATGTGCTGGGCGAGGCGGACCTGGTCGAGGAGATCGCCCGCATCGCCAGCCTGACGCGCCTTGTGGGCAAGCCGCTGCCGCGTCCGCAGGCAGGCGTCCCGCGCCCGGTCCTGACGCCGCTGCAGATGCGCGAGAAGACCGCGCGGCGCATGGCGGCCTTGCTCGGCTACAACGAATGCGTCACCTACAGTTTCATCGACCAGGCATCGGCCACGCTGTTTGGCGGCGGCACGGATGCGCTGCGGATCGAGAACCCGATCAGCAGCGAGATGACGCATCTGCGCCCCGACCTGCTGCCGGGCCTGCTGGCCGCCGCCGCCCGCAACCAGGCACGCGGTTTCGCGGATCTGGCCCTGTTCGAACTGGGGCCCGTCTTCAGCGGCGGCGAACCGGGCGATCAGGCGGTGCAGCTGTCGGGCCTGCTGGTCGGTTCGACCGGGCCGCGCGATCCCTTCGGCACGCGCCGCAAGGTCGATCTGTATGACGCCAAGGCCGATGCCGAAGCGGTGCTGGAGGCCATCGGCGCACCGGCGCGCGTGCAGATCAACCGCAAGCTGGACGGCTGGTGGCATCCGGGCCGCGCGGGCAACGTGGCGCTTGGCCCGAACGTGCTGGCCACCTTCGGCGAGGTGCATCCGCGCGTCCTCAAGGCCATGGACGTGAAGGGACCTGCCGCCGCCTTCACCATCCGCATCGCGGCCGTGCCCTTCCCCAAGACCCGCACCGCGACACGCCCCGCCCTGCAGGCATCCGAACTGCAGGCGGTGGAACGCGATTTCGCCTTCGTCGTCGATCCGCAGGTCGAGGCGCTGACCCTGGTCAATGCCGCCGCAGGTGCCGACAAGGCGCTGATCGACAGCGTGACGGTCTTCGACCAGTTCACCGGGCTGGAGGATGGCCGCAAGTCCATCGGCATCACCGCGCGCCTTCAGCCGCGCGACAAGACCCTGACCGATGCCGATATCGAGGCCGTCAGCGCCAAGATCGTCGAGAAGGTCCAGAAGGCCACCGGCGCCACCCTGCGGGGCTGAGGCCAGCGGACAGGCAGTTCGAAAGGGCGTCCCATGGCGGGGCGTCCTTTTTTCATCATCTGCACTTTACACTACGTCAAGCTGTGTCAAGATCACTCCTGACAAAAACAGGGGGGATTACGATGAAGCTTCTGCGTCACGGACCTAAAGGGCAGGAGAGACCGGGGCTTCTGGACGGCGAGGGCGTGATCCGCGACCTTTCTGCCCATGTCGATGACATTGCAGGCGACGTGCTGACCCCCGAGGGGCTGGCCCGGATCGCGGCGCTGGACACCTCTGCGCTGCCGCAGGTTGATCCCGGCACCCGGCTTGGTCCCTGCGTGGGCCGGGTGGGCAAGTTCATCGGCATCGGTCTGAACTATGCCGATCATGCGGCCGAGGCCGGGATGGACCTTCCCTCCGAGCCGATCGTCTTCTCGAAGTTCACCAGCTCGATCTCGGGGCCGAACGACGATGTCGAAATCCCGCCCGGATCCCAGAAGACCGATTGGGAGGTCGAGCTGGGCTTCGTCATCGGTCGCGGCGGTCGCGACATTCCCGAAGATCGGGCCATGTCCCATGTGGCGGGCTATTGCATCGTCAACGACGTGTCCGAACGGGAATGGCAGGCCGAACGCGGGGGCAGCTGGGACAAGGGCAAGGGCTTTGACAGCTTCGGCCCCATCGGCCCATGGCTGGTCACCACCGACGAGATCGCGGACCCGCAGCGCCTGCGGATGTGGCTGGAGGTCGATGGCCAGCGTCAGCAGGACGGCAGCACCGCGACGATGATCTTCGGGGTCAAGACGCTGCTTGCCTATCTGTCACGCTGCGTGTCGCTGCAACCGGGCGATGTCGTGGCCACCGGCACCCCGCCGGGCGTCGGCATGGGCAAGAAGCCGCCCCGCTTCCTGCGCGGGGGCGAAACCATGCGCCTAGGCATCGAAGGGTTGGGCGAGCAGCGCCAGATGGTGACGCGCCGCTGACAACAGTGCAGGGCGGTCCGTCCGACGGATCGCCCGCCACCAGGGGCGCGGTCATCTCGTGATTCTGGCGAGGAAGGTGGAGCGGGTGATGGGAATCGAACCCACGTCATCAGCTTGGAAGGCTGCGGCTCTACCATTGAGCTACACCCGCGCGGGTTTCGGTATAGGCAAAGCCGCGACGGCTTGCAAGCGGGTTCAGCCCTGCCTGCGATCCGCGAAGAATTCGCGCAGCAGGACGCGCGACGGCCCGGCCGCGATGTCGTCGTAGATGTCGGGACGGTGGTGGCATTGCGGATGCGAGAAGACCCGCGCCCCATGCGCCACGCCCCCCATCCGAATGTCGGACGCCCCATAGTAAAGCCGCGCGATCCGCGCCCCCGAAATGGCGCCCGCGCACATCGGGCAGGGTTCCAGCGTGACCCACAGGTCATGCCCCGGCAGGCGTTCCGACCCGAGCGCCGCGCAGGCCGCGCGGATCGCCAGGATCTCGGCATGGGCGGTGGGGTCCGACAGTTCCCGGCAGCGATTGCCCGCACTGGCCACGACCCGGCCCTGGGGGTCGGTCACCACCGCGCCGACGGGCACCTCGCCCCGCAGGGCGGCGGCGCGGGCTTCGGACAGGGCAAGGTCCATATGGCTGTGAAAGCGGCTCATCGGCTGCTTGTCGCACCGATCCGCGACGGGCCGCAAGACGGGGCTTTCCAAGCCGGGGGGCGGTGACGTAGAAGGGCCTCTTTGCCACCGCAGAGATGCGCAGGAGAGATCGCATGACCGAAGACCTGTCCCCCCGCAAGGACACCCCCGAACGTATCGCCAAGGTGATGGCCCGCGCAGGCGTCGCCAGCCGCCGCGAGGCCGAACGGATGATCATGGAAGGCCGCGTCGCCGTGAACGGCGAGAAGATCTCCAGCCCCGCGCTGGACGTGCTGCCGACCGACCGCGTGACCATCGACGGCAAGAAGATGGACGCCCCGCAGGAAACCAAGCTGTGGCTCTACTACAAGCCCCTGGGGCTGGTGACGTCCGAATCCGACGAGAAGGGCCGCCAGACCGTGTTCGACGCGCTTCCGCGCGATCTGCCGCGGGTGATGACCGTGGGGCGGCTCGACCTCAATTCCGAAGGGTTGCTGCTGCTGACCAATGACGGCGATCTGAAGCGCCGGCTGGAACTGCCCGCGACGGGCTGGCTGCGCCGCTATCGCGTGCGGGTGAACGGCACGCCGAACGACCTGACCTTCGATCCGCTGCGCCGTGGCGTCACCATCGAGGGCGAGGATTTCGCCCCCATGGAGATCAAGCTGGACAGCCAGCAGGGCGCGAATGCCTGGCTGACCGTCGGCATCCGCGAGGGCAAGAACCGCGAGATCCGCCGCGCGATGTCGCATGTGGGTCTGCAGGTGAACCGTCTGATCCGCGTGGGCTATGGCCCCTTCAAGCTGGGCGCGCTGGAGAAGAACGAAGTCTCCGAGGTGAAGCGTCGCGTGCTGCGCGACCAGCTGGGCGGGCTGCTGACCGGCGAACCCGAAGAGCGTCCGCGCGAGATGCGCCCCCGCGGCGCCGAGGGCGACCGTCCGCGCCGCGACGGTGATCGTCGCGATGGCTTCAAGCCGCGTGGAGAAGGTGAACGCCGCGAGGGGTTCAAACCGCGTGGTGACGGCGATCGCCGCGATGGCTTCAAGCCGCGCGGTGACGGTGAGCGGCGCGAGGGGTTCAAACCGCGTGGTGACGGTGAGCGCCGCGAGGGGTTCAAGCCGCGCGGTGACGGCGAACGTCGCGAAGGGTTCAAACCGCGCGGTGACGGTGAACGTCGCGAGGGGTTCAAGCCGCGCGGTGACGGTGAACGCCGCGAGGGGTTCAAGCCGCGCCGCGAGGGCGACGAGGGCCGTCCGGCACGCAAGTTCGGCGGCAAGCCCGATGGCGACAAGGGGGGCTTCCGCCCTCGGCGCGATGGCGATTCGCCCGGCTTCAAGGGTCGTGCGGGCGGCGACCGTCCCGATTTCCGCAAGCGCGAGGATGGCGATGATCGTCCGGCGCGCTTCGGCAGCAAGCCGGACGATGCGCGCAAGCCCTTCAAGCCCAAGGGCGATCGCCCCGAAGGTGACCGGCCGCGCGGCGACCGTCCGGGCAAGCCGGGCGGCTTCTCCGGCAAGCCGGGTGGTTTCGCGGGCAAGCGCGGCGGCTTCGGAGAAGCGCGGGGCGAGGATCGCGGTGGCAACGACCGGGGCGGCAAGCCCTTCGGCAAGGGCCCCCGCAGCGAAGGGTCGCGGGATGACGGCCCCCACAGCAAGGGCCCCCGCAGCAATGCACCCCGCAGCGATGGGCCGCGTTCCGGTGCGCCGCGTTCGAACGGGCCGCGTTCCACGGGCCCGAAAGGCAACAAGCCGCGCGGGTGATCCGCAGCGGCTTGTCGCATTCGCATCATCAAAAAGGCCGGGTCATCGCCCGGCCTTTTTCATTTGGTCAGGATCAGCTTGCCCGCACGCGTGATGCGCAGCTGGTAGACCTGTTCGTCCAGCACGATCAGGGCCTGGTTCCCACCCGCGGTCAGTTCGGTGGCGTCATGCTGCGGCAAGCGCGAAAGAAGCGTGTTGCCGGGACGGACGAAATCTGCGGGGCGCGTGGCGGTCATGGTCATCCCTTTCCAATGAGTGTTGCTTTCCCTATTGCTGACAAATTCGTTCGGGTTTGTCAAAGTAAAACACTCAGGAATCTGGAATGTACGTTATCCGGGTGTTCCCGTGGGACGATCCGGCCATGAAATCAGGTCATTCGGCCTCGAAGCAATCGATCAGCGCGGTCCCAAGCGACGCCAGGATCTGCTCGTAACCCGGCATTTCCTCGGATCCACCCTCGGGGCTGAGGGCGTCGCCCATGCGGATCCCGCTGCCCTCGATCACGGTTTCGACCAGGCGGGGATCATGGGCATATTCCGGAAAGGCGCAGACGGCGTCGGATTCCTCGATTCGGTGGCGAACTTCTTCGAGTCGTGCGGCCGAGGGCGAGGTTGCGTCGCCGATCGCCACCGAAGTCGCGGGCATCAGCCCGAATGCGTCGGTGAAATAGCCATAGGCATCGTGAAAGACCACGAAACCCTTCTCGGCATGGGGGGCGAGACGGGCCTTCAGTTCGGCAGCAGAGGCCTCGATCCGGCCGGATGCGGCTTCGGCATTGGCCGAATAGGTTTCGGCATTCTCGGGGTCGATCTGCGACAGGGCGTCGGCGATGGCGTTCAGCCAAGGGCCGGCATTTGCCGGGTCGAGCCAGGCATGGGGGTCGATACCAGAATGGTCGTGGCCCTCATGGCCCGCGCTTTCATGTTCGCCATGGCCGTGATCATCATGGTCGTGATGGTCGTTGTGGTCGTTGTGGTCGTGGTCGTGGTCGTGGTCGTGGTCGTGCCCCCCATGATCCTCGTGATCCTCGTGATCCTCGTGGCCATCCCCGTCGGCATAATCCCGCAGCCGGGTGCCATCCACATGCAGCAGTTGCAGCTGCACCGCCTCGGCCGCGATGTTCTGGGCCGGGCGCTCCAACCAGGCGGTCATCTCGGGGCCCATCCAGACCAGCAATGCGGCGTCCTGCAGGTTCCGCGCATCCGAAGGGCGCATCTGATAGCTGTGGGCACTGGCCCCCGAGCTCAGCAGGACCTCGACCTGGGCCAGGTCGCCCACCACTTCGCGGACAAGGGCGCCGGTGGGGGGCAGATCGACCATGATGCGGCCGGGATCGGCAAGGGCGGGCAGGGCGGTCAGCGACAGGATCGCGGTCAGGGTCAGGCGCATGGTCATCCTTCGGATTTGCTGCGGTTGCGGGCTTGTTTGCGGTGCCGGGGTTGTCCATGTTACAGCATAACAAGTCAAGACGACTGTAACACTATAACAGAACGGAGCGCAGCGCGTGCCCGAGAACCCCGATGGAATCGGCGCGGCATTCGCGCCGCACGATCACAGCCATTGCAGCAGCCGTGCGCTGAACGACGCGACCGAAAGGCTGGCGACCGAAGGTGGGCGCCTGACGCCCGTGCGCCGTCGCACGTTGGAGATCCTGCTGGAGAGCCATCGCGCCATGGGGGCTTACGAGGTGCTGGACCGCCTTGCCGCCGAAGGGTTCGGGCGCCAGCCCCCCGTGGCCTATCGCGCGCTGGAGTTCCTGGTCCAGCACGGACTGGCGCACCGGCTGCAGCGGCTGAACGCCTTCGCGGCCTGCCTGCATCCGGGCGCGGACCACCAGCCGGCCTTTCTGATCTGCAGCGAATGCGACCGCATCGCCGAGGTGCCGTCAGGCCCCATGCGCGACGCCCTGGGCGATGTCGCGTCGGGGGCGGGCTTTGTCGTGGACCGCGTGACGGTCGAGGCCGTGGGCACCTGCGCGATCTGCGCCGAGGCCCGCGCATGAGCGCGCTGATCGAGGCCCGCGGGCTGACCGTCCATCGCCCCGGTACGACCGAGCCCGTTCTGTCGAAGGTCGATTTCCGCATCCTTCCGTCCGAGATCGTGACCGTGGTCGGGCCGAACGGATCGGGGAAATCCTCGCTCGTGCGGGCGCTGCTGGGGCATCTGGAGACCGCGCGGGGGCAGGTCCAGCGGATGCCCGGGCTGCGGATCGGCTATGTCCCGCAGAAGGTGCATCTGGACACGGCGATCCCCATGACCGTGCGGCGGTTCCTGTCGCTGCCCCGCCGCGTCGGCGATGCCGATGCGCAGGCGATGCTGGCCCGCACCGGCGTCGAGGGCCTGGGCAGCCGCCAGCTGACGCAGCTGTCGGGCGGTCAGTTCCAGCGCGTGCTGCTGGCGCGCGCATTGCTGAACGACCCGCATCTGCTGGTGCTGGACGAACCCACGCAGGGCCTGGACCAGCCGGGCATCCTGTCCTTCTATCGCCTGATCGACGAGGTGCGCCGTGAAACCGGGGCTGCCGTGCTGATGGTCAGCCACGACCTTCTGGTGGTGATGCGCGCCTCGGACCGGGTGGTCTGCCTGAACGGGCATGTCTGCTGCGAGGGGACGCCCCAGCATGTCAGCTCGGCCCCCGAATACCGTGCGCTTTTCGGGGCCGAGGCCGAGGGCACGCTCGCGCTCTATCGCCACAAGCACGATCACGACCACGATGCCGTCGGACATGTCCACGGCCCCGATTGCGGACATCACCACAATGCTTGACGATTTCTTCATCCGCGCCGTGCTGGCGGGCCTCGGGCTTGCCTTGGTCGCGGGCCCCTTGGGCAGTTTCGTGGTCTGGCGGCGGATGGCCTATTTCGGGGATTCGACGGCCCATGCCGCGATTCTTGGGGTGGCCGTGGCGCTGGCCTTCGACATCTCGATCTATGTCGGCACGCTGGGCGTGGCGGGGCTGATGGCCGTCATCGTCTCGGCGCTGGTGTCGCGTGGGCAGGCGATGGACACGATGCTGGGGGTGCTGTCGCATTCCGCGCTGGCCTTCGGGCTGGTCGCGATCAGCTTCGTGCCGCAGGCGCGCACGGATCTTTCCAGCTATTTGTTCGGTGACATCCTGGCGGTCGGCAAGACCGACCTCGCGCTGATCTGGACGGGGGCCATCGTGGTCATGGGAATGCTGGCATGGCGATGGCAGAACCTTCTGACATCCACCATGAACGAGGAGCTGGCCGTGGCCGCGGGCATCGATCCGCGGACCGAACGGCTCATCCTGTCCATCGCCCTTGCCATCGTCGTCGCCTTGGCGATTCGCGTCGTCGGATCGCTGCTGATTTCGGCAATGCTGATCGTTCCGGCGGCGGCCGCCCGCATATGGGCGCGCACCCCCGAGCGGATGGCCGCCGTCGCGGCGGTTCTGGCCGCGGCATCGGTCGGTTCGGGCCTGTGGGCCAGTCTGCGACTCGACACTCCGGCCGGGCCGTCGATAGTTGCAGCGGCAGCAATATTTTTCCTGCTGTCGCAGGGCGTTCGCAGGGGCTAGTGCCGAAAAGACACAGTTTTTCCCGAGGTTTGCACGATCGGGAACGAGGCCCCGAGAACGGTGTTGGCCAATATGCAACAGTGGCCGCAACCCGACGGAGGATGGAAATCAATGCTGCTTTTCAACTCATCGGGTTTGTGTAACTGTCGCAGCGATGTTGCCGGTGACGGCAGCTTTCAACCGAAACGGAGCATGATCATGACCAAATTCGCTACTTTCGCTGCCGCTCTCGGCCTGACCGCAACTTCGGCTCTGGCCGGTGGCTACGTCGCCCCCGTCGTTGAAGTCGAGCCCGTCGTCGTCGAGGAGCAGGCTGCTTCGTCGAACGCCGGCCTGGTGGTTCCGGCCCTGCTGCTGCTGGGCGTCATCGCCGCAGTTGCTTCGGACGACGACGACAGCTGATTTCGGAACGGATCGGTTCTTCCGATCTGTTTCAAGGGGGGCTGGCCTTGTGCCGGCCCCCCTTTATCGTTGGCGGACAGGGGTCTCGAATTCCGCGGTCGCGCATGAAAAAACCGGCCCCGCAGGGCCGGTTTTTCGCATTTCAAATCGGGATCAGGGCCGCAGCGTCTGAATGGTCACATAGCCCGCCGCAGGGCCGATCCACTGGCGCGAGACCGCGCCCTGACCGGCATAGCTGTTCTGGAAGCTCACGCCGTGGCCCTCGCAATTCTCGACCGTGACGCCGGGCTTCGGACCTGCACCGACGGTGCAGTCGAATTCCAGCGGGCGTTCCAGCCCGTCACCGGAATAATAGCGCATGACCCGTGTGCCCGAACCCGCGCCCGCGCGGATCGCCGCCGCGGTGCCGATCTCGGCCACGGACAGGTCGTTGCCAAGGCCCCGCGTGCCGATCAGCAGGCCGTCGCGGATGATCAGCGCCTCTTCCGAGGGGGTCATGTAGGTGCGCATCGCACCGTTCTGCCCGGTCATGGCCATGACCTGCGTGCGGCCCAGCCCCTCGAAGCCCGCCTGGATCAGCGGCCCCTGATTGACGCGCAGCGCCTCGGCCGCGGCCTGGGCCGGGGTGGGGGCGGGGGCCGCGGGTTCCGCGCGCCGATCGGCCACGACCTGCCCCGCGGTCTGCGCCAGCACGCCCAGGGGGCCGGTCGCGGCGGTATCGTTCCCGCAGGCGGCCAGGGCTGCCAGTGCGCCCAGGGCCATCGTCAGCTTGACTGAACCGATCATCGCCAGAACCTCCCCCAGCCTTCATAGAGATCGACGGTCTGCGCCTCGCGCACACGGTCATAGAGACGCCCGTTCACGTCCAGCTGCGCACCGCCGTCACGCGACAGCGACCGCAGGTTGGTCGACACGCGGTCGCGGCTGGCCTGGCCCGTCGCCCATCCAAGCGGGATCGACAGGGTGATGCCCTTGTCGAAGCTGCCCTCGCCGAATTCCTCGGCCGACAGGTCGGTCTTGGTCGCATAGGCGCCGATCGACCAGCCATTGGCGAATTCGCGGTTCAACGCGACCGTCGCGCCGACATCGCCAGCCAGGTACTTGCCGACCATCAGCTTGCCGGTGAAGCCTTCGGTGAATTCGTAATAGGCCGAGACATGGCCCATTGTGACCTCGTAGTCGCGGAAATCGAACAGCTGATCGAAATCGCGCTTCTTGACGTGGTTCACCTCGGCGCCGATGGCCAGCTGCGAATTGGCGGGCTTCCACAGCGCCTCGGCGGACACGCCGCCATAGGCGCGTTCCAGAAGGCCGGTCGTGACGCGGGTATAGACCGTGTCGGTAGGCTTCTCGTACCAGGCAAGCGTCAGGTCGGGAATGACCGGGCTGGAATTGCCGGTATACATGCGCGTATCCGATCGCACGCGCGGGACGCCCTCGGGCGTGGTTTCCAGCGCGGCGTTGGATTCGTATTCCTCGGGCGAATAATATTCGCCGCGTTCGCCCGGGACACCCGGACCGCGCTGGCCGATATCGCCGAAGGCACGCTGGCGGATGGCACCGCTGAGGATCAGCCCCGGCGTGATCTCGTAGCTGGCGCGGGCTTCGGCGCCGACCTCGTGGGTCAGGCCGTCCTCGGCGCTGAAGATGCCCAGATCGACATAGGGCTTGATCGACCAGCGGAAGCGCGGCGTCACACCCGGCGTTGCGACCAGACCCGGCGCGCTGCGGGGCGCGTCGACCAGCTGCGAGGCGGCGGCGATCTGCCCGGCCTCGGTATTCTCCAGCCGCTCGACATCCGAACGGCGCAGGACCACGGTCGAGGTGGGCATCCCGTTCGCGGTCGAGGTGATCGCGAAGGTCTCGACCGAGGCGGGCAGGGCGCGGGTCATCAGACGCGCGGTGCGGCCCACGGCCTCGGCCTGGCTGATATAGCGGGTGTTGCGGATGCGGACCTCGGCACGCGTCGCGCTCAGGCCCATGCTCTCGAGCGTCTGGCCTTCATCCGCCAATGCGTCGCCAAGCGCCTTCTGGATGGCGGGCTGTGCGGTCGGATCCTGCGACCAGGCCCCCGACCAGCCTTCGGGATCGGCTGCGGGCGAGGGGCGCGGACGCACGGGCGCGGGGGCCTTTTCCAGGCCCGAGGGATAGGCCGCCTCGCGCGGGTTCAGCGCGATGGTGAAGGACGCGCCGACCTTCTCGCCGCCGATGGTATAGAGACCGGCCTCGTAGTTGCGACCGAAGCGATAATTCGCGGCCAGGTTCACGCTGCTGCCCGGCTCGTCGCCCTGCTGGAAGCTGTTGCCGTTGCTGTAATTCGCGACATATTCGTCGTTCGAATATTCGGCGATCAGGTTCAGCTTGTCGGTGGCCTGCCAGCTGACCGAGGCGAAGGGTTTGGGGCTGCCGCTGAACCAGTCGTCCACGTTCGGAGTACCGCCTTCGTCGCCCACGTCGATGGTGCGCGGGTTGCCGGCCAGAACGCCCCAACCCAAGCCCGCCGAAACGCGGACCCGAGGGGTCACAGACTTGGTCGCGACGATGTATTCGCCCGAATAGACCCCGGTCCCCAGAAAGTCCTGCAGGCCCACCGCGACGGCCGGCCGCCAGCCATCCTCGCCCAAGATCTG
This sequence comes from Paracoccus sp. C2R09, assembly GCF_018860625.1. Lineage (GTDB taxonomy): Bacteria > Pseudomonadota > Alphaproteobacteria > Rhodobacterales > Rhodobacteraceae > Paracoccus. The sequence goes on from NZ_JAHKQB010000027.1 coordinate 33,081, forward strand.
GTATCGCAGGTCCAGCGATCGATCCGAGATGTAGCCTTCGTTCCGGTAATCGTTGATCCCGTCCACCCGGCCATAGCGCAGCACGGCGGTCAGTCCGGGCAGCGCCTGGAAGAAGATGTTGCCGCGACGGGCATAATCGGACCAGGACACGGTCGCGCCCAGGGTGCCGTCGGCCAGCGTCTCGGCGGTGGGGGTATCGATGCCGCCCGGCATGCCGTAGGTCGACATGTTCCGCGCGATCAGGGGGTCCGCCACGGCGGTCCCGGTGCCCGATCCCAGAAGCAGGGCCGCGGGCAGGGCTGTGGCCATCAAATGGCGTGTCAGGCGCGAGCGGCGCATCTTGTGGGTCCTTTTCCTTGGGCGGTGGGCTGCAGGATCAGCCTTCGGTGGGGGCGGCGGTGTTGACGGTGGCGGTCTGGCCGCAGCCCGACAGCTTCTGTCCGCGAACGGTCAGGCTGGCGGTCAGGGGGAACTTCTCGTCGGCCATCGTGTCCTGGCATTCCTGCGCGCGCAGGTTCACCACGAAGGGGCGGCCATCCAGCACGCCGACATATTCGACCCCGTCGGCAAAGACGATGCGGTCGACCGAGACGCTGCGGCCGTTCTGGTTGTCGGGTGTCCTGTAGGTGGCGCTGCCGCCGCTGATCTCGACATTCCAGAAGGGTTCGTTGCCGCGCGCGACGAAGGCGGTGGCGTTGTAGGTCAGGGGCTCGGCGCCCGGAATGGCGCGCGGAGCCTCGGCGCCGGTCTCGATCGGCTGTTCCAGCGGGCTGACGGCAGGCGGGCGCGGCTGCGCGGGATCCTGCGGTTCGGGGGCGGCTTCTTCCAGCCCGATATTGCGGCGCAGATCGGTCATGGCGGCGCTGTCGCAGCCTGCCAGGGGCAGCGTGATCAGGGCAAGAAGGGCGAGGCGCGCGGGTGCGGGACGCAGGGTCATGGGTTCCGGCCTTTGTTCTTCGGGATCGGTCTCTGTCACGACAGCGTTAGCAATCGCGGCCCCCTTGGGCAAGCGCCGCCGCCCCATCGGCCCCCCTTCAGGCGGCTTTCAGCAATTGGGCACGTTGACCGCCAGCCCGCCCAGGGATGTCTCCTTGTACTTCTCGCTCATGTCCTGCCCCGTCTGGCGCATCGTCTCGATCGCCGCGTCCAGCGGCACGATGTGATCGCCGTCCCCGCGCAGCGCCAGGCTGGCCGCGCTGACCGCCTTGATCGCGCCCAACCCGTTTCGTTCGATGCAGGGCACCTGGACCAGGCCGCGCACCGGATCACAGGTCATGCCAAGGTGGTGTTCCAGCGCGATCTCGGCCGCGTTCTCGATCTGGCGGGGGCTGCCGCCCAGCACGGCGGCCAGTCCCGCGGCGGCCATGGCGCTGGCGCTGCCCACCTCGGCCTGGCAGCCGCATTCCGCCCCCGAGATTGAGGCGTTGTGCTTGATCAGCCCGCCCACGGCGGCCGCGGTCAGCAGGAAATCGGGCAGAAGCCGGGTCGAGGCGCCCGGAACATGGTCCAGCCAATATTTCAGCACGGCGGGCAGCGTTCCCGCCGCACCGTTGGTGGGCGCCGTCACGACCCGACCGCCTGCCGCGTTCTCCTCGTTCACGGCCATCGCATAGGTGGACATCCAGTCGTTCACCACATGGGGCGCGGTCATGTTCATGCCGCGCTCCTCCATAAGGGCGCGGTGGATGCCCGGCGCGCGGCGGCGCACGTTCAGCCCGCCGGGCAGCACCCCGTCGGTCGCAAGGCCGCGGTCGAGGCAATCCGACATCACCTCCCAGATCCGCTCGATCCCGCGATGCAGGTCGTTGCGGGACCGGAAGCACAGCTCGTTCTCCTCCTTCATGCGGGCGATGGACTTGCCCGAGGATGCGGCCATCTCCAGCATCTGGCCCGCGGTCGCGAAGGGGAAGGGGACCGCATTGGCGGCGTCGCTGCGATCCTGGTCGCCGCGCCGTTCCAGTTCCTCGGCCGTCATGACGAAGCCGCCACCGATCGAGTAGTAGACCTTGTGGAAGATCACGTCGCCCTGCGCATCGGTCGCGGCGATGGTCATGCCGTTCGTGTGGCCGGGCAGGGGCGTGTCGTAGTCGAAGCGCAGATCCGCGTCGGGATCGAAGGCCAGCGGCTGCAGGTCCGGGGGCGTCAGGCGGCGGTCGCGGCGGATCAGCTCCAGCGCCTGTTCGGCCCGGTCCTGGTCCATCGCATCGGGGGTGAAACCCTGCAGCCCGAGGATCGCGGCACGGTCGGTCGCATGGCCCTTGCCGGTGAATGCAAGGCTTCCGTGCAGGCTGACGCGAAGGCCATGGGCGCGGAACGGCTGCGCGCGCAGCGATTCGAGAAACCGTGCCGCCGCGATCATCGGTCCCATCGTATGAGAGGAGGAAGGTCCGACACTGACCTTGAAAAGGTCGAAAACCGACAGGAACATGCTGCCCTCGCTGCCTTTGGGGGGTTGCGCTTTGCGGGCCATCCAAGCACGACGACGACCATGCCGCCATGCCTCCCGCGACCATTTCGCCCACCGGTTGCGACATCGCGATGCGGTTCTGGTGGGCTGTCCAGTCTGCCTGTTATTATGGCATGATGCACAAATAAAGAACAGCAAGGCCGCGCCTGCGAAATAGGCAGGCGATGGCCGCTCTGCCCGACTTGCGGGCGTTATCAACCAAGGTGAAGGAACAGTTATGCAGCGACCCGAACCGATCATACTTGGGGACAACACGCTCGGCGCACCGGTCTTTCTTGCGCCGATGGCGGGGATCACCGATCTGCCCTTCCGGCGGGCGGTCGCGCGTTTTGGCGCGGGCCTGCTGGTTAGCGAGATGGTCGCGTCCTCGGAAATGGTGACCCCGCGCCCCTCGACCCGTGCCGCCGTGCGCGCCAAGGCCCTGACCGAGGGCGCGCTGCCCGTCAGCGTCCAGATCGCGGGCCGCGAGGCCGGGGCCATGGCCGAAACCGCCCGCATCGTCGAGGGCATGGGTGCGCGCATCATCGACATCAACATGGGCTGCCCCGCCAAGAAGGTGACGGGCGGCTTGTCGGGATCGGCGCTGATGCGCGATCTGGACCACGCGCTGAGCCTGATCGACGCGGTGGTGGGGGCGGTGGACGTGCCCGTCACGCTGAAGATGCGTCTTGGCTGGGACGAGACCTGCCTGAACGCCGCCGAGCTTTCGGCGCGGGCGCGGGATGCGGGTGTGGCGATGCTGACGGTGCATGGCCGCACGCGGTCGCAATTCTACAAGGGCCAGGCGGATTGGAACGCGATCCGCCCGGTGGCCGATCTGCCGAACCGCCCGCCGCTGGTGGCCAATGGCGACATCGTCGATGCCGACAGCGCCCGCCGCGCCTTCGCGCAATCGGGCGCCGATGCGGTGATGATCGGGCGCGGTGCGCAGGGTCGGCCCTGGATCCTGGCGCAGATCGCACATCAGCTGTGGGGCACGCCCGCGCCCGTCATCCCGCAGGGTGCCGCCCTGGCCGATCTTGTGGCCGAGCATTACGAGGACATCCTCGATTTCCACGGGGCCGAGCTGGGCCTGCGCGTCGCGCGCAAGCATCTGGGCTGGTATGCCGAGGCAAACGGCGCACCGCTGCGTGCCGAGATGCTGCGCGCGCCCACCCCCGAGGCGACGCTGGCGCTGATCCGGCAGGCCTTCACCGATACCACGACCGAGGCCGCCGCATGACGACACCGCGCCCCCGCGACTTCATCGAGGCCGATCCCGGACCCTGCTGGCATTCGCTGCCGCTGCCTGCCGTGATCCTCGATGCCGAGGGGCGCGTGGCCGCCATGAACGACGCGGCCGAATTCTGGCTGAACGTGTCGCGCAACTGGTCGCTGGGCAAGCATCTGGAAGGCGACGACATGGCGACGCGGCTGCGCATCTCGCCCCCGGTGGCGTCGCTGGTGGCCCGCGTCGATACGACCGAGGATGCCTTCTATCACAGCCAGGCGGTGTTCGAGATCGGCGATCGCGCGGGCGGTCACCAGTCGCGCCGCGCGGCGATCCATGCGGGTTCGGCCGGTCTGGGCGGCGGCGTCAGCCTGATGATCGTCCCCGACGAGGCCGACGCGATGAACCAGACCCGCAGCGTGCGCAGCGTCGCGCGCAGCGCCATCGGCATGGCCGAGATGCTGGCCCACGAGATCAAGAACCCGCTGGCGGGCATTCGCGGGGCCGCGCAGCTGATGGGCATGAACGCATCCCCCGAGGATCGCGAGATGGCCGAGATGATCGTCAGCGAGAGCCGCCGCATCGTGGCGCTGCTGGACCAGGTGGAACGCTTCGGCGACACCTCTCCTCCGGCGCTGGGCCCGCTGAACGTGCATGACGTGCTGGAACAGGTGCGCCGCTCGGCGCAGGTGGGCTTTGCCAAGGACGTGAAGATCGTCACCGATTACGACCCGTCGCTGCCGGTGGCGCTGGCCGATGCCGACCAGCTGATGCAGGTCTGCCTGAACCTGGTCAAGAACGCGGCCGAGGCGCTGAAGGACAAGGCCGGCGGCACGATCAGGTTGCACAGCTTCTATGACCACACGCTGCGCCGCCCCCCGAGCGACGCCGACCCCGCCGGCCGCGCGCTGCCCCTGCAGATCGAGATCGAGGATAACGGGCCGGGCTTCCCCCCCGAGATCGCCGATCAGGTCTTCGAGCCCTTCGTCTCGGGGCGCGAGAACGGCACCGGCCTGGGGCTGGCGCTGGTCAGCAAGATCGTCACCGACCACGGTGCGCTGATCCGGGTGGACAGCCGCCCCGGACGCACCGTTTTCCGCATTTCTCTGCCCAAGGCATAAGGACCCGACACATGGACGGAACCGTTCTGATCGCTGATGACGACCGCACCATCCGCACGGTGCTGACCCAGGCGCTGACCCGCGCCGGATGCAGGGTCCATGCCACGGGCAGCCTTGCGCAGCTGGCCAAATGGGTCGACGAGGGGCGCGGCGACCTTGTCATCACCGACGTGATGATGCCCGACGGCAACGGCATCGACCGCATCCCCGCCATGCGAGAGGCGCGGCCCGACCTGCCGGTGATCGTGATCTCGGCGCAGAACACCATCGTGACCGCGATCCGCGCGACCGAGGCCGAGGCCTTCGAATACCTGCCCAAGCCCTTCGATCTGCCGGACCTGATGACCAAGGCCAATCAGGCCCTGTCGCGCCGCCCGCGCAAGTCGGACCCGGTCCCCGAGCCGCTGCAGATATCCCGAGAGGCGGCCGATCCCGCCATGCCGCTGATCGGTCATGCCCCGGCCATGCAGGCGCTGTTCCGCATGGTCGCGCGGGTGCTGAACGCCGATCTGGCCGTGATCATCGCGGGCGAGGCCGGCGTCGGCAAGACGACCATCGCGCGCAGCTTCCACGAACTGTCCGATCGCCGCGACGGGGGGCTGGCCTTCCTGACCTCGGCCGATGCGGGTGAGGATGCGGTCTCTCGTGCCGCCGAGAAGGCCCGCGGCGGCACCATCGTGATCGAGAACCCGGCAGGTTTCGACACCGCGGCACAGGCCCGCCTGATCGGCCTGATCGAGGCGATGGAGACCGGTCCCGACCGCGCCAACGCCCCCCGCATCGTGGCGACCACCGGACCCGATCCGCAGGCGGACGTGTCCTCGGGGCGCCTGCGCTCGGATCTCTACTATCGCCTGGCGGGGGTGACGATCAGCGTGCCGCCGCTGCGGTCGCGGGTGGATGACATCCTGCCGCTGGCCGCGCATCTGCTGGCACGCGCGCAGGCCTACGGCCTGCCGGAACGCAACCTGTCGGACGATGCGGCAGCGCTTCTGCGCGCCCATCCCTTCCCCGGCAATGTCCGCGAGCTGGAGAACATGATGCGCCGCCTGGCGCTGACCGCCAGCGGTCCGGTCATCAGCATCGACGAGATGCGCGAGGCGCTGGCCCAGCATGGCGGCGGTCGCGGCGCCCCGGCGCAGCAGGCCGCGGCCCCTGCCGCCATGCCCGATTACAGCGAACCTGCAGCGACGCCGATGGCCAGCCACGGGACGGGCGCGAACCTGTCGGATTCGGTGGAACAGCACCTTCAGCGCTATTTCGATCTGCATGGCGACAGCCTGCCGCCTCCGGGGCTGTACGACCGCATCCTGCGCGAGGTCGAGCGTCCGCTGCTGCAGGTGGCGCTGGATGCCACCGGCGGAAACCAGCTTCGCTGCGCGGATCTGCTGGGCATCAACCGCAATACGTTGCGCAAGAAGCTGACCGAGCTGAATATCGAGGTGACACGGCGCCGCAAACTGATGTAAAACCGCCACAGGGGCGCAGCGCGAATACAACGCGCTGGCCATTCTGGAAGCCGCGTCAGACGGCAAGTGGGGGTTATGTCGGGCCTCGTGGCAGGTTTGAGCTGGGACAGGTTGGCGCGTCTGCGCCTGCCGCGGCATTGGCGGGGCGCGACGACCTGGATCGTGCTGATCACCGGCATGGTGCTGGCCGTCGCGACATTCGCCGTGATGACCCCCTTCGGACGGGACTGGCCGGGGCACATGCTGCGTGCCGTTCTGCTGGCCGATCTTTTGTATCTTCTGGTGCTGGTGGCCTTCATCGTGGCCCGCATGGCACGACTGATCTCGGCGCGCAGACGTGCGGCGCCGGCGTCCCGGCTGCATGCGCGGCTGGTCGCGATCTTCGCGGGGCTGGCGCTGATCCCGACGGTGCTGGTGGCGCTGTTCGCGGGCTTTCTGGTCAATATCGGGCTCGAGGGCTGGTTCTCGGACCGGGTGCAGCAGGTGGTGACCACCTCGCAGGCCGCGGCCGAGGCCTATCAGGCCGAACATCGCAGCGACCTGGCCGAGGATGCGCGCGCCCTGGCGGGCGTCCTGATGCAAGCGGGGCGGGCGAACCCGCTGATCGAGGATGGCGAGATGCGCCAGCTGCTGGCGCAGGGCCAGAGCCTGATCCAGCGCGGCCTGCGCGAGGCCTATATCATCAACGGCGCCGGAGAGATCCGCGCGCGCGGCGAACGCAGCTACCTGTTCTGGTACGAACAGCCCGGCAGCGACGATCTGGACCGGGCGCAGACCGACGGGCTGGTCCTGATCGAGGATTGGGACAATGACGAGTTCCGCGCCCTCGTGGCGCTGCCGCCGCTGGCCGACCGATACCTCTATGTGACGCGGGACGTCGATGGCAGCCTTCTGGGGCTGGTGGACGACACCCGCGCGACGGCCGGCGATTACCGCCAGCTCGAGGAGATGCGCAGCCAGGTGCTGCTGGAATTCTCGCTGGTCTATCTGGGCTTCGCGCTGCTGCTGGTGGCGGTGGCGATCTGGCTGGGCCTGTGGTTCGCAAGCCGCCTGTCGCGGCCCATCGGGCTGCTGGCGCAGGCATCCGAACAGGTGGGCCGGGGCGATCTGGACCTGCAGATCCCCGAACCCCGGACCGGCGACGAGATCCAGACCCTGGGGCAGTCCTTCAACCGCATGACCCGGCAGCTGAAGGCGCAGCGCGAGGAGCTGATCGAGAGCTACCGCGTCAGCGACGAGCAGCGCCGCCTGTTCGACAACGTGCTGGGCTCGGTCACCTCGGGGGTGATCGGCCTGGATGCCGCCGGAGAGATCGATTTCGTCAACCGCTCGGCCAGCCGCCTGCTGGGGCTGGACCCCAAGCTGGATATCGACGCGCTGCTGTCCGAGCTGGTCCCCGAATTCGAGCCGCTGTTCGAGAAGCTGTCCTCCTCGGTCGCGGAAACCGTGCAGGACGAGGTGCGCCTGATGCGCCAGTCGCGACTGGAGAGCCTGCTGGTGCGCATGGCGGTCCGGCGCGGCAACGATGGCGCGCTGGAGGGTTACGTGGTCGCCTTCGACGACGTGACCGAGCTGGTCAGCGCGCAGCGCATGGCCGCATGGGGCGATGTCGCGCGCCGTGTCGCCCACGAGATCAAGAACCCGCTGACGCCGATTCAGCTGTCGGCCGAGCGTCTGCGCCGCAAGTTCGCGCCCCTGGCCCCCGAAGAGGACCGCCCGGCGCTGGACCAGTATGTCGAGGTGATCATCCGCCAGACGAACGACCTGCGGCGCATCGTGGACGAGTTCAGCCGCTTTGCCCGGATGCCCGAACCCGACCGCGCCGAAACCGACATCGCGGCCCTTCTGTCCGAGATCGTGATCCTGCAGCAGGACGCGCTGCCGGGCGGCGTGGTGACGCGGATCCCCGATCAGCCGGTGATCGTCGATTGCGATCCGGGCATGTTGCGGCAGGCACTGACGAACATCCTCAAGAACGCGGGCGAGGCGGTCGAGGAAAGGGCGGCCGACGCCCCCGAGGGGTGGCGGCCCCGGATCGAGGTCCGGATGCAGGCCGAACCCGAGATGGTGGTGATGCAGGTCGAGGATAACGGCCCCGGCCTGCCCGCCGACCGGTCGCGCCTGTTCGAGCCCTATGTGACGCTGAAGGCGCAGGGGACCGGGCTGGGCCTGCCCATCGTGAAGAAGATCGTCGAGGAACATGGCGGCAGCCTGACCCTGACGGATGCGCCCGACGGGCAGGGCGCATTGGCCGAAATCCGACTGCCGCGCGAACGCCATCCGGTGCGCGCGGCCAAGAAGAGCAGACAGGAAAACAGCGAGGCGACTGCATGAGTGACATCCTGATCGTCGATGACGAACGCGATATCCGTGAACTGATCTCGGACATCCTGAAGGACGAGGGCTTCGAGACCCGTCTGGCCGCCAATTCCGACGAGGCGGTGGGCGCGCTGAACGAACAGGAGCCCTCGTTGATGATCCTGGACATCTGGCTGAAGGACAGCCGGATGGACGGGATCGACATCCTGAAGCAGGTCAAGCGCAACAATCCCGACGTACCGGTGATCATCATCTCGGGGCATGGCAACATCGAGATCGCGGTGGCGGCCATCAAGCAGGGCGCCTACGATTTCATCGAGAAGCCCTTCAACATCGACCAGCTGATGGTGGTCATCAACCGCGCGATGGAAACCAGCCGCCTGCGCCGCGAGAACAGCACCCTGCGCCGCGGTGGCGAACGCAACACCGAGATGCTGGGCCAGTCCATCGCCTTCAAGCGCCTGCGCGACGGGCTGGACAAGGTCGCCAAGTCGAACGGCCGGGTGATGCTGTCGGGCGAACCCGGTACCGGCAAGGAGCTGGCCGCGCGCTATATCCATGCGCACAGCCCGCGTGCCTCGGCGCCCTTCATCACCGTTCCCTGCGCCACCATCGAACCCGAGCGCATGGAGGAGGTGCTGTTCGGTCGCGAGACGCCGGAACGCGGGATCGAACCGGGGCTGCTGGAACAGGCCCATGGCGGCATCATCTATTTCGACGAGGTGGGCGACATGCCCGTGGGCACCCAGCCCAAGATCCTGCGCGTGCTGACCGAACAGCAGTTCATGCGCGCGGGCGGCACCGACCGGGTGCGGGTGGATCTGCGGGTCCTGTCCTCGACCAATCGCGACCTGCCGACCGAGATTGCGGCGGGCCGGTTCCGGCAGGAACTGTACGACCGGCTGAACGTGGTCCCCATCGCCGTGCCGTCGCTGGCCGACCGCCGAGAGGATATCGGCCATCTTGCGCGGCATTTCATCGAGGTGTTCCACCAGCAGCAGGGCCTGACCCCGCGCGACCTGCCCGAAGAGACGATCGCGGCGCTGCAATCCATGCGCTGGCCCGGCAATATCCGCCAGCTGCGCAACGTGATCGAGCGGGTGCTGATCCTGGCCGAGGGCAGCGGCGCGATCCAGCCCTCGGAACTGGAGCCCCAGGGCGCCACGCCCGAGAATGGCGACGCGCTGAGCCTCGGCCCGCAGATCACCTCGATGGCGCTGCGCGAGGCGCGCGAGCTGTTCGAGCGCGAATACCTGGTCGCGCAGATCAACCGCTTCGGCGGCAATATCAGCCGCACCGCGCAATTCGTGGGGATGGAGCGCAGCGCGCTGCATCGCAAGCTGAAATCGCTCGGGGTCGTCGGCGGCGCGCGCAGCGACGAAGAGATGGTGCTGGGCAAATAGAGCCACGCTTGCGCGCCCCGACCCCGCGTCATAGGCAAGGGGGCAGGGCGCGCCACGCGCATGGGCCATTCGGGGGCACGACATGAAGATCATCATCTGCGGCGCAGGGCAGGTCGGCTGGCAGATCGCGCGCCACCTGGCCGGGGAACGCAACGACGTCACGGTGATCGACAACAACCCCGAACTGATCCGCCGCGCCACGGATACGCTGGACGTCCAGGGCGTGACGGGCTTTGCCAGCCATCCCGACATCCTGGACAAGGCCGGCGCGCGCGATGCCGACCTGATCATCGCCGCCACCCATTCGGACGAGGTGAACATGGTCACCTGCCAGGTGGCCCATTCCGTCTTCCAGGTCCCGCGCAAGATCGCCCGCCTGCGCAGCGCGGCCTATCTGGATGCGATCTACAGCGACCTCTATCGCACCGAACATCTGCCCATCGACGTGGTCATCAGCCCCGAACAAGAGGTCGCGAAGGCCGCGCTGCAGCGCCTATCCGCGCCTTCGACCTTCGATGTCGAGACCTTCATGGACGGCAAGATCCAGCTGCTGGGGATCGACCTGGAACGCGATTGCCCGGCGCTGAACACGCCACTGCGCCAGCTGACTGAGCTGTTCTCAAGCCTGCGGGCCATCGTGGCGGGGGTGCGTCGCGAAGGGCGGCTGTTCGCGCCGGAACCGGGCGATCAGCTGTTCGCGGGCGACCAGATCTATGTCTTCGCCCATGCCGAGGATGTGGGGCGCACGCTCGACATCTTCGGCAAGCCGCCCCAGAAGCAGGAACGCCTGACCATCATCGGGGCGGGGAACGTGGGCCTTGCGGTCGCGCAGACCTTGGAACGCCGGACCGAACGGATCCGCGCCAAGCTGATCGAGCGGGATCGCGGACGTGCCGAATTCGCCGCGGACCGGTTGGAACGGACCATCGTGCTGAACGGCGACGGGCTGTCGGCGGAACTGCTGGACGAGGCGGGCGTCCCGCGTGCCGATGCGGTGCTGGCCGTGACCGATGACGACAAGACGAACATCCTTGCATCCGTTCGTGCCAAGCAGTCCGGCGCGAAGATGGCCATCGCGCTGATCAACGACCCGACGCTGGTGCCGCTGATGGGGGCGCTGGATATCGACGCCTATATCAACCCGCGTGCGACGACCGTCTCGACGATCCTGCGCCATATCCGCCACGGGCGGGTGCGCGACATCTATTCCGTGGGCGATGCCGAGGCCGAGGTGATGGAGGCGCAGGTCCTGTCCACCAGCCCGATGTCGGGCCGTGCGATCCGCGACATCGATTTCCCCGAAGGCGCGCTTCTGGGGGCTGTCCGCAAGGGCGACCGCGTCGTGAAGCCCACCGCCGACACGCGCATCGAGGAAGGCGACATCGTCCTCATCTTCGCGCTGACCCATGACGTCCCCGAGGTCGAGCGCCTGCTTCAGGTCTCGATCGACTTCTTCTGAAGGCGCATGCCATGATCGGCACCCTGTCCCGACTGCCGCTGCTGATCCTGCTGAGCGTGGGGGTCGCGTTGATGATGCTGATCCCCGCATCCTATGCCTCGGTCACGGATGAGGACGCGATCGCGCGGACGTTTCTTTACGCGTCCCTGCTGATCCTGATCGTGGGCGGGCTGATCGGGCTGGCGACCCATGCCAACCCGCGCCCGCAAAGATCGCGCGAGACGCTTCTGACCATGCTGGGCGTCTTCGGCCTGCTGCCGGTGCTGATGGCCTTCCCCTTCGCCGAGAGTTTGCCCGACACGGGCTATGTCAACGCGTGGTGGGAAATGGTGTCCTCGCTGACGACCACGGGGGCGTCGCTCTATTCGGCGGACCTGCTGCCGGAACCGCTGCATCTGTGGCGGGCGATGGTCGGCTGGATGGGCGGGCTTTTCATCCTGGTCGCGGCGGTCGCGATCCTTGCACCCCTGCGCGTCGGCGGGTTCGAGATCATGTCCAGCCCTTCGGGGCGCGAGGAATACCGCGAAAGGCTGCCGCAATCGTCGGATCCGCGCACGCGTCAGCCGCATCTGTCCGATCCCGTCTATGACAGTCCCCTGGCCGATCCGGCGCTGCGCCTGCTGCGCGCGGGCGTCGAGGTGGGACCGATCTATCTGGCGCTGACGCTGGCGCTGTGGGTAGGGCTGCTGCTGCTGGGCGATCCGTCCTTTCTTGCGCTGACCCGTGCGATGGGAACGCTGTCCACCTCGGGGATCTCGCCCGTGGTGGGCCCCCCCGGCGAGGTGACAGGCGTTCCGGGCGAGATGCTGGTCTTCGTCTTCCTCGTGCCGGCGCTGTCGCGGCGCTTCTGGCCGGGCGGGGCCGAGCTGCGCGCCACCGACAAGCTGCGCGACGATCCCGAACTGCGCATGGCCCTGGGCCTGGTCGCGCTGGTCACCATCGTGCTGTTCCTGCGCCACTTCCTGGGCGCGATCGAGCTGCCGATGCAGGATGACGATCCGTTGCACCGGATCGGGCTGGGGCTGGCGGCGCTGTGGGGGGGCATGTTCAACGCGCTCAGCTATCTCACGACGACGGGCTGGAACTCGGTCAGCTGGCAGGGCGCGCGGTCCTGGTCGGGTCTGACCGCGCCGGGGCTGATCCTTGCGGGGCTTGCCATGATGGGCGGGGGCGTCGCCACCACGGCGGGCGGGGTCAAGCTGCTGCGCGTCTATGCCCTTGCGCGCCACGGAGAGCGCGAGATGGAGAGGATCATCCATCCCAGCTCCGTGTCGGGCGGGGGGCGCATCGCGCGGCGCCTGCGTCGGGAAGGCGCCTATCTGGCCTTCATCTTCTTCATGCTGTTCGCGACCTCGATCGCGGTGGTGGTCGCGCTGGTCTCGATCCACCAGATCGAGTTCGAGACCGCGACCATCCTGTCCATCGCCGCGCTGACCAATACCGGCCCGCTTGCAGCCGCCATTCCCCTGACCCCGGCCTTCGAGGGGACCGCGGGCATCGCCTCGGCCCCGTGGGAGGGATGGTCGGGCCTGCCGGACTTCACCAAGGGGGTTCTTGCGCTGGCCATGATCGTCGGCCGGATCGAGACGCTGGCGCTGCTGGCGCTGCTGTCGCCCGAATTCTGGCGCCGCTGAGGCGCTTTGGCAGCAATCTGACGATAATATGAACCATGTCGCCCCGCGCGCTTGCATGGGGTGCCGGTACCGCCTAAGTGTTGAACCGATCGGGATAGTGACAAACGGACGACAAATAATGGCCGGTGACAAACAGAACCTTCAGGACGCGTTTCTCAATCATGTCCGCAAGGCGAAGGTGCCTGTCACCATTTTCCTGATCAACGGCGTCAAGCTGCAGGGTGTGATCACCTGGTTCGACAATTTCTGCGTCCTGCTGCGCCGCGACGGACAGTCGCAGCTGGTCTACAAGCATGCCATCAGCACGATCATGCCGGGCCAGCCCATCAATCTGTATGAATCCGAGGACTGATTGGCCGAGCCGACCTCTACCGAAGCCAAGCCGACACGCGCCTACGTCATTCACCCCGACTTGGGGAACTCGCGCACGCAGCGCCGAGAGCCCGAGCATGCCCTGGCCGAGGCCGTGGCGCTTGCCCATGCCCTGCCGGGCATCGAGATCGTGGGCGAGGAAGTCGCGCGTCTGAGAGACCCCAACCCTGGCATGCTGTTCGGCAAGGGCAAGCTTGCCGAGATCCGAGAGCGCCTGGAAGCCGTCGAGGCCGAACTGGTCCTTATCGACGGTCCCGTGACCCCCGTTCAGCAGCGAAACCTGGAAAAGGACTGGGGCGTCAAGCTTCTGGACCGGACCGGGCTGATCCTGGAAATCTTCGCCGACCGTGCCCGCACCCGTGAAGGCGTGCTGCAGGTGGAACTGGCCGCGCTGTCCTATCAGCGCACGCGGCTGGTTCGCGCCTGGACGCACCTCGAACGGCAGCGGGGCGGCCTGGGATTTGTCGGCGGTCCGGGGGAAACCCAGATCGAGGCCGACCGCCGCGCCATCGACGAACAGATGACCCGCCTGCGTCGCCAGCTGGAACGCGTGGTCAAGACGCGCACGCTGCATCGCGCCGCGCGGGCCAAGGTGCCCTATCCCATCGTCGCGCTGGTGGGTTACACCAATGCGGGGAAATCCACGCTGTTCAACCGCATGACCGGGGCCGAGGTGATGGCCAAGGACATGCTGTTCGCCACGCTGGACCCGACGATGCGCGCCATCCGCCTGCCCGATGCGGGGGGCGGCAATTCCGGTCGCAAGATCATCCTGTCAGATACCGTGGGCTTCATCAGCGATCTGCCGACCGAACTGGTCGCGGCCTTCCGCGCAACGCTGGAAGAGGTGCTGGAGGCCGACCTGATCCTGCATGTCCGCGACATCAGCCACCCCGAGACCGAGGAACAGGCGGGCGATGTGGCCGACATCCTCGAAAGCCTGGGCGTGGACGAGGATGTGGCCCTGATCGAGGTCTGGAACAAGATCGACGCGCTTGGACCCGACACGCGGGCTGCCCTGCAGCGGACCGATGCCCGGACCGAGGGTGTGCAGGCCGTCAGCGCCCTGTCGGGCGAGGGGCTGGCCCCGCTGATCGAGGCGATCGAGGCGCATCTGGAACTGGCGCTGGACGAGCCGCGCGAGGAAGCCCAGGTGGTGCTGGACTTTGCCGACGGTCGTCGTCGCGCCTGGTTGCACGAGGCGGGCGTCGTCGAACGCGAGGAGGCGACCGAGGACGGGCTGCGGCTGCATCTGCGATGGACCGCAAGGCAGCGCGCCGGGTTCGAGGCGATGGATCAGCCGGATCACGAATGAAGAAGGGGCCCTCAGGGGCCCCTTTTCGTTTCAGGCGGGCATCTCGTGCGCCCAGGGCGGGTTCGCCCCCGCGCGGGACACCGTGACCGAAGCCGCCTGCGCGCCAAGCGTCAGTGCCGCGCGGATCTGGTCGGGCGTGATCCCCGCCAGCGCCGGTTTCGACAGCAGATCCTGCTTGGACAGGCTGGCCATGAAACCCGCGTTGAACGTGTCGCCCGCGCCGATCGTGTCGGCCACGGTGGTGCGCACGGCGGGCGCGCTGACGGTTTCACCGTCCCAGAAGGCGCGGGCGCCGGTTTCGCCCCCGGTCAGCAGGACCATGCGCGGGCCGGATGCCTGGACCTTGCGCGCCGCATCCTCGGGCGACAGGTCAGGATGCAGCCATTCCAGGTCGTCCGCCGACAGCTTGACGATATCGGCCATGGGCAGCAGCCGCTCCAGCCGCGCGCGATAGGCATCGGGCTGGGTGATGAAGAAGGGGCGGATATTGGGGTCGATCATGACGACGCGGTCGGCATGATGATCGGCGATCAGCGATACGACCGTCGCGCCGCAGGGATCGGGCACCAGGCTGATACCCCCCGCGAAGATCGTCGTCACCTCGTCGGGCAGGGGGGCGATGTCGTCGCGCGTCATCATCCGGCCCGCCGAACCCTCGTCATAGAAGGAATAGCGCGCATCGCCGTTTTCCAGCGTGACCAGCGCCAGCGTGGTCAGCCGGTCGGTGCGCGGGCACAGATCGGTATTCACCCCGGCCTCGGCCAGGGGGCGCAGGATCTGTTCACCGAAGGGGTCGCGGCTGATGGGCCACAGGTAGCCCGCATCGATCCCCAGGCGACCGAGCGCGATGGCGGTATTGAACACGGCACCACCCGCCAGCGGGCGGAAACTGCCGTTCTGCGGCACCATGTCGATCAGCGATTCACCGGCACACAGGATCATGGCATTCCCTCCCTTGGCGTGTGGATTCAGCGCGTGAAATACATGATAATCGCTAGCGCTACCAGCGCCAGAAGCGTGGCACCGGCGATTTTCCAGACCGACCAAGGCCTTTCACCCATCACCCGGCCCGATTGTCCGTTCACCACGAAGCGGAAGCTGCGCCCGTTATAGCGGTAGGCCGCCGTCCAGATCGGCAGCAGGATATGCTTGAAGGTCTCGGCGCTGAAATCGCTGTTCACGGCATGGATGCGCTGCTGATCGCCGCCGATGTCGCGCCGCACGTCACCCTCGATCACGCGGGCCATCTGCGCGCGGGCCGCGCCGTGCCCGTCGGCCAGTGCGACGGTATATCCCTCGGCCTCGAACCCGGCCAGGAAATCGGGGCGATAGGTCGCAAGATGGGACAGGTCCCAGGGCGCCATCGCGCCGGTGAAACGCTGCGGCAGCGCGGTCGAGGCAGGCACCAGCACGTCGTTGAAACTGCGCGCGACCCGGCCCTGCGCCGGTCGCCAGCGGACCTTCGGCACGCGGCGGGCGACGCGACGCGACTTGCCGTTCACCGTCTCAGTCACCCAATGCGTTTCGTAATAGACATCGCCCCGCTGCCCGGAATAGCGCGAGGTGCTGTCGGCATCGAAGGTCCAGAAGGGCGAATAGACGCCCGTCAGGTGCCGATCCTTGCGGGCATAGGCCACCAGCCCCGACGGGGCGAACCACAGCCCGCCCAGCCAGTCGGACATGGCCTTGCGGGCCTCGGCCTCGGTCAGGCGAAATGGCAGGACACCCTGTGGCTTGATGCGCCGTGTGGCCCCGGTATCGGTGACGACGGGCGTCGCGCAGAAGGGGCAGGCCCCGGCGTGATGCGTATCGTCCAGGTCGATCCGCGCCCCGCAATTGGGACAGGACAGCGTGCGGACCTCGTGGGTGATGTCGCTGCCCGTGGCATCCAGATGCAGGCCGCGTTCCAGCGGGATCTCGACCAGCTCGGGGGTCTTGTGGGCGGCGTCCCATTGCAGGGCGGGATCCTGGGGACCGGCCTCGGGCTGACGGCCGGGTGCGCGCGCATCGCCCGGCCCGATGGGTTGGACATGGCCGCACCAGTCGCAGACCATCTCCTGCTGGCCGGGCCGGAAGCGCAGGCTTGCCCCGCATCTGCTGCAGGGAAAGCGGTGTTCCTGTGGGCTGTCCGGCATGTTCAGGCTTGGGGCAGGGGGGGCGGCATCATGGTGAACAGCTGCGCCAGTTCATCGACCTGGTCCGCGGGCAGCCAGCCGTCCTGGCCCGGCGTCCAGACCAGCGTGTCGCGGGTAAAGCTGCCATCCGCGACCATGCGGCCCAGATGTCCGCGCCCGAAGGGGCCCTGCGCCTGGCCGTCGATCGCCACGTGCCACACTGTCTCGACCGATTTTCCGGGCAGGGGCGGGGGGGCTGCGGCGGCCGGTTGCGGGGCCGCCTGCTGCGGGACCGCGCCCCAGGGACCGCGCATGGTCGCGCCCATCGCGGCCCCCATCGCCGCGCCGAAGCCCGCACCGGCGCCACCCTGGTTCTGGGCGGCGGCCAGCATCGCCTCGGATGCGGCATATTGACCGAAGCGGTCCAGGTCGCCCACGATCCCCATCGAGGTGCGCTTGTCCAGCATCGCCTCGACCGCGGCGGGCAGGCTGATATTCTCGATCCAGAATTCGGGCAGGGTGATGCCGTAGCTGTCGATGACCGGGGCGATGGCCTTGGCGACCAGCTGCGCCAGCTGATCGGTGTTCGCGGCCATGTCCAGAACCGGGATCCCCGAGGAGGCGATCGCGCGCGAGAACTCCTGCACGATCACGTTGCGGATCTGCAGCGCGATCTCGTCGCGGGTGAAGTCGCCATCGGTGCCGACGATCTCGGACATGAAGCGGGCAGGGTCGGTCACCCGCATCGAATAGGTGCCATAGGCGCGCAGGCGCACGGGGCCGAATTCCGGGTCGCGTGCGATGATCGGGTTGCGCGTGCCCCATTTCAGGTCGGTGAAGCGCGTCTTGTCGACGAAATACACCTCGGACTTGAAGGGGCTGCGGAAACCGTGATCCCAGTGCTGCAGGCGGGTCATCACCGGCAGGTTGTTCGTTTCCAGCAGGTAGAGCCCGGGCCCGAAGACGTCGGCCAGCTGCCCCTCGTGGACGAAGACGGCGGCCTGCCCCTCGCGGACGGTCAGCTTGGCGCCGTACTTGATCGCGCGGCCGACCGTGTCGAAGCGCCAGACCATCGTGTCGGGACTGTCCTCGACCCATTCGATGACCTCGATGAATTCGCCGCCCAGGATGTCGAAGATGGACATGATGTTCCCCGTTCAGATGACCCCGCGCCCATGTATGGGGCGCGGGGGCGCGGGGATCAAGCGTCGCGGGGGATCACGCCTCGCGGGCCAGAAGCTCGGCCGCGATTCGGCGGACGATGGGGGCGGCCTCGGCCTCGGACATGCCGGGGCGCAGGCGCGGATCATAGAGGATCTTCAGCAGCAGTTCGTCATGCCGTGTCAGCAGGGCGAATTCCTCGTCGTCGTTGAAGACCGAAGGCCGCGCGGCGGGGCTGTCGTTGGACAGGCCCATCCCCTGGGCCAGCTCCTCGTGGATGCACGAGGTCCGCAGCAGGGGCGGAAGCTCGGCCCGGATGACGGCGATGGCATGGGCGTAATCGGCGGCGCCGCCCCGGCTGTAGGCGAAGACCGTGCAGCTGATCGAGGCGGGCAGCCCCGTCAGCACGCCGATATCGCGGGCCGGAATGCCCGGCACCAGTTCCGCGATGCGGGCGGATGCGGCGCGGCGTTCATCCTCGGTCATCACCAGAACGACGAAATTGCCGCCGCCGCCGGACATGGACACGGGGTGCCCGGTCGCCTGGGACAGGGTGCCCGCCATCTGCGCCAGTTCGGACCGCCAGACCGCCTGTTCGCCCGCCCCGTTGCTGGTCCCGAAGGCCGGCTGGATGCGAACGGGCTGCGACCAGCGGCGCAGGGGCGCGTCGCGACCCTTGGCCACCAGGCCGTCGGCGGTGGGGCTGTATTCGTCATGCAGCGCGATCGCCATGAAATTGCGCGCCAACGTATCGGCGTCGATGGGCGCATCCAACGGCGCGCGGTCCCGGCGCAGCTTGCCGCGCGACAGCAGCTTCGCCTCGACCGAGGCATAGTATTGCCGCTGTGCGTCGCTGAGATCCGAGGGCACGGCGGACGCGCTCTGGTTGTTGGCCTGCCGATTGCGTTCGGCCCTTGCCTGGCGCAGTTCCGCCTGGCTGGGCGTGGGCGCCTCGGACGGGGGTGCCAGCCCTTCGGGGGCCGGTTGCGGCCGGGGCGAGGTGGGGGCATCGGGTCCGCGATCGCAGGCGGCCAGCATCAATGCGCCCGTCAGCGCCGCCACGAAGCCCGGTCGCAGTCGGGCCAGGATCTGCGCCATGTTCAGCCCGCCTTGCCTTGTGTTGCCGCCGGTTGCGCGCGGGCCGAGGACAGCGCGACGCGCAGGTCGCCCTCCATCCGGGTCAGTTCCTCTTCGGCGGCGCGGCGACGGGCGCGTCCCTCGTCGGCGATGCGCAGGCTGTCCTCGATCGTGGCGATCAGCTGGGCATTGGCCGATTTGACGGCTTCGATGTCGAAGACGCCGCGCTCGGTCTCGGTGCGGATCTGGGCATTGGCACTGCGCAGGTTGTCGGCATTGCGCGTCAGCAGCTCGTTCGTCAGATCGCTGGCCTCGCGCACGGCGCGCGCGGCCTCGGCGCTGCGCTGGATGGTGACGGCCTGCGCCAGCTGGGTTTCCCACAGCGGCACCGTGTTCACGAGGGTCGAATTGATCTTGGTGATCAGCGACTTGTCGTTTTCCTGCACCAGCCGGATCGAGGGAAGCGACTGCATCGTCACCTGCCGCGTCAACTTCAGGTCGTGGACCCGGCGTTCCAGATCGTCGCGCAGCGTGCGCAGGTCGCGCAGCTCCTGCGCCTCCATCACCTGCTCGCCCTCGGGGCGGGCGGCGACCTCCTCGATCTTGGCGGGGATCACCTTGCGATCCAGTTCCTGCAGCTTGGCCTCGCCCGCCGCGATATAGAGCGCGAGTTCGTCGTAGAAGTTCAGCGTCCGGTCATAGAGCAGATCGAGCGATTTCACGTCCTTCAGAAGCGTCTGCTCGTGGCTTTCCAGCTCGGCGGTGATGCGGTCGATCTGGGTCTGGACCTTTTCATAGCTGGCGACGAACTTGGCGAAGGGCGCGGCACGGCCCAGCAGCTTTTCCCACCAGCTGCGCGTGCGGCGCACGTCCAGTTCCTGGGTCGAGAATCCGCGAATGGTCGTCACCACCTCGCGCAGGCTGTCGCCCGCGGGGCCGGCATCCTTGCTTTTGACATCGCCCAGCATCTGCTGGCTGATCTGCTGCAGATCGCCCTGCGCACGCGTGCCGAACCGAAGGATCGAGCTGCTGTCCGCAAGGTCGATCTCGTCCATGCGCTGGCGGACCTGCGCCTGCACGGTCGGATCCTGCGCGTCGATCAGGTCTTCGGCGGGGGCGGGTTCGGGCAGCGCGGTCGAGGTCACGCTTTCGATATCCTCGCGCAGGGCCTCGGCGCGGCGGCGAATTTCGTCACTCATCACAAACTTCCCTGTCCAATGGCGCGGCGAGGATGCCACGCCCTGTCGCAACGCAGCATATGGGGAAATCGCGCATTCGCAACGTGACAAGGGGGCGAATTGATCGCCCCCTTGCAATCATGACACGTCAGGCGGCCTGCTTGCCCGCGCCGAAGCGGCCATAGAAGCTGTCGCCCTTCTCGGCCATCTCGCGCAGAAGGGCGGGGGCCTTGAAGCGGTCGCCATGGCGTTCGGTCAGCCCATCGCAGATCTCGACCGCGCGGGCGGCGCCCAGCATGTCCAGCCAGCCGAAGGGGCCACCCGACCAGGGCGCGAAGCCCCAGCCCAGGATCGCGCCGACATCGCCTTCGCGGATATCCTCCAGCACGCCGGCCTCGAGGGCGCGCACGGCCTCCAGCGTCTGTGCGAACATCAGGCGGTGCTGCACCTCGGTCAGCTCGGGCTGATCGTCCGCCTGGGGATAGCGCGTGTCCAGTTCCGCCCACAGGCCCTGGCGCTTGCCCTTGTCGTCATAGTCGTAGAAGCCCGCATTCGCCTTGCGACCCATGCGGCCCGCATCGGCCATGGCAAAGATCACCTCGTCGACCGCATCGTCGGGATAGGCATCGCCCATCGCCGCGCGGGTGGCCTTGGCGATCTTGACGCCCAGGTCGATGCTGGTCTCGTCCACCAGTTGCAGCGGGCCAAGGGGCATCCCCATCATCTTGGCGGCATTCTCGATCAGGGTCGGGTTCACACCTTCGCCGACCATGCGGATGCCTTCGTTGATGTAGGGGATGATGCAGCGGTTGGCATAGAAGAACCGTTCATCATTGACCACGATGGGCGTCTTGCGGATCTGGCGGACGAAATCCAGCGCCTTGGCGGCGGCGCGGGGGCCGGTTTCGCGGCCCTTGATGATCTCGACCAGCAGCATCTTGTCTACCGGGCTGAAGAAGTGGATGCCGATGAACTGCTCGGGGCGGCTGCTGGCGCGGGCCAGGTCGCTGATCGGCAGGGTCGAGGTGTTGGTCGCGAAGATCGCGTCCTCGGGGATCACGGCCTCGGCCTTCTTGGTGACCTCGGCCTTGACCGAGGGGTCCTCGAACACGGCCTCGACGATCAGGTCGCAGCCCTGCAGCGCATCGTAATCGGTCGTGGCGGTGATGCGGGACAGCACCTCGGCCTTCTTCTCCTCGGTCGATTTCCTGCGGCTGATCGCCTTGTCCAGCAGCCCTTCCGAATAGGCCTTGCCCTTGTCGGCGCTGGCTTGCGCCGCGTCGATCAGCACGACCTCGATGCCCGCCATCGCGCTGACATAGGCGATGCCCGCGCCCATCATGCCCGCGCCCAAGATGCCGACCTTCTTCACCTTCTGATCGGGGGCCTCGGGGCGGTTCGCGCCTTTTTCCAGGGCTTCCTTGTTGATGAACAGGCTGCGGATCATCGCGCTGCTGGAGGGGTTCATCAGCACGTTGGTGAACCAGCGGGCCTCGATCTTGAGCGCCTGGTCGAAGGGCACCATCGCGCCCTCATAGACCGCCGATAGAAGCGCCTTGGCCGCCGGATAGACGCCCATCGTCTTGCCATGCACCATCGCGGACGCGCCCACGAAGGTCATGAAGCCCGCGGGGTGGAAGGGTTCGCCCCCCGGCATCTTGTAGCCCTTGGCGTCCCAGGGTTTCACGATATCCGCATCGGTCGCGTTCAGCACCCATTCGCGGGCCGCGGCCACCGGATCCTCGGACACCTCGTCGATGATGCCCGCGGCCTTGGCCTTCTTCGGGTCCGACAGCTTGCCCTCCAGCAGGAAGGGGGCCGCGGCCATCGCGCCCAGCTTGCGCGTCAGGCGGATCGTCCCGCCCGATCCGGGGAAGATGCCGACCATGATCTCGGGCAGGCCGATCTTGGCGCGGGCATTGTCGGCGGCAAAGATGCGATGCGTGGCCAGCGGCAGTTCCAGCCCGATCCCAAGCGCGGTGCCGGGCAGGGCGGCTGCGATGGGCTTGCCACCCTTCTTCGTCTTGCGGTCCATGCCCGCCAGCTCGATCTTGCGCAGCAGGTGGTGCAGGCCCATGACGCCGTCGAAGACGCCCTGCGCACCGCCCTGATCGCGCATGCCGGCGATGACGTTCAGGTCCATTCCCGCGGCAAAGTCCTTCTTGCCGCTGGTGATGACGATGCCCTTGACCGCATCATCGGCCAGCGCGTCGTCGATCAGGTCGCTCAGGGTGTTCGCGCCATCCATCGACAGCACGTTCATGGATTTGCCCTGAACGTCCCAGGTGATGATCGCGACGCCGTCGGCGCCCTTCTCCATCGTGAAATCGGTCATGATCAGGCTCCTCACACGCGCTCGATGATGGTGGCCGCGCCCATGCCGGACGCGATGCACAGGGTCGCCAGACCCACGTTCTTGTCCTGACGCTCCAACTCGTCCAGCAGGGTGCCGATGATGATCGCGCCGGTCGCGCCAAGCGGATGGCCCATGGCGATCGCGCCGCCATTGACGTTCACCTTCGAGGGATCGACCTGGAAGGCCTGCATGAAGCGCAGCACCACCGAGGAGAACGCCTCGTTCACCTCGAACAGGTCGATATCGCCGATGGACATGCCGCTGTCGCGCAGGATCTTCTCGGTCACGGGGACCGGGCCGGTCAGCATGATCGTGGGATCGGTGCCGATCTTGGCGGTGGAGCGGATGCGGGCGCGGGGCTTCAGGCCGTGGGCCTTGCCGAATTCCTCGTTCCCGATCAGCACGGCAGCCGCGCCGTCCACGATGCCGCTGCTGTTGCCCGCGTGGTGGATGTGGTCGATGGCGGACAGATGCGGGTATTTCAGCATCGCCACCTTGTCGAAGCCGGGCATCATCTCGCCCATCTCCTTGAAGGCGGGCTTCAGCTTGGCCAGATCGTCGATCGTCGTGCCGGGGCGCATGTATTCGTCGCGATCAAGGATCGTCAGCCCGTTCTGATCAAGAACCGGAACGATGGACTTGACGAAGCGACCTTCCTCCCATGCCTGCGCGGCGCGGCGCTGGCTTTCCAGCGCCATGGCGTCGGCCTCGTCCCGGGTGATGCCGTATTCGGTCGCGATGATGTCCGCGCTGATGCCCTGCGGCACGAAATAGGATTTCATCGCAAGGCTGGGATCGACCGCGATGGCGGCGCCGTCGCTGCCCATGGCCACGCGGCCCATCATCTCGACCCCGCCGGCGATATAGGCGCTGCCCGCACCGCCCTTGATCTGGTTGGCGGCCAGGTTCACGGCCTCCATCCCCGATGCGCAGAAGCGGTTGATCGACAGGCCCGGAATGCGTTCGTCCAGATCGGATGCCAGCACCGCGCTGCGTGCCAGGCAGCCGCCCTGTTCCTTGACTTGGGTGACGTTGCCCCAGATCACGTCCTCGACCGCGTGGCCCTCCAGGTTGTTGCGTTCCTTGACGGCGTTCAGCAGGCGCGCGGACAGCGCCAGCGACGTGACCTCGTGCAGGCTGCCATCGGGGCGGCCCTTGCCGCGCGGCGTGCGGGCGGCGTCATAGATATATGCGTCGGTCATATGTCCTCCTCGGTCGCCCGGTCCGATGGATTTCCGGGCATCAGGTCATAGGGGTGCTTCCAGCCGGGCAGATCGGCGATGCCGTCCAGCCAGCGGTCGATATTCGTCCATTCGGCGCGGTCGAAGCCGAAGGGTTCGGGATAATAGAGGTAACCGCACAGCGCGAAATCGGCGATGGTCGGCCCGCCCGGGGCCACCCAGTCGCGATCGGCCAGATGCGTGTCCAGCACCTTGAGCGCTGCCAGCAGGCGACCCTGCAGGAACTCTGCCGCACCCACGGGGCGCTTGTTCTGGGGGATGAAGTTCAGCTGGAACCGTGCCGGCCCGCCCGAGGCGGAAACCTTGTGGTTGTCGAACATCAGCCAGCGCAGCGTCTCGTTGCGGTCGCTGCCCCAGTACTTGCCGTGCAGGTCGGCCAGGTGCATCTGGATGACCGCCGACTGTGTCAGCGTCAGGCTGCCCTCGCGAAAGACGGGAATCTCGCCCATGGGGTTCAGCGCGCGGAATTCAGGTGTCCGGGCCTCGCCGTTGAAGAAGTCCACATAGACGGGGCGCCAGTCATGGCCCGTCAGTTCCAGGGTCAGCGCCGCCTTGTAGGCATTGCCGCTTTCGCCGAAGCACCAGAGATCTGCGGTCATCTTTCCTCCTGCTGCCGGGGGTGCGGCCCCCGGCATGTTGCGGTTCACGGGTTCAGAACGCTTCGGCCTCCAGCGCCATGACGGTTTCGGCGCCCGACTGGATGCGGGCCAGATGCGTCGCCGTCATCGGCAGTTGGCGCTTCATGTAGTAGCGCCCGGTGGCCAGCTTGGTGCGATAGAAGGCCTCGTCCGCGGTGCCCGCATCCAGCGCCGCCTGCGCGGCGACGGCCATGCGTGCCCAGACCAGCCCGAAGGTCACATGCCCGAACAGGTGCATGAAGTCGTAGCTGCCCGCCAGCGCGTCGTTGGGGTTCTTCATCCCGCGTTCCATGAAGAACATGGCGGCGGTCTGCAGGTCCTTGGAGGCTGCCTTCAGCGGCGCGATGAAATCGTCGGCCAGCGGTCCGTCGGCGTTTTCCTTGCAGAAGGATTTCACCATCTCGAAATAGGCCATGACGTGCTTGCCGCCGTCCTGCGCCAGCTTGCGCCCGACCAGGTCCAGCGCCTGAACGCCGTTCGCGCCTTCGTAGATCATGGTGATGCGCGCATCGCGAACGAATTGCGACATGCCCCATTCCTCGACATAGCCGTGGCCGCCGAAGACCTGCTGCGCCTGGATTGTGGTCTCCAGCCCCTTGTCGGTCATGAAGCCCTTGATGACCGGCGTCAGCAACGAGATCAGCCCCTCGGCATCGGCATCCTGTGCCATGTGGCTGCGGTCGATCAGATGCGCGCCCCACAGCGCCAGCGCACGCGCGCCTTCCAGGAAGGATTTCTGGTCCATCAGGCTGCGGCGGATGTCGGGATGCACGATCAGCGGATCGGCGGGACCGGACGGGTTCTGCGTGCCGGTGACGGCGCGGCCCTGCAGGCGATCCTTGGCATAGGCCAGCGCGTTCTGATAGGCGGGCACCGCGCAGGCATAGCCCTGCAGGCCGACGCCCAGACGGGCCTCGTTCATCATGGTGAACATGGCGCGCATGCCCTTGTGCAGGTCGCCCAGCAGCCAGCCCCTGGCACCGTCATAGTTCATGACGCAGGTGGCATTGCCGTGGATGCCCATCTTCTCTTCCAGCGATCCGACCGAGACGCCGTTGCGTTCCCCGACCGAGCCGTCCTCGTTCACGAGGAACTTGGGCACGATGAACAGGCTGATGCCCTTGGTGCCCTCGCCGCCGCCGGGGGCCTTGGCCAGCACCAGGTGGATGACGTTTTCCGACATGTCGTGATCGCCGGCCGAGATGAAGATCTTCTGGCCCGTGATCAGGTAGCTGCCGTCATCCTGCGGTTCGGCCTTGGTGCGCAGCATGCCCAGATCGGTCCCGCAATGCGGTTCCGTCAGGTTCATCGTGCCGGTCCAGTCGCAGCTGACCATCTTGGGCAGATAGGTCTGTTTCTGTTCGTCGGTGCCATGGGCGTGGATCGCCGAATAGGCGCCATGCGTCAGGCCCTGATACATGTTGAAGGCCATGTTGGCGCCCACGAACAGCTCTCCCACGGCGGTGCCGAGGGCGAAGGGCATGCCCTGCCCGCCATATTCGGGGTCGCAATCCAGCGCGGTCCAGCCGCCTTCCTTCACGGCCTCGAACGCCTTGCCGAAGCCCTCGGGCGTGCGGACGACGCCGTTTTCCAGAACGCAGCCCTGCTCGTCGCCCACGCGGTTCAGGGGCGCCAGCACCTCGGCCGACAGCTTGCCGGCGGCCTCGAGGATGGCTTCGGTGAATTCGGGATCGAGATCGGAATGACCGGGCAGGTCCGATTGGGACAGCTTGAGAAGGTCGTGCAGGACGAATTGCAGGTCGCGGACGGGCGGTTCGAAGATCGGCATGGCTTTACCCCGTGGGCTGTTCGTTTGTCTCGGCGGCAAGCCGGCCTTCGGCATCGGAGATCTGGCGGCGCAGATCGTCGATGGCGATGCTCAGTTCGGCGTATTGGCGCTCCATGTCGGCCAGGCGGTCGCGGCTCACCTCGATCGTCGCGGCGATCTGGGTGCGGTTCGCGCCGCCGGGTTCATAGAGCTCGAGAAGCTGTCGGATCTGTTCGAGGCTGAAACCGAACCGCTTGCCGCGCAGGATCAGCGTCAGGCGTGCCCTGTCGCGGCGGTCGTACAGGCGATGCTGCCCCTTGCGCTGGGGAAAGATCAGCTCGCGCGCCTCGTAGAACCGAAGCGTGCGGGGCGTCACCTCGAAGGCATCGCACATTTCACGGATGGTCATCAGCGTATCGGACATCTGGCGGCTTCTCCTCCTTCACCGGCTTGTCGTCCTTGGGCTGAACATATGGGCAGGTTGACGTGAACGTAAGCAAGACGCCGCGTCACGGATGCCACCTGCCGTCACGTCAGTCCATGCGGCTCAGCTCCTCGGCAGTGGCGCGCCGCAGCTCCTCCAGCTCGTCGCGCGCGCCCTGCATTTCCTTCAGCTGCTGGTCCAGCACGGCCAGCTGCCGTTCGGCCATCCCGATCCAGACCTCGTATTGTTCGCGCGAGCCCTGCTTGTCGTAGATCTGCAGCCATTGCCGAATCTCCTCGAGGCTGAAGCCGAAGCGGCGACCGCGCAGGATCAGCGTCATCCGCGCAACCTCGCGCGGGCCGTAATAACGGGCGCGACCCTCCTTACGGGGCTGAAGCAGTTCGATATATTCGTAATAGCGCAGCGTGCGCGGCGTGACGTCGAAGCGTGTGCACATTTCCTTGAAACTGAGTTCGTCCCCGGTCATCCGCGCCTCCTGTGCATTTCCCTTGGCGTCAACCTAGGCAATGCGCGAACGCATCTCAACCGAATCGACGGGGTTGAGGATGGGACGCGGGCAGGGATAATCATGACAAAACGACAGGAGCATCAATGTCCGAGGACGGAACGGCGCCCGGCGCCGAAGAGAGGGCCAAGCTTGCGCAGGCCTTCATCGAGCAGTTGCCGCATGCCAGGGCCCTGCAGATGCGCGTGGACGAGATCGGGGCCGGCAAGGCCGTGGTCTCGATGCCCTGGGCGGAACACCTGGTGGGCGATCCCCATACGGGCGTGATCCACGGGGGCGTCATCTCGGCGCTGATGGACACCTGTTCGGGGGCGGCGGTCATGTCCCATCCCAGCCAGCCGCGGTCCACCGCGACGCTGGATCTGCGCATCGACTACATGCGGTCGGCCACGCCGCGCCAGCGGATCACCGCGCGGGCCGAATGCTATCACATGACCCGCAGCGTCGCCTTCCTGCGCGCCGTCGCGCTGGACGAGGACGGCGGAAACCCCGTGGCGACCGCGACCGGCGCCTTCACGATCGAGAGGTAGTCCATGGGCGATCGCAACGAACCGCTTCACCAGATCAAGTCCCGCCGCGATTCGGCGCTGAAGGCGCTGGTCGCAGGCGTCCCCTACATGCAGTGGCTGGGCGTCCAGTTCGACCGCCGCGGGGACGAACTGACGGCCATCCTGCCCTATGCCGACAGGCTGATCGGCAATCCGCGCCTGCCCGCGATCCATGGCGGCGTGACGGCGGCCTTCCTTGAAATGACCGCGATCATGGAGCTGGCCTGGACCGCCATGTGGGAGGATATGGAGGCCGGCCGCATCGCCCCCACCGCCGAGGTGCCGGGCAGCGTGCCGCGTCTGCCCAAGACCATCGACTTCACCGTGGACTATCTGCGGTCGGGCCTGCCGCGCGACGCCTATGCACGAGCGCGGATCGTCCGGTCGGGCCGCCGCTATGCCAGCGTCCATGTCGAGACCTGGCAGGACAACCGGTCGCGGCTGATGGCGCAGGCCACGGGGCATTTCCTGATGCCGCAGCCATGAGCGCAGCCGAGCTGACCCGCAACCGGGTTCTGCATATCGCGCTGCCCATCGTCCTGTCGAACCTGACCGTCCCGATCCTGGGGCTGGTCGATACGGGCGTGGTGGGTCAGCTGGGTGCGCCCGAACCCATCGGCGCGGTGGGCATCGGCGCGGTGATCCTGGCCTCGGTCTACTGGATCTTCGGGTTCCTGCGCATGGGCACTTCGGGGCTGGTCGCGCAGGCGCATGGCGCGGGCGATACCCCCGAGGTGGGCGCGCATCTGCTGCGCGCGCTGGTCATCGGCTTCGCGGCGGGGCTGGCCTTCGTCGCGCTGCAGATCCCGATCTTCTGGGCGGCGTTCCGGCTGGCCCCCGCCAGCCCCGAGGTCGAGACCCTGGCGCGGCAATATCTTGCAATCCGCATCTGGGGCGCGCCTGCGACGATCGGGCTCTATGCACTGACCGGCTGGCTGATCGCGGTCGAGCGCACACGCGCCGTGCTGGCGCTGCAACTGTTGCAGAACGGGCTGAACGTGGTCCTGGACCTGTGGTTCGTGCTGGGGCTGGCCTTGGGCGTCGCGGGCGTGGCCTGGGCGACGCTGGCGGCCGAATATGCGGGGCTGGCCGTGGGGCTTTGGCTGGCCATGCCGGTGCTGCGCCGGGCCGTGGCCGCCGCGCGCAGCGGTGCGGTACTGCTGGCGCGGGCCAAGATGGAACGCTTCGCGCGGGTGAATGGCGACATCATGATCCGGTCGGTCCTGCTGCAGGGCTGCATGACCAGCTTCCTGTTCCTGGGGGCGGGGCAGGGGGACGTGACGCTGGCCGCGAACCAGGTTCTGCTGCAGTTCCTGACCCTGACCGCCTTCGCGCTGGACGGCTTCGCCTTTGCCGCCGAAAGCCTGGTGGGGCAGGCCGTGGGGGCCGGCAGGCCGGACCGGGTGCGGCGGGCATCTGTGCTGACCTCGAAATGGGGAATGGGCGGGGCCGTCGTGCTGGGGCTGTTCTTCATGGGGGCGGGCGGGGCGATCATCGACCTGTTGACCACGGCGCCGGGCGTCCGGGCCGAGGCGCGACATTACCTGCCCTGGATCGGCATCGCGCCGCTTCTGGGGGCGGGGGCATGGATGCTGGACGGGATCTTCATCGGCGCCACCCTGACGCGCGAGATGCGCGTCGCGATGATCCAGTCGGTCGCGGTCTTCGTGCTGGGGGTGGTCCTGCTGCCGCCCGTCATGGGCAATCACGGGCTGTGGGCGGCGCTGATGGCGCTGAACGCGGCGCGGGCGGTCACGATGATCCGCCTGTACCCAAGGGCCGAGGCGGCGGCCGCCCCGGCATGATCGCTCAGGCCTCGTCGGCGACCTGTCGGCGGGCCTCGAGGGTCAATTCGGCCATCCTGGTGCGGATCGTGTCCGCATCGGCCTTGCCGTCCAGATCGGCCGCGACCTTGCGAAAGACGTCGTCCTCGCCCGGTTCCTCGAAATCCGAGGTGACCACGCTCATGGCATAGGCGCGGGCGTCGTCGCCGGTCTTGCCCAGCAGTTCCGCCGCCCATTCGCCCAGCAGGCGGTTGCGGCGGGCCTCGGCCTTGAAGCGCAACTCGGCGTCGTGGGCGAACTTGGATTCATAAGCGCGTTCGCGATCGTCGAATGTGGTCATCGGACCCTCCTGCTGTCTTATCACCCAGATATGGGCATGCGGACCCCTTGCAGGCAAGCCTCGTATTGCGTGTGGGGGGCGTTTCGCGATAAGGCGCGGCATCGGGGACATGCGAAAGGACGGTCGGGCCATGGCACCGCGGCGCAAGAAGATTTACGAAGGCAAAGCCAAGATCCTTTACGAAGGCACGGAGCCGGGAACGCTGGTCCAGTACTTCAAGGACGATGCGACCGCCTTCAATGCGCAGAAGAAGGCCACCATCGAAGGCAAGGGCGTGCTGAACAACCGCCTGTCCGAGTTCTTCATGCAGGGTCTGACGAATATCGGCGTGCCGAACCACTTCATCCGGCGCATCAACATGCGCGAGCAGCTGATCCGCCAGGTCGAGATCGTGCCGCTGGAAGTGATCGTGCGCAACTTCGCGGCAGGGTCGCTGGCCAAGCGCCTGGGCCTGGAAGAGGGCACGATGCTGCCCCGTCCCATCGTCGAGTACAGCTACAAGAACGACGAGTTGGGCGATCCGATGGTGTCCGAGGAATACGTCATCGCCTTCGGTTGGGCGACGCAGCAGGATCTGGACGACATCGTCAGCCTTGCGCTGCGCGTGAACGACTTCCTGTCGGGGGTCTTCTATGGCGCGGGCATCAAGCTGATCGATTTCAAGATCGAGATCGGCCGCGTCTGGGACAACGATTTCATGCGGCTGATCGTGGCCGACGAGATCAGCCCCGACAGCTGCCGGCTGTGGGACGTCAAGACCGGCCAGAAGCTGGACAAGGACGTGTTCCGGCGCGATCTGGGCGATCTGACCGACGCCTATACCGAGGTGGCACGCCGGCTGGGCCTGATGCCCGCCAACACGACCAGCCTGAAACCGACCGCGATCAACTGAGAGGACGCCATGAAAGCTCTTGTCACCATCATGCTGAAGGACGGCGTCCTTGATCCCCAGGGCGAGGCGATCCGCCACGCCCTGGGCGGTCTGGGCCACAAGGGCGTCGGCGGCGTCCGCCAGGGCAAGCTGATCGAGCTTGACCTGGAGGCGACCGATGCCGAGGCCGCGCGCGCCGAAGTGGCGCGCATGTGCGAAGGCCTGCTGGCCAATACCGTGATCGAGAAATACAGCATCGAGATCGCGCAGTAAGACCGGCTGACGCTGCGGCAATCTGCCATTATCGGCAGGTTGCCCGGCATGCCCGGTTGCAAAATCGGTGCAATTCCCGCCCTATTCGCGGATGAACGACAGGAATGACATGACGATTGACGCCGCCGCCCCGGTCATCGAGATCCGGGGCCTTCGCAAATCATATGGCGATCTTCAGGTGTTGAAGGGCGTCTCGATGCGCGCGCCGCGCGGCCATGTCATCAGCCTGATCGGATCGTCGGGATCGGGCAAGTCCACGCTGCTGCGCTGCTGCAACCTGCTGGAGCAGAGCGAGGAGGGCGAGATCCTGTTCGAGGGTCAGCCCGTGCGCTGGAAGGGGCAGGGCCAGGATCGCGGTCCCGCCGACCGCGCGCAGGTCCGCAGCCTGCGCACCAACCTGTCGATGGTGTTCCAGCAGTTCAACCTGTGGTCCCACATGACCATCCTGCAGAACGTGATGGAGGCTCCGGTCACCGTGCTGGGCGAAGACCGCGCCGAGGTCGAGACCCGCGCCCGCGCCTTGCTGGCCAAGGTGGGCATCGGCGACAAATGCGATGCATGGCCCGCCCAGCTGTCGGGCGGCCAGCAGCAGCGCGCGGCGATCGCGCGCGCTTTGTGCATGCAGCCCAAGGCGCTGCTGTTCGACGAACCGACCAGCGCGCTGGACCCCGAACTGCAGCAAGAGGTCGTGAAGGTCATCAAGGATCTTGCGGCCGAGCATCGGACCATGATCCTTGTGACGCATGACATGCGCCTTGCGGCGGATGTCAGCGACCATGTCGTGTTCCTGCATCAGGGCGTCATCTGCGAGGAAGGCCCCCCGCAAGATCTGTTCGGCGCGCCGAAGACGGACCGCCTGCGGCAGTTCCTGTCCGCGACGATGGCCGGCTGACAAGACAAGAAACCAACGGGAGAATACCATATGAAGAAGATCGTACTGACCGCCGCGATCCTTGCGATGGGGGCGGGCGTGGCCCAGGCCCAGTCGCTGCGCATGGGCACCGAGGGCGCATACCCTCCCTATAACTTCATCAACGATTCCGGTGAGGTCGACGGCTATGAACGCGAGCTGGGCGACATCATCTGCGAACGTGCCGAACTGGATTGCACCTGGGTCACGAACGATTGGGATTCCATCATCCCGAACCTCGTCTCGGGGAACTACGACACGATCATGGCCGGGATGAGCATCACGGCCGAGCGGCAGGAGGTCATCTCCTTCACGCAGAACTACATCCCGCCGATCGCATCGGCCTATGTCGCGCTGTCGGACGATATCGATCCCGAAACCGCCATCATCGCCGCGCAGGCGGGCACCATCCAGGCGGGTCACGTGTCCGAGACCGGCGCGACGCTGCTGGAATACGCGACGCTGGACGACACGCTGGCCGCCGTCCGCAACGGCGAGGCCGACGCGGTGCTGGCCGACAAGGACGTGCTGACCCCCCATGTGGAGGAATCCTCGGGGCAGCTGGTCTGGGTCGGCGAGGACGTGGCCCTGGGCGAGGGGATCGGCATCGGTCTGCGTCAGTCGGATGGCGAGCTGCGCGACAAGCTGGACGCCGTCATCACCGAGCTGAAGGAAGATGGCACCATCAACGAGCTGATCGTGAAGTGGCTGGGCGAAGACGCCACCACCTACGAGTGATCCGAGATGGCCGCCCGTTCGCGGGCGGCCGACCAGATGAGGGCCGCCCCCACGGGGACGGCTGCAAGGAAGAACCACGATGCTTGCCCAATGTGCCGATCCCGCCTCGCTTCAGGGGCTGTCATGGCTGATGTGTTACCTCACATCGGGCAAGCACATGATGTTCTATGCCAGTTTCGGCACGGTGCTGCTGCTTCTGGCGATCACCGCGCCGCTGGCCCTGGCCTTCGGCTTCGGGGGGGCGCTGGCCTCGCGGTCGCGGATTGCGCCGCTGCGCTGGTTCGGCTGGCTCTATACCTCGATGGTGCGGGGCGTGCCGGACATCCTGTTCTTCCTGTTCGTGCCCATCGCGGTCGATCAGGGCCTGGAATGGTTGCGGCACAAGGCGCTGTGCGGCGGTGACGCGCCTGTCCGGCAGGGCAACGATTTCGTCGTCTGCGCGGCCGCCAAGCTGCCCCTGTCCACCAGCCCGCAATGGGTCCACGAGGTCTATGGCTTCACGCTGGCGGTCATGGCCTTTGCCATCGTCTTCGGCGCCTTCGCGGCCAATGTGCTGGCAGGCGCGATGCGCGCCGTCCCGCGCGCGCAGCTGGAGACCGCCGAGGCCTACGGCCTGACGCAGCGCCAGATCAGCCGCCGCATCCTGATCCCGCAGATGTGGACCTATGCCATTCCGGGCCTGTCGAACCTGTGGATGATCCTGATCAAGGCCACGCCGCTTCTGTTCCTGCTGGGGGTCGAGGATATCGTCTACTGGGCGCGCGAGCTGGGCGGGGCCAAGACCAGCGCCTTCACCTATCCGCATCCCGACTGGCGGCTGTATTACTTCATCGGGATCCTGATCTTCTATCTTCTGATGACCTGGGGGTCCGAACGGATCATCGGTCGCCTGACGCGCCGCTTGTCGGCGGGGCAGGCAACGCTGGCGGGTGAAGCCCTGCGCAAGGGGGCCGCATGACCTGCACCGAAGTCTTTTCCAACTATGCCCTTCGTTCGATCGGCATGGGCGAGCGGCTGCTGCCGCGATCCGATTTCGACCTGTGCCAGCAATTCGTGCTGATCGGGTCGGGGCTGATCTGGAACCTGTATTTCGCGGCGCTGGCGCTGTTCGTGGGCTTCTTCATCGCCACGGGTCTGGCCGTCGCGCGGGCCGGGCGCAGCGTCGTCCTGCGCAAGTTCGCGGACGGGTTCATCTTCCTGTTCCGGGGCAGCCCGCTCTTCATCCAGTTCTTCCTGGCCTACGAGGCGCTGGTCATGCTGCCCCGCGCGGGGATCGAGATCTTCGGTATCACCGTGGCCACCAGCTGGCTGACCAAGGCCTGGGCCGGTGCGCTGATCGTGCTGATCCTCAACACCTCGGCCTATTCGGCGCAGATCTTCCACGGCGCGCTGATGTCGGTGCCCAAGGGCGATATCGAGGCTGCGGATGCCTATGGCCTGGCAGGCTGGTCGCGGTTCCGCCGGATCACCTGGCCCACCATGCTGCGCCTTGCCTGGCCCGCCTATACCAACGAGGCGATCTTCCTGTTCCATGCAACGACGCTGGTCTTCTTCTCGGGGTTCCCGGCGTTCCAGCAGAAGGGGGACGCGCTCTATTACGCGAATTATTTCGCGGACCGGACCTTCAACCCCTTCGTCGCCTATCCGGTGGCCGCGATGTATTTCATCATCGCGACCTTGCTGCTGATCTGGGTTTTCGGCAGGGTGAACAAGCGCCTGAACCGACATCTGCCGGGGCAGGGCGGGCGCGTCCGATACAGGCCCCAACTTGTGAGATGATCCCAATGGAATGGTTGCGTGAACACCCCGAAGTCAAGACGATCCGCGTTGCGGCTGCAGATCTGAACGGGGTGGCGCGCGGCAAGCGCATTCCCGCACGCTATACCGATCGGCTGACGGAAGAAGGGACGAAGTTCCCCTTCTCGGTCCTCAATCTCGATATCTGGGGCGAGGATGTCGAGGACAGCCCGCTGGTCTTCGAATCCGGCGATCCCGACGGGCTGCTGATGCCCACCGAACGCGGCTTCCTGCCGATGCCCTGGCTGGACGCGCCGACCGCGCTGCTGCCGCTGTGGATGTTCCATCCCGATGGCCGCGCCTATGAAGGCGATCCCCGCCAGGCGCTGGCCCGTGTGGTCGAACGCTATGACGCCGCGGGGCTGGTTCCCGTCGTCGCGACCGAGCTCGAGTTCTTCCTGATCGACGACAGCGGCCGCCAGCTGCGCGTGCCCCCCAACCCCCGTTCCGGCAAGCGCCGCACCGGCGGCGAGGTTCTGAGCCTGCGCGCGCTGGACGCCTTCGACCAGTTCTTCACCCGCCTGTACGATGTCTGCGAATCGATGGACATTCCCGCCGATACCGCCATCTCCGAGGCCGGACCCGGCCAGTTCGAGATCAACCTGATGCATCAGGCCGACCCGCTGAAGGCCGCCGATGATGCGTGGCTGTTCAAGATGGCGGTCAAGGGGATCGCCCGCAGCTACGGCTTTGCCGCCAGCTTCATGGCCAAGCCCTACGAGGCGTTTTCCGGCAACGGCATGCACATGCATTTCTCGGTGCTGGACAAGGCGGGGCGCAACATCTTCGACGACGGCACGGAACGCGGCACCGACGAACTGCGCCACGCGGTCGCGGGGTGCCTGCGTGCCATGCCGGGATCGACCCTGCTTTTCGCCCCGCACGAGAACAGCTATGACCGGCTGGTGCCGAATGCCCATGCGCCCACCAGCATCGGCTGGGCCTACGAGAACCGCACCGCGGCCATCCGCATCCCCTCGTCCGGGCCCAAGGCCCGCCGGATCGAACATCGCGTGGCGGGGGGCGACGTGAACCCCTATCTGACGGTGGCCGCGATCCTCGGCGCGGCGCTGGACGGGTTGGAGGACAAGCTGCCCGCGCCCGAGCCGTTCACCGGCAACGCCTATGACAAGCAGATGGCGCAGCTGCCGACCGATTGGGGCTCGGCCATCGAAGCCTTCGCGAACTGCCCCGAAATGCGGCGCATCTTCCCGCAGCACCTGATCGACAACTACCTGATGACCAAGCGGCAAGAGCTGTTCTACATGGCCGAGCTGTCCGACGAGGAAACCGTCGAGCTGTATTTGGATACGGTCT
Organism: Paracoccus sp. C2R09; assembly: GCF_018860625.1. Classification (GTDB taxonomy): domain Bacteria; phylum Pseudomonadota; class Alphaproteobacteria; order Rhodobacterales; family Rhodobacteraceae; genus Paracoccus. The sequence continues at coordinate 68,911 of NZ_JAHKQB010000027.1, forward strand.
GATCCAGCAGCGCCGCCGTTTCGCCGATCAGGCCGGCCGCAGCCTCCAGCCTGCTGGTGGTCGGCCGGGCGGCCAGGGTGATCAGCCATAGGGGCTGACGGACGTGCACGGGCAACGGGCAGATCGCCAGACGGTCGCGGGCGGGGCTTGCCTCGATGCCGCTGCGGGGCAGGACGGTCCAGCCGATGCCCGCCGCGATGGGCAGGGGGATCTGCCCGATCTGGTTCAGGTGGACGCGGATGCGCAAACGGTCTCCGCCGGGATGGTCGTCGAAATTCGGACCCAGCAGCAGATCCGCCAGCGCCGGGCCGTCGGGGTGCCCGACAAAGCCGCGATCCTGCAGATCGTCGATCCCCGTGGGCGGCGGCGCCCCCTTCGGCATGACCAGGCACAGCTCCTCCTGTCCGATGGCGGTGGCTGTCAGGCGGGGGTTCTGCGGATCGGCATGCAGGATGCCCAGGTCGAACCGTCCCGACAACACGCCCTCGGTGATGGTCGGCTGCGGCGCGGCCTCCAGCGTGATGCCCAGACCCGGTCGCGTCGCGGCATGGGCGATCAGCCGCGGCCCCAGCATCAGCGCGAAGCTGCCCGAACAGGCGATGGCCAAAGTTCCGCGATCGGGGTCGTCGCCGCGCAACCCCTCGATCAGGTCGCGTTCCTGTCGGTGGCGATCCTCGGCCAGCCTGCGCAGCCGGTCCCCGGCCTCGGTCAGGACGAAGCCCTTGCCCTGGCGCAGGACCAGTTCGGTCCCGGCCTGACCTTCCAGCTTGCGCAGATGCTGCGACACGCCCGGTTGAGTCATGTTCAGCATGCGTGCCGCGCGCGTAGCGCTGCCCGTGCGGCAGAGGATGCGGAAGGTCTCGAGCCAGGTCGCGTTCAGCATGACAAACGTTTCATTATCAAACACGCGACAAATCATAATTTGATGTTCGCGCCCCGCAAGGCCATTTTCGCCCTGACACTTACGCAAACGCCACCACCCCAAGGAGCGATCATGTATCCCCGCAGCTTTTCCCATATCGGCCTGTCGGTTCCCGATCTCGACAAGGCCGTCGAATTCTACCGCGACGTGCTGGGCCTCTATGTCATCATGGAGCCCACCGAAGTGACCGAGGATGACAGCGATATCGGCACGATGTGCACCGATGTCTTCGGCCCCGGCTGGAACCGTCTGCGCATCGCGCATATGGCGACCGCGGACCGGATCGGGCTGGAACTGTTCGAATTCGACGGCAACCGCCCCCCCGAGGAGAACCTGGATTATCGTCGCCACGGCACCTTCCATTTCGCCATCCAGGACCCCGATGTCGAAGGGCTGGCCGCGAAGATCGTCGCGGCGGGCGGTCGTCAGCGCATGCCCGTGCGCGAATATTTCCCCGGCGAGAAGCCCTATCGCATGGTCTATGTCGAAGATCCCTTCGGCATCGTCTTCGAACTCTACAGCCACAGCTACGAGCTGACCTATTCGGCGGGCGCCTACGACTGAGGACCGCTTGCAAGGACGCGGCGCCCCCCGTTAAGAAGCGGAGAATCGCAGCAGGGGGATACCGCATGGGCCGCAGGATGGAACAGTTCCACGACGTTCAGGGCATCGCCTTCGGGATCGTGATGACAAGCCTGGGCGTGCTGTTCCTCGAATCCTGCGGACTGGTCACGGGTCAGCTTGCGGGGCTGTCGGTGCTGGCCTCGTTCGTCACGCCGCTGTCCTTCGGGCTGGCCTTCTTCCTGCTGAACCTGCCCTTCTACGTGCTGGCCTGGCGCAAGCGCGGCGCGGCCTTCACGATCCGCACGCTGATCGCGGTCGCGGGCATATCGACGCTGTCGCCCCTGCTGGGGCGGCTGGTCACCTTCCAGACGCTGCCCGTCCCCCTTGGCGCGATCCTTGCGGGCTGCTGCATCGCCATCGGACTGATCGCGCTGTTCCGCCACAAGGCCAGCGCCGGCGGCATCGGCATCCTGGCGCTGTGGCTGCAGGAAACGCGCGGGATCAAGGCGGGCTGGGTGCAGATGAGCTTCGACGCCGTGATCTTTCTGATGGCGGCCTTCGTGCTGCCGGTGGACCAGTTCCTGTGGTCGCTGGTGGGGGCGGTGATCCTGAACCTGCTGATCGCCTGGAACTTCCGCCTGCCCACGCCCGCGCAGCCCTAGACCATCAGCGCCCCGACCGCCGCGCTGGCGGCGACGACCACCCAGGGCGGCATCCGCCACGCGACCAGCGCGACGAAGCCCGCAAGGGCCAGTGCGAAATCGCCCATGTCGCCGATCCCGCCCGTGAAGACCGGGTCATAGAGCGCGGCCCCCAGGATGCCGACCACGGCCGCATTCGCGCCCTGCATGGCCGATTGCGCAAGTGCTGCCTGCCTCAGCCGATCCCAATGGGGCAGGGCCGCGATCAGGATCAGGAAGCCCGGCAGGAAGATCGCCGCCAAGGCGATGACCGCGCCCGGGATGCCGTCGATCGCCATCCCCAGATAGGCCGCAAAGGTGAAGAGCGGCCCTGGCACGGCCTGCGCCGCGCCATATCCCGCCAGAAAGCTGTCATGGCTCAGCCAGCCCTGCGCGACCGTCGCCTGTTCCAGCAATGGCAGCACGACATGACCGCCGCCGAAGACCAATGCACCCGCGCGGAAGAACCCGCCGAAAAGGCCCGTTCCGAGGATCAGCAACAGGACGAAGGCGATGGCGGCCAGCAGCGATTGGCGACGCGTGACGGCCAGCCTCGGGGCATGCGCGGGTGGACGGGCCTGCCCCCGCCCCAGGGCCAGGCCCGCCGCGGCACCCGCAATGATCGCCCCGATCATCCCGACAGCCGTAGGCAGCAGCGCCAGCAGCACCACCGCCATCACCGCGATGGATGCGCGTTCGCGGTCGGGGCAGAGGGTGCGGGCCATGCCCAGCACGGCCTGCGCCACGATCGCGACGGCCACGATCTTCAGGCCCGCCAGCGCCCCGCCGCCCGCGCCCCATCCCATCGCGAAGATCATCAGGATCAGCGCGGATGGCAGCGTGAAGGCCAGGAACGCCGCCGCCGCCCCGCGCCATCCCGCCCGCATCAGCCCAAGCGCGAAGCCCACCTGGCTCGAGGCGGGGCCGGGCAGGAACTGGCACAGCGCGACCAGATCGGCATAGGCCGCATCGTCCAGCCAGCGCCTGCGGGTCACCAGTTCATCCCGGAAATAGCCCAGATGCGCGATCGGCCCCCCGAAAGAGGTCAGCCCCAGCCGCAGGAACACGCGAAAGACCTCGGAGGGGCTGCCTTGCCGGTTCATGGCGATCCTCTTGCCTGTTTCGGGGAATTGATGCGCCGGGCCCCCGTTGCGTGCAATGGGGAAATACGCCGCGCCTCAGGCCAGTCCGGTCGCCTGCAGGATCTCGGGGATGCGCTTTTTCAGCTTGAAATATCCGGCGCTTGCGAATGGATGCACGATCCTGTCCCAGTCGCGGCGCTGCTGGGCCAGGGTGATCCCGCGGGCGTCCAGATGGGGGCGGGCGGCATCCAGCCAGTCGCGCAGCGGACCGGTCGGGACATGCGGCGTGACGATCTGGGTGGCCCGGTGGCCCTGCGCCCAATCCGCCAGCTGGCGCGGGTCGCCCGCGCGCAGCCGCGTCACCTCGTATCCGCTGCGCCGGCCCGCATCCCGCAACAGCGCGTCTTCGTATTCCGCGACCATGGGGGCCACGGGCAGGTCGGATCGCAGGTGGCTTGTGTGCAGCGTGGCTGCGGCACGCGGTGTCTCGGGCCAGGCGAAATCCTCGGGGCGGCAATCCTCGGGGGTGATCAGCAGGACGGTCGGGCGCCCCGGCTGCGGTGCCTGCGGTTCGTGCAGGGGGCGGCGTTCGGGTGCATCGGGTTCCTGGTGGTCCAGCGGGGGTGCCGTTGTGGCCAGTCCGGTGGGGTTGAATCGGCCCAGGGTGAATTCCGCGATGTTGCGGGGATCGGCAAGGTAGGACTTGCCGCGGCTGTGCAGCCCCGCCACCCATCGCCATGACAGCGTGTTCGACGCCGGATCGCCGTCCAGCAGATGCCGCAGGAAGAAATCCGCACCCCTGCGCCACGACAGCCCAAGCGTGAAGATCCAGATCGAGGCGAACCACATCCGTGCGTGGTTGTGCAGGTATCCCGTTCCGACCAGCTCTCGGACCCATGCGTCGAAGCAGTCGATGCCTGTTTCGCCCCGCATGGCGCGCAGCGTGGCCTCGTCCGGCGGCCCGTCGGGGCGGCTGTCGGTCCAGACCTGCGGGTGCTGTTCCAGCCAGCCCTTGAAGTAGCTGCGCCAGAAGACCTCGTGGACGAACCTGTCGGCGGCCCGCCCATGGGTGCGGATCGCCAGTTCGATGCAATCGCGTTCCAGGATCAGGCGGTGCCGCAGCAGGGGCGACAGGCGCGAGACGTCCGAATGCCGACCCGGGCCACGGTCGAATCCGCGCCGTCTGCAATAGGCATCGCCCATGAACGGCGCGAAATCGGCAAGGCGTTTCTCGGCGTCGATCCGGGTACCGGGCCAGGCCATGATACCTCCGTCAGATGCGGTTCCGCTGCGGCAGGGTGGCCATGCGCGGGCCACGGGGGCAAGGGTCTCGATTGTCACACCGGACGCATATTTTTCCTAAAACCCGAGTCTTTCGAATTCTACCCAGCAAGGGACTGCAGGGACCCGTTCCTTTATGCAGGACATGCAACCTATGCGAAAGACGGGTGGAATGAGCGATATCACAAGCAGCCGCCAAATGCCTGACTGGTTCCCCGCCCTGGGGCTGGGTCTTGTCCTGCTTCTGGCCCTGACGGTCATTCAGGTGACTCGCCCCGGAGTTGCGGGCCAGTTCCTTGTCGTGACCGATCCCCGGATCGGCGGGGCAGGGCTGATCGACCTTGCATGGCGGGCCGGGGGCGGTCTGTTGCGCCAGGGCGTCCTGCCCGGTTTCGGGGTCGCGCTTTCGGACGATCCGGATTTTCCGCGCCGCCTGCGGGCCGAGGGTGCCTGGCTGGTCCTGCCTAATTCACGCGATCTGGGTTGCGCCTCGGGCGGGGTGGTGTCGTGAATCTGGAACTGGATATCCTGCGGGGCCGCTTCGGGGGGATGCTGGTGCCGCTGTTCTGGGCGCATGTGCCCCTGATGGGGCTGACGGCGGCCTGGACCGGCGGGATGCCCGTTGCGCTTGCGGTCTTCTGGTCGGTGCTTCTGGGCGCAATCTATCACCTTGCCTGGCGGGCCTGGGGCATCGCGCCCACGACCCGGTATCTGGCCGCCGTGGCGCTGGTCGCCCAGCCTGCCATGCTGCTGCTGATCTTTCGCGGCCATCCCTGGCAGATGGACATGCACATGTATTTCTTCGCGCTGCTGGCACTGAACCTTGGTTGGTTCGACCGGGGCGCGCTGCTGGCCGCTGCGACCGCCACGACATTGCACCATTTGGTGCTGTCCTATGTCCTGCCCAGTGCGGTCTTCGCCAATGGCGGCGACATGAGCCGCGCATTGCTGCACGGGGGCGTCGTCGCCTTCCAGACCACCGTCCTTCTGTGGGTGCGCGACAAGACGGTCGATTCCTTCATGGATCTGTCCCGCGTGCGTGACGAACTGGACGCGAATGGCCGCGCCTTGCAAGAACGCAGCGAAGAGGCCGAGGCCGCGACCCGCACCAAGAGCATGTTCCTGGCCAACATGAGCCACGAGATCCGCACGCCCATCAATGCGATCCTGGGCTTCTGCCACCTGCTGCAGCGCGGTTCCCTGGATGACCGGCAGCGCGATCAGCTGGGCAAGATCGCCTCGGCCGGGACGGCGCTGCTGCGGCTGGTGAACGACCTTCTGGACTTCTCGAAGAACGAGGATGGGAAGCTGATCCTCGAGCGGCGCGAGTTCGATCCGCGTGTGGCCATTTCCGCCCAGGGCCAGCTGATGGCCGAGGAAATGCGCAACCGGGGACTGACCCTTCGGCTGAGCTTCAACGATGCGGTCCCGCAGGTGGTGCTGGGGGACGAACTGCGCCTGAACCAGGTCGTGCTGAACCTGCTGAGCAACGCCATCAAGTTCAGCGAGGATGGCGAGATCGTGGTCGAGGCCACGGTCGGTGAAGCCTGCGACAATCGACCGGGGCTGCAGGTCCGGATCTCCGACTGCGGGATCGGGATGACGGCCGAACAGCTGGATCGCCTGTTCGTGCCCTTCACGCAGGCGGACGCCTCGACCACGCGGCGCTTCGGCGGCACGGGGCTGGGCCTGACGATCTGCCGCCAGATCGTCACGCAGATGAATGGCTGGATCCGTGCCGAGAGCGTGCCGGGCCAGGGCAGCAGCTTCACCTTCGCCGTCCTGCTGGAGGTGCCTGCCGTCGAACATGCACTGCCCGTGCCCGATTGCGCCGTCGAAGGGCAGCATGTCCTGTTGGTCGAAGACAACCCGATCAACCGTGAAATCGCATTGGCCATGCTGGCCGAGAACGGGCTGCAGGTGGATTGCGCCCATGACGGCCAGCAGGCGGTCGAGATGGTCTGGCAGAACCGCTATGCCGCCGTTCTGATGGACCTGCAGATGCCGCGCATGGATGGGCTGACCGCGACGCGCCGCATCCGTCAGCGCCATGATAGCCAAGAGCTTCCCGTGATCGCCATGACCTCTCATGCATTCCACGAGGAAGGCCAGCGGTGCCTGGATGCGGGAATGAACGACCATATCGCCAAGCCCGTCGATCCCGAACGCCTGATCCGGGTTCTGCGGCGCCACCTGCGGGGCGATGCGGCGCCGGAGGCGCGGCCGACCGGTCCCTCGGGCGACCTGCCGGATCGGCTTGGACCCTTCGACCTGGCCGCAGCCCTTCGGCGCCTCAGCGGCAAGGAGGCGTTGCTGCGCCGCCTGATCACCGATTTTGCGCGCGAACATGCGGATGACGTCGCCCTGCTGGACGACCTGGTCGCCCGGGATGACCAAGAGGCCGCGCATCGCCGTATCCACAGCCTCAAGGGGGTGGCCGCGTCGCTTGGACTGGACGACCTTTCAGCCGAAGCCGGCCGGTTGGAACATGCGATCCGCGACGGCAAGGCCGTGCAGCCGATCATGCCGGAATTCGCCCGGCAGCTGGACATGGCGGTCGCCGCCGCATCCGGGATTGCCATCCCCGTGACGCCCGAACCCGGTCGCCAGGCCGATCCTGCCGCCGCCGACGATCTGCGTCGGAAACTGGGCGAACTGATCCGCCGTCGCAGCATGTCCGCGCGCGCATGTTTCGACGAGCTCGCCGATGCGCTGCAGGTCCCGAACACTGCGCGTCACGCGCACCCGCTCTCCATCGCCCTTCAACGTCTCGACTATGCTACCGCTGCCGGCTTGGTCGGACCCTTCCCCCTGGAACCCGGAAACTGACATGACCGATCGCCCCACCATCCTGATCATCGACGATGATCCTGCCAATATCGAGATCTGCAGCGCCGCGCTGGAAGAGGAGTACGAAGTCTGCTTCGCTTTGTCCGCCGCCCAGGCGCTGGAGGCCGTCCACGAGGTCCGTCCCGACCTGATCCTTCTGGATGTGGTGATGCCCGACATGGACGGATACGAGCTGTGCCGCGCACTGAAGGACGACAGGCAGCTTGCCGACATCCCGGTCATCTTCGCCACGGGCCTGGGCGATGACGAAGCAGAGGTCCGCGGGCTGACCGCCGGCGCGATCGATTTCGTGACCAAGCCCATTCGCCCGGCATCGCTGCGCCGCCGGGTCGCGAACCACGTCCAGATGAAGCGCATGCGCGACAGCTTGGCCGATCAGGCGCTGACCGACGCGCTGACGGGGCTTGGCAACCGTCGGATGCTGGAACGCAAGCTGCAATCCGAGCTGCGCCGCCTGGCCCGCGAAGAGGGGACGCTTGCCGTGATCCTCATGGATATCGACCATTTCAAGCGCTTCAACGACACGTTGGGCCATCCCGAGGGCGACCGCTGCCTGCGCCAGGTCGGGGCCGAGATCGGGCGATGCATGCAGCGGGGCGCGGATTTCGCGGCCCGTTATGGCGGCGAGGAATTCGCCTGCATCCTGCCCGATGCCGACCTGGAGGGCGCAACGCATATGGCCGAAACGATCCGCGCCCGGATCGAGGCGCTGGCCATCGCGCATGGCGCATCCGATGCGGGCCCCTGCGTGACGGTCAGCGTCGGCGTCGCATGGGGGATGTCCGAACCGGGGCTGGATGCCGAATACTGGCTGACAGCCGCCGACAGGATGCTCTATCGCAGCAAGGGGTCGGGCCGGAACCGGGTCTCGGTCGACGGGATGGTTGCCGCCCCCCCTGCGACCGATGCCATGCAGGATCAGCCGCGCAGGGCGATGCATTGACGGGACTGGAGGATTTTGGCGACCCCGGTAGGACTTGAACCCACAACCACAGACTTAGAAGGTCCGTGCTCTATCCAGTTGAGCTACGGGGCCGTGGCGTCGTCATAGCGTCACGGCCTGACGCTTTCAAAGGCAAATTGCGTCAGATCGCCATTGTCATGAAGACGGAATTCGGATCGGGGCGATAGCTGCCGAAGGGCGGGCATTCGGCAAAGCCCGCCCGGGAATAAAGCCCCCGTGCCGCGGCAAAGCTGGCCTGCGCCCCGGTTTCCAGCGACAGATGCGTCAGGCCCTGCGCGCGGGCGGTCTTCATCAGATGCGCCAGCATCTGCCGCGACAGGCCGCGTCCGCGATCTTCGGACAGGACATGCATGGATTTCAGCTCTCCCAGTCCATCGCCCAGATCCTTCAGCGCGCCCATCGCGCAGGGCCGTCCGTCGATGCGCAGCACGAAGAAGCCGATGCGATCGGACACGAGCTCGGCGCGCGGCAGCATGTGCATCGATTCGGGCGGCGTGTCGGCCTGCATCGCCTCGGCATGGCGGTGGAACAGAAGGTCCAGATCCGGATGTCGCGGATCCTCGGATGCGATGGTGATGTTCATTCCCCTGGCCTTTGACCCTTGCAGCTGACCCGTTCCGATGGCTACCTTCGCAATATCAGCAACATCAAGGTTTTTCATGCGTATCGGCATACTTCAATGCGGCCAGTCGCCTGCCCAGTTGAAGGAAGGCTTGGGCGATTATCCCGACATGTTCCTGCGCCTGCTGGCCGGCCGCGGGTTCGAGTTCCGCAACTGGCATGTCGAGGAGATGGAGTTCCCGCAGGATATCCACGAGGCCGATGGCTGGCTGCTGACCGGTTCGCGCCACGGTGCCTACGAGGATCACGCCTTCATCCCCCCGCTCGAGGATCTGATCCGCCGGATCCACGATGCCGGGATGCCGATGGTGGGCATCTGCTTCGGTCACCAGATCATCGCACAGGCACTGGGCGGCAAGGTCGAGAAATTCGCTGGCGGCTGGGCCGTCGGCACGCAGGATTACGATTTCGACGGCCAGACCGTCCGCCTGAACGCCTGGCACCAGGACCAGGTCACCCGCAGGCCCGCAGGTGCCGTGCCGGTGGGCAGCAACGCATTCTGCGAGAATGCGGCGCTGATCTATGGCGATCGGGCCTTCACGGTGCAGGCCCATCCCGAATTCGAAGATGCCTTCGTCCAGGGCCTGATGGACACCCGCGCGAAGGGCGTCGTCCCGCAGGATCTGCTGGACCTCGCGGCCGAACGCATGGATGAACCCAAGGATACCGGGCTTCTGGCCGACCGCATCGAGGCCTTCCTCAAGGCGCCGCGCACCGCTGCAACGCAGACAACCACCGACAAGGGGGCCGCATGACACATTGGACCGACAAGGTGCCGCAGGCGGCGCGGGACTACATGGCCGACCGTCGCCTGGACGAGGTCGAATGCATCGTGGCCGACATCGCGGGCGTCGCGCGGGGCAAGGCGATGCCCGCCTCGAAATTCGCGCGGCAGGAAAAGTTCTATCTGCCGAACTCGATCTTCCTGCAGTCGATCACCGGGGAATGGGCGGACAACCCGGCGGGGGCCTTCACCGAACCCGACATGGTGATGACGCCAGATTTCACCACCGCGACCGCGGCGCCCTGGACGGCGGACTGGACGCTGCAGGTGATCCATGACGCGGTCGATCAGCAGGGCAACCCGGTGCCGACCGCCCCGCGCAACGTGCTGAAACGCGTGGTCCAGCTCTATCGCGACAAGGGTTGGAGCCCGGTCGTCGCCCCCGAGATGGAGTTCTTCCTGGTCGCGCGCAACATCGACCCGAACCAGCCGATCATCCCGCCGATGGGGCGCACGGGCAGGCGGGCCGCGGCCAAGCAGGCCTATTCCATGTCGGCGGTGGACGAATACGGCAAGGTGATCGACGACATCTACGACTTTGCCGAGGCGCAGGGATTCGAGATCGACGGCATCCTGCAGGAAGGCGGCGCGGGCCAGGTCGAGATCAACCTCAACCACGGCGATCCGGTCGCGCTGGCAGACGAGATCTTCTACTTCAAGCGCCTCATCCGCGAGGCTGCGCTGCGTCACGACTGCTTCGCGACCTTCATGGCCAAGCCGATCGAGGGCGAACCAGGCAGCGCCATGCATATCCACCATTCGGTCACGGATATTGCGACGGGGAACAACATCTTCTCGGACGAGAAGGGCCGCGAGACGGGCGCATTCCTGCATTTCATCGCGGGGATGCAGCGCCATCTGCCTGCCGCAGTCGCGCTGCTTGCGCCCTATGTGAACAGCTATCGCCGCTATGTCCCGGATTTCGCGGCACCCATCAATCTGGAATGGGGGCGCGACAATCGCACCACCGGCCTGCGCGTGCCGATTTCCGGCCCCGAGGCGCGGCGGATCGAGAACCGCCTGGCGGGCATGGATTGCAACCCCTATCTGGGGATCGCGGCCAGCCTTGCCTGCGGTTACCTGGGTCTGATCGAGGCCGAGAATCCGCGTGCCGAATGCCTGGGCGATGCCTACATGTCGCGGGACGAACTGCCCTACAACCTGGGCGACGCGCTGGATCTGATGGCCGACAGCGCCCCCATGCGCGAGGTTCTGGGCGAGGAGTTCTGCGCCGTCTACGAGGCCGTGAAGCGGAACGAATACAAGGAGTTCCTGCAAGTCATCAGCCCATGGGAACGTGAACACCTGCTGCTGAACGTATGAACCTGCTGCATCTGAACGACGCGCCGGGGGCCTATCCGCCCAGCCTCTATGCCGCGCAGGCGGGGCCGCAGCCCGAGCTGCCGCCGCTGCAGGGCGATGCCCGCACGGATGTCGCGGTGATCGGGGCGGGATATACAGGGCTGTCGGCGGCGCTGCACCTGGCACGGCAGGGCCTGACGGTCACCGTGCTGGAGGCGCAGCGTGTGGGCTTCGGTGCGTCGGGGCGCAATGGCGGGCAGATCGGGTCGGGCCAGCGGCAAGAGGTCGACTGGCTGGAGGCGCAGCTGGGCCGCGACGCCGCCCGCAGGCTGTGGGATCTGGCCGAAGAGGCGAAGTCGTTGACCCGCGCGCTGGCCGCCGAATCCGGCGTGCCCGTGCGTTTCGGCATCGCCCATGCCTGCCGGACGGACCCCGAGATCGCCCATGCCCGCCACATGGCCGATCACCTTGCGCGGAACTATGGCTATGACAAGGTCCGCCCGCTGGACCGTCAGGGGCTGGCGCAGGCCATCGGCAGCAGCGCCTATGCAGGGGGCGACGTCGATATGGGGGCGGGCCATGTGCAGCCGCTGGCGTTGGTTCTGGGCATGTCGCGGCTGGCGCGGGATGCCGGTGCCGTCATCCATGAACGGTCCGAGGTGACGGGCATCGACCACGCATCCCATGCGGGACAGGACAGCACGATCCGCACCGCGCAGGGCAGCCTGCGGGCGCGGCACGTGATCTTGGCGGCCAACGGATATCTGGGCGGGCTGGACGGGCATGTCGCGGCGCGGGTCATGCCGATCAACAACTATATCGTGGCCACCCGTCCGCTTGGCGACGATTTCCCCGAGATCCTGCCCGACCGTTTCGCGGTGGCCGACACCAAGTTCGTCGTGAACTATTGGCGGCTGGACCATGAACGCCGCCTGGTCTTCGGCGGGGGCGAGACGGTGACCTACCGTTTCCCCAAGGACATCTTCGCGACCGTGCGGCCGCATCTTCTGTCGGTCTATCCGCAGCTGGAAAGGGTTGAGCTGACCCATGCCTGGGGCGGCACGCTGGCGATCACCATGAACCGGATGCCCTGCTTCGCACGACCGGCGGCGAATTGCCTGTCGGCCAGCGGGTTCTCGGGGCACGGGGTGGCGATGGCGACGCTTGCGGGGCGGCTGATGGCCGAGGCGGTCGCGGGGCAGGCGGGGCGCTTCGACGCGATGGCCGCGGTGCCCACGCGTGCGTTTCCGGGCGGCGCATTGCTGCGCGGGCCGCTGCTGGTGGCGGGCATGGCCTGGTACGGGCTGCGCGACCGGCTGGGGTTCTAGGCGCGCGGCAGGCCCATGCGGTCCAGCACGCGCTGGCGGATCTGGCCGCTTTCGCGGTCGGGGATGCCCAACAGCCCCGCGACCAGACGGATCAGCGATTCCTCGTCTGCGGCGCGGTCCTCGTCGGCATAGGCCACCTCCCACATCGCCTCGATCACGCCGGCGCGGTCGTCCAGCGCGATCATGTCCTTGATCTGGCGGGTGAAGCGGACGGTATCGCTGGCCTCGGCCTCCATCGCTTCGGCATCAAGGCGCAGATGCGCGGCCTCGTCGGGGGACAGGCCGCGGCGGCGGGCCAGCACGCGGTCGATGCGCTGGCGCTCGGTCTCGTCATAGCTGTTGTCGGACCGGGCGACCCGGACCAGCAGCGCGGCAATCGCCAGCTCGGCCTCGGACGAGGCCAGCGGCTGGGGATGCGGATCTTCGCCCAGAAGGCGGTTGAGGATATCCTTGAACATCGCCGCAGGATGCCCCGCCCGCGCGATGCGGGCAAGGCGAATGCGCGTCACATCGGCGGGATCGCGATGCGGCCCGAGGCGACGGGCGCGCTGCGGCCGGACACGCATACGCGGCTCAGCGCGCCATTCGCCACGTCGATGCGCAGGCCCAGATCGGACGGGCGGCCCATCTCGACCCCCTGGCGCAGGGCAAAGGCGTTTTCGCCCGGACGCAGCACGCCCGCCGCCAGCAGGGGGGCCGCCAGCGCAACGGTCGCGGACCCCGTGGCGGGATCTTCGGGGACGCCCATCTCGGGGGCGAACATGCGGGCGCGGAAGCCGCCGCCATCGGGCGCGAAGGCATAGAGCTTGCCCAGGCCCGCCGTGATCCGCGCGAAGGCATCGCCCGAAGGCCGCGCCCGTTCCAGCGCTGCGATATCGCGCAGCGGCGCGAAGACGAAGCCCGGCCCGGCCTCGGCACGGCAGGGGGCATGGGTGCCGAAGCCGATATCCTCGGGCGCCAGCGCCAGCGCCGCCGCCAGTTCCGTCGCATCGACATCGCCCGCGATCAGACGGGGCAGGACCGGCGCGGTCAGTTCGGCACGACCATCCGCGATTTCCACCTGAACGAGGCCCGCCTGGCATTCCAGCGCGATCCGCCCGTCGCGTCCGCCCGACAGATGCAGGGCGCATCCGATGACGGGATGGCCCGCAAAGGGGATCTCGGCACGGGGCAGGAAAATCCGCACGGCGGCATCGTGGTCGGGATTCGTGGGGGCGGTGACGAAGATCGTCTCGGACAGGTTGAACTCGGTCGCGATGGCCTGCATCTGCGCGCCCGTCAGCCCGTCGGCCTCCATCACGATCGCCAACGGGTTGCCCGCGAAGGCGCGGTCCGTGAAGACGTCGCGGATATGATAGTTCAGCATTCGGGCCCCCGGTTCACCTGCATCAGTATTTCTGGGGCACATACAGTTCTCGCGGCAAGACCTCTCGTTCGTAATCGGGGTTGAAGACGCGCTCGGGCAGGCGGACCTCCTCGTGGGGGACGTCCTCGTAGGGGATCATGCTCAGAAGATGGCTCATGCAGTTCAGGCGGGCGCGTTTCTTGTCGTTGCCCGGAACGATGTACCAAGGCGCTTCGGGGATGTTCGTGCGTTCGAACATGTCCTCCTTGGCCTTGGTATATGCCTCCCACCGGATGCGCGATTGCAGGTCCATGGGCGACAGCTTCCACTGCTTCAGCGGATCGTGGATGCGGATCAGGAAGCGCATCTGCTGTTCCTCGTCGGTGATCGAGAACCAGTACTTGATGACGCGGATGCCCGAACGGACCAGCATCCGTTCGAATTCGGGAACGTCCTGGAAAAACTGCTCGACCTGTTCCTCGTCGGCAAAGCCCATGACGCGTTCGACGCCTGCACGGTTGTACCAGCTGCGGTCGAACAGGACGATTTCGCCGCCCGCGGGCAGATGGGGGACATAGCGCTGGAAATACCATTGCGTCTTCTCGCGGTCGGACGGCGCGGGCAGGGCCACGACGCGGGCCACGCGCGGGTTCAGGCGCTGCGTGATGCGCTTGATCGCGCCGCCCTTGCCGGCGCTGTCGCGCCCCTCGAAGATGACTACGACCTTTTCCTTGTGATAGCTGACCCAGTCCTGCAGCCGGATCAGTTCGGATTGCAGGCGCAGCAGTTCCTGGAAATAAGTCTTGCGGTCCATCTGGTCGGGATGATGGCTGCGATAGATGCGGCGGATCTCCTCGGACAGGATGGCATCCTCCAGCTCGATCTCCATGTCCTCGTCCAGCGTTTCCTGAAGTTCGGCTTCCAGCCAATCGCGGGCGGTCTCATCCATGGGTCTTCTCCGAAGGGGTGGTGTCGGGCGGGGTCTTAGGTGGTTCGTGTGACAGTGACGCGTCAGCGCCCGAAGCGGCGGGCGCATTCGGGGGTCATGGCCAATACCATGCCACCCCCGCGCGGGTTGTCCACCGTCCCGCACCATTCCCCCGAAACCGAGAAGATGCTGCGGGTTCCCCGCGCCGGGCGATAGGCGAAGCGGCGCCCCTGCGTGTCGAAGATGTTGAGCACGCCCCCCGCATTCTGCGCGTAATAACCCAGCACGCTGCCATCCGAGGTGAAGATCAGCCGCTGTTCGTTTTCGGGGTTCGACGGGCGGTTCTGCCAGGCCGAGGGCGAATTGGCGGTATTCCCGGCCGAATTCCACGGCGCGTTGGGCGAATTCCCCGTGCGCGAGGGCCGGTTCGCGGGATGACCGGGGCCCAGATCGAAGGGCAGCTGCGTCCGGTCCAGCACGATCAGCGGTGCATCGGCCAGGGCGGGGGTGGCAAGGCAGGCGGAAAGGACAAGGATCAGGCGCATGGCGGTGGCTTTCGATGGTCGGGGCATCATGGCGCGACGCCTCGGATGGCGGCAAGCGCAGTCGCGACCCGGTCCCATTCGGCGCGGGTGCCGGGCAGGCCCAGACGCAGCCAGCGGTCGGAATAGGGGAAGCGCCGCGACCAGATGCGGTGTCGCGCCAATGCATTCTGCGCGGCGGCGGCATCCGGCGTGTCGAACAGTCGGAACAGGTGCGTGCCGCCCGCCACCGACCAGCCCGCGCCCATGGCCAGCATGTCCAGCCTGTTCGCGGCCTCGGCGTGATAGGTGACGGTATCGGCCGCCCATTCGCGATCCGCCATCGCAAGGGTCGCGATCTCCAGCGCGGGGCCGCTGACGGACCAGGGGCCGCTGAATTCGCGCAGACGCGCCAGCAGGGCAGGGGCCGCGATGACGAAGCCCAATCGCAGACCCGCAAGGCCCCAGAACTTGCCGAAGCTGCGCAGGACGACCGCGTTGGCGGGCAGGTCATGGGCCAGCGACAGGTCGGGACGCGGATCGGCAAAGCTTTCGTCGACGATCAGCCGGCCCGTCCGCGCGGCAAGCGCGCGCAGCGTCGCCGGGGGGAATTCGCGCCCGTCGGGATTGTTGGGGTTCACGACGACGGCCAGATCCGCCCCCTCCATCCGCGCGAGGGTCGGGGCATCCGTCACCCGCCAGCCCGCGGCCTTCAAGCTGGCGGCATGTTCGTTGTAGCTGGGGGCAAGGACCGCCGCATGTCCGGGCGTCAGGATGCGCGGCAGCGCCTGGATCGGGGCGGATGCGCCGGCCATTGGCAGCACCATGTCGGCGGGGCATCCGAACCATTCGGCGGCCACGGAAATCAGCCGCGATTCGGCGGTTCCGGTGGGCAGGGCGCGGAACGCTTCTGTGGATAAGACGCCCGGAACCCAAGGACGACGGTTGATCCCCGTGGACAGGTCGATCCAGTCATCCCCGCCCCAATGCGCCTGCGCCCAGTCCAGATTTCCCCCGTGATCGCGCTGCATCCTGCATCTGTCCCCAGCTTGTCCCTGTCCATGTCCTAGGGCGACCGTCCGGCCCGTGCAATCCATCCACAGCTTTCGACTTTACAGCCGGTCGCCATGAACACACGATATATGGTATGAACGAAGGCGCGATCACGCCCCTTCTTGTGTTTCACCCCACCGATAGAGGGCCCTTCACCGCCCGCAAGGATACGACGCCATGGCGCAGACCGAACTTTTCATCGACAGCGACGGGATACACCCGATCGACATCGCCGAAGAGGTCGCAAGCCTGCGCGATTGGGACTTCGACCGACTGGCCGAGGATCAGCTTGTCATGGCGATCGAGGGGCAGTGGCGCAGCTATTGCCTGACGCTGGCCTGGTCGGCCCGCGACGAGGTGCTGCGCCTTGTCTGCAGCTTCGATCTGGACCCGCCGCAGGACCGCCGCCCGGCCCTGTTCGAGGTGTTGAACCTGGCCAACGACACCGTGTGGGACGGCAACTTCACCTACTGGGCGGGGCAGCGGCAGATGGTCTGGCGCTATGGCCTTGTGCTGGGGCCCGACCAGATGCCCACGCCCGATCAGGTGGACCAGATCGTCGTCAATGCCGTGAAGGCCTGCGAGCGGTTCTATCCCAGCTTCCAGCTGGTGGGCTGGGGCAATGCCGAACCGCGCCAGGCGCTGGACATCGCGCTTGGGGAAACCTACGGACGAGCCTGAGGGGGCACCGACCCCCGACCGCCACGGAGGGGAACGGATGAGCGATTTCGACGACATCAACGAACGCGGGCTGGTTCTGGTCGGCTGCGGCCGCATGGGCGGGGCCATGCTCAAGGGGTGGCTGGCACGGGGGCTGGAACCCGGCGCCGTCACGGTGATCGATCCGGGGCTTGCGCCCGAATGGCGGGATGTCGGCCTGCGCGTGAATGCCGATCTGCCCGCCGATCCCGCCGTGCTGGTCCTTGCCGTCAAGCCGCAGATGATGGCCGATGCCCTGGGCCACGTCCCGCAGCTTCGCGACACGCTGGTCGTGTCGGTCGCGGCAGGCACCACCATCGCCACCTTCGAGGAAAGCTTTGCCGATGCGCCCATCGTGCGCGTCATGCCGAACACGCCCGCAGCCATCGGGCAGGGCATCTCGGCCCTGGTCGGCAATGCGCGCGCGACCGAGGCGCATCTGGATCTGGCGCAGGCGCTGATGTCGGCCGTGGGCCGCGTCGTCCGGCTGGAGGGTGAACACCAGATGGATGCGGTGACCGCGCTGTCGGGCAGCGGCCCGGCCTATGTGTTCCACATGATCGAGGCGATGGCCGCAGCCGGTCGCGCCGAAGGTCTGCCCGCGGACATGGCGCTGGAACTGGCCCGCATGACGGTCGCGGGCGCGGGCGCGCTGGCCGTCGATGCCGACGAGGATCCCGCAGTGCTGCGCCGGAACGTCACCTCGCCCGGCGGGACCACCGCTGCGGGGCTCGAAGTGTTGATGGATGCCGAAAACGGCCTGCCGCCGCTGATGGTGCGCACCGTCGCTGCCGCCGCCGAACGGGGCCGCGCGCTGGGCCGGGGCGAGAAATGACCGCCAGCTTCGAGGATTTCCAGAGGATCGACATCCGCGTCGGCACGATCATCCGCGCCGAACCCTTTCCCGAGGCGCGCAAGCCCGCGATCAAGCTGTGGCTGGACCTGGGCGATCTGGGTGAACGCAAATCCTCGGCCCAGATCACGCGGCATTACGATCCGCAGGTGCTGATCGGGCGACAGGCGATCTGCGTGGTGAACTTCGCCCCGCGCCAGATCGGGCCCTTCCGGTCCGAGGTGCTGGTGCTGGGCCTGCCCGACGACACGGGCGAGGTCGTGCTGATCCGCCCCGATCTGCCGGTTCCGAACGGAGGGAGACTGTTTTGAAACTGCTCGTCACACGCCCGATGACCGCCCGGGCCACCGCCGCGCTTCAGGCCCGCTTCGAGGTCGCGTTCCGCGACGACACGCCCATGGATGCGACCGAGGCGCGCGCCGCCATGCAGACCCATGACGCGATCCTGCCCACCCTGGGTGACGATTTCGGCGCGGCCGCCTTCCAAGGCGAATTGCGTTGCAAGGTGATCGCCAATTTCGGTGCGGGCACGAACCATATCGACCTGGATGCCGCGCGGGCCGCGGGCATCGCCGTCACGAACACCCCCGACGTGGTGACGGATGCCACCGCCGACATCGCGCTGATGCTGATGCTGATGACGCTACGCCGCGCGTCCGAGGGCGAACGCCTTCTGCGTGACGGCAACTGGATCGGCTGGCGCCCCACGCAGCTGCTGGGGCAGGAGATGACCGGCCGCCGCGTGGGCATCGTGGGCATGGGCCGCATCGGCAAGGCCATCGCGCGGCGCTGCCATCTGGGTTTCGGGATGGAGGTGCAGTTCTTCAACCGCTCGACCGTGTCGTCGCTGGACATCCCTGCGCGGCAGGTGCCCCAGCTGCGCGACATGCTGCGCATGTGCGACATCGCCGTTCTGGCGGTGCCGGGCGGGGCGGCGACGCGCCACCTGATCGGCCGCCCGGAGCTGGAGGCGTTGGGCCCCGAAGGCTACCTCGTGAACATCGCGCGGGGCGATGTCGTGGACGAGGATGCGCTGATCGCGGCGCTGCATGATCGCACCATCGCGGGGGCGGGGCTCGACGTCTATGCGCGCGAACCCGATGTGCCGCAGGCGCTGCTGGATGCGCCGAATGCCACGCTGCTGCCGCATCTGGGCACCGCCACCGACGAGACGCGCAGCCGCATGGGCCTGCGGGCGATGGAGAACCTGCTGGCCGTGGCCGAAGGGCGCAACCCGCCCGATCGTGTCGCCTGATCGACACGGAACCTGCGCGGGGGCAGCGGTGTTCTGTTCGCGATGTAGAAATGGAAGGAGTTCTCAGATGAACTGGGATATCATCCAAGGCAAGTGGTCGCAGGTCAAAGGTTCGCTTCGCGAGAAGTGGGGCGAGCTGACCGAGGACGATGTCGATCAGCTGGACGGCAACAAGGACCAGTTGTCGGGCAAGCTGCAGGAGAAATACGGCTGGGCCAAGGCCGATGCCGATCGCGAGATCGACGAGTATTTCCGCGACAAGTGAATCCGTCAGGGGGTGACGGCGAAAGGGGACGCTTCGGCGTCCCCTTTCTCATTGGCGGACCCGTCGCTATCGTCCAGCCTTGCAGCAGACAGTTCCGGGAAACGCCATGCATTACGCCTATGTCACCGACGGCAACCGGCTGGTCCGGATGGAGGGCGACCGCGACCTGCGCGATGCCGAATGGATCGACCTCGTCCAGCCCTCGGACCGCGAGATGGCGCTGCTGCGCGAGATGGGCGTGGCTGTCCCGACCCTGGCCGAGATGGAGGAGATCGAGCTGTCGAACCGGCTCTATCGCGAGAACGGGCTGGATTACATGACGGCCGTCCTGCCCGGCGAACGCAGCAGCGGAGAAAACGGCGCCCTGCCGGTGACGTTCATCCTGTCGGACAGGCGGCTGGTCACCGTCCGCCACCATTCGCCGCGCCCCTTCCTGACATTCCCGACGCGGGCCGAGCGTTCGACCTTGGGGTGCGGCACGCCGGACAGGCTGTTCTCGGGCCTGCTCGAGGAGATCATCGCCCGGTTGGCCGACATTCTCGAAGGGTCGGGGCGGGTGCTGGACGCGACGACGGCCTCGGTCTTCGAGCGCCGCAACACCAGTGCCGCATCGGACCGGCTGCAGGCCGCACTGCGCGACGTGGGCCGCGAGGCCGAGACGATGGCCCGCGTGCGGCTGGGCCTGCTGACGATCGAGCGCATCCTGGCCTTCTATACCGCCGTGATCGAGGATCGCCCCGAGGCCAAGCGCATGCGCCCCGCGATCCGCGCCCAGATGCGCGATGTCCAGGCGCTGGAGGTTCATGCCGATTTCCTCGGCAATCGCGTCAGCCTGGCCGTGGATACGACCCTGGGGATGATCAACCTGCAACAGAACAATACCGTGCGCATCCTGTCGGTGATCGCGGCGCTGTTCCTGCCGCCCACGCTGATCGCCAGCATCTACGGGATGAACTTCGCCCACATGCCGGAACTGGACAAGCCCTGGGGCTATGCCTGGGCGCTGCTGCTGATGGCGCTGACCACGGGCGGCACCTATCTGTTCCTGCGCTGGAAGAATTGGCTCTAGATCCGGTCGATCATGTCCAGCAATTCGGGGGGCAGCCGGGATTCGGGCAGCTCGAAGCAGCGTTCGTCGCCCTGCCGGATGACGGTGATGCGATAGCTGATGCCATCGGTGCAATCCCCGCGTCCCGTGGCGATCCGGTCCAGAGCCTCGGGGGCGAAGGCATGGGCCATGTCGGATCCGTCCGGCACCTCGACCCGGCGCGGGGGTGCGGCGGCGGCGGCGATGCCGGCAAAGCCGCCCATGCTCTCGATGCGGATGATCATCAGACGGCCACCCCCACCAGCTTCCAGGCGCGGCGCAGCATCTGCCCCTGGTAGGATCCCGATCCCGTCAGCTCGTCCGCGCTGCGCAGCGTCCGTTCGGCCCATTGCGAGAAGCTGGCCATCGGATTGTTGAGGTTCTGCAGCGCATGATACCAGATCCGTCCCGGAAGCTCCCATGCGGGGCCGCCGAGGTATGACGCGAAAAGATAGAACGCGTGGTTCGGGATGCCCGAATTGACATGCACCCCGCCATTGTCGTCAGTGGTCGAAATGAAGCCGTCCATGTGCCAGGGCTGCGGGTCCTGTCCCAGCAGATCGTCGGAATAGGCGGTGCCCGGCGCCTTCATGCTGCGCAGCGCGGCACCCGCGATGTTCGGCCCCAGGATGCCCCGGCCGATCAGCCAGTCGGCCTCGTGCGGCATCTGGCGGCGCGCGCGTTGCAGGGCAAGGGCGCCGAAGACGTCGGCGACGCTTTCGTTCAGCGCGCCCGACTGGTTTTCATAGATCAGCCCGCCCGAATGCTGGATGACGCCATGGGTCATCTCATGCGCCACGACAGACAGTTCCAGGAAGGTCTGGAAAATCTTTCCATCTCCGGTGCCATAGGCCATCTGTTCGCCGTTCCAGAAGGCGTTGTTGTAATCGCGGCGGTGGCGCACCGTGGCGACAAGGGGCATCCCCTGGCCATCCAGAGAGTTGCGGCCGTATTCCTCGGCAAAGAGCGAGAAGACCTGACCCGCCGCATCATAGGCGAAATCGGCATCGGTCAGCCCGGCCGGGTCGTCGCCCTCGGCACGGACCAGCTTGCCCGGAAGTGTCGCGCGGAATTCGCCGTCATGGATGCGCCTGTCGGGGCAGCACAGATCGGGATCAGCGATGGGCAGGATGCCGTCATGGGGCAGGGGCGGGCTGGATTGCGCGGCGCGAAGGTCGCGCAATTCGCGGTCGTGATCCAGAAGGCTGCGCGCCATGCGGGCCGTGGCCGGATCGCCGCGCATCGCAAGGACGCGCAGCATGTAGGGCGGGACGATGCAGGCGATCGGGTTGTGGACCGCGTGGTTGCAGGACAGCGACAGGCACATGAGGCGACCTCGGGGGTGTGTTGCCCCCGAAGCCTAGGCCCGCGTGTCTTTTCGGGCAAGCTCAGTCCATGCGCATTCCGGTTTCCCGGTCGAACAGATGCAGCGCACCGGGGCGCGGCGTCAGGCGCAGGCTGTCGGACAGTGCCGCATCGGATGGCAGGGTGATCGTCATGCGTTCGCCTGCCGTATGGCCGTGGACCAGGCGTTGCGCGCCCAGTTCCTCGACCGCGGTGACCTGCATGTGGATCGGGCCCTCGGGGGTGACGTCCATGTCCTCGGGGCGGATGCCGACCTGGCCCGCATGGGCGCTGCCGGGCAGGAAGGGAACCGCGCCCGCGTCGATCAGGTTCATGGCGGGGCTGCCGATGAAGCCCGCGACAAAGGCCGATGCCGGGCGGCGATACACCTCGAGCGGGGTGCCGATCTGTTCGACGCGCCCGCCGTTCAGCACGACCAGCCGGTCGGCCAGGGTCATCGCCTCAAGCTGGTCATGCGTGACATAGAGCGACGTGGTCCGCAGGCGCTTTTGCAGTTCCTTGATCTCCAGCCGCATGGCGACGCGCAGCTTGGCGTCCAGGTTCGACAGCGGTTCGTCGAACAGGAAGGCCGCCGGTTCGCGCACGATCGCACGGCCCATGGCCACGCGCTGGCGCTGGCCGCCCGACAAGGCCTTGGGCTTGCGATCGAGGAACTTGCCGATCTGCAGGATCTCGGCCGCCTGGTTCACGCGGCGGTCGATCTCGGCCTTGGGGGTGCGGCGGTTCTTCAGGCCATAGGCCAGGTTCTGGCGCACCGACATGTGCGGATAGAGCGCGTAGTTCTGGAAGACCATCGCGATGTCGCGATCCGCGGGCTCGACCTCGTTGACGACGCGGTCGCCGATGCGGACCTCGCCCTCGGAGATGCTCTCGAGGCCCGCGACCATGCGCAGCAGGGTGGATTTGCCGCAACCCGAAGGGCCGACCAGCACGATGAATTCGCCATCCGCGATGTCGATATTCACGTCGCCCACGGCGCGGGTGCCGCCGGCATAGATCTTGCCGAGGTTGTCCAGGGTGATGGATGCCATCTTATTTCTCCGTCTCGACGAGGCCCTTGACGAACAGCCGCTGCATGCCGATCACCACCGCCACGGGGGGGATCATGGCCAGCATCGCCGTCGCCATCACGAGGTGCCATTGGGGCAGGCCATCGACCGCGTCGGACATGCGTTTGATGCCCGCGACGATGGTGTAGTAATCGCTGCTGGTGGTGACCAGCAAAGGCCAGAGATACTGGTTCCAGCCATAGATGAAGAGGATCACGAACAGCGCCGCGATATTGGTCCGCGACAGCGGCAGCAGGATGTCGCGGAAGAATTTCATGGGGCCCGCGCCGTCGATCCGGGCGGCCTCGGTCAGCTCGTCCGGGATGGTCAGGAAGACCTGCCGGAAGAGGAAGGTCGCCGTGGCCGAGGCGATCAGCGGGATCGACAGGCCCGCATAGCTGTTCAGCAGGCCCAGATCGGCCACGACCTGAAAGGTCGGCACGATCCGCACCTCGACCGGCAGCATCAGCGTGATGAAGATGCACCAGAAGGCCAGGCCGCGGAACGGAAAGCGGAAATAGACGATGGCGAAGGCCGACAGGATCGAGATGGCGATCTTGCCGATGGCGATGCACAGCGCCATGATCAGGCTGTTCATCATCATCGTGGCGACGGGCGGCGTGCCGCTGGTGGACACGCCCGCGCCCAGCATCTGGCTGTAATTCTCGACCAGGTGGGGGCCGGGCCACATCGGGATGGTGCCCGACATGAAGTCGGTCGCGCCATGGGTCGATGCGACGAAGGCCACCCAGACGGGCAGGGCCACGACGCAGACGCCGAAGATCAGCGTCAGATGCGCCAGCAGGTTCAGGCCGGGACGGTTCTCGATCATCAGTATTCGACCTTCTTCTCGACATAGCGGAACTGGACCACGGTCAAAACCAGGACCAGCATCATCAGCACCACCGACTGCGCGGCCGAGCTGCCCATGTTCTGCCCCACGAAACCGTCGAAATAGACCTTGTAGACCATGATGTTCGTCGCCTGGGCGGGGCCGCCCTCGGTCGTGGCGTCGATGACGCCGAAGGTGTCGAACATGGCATAGACGATGTTCACGACCAGCAGGAAGAAGGTCGTGGGCGACAGCAGCGGGAAGGTGATGTCGAAGAAGCGGCGCACCGGGCCCGCCCCATCGATGGCCGCGGCCTCGCGCAGGGATGCGGGGATCGCCTGCAGGCCCGCCACGAAGAACAGGAAGTTGTAGCTGATCTGCTTCCATGCGCTGGCGATCACCACCAGCGTCATCGCGTCGGATTTCGAACTGATGTGGTTCCAGTCATAGCCCACCTGCGCCAGCACATAGGGCATGATCCCGATGGTCGGGTTGAAGATGAACCACCACAGGATCCCCGCGACGGCGGGCGCGACCGCATAGGGCCAGACCAGCAGCGTGGTATAGATGCGCGAGGACCGGATCATCCGATCCACGGCCACCGCCAGGATCAGCGACAGCCCCATCGACAGGATCGTCACCGAGATGGCGAAGACCGCCGTCACCTGCAGCGAATTCAGGTATTCCGCATTCCCCCACAGCTTCTCGAAATTCGCGAGGCCGACGAAGCTGGTGCGGGTGCCGAAGGCGTCTTCCCTGAGAAAGCTCTGTCTGACGGCCTGCGCGGCCGGCCACAGGAAGAAGACGAATGTGATGGCAAGCTGCGGGGCCAGAAGAAGCCATGGCAGCAGCTGGTTGCGGAAAATGGTGCGCTTCATCGCGGTCCCCGTTGGAAACGGTCAGGGGCCGCGCGTTGTCCCGCGCGGCCCCGTCCGGTGATGTCGTTGGATTACTGGTTCTGCTCGCGGAACTCTTGCAGCAGGGCGTTGCCGCGTTCGACGACGTTGTCCAGCGCGCCTTGGGCATCCTTGTCGCCCGACAGAAGCTGCTCGAACTCCTCGTCGATGACGCCGCGGATCTGGACATAGTTGCCGAAGCGCAGACCCTTCGAGTTCTCGGTCGGCTCGTTCAGCGTGATCTGCTGCAGGCCGGTCTCGGCGCCCGGGTTCTCGTCGTAGTAGCCCTGTTCGCGGGTCAGGTCGTAGGCGGCCTGCGTGATCGGCAGATAGCCCGAGAACTGGTGCCAGTCGGCCTGCACCTCGGCCGAGGAGAGATAGCTGTAGAAGGCGGCGGCGGCGGCGTATTCGTCATCCGACTTGCCCGACAGCGTCCACAGGGTGGCGCCCCCGATGATCGAGTTCTGCGGCGCACCCTCGACATCGTCGTAATAGGGCAGCATGCCGTAGCCGACCTCGAAATCGGTGGCGTTGGCGATCACGCCCGCACGGCTGGCCGAGCTGTTCATGATCATGGCGCATTCCTGGCCATAGAACATGGGCGGTGCGTTGTCGCCGCCGACCGGGCCGCCATACTTGAACACGCCCTCGTCCGCGAGACGCTTGAGGTTGCCCCAGTGCTTGACCTGCGCGGGTCCGTTGACGGTCAGTTCGGCATCGAGCCCGCCGAAGCCGTTCTCCATCGTGCCGATGGGCTGGTTGTGCCAGGCGCTGAAGTTCTCGGTCTGGATCCAGCTGATCCAGCCGGTGGTGAAGCCGCAGGTGGCCGCACCGCTATCCATGATCTTCTTCGAGAACTCCTCGACCTCGGCCCAGGTCTTGGGCGCGGTTTCCGGGTCCAAACCGGCCGCTTCGAAGACGTTCTTGTTGTAATACAGGATCGGGGTCGAGCTGTTGAACGGCATCGACAGCATGTTGCCGTCGGTATCGGTATAGTAGCCCACGACCTGCGGCAGGAAGGCGGCCGGATCGAAGTCCTGACCGTGTTCCTCCATCAGCTGATAGACCGGGACGATCGCGCCGTCGGCGGCCATCATGGTGCCGGTGCCGACCTCGAAGACCTGCACGATGGTCGGCTGTTCGCCCGCACGGAAGGCGGCGATGGCAGCGGTCATGGTTTCCGGATAGGTGCCCTTGTAGGACGGGACCACGGTGTATTCGTCCTGGCTGTCATTGAAGCCCTGGACGATTTCTTCCAGCTTGGCGCCAAGTTCGCCGCCCATGGCGTGCCACCAGTTGATGGTCGTCTCGGCCGAGGCTGCGCAAGCGGATGCGGCCAGCGCGACCGCGGATACGGTGCTGTAACGGATCATCTATCTTCCCTCCCATTCGGGCTGCATGGATGAAGACCGCCTAGCGGGCGATTGCGACAATCCGGCAACCCTTGGGTAACAGTCATGTGACGTCATGACTGTTTGGTCAATAAATTTCGTTTCAGTTCGTTTCGGGGCGGATCGCCGCGATCGCGGGCTTCACGACATTCGCCACGATCGGCAGAAGGATCAGCCCCAGGATCAGTCCCAGAACCCCGTCGCAGAAGGCCGTCACGATCCATGCGACGATGCCCGGCGCCTGCGGAACGGCGGCGGCTGCGGCCTCGGCCCAGTGGTGCACGGTCTCGTAGGGCAGGGGCCAGCCTAGTTCGTACAAGCCGTGGACGATGATCTGCCCGCCGACCCAGATCATGGCGGCGGTGCCCACGACGGTCAGCGCGGTCATGAAGCCCGGCGTGACCTTGACGATCCCACGCCCCAGGGCCGCCAGCGCGCCGGTGCGTTCGGTCGCAAGATGCACGCCCACATCGTCGGCCTTCACGATGACCGCGACGAAGCCATAGACCGCGACCGTGATCCCCACCGCCACGATCGCCAGGATCAGCACCTTGGTGATCACGCTGTCGGTTGCGGGAATGGTGGACAGGGCGATGGTCATGATCTCGGCCGACAGGATGAAGTCGGTCTTGATCGCCCCCGCGACGCGCTTCTCCTCCAGCGCGGCACCGTCCGTCTCGGGATGGGTATGGGCCTTGCTGTCATGCGCGTCGGACTTGTGGAACAGGCTTGCGACCTTGTGGGCGCCTTCGTAGCACAGATAGGCCCCGCCCAGCATCAGCAGCGGAGAGATGGCCCAAGGCGCGAAGACCGACAGCAGGACCGCGATGGGCAGCAGGATGACCAGCTTGTTGAAGATGGACCCGCGCGCGATCTTCCAGACGATGGGCAATTCGCGATCGGCCTTGAAGCCGTGCACGTATTTCGGCGTCACCGCCGCATCGTCGATCACCGCACCCGCGGCCTTGGCCCCGGCCTTGGCGGCCTGTCCGGCAACATCGTCGATGGAAGCCGCCGCAACCTTCGAGATTGTCGCGACGTCGTCCAGCAGCGCGATCAGACCGCTCATTCCCCTATCCCCTCGTATTGTTCTTCTGGCGACATGTCGTCGCTGTTCAGCAAAGCTTGGCAACGCCCGCAAGGCAAGCCGGGTTCAGCGCGAAGTGGCTGCCGCGCAATAAAAAACGCCCGCGCGATGATTGCGCGGGCGTCGCTGCCATGGATGCGAAGGGGGATCACATCGCGGGCAGCATCACCGTGTCGATGACATGAACGACGCCATTCGACTGATCCACATCGGGAATGTTGACGGTCGCGACATTGCCGTTCTCATCCGTCAGCTGCAGGGCGTTGTCGCTGTCGCGGATGGTCGCGTTCAGCATGCAGCCGCCAAGCGTTTCCACGGTATGGGCGCCGCCGTCATCGGCGATCATGCGGCCGATCGCGGGCGACATGGCATCGGCGGACACGACGTGGCAGCTGAGGATCTGGACCAGCTTGTCCTTGTTCTCGGGCTTGAGCAGGTCTTCGACGGTGCCGGCGGGCAGCTTCTCGAATGCGGCATCGGTAGGGGCGAAGACGGTGAAGGGGCCGGGGCCCGACAGCGTCTCGACCAGGCCCGCGGCCTGGACCGCCGCGACCAGCGTCGTGTGATCGGCCGATGCGGACGCGTTCTCGACGATGGTCTTGCCGGGCAGCATCTCGGCGCCGCCGACCATGGTGTTCTGTGCCAGCGCGGGCGCGCCGAATGCGATGGCCGCGGCAAGGATCGGTGCGCCGAACTTGATGGTGCTGGTCATGATGTCTTTCCTCCGGGTTGGTTGCAGCGGGCCTTTGGCCGCGCCGTCGCCAACAAACACGGAGGGAATGCGGAAAAGTTGCGCCGCCGCCCCTGGAAAATGCGCTCACATGTCCGTGAGTTCGGCGACCGCGATCACGGGGCCCGTCGCCTGGCCCGTCGGCGATCCGCCTTCTGGTTCGTCGGACAGCGCAATGCGCGCATCGGAGGAGGGTTCGAGCCCCTCGGGCAGCATCATCGTCATGTCCCCTTCCCGCGGCAACACGCCGAGCGATACGGGATCGGCCCCTTCGGCCAGCCACCACACCTCCCAGTCGCGTCCTTCGTCCGGGGCGCCCGATTGCATGGCGATGCGCATCTCGCGCCCGCGCAGGATCGCCTCGACCGCCATGGCGCCATCCTCGGCGGCCAGTTCCGCCCGGTATCCGGGCTGGGATGGCGGGGTGGTCCGGTCCTCGGGGCTGAACAGCACGAAGGCGATGGCGGCCGCGGCGAAGAAGCCGCCGATCACGCCGATGGGGCCACGCCACCAGGGCGTGCCCTCGGCCGGGTCCGAGGCCAGGGGGGATTCGGCGTGACCCAGCCGTTCGCGGATGTATTGGCGTGCGCGGGCCGGAGCCATCACCGGGGTCAGCCCCTCGGCCAGGCCCGCAAGACGTTCCTGCCATTCGCGGACCTGCCCCGCGAAGGCCGGATCGGTGGACAGGCGGGCCACGGCCTCTTCGGCCTCGGCGCCGTCCAGAAGCCCAAGCGCGAGTTCCGCGGCAAGCGCCTCGTCGGTCTCGGTGTCGCTCAGGGGGGTGTCCTCGGTCATTGGCCTACGCAGTCCTTCAGGCGCAACAGGCTGCGGCGCAGCCAGCTGCGAACGGTATTGATGGGCTTGCCTTCCCGCGCGGCCAGATCGGCATAGCTCGCCCCCTCCAGATAGACGGCCCTGACCGCACCCGCCTGGGCGTCGGCCAGCTGGGACAGGCATTCGTCCAGCATCCGGCGTTCCTGGGCATGGATCGTCGCGGTCTCGGGGCTGGGGGTGGTGGCCGCGACGGTCGAGGCGGCCTCGGCCGGGGCGGTCGCGGGGCGCGATGCGCGCGCGCGCAGCCGATCGATGGCGCGATTGCGCGCGATCGTGATCAGCCAGGTCATCGGCGACAGCCCGTTCACGGCGTATCGCGACGCGCCTTGCCAGATGCGGACATAGACATCCTGCAGGGTCTCCTCGGCCTCGGGGCGATCCTTCAGGATCGACAGCACCACCGCGTGCAGCTTGGCCGATGTCGCCGCATAGAGCGCATCGAAAGCCTCGCGATCCCCAAGCGCGGTGCGGGAAATCAGCTGTTCCAGTTCGGTCCGGCGTTTGTCAGTCAAGGCGTCGAATTCCCGTGCTTGGACGACGCGGCCACCTTATGGACGCCCGAAAGGGGCGTCAACGAGGCCCCGCTTGCGCATGGCGAAACTTTGCGCGATCAATGCGCGACGCGATGGAAAGGGCTTGCGATGCTGGACATGAACGCCAAACCAACCGAGGAAATCGACCTGCGCGAGACGTTCGGTCTGGACAGCGACATGAAGGTGAAGGGCTTCGCCGAACGTTCGGACCGGGTCCCCGAGATCGACAGCACCTACAAGTTCGATCCCGACACCACGATGGCGATCCTTGCGGGCTTCGCCCATAATCGCCGGGTCATGATCCAGGGGTATCACGGCACGGGCAAGTCGACCCATATCGAACAGGTCGCCGCCCGCCTGAACTGGCCCTGCGTGCGCGTGAACCTGGACAGCCATGTCAGCCGGATCGACCTGATCGGCAAGGACGCGATCAAGCTGGTGGACGGCAAGCAGGTCACCGTGTTCCACGAGGGCATCCTGCCCTGGGCGCTGCGCAATCCGACGGCCATCGTCTTCGACGAATACGATGCGGGCCGCGCGGACGTGATGTTCGTCATCCAGCGCGTGCTGGAGGCCGAGGGCAAGCTGACGCTGCTGGACCAGAACGAGGTCATCTCGCCCAACCCGTTCTTCCGCCTGTTCGCGACGTCGAACACGGTGGGCCTGGGCGACACGACCGGCCTCTATCACGGGACGCAGCAGATCAACCAGGGCCAGATGGACCGCTGGTCGCTGGTGTCCACGCTGAACTATCTGTCCCATGACGCGGAAACGGCGATCGTGCTGTCCAAGAACCCGACCTGGAACACCGAGAAGGGCCGCAAGATCATCGGCCAGATGGTCAGCCTGGCGGATCTGACGCGCACGGCCTTCATGCAGGGCGATCTGTCCACGGTCATGTCGCCGCGCACCGTCATCGCATGGGCGCAGAACGCGCGCATCTTCGACAATGTGGGCTATGCCTTCCGGCTGACCTTCCTGAACAAGTGCGACGAGCTGGAGCGCCAGACCGTCGCCGAGTTCTATCAGCGGCTGTTCGACGAGGAACTGCCCGAGAGCGCGGCAGCCCGGGCGCTGTGACCGGGACGGCCCTTGGCGCGGACCAGCTTGCCCTGATCGGCAGGATGGTCTGTGCCTATGGTGAACTGGAATACGTTCTCGGCGGGCTGTTCATCGATATTCACGTGCTCAGGCACGGTGAGCGTGTGGATGACCGTGACGCACCCGAGGCCATGAGCTTGGAAAGGGCAATGGGCCAGTCCCTTGGGCAATATCCAAGACTTCTTGGTGATCTGCTCCCGGATATTGAGATCGAAGCCGCCCGGACATCCATCCAGAATATCGCATCGCTTGTTCAGCAACATGCCAAATTCAGAAACACAATCAGCCACGGTGTCTGGCGTCGCGAGGGCGAGGCATTCCGCGTGTCTTTCTGGTCGTACAAAGCGATCACGCGGCTGAGGGTCGACTCGGAGATCGCACCAAAGGAACTGCACTTCATGCCTTGGACGGCAGCGCATTGGATCGATCAGATCGAAACGCTTGTGCGGGAAATCGAGGCATGTCGCGCCTTGATCAGGCAGGACACGCCATTCCGCCAGTGACGGCCTAGCCCTGCGACCGCGCGGCCTTGGTAGCGCGCGCCCACCAGGTCATCTGTTCCAGAAGCGCGTCCAGCGACCCCTGCAGGTGATCCTCGATCGCGCTCATGGGGGCGTTCTCGCCCATGGGTGACACCTTCATGAAATCTCCGCCGCCGATATGGACGGCGCTGCTGATCGGGACCATCTGCAGTTCGACCGCGATCTGGCGCAGATGCTCGACCGCGCGGGCGGCACCGACCCCGCCATAGCCCACCGCGCCCATCGGCTTGCGGTTCCATTCGACATAGGCCTGGTCCAGCGCGTTCTTCAGCGCCCCGGTGATCGAGTGGTTGTATTCGGCCACGAGGAACACGAAGCCGTCGAAGCCTTCCAGCTTTCGCTGCCAGGCCACCACGCGCGGATCCTTGGACGGGGCGAAGCGGTTCGACGCCTTCTCGTTGAAGAAGGGCAGGTCCTGATCGCGCAGGTCCAGCAGCTCGAACTGCAGGTCCGGGTGGTCCTTCACCTTGTCCATCAGCCAGGCTGCGGGCTTGTCGGCAAAGCGGGCGTCGCGGGTCGAGCCGATGATCACGGCGATGCGGGGTGTCTGCATGGTTTCCTCCTTCAGGCGCAACAACGCCACGGGGGCGGTTCGTAAACCAATGCGCGGGCGGTGCGGCGGGTTGCCCCGCATGGGCGCACAGCTGCCCTGCGCAGGTGCGCAGGCCCTTGCGACCCGCGCGCGGCGGTGGTCTATTCCAAGCCATGAAAAAGTCCGACAACCCCGCCGATCCCTTCAAGAAGGCCCTGTCCGAGGCGACCCGGGCGCTGGCCGATGAACGGGAGCTGAACGTCACCTTCAGCGCCGACCCCTCGGGGGTTGCGGGCGACACGATGCGACTGCCGCAGATCAGCCGCAGGCTGACCCGCGAAGAGATCCTGATCGCACGTGGCACGGCCGATGCCCTGGCCATGCGCATGCGTCATCACGATGCGGCGACCCATGCGAAATTCGCCCCCGCAGGCCCCATGGCCCGAGAGCTGTACGAAGCGCTGGAAACCGCCCGCTGCGAGGCACTGGGCGCGCGCGACATGCCGGGTGCGCTGTCCAATATCGACGTCAAGATGGGGGCCGAGGCCGACAAGAAGGGCTATTCCCAGATCTCGCAGCCTGCCGATGCGCCGCTTTCGGTGGCTGCCGGATACGTGCTGCGCCAGGCGGCCACCGGGCGGGCATTGCCCCCCGGCGCGCAGAACGTGGCCGATCTGTGGCGCCCCTTCATCGAGAGCCAGGCCGGCGCCGCGCTTGGCGATGTCGATGGCGCGCTGGCCGATCAGGCGGAATTCGCGCGCCTGTCGCGGCGGATCATCACCGATCTGGGCTATGGCGATCAGCTGGGCGACGACCCGGACGAACCCGAGGATGACGACGCCGAGGAGAATGCCGAGCAGGACGAGGAATCGGGCGACAACCAGTCCCGCGACGAGGATGATGGCGACGAGGCGGAGGCCAGCCCCGAGCGCAGCCAGGAACAGCAGCAGGACGAACGCCAGGCGCAGGTCAGCATGGACGACACCTCCGAGGACGAGATGTCCGAAGAGGCCGAGATGCCCGATGCCGACGCGCCGCCCGATCAGCCGCCGCCCGTCAGCGATGCCGATCCCGGTTACAAGGTCTTCAACCAGACCTGGGACGAGGAGATACGCGCCGAGGATCTGGCCGATCCCGCCGAACTAGAACGGCTGCGCGCCTATCTGGACAAGCAGCTGGACCCGTTGCGCGGTGCCGTCAGCCGCCTTGCCAACAAGCTGCAGCGCAGGCTTCAGGCCCAGCAGAACCGCAGCTGGGAATTCGACCGCGAGGAGGGCGTTCTGGATGCGGGCCGCCTTGCGCGCGTCGTCGCGAACCCGACCATGCCACTGTCCTTCAAGATCGAGAAGGACACCGAGTTCCGCGACACGGTCGTCACGCTGCTGATCGACAATTCGGGGTCCATGCGGGGACGCCCCATCAGCATCGCGGCCATCTGCGCCGACGTGCTGGCGCGGACGCTGGAACGTTGCAACGTCAAGGTCGAGATCCTGGGCTTCACCACCCGCGCCTGGAAGGGCGGCCAATCGCGCGAGGCGTGGTTGGCCTCGGGGCGGCCTGCCACGCCGGGTCGCCTGAACGACCTGCGCCACATCATCTACAAGTCCGCCGACGCGCCCTGGCGTCGCGTGCGGCCCAACCTGGGCCTGATGATGAAGGAAGGCCTGCTGAAGGAAAACATCGACGGCGAGGCGCTGGAATGGGCCCATCGCCGCATGGCCAAGCGGTCCGAGGCGCGCAAGATCCTGATGGTGATCTCGGACGGGGCGCCGGTCGATGACAGCACCCTGTCGGTGAACGCGGCCAATTACCTCGAACGCCACCTGCGCGACGTGATCGCCATGATCGAGCGTCGCCGCGCGGTCGAGCTTCTGGCCATCGGGATCGGGCATGACGTGACGCGGTATTACGAACGCGCGGTCACGATCACCGATGCCGAACAGCTGGCCGGCGCGATCACCGAACAGCTGGCGGCGCTGTTCGACGCCGATCCGCGCAAGCGGGCGCGGGTGATGGGGATGGCCTCGCAGCGCCGCTGAGGGGTCAGCCGTGTTCCTCGGCCGCGGTCTCGCACAGGGCCTGGTTGAAGGCCCGCAGCGCATCGACGTGATGGACGACGCCCACGATCCGGATCGGGCCGTCCTCGTCCCCCGGGGCGGGGTCGGCGACGACGGGCAGGAAGGCGGAACCCTCCCGCTCGAACCGGGCTAGGGCCACGTCCAGGCGGCTGCCCTCGGGCAGGGACAGGCCCTGATCGGCAAGGTTGCGCAGCAGGTCGGGTGAGGGTGCCGATGCGCTGTCGGGGGCCCGCATGACGGGCGTGATCCGCAGCTGACGGGGCAGCCAGTCCTGCGGCCCCTCGGCCAGGCGGATGCCGCGCCGTTCCAGCTGCGTCAGGAAGAACGACCGCCTGACCAGCCGCGATGCCAGCGCCGAGCTGAGCGAGACGGATGTCATCACCGCAAGCCCCGTCTGCCAGTCGCCCGTCAGTTCGAAGACGATCAGCGCGGTGGATATGGGCGCACCCAGAACGGCGGCCCCCACGGCGCCCATGCCCGCGAAGGCATAGATGTTCACCTCGCCCGAATATTCCGGCGCGATGGAGGTCGCGATGATCCCGAAGGCCAGCCCGGTCAGCGACCCCATCACCAGCGCGGGCGAGAAGATGCCCCCGCCCATGCGCCCGCCAAGCGTGATGGCGACCGCGACGGCCTTGACCACGGCAAAGATCAGCGCCTCGGTCAGGCCGATCCGGCCCGACAGGGCGGCGGCCGTCGTCTCGTATCCGACGCCGATGATATGCGGAAACGGAATCGCGATCGCCCCGAGCGCCAGCCCCGCCAGCGCCGGTCGCGTCCAGCGTGGCCAGCCCAGGCGGGACATAGCCCGCGCTGCCAGCCGGTCCGCGCCGAAGATGCCGCGCATCATCGCGGCCGCCACAAGCCCCGCGATCAGCCCAAGCGCCATGAAGGCCGGAAGCTCGACATAGAAGGCCAGATCCACGGCCTCGTTCAGGCGAAACTCGGTCAGGCCGCCGAATTGCAGCCGGTTGATGACGGTGCCCGCCACGGCGGAAATGGCGATGGGGGCGAAGGCATGGACGGCGAAATGACGCAGCACGATCTCGTGCGCGAACAGCGCGCCGGCAATGGGCGCGTTGAAGCTGGCAGCCACCGCGCCCGCCACCGCGCAACCCAGCAGTTCGCGCCCCGTGATGGGGCTGGCCTTGATGCGTTCGGCTACCGTGGTCGAGATGACGCCCGCCAGGTGCACCACCGGGCCTTCGCGCCCCGAACTGCCCCCGGTCCCCAGGGTGATCAGCGATGCAAGGGCCGAGGCCAGCCCCTCGCGTTTCTCGACCCGCCCGCCATCCAGCGCCGCCCCCTCGATCACGTCCGAGACCGACCGCACGCGCCCGTCCGGCGTGAACCGGTCCAGGATCAGCCCGACAGCAAGACCGCCCAAGCAGGGCACCGTCAGCACCCAGTACCAGGGCAGGCTGCCCGCCGTGCTGGCCAGCGTCAGGTCGTCCGCCCCGTAGATCGCGCGCTGCAGCGCCGAGATCCCCAGCCGGAAGCCGAGCGCGGCCGTTCCCGCCCCGATGCCGATCATCAGGGCCAGCATCCAGAACTGCAGCTGGCTGGGGCCGCGGTCGCGCATCAGGTGCAGCGCATGGCGCAACCGTCGCGTCATGGGTTTCAGCAGGCGTATCGTCGATCTGTCGCGCTTGGCTTGGGGCATTCATGCGGCCTTCCGTCGCGCCAAACCGATCACAAATTCGTTGCAGCGTCCAGAAGGTCCGGGATCTCGCGGCGCAGCCCGTCCATTCCCCGCGGTTGCCAACCCGCCCGTCGCAGGAACGTGCAGTCCAGTCGCCCAAGCGCCGAGCCGTCCGCGGGGTCGGGCAGGGGCAGGGCGCGCCCCAGATGTTCGTTGACCATTCCCAGCAGCTCGGCACGGTCCAGCGCGATGTCGCTGACATTCACCGTGGCGGGCGGGCGGGGGTGGTCCAGCAGCAGGATGATCGCGGCCGCCAGGTCGGCGGCGTGAACCTCGGTCCCGATGCGGGGCGCGATGGGGCGGCGGGCAAGGTGGTCGCGAAACAGCGGACCCCATTTCATCGCAGGCCCCGGCCCGTAGACCCCGGTCGCGCGGATGGCGCATCCCGCCAGGGGCAGGGCCGCCAGATGCGCCTCGGCCCCGGCCTTGACGCGACCATAGAGATTGGCGGGCAGGGCGGGCAGATCGTCCGGCAGAAGCCCCGGACCATGCCCGTCATGCACCGCGCGAGAGGACAGGAACAGCACCCGCCCGACGCCCGCGCGATGCGCATCGTCGAACAGCATCCGGCTGCCCTGCAGATTGGCGGCGATGAAGGCGTCGGGATCATCGCCCTCGCCCCCGCGATAAAGGCCCGGCGCATGGGCGAAGGCGCAGTGGATCAGCGCGTCCTGGCCCGTCAGGTCCGCATTCTGCCCCAGCCGCCAGCCGCTCTGCCTGTCCAGCGTCGTGACGCGGTGCCCCGCCGCCCGCAGCGCGGTATGGACGAAGCCGCCCACGATCCCCGTGGCCCCTGTCAGCGCGACGCGCATCAGGCGGGCGGACCGGGCATGCGCGACAGGTCCGGCATGGGATCGCCCCGTGCGATGGTCCGCCACAGCTCGATCAGCGGGCGCAGGCGGTCCGCCTTGTCATGGTCCTGCCAGGGTTTCTCGTATTGGTAATGCAGCACGCGGATCTGGTCCCAGTCCCACAGCCCCGGCATCGCGAACCAGGCGTATTGCAGCATGTTGTGATGGACCGACAGCCCGTGCCAGTCCGGAAAGAAATTTTGCAGGAAGGTCTGATCCGTGCGCCGCCAGAAGATGCCGGGCCGGTCCAGATGCGCCATCATCGCGGCGAATGTCGCGGAATCGGGCCTGGCCGTGAAGACCCCCGAGTTCATCCTGCGAAACCCGTCCAGCCCGTCATAGACATTGGGCGCGGCGCAGAATTCGGGCATCGCGAACAGCTTGTCGATATTGCGCAGCACGATGGCATCCGCATCCACGAAGACCACCCGTGCATAGTCCAGCTGCCACAGCCGAAGCTTGATGAAATTGTCCAGGGGCGTATGGAAGGCGGGCTTGCCGCCACGGGTGAATGCCGCGCGGGCGTGCAGCGCATCGCGCGCATGGGTCAGATCGAACGCTTCCGAGGTCGGCAGCAGATCGGCCTGCACCATCCGCGCGCCCAGGCGCGTCAGCCGGGCCTGTGCGTCGGGGTCCAGGGCGCGGTGCAGCACCACCAGGTCGGCATCGGTGCCCGTCAGGCGCAGGGACCGCAGCAGCGCCTCGGCCCCCGGCAGATAGGCATCGTTGCTGACCAGCGTGACATAGGCACGATCACTGCGGGCGGGCATGTCGGCCATCAGGCCGTCGGGCAGGGGGATGGCGGTCATCCGGCACCTTTCGGTCGGGAAACGGTCGCGCCCATCACTGACAGCATCCGGCCCCAAGTCCAAGCCCGTCCCGCGATCGGGGGGGAACCGCTTGGTTCAGGCGGCGTTCACTTGCCAAGCAACCGGAGGGTTTTCCCCATGTCCTACAACAACGAAGATCCGGACAAGTCCGCGCGTCGGCACAAGCCCGCGATCATCGCCATCGTGGCGATGCTGGCGCTGGTGCTGGTCATCACGCTGGTGATGCGCCCCGGCACCGAACCGACCGAGGAAACGGGCATCGCCACCACCGCCCCGCCCGAGGGCACCCCCGTCGAGGATGCCGAGGGCAATGGCGACGAGCCGACGCCCACGGTCACCCCCGAGGACGGCGTGCCCGATGCCGACGATGCGGCCCCCGAAGGCCAGTCCGACGCCCAGAACTGACCCGCCGGGCCGCGACGGGCCCGGTCCCACCTGACGAGTTCGTGATAGCGCCCCTGCCATGACAAGACCTCACGTATTTGAGATAACCGCCCGAGCCGACGCGGAACGCGTCACGGGCAGACATACTCAAGAACAAGGTCGGGGCAGGAATGAGACTTCTCGGAAAACTGTTGGTCGCATGCATGGCGCTGGCGATCGTGGCATCATGTTCTCGGACGCCGCCAAGCGGGGGGTATCGCAACGCCCCCGGACCGGGCGCCAATTCGCAGCTGGGCGATCGTGCGCCGCATTCGTGGGACTATGCCGCGCCCTATGGGCACCAGGTCCACGGGATCGACATTTCCCGCTGGCAGGGCGACATCGACTGGAACCGCGTGCGCGGGGCGGGCATCAGCTTCGCCTTCATCAAGGCGACCGAGGGCGGGGATCACCTGGATCCGAACTTCCACCGCTACTGGCGCGAGGCGGGGCAGGCACGCATTCCGCGCGGGGCCTATCACTTCTACTATTTCTGCCGTTCGGGTGCGGAGAACGCGGCATGGTTCATCCGCAACGTCCCGCGCGAGGCCGGTTCGCTTCCGCCCGTGCTGGACATGGAATGGTCGCATTCCAAGACCTGCCCGCGTCGCCCCTCGGCATCCGAGATCAAGCGCGAGGCCGAGGTCTTCCTGCAGCTGGTCGGACGTCACTACGGGCAGCGTCCCATCATCTATACCACGGTCGATTTCTACCGTGACAACCAAATGGGCGACATGCGTGCCGAGTTCTGGCTGCGTTCGGTCGCCAATCATCCCAGCCGGATCTATCCGGGTCAGCGTTGGGGCTTCTGGCAATATACCGGCACCGGGATCGTCCCGGGCATCAAGGGCGACACCGATCTGAACGCCTTTGCCGGTTCCGCAACGGATTGGGCAAGATGGTTGCAGACACGAATGGTGCGGTAGTCTCGCATCGCTGGCTGAAGATCGAATTCGCGGCGCTTTATATCGGGGCGCCGCTGGCCATGGCGATCTATCTGCCGCCGGGGCGCCTGTTCCAGGCTCTGGTGATCTTCAGCCTTGCGGGCATCGCCCTTCTCTATGCGACCGGCGGCTTTCAGTGGCGGGTCCTGGTCCGCGGCTGGAGCCGCCTTCCCTGGCTGGAGATCCTAGGGATCACGCTGGCCACCTTGTTCGCGGGCTGGGCCATCCTGGCAACCCTGCAACCGGACGCGCTGTTTTCGCTGATCCGCAACCGGCCCGAATTCCTGCCCTTCATCTGGGTCTTCTATCCGCTGCTGTCGGCCCTGCCGCAGGAGCTGATCTTCCGCCCGCTGTTCTTCCATCGCTACGGCGCGATCCTGCCGCATGGTCAGGCGGCGATCGCCCTGAACGCGGCCGTCTTCGCCTTTGCGCATCTGATGTACTGGTCGCTGATCGTGGCCGTGATGACCTTCGTGGGCGGATGGATCTTCGGGCGCGCCTATCTGCGTCACGGCTTCCCCTCGGCCTGGGTCCTGCATGCGGTGGCGGGGAACGTGCTGTTCGCGGTGGGTATGGGGGCCTATTTCTATACCGGCAACGTGGTCCGTCCCTTCTGAGCGGTTGACTTCCCGCCTGTGGCGCTGTTCATGCGGGGGCTGAACAAATGGGGACCCATCATGCACGCCTATCGCAGCCATACCTGCGGCGATCTGACTGCCGCCAATGCCGGTGAAACCATCCGCCTTTCGGGCTGGGTCCATCGTGTGCGCGACCATGGCGGGGTCCTGTTCGTCGATCTTCGCGACCATTACGGGATGACGCAGGTCCTGGCCGACA
Source organism: Paracoccus sp. C2R09 (assembly GCF_018860625.1). Taxonomy (GTDB): domain Bacteria; phylum Pseudomonadota; class Alphaproteobacteria; order Rhodobacterales; family Rhodobacteraceae; genus Paracoccus. The sequence goes on from NZ_JAHKQB010000027.1 coordinate 107,852, forward strand.
GCGACAGCCCCGCCTTCGCCGCGATGGAGAAGCTGCGCGCGGAAACCGTCATCCGCATCGACGGCCGCGTGAAGCTGCGCGACGCCAGCCTCGTGAATGCCAAGCTGCCCACCGGCGAGATCGAGGTCTATGCGACCGATCTGGAGGTGCTGGGCGCCGCGGACGAACTGCCGCTGCCGGTCTTCGGCGATCAGGATTACCCGGAAGAAACGCGGCTTGCGTATCGCTTCCTCGACCTGCGCCGCGAAAGCCTGCACAACAACATCATGCTGCGCAGCCAGGTGGTCCGGTCGATCCGCAACCGCATGTGGGACCAGGGCTTCACCGAATTCCAGACGCCGATCATCACGGCGTCCAGCCCCGAAGGCGCGCGCGACTTCCTCGTGCCCTCGCGTCTGCATCCGGGCAAGTTCTATGCCCTGCCGCAGGCCCCCCAGCAGTTCAAGCAGCTGATCATGGTCGCGGGCTTCGACAGGTATTTCCAGATCGCGCCCTGCTTCCGCGACGAGGATCCGCGCGCCGACCGCAGCCCGACCGACTTCTACCAGCTGGACCTGGAAATGTCCTTCGTGGACCAGGAGGACGTCTTCGCCGCGATCCAGCCGGTCGTGCAGGGCCTGTTCGAGGAATTCGGCAAGGGCCGCAAGGTCGATACCGAATGGCCGCGCATCCCCTATGCCGAGGCCATGCTGAAATACGGCAGCGACAAGCCCGACCTGCGCAACCCGATCGAGATGCAGGTCGTCAGCGACCATTTCCGCGGCTCGGGCTTTGCGATCTTCGCCAAGCTGCTGGAACAGGACGGGACCGAGATCCGCGCCATTCCCGCGCCGACCGGCGGCAGCCGCAAGTTCGCCGACCGCATGAACGCCTTTGCCCAGGGCCAGGGCCTGCCCGGCATGGGCTATATCCTGTGGCGCAAGGACGATAACGGCCAGATCGAGGCCGCGGGCCCCGTCGCCAAGAACATCGGCCCCGAACGGACCGAGGCGATCCGCCAGCAGCTGGGCCTGGGCATCGGCGATGCCGCGTTCTTCCTTGGCGGCAAGCCCGAGGCCTTCGAGGGTGTGGCAGGCCGCGCCCGCAACGAGATCGGCCGCGAGCTGGGCCTGACCGACGAGAACCAGTTCAAGTTCGCCTGGATCGTCGATTTCCCGATGTACGAGAAGGACGACGAGGGCAAGATCGACTTCAGCCACAACCCGTTCAGCATGCCGCAGGGCGGACTGGACGCGCTGAACGGCGATCCGCTGGCGGTCAAGGGTTACCAGTACGACCTGGCCTGCAACGGCTACGAGCTGATCTCGGGCGCGATCCGGAACCACAAGCCGGAAATCATGTTCAAGGCGTTCGAACTGGCCGGCTATGGCGCCGACGAGGTCGAGAAGCGCTTTGGCGGCATGGTCAAGGCGTTCCGCTATGGCGCGCCCCCGCACGGTGGCTGTGCTGCGGGCATCGACCGCATCGTGATGCTGCTGGCGGACGAACAGAACATCCGCGAGGTCATCATGTTCCCGATGAACCAACGCGCCGAGGACCTGATGATGGGTGCCCCGTCCGAACCCACGAACGAGCAGATGCGCGAGCTTCGCCTGCGCGCCCTGCCGAAAGAGTGATCTGACAGGCGGGCCCCGCGCATGGCATGGTGCCGCAAGGCAGCATGTCACCACGAGGCCCGCCGCATGATACCCTACGATCAGCTTGCCGCGATCCGGCTGGGCTTCGGCCTGTCCCCACGCCGCAGGCTGCCGCAAGACCCTTCCGAGCTTCTGTCCGAGATCGCGCAGTCGACGCGACCGGGCGATCTGACCACCGATCGGGTCAGCGCCATCCTGCGCGAGGGGCAGGACATCCGCCAGAAGCTGCGCGCGGGTGATGCCGATGCGCGCGAACCCCTGCAACAGCACCGTCGCGACGCCACGAGGACGCGCCTTCGGGCGATGCGCGAACGCTTTGCCCGCGGCGTCGATGCCCGCGCGGGTTTCGGCGAGAGGCTTGCATGGTTCTGGGCCGACCACTTCACGGTCGAGGGGGCGGACGTCTATCAGAACCTGCTCTGCGAGACCTTCGTGGACGAGGCCATCCGCCCGCATCTGAACGGGCGCTTTGCCGACATGATGTTCGCCGCCGAAACCCATCCCGCCATGCTGCGATACCTCGATCAGTCGCGATCCGTGGGACCGGGCAGCGCCCTTGCACAGCGTCGACCCAAGAAGGGCTTCGGCCTGAACGAGAACCTCGCACGAGAGATGATCGAACTGCACAGCCTGGGCGTGGGCGCCGATTACGACCAGCGCGACATCGAGCAGCTGGCCGAATTGCTTGCGGGTCTGCTCTATGCGCCGCGCCGCGATCGCGTCTTCTTTCCCGCAAGGTCCGAACCCGGCCCCGAGACGGTTCTGGGGGTCGAATACGGCGCCGATGGTCAAGGCAGGCTGCAGGATATCCGCGCCGTCATCCGCGATCTGTCCGCCCATCCGGCGACCGGCGCGCATCTGGCCCGCAAGATGGCCGTGCATTTCGTGGCGGATGATCCGCCCGAGGCCCTAGTCGCAAGGCTGCAGGCCGCCTTCGTCGATGGCGGGGGCGATCTGGGCGCAATGAACCGCGTTCTGGCCGAGGCCCCCGAGCTGGCGGATCACATGCGCGCCAAGATGCGCCAGCCCTTCGATTACATCGTGGCGGGGCTGCGCGGGATCGGCGTGACGGGTAAGCGGGTGCGGAACCTGAACGGTCGCATGACGCGCCTTGTGCTGACCGAACCGATGGCGCTGATGGGCCAGCCCTGGGTCATGGCGGGCGGGCCGGATGGCTGGCCCGAGGAGGGCGCCGCCTGGGGCAGTCCGCAGGGCCTGGCCGCGCGGATCAACTGGTCGATGCAGGTGCCGCAGCTGCTGTTGAAGGAACTGCCCGATCCCCGCGCCTTCCTGCCCGTGGCGCTTGGCGATACCGCGTCCGACGCGCTGAGATGGGCGGTGCCAAAGGCCGAAAGCCGGGTCGAGGGCGTGGGGATCGTCCTCGCCTCGGGCGATTTCAACCGGAGATGATGCGATGCTGAACCGCCGTTTGTTTCTGCGACATGCCGCGCTGATCGGCTGTTCCGCCGCGGCCCATCCGCTGATGACGCCCATGGCCTTTGCCAGCGCGCCGGGCGAGAACCGTCTTGTCGTGATCATCCTGCGCGGTGCGATGGACGGGATCGACGCCTTCCAGCCCTATGGCGACGGGAACCTGCGCGGGCTGCGCCGGACATTGTCGCGGGGGCCCGATCACGGGGCGCTGGATCTGGACGGGTTCTTCGCGCTGCATCCGGGCCTGTCCGCGCTGATGCCGCTGTGGAATGCGGGGCAGCTGGCCTTCGCGCCTGCTGTCTCGACCCCCTATCGCGACAAGCGCAGCCATTTCGACGGACAGGACATGCTGGAGGCCGGGACCGGCACGGATGCGGCGCTGCGCGACCAGCGCGACGGCTGGCTGAACCGGATGCTGCAGGTGATGCCCGACATGACCTCGGAGACGGCCTATGCCGTGGGGGCCGAAAAGATGCGCATTCTGGACGGTCCGGCCGACAGCCTGAGCTGGGCGCCGCGTTCGACGCTGACGCTGTCGCCCCAGGCCGAGCGGCTTCTGGAACATGTCTATCACGACGATCCGCTGCTGCATCCGGCCAGTGTGCAGGCCATCGCTATCGCCGAGGGGCTGTCGCCCGACCTGCTGGACGACGCCAATGGGGCCGAGCATCTGGAGCTTGCGCGCTTCACGGCGGACCGGCTGAACCGGGATACGCGGATCGCGACCTTCTCGATCTCGGGGTGGGACACGCATGCGGGGCAGGCGAATACGCTCGACCGTTCGCTGAAGCGGCTGGCGGCGGCGATCGTCGCGCTGAAGGACGATCTGGGGCGGAACTGGGACACGACCACGGTGATGGCGATGACCGAATTCGGCCGCACCGCCCGAGAGAACGGATCGGGCGGGACCGATCATGGCACCGGCGGGGCGATGCTGGTCGCGGGCGGGGCGATCCGCGGGGGGCGTGCCCTGGGCGCATGGCCGGGGCTGGGGGAGGGCGATCTCTATGACGGGCGCGACCTGATGCCGGTGCGCGACATTCGTGCCTATGCCGCGTGGGCGATGCACCAGAAGTTCGGCATCGACCGGTCCCGGCTGGAGGGGGCGATCTTCCCCGGCCTGGACATGGGGCCGGACCCGCGGCTTCTGGCCTAGAACCCCGCCACGCGGGCCAGCCGGTCCTGGACCATGCCGCTGATCCGCGCCAGATCGGTCGCCACCGCATTTCCGGCGACGTGATCGCGCGCAAGGGCGGTCGCAGCCTCTTCCAGGGCGGGATCGCGCGCGGATCGCGCGACCGAGGCCAGGAAGCGCGCGATATAGTCGATCTGCCCGGTATCGCGCGCGTCCGACAGCACCTCGGCCACGTGGTTCAGATCGTCGCGCAGGCCGGATTCGTCGGGATGGATCACATCGGTCGGCATGGCGCGGGGGGGCGTACGGACCATGTCGCGGGGCATGGCCTGCAGGATCGTCTGCTGGAAGACCGCAAGGCTTTCCACAGGCTTGGCAAGGAAACTGTCGGCGCCCGCATCCATCGCGACGTCGCGACCATCGGGATCGCCGGACATGCCCAGAACGACGGGAACGCGCGGCTCTCCCTCGGTCAGGGTGGCGATCAGGTCGGCGCCGTTCCCGTCGGGCAGGCCCAGATCGACGATGGCGACCATCGGGCTGTAGCTGCGCAGATGACGCGCGGCGGATCGCAGGCAATCGGCCCGCCTGATCCGGGCACCCGATCGCAGGCACAGAAGGCGCACGGCCTCGCTCGCGAATCTCGAATCCTCGATCACCAGCACGGTCATGCCGGTCAGCGGCCTGTCCGGCAGCGAGAGGCGCCATTTCGGCAAGGGTTGGGCAGTGTCGGCCTTCTGTTCCGTCAGCATGTCGCGTTCCCCGTTTCAGCGGTTCATCCCTGCTAGCGCGCGAATCGCTAACGCCGGGTTAATCGCGAAGCTTTTCCTTTTACCGCGCTGCGGATCGCCCTAGTAATCGGGGAAACGGAGGATGAGATGATCGGACGCCTGAACCATGTCGCCATCGCGGTGCCGGACCTTGCCGCAGCCGCCGCGCAATACGAAACGACGCTTGGTGCCAAGGTCGGCGCGCCGCAGGACGAACCCGATCACGGGGTGACGGTTGTCTTCATCGAGCTGCCGAACACCAAGATCGAGCTGCTCTATCCCCTGGGCACCGACAGCCCCATCGCGGGCTTTCTGGAGAAGAACCCCTCGGGCGGGATCCACCACATGTGCTTCGAGGTCGAGGACATCATCGAGGCCCGCGACCGGCTGAAATCCGAAGGGGCGCGGGTCCTGGGCACCGGAGAGCCGAAGATCGGCGCCCATGGCAAGCCGGTCCTGTTCCTGCACCCCAAGGATTTCAACGGCTGCCTGATCGAACTGGAGCAGGTCTGATGAACCTGACCGGGGGCATCGTGCTGTTCGCCGTCCTGTGGTTCCTGACGCTGTTCGTCGTCATGCCCATCGGCCACCGCAGCCAGGCCGATGACGGGAATATCGTGCCGGGCACCCATGCGGGCGCGCCCTCGGGCACGCCCTGGCGGCGCAAGCTGATCCAGACGACGCTGATCTCGGGGGCGATCTGGGCGGTGATCGCCACGATCATCCTGGGCGGCTTCATCAGCCGTGCCGATATCTCTAACCTCGACGCGCTGATCCGCTGACCATGTGAAAGAGATGCGTGAAGGACGCCGCCGCCAGCAGGGGCACGGCGATGTTCACGAAGGGAATGGCCAGCGCCACCGCCACCATCACCCCGGTCAGCGTGACCGCCACGCTGCGGCTGCGGCGCAGATCATGGGCCGAGCCTTCGGGCAGGTGCCGTCTGGCGGCCATCTGGAAGAACTCTCGGCCCAGAAGCCAGCCGTTCGCGCCGAAGAACAGCACCGGGGCGAGCGGCCCCAGGAACGGCGTCAGGATCAGCGACAGGATCGTCACCCCCAGCACCGCCGCGATGACGGCCAGCGATTCCAGCACCCCGTCCAGGAAATCGGGCGAGATGCCGCGCCGGGTCGGGTAATGCATCTCCTCGACCGCCTCGGCCACGCGTTCGGCGAACAGACCTGAAAAGCCCGCAGCCACCGGCGCCATCAGGAAGATGCCCATCACCGGAAACAGCGCGAGCGAGGTCCAGGAAAGGGTCTGCCCCAGATCCAGCGTGCCGATCCAGGGCAGGGCGACGCCGCCCGGCAACCAGATGCGGATCGCCCAGAAGATCGCGGCCTGCAGCGCCACGAACAGCAGCACCGTCAGCCCGAGGCCGATCAGGACCAGCTTCAGCACGGAAGGGCGCAGCAGGTCCGTCCAGCCCCGGATGATCGCGCGGACGGGCAGCATCACAGCCATGTCGTGATCGCGTCGATATCGGGGCGGGGACGTTCCGGCGGCGTCGCCCCGCGGGTGCCCAAATGGATCAGCCCGGCCACGCGCTCGTCGGGCTGCAGCCCCAGATGCGCCTGCCCGAATTCGCGGTTCAGCGCGGCGAAGCCCGTCAGCCATGACGCGCCCCAACCCGATGCCAGCGCTGCGTTCACCAGCCCCAGGCAGACCGCCCCGGCCGACAGTTCCTGTTCCCACAACGGCACCTTGGGGCTGTCCTTGGGGCAGAAGAGCACCGCGACCACCACGGGCGAGGCCATGGCCGATGCGGCCTTCTGGGCCTGCGCCTCGTCCTGGCCGTCATCCAGCACGGCCTGGTGCAGCAGGGGGGCGATGGTGTCCAGCGCCCCGCGGGTCAGGACGACGAAGCGCCAGGGCTCCAGCTTGCCGTGATCTGGCGCGCGGGCGGCCATGGTCAGAAGATCGGTCAGCTCGGCGCGATCGGGACCGGGGGCGGACAAAAGCTTGGGGGGATGGGACCTGCGCGTGGCCAGGAAGCTCAGCACGGCATCGTCGCGTTCGGGCATGGCGTTCTCCTTTGCCGGACCTGTCGCGCATCGCGGATGGGGCCGCAAGGGGCGCTATTCGCGTTCCAGCCGGTAATTCCCCTCGGGCAGATTCAGCGCAAGGCGCAGTTCCGACAGCTGCTGCATGGTGAAGGTGATGCGGACCACTTCGGTTCCGTCATCGCTCATCTGTTCGACCACGACGCGGTCGTCGAAATTCAGGATGACGACATCCTCGTTCAGGGGGCGGGTATTCGGTTCGGCCTCGTCGATCAGGGTGATGACGGTGGCGTCGAAGTCGTGCTCGATGGTGAACATCCGATTCTCCTCTGGGCCGGCTGGATGGCCCGACTGCGACAATTGCGCGTCGGGGCGTCGGCCACAAGCGGGCGGTCTTGCTGACCCTTGCCCCCGCGCGGTAGGTTGGGCCAAAGGATGCATTCGGACATGAAGGACAGGGCTGGCATGGGCAAGGCTTGGGCAAGGGGTTGGCTGCGCGCCGGGCTGGTGACGGCGGCGCTGACCGTCGCGGGTTGCGCCCAGGGGCCTGCGGGTCCGACGATCACGCAGGCGCCCCAGGCCGCCCCGGCCCCAACCGCCCCGAAGGGCCTTCCATCCCCAAGCGCCCCGCATGACGGCAGCCCGCAGGGTGCCGCACGCAGCTTCGTGCAGGTCATGTCGCGGATGGAGCCCGCGGTCGAGCGGGAATGCATCGAGCGCCGCAGCCGGGCGATCAACTGCGATTTTGCCTTCGTCGTGGACGACCGGCCGGGGTTGGAGCCGAACGCCTATCAGACGGTGGACAACAACGGCCGCCCCATCGTGGGCTTCACGCTTTCGCTGATCGCCCAGACGCGCAACCCCGACGAGATCGCCTTCGTCGTGGGCCACGAGGCCGCGCACCACATCCTCGACCATCTCGACCGCAAGAGCGGGGCCGCGACGGCGGCGGCCGTGGTGCTGGGGTCGATCGCATCGGCCTATGGCGGGGACACGGCCGCGGTCGAACGGGCGCAATCCATCGGTGCCTCGGTCGGCGCGCGTTACTACAGCAAGGATTGGGAACTGGAGGCCGATTATCTCGGTGCAATCGTGACGATGAACGCGGGCTACAACCCGATCACGGGGGCGGGGCTGTTCTCCCGCATTCCCGATCCGGGCAATCACGTCCTCGGCACGCATCCCTCGCGCGCACAGCGCATCGCCCAGGTCCAGCGCGCCGTGTCGGACGTGCAGGCCGGGCGCGCGCGCTGATCGGATGGCAGAACACGGCAGCATCGGGCGATTGCAGTTCAGGTTGGGCCAGCTGCTGCGCAAGCTGTGGGTGCGCGTCACCTGCTTCGCGATCCTGGGTTTCGCCACCGCCGTCGCCGGCTGGGCGCTGAGGATCGTCATCCCCGACGAACTGGCGGGCTGGATCGGGGCGGATGCCATCGGGACCATCCTGCAGATCATCGCCTCCTCGATGCTGACGGTGACGACGTTCTCGCTGTCGATCCTGACCGCGGCCTATGCCACGGCCAGCGGGGGGACGACGCCCCGCGCGGTCCGGCTGCTGGCACAGGACGGCGTCAGCCAGACGGTTCTGGCGACCTTCATCGGGGCCTTCGTCTTCAGCCTTGTCGGGCTGATCATGCTGCAGACCGAGCTTTACGGCGAAGGCGGGCGGGTCATCCTGTTCCTGGTGACGCTGCTGGTCATCCTGATCGTGATCGTGTCGCTTCTGCGCTGGATCGACCGGCTGGCCACGCTGGGACTGGTCGGCGATACGGTCGCGCGGATCGAGACCGTGACCGAACGCGCATTGTCACGGCGCCTTGCTTCGCCCTGGCTGGGGGCGAATCCCCTGCGCGGAACGCCGCCCAAGGGTGCGATCGCCGTGCATCCGACCGAGGTCGGACATGTCCAGAACTGCGACATGGAGGCGCTGTCGGATCTGGCCGAATCGGCCCGGCTGCAGATCTACCTTGCGGCGCTGCCGGGCGATCTGCTGCACCCCTCGCAGGCGGTGTGCCACGTGACGGGTGATCTGGACGACACCATCCGCGATGGGATCCTTGCCTGCTTTACCCTGGCCCCCGATCGCAGCTTCGATCAGGACCCGGGGTTCGGCTTCCGCGTCCTGTCCGAGATCGCGCAGCGGGCCCTGTCGCCTGCCGTGAACGACCCCGGCACCGCCGAGGTGGTGCTGACCCGGATGTTGCGCATCCTGTCCTGCTGGACCGAAGAGGCACGGCCCAATGTCGGCTTTCCCCGGCTCTATGCGCCCGGGCTGGATGCCGAACTGCTGCTGGGCGACAGCCTGCGGCCCATCATGCGCGACGCGGCGGGGGTCGAGGCCGTGCATGTGGCGATGCTGCGCATGCTGATCATGCTGACGCTTCAGAATGACCGAATCTTTGGAAGAATTTCCCAGGATCTGGCGCAGGAAATTGTCACCTACAGCGACGGGAAAATCGAGAATCCGGTGGAAAAGGCGCGTATCGCGTCCCTCGCGCGACAATTGACAAGGCAATAACAGGCGGTTGTGGTGCACGGGCGACAGTGCAACCACCGGAGGAAAAAAACTCCCGGGAAGTTGAGATAAAGCTGGATAATCGGCGAAATTCTGCTTTATTCGGCAAAGAATTGCACAAATATACCCCTGCTGGCGCCTTTGGAACCCGGTGGGTGGGAAAGGAAAGGGGCACCCATGATCGGGGTTGTCGTATGGAGCTGCGCGTCGCTGGAAAAGGCGATCATCTGGTGCGAGGATCAGGACAACCTGGCCTATCTCAAGGGAACCACCGGGCTTGCGCAACCGATCCAATGGCCCGAGGCCGGAGATCTGGTCGAGCTTGAGACCGAGGCGGTGGGCAACCTGCGCCAAGCCTTCGGCGTCACCATGCTGTCCGAGAAAAGCTGCCCCGAACTGCCGCGCATGCTGAGCGAAGCCGAGCGTCCCGTCGCGCGCCCGCCGCATCTGCGCGTCGTGTCGTCGCAACTCGAAGCGCGCGCGCCTCAGCGTGCCACGACCGCATCCTGGCCGCGCAGCGGCACCGCCTGCTGAAAAGGCGGCGCCGCGATCCGATCAGGTGCCGCGCGCCAGCGCAGCCACACCCGTCCGTGCCATGTCCATGAGCCCCAAGGGGCGCATCAGATCCGCGAAGGCATCCAGCTTGCTGGGCGCGCCGGACAATTCGAAGACAAAGCTTTCTAGCGTGGAATCGACCACATTCGCGCGGAAGATCTCGGCGATGCGAAGCGCCTCGACCCGCTTGTCGCCCTGACCCTGCACCTTGAACAGCCCCAGTTCCCGTTCCACCGACGGACCCTCGACCGTCAGGTCGTGGACGCCATGCACGACGACGATGCGGCCCAGCTGCGCCTTGATCTGTTCGATCACCGAAGGGGTGCCGCGCGTGACGACCGTGATGCGCGACATGTGGCCGGCATGGTCCACCTCGGCCACGGTCAGGCTGTCGATGTTATAGCCGCGACCCGAGAACAGGCCGATCACGCGGGCAAGGACGCCCGGTTCGTTCTCGACCATGATGGCAAGCGTATGGCTTTCCTCGGTCTGGGCATGCGGGTCGCGCAGGTCGTATGCCGAATGGCTCGACATGCCCTTCTGGATGTTCAGTGCGTTCATTTGACTGCCCTGTTGCAATTGTCTGCGGGGACGGGTGCCGGTCTCAGACCAGCACCGCGCCTTCGGTCTCGATGACGCCCTGCGTCTCGGCCTCGCCCAGCAGCATCTCGTTATGGGGTTTGCCCGACGGGATCATGGGGAAGCAGTTCTCGTGCTTCTCGACCAGGACGTCCAGGATGAAGGGGCCGTCGTAATCCAGCATCTGCTGGATCGCGTCGTCCAGATCCCCGGGGTCCTGCACCTGGGCACCCTTGCAGCCGAAGGCATCGGCCAGCTTGACGAAATCGGGCAGGCTGTCGGACCACGATTGGCTGTAGCGTTCGCCATGCAGCAGCTGCTGCCACTGGCGGACCATGCCCAGACGTTCGTTGTTCAGGATGAACTGCTTGACCGGCAGGCGGAACTGGACCGCCGTGCCCATCTCCTGCATGTTCATCAGCCAGCTGGCATCGCCCGCGACGTTGATGACCAGCGCCTCGGGATGGGCGGCCTGGACGCCGATGGATGCCGGCAGACCGTAGCCCATCGTGCCAAGCCCACCCGACGTCATCCAACGGTTCGGTTCGTCGAAGCCCAGATACTGCGCGGCCCACATCTGGTGCTGACCGACCTCGGTCGTGACATAGCGGTCGCGACCCTTGGTCAGTGCCTCGAGGCGCTGCAGCGCGTGCTGCGGCTTGATGATCGCCTCGCTCGGGCGATAGAACAGGCAGTTCTTGGCCTTCCAGCCGTCGATCTCGGCCCACCAGCGCTTCAGGCCGGCGGTGTTCAGCTTGCGGCCGCGCGCCTTCCAGACCTTCAGCACGTCTTCCAGAACATGGCCCACATCGCCCACGATCGGGATGTCGGCGCGGATGACCTTGTTGATGCTGCTGGGATCGATGTCGATATGCGCCTTGACCGAACCGGGGCTGAAATCGGCCACGCGCCCGGTGATCCGGTCGTCGAAGCGCGCGCCCACATTGATCATCAGGTCGCAGCCATGCATCGCCAGGTTCGCCTCGTAGAGGCCGTGCATCCCCAGCATTCCCAGCCAGCCCTTGCCCGATGCCGGATAGGCGCCAAGACCCATCAGCGTCGAGGTGACCGGAAAGCCCGTCGCATCGGCCAGTTCGCGCAGAAGCTGGCTGGCGGCGGGGCCGGAATTGATGACGCCGCCGCCGGTATAGAAGACGGGACGTTCGGCCTGCTCGATCATCTCGACCAGACGGGTGATCTGTTCGATATCGCCCTTGCGGCCGGGGTTGTAGGACCCGTTATCGACCTGCTTCGGCCCGACATAGGTGCCGGTCGCGAACTGGACGTCCTTGGGGATGTCGATCAGAACGGGCCCGGGACGCCCCGAGGTCGCGACATGGAAACCCTTGTGGATCGTCTGCGCCAGCGCATCTGTATCCTTGACCAGCCAGTTGTGCTTGGTGCAGGGCCGCGTGATGCCGACGGTATCGGCTTCCTGGAAGCCGTCGGTGCCGATCATGAAGGTCGGAACCTGCCCCGACAGGACGACCAGCGGGATGCTGTCCAGCAGTGCATCGGTCAGCCCGGTGACGGCATTCGTGGCACCCGGCCCCGAGGTGACCAGCACGACGCCCGGCTTGCCGGTGGCACGGGCATAGCCTTCGGCCATGTGGACCGCGCCCTGCTCGTGGCGCACCAGGATATGGGTGATGTCGTTCTGCTGGAAGATCTCGTCGTAGATGGGTAGCACCGCCCCGCCCGGATAGCCGAATACGGTATCGACGCCCTGATCGCGCAGCGCTTCGACAACCATTCTTGCACCCGTCATCATTCGGGACATGTTCTTGCTCCACTCTCGTCCAGATAAGGCCGCAGGCGGGGAAATCCCGCCACGGCGTCGGCGCAAACTATTTGGGCTTCAGAACGGGGTCAATGGGTCCATGCGGATAAAATGACGCATCCCGGCCGTGATTTGAAATTATGTTTCGCGGGCTGGGGTCGTCAGCGGTTCGATTGCGGCAGAGATATGCGCGCCACCTGCTCGACGATGGGATCGACCGACAGGGGATGGGCCTCGTCGCCATGCGCCTCGGGGTCGCCGATATCCTGCCAGACGCCGCCCTTGTAGATCTCCAGCGCCGAGAAGCGCGCCTTGTAATCCATCTTGCGGCTGCCCGGCACCCAATATCCCAGATAGACATAGGGCAGCCCCGCCGCCCGCGCGATCTCGATATGGTCGAGGATCATGTAGGTCCCGAGGCTCGCGTGATGCAGCGTCGGCTCGTAGAAGCTGTAGACGAGGCTCAGCCCGTCATCCAGCACGTCGGTCAGGCAGACCGCGATCAGGTCCTCGTCACCGTCATGCGGGGTGGACAGGTCGGACTGGCGGCCGCGATATTCGATCACCCGCGTCTTGATCGGGGTTTCCTCGATCATCGCGGCGAATTCGAAGATGTCCATGTCGGCCATGCCGCCATCGGCGTGGCGGCTGTCCAGATACCGGCGGAACAGCTCGAACTGTTCCTCGGTGGCCCAGGCGCTGGTCGCCACGCGGCGCAGCCCGCCATCGCGACGCGCCACCCGGCGCTGCGTGCGCGACGGGTTGAAATCAGCAACCCGGATGCGCGCGGACATGCAGGCCACGCAGCCTTCGCAGCTGGGACGGTAAAGGACGTTCTGCGACCGCCGGAAGCCCTGCCGCGACAGCGCGTTGTTCAGCGCGGCGGCATTGTCGCCCTGCAATGCGGTGAACAGCTTGCGTTCCGCGCGGCCATGCAGATAGGGGCACGGCTGGGGCGCGGTGACATAGAACTGCGGCGCATGCGGGACGGTGTGGCGCATCATGCCACCTCGGGTTCTGGGCGGTTGAACGGGGGTCGTTTCATGCGGCTGCCGTGACAATCCGGATAAGCGACATCGAAAAATCCTGCAAAGCCTAGCAACCTTTGCATCACAGGCCAAGCACCGAAAAAGGATAGCGGCGTATCCCTTCGTGCAACCCTGCGTGACGGGCGATGCGTTGACTGTCCGGCGTGGCCTCGTAAACATGCCGGGCATGACCCTTGCCGATCGCATCACCCGCACACCCATCCCGATCGACCGCACCCGCGCCGAGGATGCGGCCGCGCTGTTTCCCGACCTGCCGGGGGGCCTGCGCGACCTGATCGCGGGGACGGCCGGGTCCAGCCCCTATCTGGCGGGGCTGATCCGGGCCGAGGCCGATTGGCTGCGCGAACAGCCCGATCCCGATGGCATCGTCGGGCGGGAAACCGAGGGTTTTGCAACTCTGGACACGGACGCCCTTGGCCCCGCGCTGCGCCAGGCCAAGCGACGCGTGGCACTGCTGGTCGCCCTGGCCGATCTGGGCGGCGTCTGGCCGCTGGAGAAGGTCACCGGCGCATTGTCGGACCTGGCCGACCGCGCGGTGGATCTGGCCCTGCGCGCCCATGTCGCGACCGAGATCCGGCGCGGCAAGCTGCCCGCGACCGATGCCGATGCAGGCGGGATCTTCGCCCTGGCCATGGGCAAGGGCGGAGCGGGAGAGCTGAACTACAGCTCGGATATCGACCTGATCGTGCTGTTCGACGAAACCGCCTATGCCGAAGGCGACCAGATGGAGGCCCGCGCCGCGTTGATCCGGGCGACCCGGCGCATGGCCGCGACGCTGTCCGACGTGACGCAGCATGGCTATGTCTTTCGCACCGATCTGCGGCTGCGTCCCGATGCCTCGGTCACGCCGGTCTGCATCTCGACCGCCGCGGCGCTGGCCTATTACGAGGCCGAGGGCCGCACATGGGAACGCGCGGCCTTCATCAAGGCGCGCGCCTGTGCAGGCGACGTCGCGGCGGGCGAACGTTTCCTTCGCGAATTGCGGCCCTTCGTCTGGCGCAAGCATCTGGATTTCGCGGCCATTCAGGACGCCCATGACATGCGGCTGCGCATCCGCGATCACAAGGGCCTGGGTGGCAAGCTGGAAGTGGCCGGCCACAACCTGAAACTGGGCCGCGGCGGCATCCGCGAAATCGAGTTCTTCACCCAGACGCGCCAGCTGATCGCGGGCGGGCGCGACCGCGAGCTGCGCCAGCGCGACACCGTGGGCGGTCTGCGCGCGCTGGCTGCCAAGGGCTGGGTGCCCACCGACGTGGCCGAGGAACTGATCGACCATTACTGCCAGCACCGCGACATCGAACACCGCATCCAGATGGTGAACGACGCGCAGACCCATTCGCTGCCCAGGGATGAGGACGGGCTGCGCGTGATCGCGGCCCTGTCAGGGCGGACCGATCCGGACGGATTCTGCAAGGATCTGCGCGCACGGCTTGCCCGCGTGCATGAACTGACCGAGGAGTTCTTCGCCCCTGCCGAACCCGCGACGCCCGCCCCCGACCTTTCGGACGAGGCGCGCGCCATCATCGACCGCTGGCACGGCTATGCCGCGCTGCGATCGGACCGCGCCCAGCAGATCTTCCGCCGGATCGAGGCGCAGCTTCTGGACCGCATGGCGCAATCGGGCCACCCGACCGAGGCGCTGGCCCGTTTCGACAGCTTCCTGTCGGTCCTGCCCGCCGGGGTGCAGCTGTTTTCGCTGTTCGAGGCCAATCCCCAGCTGATCGACCTGATCGTGGATATCTGCGGGACGGCGCCGGGGCTTGCGGCCTATCTTGCGCAGCACCCGGCCGTGCTGGACGCGGTTCTGGGGGGCAGCTTCTTTGCCGCCTGGCCGGGCGAGGCCGCGCTGCAGGGCGAACTGACGCGCGCGTTGCAGAATGCGCTGAATGCCCCCGGCGGCGGATATGAACGCGCGCTGGATGCCGCGCGGCGTTGGGCACATGAATGGGAATTCCGCATCGGGGTCCACCATCTGCGCGGCCTGATCGACGCGGACGAGGCCGCCGTCCAATATGCCGATCTGGCAGGCGCCTGCGTTTCGGCGCTGTTCCCGGTCACGGTGCAGGATTTCTCGCGCAGGCATGGGCCGCCCCCGGGGCGGGGGGCGGTCGTCGTGGGGATGGGATCGCTTGGCGCGCGGGTGCTGAACGCGGGGTCCGACCTGGACCTGATCGTGATCTACGACGCGGATGGGGTCGAGGCATCGGACGGACCGCGGCCCCTGTCGGCGCGCCCCTATTACGCGCGGTTGACGCAGGCGATGATCACCGCCTTGACCGCGCCCACCGCCGAGGGACGCCTCTACGAGGTGGACATGCGGCTGCGCCCCTCGGGGCGGCAGGGGCCGGTCGCGACCTCGGTCCAGAGCTTCGAGAGCTATCAGCTGTCCGAGGCATGGACCTGGGAACACCTGGCCCTGACGCGGGCACGCGTCGTGGCCCGCAGCGGAACGGACAGCGCGCTGGCCGACCGGGTCGAGGAATTGCGCATGCAGGTGCTGCGCGAACGGGGCGATGCGCCAAACGTGATGGCCGACCTGTCCGAGATGCGCGACCGCCTGTTCGCGGCCAAGCAGCCCACCGGGCCATTGGATGCCAAGCGCGGGGCGGGGCGGTTGCAGGATATCGACCTGTTCGCGCAATCCTGCGCCTTGCGGGCGGGCGATCCGGCGCGGGGCACGCTGGCGCAGCTGCGCGCGGGCAAGCGGGCGGGGCTGATTGATGCGCAGACGGCCGAGGAGCTGTCATCGGCGTGGCGCAGGCTGTGGCGGCTTCATGCTGCCGGTCGGCTGCTGACCGATGCCCCCCTGAACGCCGAGGCGATCGGCAAGGGCGGACAGGGCTTCCTGCTGCGGGAAACGGGCGCGGCCGACATGGACGCGCTGCAGTCCGACATGACGGATCGCAGCGCGCATGCCGCGACCCTGATCGGGGCCCGGCTGCCCTAGCTTGCGACCTTGGCCGCGCGTTGGGCCTGGGCCTGCATCTCGGCTGCGACCTCGGACAGGGAACGCCCGCCGATCTTGCCCATGACGGGGATCTGGACCAGCCCCTCGGGCAGGGCGGGGATCTCGGGCTCCTGCGGCTCGACGAACAGGCCATGGGCGGTCTTGTCCCAATAGAACGGCTTGGTGACCACCTCGTAGATGGCCTTCCAACCGGCAAGGCAGCCAAGCGGGAAATAGAGGTGCAGCGTCGGCACCCAGGCCATCAGGTGGCGGTGCTTGGCGCCCCGGACCGCGCGCATGCCGACGAAGATCGACAATGCCTCGGAGGCAAGGAACAGCACGAACA
Source organism: Paracoccus sp. C2R09 (assembly GCF_018860625.1). Classification (GTDB taxonomy): domain Bacteria; phylum Pseudomonadota; class Alphaproteobacteria; order Rhodobacterales; family Rhodobacteraceae; genus Paracoccus. The sequence goes on from NZ_JAHKQB010000027.1 coordinate 124,602, forward strand.
GCGCGGGCATGACCCAGCCGCCGACAAAGCCTTCCAGCGGGCCGCGCATGGGATGGGGCAGGCCTGCGCTCAGCAGCCAGAAGCTCCAGAGAACGGGGGCCAGCAGGTATTGCGACAGCGCGCCGAAGAACTGCACCTGAAAGCCCCAGAACCTGCGCGGGCCCAGATCGCGCCACAGCGCGACCGGGTCGCGCATATGCACCCCCCATGTCATCGCATAGCCCTTGAGCCATCTCGACCGCTGCTTGACCCAAGGCAGGGCGCGGCAGTTGGCCTCCTCGTCGGTGGTGGTGTCGATGATTTCGGTCCGGTAGCCGCGGCGCGCAAGGCGGACGCCCAGATCGGCATCCTCGGTCACGTTCCAGGCGTCCCAGGCCCCGACCTCTTCCAGCATCCTGCGGCGGAAGAACAGCGTGGTCCCCCCAAGCGGCACGACCAGGCCCAGCCGGGCCACGCCCGGCAGCAGCACGCGGAACCAGGCGGCGTATTCGATGGTGAAGCAGCGCGCCAGCCAGTTCGTTCTCGGATTGTAGAAATCGAGCGCCCCCTGAAGGCAGGCGACATCCGCCGGTGCCACGTGGAAGCGCCGCGCGACCTTGTGCAGTTGATCGGGGTCGGGGCGGTCCTCGGCGTCCCAGATGCCCACGATATCGCCCCGGCAGAAGTTCAGCGCATAGTTCAGCGCGTGGGGCTTGGTCTTGATCGGCCCGTCGGGGACGCGCACCACGCGGATCCAATGGGGCAGGGTGGCGCCCTTCAGCGCGGTCTCGGTCACGTCGTCGCTGGCTTCGATCACCAGCAGCAGATCGGTCAGGTGGCGCGGATATTCCAGCCGCGCCAGCCGCGCGACCAATTTGCCCGCGACATCGCTTTCCTTGAACAGCGGCACCATCACCGAGATGACGGGCAGGGGCACGTCATCCGGCAGATCGGGCACCCGATGCCGACGTGCGGCCAGGAACGACAGCAGCTTCAGCCCGCTCTGGCTGAGCAGTGTCAACGTGGCCCAGATGGTCAGAAGCGTGGCGATCAGCACGGGGGCAAGCCACAGTCCGGCCGCCAGCAACGCCATCGCCCCGATGGCAAGCCGGCCCATGCGGGCCTGATCCTGGGTGCGGCAGCTTTCGGATGCGGGAACCGTTGCTTCGGCCTGGCGGACCAGGCGGGTGCCCCGCAGCGACAGGATGCTTTCGTGGATCTGATCCTCGCTGCACAGAAGCATGCGAACATGGCCAAAATCGGGCGGCAGATGCGGCAGCACCGCGTCGAAGCGTTCGGGATGGGCGGCCGCGATCCAGGTCACGCCCCCGATTCGACGCCATGGCAGGATGGAATGCGTCAGGCACAGGCCCGCGCCCAGCCTGTCGATCAGCCGGGGGTCGGGGGGCGTCTGGCGCGGATCGATCGAGCTGGTGCGCCAGCGCCGCGACAGGGCCCGGGCCAGATCGGCAGGCGCGACCAGGTTTTCCGACAGTAGCACCTGCGGCAGCCCGGTCCCGTGGCGCTTCTGCAGGGCATGGGCCCGCAGAAGCTGCGCGGGGTTCAGTGCCCCGTCTTCCAGCAATATCTGCCCAAGGGTCCGCTTCTCCTGCGGGGCCGCCGATGGACCACGCAGGACGACGCCCATTTCGCCGGGCGGCAGATTGGCGGGCTTGGGCATCAAAGCGGTCAGGGCCATGGGCATTCCCCTTGTGGAACGCCCTTTCCTGACACGCCTTGGTTAATGCAGGGTTAACCCTGACGGGCGTTCACGCCTTTTCGCGACGATCGCGCATCGATTCGGTGAACCGCTTGAACAGATACAGGCTGTCCTGCGGGCCGGGCGATGCCTCGGGGTGGTGCTGGACCGAGAAGACCGGCCGTTCGGTCATCCGGATGCCGCAATTGCTGCCGTCGAACAGGCTGATATGCGTTTCCATCACGCCCTCGGGCAGGGATTGGCTGTCCACCGCGAAACCATGGTTCATCGAGGTGATCTCGACCTTGCCGGTCTCGTTGTCACGCACGGGATGGTTCGCGCCGTGATGGCCGTGGCTCATCTTGACGGTCTTGGCCCCAAGCGCCAGCGCCAGCATCTGGTGTCCAAGGCAGATCCCGAACATCGGCAGATCGTGGCCCAGCAGTTCCCGGATCATCGGAACGGCATATTCGCCGGTGGCTGCCGGATCGCCGGGACCGTTCGACAGGAACACGCCCTCGGGCTCATGCGCCAGAACCTCGGCCGCGGTGGCGGTGGCGGGCAGCACGGTGACCTCGGCGCCCGACGCGACCAGCGAACGCAGGATGTTGCGCTTGGCACCGTAATCCAGCGCCACGACCTTGAAGGGCTTGGGTTCGGGCGAGGTGCCGAAGCCCTGGCCCCATTCCCAACCGCCTTCTTCCCAACGATAGGTCTGGGCGCAGCTGACGGTCTTGGCCAGGTCCAGCCCGACGAGGCCGGTCCAGTCGCGCGCCTTGGCGACCAGCGCCTCGATGTCGAAATTCCCCTCGGGGTCGTAGGACAGCACGACATGCGGCGCGCCCTGCTGGCGGATCGCGCGGGTCAGGCGGCGGGTATCGATGCCGCCGATGCCGATGCGGCCGCGACGGGCCATCCACTCCGACAGCTCGTCGGTGGCGCGCCAGTTCGACGGATCGGTCGGGTCCCACCGCACGACGATGCCGCTGGCGACAGGATCCTGCGCCTCGTCATCCTCGGCGGTGACGCCGGTATTGCCGATATGGGGGAAGGTGAAGGTGACGATCTGGCTCGCATAGGAGGGATCGGTCATGATCTCCTGATAGCCGGTCATCGCGGTGTTGAAGACCAGCTCGGACACCACTTCGCCGGGTGACCCGAACCCATGGCCATAGAAGATCGTTCCGTCGGCTAGCGCCAGGCAGGCGGTCGGTTTCTTGGCCATTTGGCACCTCTGGTCTGAAATCAGCCGGTAATTAGGGGGCTGGGGCGGCAAGGTCAAGCGGCTTGGCAAGCTTGTATTGCACCACGCCCCGGCCTAGAAGGTCAGCTTTCCGGTGCGACCCTTCCGTCGCCCGCCCCGATGGAGAGCAAGATGGATCTGCGAGCCAAGCTGCAAGCCGCGACCAAGGATGCGATGAAAGCACGCGACAGCGACCGTCTGTCCACCCTTCGCCTGATCGGCGCCGCCGTCAAGGACCGCGAGATCGCGGCCCGGACCGGCGATGGCGACGGCACCCTGACCGAGGCCGATCTGATCCAGATCCTGTCCAAGATGGTCAAGCAGCGCCAGGAATCGGCGCGCGCCTACGAAGAGGGTGGCCGCCTGGAACTGGCCGCGAAGGAAGAACAGGAAATCGCGATCATCCAGGAATTCCTGCCGCGCCAGATGACCGAAGAGGAAACCCGCGCCGCGATCGATGCCGCCGTATCCGAGACCGGGGCCGAAGGGCTGCGCGACATGGGGCGCGTCATGGGCGTCCTCAAGGAACGTCACGCCGGTCAGATGGATTTCGGCGCCGCGGGCGGTCTGGTCAAGGCACGCCTGATGAACTGACGCGCCTGTCGGTGCGTTCAAGCGGGCAGGAGGTGACTCATGCCCGCAAGATCCAAGGCTCAGCAGCGCGCCGCCGGTGCGGCGCTTTCGGCGAAACGGGGCGAAACCAAGGTCAAGGACCTGCAAGGCGCGTCGAAGGACATGTATGACAGCATGTCCGAGGACGAGCTGGAGGATTTCGCCTCGACCGATCACGACGATCTGCCCGACAAGGTGGATGACGACTGATCATCGCAGCGATGCAAGGCGCCGCGCGATGTCATCCGACAGGGCGCGGCGTTCCTCGGGGGTGAGGAACGCCCCCAGCTCCAGCTCTCGTCTGCCATCCGTCAGCACGAGATAGCTTTCGACCGGACCCGGCCGCAGCGTTGCACGGACCCAGAAGCTGTTCGTGCGCCATTCGCGATCGGGCCGTCCGGGATCCGCCCTGACCAAGTCCAGCCGCCGGCCGTCGAATCGCAGCCGCTCATGCGTCTGGCCGCTGCGATAGGTTAGGTGCAGCGCGAACCACACCCCCGCGACCGCAAGTGCCACGAAGATCAGAAGCGGCCACAGCGCCGTCGTTCCGATCACCGCGATCAGCGGCAGGGCGACCATCGTCACCGTCGCCCCGATGAACCACACGAAGCCGCGCCGCGGCAGCGACCGATGCGGCCAGAGGGTCAGCTCATGGCAAACGGCCCCGGATTGCTCCGGGGCCGTTTCTGTCCAGCGATAAGGCATGGCTTCCCGCTCAGTGGGCGTGACGGTGATCCCAGTCCTCGCGCTTCGGCAGCTGCTCGAAGGTATGCTCGGGCGGGGGGCAGGTCAGCGTCCATTCCAGCGTGTCGGCATATTCGTTCCAGTAGTTGTTCTGGGTCACGCGCTTGCCTGCGAACAGGGTGTAGAACACGATCCCGATGAAGAACAGGAAGGACGCGAACGAGATATAGGCACCGATCGAGCTGATGTTGTTCCAGAACGCGTATTCGACCGGATAGTCGATATAGCGGCGCGGCATGCCCTGGCGGCCCAGGAAGTGCTGCGGGAAGAAGGTCAGGTTGGCGCCGATGAACATCGCCCAGAAGTGCAGCTTGCCTGCCCATTCCGGATACTGGCGGCCCGACATCTTGCCGATCCAGTAATAGACGCCCGCGAAGATCGCGAAGACCGCCCCGAGCGACATCACGTAATGGAAATGCGCCACGACATAGTAGGTGTCGTGATACACCCGGTCCAGCGGAGCCTGGCTCAGGACCACGCCGGTGACGCCGCCCACGGTGAACAGGAACAGGAAGCCGAAGGCCCAGAGCATCGGCGTCTTGAACTCGATCGAGCCGCCCCACATCGTCGCGATCCAGCTGAAGACCTTGATGCCCGTGGGCACCGCGATCGTCATGGTCGCCAGCATGAAGTAGCTCTGCTGGGTCAGCGACATGCCGACGGTGTACATGTGGTGCGCCCAGACGACGAAGCCCAGGATCCCGATCGCGGCCATGGCCAGCACCATCGGCAGATAGCCGAAGATCGGCTTTCTTGCGAAGGTCGAGATGACGTGGCTGATGATGCCGAAGCCCGGAAGCACGATGATGTAGACCTCGGGGTGACCGAAGAACCACAGGATGTGCTGGTACAGCACCGGATCGCCGCCGCCGGCCGGGTTGAAGAAGTTGGTGCCGAAGTTGCGATCCATCAGCAGCATGGTGATCGCGCCGGCCAGGACGGGCAGGGCCAGCAGGATCAGCCAGGCGGTGATGAAGACCGACCAGGCGAACAGCGGCACCTTGAACAGCGTCATGCCGGGGGCGCGCATGTTCAGGAAGGTGGTGATGATGTTGATCGCACCGACGATCGAGCTGGCACCCGAGACGTGGACGGCGAAGATCGCCAGGTCCATCGAGTATCCCTGCTCGCTGGTCGAGAGCGGCGGATAGAGCACCCAGCCGACGCCCGAACCGGATTGCTGGCTGCCACCCGGTGCCAGAAGCGACGCGATCCCGAGGCAGAGACCGGCCACATAGAGCCAGTAGCTGAGGTTGTTCATGCGCGGGAAGCTCATGTCCGGGGCGCCCAGCTGCAGCGGCATGAAGTAGTTGCCGAAGCCGCCGAACAGTGCCGGGATCACGACGAAGAACATCATCAGCACGCCATGATAGGTGATCATGACGTTCCACAGATGGCCGTTCGGGGTGCATTCGCGCGATGCGTCCGCCAGGAAGCGCGCGCCTTCGGTGCACATGTACTGGACGCCGGGATCCTGCAGTTCCATCCGCATGTAGACGGTGAACGTCACCGAGATCAGGCCGGCAAGGCCCGCGGTGAACAGGTACAGGATACCGATATCCTTGTGATTGGTGGACATGAACCAGCGGGTGAAGAATCCGCGGGTGTCATGATGGTCTTCGTGGCCGTGCGAGGCTGCGTCTGCCATACCCGAACTCCCTCAAGATGTCGTCAGTCCGGCGCGGCAGCCGGCATATCACGCATTCTTTAGACCAGCCTCGCGCTTCGGGCAATGCGTCACGCATGCGTGAGGTGGACCTGTCGCCTCACTCTATCACGCGAATGCGATCCGCCAAGAGACGCTTGGCCGCAGGGGCGCATGTGCCGTCAGGGGGCATCGGGGCTGTTCGCGGCCAGGAATGCTGCAAGGTCGGCCTGGTTGCGGTTCAGCTTGAAGGTCATCTTGCTGCGCGCCCGGTCGTCGCCCGTCTTCTCGCGCACCCATGCGGTCGGATCGGTGACATAGGCGACCAGCTCCTCCTCGGTCCAGACGAAGTCCGGCATGGCCTCGCGCACGGCAAGCAGCCCGTCGCCGTAACGGTAATCGTCCTGATGGGCGACCGGGCTGCCGACGATGTTCCACAGGTTCGGCCCGACCCGTCCACCGCGGACGATGTCGCGGCCTTCGTCATCCTGGATCATGTGGCAGGACCGGCATTTTCGAAACTCGGATTCGCCCTGTTCGGGGTCGCCCGCCTGGGCATGGGCGGCGCCTGCGAACGCGACAAGAATGGCTGCGGCTGCTCTGATCATGTGAATCCTCCGGGTCGTTCGCGGCGACAGTAGCGCGGCGGGGGCGGACGTCCAGCGGCCGCTTCGTCGCAGCTCAGCCGAAGACCTGGTCGAAGCCCTTGCGCAGCGCGACGTCCAGATCGCCCATCTCGACCGGCAGGCCCAGATCGACAAGGCTGGTGACGCCATGACCGCTGATCCCGCAGGGCACGATGCCGCCGTAATGCGACAGGTCCGGGTCAAGGTTGATCGAGATGCCGTGGAAGCTGACCCAACGGCGCAGCTTGACGCCGATGGCCGCGATCTTGTCCTCGCGCATGGTTCCGTCGGGCAGGGGCGGGCGGTCGGGGCGGGGCACCCAGACGCCCACGCGGCCGTCGCGGATCTCTCCTCGGACGCCGAACTCGTCCAACGCGGCGATGACCCATGTTTCGAGATTGGCCACGAAGGCGCGCACGTCGCGTCCGCGACGGTTCAGGTCCAGCATGACATAGACGATGCGCTGCCCCGGCCCGTGATAGGTGAACTGACCGCCGCGTCCCGTCTGATGGACCGGAAAGCGCGCCTCGAGCAGGTCCTGCGCCTGCGCGCTGGTCCCGGCGGTATAGAGCGGCGGATGTTCCACCAGCCAGACGGCCTCGGGGGCCTCGTTCCGATGAATGGCGGCGACGCGCGCCTCCATGAATGCCACCGCATCCTCGTATCCGGTCAGGCCGGTGCTTTCGATCCATTCCACCATGGGGGCGATGTGGCGCGTGTCGACGGCTTCGTCAATCGCCAAGCGCATGCCGAAAGGAACGGATTTTTGCATTATTGCTCTTTTCAAGGTCGAAAGGCTCGGCTAAGACGCGGCCACTGCCCGGATGCGGTCGTGGCGGAATTGGTAGACGCGCAGCGTTGAGGTCGCTGTTCCTTAACCGGAGTGGAAGTTCGAGTCTTCTCGACCGCACCATCACCTTCCTGAAAATCGGAACGGAACTGACGGGGAACCGGGCCTTGCGGCCCGGCCCCTGTTCGTCATTCCGCGATCGCGGTCACCGCACCACCCGCACCGATGGCGATCTGCAGCGCTGTCCATGCCTGGGCTGCGGTGTTGCGTGCGCTGGCGGCCGACAGACGTGCCGACAGGCGTTCGCGGTCGGCATCCAGCAGGTCCACGAGGGGCAGGGCGCCCGCCTCGAAATTCTGGCGCGCCAGATCGTAGGCGCGGTCATAGGACGCGGCGGCCGCATCCAACGCATCGACCTGCTGACGATAGAGCCGCAGATCCGACTGCCCGGTCTGCACGTCCTCGATCGCGGAAGCGACCTGCGAACGCCATTCCAGGTCGGCCTGACGGGCCTCGGACACGCGCCGCTTGCGGACCGCGTTCAACGAGCCGAGCGAGGTGATCGGAACCGAGATGCTGGGACCGAAGCTCCAGGCGTCGCTGCCGCCGCTGTCGCTGACCGTCCCGCTGAGCGTGAGCGACGGCAGCATGTCGGCCGTGGCCACCCCCACTTCGGCCAGGGACTGCGCCAGATCGGCACGCGCCGCGCGGACGTCGGGGCGGTTCTGCAGCAGTTCCGCCGGAACGCCGGTGCCCGGACCTGCCGGGATGCGCGGCTGTTGCGCGCCGCGCTTCATGATCTCCATCAGCGGCGTCGCCTGCATGTTCAGCAGAGTCGAGAGGGCGAAGACCTGGCTGTTGAAGCTGGCCTCGTAGGACGGTAGGTTCGCCTGTGCCGTCTGGACCAGTGCCTGCGCCTGCGCGATGTCGTAATCGGTGGCAAGGCCCAGGTCCTGCATCTCGGACGTGATGGACAGGGTCTGGCGACGCGCGGACAGCGTGTCGCGCGTCAGTGCGATCGCCTGCTGATAATAGCGGGCATCGGCATAAGCGTTGATCACCTCGGCCAGCCAGGCGATGCGGGTGACCTCGACCTCGGCCTCCTGCGAGGCATAGGCGGCCTCGGCGCTCTGGCGTTCGCGGCGCGCACCCCCGAAGAGGTCGAAGACGAAGCCCGCCGACAGGCTGGAGGTGGTCGTCGTCGTCACCGGGGCGCCGTCGCCGCCGCTGCGGGTGCGCTCGAGGGATGGCCCGCTGCCCGTCACCTGGGATGCCCAGGGGCGCGTGCCCTCGACATCGGCGCGCGCGGCGCGCAGCATCTCGTTCGAGATCAGGATGTCGATGCTGTTGTCCAGGCCCTGCGCGATCAGGTCGGACAGGACCGGGTCGCGATATTCCGACCAGAAGGCGTTCGTGCCGACCTTGCCGGCGGTTCCGCCCGAGCCGCCCTCGAACGAGGCTTGGACCCGGGGGGCGGGCAGATCGATCGGATCGGGGCCCACGGCCGCACAGGCCGTCAGCAGAAGCATTGCCGTCAACGAGAGCGCGGCGCGGCAGGTCATGGCCTGATGTGTCACGTCGTCTTTTCCTTTCGGGTGAACATCCGCCGCACTGTCAGCACGGCGACATAGAAGACCGGCACCAGGAAGATCCCGATCACCGCGGATGAGGTCATGCCGCCCAGAACGCCGATGCCGATCGAGTTCTGCGCACCCGCGCCCGCCCCCGAGGCGGTGGCCAGGGGCAGCACGCCCAGCATGAAGGCGAAGGTGGTCATCAGGATCGGGCGCAGTCGCTGGCGCGAGGCGATGGCCGCGGCCTCCAGCATGTTCTTGCCCTCGGCGATCTGGGCTTCGGCGAATTCGACGATCAGGATCGCGTTTCGCGCGGCAAGGCCGATGGTCGTCAGCAGGCCCACCTTGAAGTAGACGTCGTTCGACTGGCCGAAGAACAGCGCGGCCGCCAATGCACCCAGGATGCCCACCGGCACGGTCAGCATGACCGCCAGCGGCACCGACCAGCTTTCATAGAGCGCGGCCAGCGCAAGGAAGACCACCAGCGCGGACAGGGCAAAGAGGATGGGCGCCTGGTTGCCGGACAGCCGTTCCTGGTAGGACAGGCCCGTCCAGGCCGAACCGTAGCCGCCATCCATGTCCGCGACCATCTCCTCCATCGCGATCATCGCCTCGCCCGACGACAGGCCCTGGCTGGCGGCGCCGCTCAGCTCCATCGCGCGGGTGCCGCCATAGCGGGCCAGCGACTGGGGTTCCTGATCCCAGGACCGGGTCGAGAAGGCCCCGAAGGACACCATTTCGCCATCGGAATTGCGCGCATACCAGCGGTCGATATCCTCGGGCTGGCCGCGCGTGTCGGAATCGCCCTGCACGATCACCGGGCGCAGGTCGTTCCCGAGCGCGAAATCGTTCACCTCGCTGCCCGCGAAGATCACCGACAGCATGGCGTTCACTTCGGAAATCGACAGCCCGAAGGCCGCGGCCTTCTGCTGGTCGATATCCAGCTGCAGCGCGGTCTGGGTGGCCGCATCGTTGCCACGCAGGCTGGTGACGCGCCCGTCCTGCTGCGCGGTGGCGACCAACTGGTCCGCAGCGGCGGACAGCGCGTCCTGGCCCCGGCCGGACTGATCCACCAGGTACATGGTGAAGCCCGACGAGGTGCCAAGCCCCTGGATCGCGGGCGGTTGCAGCGCGAAGACCTGCCCCTGGCGGTTCGTCGTGAAGAAGAACCCGTTGGCGCGGTTCACCAGATCGGCGATGCCATCCTTGCGGTCGGCATAGTCCTTGAGCTTCACGAAGACCATGGCGTTGTTCTGCCCGGTCCCCTGGAAGCTGAAGCCCAGGGCGGCGAAGACGGATTCGACGGTCTCGGTTTCCTGGGTCAGCATGTAGTTCTCGACCTTCTCGACCAATGCCTTGGTCTGCTCGCTGGTCGATCCGTCGGGGCCCTGGATCAGCACCAGGCCCACGCCCTGATCCTCGTCGGGCAGGAACGAACTGGGCAGCCGGTCATAGAGCGCGGCAATGCCGCCGCCGATGGCCACCAACACGATCAGCAGGCGCAGGGGGCGGCGGATCAGCCGCGACACCACGCCGACATAGCCGTTGGTCGTGCGGTCCATGTTGCGGTTGAACCAGCGGGCGGGCGCGATCCCGCCCTTGTGGTCGCGCGGCTTCAGCAGGCTGGCGCACATGGCGGGGGTCAGGATGACCGCCACGCCCAGTGACAGCACCATCGCCGTGATGATCGTGACCGAGAACTGGCGATAGATCACGCCGGTCGATCCGGTCATGAAGGCCATGGGCAGGAACACCGCCGAAAGGACCAGCACGATGCCGACCAGCGCCGAGGTGATCTCGTTCATGCTCTTCTCGGTGGCCTCGACAGGGCCCAGGCCGTCTTCTTCCATCACGCGCTCGACGTTCTCGACCACCACGATGGCATCGTCGACCAGAAGGCCGATGGCCAGCACCATGGCGAACATGGTCAGGGTGTTGATGGAAAAGCCCGCGAAGGCCAGCATCGCGAAGGTGCCCAGCAGCACGACCGGGATCGCGATCACCGGGATCAGCGTGGCGCGCCAGCTCTGCAGGAAGACCAGGATCACCAGGAAGACCAGCACCACGGCTTCGGCAAGGGTGTGATAGACCTGCTCGATCGATTGTTCGACGAAGGGCGAGGTGTCGTAGGGATAGACGATCTCGATGCCGGCAGGCAGCAGGTCGGCCACCCCGTTGATCGTGTGGCGGACGCGTTCGGCCGTGTCCACGGCGTTCGCCCCGGTGGCCAGGTTGACCGCGAAGCCCGCGGCCGGGTTGCCGTTGTGGCGGGAATTGCCGCCATAGCTTTCCTGCCCGATCTCGATCCGGGCGACATCGCCCAGGAACACGGTCGAACCGTCGGTCGCCACGCGCAGCAGGATGTTCTCGAATTCCTCGACGGTGGACAGTTGCGACTGCGCCGAGACGGGCACCGTGATCTGCTGGCCCTGCGCACTGGGCTGGGCGCCCAGATCGCCGACGGTCACGTTGGTGTTCTGTTCGGACACGGCCGAGGTCACGTCCGAGGGCGTGACCTGATACTGGACCATCTTCATCGGATCCAGCCAGATCCGCATGGCATAGCCCGACCCGAAGGTGTTGATCGAGCCGACGCCCTCGGTCCGCTTGACCGGGTCCTCGATCAGCTGCGCGACCAGGTCGCCCAGTTCGACCGTGTCATAGCCGCCATCGGGCGCGGTCAGCGCGCCCACCAACAGGATCGAACTGGTCGAGCGTTCGACCTGCACGCCCTGCTGCTGAACCACGTCGGGCAGCTGCGAGGTGACCAGCTGCAGCTTGTTCTGGACCTGCACCTGCGCGATGTCGGGGTCCACGCTGTCGTCGAAGGTCAGCGATATCGAGGTCGAGCTGGGCGTCGATGTCGACGTCATGTAGGTCAGGCCGTCGAGGCCCGTCATCGCGTCCTCGATCACCGTGGTGACCGAACTTTCCACGATCTCGGCCGAGGCGCCGGTATAGGTCGCGCTGATGCGGACGGTCGTGGGCGAGATCTGCGGATATTGTTCGATCGCGAGGCTGTTGAGACCCATGGCCCCCACCAGCATCGTGACCAGTGCCAGCACCCAGGCGAAGACGGGGCGATGGATGAAGAAACGTGCCATCTGGCCTTACTCCGCTTCGGGCTGGGGGGCGTCGCGGATGACGCCGTTCTCGTCGATCACGACAGGGGCGGTCTGAACCTCTGCCCCTTCGGACAGGCCCGAGGCCCCTTCCACCACCAGCGTTTCGCCGTCTTCCAGGCCGTCGATCACGATCCACTGGTTCTGATAGCTTCCTTCGGTCGTCAGGTCGCGCCGGGTGGCCTTGCCGTCCTTGATCACCCAGGCCGACAGCTGGCCGATCTTGTCGCGCGTGGCCGCCGTCTGGGGCACCAGGATCGCGGTGGTCACCCCCAGATCCACCTGCCCGCGCAGGAACATGCCCGGCAGAATCAGCTTTTCGGGATTGTCGAAGCGGAAGCGCGTGTCGATCGACCCGGTCGAGGTCGAGACAGTGACCCCCGGCGCGATCAGTTCGCCCACGGCCTGATAGGTGCGACCGTTCTCCAGCGTCAGGGTGGCGCGCAGCTCCTCGTTCAGGCGCAGGCTGCCGTCGCTGATGTCGTCCAGCACGGTCAGGAAGCGCGAGGAGGGCTCGTACATGTCCACCTCGACCGGGTCGAGCTGGGTGACGGTCGCCATCGCGTCGGCCTGGTTCGCGGTGACCAGATCGCCGATCGAGGTGTCGGCCACGCTGGCGATCCCGTCCAGCGGGCTTGTGACGGTGGTCCAGTCCAGTTCGGCCTGCGCCTGCACCAGGGCGGCCTCGGCCGCATCGACCTGCGCCTGTGCCTGATCGCGGGTGGCCTGCGCGCTGTCCACAGCGGCCTGCGTGGCGCCCGACCCCAGCAATGCGCGGTTGCGCGACAGGGACGATTCCGCCTCGGTCAGCGTCGCCTGGGCGGCGGCAAGATCGGCCTGGGCCGCCGCGACGCCGGCCTCGTAGGTGGTGGCGTCGATGCGGAACATCGGCGTTCCCTTGGCGATCTCCTGACCCGGTTCGTACAGCACCTCCGTCACGATGCCGCTGACGCGGGGGCGGATTTCGGCGGCATTGGCAGCCACGGCGCGTCCGGGCAGGGTGAAGATGCGCGGAACGTCCTGTTCCTCGACTTGCATCACGCCGACCGTCTTCGGAGGCATCCCCTGCGCGAAGCCAACGGAGGCCAGCATCATCGACGCGCCGAGCGCGGCGCCGGTCATCTGAATAAAGTCGCGCATCACTGTCTCCGCTTGCGGCCGGACGCTGCGTCGGCCCTTCGGGCGCGTATTGCACGTCCTTGCCGACTATGCAATGTTTGCCGGAAACGCAAACGGAATTGCCGGTATTATGAACACAGATCTGCGTGACAGGCGCCGTCGCCAGACGGCCCGCGAAATCCAGACGACTGCGCTCAAGCTGGTGATGGACCAGGGCCTTGCGGCAGTGACGACGGATGCGATCGCGCATGGGGCCGGGATCAGCACCAGGACGTTCTTCAACTATTTCCCGAACAAGCAGGCGGCGCTTCTGGGGCCGCTGCCGGTGCTGGGCGCCGAAGACAGCGCATGGCTGGCCACATCCGACCGGCCCGTGCTGGACGATCTGACCGCCGTCGCACGCCAGCTGGTCGAGACAAGCCCCCCGGACCGGCCCACGCTGCGCATGCTCGAGACGATGCTGGACCAGTTGCCGGACCTGACCTGTTCGTTCCGCGACACGCTGGAAACCATCGCCACGGTCATCGGCGACCATCTTCAGCGGCGGCTGGGGCCGGGATCGCAATGGCAGGCCGACATCATGTCGCACATGACGATGCATGCGTTCGGCAACGCGACCCGGCAATGGGCGTCCGATGACGACATGCCGATCGAGCGCATCCCCGAGATGGTCCACGAACAGCTGGTCAAGATATGCGAGTCCCTGTCCTCGACCTGAGGACGGGGACAAGGAATGATCAGGACGCGCCGCCCCGCCAGTCCAGCCGCGTGCTGCGATGGGTCTCGGTCTGATCCACCGACAGTTCGGCGCCGATCTGGGCCGCGGCACCTTCCAGCAGAACGGATCCGAAGCCGCGCTCGGGCCGGATGTCGGTGCGGGGGCCGGCATATTCCTCGGACCAAGTGACAACCAGATCGTCGCCTTGGGTCGCCCAAGTCACGTGCAGCTGCCCCTCGACCGGGCCGAGAACGCCGTATTTGAAGGCGTTCGTCGCCAGTTCGTGCAGGATCAGCGACAGCGGCACCACGTTCGCGGGCTGGACGGGGGCGTTGCCACCCTCGAGCAGGATATTCGCCCCGCGATAGGGCGCGAGCGACGTCTCGATCAATTCGCGCAGCGACAATTCCCGCGTGCCGCCCTTGGCCGTCGTCAGGCTGTGCGAACTGGCCAGTGCGGAAATGCGCGACGACACTTCCTGCACCACCTCGCGGACATCGTCGGTCTCGCGCGCGGCCATCCGCAGCATGGCCGAGATCTGGGTAAAGAGGTTCTTCACCCGGTGGTCCATCTCGCGGATGACGGCCTCGCGCAGGTCCGCCGCCGATTGCGCGGCGGTCACGTCCACCATCACGCCCAGCACGCGGGCATTCGCGCCGCTGCCCACGATCTCGCCCGCGGCCTCCAGCCGGGTATCGGCATGGCCGTTCGACGAGGGCCGCACCGTGCGGCGGAACCCGCGGCCTTCGGCGCAGCCGCGCAGATCGGCCAGCAGGGCGTCCCGGTCGTCGGGCGCGATCAGCCCGGCGAATGCCTGCAGCGGCAGCTCGGCCGTCTGTCCCACGCCCAAGAGGCCCGAACTGTCGTCGACGGTGATCGTCCGGCCGCTGCGGTCCAGCTGCCAGACCGCGATCCGGGCCAGGTGCCGGACGGAATTCAGCCGGTCCTCCTGCCGTTCGATCTGGATGCGCAGGTCGCGCAGAGCGGTCACATCCTCGAAGACCAGCATCGCGCCTTCCAGGTTCCCCTCGGGGCCGCGATAGGCCTTGGCGTCGATCCGCCAGACGCGATCCTCGGCGGCCTCGGTCATCTCGGCCCATTGCGCCTCGCCGGTCCGGATGACCTCTCGGGCCATGCTTTCCAGCTCGGGGCTGGCGAAGACGTTCGACACGTCGGTCAGCGGGCGTCCATGGTCCGACCGGCGCAGCGGGAAGATCTGCAGCGCGGCATTGGTGAAGTTGCGCACGCGGATCTCGCGATCGACCACCAGAAGCGGGATCTTGGTGGCCGAGAAAAAGTTCTGCAGGTCGCTGTTCGCCGCGGTCAGGTCGTCGATCTTGGATTTCAGCTCGTCGTTGACGGTGCTCAGTTCCTCGTTCGTGGACTGAAGCTCCTCGTTCATCGACATCATTTCTTCGTTCGAGCTCTTCAGCTCCTCGTTCGCCGTCTCCAGTTCCTCGACCGCGCCATGCAGCTCGATCTGGGTCAGGCGCAGCTCCTCCTCCAGCAGATCGGCGCGGGATTCGGTGATGCTCAGTTCGTCCGTGTCAGAATCAGAGTCCGATTCCTGGACATGCGCGGCCTCCTGGAAGACCAGAAGGATGCTGCGATCGGGCAGGGGTTCGGCAAAGAGCGACACCGCCTGCGAGCCCATCTCGGAGCGGGCGACCAGATCGCGGATGATCACGGCGCGGTTCGCGGTGGTGACCTGATCGATCGCTGCGGTGACGGCCTCCTTCAGGCCGGGATGGACGATCTGCTGGGCAAGCACGGGCTTGCGGGCCGTGGGATCGACCGACAGGAAACGCGACAGGCGGCCTGCGGACCAGACCACCTCTCCGGCGCGGGACACCTGCAGCGACGCGGGCGAGAAGCGGTCCAGCACACGGCGCTGCGCCGCGGTGACCGAGGGACGCTCGGACCCGCCGGACTGGCGCTGGTCCTGGTTGCGTTCATTCTGCGTGGTGCTGCGGAAGGGCAGGGACAGCGGCAGGCGGGCGGTCGCCTGGTCGCGCAGGAACAGGCGCGCGGGACGGTCCAGTTCCTCGAAATGCGCGGATTCGCGGCGCACGCCTTCCGACGGCCCCAGGAACAGGTAACCGCCCGGACGCAGCGCGTAATGAAACAGCGGCAGCACCCGCGCCTGCAGCCCCTCGTCCAGATAGATCAGCAGATTGCGGCAGGAAATCAGATCGACCCGCGCGAAGGGCGGATCGCGCAGCACGCTGTGCAGCGAAAACCGCACCCGGTCGCGCAGCTGCGGCGTGATCTGCATCAGCGAATCGCGATGCGTCGTGTATTCGCCGCGCAGATCCTCGGGGATGTCGGCCAACGCGCTGATGGGATAGCTGCCGGCCCGCGCGACCTCGATCATCTTGCGGTCGATATCGGATGCGAAGACGGTGAAACGCGGTCGCAGCCCGGCGGCGCGCATTTCCGCATCCACCAGCATGGCGATGCTGTAGGCTTCCTCGCCCGAGGAGCAGCCGGGCACCCAGATGCGCAGCTCCTCTCCGTCGCTGTCGCGGACCATGGGCCGGATCGCGCGGTCGCGCAGCGTGCGGAACAGTTCGGGGTCGCGGAAGAAGCGCGTGACGTTGATCAGGAATTCGTTCTGCAGGGCATCGCATTCGTCGCAGTCATGTTCCAGCTGCGCCAGATATTCCCGCGAGGTCTGGATGCCCAGCACCTGCATGCGGCGGCGGATCCGGCGCACCAGCGTCGTCATCTTGTAGCCGCTGAAATCATGCCCGCAATGTTCATGCACCAGTTCGCAGATGCGGCGTGCATCCTCCAGCATGCTCTCTTCGGCCATGTCGTTGTCGCGGCTTTCGAAGAAATGCATGATCGAGGCGAGGATGCGGTCGGGGGCCAGCACGAAATCGACAAGGCCCGTGGCCTCGGCCGAAAGCGGCATCCCGTCATAGCGGGCGGTGCGCGGCTCCTGCACGACGCAGACGCCGCCATGTTCCTTGATCGCGCGCAGGCCCAACGTCCCGTCGGCGCCGGTGCCCGACAGGATCACGCAGGCGGCCGACGATCCGCGCGCCTGTGCAAGGCTCTCGAAGAAGTCGTCGATGGGACGGCGCAGCCCGCGCGGCTGTTCGAAATCCGTCAGGACCAGCCGGTTCTCCTTGATCAGCATGCGCGAACCGGGGGGGATGGTATAGACCTGACCGGGACGCAGCAGCGTTCCGTGCTGGGCCTGCTGGACGGTCAGCGCCGTGCGGCGGTCCAGAAGCTCGGCCAGGACGCTGTCATGGGTCGGGTCCAGATGCTGGATGATGACATAGGCTGCCGGATCGTCGCGGCTGGCATCGCGCAGCAGGTCCTGCAGCGCCTCGAGCCCGCCGGCGGATGCACCGATGGCCACGACCGCGAAATCCTGCCGTGTCTCGTCACGCTTTGGCGTCTCGTCATTCATCGCGGATCGCGAGCCTCGCAAGTGTCGAGATGGACCGGGCGATGATGACGGAACTGTCGGCCATGATCATGCCGAACTGGCCCGCGATCCTGCGCACGTCTGCCATGCTGCCCTTCAGCTCCGTATCGTTGGTCAGCAGATCGGGCGATTGCCGGTGTCTGCCCATGTCGAATTGCGACGCGATGACGAAACGCAATTCGCCGTCCTTGCCGTGCAGTTTCGACATGAACACCAGATTGGTGAATTCGGATCCATCGGCGCGGTAATTCAGGATCGGAAAGCGGCCGTCCTCGCTGCCCTTGTGGTGCAGAAAGGTCGATATCGCGCCGATCTGTTCCCGCGGCGTGTCGGCCCCCTGAAGAAAGCGACAGTTGTGACCCACCACGTCTTCGGTGCCATAGCCCGTCAGTTTGAGGAAACCGTCATTCACAAGGCAGAGCGGCATGTCGCCGCTGCCATGCGCCAGCGCAAGCGGAATGCGCGACCGCTCGAACTGGGCGGTCAGCGCCTCGGGCGGTTCGTGAAACTGGGCGCGCAGCATGAGGCTCCTGTGGGTCCGAAAGGATAGAAATGCCCCATTAGACTATGCTTAAGGTCAGGGTGCAACAAGCTAACCTTTATTTATGAGCCCAGCAAAATTGTAGGGTTTCAACGCCGCATGCAGGCATCGATCCAGGCGTTCAGGACGGTCAGGGCCTCGGGTTCGTCCAGCCAGGGGACATGCGCGCGATCGGGCAGGTCGGCCATGATCATGTCGGGGCGCATCCGGCCCATCCGATCGGCGGTTTCCGTCGACAGAAGATCCGAATTTCCACCTCGGATCAGGGCCACGGGCATGCCATCGGTCGCCGACCACAGCGGCCACAGATCGGGGGCCTCGCCCTCGAACGCGGCAAGGAACGCCTGGCGCAGGGCGGGATCGTAGCGGATGCGCAACCCTTCGGGGGTCTCTTCGTAATGGTTGCGGACATCCTGCAGCCAGCGCCCCTCGGGGACATTGGCGAAGCCGGTCATCAGATCGGGCAGGCGTTCCGCCAGTTCGGCATGGGTGCGGGCAGCAGGGTTGCGGCCGACATAGTCGAAGATCTTGTGCAGCCCGTCGCGTTCGATCACCGGGCCGACATCGTTCAGGCACAGTCCGATCATCCGGTCGCGCGCGGTCGCTGCCATGAACAGCCCGTTCAGCCCCCCACGGGAGGTGCCGAGGATCGCCGCCCGGTCGATGCCCAGATGGTCCAGCAGGTTCAGCGCATCGCGGCTTTCGCGCGGCACGGTATAGCTGTCCTGACCGGTGAAATCCGACGCGCCCCGCCCGCGGTAATCCATGCGGATCATCCGCACGCCCGACAGATGCGGAGCGACGTAATCGAAATCCGCCATGTTCCGCGTCAGTCCCGCAAGGCAGAGAAGGGGCAGCCCTTCGCCTTCGCCACGAAACGCGATCTTCGCGCCGTCATCCGCAACGAAATGCTGCATGGTCGCCCCCTTGCCCTAGGTTACAGGTTCTCGCTCTGGGGCATGCCCAGCACGTGATAGCCGCCATCGACGGTCACGACCTCGCCCGTGGTGCAGGCACCCCAGTCCGACAGCAGCCAGACGGCGGTGCCGCCGATGGCCTCCAGCGTCGCATTGGCGCGCATGGGGGCGTTGGCTTCGGTGTGGCGGAAGGTCTTGCGCGCGCCGCCGATCGCGGCGCCTGCCAGCGTCTTCATCGGGCCGGGGCTGACCGCGTTCACACGGATGCCGTCGGGGCCCAGATCGTTGGCCAGGTAACGCACGCTGCTTTCCAGCGCGGCCTTGGCGACGCCCATGACGTTGTAGAAGGGCGTGACGCGGTTCGACCCGCCATAGGTCAGCGTGATGATCGACCCGCCTTCGGTCATCATCGGATGCGCACGGCGGGCCACCTCGATCAGCGAATAGCAGCTGATCTCCAGGCTGTGCTTGAAGTTCGAGCGGCTGGTATTGATGAACCGGCCGGTCAATTCGTCCTTGTTGGAATAGGCGATGGCATGGATCAGGAAATCCAGCTTGCCCCATTTGTCCTGCAGGGACGCGAAGGCCGCGTCCAGCGACGCGTCGTCGGTCACGTCCACGTCCAGCAGCAGGTCCGACCCGACCGAGGCGGCAAGCGGTTCGACCCGCTTGCCGAAGGCCTCGCCCTGATAGGTGAAGGCCAGTTCGGCCCCCTCGGCGGCGGCCGCCTTGGCGATCCCCCACGCGATGGAGCGCTCATTGGCGACCCCCATCACAAGCCCGCGCTTGCCCTTCAGAAGATCGCCCATGATGTCCTCGTTGCTCTTGTTCTTAGTCGTGGAAGCGCGACATCAGCAGGGAGGCGTTGGTGCCCCCGAAGCCGAAGCTGTTCGACAGGATCGAATCCAGCCCTGCATCGTCCACGCGATCCGTCGCAATCTCGCCCGGCTGGATTTCCGGGTCCAGAGTGCCGACATTCGCCGAGGCCGCGATGAAGTCATTTTGCAACATCAGCAGGCTGTAGATCGCCTCGTGGACGCCGGTCGCACCCAGGCTGTGCCCGGTCAGCGACTTGGTCGAACTGACCGGCGGGGTCGAACCCTCGCCGAAGATGCGGCGGACGGCCTGGATCTCGCCCAGATCGCCCACGGGGGTCGAGGTGCCATGCGCGTTGATATAGCTGACCTTGCGGCCTTCGGGCAGGGTGCCCATCGCCACCCGCATCGCGCGTTCGCCGCCCTCGCCCGAAGGGGCGACCATGTCGTAGCCGTCGCTGGTCGCGCCGTAACCCGTGACCTCGGCATAGATCTTGGCACCGCGCGCCTTCGCGTGCTCCAGCTCCTCGAGGACGACGACGCCGCCGCCACCCGCGATCACGAAGCCGTCGCGCGTCGCGTCATAGGGCCGCGAGGCCGTTTCGGGGGTGTCGTTGTATTTCGACGACATCGCGCCCATCGCGTCGAACAGGCAGGACAGCGTCCAGTCCAGTTCCTCGCCGCCGCCGGCGAAGACGATGTCCTGCTTGCCCATCTGGATCTGTTCGACACCGTTGCCGATGCAATGCGCGGATGTCGCGCAGGCCGAGGTGATCGAGTAGTTGACGCCCTTGATCTTGAAGGGCGTGGCCAGGCAGGCCGAATTCGTGGACGACATGCAGCGCGTCACCATGAAGGGACCCATGCGCTTGGGCGCGCCCTTTTCGATGACGATCCGGTGCGCATCGAAGAAGTTCGACGTGGACGGACCGCCCGACCCCATGATTAGGCCGGTGCGCGGGTTCGAGACGTCGCCGTCTTCCAGCCCGCTGTCCTTGATCGCCTGTTCCATGGCGATGAAATTGTATGCCGCGCCCGGACCCATGAAGCGCAGGTTGCGCTTGTCGATGTGATCCTCGAGCGTGATCTGGGGCATGCCGTGAACCTGGCTGCGGAAGCCGTGTTCGGCATATTCGGGTGCAAAGACGATGCCCGAGCGCCCGGTGCGCAGGCTTTCGGTGACTTCTTCTGCATTGTTACCGATGGGCGAAACGATGCCCAGGCCGGTGATGACGACGCGCCGCATTGGGGTGCCTCCTCGGATTGAATTCATCAGCTGGTCGACAGGGCGACCTTCATGTCCTTGACCTGGTAGATCAGCTCGCCATCGGCCTCGACGCGACCGTCGGCCACGCCCATGGTCAGACGACGGGTCTGCACGGCTTTCGTGAAGTCCACGTGATAGCGCAGCATCTTGCGATCGGGGCGGACCATGCCGGTCAGCTTGACCTCGCCCACGCCCAGGGCATAGCCGCGGCCTTCCCAGCCACGCCAGCCCAGGTTGAAGCCCGTCAGCTGCCACAGACCGTCGAGGCCGAGGCAGCCCGGCATGATCGGGTTGCCGGGGAAATGGCAACCGAAGAACCACAGGTCGGGGTCGATGTCGAACTCGGCGACGATATGGCCCTTGCCATGCGCGCCGCCGTCCTCGGATACTTCGGTGATGCGGTCCATCATCAGCATCGGGGGTTCGGGCAGCTGCGCGTTGCCGGGGCCGAACAGCTCTCCGCGTGCGCAGGCAAGAAGATCCTCGCGGTCGAAGCTGGTCTTGGTCATCGCCATGCGTGTCGTGCCTTCCATTGCTGCCCGTCCAGGCTGAACGGGCGTTTTCAAGTTGCCGCACGGTCTATCATCTGGGGTCGGAAAGGCGCAAGCGAAAGGCTGTGCCGTAACGGAAACCCGTCAGAACCACTGTCCGGGCTCCATCAGGCCCAGATCCATCAGCTGCTGGCTGCTCCAGCGGAAGGGCTGCGAATTGCGCCATGTCATCCGGCCCAGGCGATCGCGCGACCCGGGGTTGCGGGCCAGTGCCTTGGCCACCCGGAAGGACGCGATGGAGGCCGTCAGGTTGTGATGCCAGGGGCAGGAATAGGTGTTGTATTCCTCGATGTTGAAGCGGTGATCGGCGGTGACGCGCAGGCCGGGCGCGGCCCTGAACAGCGCGATGCGGTCGATCCGGCGCCGGTCGGGTGGCAGCAGTTCCTCGTAGCGCCAGCGCAGGCCGCCGTGGAAATCCAGCTGCCTGTCGCATGGCCGACCGTCCGCCCCTTTCCGCCCAAGCGCGTAATAGCCCGTCCGGTCGAACATCGGCTGTTCCAGATCGACCGCATCGGGAAAGCGTCCCAGATCCCCGGCATAGAGATCCACCACATAGGTCAGCATCGCGTCGCGACGTTCCTCGGTGTGGAAGGTCAGCATCTCGCCCACGCTGCGGGATTCGCCGAAAGGGTGGAACAGGAATTCGGCGTTGAAGCAGTAATAGAGCCAGGTCCCGGCAGGAACGGCCGCGATGACCGCGTTCACGCCGCCCACATGGGCATCGGGCCTGCGCGAATCGTGGCGCAGCTGCGTGACGCGGGCTGCCAGTTCCTCGGGCAGGTCGATGGTCAGTTCCGACATCAGCAGGATATGGCGGAAACCGCGGGCCATGTGATGGGCGACGGTTTCCGACACCGCGATGTGATCCTCGACGAAGATAATCGCGATCGGACCCCGCGCAAGCTGCGGGCGGGGTCGGGACAAGAAGTCCTGCCTGTCGGTGACGGGCAGGACCGGCATCAGCGCATCACCGCCTTGACCTGGTCGAGCGCGGCGCGAAGCAGCTGCGGATTGTCCTTGGCGGATTGGACGAGGCGCTTGAGCGTGGCCTTCTGCGCATCGTCGATCTGCGCCTCCTCGATCATCGTCTCGATCTGTGCGGCATCGAAGCCCTCGGGGGTCAGCAGCGTCTCGATCCGCGCGGCGACGGCTGCGGCGGTCGCGGTCTCCTCGGCTGCGGCCGCGGCGGTCTCGGCGGCGTCGGCGGCCTCCTCGACGGTTGCGGCCTCGGGCTCGGTCGCTGCGGCCTCGGCCGCGCGGTCGGCCGCGGCGATGGCGGCTTCGGCGGCGATCTCGGCCTCGGCTGCGGCATCCGATGCCGGGGGCACGCCCGCATCCTCGGATGCGCGAACGGCCTCGGCTGCGGCATCGGCGGCAGCATCAGCAGCCTCTTCGGCGCGGGCTTCCTCCGGGTCCATCTGGGCGTCGCCCCCGGATGCAGGAGCCTCGGCCGCCGGCGGCTCGGCTTGCGGCTGGGGCAGTTCGGCCTGCGGGGCGGGGCCCTGCTGCTGCGACCAGAGCCATGCACCCCCCGCCGCGGCAATTAGAATCACGACGATCGCGACAAGCTTCTTCATCCGGCGCCCCTGCTCGGTTCATTGACGATGGGCAACCTATGGCACAGGCGGCAGGACCGGAAAAGGCGCGCATGCCCCGTTCGGGGGCCGATATGCGCCAATGACGCGTTTTTAAGACCACAATCATGTCAAATCCGGTTGAAAATCCGGCTCGCTCGCCTTAATTTCCCTTCACTTCCGACTTGGCTGCATAAGGAGTATCGCCATAGCTCGTCGACCGCATAACGCACCGCCCACCCGTGACACCGGCCCCCGCGTGAACGAACGCATCCGCGTGGCCGAAATCCGCCTGATCGGCCCTGACGGAGAGAATGTCGGCGTGGTGCCGCCTTCGGTCGGGTTGCAGATGGCGCAGGACTCGGGGCTGGATCTGGTCGAGATTTCGCCGAACGCGGCCCCTCCGGTCTGCAAGGTCATGGACCTCGGCAAGTACAAGTACGAACAGCAGAAGCGCGAAGCCGAAGCACGCAAGAAGCAGAAGGTCATCGAGGTCAAGGAGATCAAGTTCCGTCCGGGGACCGATACCCACGACTACGACGTCAAGATGCGCAACGTGCTGAAATTCCTCGAAGCCGGCGACAAGGTGAAGGTCACCCTGCGTTTCCGCGGCCGCGAGATGGCGCACCAGGATCTGGGCGTCGAGCTGCTGAACCGCGTGAAGAGCGACGTTGACGAGCTGGGCAAGGTCGAATCCATGCCCAAGCTGGAAGGCCGCCAGATGGTCATGATGATCTCGCCGCGCTGAACCGCCGCGACATCGACAGCGAATATGGGCCGCGCGGGCATTGCCGCGCGGCCTTTGCTTTTGCAGGATGCGCCCATGATGAACGATCCCCGAATCCTGCCCCCTCCCGCCATCCGGCTGAAACGCCTGCCCGATGCCGATCCCGACATTCCCGCCCCCGCCTATGAAAGCGCGGGCGCCGCAGGGGCCGACCTCTGCGCCAACCTGCCCGAGGGCATCCGGCAGACGGGCCTGACCCTGCCGCCCCTGGGCCGCGCGCTGGTGCCCACGGGCTTCGCAATCGCCGTTCCGCAGGGATGGGAGGCGCAGATCCGCGCGCGCTCCGGTCTTGCCCTGAAGAAGGGGATCGCGCTGCCGAATGCCCCGGGCACCATCGACAGCGACTATCGCGGTCCCCTGGGCGTCATCCTGATCAACCTGGGCGACGAGGATTTCACCGTGAACCATGGTGATCGCATCGCGCAGCTGGTCATGTCCCCGGCCCCGCAGGCCGCATTCGATCTGGTCGAGGCGCTGGACGATACCGCGCGCGGGCAGGGCGGTTTCGGTTCCACCGGAACGGGGCGGAAGTGATGCTCGGCCTGTGGCTGATCGTCGTCCTGCTGATCCTGGGGCGCGTGATGCGCGCACCGGGACGGGTGATGATTGCCGCGACGGGCGCGGTCTGGGCGGTGATGCTGCTGGTTCAGCTGGCCGCGCCGGACAGCGGCCTTGGGCGAGCATTGGGCGGCAGTGCCGCGGGGTGGCTTGTGCTGGGCGGCGTCGTGGCGCTGGCATTGGCCTATCGCGCGGGGCTTCGCCGCCTGCGCGCCCGCGCCGCGCCCGATCGGCCCGAACCGGCCCCGGATGCCGGGATGTCGGATGCCGAGATCGACCGATACTCTCGCCATCTGGTCCTGCACGAGATCGGCGGCCCTGGCCAGATGCGGCTGCGCGGCGCGCGGGTGCTGATCGTGGGCGCGGGCGGCCTGGGCACGCCGGTCTGCCTGTATCTTGCGGCGGCGGGGGTCGGGCGGATCACGCTGGCCGATGACGATACCGTCTCGTTGTCGAACCTGCAGCGGCAGGTGATCTTCCGCGACGATCTGCAGGGCGAGCCCAAGGCCTATGCCGCCGCCGAGGCGATGCTGCGGCTGAACCCGCATCTGGATGTGACGCCCCTGACACGCCGCATCACCCAGGACGATATCGAGCTGATCGCCGGGCACGACCTGGTCATCGACGGCACCGACAGCCACGCCACCCGCAGCGCGATCAACCGCGCCTGCGTGGCGGCGGGCGTGCCGCTGGTCTGGGGCGCCATCGGGCGATGGGAAGGCCAGCTGACCCTGTTCGATCCGGCCCGTGGCGGCCCCTGCATGAACTGCATCTTCCCCGAAGCCCCCGTCCATGACGCCCCCTGCGCCGAGGCCGGCGTGGTCGGCGCGCTGCCGGGCGTCATCGGATCGATGATGGCGCTGGAGGCGGTCAAGGAACTGACCGGCGCGGGGCAGGGCATGCGTGGCCGCCTGATGATCCACGACGCGCTTTATTCCGAGACGCGGGTGATCCGCACCTCGGCCGATCCCGCCTGCACCGTTTGCGGCCCCTCCGCACCGAAAAGGAGCACTGAATGAACCCCGAGCTGACCCGCTGGACCGGCCCCGAGGGGCTGCCGCGTTTCGACCTGATCGCCGATACCGATTTCGCCCCGGCCTTCGACCGCGAACTGGCCGCCGCCGAAGCCGCACACGAGGCGATCGCCGCCAATCCGCAACCCCCCAGCTTCGAGAACACCATCGCCGCGATGGAGCTTGCGGATGAGGGGCTGGGGCGGATGCTCTCGATTTTCTACACGCTGGCAGGCGTCGATTCGAACCCCGCCCGAGAGGCGCTGAGCCGCGATTTCGCGCCGCGCCTGGCCGATTACGGCAGCCGCATCAGCATGGACCCGCGGCTTTACGAACGCGTCAAGGCGGTGGCCGAGGGCGCCGATGCGCTGCCGCCGCAGGATGCACGGATCACCCGGCTGGCGCTGCGTGACCTGACGCGGGCGGGCGCGGGGCTGGCCCCCGAAGGCCGCGCCCGCATGGCGACGATCCGCGGGCGGCTGGCCACGCTGACGACGCAGTTCACGCAGAACGTGCTTGCGGATGAACGCGACTTTGTCATGCCCGTGCCGGATGACCGGCTGGACGGGCTGCCCGCATGGCTGCTGCGCGCCATGCGTGCGGCGGCGCGTGAACGCGGGCTGCAGGGTCAGATCGTGACGCTGAACCGGTCGCTGATCGTGCCCTTCCTGGAACATGCCGGCGACCGCGCCCTGCGCGAGGATGCCTTCCGCGCCTGGGCCGCACGCGGTTCGGGGCAGGGCGCGGGCGGGCAGGCCACCGACAACCTGCCGCTGATCCACGAGATCTTTGCCCTGCGCCATGAACGCGCGCAACTGCTTGGCCATCCCGATTTCGCGTCATGGAAGCTGGAGACCCAGATGGCGGGCACGCCCGACCGCGTGCAGGAGCTGCTGGGTCAGGTCTGGACGGCCGCCAGCGCACGCGCGGCGCAGGATCAGGCCCGCCTGACCGAAATGCTGAAGGCCGACGGCGTGAACGACCGTTTGCGCGGCTGGGACTGGCGGCTCTATGCGGAACGGCTGCGGCAGGCGGAACATGATGTCGATGCGGACCGGGTCGCACCCTATCTAACGCTGGATGCGATGCTGGGCGCGGTGTTCGATGTTGCACACCGGCTATTCGGGCTGGAATTCACGCCGATCCGGGCGCCGCTCTGGTCACCGGACGTGCGGGCCTTCCGTGTCACGCGCGAGGGGCGGCTGATGGCGATCTTCCTGGGCGATTTTTATGCGCGTCCGGGCAAGCGGTCCGGGGCCTGGTGTTCGTCCCTGCAATCGCAGCATCGGATCGGGGACGGGCAGCGCGCCATCGTCGTCAACGTGTGCAACTTCACCCCGCCCGAGGCGCCGGGTGCGCCCTGCTTCCTGTCCTGGGACGATGCGCATACGCTGTTCCACGAATTCGGCCACGCGACGCACCACATCCTGTCGGAGGTGGACTGGCCCTCGATTTCCGGAACCTCGGTGGCGCAGGACTTCGTCGAACTGCCAAGCCAGCTGTATGAACACTGGCTGGAACAGCCCGAGGTGCTGGACGCCCATGCCCGCCACCACGAGACAGGCGAGCCGCTGCCCGCCGATCTGCGCGACCGCGTGATCGCGGCGGGGAACGCGGATGCGGGTTTCTCGACGACGGAATACCTGGAAAGCGCGCTGGTGGACCTGGCCTTCCATCGCGGCACCCCGGCCGATGATGCGATGGCCGCGCAGGCGCGGGTGCTGACCGAGCTGGGCGCACCCGAGGCGATCCCGATGCGCCATGCGACGCCGCATTTCGCGCATGTCTTCGCGGGCGACAGCTATGCCGCGGGGTATTACAGCTACATGTGGTCCGAGGTGATGGACGCGGACGCCTTCGCGGCCTTCGAGGAGACGGGCGACATCTTCGATCCGGCAACGGCGAAACGGCTGGAGGAGACGATCCTGTCCAAGGGTGGATCGGCGCCTGCGGATCAGCTGTGGATGGATTTCCGTGGCCGGATGCCCGGGGTCGAACCGCTGCTGAAGGGCCGCGGGCTGGCCTGAGGGGCAAGGGGGTGCCGACCGTCGGTCTGCGCCCTGCCGGGCAGGCCGGGGGCGCGCCGCTGTCGCGGCGCGCGGTCAGTCCCTGACCTCGGCCGGGTCCACGCCCCAGATCGTCGTCTTGGGCACCCAGCCGCGCTGACCCCCGCCCGAAACGCGGCACCATTGCGGTTCGCATTCGTTCAGGCGCAGGATCGCCCCGGCCTCGGCCCGGGCGACCACGTCGGCATCGGTGCGCGGCCGCGTGTGCAGCTCGGTCATGTCGTCCAGGACCAGCGCGGTGCGCACGCCCGACAGCAGCGCGTAATGCACCCAGCCGCCCGCACCGTCCTTGTCCTCGACCCGGCGCCAATGGCCGAACTCGGCCACGACGCGCAGGGGCATCCCGGCATGGCGGAACACCCAGTCGATCCGGTGCGACAGGCTGGGCCCGCGCCGGGCGTTGCCCTCGTTTCCCTTGAGGCTGACATAGCGCGGAAGCGGAAGGTTCGTCACCGGCCCGCGCAGCTGTTCGGCCTGCGCCTGCTGGGCAGGGTCCTGCGCGGCGGCAGGGCCCGCCATGAGCGCCGCCCCGATCACCGCGGCCTGAATCAGGCGCCGCGCCTTGCCCTGTTGGCGTTGAACTGTCGTCATGCTGATGGTTCCCGTCCTGCCTGTCCCGATGGCCTGCGCCCTGGGGTCTTGTGCATGCCCCGTATCGCGGGCAGTTTGCCAAAAGCGGTCCTGCAAGGGAAGTGCGCCCCCGACACGAGTTCGAGAAAGTGAGGTCAGTCCATGCCCGCAAGCCCGTCCTTGGTCCGTCCGAGGTTGCGCGTCGCCGTGACCCGCCGTCTGCCCGAAGCGGTCGAGACGCGGATGTCCGAGCTGTTCGACGTGATCCTGCGCGAGGATGACCGCAAGCTGTCCGAGGACGAGCTGGTCGCGCTGATGCAGGGGGCCGACGTGCTGGTGCCGACCGTGACCGACCAGATCACGGCGAACATGCTGGCCCGTGCAGGCGACCGGCTGAAGCTGATCGCGAATTACGGGGCGGGGATCGACCATGTGGACGTCATGTCGGCCCGCCAGCGGGGCGTTCTGGTCAGCAACACGCCGGGTGTCGTGACAGAGGATACGGCCGACATGACCATGGCGCTGATCCTGTCCGTCACGCGCCGCATCCCGGAGGGCCTGGCCGAGATGCAGGCCGGGCGCTGGCAGGGCTGGGCGCCCACGGCGCATCTTGGCGGACGGCTGGGGGGCAGGCGTCTCGGGATCCTGGGCATGGGCCGGATCGGTCAGGCCGTCGCCCGCCGCGCCAATGCCTTTGGCATGCAGGTCCATTACCACAATCGCCACCGTTTGCGACCCGAGATCGAGGATGAATTGCAGGCCACATGGTGGGAAAGCCTGGATCAGATGCTGGCGCGCATGGACATCGTCAGCATCAATGCACCGCACACGCCCTCGACCTTTCACCTGCTGAACGCGCGCCGGCTGAAGCTGATGAAGCCCTCGGCTGTGGTGGTCAACACCTCGCGCGGCGAGGTCATCGACGAGAACGCGCTGACCCGGATGCTGCGTGCGAACGAGATCGCGGGCGCGGGGCTGGACGTGTTCGAGCACGGCCACGAGATCAATCCCCGCCTGCGCGAGCTGCCCAACGTCGTGCTGCTGCCCCATATGGGCAGCGCCACGGTCGAGGGTCGCGCCGAGATGGGCGAGAAGGTTCTGATCAACATCAAGACATTCGCCGACGGACATCGTCCGCCCGACCTTGTCGTGCCCTCGATGCTGTGACGTGATGCGTCTGTCGTCCGAAAGGGCCGCGGTATCGGCCCTGTTCCTGCTGAACGGGCTGTTGGTCGGCAGCTGGTCGCCGCGCATCCCCGCCCTGATGGAGCGGTTGCAGATCACCGAATCGCGGGCCGGGCTGCTGGTGCTGTGTCTCGGGCTGGGGTCGATCACGGTCATGCCGTTCTTCGGCGCGATGACGGCGCGGTCCGGGTCGCGACAGGCGGCGTGGCTGGCGGCCTGCCTGACGGCGCCGTCGCTGATCTGGATCTCGGTCGCGCCGGGGTTCTGGACGGCTGCGCTGGCGGTCTTCTTGTTCGGCGGCACGATGGGTGGCATGGACGTGGCGATGAACGCCAATGCCGTCGCCATGGAACGCAGGCGCAGCCGCGCGATCATGTCGTCCTGCCACGGGTTCTGGAGCCTTGGCGGCGTGATCGGGGCGGGCCTGGGCGGCATCGTCCTCGACTGGGCGGGGGAACTGGTGCAGGGGCTGGTCGTGACCGCGATCTTTGCCGCGGGCTTGGTATGGGCCGGGCCGCGCCTGTTGCGCGATCCGCCCGCGCCGGACCAGCCGCGCACGCCGCTGCGCCTGCCGCGCAGCCCGCTGCCCTATCTGATCGGGATCGTGGCACTGGCCTCGATGATCCCCGAGGGCGCGATTCTTGATTGGGCGGCCGTCTATCTGGAGCGCGAGATGGGCGCGTCGCTGTCGCTGGCGGGGTGGGGGTTCGCGGCTTGCGCGGCGACGATGGCCGTGCTGCGATTTGCGGGCGACGGCTTGCGCAACCGCTTCGGGGCGGTCCGCACCATGCGGGCCAGCGCGCTGATCGCGATGGCGGGCCTTGGCATCGCGGGGTTGGCAGGCACGCCGCCTATGGCGATCACGGGCTTTGCGCTGGCGGGGATCGGGATCGCCAACCTGATGCCCATCGCGCTGTCCGCCGCCGGGAACCTGCCCGGCATGGCCGCGGGCGTCGGACTGTCGGTGGTGACGATGATGGGCTATTCCGGCATCCTGCTGGCCCCCGCCGCGATCGGTTGGCTGGCCGAGCATGCAAGCCTTGGCGCGATCTATCTGGGGCTGGGGGTGCTGCTTCTGCTGCCATTGGGCCTGTCGCGGCTGGTGGCGGCGGCCGATTTCCACAGGGATTGATTGCGGGAATCGCCCGCCCGTGGCACCCTGATCGGGTTCTTGTCAGTCAGGGCGGTGATGCCATGTCGATGAACCTGCTGCGCGCGGGCAGCCTTGCCCTTGGCGCATTCCCCTTCGCGGCCCTGTCGCAGGGGCTGGATGTGACGTTCGATACCCATTGCCCGCCGGATGCGCAGGCGGCCTGCTTCGGCAGGGCAGAGGTCATGGGCCTCAATCCCGATGGCGACGGGTTTCTTGCGGTGCGTTCGGGGCCGGATGCGTCATATCCCATGCTGGCCAAGCTGACCGAAGGCGCGGTCGTGGGCACCTATGACAAGCGCGGCGCGTGGTATGCGATCAGCTTCGGGCCGGATAACCGGCTGGGCTGGGCGCATGGCAACTGGCTGGGCAATCACATTCCCTGAGCTTCAGCGATAGACCTGCGCGGCCTCGGGGAAGCTGCGGTCGCGGACGGCTGCGGCGTAATCGGCGATGGCGCGGTCGGCGCGGGGGCCCAGATCGCCGAACTTGCGCACGAAACGCGGCACGCGCTCGGTCAGGCCCAGCATGTCGTCGACCACCAGGATCTGCCCGTCGCAGCGGGCCGAGGCCCCGATGCCGATCACCGGCACCGGCACGGCCTCGGTCATGCGGTCGGCCAACCCCTCCATCACGCCTTCGGCCACGATGGAAAACGCGCCCGCATCGGCCACGGCCCGCGCGTCGGCCACATGGGCGGGCCATGTGTCCTGATCGCGGCCCTGCGTGCGGAAGCCCCCCATGGTCAGCGTGGATTGGGGGGTCAGCCCGACATGGCCCATCACCGGCACGCCCCGTTCGGTCAGAAAGCGGATCGTGGGTGCCATGCGCGCGCCGCCCTCCAGCTTGACCGCGCCGCAGCCGGTCTCCATCAGGATGCGGGTCGCGTTGCGGAAGGCCTGTTCGGGGCCTTCCTCGTAGCTGCCGAAGGGCATGTCCACCACGACCATCGCCCGCGCGCTGCCGCGCATGACGGCCTGTCCGTGCAGGATCATCATCTCCATCGTGACGCCCACGGTCGAGGGCAGGCCATGGACGACCATCCCCAGGCTGTCGCCCACCAGGATCACGTCGGCATGGGCGTCCACCATCCGGGCCATCGGCGCGCTGTAGGCGGTCAGCGCGACGATGGGCGTTCCCCCCTTCATCGCCATGATCTGCGGTGCGGTGATGCGGGTCAGCGGTGCTTGTGCGGACATGGTCGTCCCCCTTCAGGGCTGGGCCACGCGCTGGTCGATCAGCAGCGCGTCACCGAAGGCGACGGCCAGCAGGATCACCACGGGGCTGGCGATTTTCGTGACGCGGGTCAGGTCTTCCGCGTCGCGGATGTCGATGGAACGGATAACGGCACGAGGCTCGGCCCCGATGATGCCGCGGATGCGGGCACGCATCGCGGCGGTGGTCACGCCATGCGCGGCCATGTCCGCGGCCGCATCCAGCGCACGCGACAGGACGGGGGCGGCGGCGCGATCCTCGGCGGTCAGCCGCTGGTTGCGCGACGACATGGCCAGGCCGTCATCCTCTCGCATGGTGGGGACGGGCAGGATCTGCACGGGGATGTCCAGATCGGCCACCATGCGGCGGATCAGCGTCAGCTGCTGGTAATCCTTTTCGCCGAAGGCGGCCGCATCGGGCTGCACGATGTTGAACAGCTTGGTCACCACGGTCGCCACGCCGCGGAAATGGCCGGGACGCAGGCGGCCCATCAGCATGCGGCCAAGGTCCTCGACCTCGACATGGGTCTGCGCGCCGGGGCGATAGATATCCCCGACCGAGGGCAGGAACACCGCGTCGCATCCCGCCTGCGCCAGCTTGGCGCGGTCGCCCTCCTCGTCGCGGGGATACCTGTCCAGATCCTCGTTCGGGCCGAATTGCGTGGGGTTCACGAAGATCGAGGCGACGACCCGTCCGCCGCCCTGCGCATCCACCCAGTCGCGCGCGCGGGCGACCAGCGACATGTGTCCCGCATGCAGCGCGCCCATCGTGGGCACCAGCGCCACGGCATGACCGGCGCGCCGCCATTCGCGGGACAGGGCGCGGATGTCGCCCGTGCTGCGGCAGATCTGCATATGGGCGGTCCTTCCTGAAAACCCGAAGCCCGGAAATTACCTGCGAGGCCCCATCGCGGCAAGTGTCGCCGCATGTCGTTTTTGGCCCGCCTTTGGTCGGGGCCATTTGACGTTGCGTGCGAATGATCGGGCAACGATGGGCGCAGGGGCCAAGGGCAAACGGAGCAGCGGCAATGAAATCTCATGTGAAGGTTCTGATCGTCGGCGGAGGTGCCGTGGGGTGCGGGATCGCCTATCACCTGGCCCGCGCCGGGTGGGAACCGCTGCTGATCGAGCGCGACGAGCTGACGGCGGGATCGACCTGGCACGCGGCGGGCCTGCTGCCGCTGTTCAACATGGGATATGCGACCAGCCATATCCACGACCATTCCGTCAGGCTCTATGCCGGGCTCGAGGCGGAAACCGGCCTGAACGCGGGCTTCACCCGCTGCGGCAACCTGCGCATGGCACAGACCGATGCGCGGATGGACGAATACATGCTCTATTCCTCGACCGCCGAGACGATCGGGATCGAGCACGAGTTCCTGACCCCCGCCCAGATCAACGAGCGTTGGCCCCTGGTCCGCACCGAGGATCTGAAGGGCGCGCTGTTCCACCCGACCGACGGCTATATCAACCCCGCCGACGTCACGCAGGCCATGGCCAAGGGCGCGCGGATGGCCGGCTGCACCATCGAACGCAAGCTGCAGGTCAACGCCTATCGCTGGACCGGATCGGAATGGGTGGTGACCTGCGAACGCATGATCGAAAGGGGCGGCAACCTGATCCCCTCGGGCGAGGAGGTCGAGATCACGGCCGAGCATGTCGTGACCGCCACTGGCAACCACGCGCAGCGCACCGCGCAGCTGCTGGGCATCCGCATCCCGGCGATCCCGGTCGAACACCAGTTCATCGTGACCGAACCCGACCCCGCGCTGCTGAAATGGCGTGCGGATGGCAACCCCGAACACCCCGTTCTGCGCGATGCCGATGCGAAATGGTATGTGCGCGAGGAACGCGGCGGCTGGATCCTTGGACCATACGAGAAGGGCGCGCCCGCGCGCTTCCCCTATGGCGTGCCCGACAGCTTCCGCGCCGATCTGTTCCCGCTGGATCTGGACCGGATCGAGGAGGAATACATGGCGATGATCCACCGGATCCCGACATCCGAGACGGTGGGCCTCAAGGACGATTTCAACGGGCCGATCTGCTATACCCCCGATGGCAACCCGCTGGTCGGACCCGCGCCCGGCCTGCGCAACATGTGGCTGGCCGAGGGCTTCAGCTTCGGCATCACCGCGGCGGGCGGCGTCGGGCATTACCTGACGCAGCTGATGACCGAGGGTGAGGCCGAGATCGACATGGCATCCCTGGACCCGCGCCGCTTTGGATCGTGGATGACCACAGAATATGCGGTGAAGAAGAACGAGGAAGCCTATGACCACGTCTTCATCCTGCACCACCCCGACGAGGAACGCCCCGCCGCGCGCCCGCTGCGTACCTCGCCCGCCTATGACCGCCAGGCAGCGCGGGGCGCCCAGTTCGGGCAGGTGAACGGGTGGGAGCGCCCGAATTACTTCGCGCCGATGGGCTTCGACGACCACGAGGCCCGCAGCTTCCGGCGCGGCGGTTGGTGGCAATACGCGAAATCCGAGGCCGAGGCCCTGCGAAATGCCGCCGGTCTGATCGATGCGACGGCATTCGCCAAGCATCGCGTGACGGGGCCGGGGGCAACGGCATTCCTCGACTGGCTGACGACGAACAGGCTGCCGAAGGTCGGGCGGATCAACCTGACCTATGCCCTGACCGAGGCCGGCACGACGCGCACCGAATACACCATCGTCCGATTGGCGGATGCCGATTATTACCTCGTGTCGGCAGGCGCCTGGACGGATTACGACGCCGACAACCTGATCAAGTCGGCGCAGGATTACATGGAGGCGGGCGGCAGCTTCGTGTCGATCCAGGACGTGACCACGCAATGGGGCGTCTTCGCCATCGCGGGGCCGCAATCGCGCGCGATCCTGTCGAAGCTGATCCGCGATCCGCAGCCGGAAATCGCGTTGTCGAACAAGCGCTTCCCCTGGCTGTCCTCGCGCCGGATGGAACTGGGAATGGTGCCCGTGAACGCCATCCGCGTCGCCTATACGGGGGAACTGGGCTGGGAGCTGCACCACCCGATCGAGATGCAGAACCATCTGTTCGACCGCCTGATGGAGGCCGGCGAACCGCTTGGCCTGAAGCTGGTCGGGGCGCGTGCGCAGAACTGGCTGCGGCAGGAAAAGTCCTATCGCGCCTTCGGGACCGAACTGGGCCGCGACGCGACCCCACTCGAGGCCGGGCTGGACCGGTTCGTCGATCTGTCCAAGGATTTCCGGGGCAAGGCCGCGATGGAGGCCAAGGGCATCCGCAGCAGATGCGTGACCCTGCTGATTGACGGGCCGGCCGATGCCGACCCATGGGGTCGCGAGGCGCTGTTCCTCGACAGCGAAAAGGTGGGGCGCCTGACCTCGGGCGGGTATTCTGCGGCGTTCGGCAAGCAGATCGGGATGGGATATGTCCGCCCCGACCTGGCCCAGCCCGGCACGCGGCTGAAGGTCCGGATGTTCCGCGAGCTGTGGGATGCCCAGGTGACCGAGGACAGCCCCTACGACCCGCAGAACGCCCGCATCAGGATCGACGGCTAGGCCGCGTCCGGGCGCAGCAGCAGGCGCAGCAGTTCGTCGAAGGGCGCGGCGGTCTGCGGTGCGTTCGGGCGCTGACGGTTCAGGCCCAGAACCGCATATCCATGCGTCATCGCCCAGATGGCGGTGCGCACGGTTTCCTGGCGGTCGGGGGCGACACAGGACTGCGTGGCCCGTTCCAGGACGGCCCAGGTGTCGCTGGCAGCGCGTTGCAGTTTCGGATCCAGATGGCGCGCATGGCTGAACATCAGCTGGAACAGCCCGGGTTGCGTGGCCGAGAATTCAAGATAGCCGTTGTTGATCCGTGCCAGCCTGTCATAGGGGGCGATGTCGTCGGGCAAGGCGTCCTCGATCAGCCCAAGCTTGTCGCGCAGACGTTCGAAGCCGCAGATCGCGATGGCGTTCTGAAGGCCCGACAGCGATCCGAAATGATGTGCAGGCGCTGCATGCGAGACACCGGCCCGGGCCGCGACGCGACGCAGGGTCAGTTCCTCGATCCCGGTTTCGTCCAGGATCTCCAATCCGGCCTCGATCAGCCGGTCGCGCAGTGATGAGCGGGATGCCGCACCGGTCATTTTCCGGTCCCTTTCGACAACTTGACACTGTCAACGCGCACTGACAGATTAAAGCCGCGCGGCCGTTTGCCGCAGCGTCCGATCGACCCTTCGGAATCGACGGAACACCAGTACCCCCTGGCGGACGGCCCGTTTGCGGCCTTGGTGTAAGTTTTCATTCGTCCTGCTTTCCCTCGTATTGCCAAGGCCGCTTCTGCGGCTCTTCGTGGTCAATGGCTTCGTATGGAAAGGAACCGGATCAAATACAAAAGGCCGAGCACGAGGCCCGGCCTTTTTGTTTTTGGAGCGGGCGAGGCGATTCGAACGCCCGACCCTAACCTTGGCAAGGTTATGCTCTACCCCTGAGCTACGCCCGCTCCGTTCCGTCTGCGATCCGTTTCCGTTTCCGGTGACCGTCTCGCCTTCGGTGAGAGGGGATTTACGGAACTGAGCGGGGGGCTGCAAGAGGAAAATCGCATCGCATGACGATTTTTTCGGTAATTTCTTATAACGCACTGAAATTATTTAGATTTAAAACGACCATCGCGGCGGCTCGATCCGCAGGGATACCGGAATCGAAACCGCCGCCCGGATGGGGCGGCGGTCGAAGGGCCTATTCGGCGGCCCTGATGCGGGCGGTTTCCAACATGGGGCGCAGATATCTGCCCGTATGGCTGGCCTCGACCTTGGCCACATCCTCGGGGGTGCCCACGGCGACCATGGTGCCGCCGCCATCGCCGCCCTCGGGGCCGATATCCAGAAGCCAGTCGGCGGTCTTGATGACATCGAGGTTGTGTTCGATCACCACCACGGTGTTCCCCTGGTCCACCAGCTCGTGCAGCACCTCGAGCAGCTTGCGCACATCCTCGAAATGCAGACCGGTCGTCGGCTCGTCGAGGATGTAGAGCGTCTTGCCCGTCGAACGCCGCGCCAGTTCCTTGGACAGCTTCACGCGCTGCGCCTCGCCGCCCGACAGCGTCGTCGCCTGCTGACCCACCTTGATGTAGCCGAGGCCCACCTGCATCAGCGCGTCCATCTTTTCGCAGATCGAGGGCACGGCACCGAAGAACTGCTGCGCATCCTCGATGGTCATGTCCAGCACATCGGCGATGGATTTGCCCTTGAAGGTCACCTCCAGCGTCTCGCGGTTGTAGCGCGCGCCCTTGCAGGTCTCGCATTCGACATAGACGTCGGGAAGGAAGTGCATCTCGATCTTGATGACGCCGTCGCCCTGGCACGCCTCGCAGCGGCCACCCTTCACGTTGAAGCTGAAGCGACCGGGCTTGTAGCCGCGGGCCTTGGCTTCGGGCAGGCCCGCGAACCAGTCGCGGATCGGCGTGAAGGCCCCGGTATAGGTTGCCGGGTTCGAACGCGGCGTGCGACCGATCGGGCGCTGGTCGATGTCGATGACCTTGTCCAGATGCTCCAGCCCCTTGATCTGTTCGCAGGGGGCAGGGGTCTGGCGCGCGCCGTTCAGGCGCATGCTGGCGGTCTTGAACAACGTCTCGATGGTCAGGGTCGACTTGCCGCCGCCCGACACGCCGGTCACGCAGACGAACTTGCCAAGCGGGAAATCGGCCGAGACGTCCTTGAGGTTGTTCCCCGAGGCCCCGACCACGCTGATCTTCTTGCCGTTGCCCTTGCGGCGGGTGTTCGGCACGGCGATCTCTCGTTGGCCGGACAGGTATTGCCCCGTCAGGCTGCCCGGATCCGCGGCGATCTGTTCGGGCGTGCCGTGGCTGACGACCGAGCCGCCATGGACACCCGCGCCCGGTCCGATGTCGAAGACGTAATCGGCATGGCGGATCGCATCCTCGTCATGTTCAACCACCAGGACCGAGTTGCCCTGATCGCGCAGCCCCTTCAACGTGCCCAGCAGGCGGTCGTTGTCGCGCTGATGCAGCCCGATCGAGGGTTCGTCGAGGACATAGAGAACCCCCGTCAGCCCGCTGCCGATCTGGCTGGCCAAGCGGATGCGCTGGCTCTCGCCGCCCGACAGGGTGCCCGCCGCGCGCGACAGCGTCAGATAGTCCAGCCCCACATTCACGAGGAAGCCCAGCCGCTCGCGGATCTCCTTGAGAATGGCGGTGGCGATCTCGTTCTTCTGGCGCGACAGGTGGTTCGGGGCATCCTCGACCCAGGCCAGCGCCTCCTTGATCGACAGCTCGACCACGTTGCCGATATGGCTGCCCGCGATCTTCACGGCCAGCGCCTCGGGCTTGAGGCGATAGCCGTTGCAGGCACCGCAGGGGCGCATGTTCTGGTAACGCTCGAATTCCTCGCGGACCCATGCGCTGTCGGATTCGCGCAGGCGGCGCTCCATGTTCGGGACGACGCCTTCGAAGACGCGGCTGATCTCGTAGATGCGGCCGGCATCGTCGAAGCGGAACTTGATCTCCTCTCCGCCGGAACCGTGCATGAAGATGTCGCGCACCTCCTGGGGCAGGTCGCGCCAGGCGGTCTTCTTGTCGAAGCCGTAATGCTTGGCCAGCGCGTTCACGGTCTGCGTCAGATAGGCCGATTTCGACTTGGCCCAGGGCGCGATGGCCCCCTTGGCCATGGACAGCGAATGATCGGGCACGATCAGGCGTTCGTCGAAGAACCGCTCGACCCCAAGGCCGTCGCAGACGGGGCAGGCACCGAAGGGCGCGTTGAAGGAAAACAGGCGCGGCTCGATCTCGGGGATGGTGAAGCCGCTGACGGGGCAGGCGAAGTTTTCGCTGAAGGTGATGCGCTCGGGCTCGTCCGTGGCCGTTTCCAGCACGGCGATGCCGCTGGCAAGGTCCAGCGCGGTGCGGAAGCTGTCGGCCAGCCGCGTCTCCAGCCCCTCGCGCACGACGATCCGGTCCACGACCACGTCGATGTTCTGGCGGAACTTCTTGTCCAGGGTGGGCGGCTCGTCCAGTTCGTGGAACTCGCCGTTGACCTTGACGCGCTGGAAGCCCTGCTTGCGCAGTTCCAAGAATTCCTTGCGGTATTCGCCCTTGCGGTCGCGCACGATGGGGGCCAGCAGGTAGGCACGCGTGCCCTCGGGCATCTGCATGACCTGATCGACCATGTCCTGAACCTGCTGCGCCTCGATCGGCAGGCCGGTCGCGGGGCTGAAGGGCGTGCCCGACCGCGCGAACAGCAGACGAAGATAATCATAGATCTCGGTCACGGTGCCCACGGTCGAACGCGGGTTCTTGGACGTGGTCTTCTGTTCGATGCTGATGGCGGGCGACAGGCCGCTGATGTGATCGACATCGGGCTTGCCCATCATGTCGAGGAACTGCCGCGCATAGGCTGACAGGCTCTCGACATACCGTCTCTGCCCTTCGGCATAGATCGTGTCGAAGGCCAGCGACGACTTGCCCGACCCTGAAAGCCCGGTGATCACCACCAGCTGGTCGCGCGGGATGTCCATGTCGACACCCTTGAGATTATGTTCGCGCGCACCGCGCACCGATATGAACTTCTGTTCCATTGATACCCCCGGTGGCCCAAGCGCATGAGATAGGCAAAGCGTTCCCAAACGCAAGGTTGCGGGCGAACAATCAGCGAACGAAGGGCTTTTTGCGCCTGCGGCATTGTGTCTGCTGCGTTGCGGCGCAATAGTCGTTCGTCAGGCAGGCGTCATGCGAAATCTTATCGCGCTCGCTTGCGTGTCGGGCAGGCACCGCTAGGATGCCGCCAATCGAGAAGGGGGCTCTGATAACCATGTTCAACAAGATCCTGATTGCCAACCGTGGCGAGATCGCGATCCGCGTGATGCGCGCCGCCAACGAGCTGGGCAAGAAGACCGTCGCCGTCTATGCCGAGGAGGACAAGCTGGGCCTCCACCGCTTCAAGGCGGACGAGGCGTACCGGATCGGCGAGGGGCTGGGCCCGGTCGCCGCGTATCTGTCCATCCCCGAGATCATACGGGTCGCCAAGGAAAGCGGCGCCGACGCGATCCATCCGGGTTACGGCCTGCTGTCCGAGAACCCCGAATTCGTCGATGCCTGCGTCGAGGCCGGCATCACCTTCATCGGTCCCAAGGCCGAAACCATGCGCGCGCTTGGCGACAAGGCCAGCGCGCGGCGCGTGGCGATCAAGGCCGGTGTGCCCGTCATCCCCGCGACCGAAGTGCTGGGCGAGGATTTCGACGCGATCAAGGCCGAGGCCGCCGAGGTCGGATACCCGCTGATGCTGAAGGCCAGCTGGGGCGGGGGCGGTCGCGGGATGCGCCCGATCCGCGGCCCCGAGGAGCTGGTCGAGAAGGTCCGCGAAGGCCGCCGCGAGGCCGAGGCCGCCTTCGGCAATGGCGAGGGCTATCTGGAGAAGATGATCGAGCGCGCCCGCCACGTGGAGGTCCAGCTGCTGGGCGACACCCATGGCGAGCTGTATCATCTGTATGAACGCGACTGTACCGTGCAGCGCCGCAACCAGAAGGTCGTGGAGCGCGCGCCCGCGCCCTATCTGACCGAAGCGCAGCGCGAGGAAGTCTGCGCGCTGGCCCTGAAGATCGGTCGCGCCGTCGGCTACGAATGCGCAGGCACCGTCGAATTCCTGATGGATATGGACAGCCAGCAGTTCTACTTCATCGAGGTGAACCCGCGCGTCCAGGTCGAGCATACCGTGACCGAGGAGGTCACCGGCATCGACATCGTGCAGGCCCAGATCCGCATCGCCGAGGGTGCCACCCTGGCCGAGGCCACCGGCCATTCCAGCCAGGACCAGGTCACCCTGTCGGGTCACGCCCTGCAATGCCGCGTCACGACCGAGGATCCGCAGAACAACTTCATTCCCGATTACGGCCGCATCACCGCCTATCGCACGGCGACGGGCATGGGCATCCGCCTGGACGGCGGAACGGCCTATGCGGGCGGCGTCATCACCCGATTCTACGATTCGCTGCTGGTCAAGGTGACGGCCTGGGCGCAGACGCCCGATCAGGCGATCCGCCGGATGGACCGCGCCCTGCGCGAGTTCCGCGTTCGGGGCGTCAGCACGAATATCGACTTCGTCATCAACCTGCTGAAGCACCCGACCTTCCTCGACGATACCTATACGACCAAGTTCATCGACACGACGGATGACCTGTTCGACTTCAAGAAGCGTCAGGACCGGGCGACCAAGATCCTGACCTATCTGGCCGATATCAGCGTGAACGGTCACCCCGAGACCGCGGGCCGTGCGCTGCCGCCGGCGCAGGTCCGCCCGCCGGTCCCGCCCAAGGCCAGGGCCGAACCCGCCGCCGGCACGCGCCAGATGCTCGAATCGCAGGGCGCGCAGGCCGTGGCCGACTGGATGGCCGCGCAGAAGCAGCTGCTGATCACCGACACGACCATGCGCGACGGTCACCAGTCGCTGCTGGCGACGCGGATGCGGTCGATCGACATGATCCGCGTGGCGCCCAGCTATGCCGCGAACCTGCCGCAGCTGTTCAGCGTCGAATGCTGGGGGGGCGCGACCTTCGACGTGGCCTATCGCTTCTTGCAGGAATGCCCCTGGCAGCGCCTGCGCGACATCCGCGAGAAGATGCCGAACCTGATGACGCAGATGCTGCTGCGGGCCTCGAACGGGGTGGGCTATACCAACTATCCCGACAACGTGGTGCAGTTCTTCGTGAAGCAGGCCGCCGAGACG
Organism: Paracoccus sp. C2R09; assembly: GCF_018860625.1. Classification (GTDB taxonomy): domain Bacteria; phylum Pseudomonadota; class Alphaproteobacteria; order Rhodobacterales; family Rhodobacteraceae; genus Paracoccus. The sequence continues at coordinate 165,805 of NZ_JAHKQB010000027.1, forward strand.
GGCGTGGACGTGTTCCGCGTCTTCGACAGCCTGAACTGGGTCGAGAACATGCGCGTCGCCATGGATGCGGTGATCGACAGCGGCAAGATCTGCGAAGGCACCGTCTGCTATACCGGCAACATGCTGGACCCCGACCGGTCGAAATACGACCTGAAATACTATGTCGGCATGGCGCAGGAACTGAAGGATGCCGGTGCGCATGTGCTGGGCCTGAAGGACATGGCGGGCCTGCTGAAGCCCGCCGCCGCGCGCAGCCTGATCAAGGCGCTGAAGGAAGAGGTCGGCCTGCCGATCCACTTCCACACCCATGACACCAGCGGCATGGGCGGTGCCACGATCCTGGCCGCCGCCGATGCGGGCGTCGATGCGGTCGATTGCGCGATGGACGCGCTGTCGGGCAATACCAGCCAGCCGACCATGGGTTCCGTGGTCGAGGCCCTGGCCCAGACCGACCGCGACACGGGTCTGGACATCGAGGCCATCCGCGGCATCAGCAATTACTGGGAACGCGTTCGCGAAAGCTATGCCGCCTTCGAATCGGGCCTGCAATCGCCCGCATCCGAGGTCTATCTGCACGAGATGCCGGGCGGGCAGTTCACCAACCTCAAGGCGCAGGCGCGTTCGATGGGGCTGGAGGATCGCTGGCACGAGGTCGCGCAGTCCTATGCCGACGTGAACCGCATGTTCGGCGACATCGTGAAGGTCACGCCGTCCTCGAAGGTCGTGGGCGACATGGCGCTGATGATGGTGGCGCAGGGGATGACGCCCGAACAGGTCGTCGATCCTTCGGTCGATGTCAGCTTCCCCGACAGCGTCGTGGACATGATGCGCGGCAATCTGGGCCAACCCCCCGGCGGCTGGCCGCAGGCGCTGCAGAAGAAGATCCTCAAGGGCGAGGCACCGATCACCGACCGCCCCGGCGCCCATCTGGAGCCGGTGGACCTGGAGGCCGTGCGCGCCAAGCTGTCCGCCGAACTGGGCGATGTCGAGATCGACGACGAGGATCTGAACGGCTACCTCATGTATCCCAAGGTCTTCACCGACTACATGCAGCGCCACGAGACCTATGGCCCGGTGCGCACCCTGCCGACGCGCAGCTTCTTCTACGGGATGGAGCCGGGGCAGGAGATCAGCGTCGAGATCGACCCCGGCAAGACGCTGGAGGTCCGCCTGCTGACCATCGGCGAGACCGACGACAAGGGCGAGGTGAAGGTCTTCTTCGAGCTGAACGGCCAGCCGCGCCAGGTCCGCATCCCGAACCGCAAGGCGGGTGGCGGCAGCGCCGCGCGGCCCAAGGCCGATCCGACCAATGACGGCCACGTGGGCGCCCCGATGCCCGGCGTCGTGGCCTCGGTCGCGGTGACGCAGGGTCAGACGGTCAGCCAGGGCGACCTGATCCTGACGATCGAGGCCATGAAGATGGAGACCGGCATCCATGCCGATCAGGACGGGACCATCAAGGCGATCCACGTGACGCCCGGAGCCCAGATCGACGCCAAGGACCTGCTGGTCGAGATCGAATGACCGACCGCCCCCCGCGAGGATCTTCGCGGGGGGTTTTGCCCAACCGGGCTGCATGCGCTAACATTCCGGGAAATTGCTTCGAAAAGCCGCAGCCAGTTTGCATATCGCGGCGTTGACGCTAGGACGCCGTAGGGCTACATCGCAACCAGCCAACCCGTCGCGGGGACAGCCAGAGCTTACTCCGCGACCCGAAAGGGGATCAGCTCGTGGATAACCTCCTGCAGGACTATCTTCCAATTCTCGTATTCGCGGGCATGGCCTCGGCCCTGGCCCTGATCCTGCTGCTGTCGGCGATCGTCATCGCGGTGCGCAATCCCGACCCGGAAAAGGTCAGCGCCTACGAATGCGGCTTCAACGCCTTCGACGACGCGCGGATGAAGTTCGACGTCCGATTCTATCTGGTGTCGATCCTGTTCATCATCTTCGACCTCGAGGTCGCGTTCCTGTTCCCCTGGGCGGTCAGCTTCCAGTGGATCAGCGCCACCGCCTTCTGGTCCATGATGGTGTTCCTGGGCGTCCTGACGGCGGGCTTTGCCTATGAATGGAAGAAGGGGGCGCTGGAATGGGCGTGATGACCGGGGCGAATACCGCAGGGGTCGATCGTGAATACGCGACCAAGGCGCTGAATTCGGAACTGCAGGACAAGGGTTTCCTGCTGACCACGACCGAGGACATCATCAACTGGGCGCGCAACGGTTCGCTGCACTGGATGACCTTCGGCCTTGCCTGCTGCGCGGTCGAGATGATGCAGACCTCGATGCCGCGCTACGATCTGGAACGGTTCGGGACCGCGCCGCGCGCATCGCCGCGCCAGTCCGACCTGATGATCGTGGCGGGCACGTTGACGAACAAGATGGCCCCGGCGCTGCGCAAGGTCTACGACCAGATGCCCGAACCGCGCTATGTCATCAGCATGGGCAGCTGCGCCAATGGCGGCGGCTACTATCACTACAGCTATTCCGTGGTGCGCGGCTGCGATCGCGTGGTGCCCGTGGACATCTATGTCCCCGGCTGCCCGCCGACCGCCGAGGCGCTGCTCTATGGCATCCTGCAACTTCAGCGCCGCATCCGGCGCACCGGCACGCTGGTGAGGTAACGATGGCCGTCTATCCCGACATCGACGCGCTGGAACAGCTGGCCGAACATATCTCTCACCGCCGCCCCAACGCGGTGGCAAGCACGCATGTCGAACATGACGAGCTGACCGTGACCGTCACGGCCGCGGGGCTGATCGACATGATCGACTTCCTGCGCTCGGACAGCTCGTGCCGCTTTTCGACCCTGGTGGACATCACGGCAGTGGACTGGCCGCAGCGCGCACAGCGCTTCGACGTCGTGTTCCACCTGCTGTCCATGTACCAGAACCACCGGATCCGCGTGAAGGTCGCCGTTCGCGAGGACGAGATGCTGCCGACCCTGACCGGGGTCTTTCCCTCGGCCAACTGGTTCGAGCGCGAGATCTTCGACATGTTCGGCATCCTCTTCTCGGGGCACCCGGACCTGCGTCGCCTGCTGACCGATTACGGTTTCGACGGCCATCCGCTGCGCAAGGACTTTCCGACCACCGGCTATGTCGAGGTGCGCTATGACGAGGTCGAGAAGCGCGTGATCTACGAACCCGTCAAGCTGACGCAGGAATACCGCCAGTTCGACTTCCTCTCGCCCTGGGAAGGGGCGGAATACGTCCTTCCGGGGGACGAGAAGGAAGGCGCGAAATGACGGAAACGACCGGACGCTGCCTGTGCGGCGCATGCGTGATGACCATCGAGCCCGGCCCCGAGGCCGGCGCCTGCCACTGCGATTTCTGCCGCAAGTGGAGCGGCGGGATCTTCATCGCGGTCGATGCCAAGCGCCCGGTGCGCTTCGCGGATGATGCGCCGATCGGCGTCTACCGGTCGTCGGAATGGGCCGAGCGCGTGTTTTGCCGGACCTGCGGCAGCTCGCTTCTGTGGCGTTCGGTCGATGGGCAGCACAATGCCGTATCCGTGCAGGTCTTCGACGACCCCGCCGCGTTTCCGGTCACTTCCGAGATTTTCACCGACCGCAAGCCGGTCACCTACGCGCTTGCCGGGTCGCTGAACGGCATGACGGGCCCCGAGTTCATGGCCCAGTTCTCCCCCGATGAGGAGGGTTGAGAGATGATGGATGGCGATATCCGCACCAACGAATACGATGACGGCAGCAAGGATCGCCTGACCGGCGAACAGCGCATCCGCAATTTCAACATCAACTTCGGTCCCCAGCATCCGGCGGCGCATGGCGTGCTGCGCATGGTGCTGGAACTGGACGGCGAGGTCGTGGAACGCGCCGATCCGCATATCGGGCTGCTGCATCGCGGCACCGAGAAGCTGATGGAAAGCCGCACCTACCTGCAGAACCTGCCCTATTTCGACCGGCTGGACTATGTCTCGCCCATGAACCAGGAACATGCCTGGTGCCTGGCGATCGAGCGTCTGACCGGCACCGCGGTTCCGCGTCGCGCCAGCTTGATCCGCGTCCTGTATTGCGAGATCGGCCGCATCCTGAACCACCTGCTCGGCCTGACCACGGGCGCGCTGGATATCGGTGCGCTGACGCCGCCGCTCTGGGGGTTCGAGGCCCGCGAAGAACTGATGATCTTCTATGAACGTGCCTGCGGGGCACGTCTGCACGCGGCCTATTTCCGTCCCGGCGGCGTTCACCAAGACCTGCCGCCGGAACTGCTGGACGATATCGAGGAATGGTGCGGCCGCTTCCCGAAGCTGCTGGACGATCTGGACACGCTGCTGACCGAGAACCGGATCTTCAAGCAGCGTCTTGTCGGCATCGGTGTCGTCAGCGAACAGGACGCGCTGGACTGGGGCTTCTCGGGCGTGATGGTGCGCGGGTCGGGCATGGCCTGGGATCTGCGTCGCAGCCAGCCCTACGAATGCTATGACGAATTCGACTTCAAGATCCCGGTCGGCACCAATGGCGACTGCTACGACCGCTTCCTCTGCCGGATGCAGGAGATGCGCGAATCGACCAGCATCATGATCCAGGCGATCCAGAAGCTGCGTGCCGAACCGGCTGGCGACATCCTGTCCCGCGGCAAGGTCACCCCGCCCAAGCGCGGCGACATGAAGCGCGACATGGAAAGCCTCATCCATCACTTCAAGCTCTATACCGAGGGCTTCAAGGTTCCCGCGGGCGAGGTCTATGCCGCGGTCGAGGCGCCCAAGGGCGAATTCGGCGTCTATCTCGTCAGCGACGGGACCAACAAACCCTATCGTGCGAAACTTCGCGCGCCGGGCTTCCTTCACCTGCAGGCGATGGACTGGATGTCGCGTGGCCATCTGCTGGCCGACGTTCCCGCCCTGATCGCCACGCAGGACATCGTTTTCGGAGAGGTTGACCGCTGATGCTGCGCCGTCTTCACCCCGTCCAGCCGGACAGTTTCGAATTCACGCCCGCCAACCTGGAATGGGCGCAGGCGCAGATGACCAAATACCCGGAAGGGCGTCAGCAATCGGCGATCATTCCGGTCTTGTGGCGTGCGCAGGAACAGGAAGGCTGGCTGTCGCGTCCGGCCATCGAATATTGCGCCGAGCTTCTGGGCATGGCCTATATCCGCGCGCTGGAAGTGGCGACATTCTACTTCATGTTCCAGCTGCAACCGGTTGGCAGCATTGCAAATATCCAGATCTGCGGCACCACCAGCTGCATGATCTGCGGGGCCGAGGACCTGATCGAGGTCTGCAAGCGCCGCATCGCACCCACGCCGCATACGCCTTCGGCCGACGGCAAGTTCAGCTGGGAAGAGGTCGAGTGCCTCGGTGCCTGCGCGAACGCACCGATGGCGCAGATCGGCAAGGACTACTACGAGGATCTGACGCCCGAGATCCTCGAGAACCTGATCGACCGCATGTCCTCGGGCGAGGTGCCGGTTCCCGGTTCCCAGCAGGGGCGCTTCGCATCCGAACCCGCGACCGGCGCCACCAGCCTGACCGAGACGGATGGCGGTTCCGAGAGCAATGCCAGCGTGTCGCTTGCGACCGATCTGGGCGAGACGCTGAAGCGCATCGACGGAACCGAGGTGCCGATCCTGACCAAATGGCTGCGCCGCGACCGCCCCGAACCCGCGATCGATCAGCAGGAAGGCGTGGACGAGACGCCGGATGACGAACCGCGTCCCGCAGCGGGCAAGCCGGCCGACGAGACCGGCGTGACCGAGCAGGAGGCCGAGGCCTCGAGCGCCGCGCGCCCCCGTTCGGACCGCGAACCCGAAGGATCGCGTGACGCCGAGAAGGCCGATGCGGCGCCCGCCGAAACCGACGGTGCCACTGACGCGACCGAGGATGCGGGCCGCCGTCCCGAGGGGCTCGATGCCCCTCGGAACGGCGCCGCCGACGATCTGAAGATGATCCGCGGCATTGGCCCCGGGCTGGAGAAGATGCTGAACGGCATGGGTTTCTGGCATTTCGACCAGATCGCGGCCTGGGGCGAGGAAGAGCTTGCCTGGGTGGACGCCAATCTGGAAGGGTTCAAGGGCCGGGCATCGCGCGACGGCTGGGTCGCGCAGGCCGAGACGCTGGCGTCCGGCGGTCGGACCGAATTCTCGAACCGTGCCGAACAGGACGGACGCCATGACGACGAGGAGTGAGCCGACACTCGCCTGAACAGGGGACCAGGGAATGAACGCGACGGATTGCACCAGAAAATGCTGGATCACGGCGGCCATCATCGGCCTGCTGGTCTGGATCTTCACATCGGGCATCGGCTCGATGCGCTGGTTCGAGGGGCTGTTCCTCGGTCTTGTCGCGCTTGGCCTGATGGGGGCTTTTCTGGATTGGCTGATCTGCCGCGGCCATCCGGCGCAGGACGCTGCCGAATGGCATCCGAAGGAACATCTGACCACCTACGAGGAGGATCTTGCTCTTTCTCCGCGCGGGATCGCGTCCGATGCGATGGTGGGCATGCTGGGTGCGGCCGAAGGCCAGCACCGCGTGACCCCTTCGGGCGATGCCGCACCGCAGGCGCCCGCGACGGCCAAGGCCGCCGACAGGAACGACATCTATGCCGCGCAATCCGGCGCGGAGGACGATCTGAAGCTGATCAAGGGCGTGGGGCCCAAGCTGGAAGATTTGCTGCATGAACACGGCGTCAACCGCTTTGCGCAGATCGCGCAATGGGACGACGCTGAAATCGATCGCTTCGCCGAGATCATCGGCCGCATGGGCGGCAGGATCCGCAGCGACGACTGGGTCGGCCAGGCGCAGATGCTGGCCCGGGGTGGGGAAACGGAATTTTCGAAGCGCGCCAGGGAAGGCAGCGGTCAGGCATGACGGTTCGGCAGGAACAGGACGCCGCCCAGATGCGGCTGGTGGGGGCGGTGATCGCCCTGACCATGCTCGGCTGGCTGCTGTTCCAGTGGCTGGGCGCGCAATTCGACTGGCAGGCCCGTTGGGCCTTTCTGGCGGATCTTGCCGCCATCGGTGCATTTGTCTGGTCGCTGATCGTGACCTGGCGCGTCTGGCGTCGCCGCAACGCGTGACGCTTGGATAAGAGGATCGGATAACAAAGATGCTGAAGGACCAGGATCGCATTTTCACCAATCTCTACGGGATGGGTGACCGCAGCCTGAACGGCGCGAAGAAGCGTGGCCATTGGGATGGCACCGCCGAGATCATCGGCCGCGGGCGCGACAAGATCGTCGAGCAGATGAAGGCATCGGGCCTGCGCGGGCGAGGGGGCGCGGGCTTCCCGACGGGCCTGAAATGGTCCTTCATGCCCAAGGAATCGGATGGTCGTCCGGCCTATCTGGTCATCAATGCCGATGAATCCGAACCCGCGACCTGCAAGGACCGCGAGATCATGCGCCACGATCCGCACACCCTGATCGAGGGTGCGCTGGTGGCCAGCTTCGCGATGAACGCGCATGCCTGCTACATCTATATCCGCGGCGAATACATCCGCGAGAAGGAGGCCCTGCAGGCCGCCATCGACGAATGCTACGACGCGGGTCTGCTGGGTGCGAATGCGGCCGGTTCGGGATGGGATTTCGACCTGTATCTCCATCACGGGGCAGGGGCCTATATCTGCGGCGAGGAGACGGCCCTTCTGGAAAGCCTGGAGGGCAAGAAGGGCATGCCGCGCATGAAGCCACCCTTCCCGGCGGGTGCGGGTCTCTATGGGTGCCCGACGACCGTGAACAACGTCGAATCCATCGCCGTCGTGCCCACCATCCTGCGCCGTGGGCCGGAATGGTTCGCGGGCTTCGGGCGTCCGAACAACGCGGGCGTGAAGCTGTTCGGTCTGACCGGGCATCTCAACACCCCCTGCGTGGTCGAGGAGACCATGTCGATCAGCATGAAGGAGCTGATCGAGAAGCATGGTGGCGGCATCCGTGGCGGCTGGAAGAACCTCAAGGCGATCATTCCCGGCGGTGCCTCCTGCCCGATCCTGACGGCCGAGCAGTGCGAGGACGCCATCATGGATTACGACGGGATGCGTGATCTACGGTCCAGCTTCGGGACAGCCTGCATGATCGTCATGGATCAGCAGACCGACGTCATCAAGGCCGTCTGGCGCCTGTCCAAGTTCTTCAAGCACGAGAGCTGCGGCCAGTGCACGCCCTGCCGCGAAGGCACGGGCTGGATGATGCGCGTGATGGAACGTCTGGTGACGGGCGAGGCCGAGGTCGAGGAGATCGACATGCTGTTCGACGTCACCAAGCAGGTCGAGGGTCACACGATCTGCGCCCTGGGCGACGCTGCCGCATGGCCGATCCAGGGTCTGATCCGCAATTTCCGCGAAGAGATCGAGGATCGCATCAAGGCCAAGCGCACCGGCCGCATGGGGGCGATGGCAGCCGAATGATCCGTCGTGCCGTCATATCCGCCGCGATGCGCGCCCGCCCTTCGGGGGCGGATGTCGCGCAGCGGTCGAACCGCGCCCCTCACGGCGGGGTGAGCGGGTGTGACCGCACGAAACGGTCTTCGGGTGGTTATGTCTTCGGACATGCCACCAAGAAGAGGAAGATCATGACCCCCATCCGCATGACGATTGCCGCCCTGGCCTTCGGGATCGCTGCCGGCCCCGCATCGGCGCTGGAGCCGCTGAGCCAGGAAACCTATGTGAACGACCGCCTGATGCAGGCGCGGGTCGCCGACCTCGTGCGTCGCGGCTGCGGCAGCATCGACGCGCGTTTGATCCGGGCCTTCAACGAGGCCCGCAAGCTGAAACGGTACGCGCTCGACAAGGGCTATACCGAAGACCAGATCGAAGCCTTCCTCGACAGCGATCCCGACCGGGATCGGATCTATCGCGAAGCCGACCGCTACATGCGCGAGAACGGCGTCGAGAACGGGAACGAGGAAAGCTTCTGCCGCCTCGGGCGGAACGAAATCGCACGGCAGACGGTCGCCGGATCGTTGCTCAGCGCCAGGTAAGGATTGAAACATGGCCGAATTGCGGACAATCAAGATCGACGGCAAGGAAATCGAGGTCGATCCCAGCCTGACCCTCATCCAGGCATGTGAACTGGCCGGGATCGAGATTCCGCGGTTCTGCTATCACGAGCGTCTGTCCATCGCGGGCAATTGCCGGATGTGCCTGGTCGAGGTCGTGGGCGGTCCGCCCAAGCCCGCCGCAAGCTGCGCCATGCAGATCAAGGACCTGCGCCCGGGCCCGGAGGGCGCGCCGTCCGAGATCCGCACCAACAGCCCGATGGTCAAGAAGGCCCGCGAGGGCGTGATGGAGTTCCTGCTGATCAACCACCCGCTGGATTGCCCGATCTGCGATCAGGGCGGCGAATGCGACCTGCAGGATCAGGCCATGGCCTATGGCGTGGATTTCAGCCGCTACCGCGAACCCAAGCGCGCCTCGGAGGAGCTGAACCTCGGGCCGCTGGTCGAGACCCACATGACCCGCTGCATCAGCTGCACCCGCTGCGTGCGCTTCACGACCGAGGTCGCGGGCATCAGCCAGATGGGCCAGACCGGTCGCGGCGAGGACAGCGAGATCACCAGCTATCTCAACGAGACGCTGGCATCGAACCTGCAGGGCAACATCATCGACCTCTGCCCGGTGGGGGCGCTGGTCAGCAAGCCCTATGCCTTCACCGCCCGCCCGTGGGAGCTGTCGAAGACCGAGACGATCGACGTGATGGACGCGCTCGGCAGCAGCATCCGGGTGGATACGAAGGGCCGCGAAGTCATGCGCATTCTGCCGCGCAACCATGACGGCGTGAACGAGGAATGGATCAGCGACAAGACCCGCTTCGTCTGGGACGGCCTGCGCCGCCAGCGGCTGGACAGGCCCTATATCCGCGAGAACGGCAAGCTGCGCCCGGCCACATGGCCCGAGGCGCTGACCGCCGCCGCCCGCGCGATGAAGGGCCGCAAGGTCGCCGGGCTTGTCGGCGATCTGGTCCCGACCGAGGCCGCGTTCAGCCTCAAATCCCTGATCGAGGGGATGGGCGGCAATGTCGAATGCCGCACCGACGGGGCGCGACTGCCCGCCGGCAATCGTTCCGGCTATGTCGGGACGGCGCGGATCGAGGATATCGACACGGCCGCGAACATCCTGCTGATCGGCACCAACCCGCGCGAGGAAGCGCCGGTGCTGAATGCGCGCATCCGCAAGGCCTGGGCGCAGGGCGCGCAGATCGCCATGGTGGGCGAGGCGGTCGATCTGACCTTCGATTACGACCATCTGGGCGATGACCGCGCGACGCTTGCCGATCTGGCGGGCCGCGACCTGTCGGATCGCATGGATGCGGGCAATATCGTCATCGTGGGGCAGGGCGCCCTTCGCGAAGCGGATGGCGAGTCCGTGCTGGCCCATGCCATGAAGCTGACCGAGGCGCTTGGCGGCAAGCTGATGATCCTGCATGGTGCCGCGGGTCGCGTGGGCGCCATGGATGCGGGCGCCGTGACCGAGGGTGGCCTGAAGGCCGCGATCGAGGGGGCCGAGGTCATCTTCAACCTCGGCGCGGACGAGGTCGAGATCGAGGCGGGCCCGACCGTCATCTATCAGGGCAGCCATGGCGATCGCGGCGCCCATCGCGCCGACATCATCCTGCCTGCCGCCGCCTATACCGAGGAGAACGGCCTGTTCGTGAATACCGAGGGCCGTCCGCAGCTGGCATTGCGCGCTAATTTCGCACCGGGCGAGGCCAAGGAGAACTGGGCCATCCTGCGCGCCCTGTCGGGCGAGCTGGGGCAGACGCTGCCCTGGGACAGCCTGGCGCAGCTGCGCAAGCGCCTGATCCAGGCGGTTCCGCATCTGGCGCAGATCGATCGGGTCCCGTCGAACGACTGGCAGCCGGTCGCCATGCGCGACATGGCCACCGCCAGCTTCGTCAACCCGGTCAAGGATTTCTATCTGACGAACCCCATCGCACGCTGTTCGCCGCTGATGGGCGAGCTGTCGCGCATGGCGGCGGCACGGCAGGCGCAACCCATGGCTGCGGAGTGACGTGATGCGCGCCGGATCGCTCCTGAAACCCTTGGCAGCCGTGGCATTCCTGCCGCTGCTGGCCTGCGGCGATGCCGCGGATGACGGGCGCCCGAAACCCAAGCCCGCCGAGATGCAGGCGCGCATCGCAAGCCCCGGCACCAAGGTGGGCGAGGCACCGCTGAGCCTTGCGCGCGTGTCCACCAAGTCGGGCGAGATCCTGATCCTGGAACCCGATGGTTCGGTGACCGAGATGGACCTCGGAAGCCCCGCGGGCCGCGACGCATTCGCCGTGACCGAAGCCGATCTGGCCGCATTGAACGCCAATCTGGACCTCGATCTGGGCGGGCTGGTCGCGGCCTCGGTCCCGGACCGCCAGACGGCGCAGGAAAAGGCGCTGGAGGAGTTCGCCGCGCGCGCGCAGCCGGCCCTGCCGGCACTGCGCGAGGGGGCCGAGATCGCCCCCGAGATGTTCATCGCGGCCAAGGTCGATGCCCTCGGGGATACGAACGGGCTTGTCGAGGTGACCGCCAACCTTCGGCAGGGGGTGGACGCTGATATCGCCTTCTCGTATGCCACCTGCGCATTGGCCGGTTGGGCGGACAGGAACGGGGCGGCCTATGGGCGCCATATCCGCACGCTGCAGGCGGAACGTAACGGAAAACTGCTGATCGGATCGGCCTTCACGATGTCGCAGGACAAGCCCCTGGGCCTGCGCGTGATGGAAACGGAACAGACCCTGCAGGATTGCAGGGCACGCGGCATCCCGGTCGCGTGATAATAAGGGACGGGCATCATGGCTGAATTCTGGGCATCTTCCTTGGGCATCGCGATCATCCTGCTGGCGCAGGGTCTGGCCGTCATCGCCTTCGTGATGCTGTCGCTGATCTATCTGGTCTATGGCGACCGCAAGATCTGGGCCGCCGTGCAGATGCGGCGCGGTCCGAACGTGGTCGGCCCCTGGGGCCTGCTGCAGACATTTGCCGACGCGTTGAAGTTCGTCGTCAAGGAAGTGGTGATTCCAGCCGGCTCGGACAAGTTCGTCTTCTTCCTGGCGCCCTTCCTGTCGATGATGCTGGCGCTTCTGGCCTTCGTGGCGATCCCCTTCGCACCGGGCTGGGTGATGGCGGACATCAACGTGGGCATCCTGTTCATCTTCGCGGTTTCCTCGCTCGAGGTGTACGGCGTGATCATGGGCGGCTGGGCCTCGAACTCGAAATACCCGTTCCTCGGCTCGCTCCGTTCGGCCGCGCAGATGATCTCCTACGAGGTGAGCCTGGGGCTGATCATCATCGGCGTCATCATCTCGACCGGGTCGATGAACCTGACCGCCATCGTCGAGGCGCAGCGCGGCGCGGGCTTGCTGTCCTGGTACTGGCTGCCGCATCTGCCGATGGTCGTGCTGTTCTTCGTCAGCGCGCTGGCCGAAACCAACCGTCCGCCCTTCGATCTGCCCGAAGCGGAATCCGAACTGGTCGCGGGCTTCATGGTCGAATATTCCTCGACCCCCTACCTGCTGTTCATGGCGGGCGAATACATCGCCATGTGGCTGATGTGCGCGCTGATCAGCCTGCTGTTCTTCGGCGGCTGGCTGTCGCCCATTCCGGGCATTCCCGACGGCGTGCTGTGGATGTTCCTGAAGATGGTCTTCTGGTTCTTCATGTTCGCCATGGTGAAGGCGCTCGTGCCGCGGTACCGCTACGACCAGCTGATGCGCATCGGCTGGAAGGTGTTCCTGCCGCTGTCGCTCGGTTGGGTGGTGATCGTGGCATTCCTCGCGAAATTCGAAGTCCTGGGCACCTTCTGGGCCCGCTGGGCAGGAGTCTGACAGATGGCATTCGACGTCGTTCGCGCCACCAAGTATTTCCTGATGGTGGATTTCATCAAGGGCTTCGGCCTGGGCATGCGCTACTTCTTCGCGCCCAAGCCGACCCTGAACTATCCCCACGAGAAGGGGCCGCTCAGCCCGCGCTTTCGCGGCGAGCATGCGCTGCGCCGCTATCCCAACGGCGAGGAACGCTGCATCGCCTGCAAGCTGTGCGAGGCGATCTGCCCCGCGCAGGCCATCACCATCGATGCCGAACCGCGCGAGGACGGATCGCGCCGCACCACGCGCTACGATATCGACATGACCAAGTGCATCTATTGCGGGTTCTGCCAGGAGGCATGCCCGGTCGATGCCATCGTCGAGGGGCCGAATTTCGAATTCGCCACCGAAACGCGCGAGGAGCTTTTCTACGACAAGGAGAAGCTTCTGGACAACGGCGCCCGTTGGGAAGCCGAGATTGCGCGCAATCTCGCCATGGACGCGCCCTACCGATGACCGATCCCTTCCGGCAGATGTTCCAGCAGATGATCGCCCAGGGCCAGGAAATGGCGCGGGCCTTCAATCCGGCGTTGGAAAACCTCGACCTGCGCGCCTACGAGAAGATGTTCCCGACCATGCCGGCGGACATGCTGGAGATGTGGTTCGGCAAGACCTTCAATCGTGACGGGCTGGATGCGCGCACGCGCCTGCTGATCACCATCGCGGCCATGACCGTGCAGGGGGCCCATGCGGAACCGCAGCTGCGCATGACCATCCGCCACGCGATCGAGGCCGGGGCGACCCCGCGCGAGGTCGCCGAGACGATCTATCAGATGGGGATGTTCGGCGGCATCCCCGCGATGCAGAAGGCGCTGGAGATCGCGCAGTCGATCTTCACCGAATCCGAGGGGACCGATCAGTCATGACATTTGCCTTCTACCTGTTTGCGATCTCGGTCTGCACGGCGGGCTTCATGGTCGTTCTGGCACGCAACCCGGTCCATTCGGTGCTGTGGCTGATCCTGGCATTCCTGTCGGCGGCGGGGCTGTTCGTGCTACTGCAGGCCGAGTTCGTGGCCATGCTGCTGGTCATCGTCTATGTCGGCGCGGTCGCGGTGCTGTTCCTGTTCGTGGTCATGATGCTGGATGTCGATTTCGCCCAGCTGAAGGGCGAGCTTGCGCAGTATCTGCCGCTGGCCGGCCTGATCGCCATCGTGCTTCTGGCGCAGCTGGGCATCGCATTCGGCGCATGGGAGAGCGCGGAAGGCGCGCAGGCCCTGCGCGCCGTTCCGCTGGAACAGCAGACGCTGAACACCAATGCCATCGGGCTGGTGATGTACGACCGCTACATCCTGCCCTTCCAGATCGCGGGTCTGATCCTGCTGGTCGCGATGATCGGTGCGATCACCCTGACGATGCGCCATCGCCGCGACATCAAGCGGCAGAACGTGATCGAGCAGATGCACCGCGACCCGGCCAAGGCGATGCAGCTTCGCGACGTGAAGCCGGGGCAGGGCTTGTGATCCGCGCCCCGCGCGCGGACCGGAAATTCAACGGGTGACGGCCCGGAGGGACAGATAAGATGATCGGATTGACACATTTCCTTGTCGTGGGGGCGGTCCTCTTCGTCGCCGGGATCTTCGGCATCTTCGTGAACCGAAAGAACGTGATCGTCATCCTGATGTCGATCGAGCTGATGCTTCTGGCGGTCAACATCAACTTCGTCGCCTTTTCGTACCATCTGGGCGATCTGGCGGGGCAGATCTTCACGATGTTCGTGCTGACCGTCGCCGCGGCCGAGGCCGCGATCGGCCTTGCGATCCTGGTGGTGTTCTTCCGCAACCGCGGCACGATCGCGGTCGAAGACGTCAACGTGATGAAGGGGTAAGGGACCCATGGCTCAATTCATTCTCTTTGCCCCGCTGATCGGCGCGCTGATCGCCGGTTTCGGTTGGCGGCTGATCGGCGAACGCGGCGCGCAGGTCCTGACGACCGGCATCCTGTTCGCCGCGGCCCTTGCCTCGTGGATCGTGTTTCTGGGCTTCGACGGCCAGTTGCGCCAGTATCCGGTGCTGGACTGGGTCGTCTCGGGCGATTTCACGACGGAATGGGCGATCCGGCTGGACCGTCTGACCGCGATCATGCTGATCGTCATCACCTCGGTCTCGGCGCTCGTGCATCTCTACAGCTTCGGCTACATGGCGCATGACGAGAACTTCGGCGATGACGAACCCTATCGCGCGCGCTTCTTCGCCTATCTGTCCTTCTTCACCTTCGCCATGCTGATGCTGGTGACCGCCGACAACCTGCTGCAGATGTTCTTCGGCTGGGAAGGCGTGGGCGTCGCGTCCTATCTGCTGATCGGGTTCTACTTCAAGAAGCAGTCGGCGGGTGCTGCGGCGATGAAGGCCTTCATCGTGAACCGCGTCGGCGATTTCGGCTTCCTTCTGGGGATCTTCGGGCTGTGGTGGCTGACCGGCTCGATCCAGTTCGACGAGATCTTCGCACAGGTCCCGATGATCGCCGAAACGCAGATGCATTTCCTCTGGACCGACTGGAACGCCGCGAACCTGCTGGCCGTGCTGCTGTTCATCGGTGCGATGGGCAAGTCGGCGCAGCTGTTCCTGCATACCTGGCTGCCCGACGCGATGGAGGGGCCGACGCCCGTGTCGGCACTGATCCACGCGGCGACCATGGTCACGGCGGGCGTCTTCCTTGTCTGCCGCATGTCGCCCTTGTTCGAATTCGCCCCCGAGGCCAAGACCTTCATCGTGATGATCGGCGCAACCACCGCCTTCTTTGCGGCGACGGTCGGTCTGGTGCAGAACGACATCAAGCGGGTCATCGCCTATTCCACCTGTTCGCAGCTGGGCTACATGTTCGTGGCCGCAGGGGTCGGCGTCTATTCGGTGGCGATGTTCCACCTGTTCACGCATGCCTTCTTCAAGGCGATGCTGTTCCTGGGCGCCGGTTCGGTCATCCATGCGATGCATCACGAACAGGACATGCGCAATTACGGCGGGCTTCGTCACAAGATCCCGCTGACCTTCTGGGCGATGATGATCGGCACGCTGGCCATCACCGGCGTCGGCATTCCGCTGACCCATATCGGCTTTGCGGGCTTCCTGTCCAAGGACGCCGTGATCGAGAGCGCCTATGCCTCGGGGAACGGCTATGCCTTCTGGATGCTGGTCATCGCGGCGCTGTTCACAAGCTTCTACAGCTGGCGCCTGATCTTCATGACCTTCTTCGGCAAGCCGCGCGGCGATCATCATGCGCATGACCATGCGCATGAAAGCCCGCGCGTCATGCTGATCCCGCTTGGGGTGCTGGCGCTCGGGGCGGTGTTCTCGGGGATGGTGTGGTACAACAGCTTCTTCGAGGAGGAGGGCGTGCAGCGCTTCTTCGGAATGCCCGAAATCGCGGCCGCGCATGACGAGGGTCATGCCGAAACCGCACCGGCCGAAGAACAGGACGACGCACATGCCGAGGGCGAGGCGACCCATGTCGATCCCGCGACCGTGGGGCAGGGGGCCATCTACATGCATCCCGATAATCACGTGATGCATGATGCCCATTATGTCCCCGCCTGGGTGAAGATGTCGCCCTTCTTCGCGATGCTGACTGGGCTGGGGCTTGCATGGATCATGTATATCCGCCGCCCCGAGGCACCTGCCAAGCTGGCCGCGCAACAGCCGGGGCTGTACCAGTTCCTGCTGAACAAGTGGTATTTCGACGAACTCTATGACCGGGTCTTCGTCCGGCCCGCGCGCTGGATCGGCGCGCGGCTGTGGACGCGGGGCGACGGAGCGATTATCGACAGCGCCATCAACGGCGTGGCCCTGGGAATCATTCCGCGCCTCACGCGCTTCGCGGGGCGCGTGCAATCGGGCTATCTGTTCCATTATGCCTTCGCGATGGTCCTGGGCATCGTAGGCTTGCTGATCTGGGTGATGATGCGGGGCGCGCACTGACATGACGAACCTTCTTTCGATCATCACCTTCCTGCCCATCGTGGCCGCGGGCATCCTGGCGCTGTTCCTTCGGGGCGACGACGCCGCCGCGCAGAAGAACGCCAAGTTCCTGGCCCTGATCGCCACCAGCGCGACCTTCCTGATATCGTTGTTCCTGCTGGCGGGCTTCGAGCCTTCGCAGCCCGGCTTCCAGTTCGTCGAGGATCACGCCTGGATCATGGGCCTGCGCTACAAGATGGGCGTGGACGGCATCTCGATCCTGTTCATCCTGCTGACGACCTTCCTGATGCCGCTGACCATCCTGTCCACCTGGGATGTCAGCAACCGCGTCAAGGAATACATGATCGCCTTCCTGGTGCTGGAGGGTCTGATGATCGGTGTCTTCGCGGCGCTGGATCTGATCCTGTTCTACCTGTTCTTTGAGGCCGGGCTGATCCCCATGTTCCTCGTGATCGGGATCTGGGGCGGGGCGAACCGCATCTACGCGGCGTTCAAGTTCTTCCTCTATACCTTCATCGGGTCGGTCCTGATGCTAGTCGCGATGATCGCGATGGCGCGCACCGCCGGAACCACCGACATCGTGGCGCTTCTGGATTTTGACTTCCCGTCGCAGACCATGACGATCCTGGGGATCACGGTGATGGGCGGCATGCAGACGCTGCTGTTCCTTGCCTTCTTCGCAAGCTTCGCGGTCAAGATGCCGATGTGGCCGGTCCATACCTGGCTGCCCGATGCGCACGTGCAGGCACCGACCGCGGGTTCGGTCGTGCTGGCGGCGGTGCTGCTGAAGATGGGCGGCTACGGCTTCCTGCGCTTCAGCCTGCCGATGTTCCCGGTCGCGGCCGATCTGCTGCAGGGGCTGGTCCTGTGGATGTCCGCGATCGCGATCGTCTATACCTCGCTCGTGGCGCTGGCGCAGTCCGACATGAAGAAGCTGATCGCCTATTCCTCTGTCGCGCATATGGGTTACGTCACGATGGGCATCTTCGCGGCCAACCAGCAGGGTCTGGACGGCGCGATCTTCCAGATGCTGTCTCACGGTTTCATCTCGGGGGCGCTGTTCCTGCTGGTGGGCGTGATCTACGACCGCATGCATACGCGGGAAATCGACGCCTATGGCGGCCTCGTGAACCGGATGCCGGTCTATGCACTGGTCTTCATGTTCTTCACGATGGCCAATGTGGGCCTGCCCGGCACCTCGGGCTTCGTGGGTGAATTCCTGACGCTGATGGGCGCGTTCCGGGCCAATACCTGGGTGGCCTTCGTGGCCGCGACCGGGGTGATCCTGTCGGCGGCCTATGCGCTGTGGCTGTATCGCCGCGTCACCATGGGCGCGCTGATCAAGGAGAGCCTGCGCGGCATCGCCGACATGACCCCGCGCGAACGCTGGCTGTTCGTGCCGCTGGTCGCCATGACCCTGATCCTGGGCGTCTATCCGCGCCTTGTGACCGACATCACCGGCCCCTCGGTCGAGGCGCTTCTGGTGAATTTCAACGACGCGCTGCCCGAAGCGCCCGAAGACGAGATGGCGGCCACGGCCGCCAGCCATTGAGGAACGCAAGATGACCGGACTTGATCTCTCGACCGTCCTGCCCGAGCTCTGCCTTGCGATCTATGCGCTGGCGGCGCTGATGGCCGGGGCCTATCTGGGCAAGGACGCGGTGGCGCGACCCATCCTGTGGGCCAGCGTCGCGGCGATGCTGCTGGCGGGTCTGTATCTGGGCGTGGCGGACCGCCCCGAACAGGCGGGCTTCGCGGGCATGTTCATGGACGACGCCTTCGCGCGCTTTGCCAAGGTCACCATCCTGCTATCGGCCGCCGCCGTCCTCGCCATGAGCGCGGATTACCTGCTGCGCCACAAGCTGATGCGCTTCGAATACCCGATCCTGATCGTGCTGGCCGTGGTGGGCATGATGGTGATGGTCTCGGCGGGCGATCTGCTGACGCTCTACATGGGTCTCGAACTGCAGTCGCTCGCGCTCTATGTCGTGGCGGCGATGCGCCGCGAGAGCGTCAAATCCTCCGAGGCGGGCCTCAAGTATTTCGTGCTGGGCGCGCTCAGCTCGGGTCTGCTGCTCTACGGCGCCTCGTTGATCTACGGCTTCTCGGGGACCACGGGTTTCGCGGGCATCATCCAGGTCGTGCAGGCGGGCATCCTGCCGATGGGGCTGCTGTTCGGCCTGGTCTTCCTGCTGGTGGGCCTTGCGTTCAAGGTCAGCGCCGTGCCGTTCCACATGTGGACGCCCGACGTCTATGAAGGCGCGCCTTCGCCCGTGACCGCTTTCCTCGCGACCGCACCGAAGGTCGCCGCCATGGCGCTGATCGCGCGTGTCATGTTCGATGCGTTCGGCAATGTCCCCGACGATTGGAGCCAGATCATCGCGGCGCTGGCCGTCATGTCGATGTTCGTGGGGTCCATTGCAGGTATCGGCCAGCGCAACATCAAGCGCCTGATGGCCTACAGCTCGATCGCGCATATGGGCTTCGCGCTGGTAGGGCTGGCCGCGGGCACGGCCTATGGCGTGCAGGCGATGCTGCTCTACATGGCGATCTATTCGGTGATGAACATCGGCACCTTCGCCTTCATCCTGTCCATGGAACGCGACGGGCAGCCGGTCGTCGACCTGGGCAGCCTGAACCGTTTCGCGATCACCAACCCGCTGAAGGGCACGGCCGTGCTGTTCCTGATGTTCAGCCTTGCCGGCGTGCCGCCCTTCCTGGGCTTCTTCGCCAAATACGGGGTGCTGACGGCGTCGGTGGATGGCGGCAAGGCCTGGCTGGCGGTGCTGGGCGTGATCGCATCGGTGATCGGGGCGTTCTACTATCTTCGGATCGTCTACTACATGTTCTTCGGCGACGATGCCGATCATGCCGAAAGCCGCATGGGCATGGTGCAATACGGCGCGCTGCTGGTTCCCGCCGCCGCCCTGCTGCTGGGTGCGGTGACGATGCTGGGCATCGACGATGCCGCCGCCACCGCCGCGCAATCGCTTGTAGGCGGGGCCGAGGCCGCGACTGCTGCGGGTGAGTGAGGCATCGACCGAAGCATGGCCCGAGGGCGTGGCGCGCCACGTCCTCGACCGTGTGGACAGCACCAATGCCGAGGCCTTCCGCCGCGCCGCCGACCTGACCGGCCCCGCCTGGATCATGGCCTATCGGCAAGAGGCCGGTCGCGGCCGGCGCGGGCGGGCATGGCGCGACCCGCAGGGCAATTTCGCCGCGACCCTGGTGATGCGCCCGCAAGGCGGCCTCGGCGATGCCGCACGGCTGTCCTTCGTCGCGGCGCTTGCGGTGCATGACGCGCTTCGTGCGGTCTGCGGCCCGCAGCCGAACTTTGCGCTGAAATGGCCGAACGATGTGTTGCTGAACGGCGGCAAGCTGTCGGGCATCCTGCTGGAAAGCACCGGCACGGGCGGCAATCTGGGTCTTCTTGCGGTCGGCATCGGCATCAACCTGACCGAGGCCCCTGCGCCGGCCGATGTCGAGGCGGGGGCCATGCGCCCCGTCAGCCTGCTGGCGGAAACCGGAATGGCCGTCACCCCCGACGAGATGCTGGACGCCTTGGCCCCTGCATTCGACGGCTGGCACCGCCAGCTTCTGGCCTATGGCTTCGGGCCGATCCGCAACGCCTGGATGGCGCGGGCCGCCAAGCTGGGCGAGACGATCGTCGCGCGGACGGGCAATGCCGAATTCACCGGGCGGTTCGACGGGATCGACGATACCGGCGCACTGATCCTGACCGGCCCGCGGGGTCGCCACGCGATCCCCGCCGCCGACATCCATTTCGGGGGCTGAGCCATGCTTCTGTGCATCGACACTGGCAATACGAACACGGTCTTCTCGGTCTGGGACGGGACGAAATTCCTGTCGCATTGGCGCATCCGCACCGATCATCGCCGCACGGCGGACGAATACTATGTCTGGCTGTCCACGCTGATCGCGGTCGAGCGGTTCGAGCTGCAGATCGACCATTGCATCATCAGCGCGACCGCACCGCGGGTGGTGTTCAATCTGCGCGTGCTGTGCAACCGTTACTTCGACACGCGCCCGCTGGTCGTGGGCAAGCCCGATTGCCTGCTGCCGGTGCCGCCCCGCGTCGATCCCGGCACCACGGTGGGGCCGGACAGGCTGGTGAACACCGTGGGCGCCTTCGACCGCCACGGCCCCGACCTGATCGTGGTGGATTTCGGCACCGCCACCACCTTCGACGTGGTAGATGTCGACGGCGCCTATATCGGGGGGGCGATCGCGCCGGGCGTCAACCTGTCGCTCGAGGCGCTGCACATGGGGGCCGCGTCCCTGCCGCATGTGGACATCACGATGCCCGCGCAGGTCATCGGCACGAACACCGTCTCCTGCATCCAGGCGGGCGTGTTCTGGGGATATCTGGGTCTGGTCGAAGGGATCGTCGCGCGTATCCGCGCCGAACGCGACCGGCCCATGAAAGTCATTGCAACCGGGGGGCTTGCCCCGTTGTTCGATCAGGGATTTGACCTGTTCGACGCTATCGAAGACGATCTTACAATGCATGGGCTCCGGCTCATCCACGATTACAACAAGGAGATGGGCAATGGCTGACCGCCTGATCTATCTGCCGCTTGGCGGCGCGGGCGAAATCGGCATGAACGCCTATGTCTACGGATATGGCGCGCCGGGTAAGGAACGACTGATCCTGGTCGATCTGGGCGTCACGTTCGGGGACATGGAATCCGCGCCGGGCATCGACCTGATCATGCCGGACATCGCATGGCTGGAAAAGAACAAGCACCGCCTCGAGGCGATCTTCGTGACCCATGGTCACGAGGATCACCTGGGCGGTCTGGGCCATCTGTGGTCCAAGCTGGAGGTGCCGATCTATGCGCGGCGCTTCACCGGATCGCTGATCCGTCTGAAACTGGAGGAGGCGGGCCACCCTGCCGATACCGTCCGCATCGTCGAGCCGCGCCCCGAGGTGACCGAGCTGGGGCCCTTCAAGGTGCAATACGCGCCGATCAGCCACTCGATCCCCGAGAGCAGCGCGCTGATCATCGACACGCCGGCGGGCCGCATCCTGCATACCGGCGATTTCAAGCTGGACGGCACCCCCGTCGTGGGCGAGGCATGGGACCCCATCGCCTGGAAGGAAATCGCGACCGAGACCGACGGCGTGAAGGTGCTGACCTGCGACAGCACGAACATCTTCTCGACCCATCCGGGCCGGTCCGAGGCACTGCTGGCGAACCCGATCCTGGAATGGGTCGTCGCCCAGCCGAACATGGTGGTGGCCACGACCTTCGCCAGCAACATCGCGCGCCTCAAGACGCTGGCGGATGCCGCCAAGGCCGGCGGGCGCAAGATCTGCCTGCTAGGACGTGCCATGCGCCGCATGGTGGCCGTGGGGATCGACACGGGCATCCTGACCGATTTTCCCGACACGATCGGCCCCGAAGAGGCTGCGAAGCTGCCCCGCAAGGAGGTGATGCTGATCGTGACCGGCAGCCAGGGCGAACGCCGCGCCGCCAGCGCGCAGCTGTCGCGGGGCCGCTATTTGGGTCTGTCGCTGAAGCAGGGCGACAGCTTCCTCTTCAGCTCGAAGACCATTCCGGGGAACGAACGTTCGGTCGGCCGCATCATGAACTCGCTCAGCGAGATGGGCGTCGAGGTCTATGACGCCGATGACGGGCTCTATCACGTGTCGGGCCACGCGAACCGCCCCGATATCGAGGCGATGCACGAGATCCTGAAGCCCAGCATCGTCATCCCGATGCATGGCGAACATCTGCATCTGCGCGAACACGTGATGCTGGCGCGGGCCAAGGGCATGTCGGCCGAGGTGATCGTGAACGGTGCCATGGCCGATCTGACGGGCGATGCCCCCAAGATCGTGGACCAGATCGAGACCGGTCGCCTGTATCTGGACGGCAACGTCCTGATCGGCGCGATGGACGGCGTCGTGCGCGACCGCATCCGCATGGCTCTGAACGGTCAGGCGACGGTCAGCGTCATCATCGACGAGGACGACAACGCGCTGCCCGACGCCTGGGTCGAGCTGATGGGCCTGCCGGTCCGCGGCCGCTCGGGGACCGAGCTGGACCAGATGATCGAGAACGAGCTGTCCGAGTTCCTCGAACGTGCCGATCGCCGCACCGTGCGCGACGACGGCAAGATGGAGGACGCCGTGCGCAAGATCACGCGGCAGGTCTCGATGGAGGAGATCGGCAAGAAGCCCGAAGTCACCGTCATCATCAGCCGCCTGATGGCGGACTGAACCGGATCGAACGGGACAGGGCCGGGGGGAAACCCCTGGCCCTTTTCCTTATCGGGGCTTGCAATGATCCGCGCCTTGCGCCAATTCGCTTGCCCATGAGCGACGAACCCAAATCCGCATTCGATCCGAATCCGCCCCGGCGGAATTTCTATGGCCGCCGTCACGGCAAGACCCTTCGCCAAAGCCAGAAGGGATACCTGTCCGAGGATCTGGGCGACCTGCGCCCGCGGGGCATCACGCATCAGGACAACCCCGACCGCACGCCCATCGACCCGGCGGCGATCTTCGGCGACGACCGTCCGGTCTGGCTGGAGGTGGGCTTCGGCGGCGGCGAGCACATGGTCCACATGGCCAAGACCCACCCGCAGATGGGCATCATCGGCTGCGAGCCCTTCATCAATGGCGTGGCCATGCTGCTGGGCAAGATCCGCGAGGCGGGCGTCCAGAATGTCAGCGTGCATCCCGGCGATGCGCGCGATCTGATGGACGTGCTGCCCGATGCCAGCATCGAGCGGGCCTTCCTGATGTATCCCGATCCCTGGCCCAAGGCGCGCCATCACCGCCGCCGCTTCGTCACGCCCGAACATCTGCTGCCGCTTGCGCGGGTGATGAAGTCGGGCGGGATCTTCCGCGTGGCCAGCGACATTCCCGATTACATCCGCCAGACCCGCGAAGAGGTTCCGCCGGCGGGATTCGAGATGATCGCGGATACCGATCGCCCTTGGGACGACTGGATCAGCACACGCTATGAACAGAAGGCCCTGCGGGAAGGGCGCGCCCCCCATTACGTGACCTTCCGCCGCCTGTAACCAGAAGGCCCGCCGTGATGGCGGGCCTTCTTTTCATTCCACCGTGACCGATTTCGCCAGGTTCCTCGGCTGGTCCACGTCGGTCCCCTTGGCGACCGCCGCGTGATAGGCCAGATACTGCATCGGCACGGCATAGAGCATCGGCTGGAACACGCCCCCGCCCGAGGGCAGCGTCAGGCTGGCCGTCACGCCTTCGCCGGCCGCCGCGATCCCCCCCGCATCCGAGATCAGCAGCACGCGACCGTGGCGGGCCATGACCTCCTGCATGTTCGAGATGGTCTTGTCGAACAACGCGTCATGCGGCGCCAGCACCACGACGGGCACATCGCCGTCGATCAGCGCGATGGGGCCGTGCTTCAGCTCGCCCGAGGCATAGCCCTCGGCATGGATGTAGCTCAGCTCCTTCAGCTTCAGCGCGCCTTCCAGCGCGACCGGATAAAGCGCGCCGCGCCCGAGATAGAGCACGTCGCGTGCACCGGCCAGCCAGTCGGCATGGTCGCGGCAATCGTCGCTGAGCGCCAGCGCCTGTGACATCAACGCCGGGATGGACCGCAGGTCGCGCAGATGGGCGGCCAGCGCCCGGTCGTCGATGCGGCCCCGGTCATGGGCAGCCTTCAGCGCCAGAACGGCCAGGACCGCCAATTGGCAGGTGAACGCCTTGGACGAGGCGACGCTGACCTCGATCCCGGCAAGAGTGGGCAGTGCCACGTCGCTGTCGCGCGCGATGGCCGAGGTGCCCACGTTCACCAGCCCCACGGTCCGCGCGACATGGGCGCGGGCGTAATGCAGGGCGGCCAGCGTGTCCGCCGTTTCGCCCGATTGGCTGATCGCGACGAACCAGCTGCGATCCGACAGCGGCGGCTCGCGATAGCGGAACTCGGATGCCACATCGATGTCGCAGGGCAGGCCCGCAAGCTGTTCGAACCAGTATTTCGCCACATGCCCCGCCAGATGCGCGGTGCCGCAACCCACCAGCGAGATCCGGTCCACATCGTTGAAATCCAGGCCCTCGGGCAGGATGATGCGGTCGTCCTTGACGTAGTGGTTCAGCACATCGCCGATGACGGCGGGCTGTTCGGCGATCTCCTTGGCCATGAAATGGCGATAGCCGCCCTTGTCGATGGCGGTCGATCCCACGTCGATGCGGTTGGTCGCACGCTGGACGGGTTCGCCTGCCACATCGAAGATCTGCACGCCTGCGCGGGTCAGGACCGCGTGATCGCCATCCTCGAGATAGGTGATGCGGTCCGTGAAGGGCGCCAGCGCCACGGCGTCGGACCCCAGGAACATCTCGTTCGTGCCGTGACCGATGGCCAGCGGACTGCCCTTGCGCGCGGCGATGATCAGATCGCCTTCGCCCTCGAACAGGAAGGCCAGCGCAAAGGCGCCGTCCAGCCGTGCCAGCGTGGCGCGGGCCGCCTGTTGCGGGGACATGCCCTGCTGCAGGTAATGCGCGGTCCACAGGGCGACGGTTTCCGTGTCGGTCTGGGACTGTGGCTGGATGCCCATCCCCTGCAGCTCGGCGCGCAGTTCGCGGAAATTCTCGATGATGCCGTTATGGACGACGGCGACCGGGCCCGAGCGGTGGGGATGGGCGTTCGCCTCGGTCGCGGCGCCATGGGTCGCCCACCGGGTATGGCCGATGCCGGTATGGCCGGGCAGGGGTTCGTGGACCAGCCGGTCCGACAGGTTCACCAGCTTGCCCACCGCGCGGCGGCGGTCCAACCGGCCCGATGCGTCGATCGTGGCGACGCCCGCGCTGTCATAGCCGCGATATTCCAGCCTGCGCAGCGCCTCGACCAGCTGGGGAGAGGCTTCGTGATTGCCCAGAATTCCGATGATGCCGCACATCAGCGCGTCTCCTTCCTGGCACGCAGCGCCGCCATCAGGCGGGTCGCAAGACCGAGTTTCGTTGCCTGCCGCGCGCGTCCGATCGCCAGCGCGCCGTCGGGGACGTCCTCGGTGATGACCGAACCCGATCCCGTCATCGCATCCGCACCCACGGTCACCGGTGCCACCAGCATCGTGTCGCTGCCGATGAAGGCGCGCGCGCCGATGGTCGTGCGGTGCTTCATCACGCCGTCATAGTTGCAGGTGATGGTGCCCGCGCCGATATTCGTGGCCTCGCCCACATGCGCGTCGCCCAGGTAGGTCAGGTGCCCGACCTTCGCGCCCTCGTCCAGGACGGTGTTCTTGATTTCCACGAAATTGCCGACATGCACATCGCCGCCCAGTTCCGCGCCGGGGCGCAGCCGCGCAAAGGGCCCGACCGTCGCGCCCGCGCTGACATGGCACCCTTCGAGATGGCAGAAGGGCAGGATCTCGGCCCCGGATTCGACGGTGACGCCCGGTCCGAAGACCACGTTCTGACCGATGATCGCATCGCGTCCGATCACCGTGTCCAGCGCGAAGAAGGTGCTTCCGGGATCGGACAGGGTGACGCCGTCCTCCATCGCGCGGGCGCGGGCACGGGCCTGGAACAGGGCCTCGGCGCGGGCAAGCTCGGCGCGGGTGTTGATGCCCAGGGTCTCTTCCTCGTCGCAGGTGACGACATCGGCGCGGCGCCCCTCGGCACGGGCCAGCGCCACGAGGTCGGTCAGATAGTATTCGCCGGCGGCGTTGTCGTCGGACAGGCGCACGATCAGCAGGCGCAGAAGATCCGCATCCAGTGCCATGACGCCGGAATTGCACAGCACGATCTGGCGCGTGGCAGCGTCCGCATCCTTGTATTCGACGATGCGTTCCAGCCCCTTGTCGGTCACGACCAGGCGGCCGTAGCGGCCCGGATCCTCGGCCTCGAAGCCCAGCACGACCAGATCGGCGGTGTGGCTGGCCAGGGCGGCCAGCGTATCCTCGCCGATGAAGGGGGTGTCGCCATAGAGGATGACGACCTTGCCCTGGAACCCTTCGAGCTGGGGCAGGGCCTGCTGCACGGCATGGCCGGTGCCCAGCTGTTCGGATTGCAGGACGCATTGCGCATCGGGGTCCAGCTTCGCGACCGCGCGGGTCACCGCCTCCGATCCGTGGCCCGTCACCACGATCACCTGCTCGGGTTCCAGGCTGCGCGCGCCCGACAGCGCGTGACCGACCAGCGGCGCGCCGCCCAGACGGTGCAGGACCTTGGGCAGGTCCGACTGCATCCGGCTGCCCTGACCCGCCGCAAGGATTACCACCGCCACCGCATTTTCCGACATGCCGACCCCATCGCCTGTTTGCTTTCTTGCCCCGGCGTTCTAATCGGGGCGGGGTGCGCTGGAAAGCCCCGGCGCATTCACCTTTGTTTTCGGATCGTTTCGAAGGAGGACAGCATGGCGGGAACGGTGGTCTTCGACCTGGACGGCACCTTGGCGGATACCTCGGGCGATCTGATCGCTGCGGCGAATGCCTGCTTTCGCGGGCGGGGCATGGGCGATCTGCTGCATCCGGTGGATGACGCGCTGGTGGCCTTCCATGGCGGGCGGGCCATGCTGCGGGCCGGTTACGCCCGCGCCCCCCGGGACGTGCTGATCCCGCCCGAGGCCGAGGATCAGGATTTCCACCGCCTGCTGGACCATTACGGCGAGGCGATCGACGTGCATACGCGGCTCTATCCCGGGGTCGAACCTGCGCTGGACCGGCTGGCGCAGGATGGCCACATCCTGTCGGTCTGCACGAACAAGCCGTCGGGTCTGGCCGAGGTGCTGCTGCGCAAGCTGGGCATCCGCGACCGTTTCGCCTCGATGATCGGGGCGGATACGCTGCCGGTGCGCAAGCCCGATCCGCGCCCCTACCAGGCGGCGGTCGAACAGGCGGGCGGCACGGTTGCGCGGTCCTTCCTGATCGGGGATACGGAAACCGACCGCAAGACGGCGGCAGCGGCGGGCGTGCGCGTGGCGCTGGTCAGCTTCGGTCCCGAGGGCGAGGCGATCCGCAGGCTGGCGCCCGATGCGATGCTGGATCATTTCGACGCGCTGCCGGATCTGGCGCGCGACTGGCTGGCCTGAGCCGGGCCGACCCCAGGCGGTCAGAGAGGTGAAAAAGGGGGCCGAAGCCCCCTGATTCCCGCGACGCTTACAGCGCGTCGTCCTTTTCGCCCTGATCCGCCGGGGTGGCGTTCAGCTGGCCATAGTTCTGCGCGCCGATCGCGCCATAAAGCTCCAGCTGCGTCTCGAGGAAGTCGATATGGCCTTCCTCGTCCTGGATCAGATGTTCGAACAGGTTCTTGCTGACGTAATCGCCCACGCTGTCGCAATGGTCGCGCGCCTCGATATAGAGCGTGCGGGCATCGTGTTCGGCGGCCAGATCGCTTTCCAGCGTTTCCTTCAGATCCTGCCCGATGCGCAGCGGGTCCAGCTTCTGCAGGTTCGGATGCCCTTCGAGGAAGATGATTCGCTCGATCAGGCGATCGGCGTGCTGCATCTCCTCGATGGATTCCTCGCGGGATTTCTTGGCGATCTTGCCAAAGCCCCAATCCTCCTGCAGGCGGTAGTGGAGCCAGTACTGGCTGACCGCGGTCAGCTCAGACCGAAGCGCGGCGTTGAGATATTCGATGACCTTGGGGTCGCCCTTCATGGCTGCGTTCCTTGTCTTTGTCTGTTCTGGGCCGCAGAATTGGCGGCGCGACACCAACCTTATCGCAGGCACGCATGGTGTCCAGAAACAGCGGCATGCAGCCACCACAATCGGCACGCTTGCCCAGGGCATGATAGATCTTGCCGGGCGTGATGATGGTCTGGGGATCGGCCTCGCGCATCCAGTCGATGGCGGCGCGGATATCCCGGTCGGAAATCTGGGTGCAGTGACAGACGATCATGCGGGCTCCCTTCCGGGTCATCTCCTACTGATTTCATCAAGAAAGTAAAGTCCGACTTCTTTGGTGGGTCTTCAAGCCTTCTTGACGGAAGGGCGGTGCTGGCGCAGAAGCCCCGCCATGAAGCTTTCGGATTTCGATTTCGACCTGCCCGAGGGGCTGATCGCGACGCGCCCCGCGCGCCCGCGCAGCCATGCCCGCCTACTGCTGGCGCAAGGCGATGCCATCGCGGACCGCCATGTCTTCGACCTGCCGCAGATCCTGCGCGCGGGCGATGTGCTGGTGCTGAACGACACCAAGGTCATTCCCGCGCGCCTGACCGGCACCCGCGCCCGCCAGACCCCCGACGGCGAGGCCGTCGCGAAGATCGAGGTGACGCTGCTGGAGCCCGCATCCGAGGGCTGGCAGGCGCTGGCCAAGCCCCTGCGCAAGCTGCGCGAGGGCGAGGTGATCCGCTTCGGTCCCGACCTGTCGGCCACGGTCGCCCAGATCGCCGATGGCGGGTTGCGGCTTGTCTTCGACGCCCAGGGCGACGCCTTCGATCAGGCGCTGGCCCAGGTCGGCGCGATGCCGCTGCCGCCCTATATCGCGGCGCTGCGTGCGCCCGACGAACAGGATCACGACGATTACCAGACCGTCTGGGCGGAACATCAAGGTGCCGTGGCGGCCCCCACGGCCAGCCTGCATTTCGATGCGCCGCTGCTGGATGCGCTGCGTGAACGCGGCGTCGAATTCGTGCATGTGACGCTGCATGTGGGGGCGGGGACATTCCTGCCCGTCAAGGTCGACGACGTGACGGCCCATCGGATGCATTCGGAATGGGGCCAGGTCACCCCCGAGGCCGCCGCCCGCATCAATGCCGCCAAGGCGGAAGGCCGCCGCGTCATTCCCGTGGGCACCACCGCGCTGCGGCTGATCGAATCGGCGGCCGATCCGGCGCTCAACCCGGCTGCGGGCGATGCGCCCATCGCGCCCTTCATGGGCAAGACCGACATCTTCATCTATCCGGGCCATGCCTTCCGCGTGGCCGATGCGCTGATGACGAATTTCCACCTTCCGAAATCGACGCTTCTGATGCTGGTCTCGGCGCTGATGGGGCAGGATCGCATCCGGGCGATCTACGACCATGCCGTTGCCTCACGCTATCGTTTCTTCAGCTATGGCGATGCGTCGCTTTTGATCCCCTAGGGTCGTTTTAAGGTCATGCAGCCTGTGTTATCGGCGCTAGGCGAAGCGTTCCGATTCTCCTGCTGACAAACGAGCCCCCCAAATGACCTCCGTGCTGCGCACAACCTGGCCGCTTTTCCTCGGCATCCTGCTGCTCATGGTGGGCAACGGCATGCAGGGCACCCTTCTGGGTATCCGCGGGGGGATCGAGGGTATTCCGACCTTCCAGATGTCGCTGGTCATGGCGGGCTATTTCGGCGGGTTCCTCGTCGGCAGCCTGACCGTGCCGGGGCTGATCCAGAACGTGGGCCATGTGCGCGTCTTCGCCGCGCTCGGATCGCTCATTTCCGCCACGCTGATCCTGTTCCCGGTCGAGCCGCACTGGATCGCCTGGACGGTGCTGCGCTTCCTCATCGGCTATTGCTTCTGCGGGGTGTACATCTCGGCCGAGAGCTGGCTGAACGCCGGTTCGACCAATGCCAATCGCGGGCAGTCGCTGTCGGCCTACATGATCGTGCAGCTGCTGGGCATCGTGATCGCGCAATTGCTGCTGAACACGGCCGATCCCGCGGGCTTCCTGCTGTTCGTCATCCCTTCGGTGCTGGTTTCGCTGGCCTTCACGCCGATCCTGCTGTCGGCCAAGCCCGCCCCGCAATTCGAGACGATCAAGCGGATGAGCTTTGCCGATCTGTATCGCGCATCGCCCCTGGGCTGCGTCGGCGTCTTCCTGATGGGGGGCGTGCTGGCCGTGCTGTCGGGCATGTCCTCGGTCTGGGGCGCACAGGTCGGGCTGTCGGTGGCGCAGATCTCGCTCTTCGTGGCGGCAAGCTATGCCGGGGGCCTCGTGCTGCAATACCCGGTCGGCTGGATTTCGGACCGCACGGATCGCCGCCGCGTCGTGCTGATCATGGCGGCGGTCGGCAGCATCTGCGGGCTGGCCGTCATCGCCATCCAGCCGGGCACCCTGGGCCTCGTGATCGCGGGCGCGATCATGGGCGGGGCCGCGAACCCCATCTATGCGTTGCTACTGGCTTACACCAACGATTACCTGGACCAGTCGGACATGGCCTCGGCTTCGGCGGGTCTGATGTTCATCTATGGCGTGGGGTCGATGGCCGGTCCGATCCTGACGGGTTGGCTGATGGGCGTCGTGGGGCCGGACGGGTTCTGGATCTACATGGGCGTGCTTCTGGCGCTTCTGACGGCCTATGCCGGGTGGCGGACGACGCAGCGCGCCAGCCTCACGGTCGAGGAGCAGGGCAACTATGCCGTCATCGGCCCGAACGCCACGACGGTCATCGTCGAGGCGCTGATGGACGAGGCGCAGGATTCCACCGAGGAACAGCCCGAGGACGAGGTTCAGGAGGACCAGCCCGAGCTGGACGGCGAAGGGCTGGACCGCGATGCGCTGGAACCGTCCGAGCCTGCCGACGAGCCCGAACCGGATGCGGAACACCGCCAGCCCTGACGATCGCGACAGGGCGGGATGCCGGGCCCGACTTGCTGACACCCCCGAAATGATTTAACGCTGAACTAATTCTCAGTCAGCCGGGGGACATGATGGCCCAGAATTTCGACATGGTGGTGATCGGCGCCGGACCGGGCGGTTACGTCGCCGCGATCCGTGGCGCTCAGCTTGGGCTCAAGGTGGCCTGCATCGAACGCGAGCATCTGGGCGGTATCTGCCTGAACTGGGGCTGCATCCCGACCAAGGCGCTGCTCCGGTCCTCCGAGGTGTTCCACCTGATGCACCGCGCCAAGGAATTCGGTCTGAAGGCCGAAGGCATCGGTTATGACCTCGACGCCGTCGTCAAGCGGTCGCGGGGCGTCGCCAAGCAGCTGTCGGGCGGGATCGGGCACCTGTTCAAGAAGAACAAGGTCACCACGATCATGGGCGAGGCGACCCTGGCCGGCAAGGGCAAGGTCACCGTCAAGACCGACAAGGGCACCGAGGAGATCACCGCGAAATCCATCGTGCTGGCCACCGGTGCGCGTGCGCGCGAACTGCCGGGCCTCGAACCCGATGGCAAGCTGGTCTGGAACTACAAGCACGCGTTGCAGCCGCCGCACATGCCCAAGAAGCTGCTGGTCATCGGATCGGGCGCGATCGGGATCGAATTCGCCAGCTTCTACAACACGCTCGGTGCCGACACGACCGTGGTCGAGGTCATGGACCGCGTCCTGCCCGTCGAGGATGCCGAGATCAGCGCCTTCGCCAAGAAGCAGTTCGTCAAGCAGGGCATGACGATCATGGAAAAGGCCACGGTCAAGAAGCTGGACCGCAAGGGCGACAAGGTGACCGCCCATATCGAGACCGGTGGCAAGACCGAGACGATGGAATTCGACACCGTGATCTCGGCCGTGGGGATCGTGGGCAACACCGAAGGGCTGGGCCTGGAGAAGGCCGGGATCAAGGTCGACCGCACCCATGTCGTGACGGACGAATACTGCCGCACCGATCTCGAGGGCGTCTTTGCCATCGGCGATCTGGCAGGCGCGCCCTGGCTGGCGCACAAGGCCAGCCACGAAGGCGTGATGGTCGCGGAACTGATCGCGGGCGGCAAGCCGCATCCGATCAAGCCGGGCAGCATCGCGGGCTGCACCTATTGCCACCCGCAGGTCGCATCCGTCGGCATGACCGAGGCCAAGGCCAAGGAAGCGGGCTATGACATCAAGGTCGGCAAGTTCCCCTTCATCGGCAACGGCAAGGCCATCGCGCTTGGCGAACCCGAGGGGATGGTCAAGACCATCTTCGACGCCAAGACGGGCGAGCTGCTGGGCGCGCACATGGTCGGCGCCGAGGTGACCGAGCTGATCCAAGGCTATGTCGTCGGTCGCCAGCTGGAGACCACCGAGGAGGACCTGATGGAGACGGTCTTCCCGCACCCGACCCTGTCCGAGATGATGCACGAATCCGTGCTGGACGCATATGGTCGCGCGATCCATTTCTGATCGCGCCTGCACCTGATGCGGAACGGGGGGCCATCGGCCCCCTGTTTGCGTTTCAGCCCTTGGGTGTCAGCCTCGTGATGCCCGCAGCGGCCGCCCGCGCCAGTTCGGGGTCCAGCGACATGGTCACGTATTCGCCGCGCCGCCACAGGCCCGCCAGATCGTCGTAATGGCGCGACAGGGGATGGCCCGACTGGCCTGTCGAGGTGATGAAGACCGAACTGTCGGGATCGGCCAGGTCGAACACGCCGCGGAAATTTGCCCCGTCCCCGGCAAGGAACGGATCGTCGCCATGCCCGACCGACCCGGAACGCGCGACGGTGAAATCCCCGCCCGAGACGGATTGGTTGATGTTCACGATCCACCCGAGCGCGGGCGTGCGTCCAAGGCCCGGATGCACATGCCGTGCCTGGTGCTGATCGCCCCAACGCCAGCTTTCGACATCGGGACCGAAGCGCGCGCTGAGATCCAGGATCGCGCGATCCAGCGCCTGCCGGGCGATGGTGGTGCAATCCTCGGTCGCAGCACTCTGGACGATGTCGCACCAGCGGGACGCGCCGCCGCGATTGCGGAAGACCGCCTCGATGAAGCCGGGCTGCAGGCGCGTCAGGTCGTCGGCCAGCGGGCCAATCTCATCGCGGATCAGCCGGTCCTGCAGCGCGGCCATCCAGGCGGAATAGATCAACGGCTCGGGCAGATGCTCGCTCATGGCGCCGTCCCATTCGGCCATCAGGGCCAGCGCATCCTGGCGCTGCCGTTCGGGCGTGCCGGGGGCCGCCGGATCCTCGGTGAACCACAGATCGGCCCCCACCAGCGGCAGAAGCGTGCGGGCGGCGGGGCTGACCACGTCAAGCTGCGCGGCGATGAAGCTGTCGCGGGAATGGATCTCGCGATCCTGCAGCAGTCGGGTCAGCCGGCCCTGGCGCATCGCGTTTCCGCCCGGTTCCTCGGTCGCGATGCCGACGCCGTTGCGCCCCTCGATCGGGGTACCTGCAAGGGAGGTCGTTCCGCCCCAGGCACCGTCGGCCAGCCAGCCGGGGCTGGGCATCGCGCCGCCCGTCGGGTGGTTGTCGGACCGCTGCGGGATCGCGCCCGCCAGCAGATGCGTCACGCCGCGGCGGTCGGCCAGCATCGCGTTCATCGCCGGTGCGGTCATATGGGCCAGGGCATCCTGCGCATCACGGGTCGTGGCCGCACGCATCACCCCGATCAGCGCCGTCATGCTGGCATCCTTGCGCGACAGGCCGGTCCAGCGCAGGGCGGGAACATGGCCGATGGGGGTCACGTCACGCAGCCCCGGCGCAAGGCTGGGCACCACGGGGCCGTTGGCCGTCTCGCGCAGGGTGATGCTGCGGGGGGCGTCGTCCAGCACGCGGATCGTTTCGGTGCGGGTGGCAAAGTCGGTCCAGCCGCCGACCCCGCGATAGCGGTCGGGATTGCCGGGCTGCACCTCTTCGATGGCGATGTCGGAATCGTCCACCGCGGCGGGCGACAGCGCCCATGACAGCGTCGGGCTGCGACCCGCGAAGATCACGGGCATGCCGGGGATCGTCGCGCCGATCACGCCGCCGTTCTGCAGCTGCAACCGTGCAAGATAATAGAGCGAGGGCGCCGTCAGCCCGCCATGCAGATCGACGGCCAGCAGCGTCCCGTCGGCCGCGGTCCGTTCGGGCGACGCGCCGAAGGCATTGCCCCCCAGCTGCGGCCCGGGCGCCAGATAGCCCATCGCTTCGGGCGCGCTTTCGGGACCGGCGCGGTTTTCGGGCAGGGACAGCCGCGCATCGGCAAAGAGCGACGCATAGGCCGGCAACCCGACCGGCAGACCCGGGCGGGCCAGGATCTCGGGGCCGTGTTCGGGATCGGCCAGCGACAGGCGGGCGCGCATGATCTCGTCGGTCGCGGCGCCCGTGGCACCTGCCGCGATCAGTTTCAGGATGGCCAGGGAATCGGTCGGCGTCCAATAGGTGATGACATCCGGGAACAGGAAGAATTCGGGCGCGCCACGACCCATCGCGCCGTCGTTGACGATGCCGATCCACTGGTTCACCCCGGCGGCATAGGCGTTCAGCGCCTCGCGCGTGGGGGCGTCCTGGGCCTGCAGCGATGCCTGTGCATTGCGATAGAGACCCAGCCTGCGCGCCAGATCGTCGGCGGGCAGGGCCTGCGGGCCCATCACCTCGGCCAGGCGACCCTGGGCCGCGCGGCGCAGCATGGTCATCTGGAAAAGCCGGTCCTGCGCATGGGCCAGGCCCAGGGCGAAGAACACGTCCGCATCCGTCTCGCCGAAGATATGGGGCACATCCTCGGTCGACCGGACGATCTCGACGGGGGCGCCGATCCCCTCGACCTGATACGAGGCGTCGTAATCGGGCAGGGACCGGACGGCGAAATACCAGGTCAGCAGGGATGCCAGGACCGCAAGGACGATCAGGCCGATTGTCAGCCGAAGAAGCCAACGGAACACGGTAAGCATGCGGGGCGCGATCCTCGGATCTGGCACGGCCGGCGTCTCTTGACCCCGTCGTGCATGGGTGGTGGTGTGCTGCATAGGACAGCCGCGCAGGCATTTCAACGCGGGCGGCAGGCACTTATCCGACATGGGGGATGGCATGGCGAAGACGGCGTTTCTGGGACTGGGCGTGATGGGCTTTCCGATGGCGGGGCATCTGGCCGCGAAGGGCCACGAGGTGACCGTGTTCAACCGGACGGATTCGAAGGCGCGCGCCTGGGCCGAGCAGCATGGCGGCAGCCATGCGCCCACCCCGCGCGAGGCCGCATCGGGGGCGGAATTCGTGATGGCCTGCGTCGGCAATGACGACGATCTGCGCGCCATCTGCCTTGGCCCCGACGGTGCCTTCGCGGGGATGAGGGATGGCAGCATCTTCGTCGATCACACGACCGTCTCGGCCGAGGTGACGCGGGAACTGGCCGCTGCGGCGGCCGAGGCCGGGATCGGATATGTCGATGCCCCGGTTTCCGGCGGACAGGCGGGGGCCGAGAACGGTCAGCTGTCGGTCATGTGCGGAGGCGATCCTGCGCATTACGACCGGGCCGAACCGGTGATGGAGGCCTATGCCAAGATCTGCCGCAGGCTGGGCGATGTCGGTGCGGGCCAGATGACCAAGATGTGCAACCAGATCGCCATCGCGGGGCTGGTGCAGGCGCTGTCGGAATCGCTGAACTTCGCGCAGATGGCGGGTCTGGACATCGAAAAGGTGGTCGAGGTCATCAGCCAGGGTGCCGCCGGAAGCTGGCAGATGCAGAACCGCCACCAGACCATGGCCAGGGGCGAATTCGATTTCGGTTTCGCCATCGACTGGATGCGCAAGGATCTGGGCATCTGCCTGAAGACGGCGGACGAGATGGGCGCGGCACTGCCGGTGACGGCGCTGGTCGATCAGTTCTACAAGGATGTGCAGCGCATGGGCGGGGGGCGTTGGGACACCTCGGCGCTGATCGCGCGGCTGGCCGACCCGAAGGGCTGACGCCCGGCATTCAGGGGATGTCGGTCCACCAGACCGGCGCCCCGCGCAGCTTGTCCCATGCCTTGGCCGCGCGGGCGCGGGCCTTCGCCTCGGTCTTGTCGGCACCTTTCGGCAGCTCGGACCCCCGGGCGCGCATGGTGACAAGATCGTTCACCACCCCGAGCGCGTCCTGCATCCGGGCCATCCGCTTCTGCATCGGTGCCGCGTCGCTGTCGAACAGCCGCCCGAAGAATTCCGACAGATAGCGCATTTCCTTCGACCGCTTGCGAAAATCGTGCAGCTCCTCGGGGTCCAGCCGGCCCAGATCGGGACCGAAGGCCAGCAGCTCCGTCCAGGCGACCTGCAACGCGCGCGAGGCGATGACGGGCAGGGGCGCATCGGCCAGCCTGCGGCGACGGTCGCCCCGGATCGCACGGTTGCGGTCGTGCAGGACGCGCTCGACCTCGATCTTCAGGGACAGGGCGGTTTCGGCCTGGAAGGTGGCGCGCAGTTCGGCCCGAAGATCGTCGGCCGCCGACTGCGCCTGGGGGGTGCCGAGCGCCTCGGCCTGCACATCGGCGTCGCGCAGCGGCCCAAGCTGATCGGCACGCGCCTTGAGCAGCCCGTCCAGCGCCTTGAAGGTGCCGGGCGACAGCATGTCGCGAAACCCGCGCAGCAGCGAACGCATCCGGCGCAGGGCCACGCGGGCCTGATGCACGGCCTCGGGGTCGTCCGAGGTCAGGATGGCGGCGCGTTTGCGGTCATGGATGACGGCATCTTCGCGCAGCAGCCTGCGAAATCCGTCCAACGCGTTGGTGTCGCCCGCAAGCCCCGCCGATTTCGCCAGCTTCTGCGCCTTCGTCCCCATGATGCGATCCCCTGATACCTGTCGGAACTGTCACCCTGCAGCGGAAACGCGTGCCGGGCCAGACCGTTCAATCGGGTTTGCGCTGCATCTGCGCCAAGACGAACAGCCGCAGCGCGGTGGCAAGGCCGACCTCGGGCGGGCGGGCGTGATCGACCTGTCCGATCAGCAGGGCGCGGGTCGTGCCCCTTGCGCGGGCCTCGACATTCAGCGCGTTCCAGAACGCGTCCTCGAGCGAGACCGAGGTCCGGTGCCCGTCGATCGTCACCGAGCGCTTGGCGGGCGCGGACATGGGGGGCAGGTCGATCATTGCGGGGTGTCGTCATCCTTGCGATGTGCCTGCCAGATCCGGCGGACGCGGGCCTCTTCGGCCTCGCGCGTGTCGCGCAGCTGCTTGGCCTCGCCGAAGCGGGCGGCGTTGCGGTCGCCCTCGGCGCGTTTCTCGTCGCGCGCGCGGGACTTGCGGGCCTGGCGCAGGTTGATGATCCGGGTCATGCAGTTCCATGAATACGAAAGGGGCGCGCCAAGCATAGCGCGCCCCGGTGGTCCATCGTCAAGTGGCCCGTCGTAGGCCGGCCCGGATCAACCCTTGGGGCTGATCATGTCCTCGGGGCGGACGACGCGGTCGAAGGTCTCGCCATCGACGAAGCCAAGTGCGATCGCCTCTTCGCGCAGGGTGGTGCCGTTCTTGTGCGCGGTCTTGGCGACCTTGGTGGCGTTGTCATAGCCGATGGTGGGGGCCAGCGCCGTCACCAGCATCAGCGATTCCTTCATCAGCTTCTCAATGCGTTCGACATTGGCCTTGGTGCCCGCGACCATGTTGTCGGTGAAGCTGCTGGCCGCATCGCCCAGAAGCTGCATCGACTGCAGCACGTTGTAGGACATCATCGGGTTGTAGACGTTCAGTTCGAAATGCCCCTGCGACCCTGCAAAGCCCACTGCGGCGTCGTTGCCCATGACATGGGCGCAGACCATGGTCAGCGCCTCGGCCTGGGTCGGGTTCACCTTGCCCGGCATGATGCTGCTGCCCGGCTCGTTTTCCGGCAGGATCAGCTCGCCCAGACCCGAACGCGGGCCCGATCCCAGCAGGCGCATGTCGTTGGCGATCTTGAACAGCGATGCCGCGACCGTCTTGAGCGCGCCCGAGAACATGACCATCGCGTCATGGGCGGCCAGCGCCTCGAACTTGTTGGGGGCGGTGACGAAGGGCAGGTCGGTGATCTTAGCGATTTCGGCCGCGATGGCGGTGTCCCAGCCCTTCTTGGTGTTCAACCCGGTGCCGACAGCGGTGCCGCCCTGCGCCAGTTCATAGATGTCGGGCAGGCAGGCCTTGACCCGTTCGATCCCCTTGCGGACCTGGTGGGCATAGCCGCCGAATTCCTGGCCGAGCGTCAGCGGCGTCGCATCCTGCGTATGGGTGCGGCCGATCTTGATGATGTCCTTGAACTCGTCCGACTTGGCCTCCAGCGCGGATGCCAGCTTGTCCAGGCCCGGCAGCAGCACGTCGCGTGCCTGCATGGCGATGGCCACATGCATCGCGGTCGGGAAGGTGTCGTTCGACGACTGGCCCATGTTGCAGTGATCGTTGGGGTGGACGGGCTTCTTGCTGCCCTTCTCGCCGCCCATGATCTCGATCGCGCGGTTGCTGATCACCTCGTTGGCGTTCATGTTCGACTGCGTGCCCGAACCCGTCTGCCACACGACCAGCGGGAAGTTGTCGTCGAAGCGGCCCTCGAAGACCTCGGTCGCGGCCTGTTCCATCGCGGTGGCCAGATCCTCGGCCAGATCGCCATTGGCACGGTTGACGCGCGCGGCGGCCAGCTTGATCGCGCCAAGCGCACGGATCATCGGGACGGGCTGGCGTTCCCAGCCGATGGGAAAGTTCATGATGGAACGCTGCGTCTGCGCGCCCCAGTATTTCGAGGCGTCAACCTCCAGCGGGCCGAAGCTGTCGGTCTCGGTGCGGGTATCGGTCATGCGAAGGCTCCCTTGGCGTTTCGCGGCGGTTTTAGCCGTCCGGGGCGCTCGGTGCAATTCGTATGCGATTGCATGCCGGATGATAGCGCCAGCAGATCAGCTGTCGATCGCCTCGATCGCCTGCTGCAGCTGGCCCATCGCATCGTCGGGCAGGGGGCGCAGCGGTGCGGGCGGGCGGCTGGGTGTCAGGCCCATCGGACCGGCCGCGGCATGACAGATGCGAAAGCTTCCGAAGCGGCGGAACAGATCCCAGAGCGGTTCGAAGCGGCGTTCCAGTTCGGCCACGCGGTCGCGATCGCCCGCCTGCGCCGCACGGGCCAGCGCCAGTGTCGGCCCCGGCCACATGCCTGCCGCGACGCTGTACCAGGCATCGGCACCGGCCAGCAGCGCAGCCGTGCAGCCCCAATCCGCGCTGTAGCCGATGGCGAAGCCCGCCGGCAGCGCGTCGCGCAGCGCCGCGATTTCGGAATCGTCACGCAGCAGCGGCATTTTGACCGCCGCCACGTTCGGCAGATCCGCAAGCCTTGCCAGCAGATCGGTCGAGAAGGTGAAATGCGTGGTGGTCGGATTGTTGTAGATGCAGATCGGCAGGTCCGAGGCATCGCCCACCCGCCGGAACAGATCGCATACCTCGTCATCGGACAGCGGCGCATAGGACATGGGCGCCAGAAGCAGCCCGGCCGCACCGTGATCCGCCGCATGGCGGGCAAGCCGCGCGGCCATGTCGGCCCGCAGGGCGCCCACGCCCGCGATGACGGGAATGTGGCCCTGTGCGGCGTCCAGCGCCTCGGACAGGACGGTCTTGCGCTGATCCTCGGTCAGATAGGCATAGCCGCCCGTCGAACCCAGCACGCCCGCGCTGTCCAGACCGGCATCGGCCATGCGCCGGATCAGCGGCGCAATGGCCCCGAGGATCGGATCGCCTTCGGCATCCATGGGCGTGATCGGAAAGCCACTGAGACCACGCACCTGCCGGTCACTTCCGCCAGCGGTCGAGGCTGACGACATCCGCCCCGCCCGAAGGGGGCGTGTCGTCGCCGTCATCCTCGGCATCCAGCTCGAACTCGGCGTCTTCGTCCTCATCCTCGTCGTCATCTTCGTCCTGCGTTTCGAAGCGCAGGCCGAACTCGACCGAGGGATCGACGAAGGTGCGCAGCGAATCGAAGGGAATGATCAGCGGTTCGGGCGCGTTGCCGAAATTCAGCGTGATGGTGAAATGATCGTCCTCGACCACCAGGTTGTCGAACCAGTGCTGGATGACGATGGTCATTTCCTCGGGGTAACGGGCGCGCAGCCAGTCCGCCATCTCGACGCCCTCGTCGCGCGTGTCGAAGGTGATGAAGAAATGATGTTCGCCCGGAAGCCCTTCGGCCGCGATCTTGCGCAGCACCTCGGCAATCAAGCCCTGCATCGCACGATGCATCATTCCGCCGTAATCGATCCCAGACCGGGCCATGCCGTCACCTTTCGTTCCTTGCCCCCAAGCATAGGGATGTGGCGGGGGATGAAAAGGGGGCCGCGACCCGTTTCGGGGCCGATTTCGCGGATGGGGTCAGAAGGGGGGAGAAGGTGCAGGATTCTGTTGCAAGGCTCCTGCGGGCCCCGCCTTACGCGGCTAAGCGCAAGGAGTTAGGTTTCGGTTACCCGAGCTGCTTACGCAGCCAGAGCGACCGGAGCACGGTTGTCGTTGGCAACTGTACAAATCGCACCGATGACGGTGGTAGCTCACCGGGACAAAGCAAACACCTTTAGACGTTCGTCGATCCTGTTTCGGCCCCATGTTCCCCCAACGAGGGTATTTGGTGGAGCCGCCGGGTACCGCCCCCGGGTCCGATCCGCTTATTACGTGCGCGTTTATGTCCATAGTCCGGGTTGCCCCGAACAGGACAACACATAAGGGCCATGATCGCGGCCCGCAAGACCCGGACATGAAAAGGGCGCCCCCGACGGGACGCCCCTGACATCATGCGATCCGGGTTCAGGCGGCCTTGCGAAGACTGGTCGCCTGTCCTTCGACCAATGCGCGATGCAGCGCCTTGATCGAGGGTTTCAGCATGTCGCGTTCGACGATGTACTGCACCTCGACGGGGCGGGGCCCCTGGGTCGCGCCGATCGCCTCGAGACCATTGTCGGCCAAGGCGGCCAGACCGCGCGACAGGACGGCAAGCCCGGTCAGGTCGCGGCCCACGGCCGCCGCCATCGCGACCGCGCGCGAGGTGACCTGCGCCGAAGGGTAACGCTCGACCAGGTCCTTCTCGACACGGCGCAGCACCTTCATGCTGGTATCGACGTAATGCGTGATCGTGTTCGCATTCGACACCTTGCTGACGATGCGCACCTTATGGCGCGTCAGGATCTCGAGGATCGTGGCATCGTAGCCCTTGGCGCCGACCATGTCCTGTTCGAACAGTTCCAGCGCATAGAGGTCGAGGCCGGTCACGATCTCGACCGCGGCTTCCTCGGCGGGCTGATCGTCGATCAGCGTGCCGGGGTCGTGCGGCTCGAACGCGTTGGTGACGCGCAGGGCGACACCCGACTGGCGCAGCGTCTTGGCGGCCTTGGGGTGGATCGCCTCCATCCCCAGGTTCGACAGCTGGTCGGCCACGTCGTAATTCGTGCGTCCCAGCTTGCGGACGGCATCATGGCCCACAAGGTTCGGATCCGCCGAGGACAGGTGGAATTCCTTGTGGATGATCGCTTCCCGCGCTCCGGTCAATGCGGCCAGCTTCGAGAAGGTCACCTCGGAATAGCCGCGGTCGAATTCGCGCATCAAACCTTCGCGGCACTGGGCATAGCCGGTGACGATGGGCATTTCGGATGCGGGATCCACGCCTTCCATCGCGCCGGTGATGCGTTCCTCCAGGCTGACCTCGCCCTCGTCGCGCCAACCGGACAGGTCGACGAAACGGGCCGTGACGCCCGCGCGCTGCAGCATCAGGGTCGTGACGAAGGCGGAATGCGCCTCGCCCAGACCCGACAGTAGTTCGCGCGTCTGCAGCATGTGTTCCGACAGGCGGAAATGGCCATAGGAGCACAGGCGCTGCAGATCGATCAGGCAGTTCTTCGCGCCGACCAGGCGGTCGCGCACGAAGGCATCCGCACGCTCGATATCGCCGGGATGGTCCAGCACCTGGCGATGGGCCGCGATCATCGCATCGCTTGCGCGGTCCAGCGCGGCCATCCAAGCATGGTCGTCCTCGCCCGAGGCGAAGGCCGCATAGACGCCGGGCTCGCCCGACTTCTTGTGTTCGAGCAGCATGTTCGTGATGCCGCCGAAGGCCGACACGACGAAGACGCGGTTGTAGAGCTCGCTGTCCTTGCGATCACCAATCAGCAGCGTGTCGCGCAATTCGTGGACGCGCGACATGGACGTGCCGCCGATCTTCTCGACCGTATGACTGGCACTACCCATGTTCACGCCGACTCCTCGGCCGGGGCATAGCTGCCGTCTTCGCGATGAACCTCGGTCCCGGTGACGGGCGGGTTGAAGCAGCAGG
This sequence comes from Paracoccus sp. C2R09, assembly GCF_018860625.1. Taxonomy (GTDB): domain Bacteria; phylum Pseudomonadota; class Alphaproteobacteria; order Rhodobacterales; family Rhodobacteraceae; genus Paracoccus. The sequence continues at coordinate 208,290 of NZ_JAHKQB010000027.1, forward strand.
CCATGACCAGCGTCTCTTCGGCGCGCAGAGTGTGGTGGTCGTGCAGGTTCAGCGCATACATGACGCCGGGCGTGATCTGGTGCGTCTCGCCGGTGGCCAGATCGGTGATCGAGCCTTTGCCCTGTATGCAATACACGCTTTCGAAATGGTGCTTGTAGTGGAACGTGTGTTCCGAACCGGCATCCAGCGTGGTGATGTGGAACGAGAAACCCATCCCGTCATCGGCCAGCAGCATGCGGACCGAGTTCCACTTGGCGTCGGACACCGAACGGTCGGTGTCCTTGAGCTTGTTGAAATCGCGTACAATCATGTTTTTTCTCCCGCTTGGCGGTCTTACTTCAGCACGTCGCGTGCAGCATTCAGAAGGATGTCGAAGCCCTTCTCGAAGGTCGCGACCGGGGTGGTCAGCGGCGCGAGCACCTTGACCACCTGGTCCTCGTTCCCCGAGGTTTCGATGATCAGCCCGTCCTGGAAGGCGCGCTTGCAGATCTTCTCGGCCAGTTCGCCCGATCCGACATCGACGCCGCGCATCAGGCCGCGCCCCTTGAGGAACGCACCCGGGACCATGTCGGCCAGCTGCGTCAGGCGCTTCTCGATCAGGGCGGCCTTGTCGGCCAGCTCGGCCTCGAACGCCTTGTCGGACCAGAACTTCTCGATCGCGACGCGTGCGGTCACGAAGGCATGGTTGTTGCCGCGGAAGGTGCCGTTATGTTCGGCGGGGCCGAAGACGTCATGTTCCGGGCGCACCAGCACCATCGCCAGCGGCAGGCCGAAGCCCGAGATGGATTTCGCCAGCGGCACGATGTCGGGCATCACGCCGATCTCCTCGAACGAGAAGAACTTGCCGCTGCGGCCGCAACCGGCCTGGATGTCGTCGATGATCAGCAGCGCGCCGTGGCGCTTGGCGACATCGGCAACGGCACGGACGAATTCGGCCGATGCGGCGTTCAGACCGCCTTCGCCCTGGATCAGCTCCAGCATGATCGCGGCAGGCGCGTCGATGCCACCCGAGCTGTCGCCCAGCATCTGATCCAGCAGTGCCGCGCTGTCCACGCCCTCGGCATAGTTGTCGAAGGGCATGCGCGTCACGCCATGCGTATCCATGCCGGCACCACCGCGGTGATACCCGTTGCCGGTCGCGGCCAGCGCGCCCATGGTCACGCCGTGGAAACCGTTGGTGAAGGTGACGATATTCGTGCGACCGGTCACCTTGCGGGCGATCTTCATCGACGCCTCGACGGCGTTCGCGCCGGTCGGGCCCGTGAACATCACGCGATGATCCATGCCGCGCGGCTTCAGGATATTCGTCTCGAACGCTTCGAGGAAGCTTCCCTTGGCGTCGGTATGCAGGTCCAGGCCATGCGCGATGCCATTGCCGGCGATATGGTCGATCAGCGCGGCCTTCATGTCGGGGTCGTTATGGCCATAGTTCAGCGACGAACACCCGGCGAGGAAGTCGATATACTCGTTCCCTTCGGCATCGCGCATGATCGAGCCCTGCGCGCCGGTGAACATCGCGGGGATGCCGCGGCAATAGGAACGGGCCGCGCTTTCACGGCGTTCGAAGATTTCAGTCGAGTTCTGGATGGCGTTCATGTCTTTGGGCATGACAAATCCTTTCGCACTGTGTGCGTCATAAAAGCGTTCGCGGACGAAAAGGTTCAGGCGGCTTTCGCAGCAGCTTCGCAGGGCAGGGTGATCGTCACCATGTGCTCTGTCGCGTGGCGGCCGCCGAAATGTGCGTCGCGCGTGTAATGCGGGTCGTCGCTCAGCTTGCCGCCGATATCGCGGGCGAAGCTGCGGAACAGCGCCCAGGAGGCGTCGTTATCCCGCGTGATCGTGGTGTTGAGGACCTGCGCATCGACGGTGACGTCGCGGTTGACCAGGTCCGAAAGCATCTTCTTGGCCAGGCCCAGGCCACGCGCCTTGGGGCTGACCGCAACCTGCCAGACGAAGATCGCGTCTTCGTTCGGGATCATGTGCCCCGAAATCCAGCCGAGGATCTCGCCGTCGATTTCGGCGACCACGCAGGTGTCGCGGAAATGTTCGGCCTGCACCAGGTTGCAATACATCGAGTTTTCATCAAGCGGCTTGCAGGCGCGGACAAGCTCCCAGATGGCCGACCCATCGGTCGGTTCGGGCTTGCGCAGCACCAGCTGCTGACTTCGGTCAATGTCTTGCACGTCCTTGGGCATAAGGTCCTCGTCCTCAGTTGCTTCGACACACTAAATAATAAAAGCACCCTTTGGTTGCAACAGAATCGACTGTTTTTGCTCAATTTCTTTATAAGGGCTTATAAGCTAACGGTTTATTTCCTGCCTGCCGGCGGGTCAGCGCGAAGGATATCTTAGTCAAGCAAAATATTCGGTCATCTCAGTTCCCCGTTGGCAAGGTTTCGCCGGGATGGCATTATCGGACGATGAACCAGAATGTCGCCCATCCGCGCACCGACGCGGCCCTGATAGCCCTGCGCCGGATTCTCCGCGCGACGGAACAATACGAACGCGATCTGGCGCAATCCGTGCGCCTGACGCCTGCCAAGCTGCGCGTGCTGCAGATCCTTGCGGGTGCGCCGGGTCGCAGCGCCACGCCCACGCGGTTGGCCGGCCAGATGGGCGTCAGCCAGGCGACCGTGACGGCGCTGGTCGATCAGCTGGACAAGCTGGCCTATACCCGCCGCGAACGCTCCAGCGCGGATCGCAGGCAGCTGAACGTGATCCTGACGGATGCGGGGGCCGAGGCGCTGTCCAGCGCGCCGGACGCGCTGCAGCAGAATTTCGTACGCGGCTTCCATTCGATGGAAGATTGGGAGCAGTCGATGCTGGTCGCGTCGCTGGAACGCGTGGCGGCGATGCTGAATGCGCAGGGGCTGGACGCATCGCCCGTGCTGACCCTGGGCGAGATCGGCCGCCCGCGCGGCTGATCGCGGTCTTCATGCGAAAAGGGGGGCACGATGGCCCCCCGATCCGTCAGTTCGCGTTCATGGCCCAGGGGCCGTGGCTGTCGTCGATCCCGTCGAGACGCTCGAACCCATGCGCGCCGAAGAAGTCGCGCTGCGCTTGGATCATGTTGGCCGTGCCGCGTGCCGTGCGCATCATGTCGAACCACATCAGGCCCTGTGCCAGCGCGGGCATGGCATGTCCGGCGGCGATGGCCTTCGACACCACCTCGCGCAGGGCGGGGGCGCCCTTTTCGATCAGGTCGGCAAAGAAGGGCGCCATGATCAGGTTGCGGTTCGGATCCTCGGCCAGGGCCTCGGCCATGTCGTTCAGCATCGACGAGCGGATGATGCAGCCCGCGCGCCAGACCTTGGCGATCTCGGGCAGGTCCAGCGTCCAGCCGAAGCGTTCCGAGGCTGCCGAGATCATCGTGAAGCCCTGCGCATAGCAGAAGATCTTGCCCGCGATCAGCGCCTGTTCCAGCAGGGCGGGGTCGATGTTGCAGGGCTGGGGCGCGGCGCCGAAACGGTCCTGACCCGCGCGGCGTTCCTCCAGCCGGGCCGAGACGTTGCGCGCCATGACGGCGGCCTCGATCACGGGGATGGGGGCCGCAAGGTGCTGCGCCTCGATCGCGGTCCAGCGGCCGGTGCCCTTCTGGCCCGCGCGGTCCAGGATCACGTCGGGCATGGCCTTGCCACTGTGGGGGTCGGCCGCCGCCGTCACCTTGGCCGAGATCTCGATCAGATAGCTGGACAGCACGCCCTCGTTCCAGCGCGAGAACACCTCCGAGATGGCACCGGCATCCATGCCGTCGCCGTCGCGCATCAGGCCGTAGACCTCGGCGATCATCTGCATGTCGGCATATTCGATGCCGTTATGGACCATCTTGACGAAATGGCCCGCCCCCGCATCGCCCATGCGCGCCGCGCAGGGTTCGCCATCCTCGGCCTTGGCCGAGATCGCGTTCATGATGTGGGACACGCGGTCCCAGTCGGCCGCATCGCCGCCGCCCATGATGGCGGGGCCGTGACGCGCGCCTTCCTCGCCGCCCGAAACGCCCATGCCCAGGAAGCGGAAGGGCAGGCCTGCGGCATCGCGGCGGTTCGTGTCGTGGAAATCGGCATTGCCCGCGTCGATCACCAGGTCGTCGGCGTCCAGCAGGGGCCTCAGCGCCTCGAGCTGCGCATCGACGGCCTCGCCTGCCGGGACCATCAGGATGATGGCGCGGGGCGGCGTGATCTGCGCCACCAGCTGTTCCAGCGTCTCGGTCGGGATCACGCGCGGGGCCAGATCGCCCGCGGTTTCGTGGAACTTCCGCGTGACGGCCGCGGTGCGGTTCCACACCGCGATCGGAAAGCCCTTCTCCGCGATGTTCAGTGCCAGAGCGGCCCCCATCGTCCCAAGGCCGATAAGCCCGATTTCTGCCTGCGCCATGGCGTCTCCCTTTCACGAAGTGAATCTGTCGGAGAGCGTTTACGCCAAGCCCCGGGCGGTGTCACGGCATCCGGACCTGATCAATCGGTCAAAAATGCCGGCGACGGGGTCAGCCCAGCCGGATCAGGGTCTGCAGGCCGGTGGCGACATGGGTGCGCGCGCCGCCCTCCTCGGCCCAGACATCGAGCTGGCATATGCTGAGCGTGCGGCCCGATTTGACGACCCGGCCCGTGGCCTCGATCGCATCGCCCCGTGCGGGGTTCAGCAGGTTCAGCTTGAATTCGGTGGTCAGCACTTCCTCGCCGGGCTTGAACATTGTGAATGCGGCATAGCCACCCGCGCTGTCGGCCAGGGCGGTGGTCGCACCCGCGTGGAAGAAGCCGTGCTGCTGGCTCAGCTGGCGGCGGAAAGGCAGGCGCAGCACGACTTCTCCGCAGCGGATGGTGACCATCTCGGCCCCCAGGTGCTGCATGAGGCCCTGCGCGGCAAAGCTGTCCTCGAGCCGGGCGACGATTTCGGGGTTCAACGGGCCGGAACGATCCATCGGCTCCCTCCTGATGGTTTCGGCCGCATTTTGCTGCAGAACGCGCAATCCGAAAAGGGGGCTTGTCGGGTGGGCATGAAAAAGGCGCGGGCGATGGCCCGCGCCTTGCCGTCGCCCGGATCGTGGATCAGCGGCGCAGGCGGCCCGCAGCCTCGATCAGCATGGCACCGACGCCGATCTTGACGAAATCGCCCAGCAGGAAGGGCATGACGCCCACGGCGATCAGCCGGTCGGCCGGCACGAAGGCCGACAGCCAGATCAGGCCGCAGGCATAGATCGCGACCGTGCCCGCCGTCATGGCCAGCGCGCGCATCGCCAGCCCGCGACCCTGCGCCAGCGCGCCGGTCACGACCATCGAGACAGCCATCCCGATCAGGAAGCCGGTGGTCGGCCCCGCCAGATAGGCAAGACCCACGCCGCGTTCGGGGCTGCCCGCGAAGACCGGCAGGCCCGCAAGGCCCGCAGCCATGTAGGCGCCCATGGCCGCCAACCCGAGGCGCGGCCCCAGGCCCGCCGCGATGACCAGCACGGCCAGCGTCTGCAGCGTCATCGGCACCGGCCAGAACGGCACCTGAACCTTGGCGCCGATGGCGATCAGCACGGCGGCGGCCAGCGTGATGGCGACCTTGCCCGTCAGGCTGTCGGTCGCGGCATTGCCCTTTGCAAGCAGCATGGGAAATCCTTTCTTGTCGGTCGAGAATCGCGCGGATTGCCGCCGCGCATCGGTTGCGGCATCGTGACGCAACGGCACCCCGACGCACAAGACCCCGATTTCGTCAGTGGTCATTGAACGGACAGAGGGTTGATTATTTTCGGGAACCGGGCGGCCCTCTGCGGGGCTGCTCTGTTTCATGCGGAAAAAGAATGCTAGAGACGCTTTTCAATTGCATGCCGCGACGGGGGATCGAGACATGGCCGGGGACTATCCGAAGATCGAGCGCGTGATGGGGGGACCCGCCGGCTGGGTGTCAGTCCTGTTTCCGGCGGTGCTGTTCGTCTTCTTCCTGAACGTTCTTCCCGATGTCGTTCACGGCCCGATCGTGGCGGGGATCGACTGGGTGCCCTCGCTCGGGGTGCGGATGTCGGTGCTGCTGGACGGGCTGAGCATGATGTTCGCCCTGCTGATCACCGGGATCGGCACGGCGGTCACGCTGTATTCCACGCATTATCTGGGCGATCATCCGCATTACCCACGCTTCGTCTGCTACCTGCTGATGTTCATGGTGGGGATGCTGGGCCTGGTCCTGACCAACGACCTGATCGCGCTGTTCGTCTTCTGGGAGATCACGACGATCTCTTCCTATCTGCTGATCGGGTTCAATGCGGATCAGGCGTCCTCGCGCCGCTCGGCGCTGCAGGCGCTGCTGGTGACCGGGGCAGGGGGGCTGATCCTTCTGGCGGGCCTGATCGTGCTGGGCAGCGTCGCCGGCAGCTTCGATCTGTCGCAGATCCTGACGCAGGGCGACGAGATCCGCGGCCATCCGATGTATGGCGCGATCCTGATCCTGTTCCTTGCGGGCGCCTTTACCAAATCCGCGCAGGTGCCGTTCCATTTCTGGCTGCCCAATGCGATGGCCGCACCGACGCCGGTCTCGGCCTATCTGCATTCGGCGACGATGGTGAAGGCGGGCGTCTTCCTGATGGCGCGGATGAACCCGGTGCTGGGGGGGACGGATGCCTGGTTCTGGACGCTGATCCTGTTCGGAGGCGTGACGGCGGTCTTCGCCTCGGTCATGTCGATGCGCCAGACCGATATCAAGCAGGTGCTGGCCTATACCACGCTGATGGCGCTGGGAACGCTGACGATGTTCATCGGCGCGGGCACGCATTACGCGATCCTGGCGGGGATGCTGTTCCTGCTGGTGCATTCGCTCTACAAGGCGGCGCTGTTCCTGATGATCGGGATCGTGGACCATGCCACCGGCACGCGCGATGCGACGGTGCTGCGCGGGCTGGCCAAGGCCATGCCGCTGACCGGGCTTGCCGCCGCGCTGGCCGCGCTCAGCATGGCGGGGGTGCCGCCGCTTCTGGGCTTCGTTGGCAAGGAATACATGTATCACGCCAGCATGGACCTGCCGGGCCTGGGCGCGATCTGGGTCACGCTGATGACCTTCGCGGCATCCGCGTTGATGTTCGCGGCGGGGGGCATCGTCGCGTGGCGGCCCTTCCGGGGGGAACTGGCGCAGACGCCCCATCCCGCGCATGAGGGGTCCTGGCCGATGCTGGCAGGGCCGCTGACCCTGGGCGCGCTGTCGCTGATCTTCGGGCTGTTCCCCGGCATTCCGGGCCATTTCCTGATCGGCCCCGCGACCAACGCGGTCGAGGGTGCGGTCCACGAGGTGGATCTGCACCTGTGGGGCGGGATCAACCTTGCGCTGCTGCTGTCGATCGTGACCTTCGCCGTGGGCTGGCTGCTCTATCGCAACCACGAGGGGATCCGCGCAAGGCTGGCGGGGATCGAGACCCGCAGCCCCGTCGATTTCGACGCGGGCTGGGACCACCTGCTGGACGGGTTCAAGCATTTCGCCTCGCGGCTGACCGATATCGTCCAGAACGGCAGCCTGCAGCGGTATCTGGCCGTGACCTTCACCGCCTATGCGGTGCTGGTCGGCGGGACCTATCTTGCACGCGGCGCCTTCGACGTGGGCCCCCGGCTGATCGAACTGGGCGCCCATCCCGTGCAATGGAGCGTGCTGCTGCTGATGATCGCGGGGTCGTTCCTCGTAGTGTCCACTACCAGCCGCATGACCGCCGTGGCGGGGCTGGGGGTCGTCAGCGTCGGCGTGGCGATCGTCTTCATCATGTTCAGCGCGCCCGATGTCGCGATCACGCAGCTGCTGGTCGAGGTGCTGATCATCGTGCTGGTCACGCTGGTCATGCTGCGGCTGCCCTATCTTCCCCCCAGAAGCGAGCTGCATTTCCGCTTCGGTCACGCGATCATCGCGACATCGGTCGGGGCGGTGGTGACGATGGTCCTGATCTCGATGCTGTCGGGGCCCTTCGACCGCAAGCTGACCGATTTCTTCGAACAGACCGCCTATCCCGAGGCGCATGGCCGCAACATCGTCAACGTGATCCTGGTCGATTTCCGCGCCCTGGACACCTTCGGCGAGATCACCGTGGTCGCCATCGCGGCCATCGGCGCGCTGGCGCTGCTGCGCGGGATCAGGACCCGGACCAAGACCGACCTTAACGCCAACGAGGAGGCCTGACTTGCAATCCCTGATCCTCACGACTGCGACCAGGCTGCTGGTCGCGCTGCTCCTCGTCTTCTCGATCTATGCGCTGCTGCGCGGGCACAACCTGCCGGGCGGCGGCTTCATCGGCGGGCTGATCGGGGCCACGGCCTTCATCCTCTATGCGATCACCGCCACGGTCGAGGAGGCGAAGTCCGCGCTTCTGGTCGATCCCTCGAACATCGCGGTCGCGGGTCTGGGCTTCGCGGCCATCGGCGGGCTGGCCTCGGTGCTGGCGGGCAAGCCCTTCCTGACGGGGCTGTGGCTGTTCCTCTTTGCCGAGGAGGGTGGCAAGGGCATGCCCCTGTCCACCGTGCTTCTGTTCGATGCGGGCGTCTATCTTGCGGTGTTCGGCGGCATCCTGACCCTGGTCTTCGCCCTGGAAGAGGAGACCTGAGATGGAACTGCTGCTTGCCGTCACGACGGGCATCCTGACCGCCGTCGCGGTGTATCTGATGCTGTCGAAGAACCTTCTGCGATACCTCTGGGGGCTGGTCCTTCTGTCGAACGCGGTCAATTTCGTGATCTTCCTGGGCGGTCGCCTGACGCCCGGCGCGCCGCCGCTGATCGACGAGGGCGAATACGCCCCCGTGGGCGAGGTCGCGAATGCGCTGCCACAGGCACTTGTGCTGACGGCCATCGTGATCAGCTTCGGGCTGATGGCCTTCGCGCTGGCCCTGATCTATCGCACCTACATGACCATCGGGACGGTCACGAGCACCGAGATGCGGATCGCAGAACCCCGACCCCGCAAATCGGAGTCCGATGAATGAGCTGGCTGCTTGTCTATCCCATCGTCATCCCGCTGCTGACCGCGGTTCTGACCTATATCCTGCGGCACAATCCGGCGGGGCGCTGGATCTCCGTGGCCGGCACGCTGGCGCTTCTGCTGACCAGCGTCATGCTGCTGGCATCCGTCATCCGCGAGGGCGTGATCGCGGCCCAGATGTCGGATTGGAACGCCCCCTTCGGGATCACGCTGGTCGCCGATTACCTCAGCGCCGTGATGGTGGTGATCACCGCGATCACCGGCCTTGCGACCGTGGTCTATTGCCTGGGCGAGATCCCCGAGCGGCTGGAACGCAGCGGATTCTTCGCGCTGCTGCAGGTTCTGCTGATGGGCGTCTGCGGCGCCTTCGTGACGGGCGACCTCTTCAACCTCTATGTCTGGTTCGAGGTGATGCTGATCTCCAGCTTCGGCCTGCTGGTCATGGGCGGATCGCGCGAACAGCTGGACGGGGGCGTGAAATACGTCACGCTGAACCTCGTCTCGACCATTATGTTCCTGTCCGGGGTCGGCATCCTCTACGGGATCACCGGCACGCTGAACATGGCGGATCTTCACGCCGCCGTCCGCGAGGTCGAGAATACCGGCCTGCTGACCACGGTCGCGGTCATGTTCCTCGTGGCCTTCGGGGTGAAGGCTGCGCTGTTCCCGCTGTTCTTCTGGCTGCCTGCATCCTATCACACGCCGCCCGTCGCGGTATCCGCGATCTTCGCGGGGCTGCTGACCAAGGTGGGCGTCTATGCGCTGATCCGCGTCTTCACGCTGATCTTCGACCAGGATGTCGGATATACCCATACGCTGATGCTGTGGATGGCGGTCGCCACCATGGTCATGGGCGTGCTGGGGGCGGCGGCGATGAACGATTTCCGCCGGATCCTGTCCTTCCACATCGTCAGCCAGATCGGCTACATGATCCTGGGGCTTGCGCTGTTCACCCCGCTCGGGCTGCTGGGGGCGGTGTTCTATCTGGTGCACCACATCATCGTGAAGGCGAACCTGTTCTTCATCGCGGGCGTGGCCAAGCGCATCGGCGGATCGACCGACCTGTCGAAGCTGGGCGGACTTTATGCAAATGCGCCGGTGCTGGCCTTCCTGTTCCTGATCCCGGCATTCTCGCTTGCGGGCTTTCCGCCGCTGTCGGGCTTCTGGGCCAAGTTCCTGATCGTCAAGGCGGCGCTGGATGCGCAGATGTGGATCGTGGCCGGGGTCGCGCTGGCCGTGGGCCTGCTGACGGTCTTCTCGATGACCAAGATCTGGGGGGCGGCCTTCTGGCCCGATCACCCCGAAGGCACGAAGCCCCGCCTGAGCGACATCCCCGTGTTCGAGCGTCTGGCCATGATGCTGCCCGTGGGGGCGCTGGCGCTTCTGACCTGCGTGATCGGTCTGTTCCCTGAACCCTTCGTGACCTTCGCGGAAACGGCGGCGGGGCAGCTTCTGGACCCGACCGATTACATCTCCACCGTCCTGGGGGTGCAGCCATGAACCATTTCGCCATCAACCTGCTGCTGGCCATCGCCTGGGTCGCGCTGACGGGCAGCCTGACCCTGACCGGACTGGGCGCGGGCTTCCTGCTGGGCACCGCCGCGATGTGGCTGGTGCGGCCGCTGTTTCCCCGCAGCCGTGGCTATTTCGCGCGGCTGTATTTCTGGTGCCGCCTGGTCGTGATGTTCGTCTATGAACTATTCGTCAGCAGCCTGTCGGTCGCCAAGGACGTGCTGACGCCTGGCCAGAACTCGAAGCCCGCCCTGCTCGAGGTGCCGATCTCGGTGACCACCGACCTGCAGATCGCGCTTCTGGCGAACCTCGTGTCATTGACGCCAGGCACCCTGACGCTGGACGTGTCCGAGGATCGCAAGACATTGTATGTCCACGCCATGTTCGCATCCGATCCCGACCAGATCCGCTGGCGCATCCGCGAGCATCTGGAACTGTGGATCCGGGACGCGACGGAGTAAGCCGATGACCATTCTCGATTATGCAATCCTCGTGGCCTTCCTGTTCGTGATCCTGGGGATCGTGCTGGCTGCCGTGCGGCTGTTCCGGGGGCCGACGCTGGCCGACCGGATCGTGTCGCTGGACATGATGACGGTGCAGCTGGTGGCCTTCGGGGCGCTGATGGCGATGCAGTCGGGGGATGCGGCATTCCTCGACGTGGCGGTGGTGCTGGCGCTGGTGGGATTTCTGGCCACGGTCTGCCTTGCGCGATATCTGGAACGCCGCATCCTGCTCAAGGCGGAGGAAACGGAATGATCATGGACATCATCATCTCGGGGCTGATCGTGATCGGCGGGCTGTTCTGCTTCGCGGCGGGCCTGGGCGTCCTGCGGCTGCCCGACGTGTTCAACCGGATGCATGCCTCGACCAAGGCCGCGACCTTGGGTTCGGGGATGATCCTGGTGGCGGTCGCCGTCCAGTTCGGCGAAAGCACGATCATCGCGCGCGCCATCGCGGCCATCCTGTTCCTACTGCTGACCGCACCCGTCGCGGCGCATCTGATCGGGCGGGCGGCCTTTCGCACGGGCGTTCCCATGGTGAACGACACCGCCTGCGAACCCGGCGTGGCCGAGGCGCTGCGCAAGCCCGCGGGGCAGCGGAAGCCATCCTGACGGATGGTCATGCCGCGCGCGGGCTTTCCAAACCCGTCCGCGCGTCGTAGACATTTGGCGAATGGCGGACGAACCGCCCGAGCCGAAAGAGCCAGATGAGCCAAGACATAACGACGATCACCCGCACCGAAGATCTTGCACGTTTCTGCGAAGCTGCGAAATCCGCCCCCTATGTCACCGTCGATACCGAGTTCCTGCGCGAGCGGACCTACTGGTCCAAGCTGTGCCTGATCCAGCTGGCGATCCCGCCGGCATCGGCGCCCAAGGAACCGGGGGGCGAAGCGGTTCTGGTCGATCCGCTGGCCGAGGGCCTGTCGCTCGAACCGCTTTACGATCTGTTCCGCCACAAGGCGACCGTGAAGGTGTTCCACGCCGCCCGGCAGGATCTCGAGATCTTCTTCCACGATGCCGAGGTGTTCCCCGAACCCCTGTTCGACACGCAGGTCGCCGCCATGGTCTGCGGCTTCGGCGAACAGGTGGGCTACGAGACGCTGGTGCGCAAGATCGCCAAAGCGAACCTCGACAAGTCCTCGCGCTTTACCGACTGGTCGCGCAGGCCGCTGTCGGATGCGCAGAAATCCTATGCGCTGGCCGATGTGACGCATCTTCGCGGCATCTACGAATTTCTGGCGCAGGAATTGCAGAAGACCGGCCGCGACGCCTGGGTGGACGAGGAACTGGGCGTCCTGACCGATCCCGAGACCTATATCACCCGCCCCGAGGAGGCTTGGCTGAAGGTTCGCACGCGGACCAATTCGCCGCGCTTCCTTGCGATCCTGCGCGAGCTGGCGCGTTTCCGCGAGGCCTATGCCCAGGAACGCGACATCCCGCGCAGCCGCGTCTTCAAGGATGACGCGATGATCGAGCTGGCATCGACCAAGCCGATGAACGAGGGCGATCTGGGCCGCGCCCGCCTGCTGCTGCGCGACGCGCGCAAGGGCGACATCGCGTCGGGTATCATCGCCGCCGTGAAGGCGGGGGTCGAGGCCAAGGACCTGCCCCAGCCCAAGGGCGAGGAACCGGGCAAGCCGGGCAATCCCGCGCTGTCGGACCTGCTGCGCGTCCTGCTGAAGGCCAAGGCCGATGCGGCGGGCGTCGCACCCAAGCTGATCGCCTCGGCGTCGGATCTGGACGCGATCGCCAGCGGTGCGCGCAACCTGCCCGCGCTGTCGGGCTGGCGGGCCGAGGTGTTCGGCGACGATGCGCTGCGGCTTGCCGCGGGCGATATCGCGCTGTCAGCCCAGAACGGCGCCGTCCGGATCGTAGCTGCACGGTGACATGATGATGCAATCGCTTCGACTGACCCGCCCCTGGCCCGAAGATGTCGAAGCGATCGCCGCCGCCATGGCAGATTGGGAAACAGCCCGCTGGCTGACCGTCGTGCCCTATCCCTATGCCGAGGCCGATGCCCGCGCCTTCATCGAAGAGGCGGGCCCGGACGAATATGCCATCCGCATGGGCGAGGGGCTGGTCGGCATGCTGCGGCTGGGCGACAGCTTCGGGATCTGGATGGCGCCTGGCTGGCAGGGACGGGGCATCGCGCGCCGCGCGGCGCTGCTGGCATTCACCCGCTTCTTCGCCGCCGGAGCGGACGGGATCGGCGCGCGGTATCTGGACGGAAACGACCGTTCGGCCAAGCTGCTGGACTGGCTGGGCTTTCGCCCGGTGGAACGGTTGCAGATCAATTCCCGGCCCCTGGGGCGTGATGCCCCGGCGCAGGGCCTTCATCTGAGCCGCGGCGATTTCGAGGCACGCCATTCCATCGCGATCGACACCCCGCGCCTGCGGATCGACGCTGTGCGACCAGACGACATGGAGGCGCTGCACCGCATCGTGACCCGCCCCGAGGTCGCGCGGATGTTGCTGCGGTTCCACCCGGACATGAGTGTCGATGAGGTGACCCAGATCCTGACCGACGGGGCGCTGACGCCGCCGCTGCGTCTGGCGGTGCGCCATGCGGGGCGGGTGATCGGGGCCGTGGGGCTCAGCGCCGGAACGGTGCCTCGGCTCAGCTATTTCCTTGATCCGGAAATGGCCGGGCAGGGGATCGGGCAGGAGATGGTGGCGGCGAGCTTTGCCGAGATCGTCGCAAGGCTCGACCCGCCGCAGATCGAGGCGGATGTCTTCCTTGACAATCTGCCGTCGCGCAACGTGCTGAAGAACCTTGGATTCCGCCGGTCCGAGGATGTGGCGATCACATCGCTTGGGCGTAACGGACCGGATCAGGCCGCCCTGTATCGCTGGCGTCCGGGGACGATCAGCTAGCTGTCGGAATTGCCGATGAGGCGGAACATCGCGCGGCGTTCCTCGGGGCTGCGGGGGCTGCGCGGGGCGGGGGTGAACTGGTCGGGATCCTCCGCGAAACCGATCTGCGAGGGCGAGGGCGCAAGCGTGCGCCCCCCCTCGATGATCGGCATCACCTCGTCGCCCGTCAGGTCGAAACGGCGCGGCGCAACGCCCGGCTCGCCCTCGGCGATCAGGCATCCCAGTGCGCGCGTGACATCGCCCAGGTCGGAGCGCAGCGGCAGCAGCAGCATCTGCGCGGTCAGTTCGGGGCGTGCGTAATCGCCCTGCGAATGGAAGGTCAGGCGGGCCATTTGCGGCGCCTTGAACACGCTTTCCAGCACGTCCGAGAAGCGCCCGCGGGAACTGGTATTGACGAAGGCGCAGATCGGCATGCCGCGCACCTCCATTCCCATGAGGTCGATCAGGTGGCGGCCCGCAAGGCGCAGGCGGCCTGCACCCGGGGCGATCCGTTCCAGGATGAAGGCATGATCCAACGCCCGCGAGATGCCGCGCGGATCGACATCGCTGCGCGCAGGAACGGCACGACCGTTTCGGATGCCCTCCCAGTAGTCGCGCAATTCGGCAAGAACGCGATCCGGTCGGCAGGGTTCGTAATCGGCCAGCCGGACGACGCGATCCGGTACGGACAAGGTGAAGCTGTCCGGACTGGCGTCTGACCTGTCTTCCCGCTCGGTCAAATTGTACCTCTCACGCAATATTCAGAACATAAGCCAAGCCGCATCGACTGCGAAACCCCGGGCGATGAATACGCCACAAACAGGTCTTGCGCGAGTCAATTGATGATCAAATGGTTAAACAACTACGCCGAAAGTTGAAAGTGTTACCGATCCCATCGCGCCCGTCTTCCGCGACGGCTTGACCGGGAGGTGTCATCGGGGCATCCACTTGCCCGAAACAAGGCACTACCAGGAAGGATCGCCCTGCATGATGGATCGCACAGGCCTGATGGTCATCCTGTCATCCCCGTCCGGGGCGGGGAAATCGACGCTGGCCCGCAGGCTGATGACCTGGGACCCCAGTCTCAGCTTCTCGGTCTCGGCCACGACCCGCGCCCCCCGCCCGGGCGAGGAGGACGGCGTGCATTACCACTTCACCGCACGCGAGGAGTTCCTGTCCCTGGTCGAGACCGGTCAGATGCTGGAACATGCCGAGGTGTTCGGCAATCTCTATGGCAGTCCGCGCGGCCCGGTCGAGGCCGCGATGATGGCCGGTCGCGACACGCTGTTCGACGTCGATTGGCAGGGCGGTCAGCAGATCCGCGCATCGGCGCTTGGGGGGCATGTGGTGTCGATCTTCGTGCTGCCCCCCTCGCTGCCCGAACTGGAACGCCGGCTGCGCACGCGCGGGCAGGACAGCGACGAGGTGATCGCGGGCCGCATGGAGAAGAGCCGCAGCGAGATCAGCCATTGGGCCGAATACGATTACGTCCTGGTCAATGACGACCTGGACCGGACCGAGGCCGACCTGCGCGCGATCCTGACCGCCGAACGCCTGCGCCGCACGCGGCAGGCGGGGCTGGGTGCCTTCGTCAAGGATCTGATGGCCGAGGAGAGCGCATGAACTGGGAACTGGACGGCATCGCGCCGCAGATCGATGCGGATGCATGGGTGGCCCCCGATGCCTCGTTGATGGGGCGCGTGGTGCTGGAGGAGGGGGCCTCGGTCTGGTTCGGGGCCGTCCTGCGCGGCGACAATGAGGAGATCCGCATCGGGCACGGCAGCAACGTGCAGGACCTGTGCTGCCTTCATACCGATATGGGCCACCCGCTGACCATCGGCCCAGATTGCACCGTCGGTCACCGCGCCATGCTGCATGGCTGCACCATCGGTGCGGGCGCGCTGATCGGGATGGGTGCCACGATCCTGAACGGTGCCGTTATCGGCGAAGGTGCGTTGATCGGTGCCGGTGCGCTGATCCCCGAGGGGCGCGAGATCCCGGCAGGCGCGCTGGTCATGGGCACACCGGGCAAGGTCGTGCGCCAGCTGGATGACGAGGCCCGCGGGAAGCTGATCGAATCCGCCCGTCGCTACCGCGCCAATGCCGCGCGGTTCCGGGCAGGGCTGAAGCCCGCATGATGCCGCCGGGCACCGCGCGCCGCGTCCAGGGCTTTCTCGACGGGGTGCCGATGCCCATGCTGGCCGTCGATCACCGCACCCGCGTCATCGCGGCCAATCCCGCCGCCGAGGCGATGCTGGGCGGCGATCTGATCCAGCGCCCCTTCGTCACGGTGCTGCGCCATCCGGCCATCGTTGCCGCCGTGGACTGGGTGCTGCATCCCGATGCGCATGATGCGCCCGCCACCGATCCGGCGCTGTTCCACCCGCCCGAGGGCGGTGCGACCCTGCGCGCGCAATTCGCGGCCGACGGGCGCGACATCCTGGCCGAGGTGACGGTGTCGCCGTTGCCCTCGATCTTCGGGCGGGGCGCGATGGTCGCGCTGCACGACCGGTCGGTGGCCGAAGAGGCCGAGCAGATGCGCCGCGATTTCGTGGCCAATGTCAGCCACGAGCTGAAGACCCCCCTGACCGCGATGACCGGCTTCATCGAGACCCTGCGCGGGCCCGCGCGCGACGATGCCCGCGCCCGCGACCGTTTCCTCGACATCATGGAGGGCGAGGCCGCCCGCATGAACCGCCTGATCCACGACCTGCTGTCGCTGAGCCGCGTGCAGGCCGAGGAACGCCAGCGCCCTTCGACCAAGGTCGAACTGGGTGCCCTGCTGCGCGGCGTGGTGGCCACCATGACCCCCCGCGCCGAGGCTGCGGGCGTCGATATCCATGCGCAGGGACTTGACG
The DNA here is from genome assembly GCF_018860625.1 of Paracoccus sp. C2R09. Lineage (GTDB taxonomy): Bacteria > Pseudomonadota > Alphaproteobacteria > Rhodobacterales > Rhodobacteraceae > Paracoccus. The sequence continues at coordinate 224,938 of NZ_JAHKQB010000027.1, forward strand.
AGGTCGTGACCCTGCCGGGCGATGCCGATCAGCTGACGCAGGTCTTTCAGAACCTGATCGAGAATGCGCTGAAATACGGCGGTGCGGGCGGGTTCCTGGGGCTGCGGATGGAACGCATCGCGCATGAACCGATGCTGCGCGGCCCCGCCTGGGCCGTCACCGTCGAGGATCGCGGCGACGGGATCGAGGAACAGCACCTGCCGCGCCTGACCGAACGCTTCTACCGGGTGGACACGCATCGCGCGCGGGCACAGGGCGGCACGGGCCTGGGCCTGGCCATCGTCAAGCATATCGTCAACCGTCACCGCGGACGCCTGAAGATCGACAGCCGCCGGGGCGAAGGCAGCCGGTTTGTCGTGATCCTTCCCGAAACCAGCTCTCGCGCCTAGTGGCCCTCGGGGCGTCGATCGCCTATAACGGCGCGGCACCTGTGACGGGAGAGGGATTACCATGTCTGACGCAACCGGCTTCGATCCGGCCAAGCTTGCCGCCGCCAACGCCTCGGTGCGTCTGGTCGAGGATGGGATGAAGCTGGGTCTGGGCACCGGATCCACCGCCGCCGTGATGGTCGAGATGCTGGCCCGCCGGGTCGAGGCCGAGGGGCTGAAGCTGCGCTGCGCCGCCACATCCAGGGCGACGGCCGAACAGGCGCTGTCGCGCGGCCTGCGGGTCGAGAGCCTGGACGATATCGGCTGGCTGGACATGACCATCGACGGGGCCGACGAGGTCGATCCCGACCTGCACCTGATCAAGGGCGGCGGGGCCGCGCATCTGCGCGAGAAGATCGTCGCCGCCGCCAGCGACCGCATGGTCGTCATCGCCGATCCCGGCAAAGTGGTCGAACGCCTGGGCAAGTTTCCCCTGCCGGTCGAGGTCCTGGGCTTCGGCTTCGAAAGCAGCCGCACCCTGATCCGTCGCGCGCTGGACAAGCTGGACCTTGGCGGGCACGACGTGCTGACCCGGATGAAGGGCAGCGACCCCCTGATCACCGACGAGGGCAACCTGATCCTGGACCTGCACCTGGGTGCCATCCCCGATCCGGTGTCCCTGGCCCATGCGCTGGCGGGCATTCCGGGCGTGGTGGAACATGGCCTGTTCCTGGGCATGTGCGACCTTGCGATCATCGGAAAGGCCGATGGCGATGTTGTCGAATTGGCGCGCGATGCCGATATCGATGCCGACATGCTTGCCCATGAAGGAGAATGAGATGAACTTCGACTACGACCTCTTCGTGATCGGGGGCGGTTCCGGCGGCGTGCGTGCCGCCCGGATCGCGGCCGGCGACCATGGCGCGAAAGTGGGTCTGGCCGAGGAGAGCCGCATGGGCGGCACCTGCGTCATCCGGGGCTGCGTGCCCAAGAAGCTGATGATCTTCGCATCGGGCGCGGGCCTCGCCATCGACGAGATGCGCGGCTATGGCTGGACGGGCGCCGATGCCGGCACGTTCGACTGGGAAGTGTTCCGCGAACAGCTTCATGCCGAGCTGAACCGGCTGGAGCTGATCTATCGTGCGGGTCTGGACCGCGCGGGGGTCGAGGTGCACGACCAGCGTGCCACCCTGGTCGATCACCACGCCGTCGAACTGGCCGACGGTACGCGCAAGACCGCGCGCCACATCCTGATCGCGGCGGGCGGGCGTCCGGCGGCCATCGGCATCCCGGGCGAGGAGCTGGCCATGGTCAGCGACGACCTGTTCCTGATGGAGAAGCTGCCCAAGCGCATCCTGCTGGTCGGCGGCGGCTTCATCGCCTGCGAATTCGCGACCATCCTGGCGGGGATGGGCGTCGAGACGGTGCAGGCCTATCGCGGGGATGCGGTGCTGCGCGGCTTCGACCGCGAGGGGCGCGATCTGGCAACGCTGCAGCTGTCGCAGGTGGGCGTTGATCTGCGCCTGGGCATCACGCCCACGGAACTGCGCAAGTCGGGCGACGGCATCGAGGTCGATTTCGACGACGGCAGCACCGACAGCTTCGACCATGTGCTGATGGCCACGGGCCGCAACCCCTATACCGCCGGGCTGGGGTTGGAGAATACCGAGGTTCTGCTGAAGCCCAACGGCGCGATCGAGGTCGACGAATGGTCCCAGACCAGCGTTCCCTCGATCTTCGCGGTGGGCGATGTGACCGACCGCGTTAACCTGACCCCGGTCGCGATCCGCGAAGGCCACAGCTTTGCCGATACCGTCTTCGGGGCCAATCCGCGCAAGGTCGATCATTCCATCGTCGCCAGCGCCGTCTATCTGCGGCCGCATGAATTCGCGACTGTCGGCCTGACCGAGGAAGAGGCCAAGGCCCGCGGTCCGGTCGATGTCTTCGCCACGACATTCCGCCCGATGCGGTCGATGTTCGCGGGCAGCGATGCCAAGGTGATGATGAAGCTGCTGGTCGATCCGCGCGACGACCGCGTGCTGGGCTGTCACATCTTCGGCCCCGAAGCCGGAGAGATGATCCAGCTGGCCGCGATTCCCATCGGAATGGGCGCGACCAAGGCGCAGTTCGACGCAACCATCGCGGTCCACCCGACCGCGGCCGAGGAACTGGTCACGATGCGCAGCGCGACGCGTCGTCACGAGGGCGTTCACGCCTGACCGCGCGCAGGTGCCGCAGGTCCGCGCCTTGACTTTTCACGGCGCGGCCCCAGTTTTCAAGTAACGGAAATTCCAACGAAAGAAGGTTCGACGGATGGCAAATCAGGGCCCCTGGGGCGGAGGCAATGGCGGCCGGAAGGACGGGGATGACGACAAGCGCCCCGCCGGTCGTCCTTGGGGAGAACAGCCGCAGGGCGGACGTCGTCCCGGTCAGGGCAACGACCCGCAGCGCCCCGAGATCGAGGATCTGATGAAGAAGGGCCAGGAACGCCTGCGCGTCCTGATGGGCGGTCGCGGAAATGGCGGGAACGGCAGCAATGGCGGGCCGGGCGGGCGCAAGCCTTCGGGTCCGAATTTCGGGCTGAACCGATCCACCGTGTCGATCGTGGCGCTTGCCGCGGTCGCGCTCTGGGCGTTTTCCAGCTTCTACCGGGTGCAGACCAACGAACAGTCGGTCGAGTTCCTGTTCGGTCGCGCCGTGGCCGTGGGCACCGAGGGTCTGAACTTCGCGCCCTGGCCCTTCGTCACAGCCGAGGTCGTGTCGGTCACGAACGAACGCGTGACCGAGATCGGGACCGGACGTGGCGGAGAGCTGGACAGCGGCCTGATGCTGACCCGCGATCAGAACATCGTGGACATGGAGTACCAGGTCGTCTGGAACATCCGCGATCCGCAGATGTACCTGTTCAACCTGGCCGATCCGTCGGACACGATCCGTGCCGTTGCGGAATCCGCGATGCGCGACATCATCGCCCGCAGCGAGCTTGCGCCGATCCTGAACCGCGACCGCGGTGCCATCGCGCAGGACCTGCAGGAGGCCGTGCAGCAGACGCTGGATGCCTACCAGTCGGGGATCAACGTGGTCCGCGTCAACCTCGACCGTGCCGACCCGCCCGAAGAGGTGATCGACAGCTTCCGCGCCGTGCAGGCCGCACAGCAGGAACGCGACCGCCTTGAGAAGGAGGCCGACGCCTATGCCAACCGCGTTCTGGCGCAGGCCCGCGGTGACGCGGCGCAGTCGCTGGAACAGGCCGAAGGCTATCGCGCCGAGGCCGTCAACAACGCCTCGGGTGAGGCCGCGCGCTTCAACTCGATCTACGAGGAATACGTGAACGCACCCGAAGTCACGCGCCGCCGGATGTATCTCGAGACGATGGAGGAGGTTCTGGGCAACGTGAACAAGATCATCATCGGGGAAGGCCTGAGCGAAGGCGGATCGGGCGTCGTGCCCTATCTGCCGCTGGACCAGCTGCGCGGGACCGGCAACAGCTCGGACGATCAGGCGGAAAATGACCAGAACACCGGAGGGTCGAACTGATGGCACGCCGCACGCAGACCCTTGCAGCGCTTGCGCTGCCCGCATTGATCGTCGCTGGCGTCCTGGCCGGCGGGGCATTGTTCATCGTGGATGAACGCGAAAAGGCGCTGGTCCTGCGCCTTGGCCGTGTCGTCGATGTCCAGGAGGCGCCGGGCCTGAACTTCAAGGTTCCGTTCCTCGACAACGTGGTGAAATACGACGGCCGCATCCTGGGCCTGCCGACCAGCCCGCTCGAGGTGACGCCCGCCGATGATCGCCGCCTTGTGGTCGATGCCTTCGCGCGCTGGCGCATCACCGATCCGGTCCGCTTCCGCCAGGCCGTGGGTTCGGGCGGTGTCGATACCGCGCAGCAGCGGTTGGAGCCGATCGTCCGGAACGCCATCCGCGAGGTGCTGGGCACCGTTCCCTCGACCACCGTGCTGTCGGACGAGCGGACCGCGCTGATGAACCTGATCCGGGACGAGGCGCGCAACAACTCGGAAGGGCTGGGGGTCGAATTCATCGACGTCCGTCTGACCCGGACCGACCTGCCCGAGCAGAACCTGACCGCGACCTATGCGCGGATGCGGGCCGAGCGCGAACGCGAGGCCGCAGACGAGATCGCCCGTGGCCGCGAGGCCGCGCAGCGGGTCCGCGCCGCGGCCGACCGGACCGTGGTCGAGCTGACATCCGAGGCCAGCCGCCGCGCCGAGATCGTCCGAGGCGAGGCCGATGCGCAGCGCAACGCGATCTATGCCGATGCCTATGGTCGCGACCCCGAGTTCTTCGCCTTCACCCGTTCGCTGACTTCGTATGAACGCGCGCTGAAGGGCAGCAACAGCTCGATGGTGATGCAGCCCGACAGCGAGTTCTTCAGCTATCTGTCCGGCGACGGATCGGAGAATGCGCAGCCCGCGCAGAGCCCGGTTCCGGCAGGCAATTCGGCGGCACGGCTGAACGTCCCGAAGCCCGTCCCCGAGGTCGAGGAAGAGGAGCTGGTCACCCCCGAGGTGACCGATCGCGAAGGCAACCGCCTGGGCGAGAATGCGGGCGTCAAGCTGACCCCGGTCCCCGAGAGCCTGTCGCCCCCGCCGCAGCAGGAATCCGAGATCGTGGCCCCGGACGCCCCGCTGGAAGGCGCGTCCGCCGACGAGGCGGAGGCCCCCACGGACGAGGCGCCGGTCGAAGGCGCCGCCGAGGACGAGGGCGAGGAACAGGCCCCCGCCAACTGATGCAGCCGAAGGGCGGGACCGACAGGCCCCGCCCTTTTTCGCGGCCGCAATCACGATCAGTTCACATCCCGAGAGCGTGGTTTATTTGCAACGTCCCGGCGGATAACGTTCTGATAGCCTTGGCAGTCCGGGCGCGCGGCGCATGTCGGACCTGCCTTCGATACAAGAGGACATACAGCATGAAACAGCTTCTTCCTCGGCACCTTCTGACCGCATCGGCCATGGCGATCGCCCTTGGCCTTGGCCATGCCGGCGCCCAGCAGGTGGTCGAACCCGCCAACGAGGATCAGGCCCCCCAGATCAGCCAGGAGGCACAGGACGCGGCGGACGCGAACAAGCCCCTTGGCGTCGACGGGGCCGAAGCGGCGCCCCAGCACGTGATGCCCGGCAGCTTTGCCGACCTTGCCGAGCAGGTCTCGCCCGCGGTGGTGAACATCACCACCACCGCCGTCGTCTCTCAGCCCACGCAGGGCGGCCCGGTCTTTCCCGAAGGCAGCCCGTTCTCCGACCTGTTCCGCGAGTTCGGCTTTCCGGGCACCCCCGGTCCGAACGGCCAGTCGCAGCGCCAGATGCCGCAGCGTTCCAACGCCCTGGGATCGGGCTTCGTCATCTCGGCCGACGGGTTCATCGTCACGAACAACCACGTGATCGACGGCGCCGACGAGATCGAGATCGAGTTCTATTCGGGCGAACGTCTGCCAGCCGAAGTGGTGGGAACCGATCCATCGACCGATATCGCGCTGCTGAAGGTCGAAAGCCCCGAGGCCATTCCCTTCGTCCGCTTCGGCGACAGCGATGCCGCCCGCGTGGGCGACTGGGTGCTGGCCCTGGGCAACCCGCTGGGGCAGGGCTTCTCGGCCTCGACCGGGATCGTGTCCGCGCGCAATCGCGAATTGTCGGGCACCTATGACGATTACCTGCAGACCGACGCCGCCATCAACCGCGGCAACTCGGGCGGGCCGCTGTTCAACCTTGCGGGCGAGGTCGTGGGCGTGAACACCGCGATCCTGTCGCCCAATGGCGGCTCGATCGGGATCGGCTTCTCGATGGCGTCGAACGTCGTCTCCGAGGTCGTCGATCAGCTTCGCGATTTCGGTGAAACCCGTCGCGGCTGGCTGGGCGTGATGATCCAGGACGTCTCCGAGGAGATGGCCGAGGCGCTGGACATGGACGGTCCGGGCGGCGCGATGATCACCGACGTGCCCGAAGGCCCCGCACAAGAGGCGGGCCTGAAGGCCGGCGACGTCATCATCGCCTTCGATGGCGAGGCGATCGAGGATACCCGCGATCTGGTGCGCCGCGTGGCCGACGCGCCGGTGGGCGAGGCGATCGAGGTCACCATCCGCCGCGATGGCGACGAGGAGAAGCTGGACGTCACCATCGGCCGCCGCGAGACCGCGCAGGGCGAGGACCAGCCCGACGAGCCCGAGGGCGAGACCGAGCTGCTGGGTCTGTCCGTCACGCCCCTGACCGCCGAGATGGCGCAGGAGCTGGGCGCACCGCGCGGGACCGAAGGCCTGGTGATCACCGGCGTCGACGGTTCGTCCAGCGCGGCCGAGAAGGGCCTGGCCGCAGGCGATGTCATCACCGAGGTGAACCAGCAGCCCGTCGGCACCATCGCCGATCTGCGCGCCCGCGTGGACGAGGCCCGCGAGGCCGGTCGCCGTTCGGTGCTGATGCTGATCCGCCGCGAAGGTGCGCCGCTGTTCGTGGCGCTGCCCATCGCCGAGGACGAGTGAAGGGACAGGGGCGGCCCTTCGGGGCTGCCCCTTTCCAAATCGGGCGACCTTGCTTAACTGGGCCGGGCAACAAGGGAACCAGCTGATGGCCAAGATTACCTATGTCGAACATACCGGAACCCGTCACGAGGTGGATGTCCGCCCGGGCATGACCGTGATGGAGGGCGCGCGCGACAACGGCGTGCCGGGAATCGATGCCGATTGCGGGGGCGCCTGCGCCTGTTCGACCTGCCATGTCTATGTCGCGACGGAATGGCTGGACCGCCTGCCGCCGCGCGACCCGATGGAGGAGGACATGCTGGACTTCGCCTATGAACCCGACCCGACGCGGTCGCGGCTGACCTGCCAGATCAAGGTCACCGAGGAACTGGACGGCCTGGTCGTCGAGATGCCCGAGCGCCAGATCTGAAACCTTTCCAGGGGGCCGCGCCAGTCGCGGCCCTTTTCCTTGCGCGACAAGCTTTCCTTCTGTCCCGCGACAAGGATCATGGCATGATGGTTCCTGCGCCGCGTCATAAGATGAACTTTGGATGACCATCAGCCGATACAAATTCACCTGATGCCCGTGATCGGTTAGAACAGGCGCATGACGATTCGAAGGGGCTCGCAGCGGTCCCGACGGCACGGGCGGCCCCAAGGGCCGTCGGACCAGAGCATCAGAGAGACGGAGACTGACATGGACGGCAACCCGATGAACACCGGCAAATGCCCGGTGATGCATGGCAGCCATACCTCGACTTCCAGCCAGAACACCGATTGGTGGCCGAGCGCGCTGAACTTCGACATCCTGCATCAGCATGATGCGAAGACGAAGCCCTATGGCGGCGATTTCAACTACCGCGAAGCGCTGAAGACGCTGGACGTCGAGGCCCTCAAGGCCGATGTCCGCCAGCTGATGGTCGAGAGCCAGGCCTGGTGGCCGGCCGACTGGGGCAGCTATGTCGGGATGTTCGCGCGCGTCGCGTGGCACGCCGCAGGCTCCTATCGCCTGGCCGACGGTCGCGGCGGTGGCGGGACCGGCAACCAGCGCTTCGCGCCGCTGAACAGCTGGCCGGACAACGTCAACACCGACAAGGGCCGCCGCCTGCTGTGGCCGATCAAGAAAAAATACGGCAACAAGATCAGCTGGGCCGACCTGATGATCCTGTCGGGCACCATCGCCTACGAGGTCGCCGGTCTGAAGACCTTCGGTTTCGCCTTCGGTCGCGAGGATATCTGGCACCCCGAGAAGGACGTCTACTGGGGCGCCGAGCGCGAGTGGCTGGCCGAATCCGACAACCGCTACGAGGATGTCAGCAAGCCCGAGACGATGGACAACCCGCTGGCAGCCGTCCAGATGGGCCTGATCTACGTCAACCCCGAAGGCGTGAACGGCAAGCCCGATCCCATGGCGACCGCCGCCCAGGTCCGCGAGACCTTTGCCCGCATGGCCATGAACGACGAGGAGACCGCAGCCCTCGCCGCAGGCGGTCACACCATCGGCAAGTGCCACGGCAACGCCCAGGCCGAGGATCTGTCGCCCGAGCCCGAAGCCGCCGATCCCGAATTCCAGGGCATCGGCTGGATGAACACCAAGGGCCGTGGCATCGGTCGCGACCAGATGGTCAGCGGCATCGAGGGTGCATGGACGTCCGAGCCCACCAAGTGGGACATGGGCTATTTCGACATGCTGTTCGGCCATGAATGGGAACTGCGCAAGTCGCCCGCCGGCGCATGGCAGTGGGAACCCGTCGACATCAAGGAAGAGGACATGCCGGTCGATGTCGAGGATCCCTCGATCCGCTGCATGCCCATCATGACCGATGCCGACATGGCGATGAAGGTCGATCCCGCCTATCGCGCGATCTGCGAGAAGTTCATGGCCGACCCGGCCTATTTCGACGATTGCTTCGCCCGTGCATGGTTCAAGCTGACCCACCGCGACATGGGTCCGAAGGTCCGCTATTTCGGCCCGGACGTTCCGTCCGAGGATCTGATCTGGCAGGACCCGGTCCCGGCAGGCAACACCGGTTACGACGTCGAGGCCGTCAAGGCGAAGATCGCCGCGACCGACCTGACCACGGCCGAACTGGTGAACACCGCCTGGGACAGCGCCCGCACCTATCGCGGTTCGGACATGCGCGGCGGGGCCAACGGCGCCCGCATCCGCCTGGCCCCGCAGAAGGACTGGGAGGGCAACGAGCCTGCCCGCCTGCAGAAGGTCCTGTCGGTGCTGGAGCCCATCGCCGCCGAGACCGGCGCATCGCTGGCCGATGTCATCGTGCTGGCCGGCAATGTCGGGATCGAGCGTGGCCTGAAGGCCGCGGGCATGGACATTGCGGTGCCCTTCGCACCGGGTCGTGGCGATGCCACCGCCGAGATGACCGATGCGCCGTCCTTCGACGCGTTGGAGCCGATCCATGACGGCTTCCGCAACTGGCTGAAGCGCGATTTCTCGGTCAACCCCGAGGAGCTTCTGCTGGACCGCGCGCAGCTGATGGGCCTCAGCGCCCCCGAGATGGTCGTGCTGCTGGGCGGCATGCGCGTTCTGGGCACCAACCACGGCGGCACCAAGCTGGGCGTTCTGACCGACCGCGAAGGCGCGCTGACGCAGGACTTCTTCGTCAACCTGACGGATATGGACTATCGCTGGACCAAGGCCGAGGACGGCACCTACGAGATCCGCGACCGTCAGACCGACGCGGTCAAGTGGACGGCGTCGCGCCTGGACGTGGTCTTCGGGTCGAATTCGATCCTGCGCAGCTATGTCGAGCTGTATGCCCAGGACGACAATGCCCGCAAGTTCGCCGAGGATTTCGTCGCCGCATGGACCAAGGTGATGAACGCCGATCGCTTCGATCTGGCCGCCTGATCCGCAGCGACCGCGAAAACAGGGGGCGCACCGCAGGGTGCGCCCCTTTTTCGTTGCGCGGAGCATGGCGCATCACGCGACCGTGGGCTTGCCCGTTGCACCGGGCCATGCTTGGCTGCAGGCAATCCGGACGGGAATCCCCGCATGCTGCGTTGTCTTTGCGTCTTGGCGACGATCCTGCCCGCCACGGGTCACGCCGGGCGGATCGACATCGCCTTCACCGACCTTCCCTCGGCCGAGGGAAGCGTCTTCTGCGCGCTGCACGATCATTCGCAGGGGTTTCCCGGCAGCGGGCAGATCGCCAGCCAGCGCGTCGCGGCGGGGCAGGGGCATTGCCGCTTCGACGGATTGCCACCCGGTCGCTATGCGGTGGCGATCCTGCACGATCGCAACGACAACGGGCGCATGGACGTGAACGCATTGGGTCTGCCGGTCGAGGCCTGGGGCGTGTCGGGCAATATCCGCCCGATGATGCGCGCGCCCCGCTTCGACGAGGCCGCGTTCCAGCTGGACGACCGCCCCCGCAGCATGTCGATCCGCATGATCCGATAGGGTCCGTTCAGATGACGGGTTCCTTGGCCAGGCCCTTGCCCAGGATCGGTCCGGTCGGCAGGTTCGTGGGCGATCCGCCATCCGGCTCGGCCGTGATCTCGTAGAGCTGGCTTGCCCCCGGCGCGGGCAGCCCCGGCACCGTCAGCGTGTCCGAACGCCCCGACACCAGCAGCCCCAGGGATACCGGCAGGCCGTCGGCATCGGGCTTGGTCCAGACCTGCATCACGCGCCCGGCGGGCAGGTCGGGCCGTTCCAGCAACGTGACGCGGGTGGTGTTGTCGGGCTGCCCCTCGATCAGGGCGACGGCCTCGCCATCGGCGTCCAGAAGCACCGCCACCACGGCGGGTTCGGGCGATTGCAGCAGGGTCCAGCCCAGCATGGCGGCCATCAACGCGGCAGCGGCCATCCCCCCGAAGGCGGCCCCCTGCCAACGGCGCAGACGTGCCCGCGCCAGATCCACGACCCGGGCCGCCCGGGCCGCCTGCGCAGGCGTCGCGTCCTCCAGCCTGTCGCGCAGGCGGTCCCAGAAACCCAGGGGGATCGGCAGCACGGGCGCGGTGTCGTCCAGCGCCATGAAGCGCAGCCGAGCCTGTTCCAGGCGCCGCGCCACATCGGCATCGCGCAGGGCCAATTCCTCGACCCGCGCCGTATCGGCGTCGGATGCAAGGCCCAGCACCACCTCGTCGATCAGGATGTCCGGCACTTGCCCGGTCATGACAGACACTCCCTCAGCTTGACGAGGCCGCGACGCAGCCATGACTTCACCGATCCGAGCGGCGCGTTCATCCGGCCCGCGATCTCTCCGTGACTGTGGCCCAGGACATAGGAGGACAGGATGGCCCGCCGCGTATCGGGTTCCAGACCTTCGAGGCATCGTCGCAGGTCCAGCGTGCGGGGCAGATCGTCGAAGGCTGCATCCACGGCGTGGTCGTCGGGATCCGTCCCGCCATCCTCGCCGCGGTCTTCGTGGCGCAGCATCGTCAGGCATCGGTTGCGCAGGATCGTGAAGATCCAGCCCCGCGCGCTGCCGCGCATGTCGTCGAACTGGTGCGACCGCCGCCATATCAGGACCAGCGCGTCCTGGACCGCATCCTCGGCCAGGTCCGGGCGACGCAGCATCCGTCTGGCAATTCCCAGCATCCGTCCGCCCTCGGCATCCATCAACCGGCGCAACGCCTGCCTGTCGCCGGCCGCGCATGCCTTCAGCAAAGCCGCATGATCGATCACGTCGACACCCGTCCCTTCGGAACGGACATCCCGCGTCGTTCCCCCTCATCAAGGGCTAGTCCGCCATGCCGCATCTTGTCAAACGCGATCATGGCGGGGTGCCTGCGCGGGACCGCGCCCTGCGCCGGCCGTTCACTTGTTAAACTTACTTCGCGGTCATGAAAGTGATGTCGCGGAGCATGGCGCCGTCCGAACCCTGGATGTCCCAGCTTTCGGTGACGCTGCCATCTTCCAGCGAAACGGTGTGCAGCTGGCCGTCTGCGGCCAACCATGCGGTGTTCGTGCCTTCGGCATCGGTCGCGATGTCGAACGCATAGGTATCGGCGCCCTCGATGCCCAGCTTGCCCACCGCGGCCAGCGTGCCGTCATTGGGCGAGGTCTGCTGGATCAGCGCGACGATTGTGCTGTCGATATCGTACATCGCCGTCGCCTCGGGCTTGCCGAAGCTGTTGATATAGGCGGCCGCGACGATGGCAGGGGCCTCGCCCGCATGCATGTCCTGATCCTCGAAGGCCAGGCTGCCATCGACCGTCACGGCACCGGTCTCGATGTCGACGCGGTGGTTCGTGCTGCCCGACATGAAGCGCAGCTTGTCGGCCATCGGGTTTAAATCGACGATCACGGCGGCGTCGCCCTCGATCGGCAATTCGGTATCCATGGTCGAGATGACGGTCGCGGTGCCGGTCTCGGGGTCGATCTCGACGATCTCGAAGCTGTCCGAGACGCCGATCAGCTGGCCCGTCGCGGGGCGCAGGTCGATGCCCAGCAGCCGGTCCACGCCCTCGACCTCGATCGAGGCGGTGACCGTGGCCGAGGAGGCGTCGATCATGTGCAGCATCTTGTCGCCCGAAAGGCCCACGGCCATATGCGCCCCGTGGTCGTCCGCCATGGCGGCGGTGGTCGTCATCAGCGCGGCGGCGGTCAGTCCTGCAATCTTGTAGGTCATCGGTCAGCTCCTGTCGGGATCGACCGCGGTGCATCCGCAGCCTCCATACCCCTAGGACTCGGGGCGGGGGGCGTTTGGATGCAGACCGACAGAATTTTTTTCGCAACCCGCCGGAAATCGTCGGGCGGGACCGGGCGGAGCCATCTCCGCCCGGTCGATCCGTCAAGGCGTGATCAGGTATTTCTCGCCGGTGGACTTGCGCTCGTAGGCGCGGGCGATCTCGGGGTCCAGCGCCTCTTCCAGCGTGATCCGCGAGGTGTAGTGGCTGGCGAAGGTCGTCTTCATCTCGTCCGCGACGCGGGCGCGCATGCGCTTGACCACCTCGGCATCGGCGGATTGCAGGAAGGGGAACAGCAGCCAGCCGCCGATGTTCCAGCTGAAGCCGAAGCCGCGGCGCAGGATCGTGGGCGACAGGTCCAGCGCGCCATAGATATAGGCCTGCTTCATCGTGGTCGAGCCATAGCGGTTGTAGCTGTCCATCTTGCGCTTGGCGACGGCCTCCATGGCGTTGAGGATGATGCTCGTCATCTCTCCTCCGCCGATGGCGTCGAAGGACATGGTGGCGCCGGTTTCCTCGATCGCGGCTTCGAGATCCTGCTGGAAGCTGTCGAGGCTGCTGTTCACGACATGGGTCGCGCCCAGATCGCGCAGCAGCTTCACCTGTTCCTCGGATCGGACGATGTTCACCAGGCCCACGCCGTCATCCTTGCAGATGCGCACCAGCATCTGCCCCAGGTTCGAGGCTGCGGGGGCATGGACGATGGCCGTGTGGCCCTGCGCGCGCATCGTCTCGACGAAGCCCAGCGCGGTCAGCGGGTTCACGAACAGCGACGCGCCATCCTCGGGGCCGGCATCGTCGGGCAGCACGATGCAGCTTTCGCGCTCGATCAGGCGATAGCGCGCATACATCGCACCGCCGATCATGGCGACGCGCTTGCCGATCAGGTCCTGCAGGTCGGAACCCGCGGCCACGACCTTGCCAGCGCCCTCGTTGCCGACAGGCATGGATTCGCCCAGCCGCGACTCCACGGCCTTCAGCGCCTGCTGCGGCACCTCGGCCAGCAATACGCCATCCTGGGATGTCAGGGTGCCGATATCGGCGGGGCCGAACAGCAGACCCAGATCCGAGGGGTTGATCGGCGCGGCCTCGATCCGGACCAGCAGCTGCCCCTTGCCGGGTTCGGCCAGCGGCACGGGTTCCAGGTTCACCCGCAGCTTGCCATCGTCGCTGATGGTCGAGCGCAGTTCGATGTTCTCGCGTTCCATTCCGTTCCTTCCGGCTTGTCGTGAATGCGGACCTGCGAACAATGCGGCCCGCCGCCCGTGGTTCCTGCCATGCGGGCAGGTGCCCTGGTCCGGGCGGAACATCCGCCACCCGGCGCGCGACCGCAATCGCCATTCGATCACGGGTGTTTGTCCTTGCACCCGGGGCGATCACCGGACAGCCTTTGCCAAATTGCACAACGCGCATGACCGACAGAGGCAAAGATGACCGAGAAACCCGAACTGATGGTGATGACGACGCTGCGCCCGCAGGCGATGGCCCGGCTGGAGGACCATTGCACCCTGCTGCGCTGGGACGAGGCCGGGGACCGTGAGGATTTCCTGCGTTGCCACGGGCCGGGATGCCGGGCCGTCGTGACCAGCGGCCATGTGCCCCTGACCCGTGGCATGCTGGATGCCATGCCGGATCTGCGACTGGTCTCCTGTTCATCGGCCGGATACGACGCCTTCGACGCCGACGCCCTGGCCGAACGCGGGATCGCGCTGACGAATACCTCTCGGGCGCTGCATGACGATGTGGCCGATACGGCCATGATGCTGATCCTTGCCGCCCGACGCGCCCTCGTCCCGGCCGAGGCGCATGTCCGGTCGGGGGCATGGGCGCGTGACGGAGCGTTTCCGCTGCAGCGCAAGGTGGCCGGAACGCAACTGGGGATCGTCGGCATGGGCACGATCGGGCAATCCATCGCGACCCGTGCGCAGGCATTCGGGATGCAGGTGGCCTATTGGAACCGCAGCCCCAGGGATCTGCCCTGGCCGCAGGTGCCCGACCTGGTGCAGCTTGCCCGCGACAGCGATCACCTGGTCGCCATCGTCGCAGGGGGCGAAGGGACGCGTGGCCTGATCTCGGAGCGGGTGCTGGAGGCGTTGGGCCCCGAGGGTCTGTTCGTGAACGTCGCGCGTGGAACGGTGGTGGACGAGGCTGCGCTGATCGCCACGCTGACCGATGGGCGCCTGGGCGCGGCCGCGCTGGACGTCTACGAGAACGAGCCCGCGCCTGACACGCGCCTGACGGGCCTGCCCAATGTCCTGAACTATCCGCACCATGCATCCGGCACGGTCGAGACGCGCGACGCGATGGCCGGGCTGGCTGCGGACAATGTCGTGGCCTTCTTCGCGGGGGCGCCGCTGATCTCGCCCGTCGATCTGGGACCGCGCTGAGCGCGGCGGTCATTCCTCGCGCAGAAAGGTCGCGGCGGCGGACAGGATATGCGCCTCCATCGTCCGGGCGGCCCAGTCGGGCAGCCCGAGCGCGATGGCCTCGGCGATGTCGTGATGGTGCCCTGCCGACCGCATGCGCTGACCCAGGCCGTATCGTTGCAGCGTCAGGCTGACGAAGGCCACGTCCACAGTGCTTTGCAGCAGCCTCTCGAGGCGCGGCGCACAGGCGGCCTCGAGGATCAGCTTGTGGAAGATCGCGTTCTCCTCCTCGATCCGGCGGGTGATGCCGGGATCGCTGCCATTGGCCAGGACGGCGACATGGCGGGACATGCGCTGCGCGGATTGTCTCAGGGCTTCGCGCTGTTCGGGACTGGCGCGCTCTGCCGCACGCGCGGCGGCATAGGCCTCGAGCCGCGCGCGGATGTCGAAGATCTCGCGCATCTCGTCGGGCGTGGGCAGCACGCACCACAGGCCGCTGCCGGTCCGCCGCTGCAGCAGCCCGTCGATCAGAAGCCGTCCGATGGCCGCGCGGACGGGGGTCCTGGACAAGCCGAGCATCTGTGCCAGCCCGATCTCGGTCACCTTGCGGTTCGTGGGCAGCCGCCCGTTCAGGATCGCCTCGCGCAGCTGGCGATAGGCGCGGTCCGCATGGCTTTCGGGCTTCTGGTGTTCCATGGCTCTGCAATACAGAAATTTTTCTGATTGTATCCCGATCCACGATTTTCTTGCAAGATTCGTTCAGGATGTTCCAGAATGTATCCAAGGAGGCGGCTTTCTGGCCGCGAGGGAGGAAAGGACCAGCCATGAGCAAACCCGAGCCGCAAGGTTTCGGGCCCCTTCAGGGGCTGCGCGTGATCGAGATGGGGCAGCTGCTTGCGGGACCCTTCGTGGGCACGCGCTGCGCCGATTTCGGGGCCGAGGTGATCAAGGTCGAGGCCCCCGGCAGCGGCGATCCGATCCGCAACTGGGGGCGCAACCAGTATCAGGGCAAGACGCTGTGGTGGCCGATCATGGCGCGCAACAAGCATTCGGTCTCGGCGAACCTTCGCGATCCGCGCGGGCAGGATCTGATACGCAAGCTGATCGGGACCGCCGATGTGCTGATCGAGAATTTCAAGCCCGGCACGCTGGAAAAATGGGGCATGTCGCCCGAGGATCTGCACGCGATCAATCCGGGCCTTGTCATCGTGCGGGTCTCGGGCTTCGGGCAGACCGGCCCCTATTCCTCGCGGCCGGGTTTCGCCTCGGTGGGCGAGGCCATGTCGGGGCTGCGATACATCAACGGCTATCCCGACACGCCGCCGCCGCGGCACGGGATTTCACTGGGCGATACGCTGACCGCGCTTTTCGCATTCGAGGGGATGATGATGGCGCTGTTCCGCCGGGATCGGAATGGCGGGCGGGGGCAGGTGGTCGATGCGGCCATCACCGAAAGCTGCTTTGCGATGCTGGAAAGCTGCGTGACCGAATATTCCAAGACCGGCCATGTGCGCGAACCTTCGGGGTCGGGGCTGGCCAAGATCGCGCCCTCGAACATCTATCCCACCGCCGATGCGGGCTATGTCGTCATCGCGGCGAATGTCGATGCGATGTTCCGCAGGCTGGCGCAGGCGATGGACCGTCCCGACCTGGCGACCGATCCGAAATACGCGACCCATATCGCCCGCGGCGACAACCAGGAGGAACTGGATGCGCTGATCGCCGAATGGTCGGGCGCGTTGACCATGGCCGACCTGACCGAGCGGCTCGAACGCTTCGGCGTGGTCTACGGTCCCATCAATTCGATCGCCGAGGTGGTCGAGGATCCGCATTTCCGCGAACGCGGCATGGTGCGCGAGTTCGAGGACGAGGATTTCGGCACCATCACCATACCGGGCGTCTTTCCGGTCCTGTCGGACACGCCCGGCGATGTGGCATGGCTGGGTCCCCAGCAGATCGGGTCGGGCAACGACCGCATCTATGGCGAACTGGGCCTCGATGCGTCGCAGCTTCGGGACCTGCGCGCCGAGGGGGTGATCTGATGGTGAGTCTGTGCGAAGTCGGACCGCGCGACGGTCTGCAGAACCTCGACCGCGTCTTCTCGGTCGAGGAGCGGATCGAGATGATCACCCGGCTGGCGGCGGCCGGTATCCGTCACATCGAGGCCGTGAGCATGGTCCACCCGGCCCGCGTGCCCCAGATGGCGGGCGCCGAGGAGGTGCTGGCGGGTCTGCCACCGCTGCCCGACATCCGCATCGCGGCCCTTGTCCTGAACCTGAAGGGCGCCGAGCGGGCCGTGGCCACGCGCGCGACCGAGCTGCGTTTTGCCATCGTGGCATCGGACACGTTCTGCCGGCGCAACCAGGGCATGTCCGCCGAGGACAGCTTGGCCGAATTCGCACGCGCCGCCGCCGTCGCCCGAGAGGCGGGGCGCGACATCACCGCCGTCATCGCCACCGCCTATGGCTGCCCGTTCGAGGGCGAGATGCCCGAGGATCGGGTCGCGGCGATGGCGCAGTCGGTGATCCGCGCGGGCGCAGGGCAGGTCGTGCTGGCCGATACCATCGGCGTGGCGGGGCCGAACGACATTCACCGTGTGCACCGGGCGATGGCCCCCGTCCTTGGCGACACGGGCTGGGGCGTCCATCTGCACGATACGCGCGGCACCGGAACCGCCAACTTGATCGCCGCGATCGGGCTTGGGGCCGAGGTTGCCGATACCTCGATCGGGGGGTTGGGGGGCTGCCCGTTCGCACCCCGGGCGACCGGGAACATCGCGACCGAGGATGTGAACTATCTTCTGTCGCGGCAGGGAATGCCGACGGGGCTGTCGCATGACCGCCTGACCGCGCTGGTCGAATGGCTCGAGGAACGCCTGCCGGGGCGGATCAGCGGCCAACTGGCCCGCGCGGGCTGGTTCGGGCAGCAGGAGGTCGGCGCATGATAGAGCCCCTGATCGTCCTGGTCGTCCTGCTGTCGCTGATCGCCATCGGCGCGCCGATCTTCCTGGCGCTGGGGGCGGCGGGCATGATGGGCCTTTATATGGCGCGGGGGGCGATGGCGCTGTTCTTCGGGCCGACATCGCTTTTCGCGCAGCTGAACAGCTTCGAGCTGCTTGCCCTGCCGCTGTTCGTGCTGATGGGGAATTTCCTGTCCGCGACGCCCGTGGGCGCGAACCTGTATCGGGCGGCGGCGCTGTGGTTCAACCGTTTGCGGGGCGGGCTGGCCATCGCGACGGTTGGGGCCTCGACCGTGTTCGGGGCCGTGTCGGGCGTGTCGATCGCGGGCGTCGCGGCCATCGGGTCGATCGCGGTACCGCAGATGCTGGCGCGCGGATATTCGCACCGGCTGGCCGCGGGCAGCGTCGTCAGTTCCGGCGCCCTCGCGATGCTGATCCCGCCAAGCGTTCCGCTGATCATCTATGGCGCGGTGTCGGGCGTGTCCGTTGCCGACCTGTTCATCGGCGGCGTGGTTCCGGGCGTGATGCTGGCGACGGTTCTTGCGGGATATATCTGGATCCGGGCGACGCTGAACCCCTCCGAGGCACCGCCGGAAAAGGGCCCCACCGATTGGGGCGCGCGCATCCGGTCGCTGGGCGGGCTGTGGCATGCCGCCGTTCTGGTGGGGCTGGTGCTGGGCGTCATCTATACCGGTGTTGCCACCCCGTCCGAGGCGGGCGCATTCGGCGCGCTGGGCGCCCTGGCCCTGGCCGCGCTGGTCTTTCGCAGCCTGACATGGGCGCGCTTCTGGCAGATCCTTGCCTCCAGTGCGCGGATCTCGGGGGCGATCCTGCTGATCATGGGCTGCGCACGGATCTTCGGGGACTATCTCAACCTGATCCGGCTGCCCGATACGGTTTCGCAGGCGCTGACGCAGACGCAGCTGCCGGCCTTCGCGATCCTGATGCTGGTGATGATCGCGCTTCTGTTCCTGGGCATGCTGGTCGATGCGGTCTCGCTGATCGTCGTGACGACGCCGATCCTGCTGCCGCTGATCGGCGCGCTGGGCTATGATCCCCTGTGGTTCGGAATCATCCTGGTGATGAACCTGGAAATGGCGGTCATCACGCCGCCGGTGGGGCTGAACCTCTATACGCTCAAGGCGGTCGCGCCTGTCCTTGCGATCGAGGACATCATCCGCAGCGTGCTGCCCTTCGTGATCCTGCAATTCCTGGTGCTGACGATGTTCGTCCTGGTGCCGGAGCTGGCGCTGTGGCTGCCGGGGCTGATGCCCTGAGACCACAAGAAAACAAGAGGGAGGAGAAGACATGACCACGAGAAGACAATTCCTGAGCGCGGGTGCCGTGCTTGGCGGTCTGTCCGTCGCGGGGCTGCCGCGCAGGGCATTCGCATCCGAGACGCTGACCGGGGTCAGCTATCTACCGCCATCCTATGCCGACCTGGCCTATGGGTCGCAGGGGCTGGTGGACCGCGTGAACGAGGCCGGGGAGGGCGTCGTCGCACTGGATTACCACGACAGCGGACGCCTTGTTTCGGCCGATGAACAGCTGCCGGCGCTTCGGGCGGGCACCATCGATTTCATGTTCCACACCAGCTCCTATGTCACGCGGTCGCTGCCGATCCTGGGGGTGCTGGGCCTGCCGGGCGTGGTCGGCCCGCTTTACGAGAACCCCGACCGCCTGCGCCGCGGATCGCCCCTGTTCGACCTGATCGCGGCCGAGCTGGAAAAGCAGGGACTGCGCTGCCTGTCGCTTGGCGGTGGCATCATGGAGCCGGAATATGTCTGGAGCGTCGAGAGCGCGCCGATCACCGATCTGACCCAGATCCAGGGCAAGAAGATCCGGCTCGTCTCGTTCGAGGCGTCGGCGGCGCTGGAACATTTCGGCGCGGCGCCGGTGCGCATTCCGTCATCCGAGCTCTATATCGCGCTGGAGCGCGGGACCGTCGATGCGGCGGTGGCCAACATCTCGACCATCAACGGGCGGGCGATCCAGGAACAGGTGCGCTATGCCTATCGCATGCCGGTGACGGGCTTCGCGATCGGCATCTTCACCACGACCCGCCGTTGGGATGCCATGCCCGAGGATGTGCGCGCCGCCTTCATGGAAGGCGTCGAGTGGTTCGACCAGGAAAGCGCCCGCGCGGCGAACGAGGATTACTTCCGCGACCAGTACTGGCCCGCCTTCCGCGAAGCGGGCATCGAGGTCATCGAACCGTCCGAGGCCGAGATCGCCGAATTCGACAAGATCAACGCGGATGTGCGCCAGGTCTGGCTGGACGAGGTCGGGGCCGAGGTCGGCGAACGGGCCATCGCCCTGGCCATGGGCGAGGGGGCCTGATCCGATGCGCGCTGTCGACAGGGCCATGGGATGGCTGACCTGGATCCTGCAGGCCGGCGGCGCGCTGGTGCTGGCCTTCATGATGGTGACCATCGGCTATGACGCGCTGATGCGCCATTTCTTCGCGCGGGCAACCAGTTGGAGCATGGAGGTCAACGCCTTCCTGATGGTGTACCTGGCGCTGGTGACGGCGGCGGACACCCTGCGCCGGGGCGAACAGATCGGCATCGGTTTCCTTGCCGAACGCGGCAGTCCGCTGCGGCAGCATGTGCTGCGCGTCGTCGTGGCGCTTGTGGGGGCGGTCTTCTCGTTCACGATCGCATGGCGCGGGTGGCTGATGGCGCATGATGCCCATGCCTATGGCGAACGCGTCAGCAGCGCCTTCGGCACACCGATGTGGATACCCTATGGGCTGATCCCCGTCGGCTTCAGCGTGCTGGGGCTGCAATTCGTCCTGATGATGCTGACCCGTCCCGCAGGGCAGCAGCGTGCGGATTTCGCCTGACCGAAGGGGGGCGCAACGCGGCCCCCTTCGGCGCCCCGGTCACGAACTGCCCATCCAGTCGGTGTCCAAAGTGCCGATCAGGAAATCCATGAACAGGCGAGTCTTGGGCGTCAGCACGTTGCTGCGCGGATAGACCAGCCAGAGGACCGAGCGGTCGTTCAGACGCCAGTCGGGCAGGATCTGCACCAGGCTGCCCTCGCGCAGTTCCTGCGCCACGTTCCAGACCGAATTGATCGAGATGCCCGCCCCCGCGGTCGTCGCGATCCGCATCGAGGCACCGTCATCGAAGATCGCGCGGCATTTCATCGCCTTGGGGTCCAGCCGCCAGACATCGCGGCCGTTCGTCAGGTCGCGCGCCGCCATGTCCTTCCATGACAGCAGGTGGTGGCCGGGCAGATCGTCGGGCCGCCGCGGCATCCCGTGTTCGGCGACATAGCCGGGCGAGGCGCAGAGGATGCGCGGATCCTCGGCCAGCTTGCGGCCCTTGAGGCTGCTGTCCTGCAATGGCGCGCTGCGCAGCGCCAGATCGAAGCTGCCCTCGATCAGGTCGAAGCGGGTATCGGACAGGCGCAGGTCCAGCGTGATGCCGGGATGGGCCTGGTGGAAGGCGGGCAGCAGCGGCATGATGTGGCGCTGTGCGAAGCTGCTGGGAGCGGCAAAGCGCAGCGTGCCCGTGGGCTGGGCGGCGTCATGGCCCAGAACCGCACGACCGGCCTCGATCTGGGCCAGGATCTCGGTCGCATAGGGCAGAAAGGCCTCGCCCTCGTGGGACAGGGAAACCTTGCGGGTGGTCCGGTGCAGAAGCTCGGCGCCAAGCTGCTGTTCCAGCTTGGCCAGCCGGGCGCTGGCCACGGCGGGGGCCATGCGCAGATCGCGGCCCGCGGCGGTGATGTTCAGCCTTTCGGCCGCCAGCACGAAAAGTCGAAGGCTGTCGATGTCCATTACCGGTATCCTCGTCCCCGCACCCATGATTGGCAGAGCGCACCGACCGGTTCAAGCGTGGCGCCGCACCCCCTTGGGGGATGCGGCACGGCGATCAGTAGACGTCGCGCTGATAGCGGCGGTTGTCGCGCATCTCGACCAGATAGGCCTCGGCGCTTTCGACGCTGTGCTTGCCATGTTCGACCAGCACGCGGATCAGCGCGTCATGCACGTCCTTGGCCATCCGGTCGGCATCCCCGCAGATATAGAGATGCGCACCCGCGTTCAGCCATTCCCACAGCTCGGCACCCTGTTCGACGATCCGGTCCTGAACATAGACCTTCTGGGCCTGGTCGCGGCTGAAGGCCACGTCCAGCTTCGTCAGCAGGCCCGATTTCAGATAGCCCTGCAGTTCCACCTGATAGAGGAAGTCCTGCGTGAAATGCGGGTTGCCGAAGAACAGCCAGTTCTTGCCCGCGGCCTCGTCGGCCTCGCGGTCCTGGAGGAAGGCGCGGAAGGGCGCGATGCCGGTGCCGGGGCCGATCATGATGACGGGCGCTTCGGGATCGGCGGGCAGGCGGAAGTTGTTGTTCTCCTCGACGAAGACGCGCAGTTCGCCCGCATCGGCCAGACGGCGGCCCAGATGCCCCGAGCATCCGCCCAGATGGTTGCGGCCATGCGCATTGTATTCGACGACGCCGACGGTCACATGCACCTCGTCCTCGACCTCTTTCTGGCTGGAGGCGATGGAATAGAGACGCGGCTGCATCTTGCGCAGGCTGTCGACCAGACCCTGCGGGGTGGCCTCGCCCTTGTGTTCGCGCAGGATGTCGAAGATCTGCCGCTCGGCGATGTATTCGCGCAGGGCGGCCTTGTCGGCGGCCAGCTTGCGAAGCTCGTCATTGCCGGTGGCTTCGGCGAATTTCTCGACGAAGGCGGGATAGGACTGGGTCAGCTCCAGATCCTCGGACAGGGCGTCGCGCAGCGTCTTCTGCTGCCCGCCGACGGTGACCTCTGCCGCGCCGTCAAGGCCCAGCAGCTGCAGCGTTTCGTCGACCTCGACCGGGTCGTTGTGGAAATACACCCCGAGCGAGTCGCCCGCCTGATAGGTGATGCCCGAGCCTTCCAGCGAGATTTCCAGGTGGCGCACATCCTTGGTGCTGTCGCGCCCGGTGATCTTCTGGACGGCGTTCACCTCGGCGGTGAAGGGATTGCGCTTGGTCCATTGCGACGCGGCAGGGGCGGGGGCCGCCATGCCCGGCGTCAGCGGCACCACGTTGCTGGGCTGCGCATCGGCCTTCAGGTCGGGTTCGAACGCCGTGACGGTGCCGTCGATCCATGCAGCGGCCTGATCGTCGTAATCGACGTCCAGCAGGGCGCGTTCGACCAGCACGGTCGCGCCCAACGCGGTCAGGCGTTCCTCGAAATCGACGGCGGTCTTGCAGAAGAACTCGTAGCTGGTATCGCCCAGGCCCAGCACGGCGATCTTGGCGCCGTCCAGCTTCGGCGCCTTCTTCGAGCCCACGAAATCGAACAGCTTCTGCGCGGGTTCGGGCGGCTCGCCCTCGCCATAGGTCGAGACGACGACGACCATGTGGCGTTCGTTCTTCAGCTGGTTCGGCTTGTAATCGGCCATGTCCACCAGCTTGACGTCCAGCCCACGCGCCTTGGCCTTGGCGGCCACGTCCTGGGCGACATGCTTGGCATTCCCCGTCTGCGACCCATAGAGCACCGTCAGCACGGCCTTTTCGGCCTGGGGCGCGGCGGCGGGCAGGGCGCCCGCACCTGCGGCACCGGCCGAGGCGGCCAGGAAGCCGCTGATCCAGGCCTGCTGGATCGGCGTCAGCGTGGTCAGCAGCGACTGCATCTGCGTCGACTGTTCGGAGGTCAGCGGGTTCAGGCCGGGGGGAAGGGTGTTGGTAAGCACGGGTTATGTCTGCCTTGGTATGTCTGGGTGCTGGTCGGATGCGGATTTCAGATGTGAAGGCCGCATTCGCGGGTGGTGCCGAAGAAGCGCGTTTCCTCTTCGGTCATGCCGTCTTCCAGCCGCCTGGTGGTATGTGTGTCACCCACGCTGACATAGCCCTCGTCCCATAGCGGGTGATAGGGCAGATCATGCTTGCGTAGATAGCGGTGAACGTCGCGGTTGTTCCAATCCACGATCGGGTGCAGCTTGATGCGGCCGCCCTGCAGTTCGACCACGGGCCGGTCGGCGCGGCTGGCCGACTGGCTGCGGCGCAGGCCGGTGAACCAGGTGTTCACGCCCAGCTCCTCCAGCGCGCGCTGCATCGGCTGGACCTTGTTGATCGTGTTGTACTTGCGGATGCCTTCCTCGCCCTGTTCCCACAGTGCACCGAAGCGGGTTTCCTGCCAGGCGGGGCTCATCTCGGACCGGTAGATGTGCAGGTTCAGGTTCAGACGCTCGGTCAGCTCGTCGATGAAGCGATAGGTTTCCGGGAACAGATAGCCCGTATCCATAAGCAGGACCGGGATGTCGGGGCGGAAGCTGGTCATCAGGTGAAGCATGACCGCAGACTGAACGCCGAAGCTGGACGAGACGACATGGGTGCCCGGCAGGTGCCGCAGCCCCCATTGCACGCGTTCCTCGGGCGAACGATCCGCAAGGATCTCGTTCGCCTCCTCGACCAGCGCCTCGGGGCGCAGCGCGCCGGTATCGGGGATGTAACGTTCAGCCATCATCTTCAGTGCCTCCGCTTCAGGCTGGTGGTTCAGGCGTGGAAATCGGTCACGGAAACCTTGACCTCGGGGACGACACCCTTGCGGATGACGAAATCGCCGAAGCCCTCGTCGCCGTCGCGTTCGGTGGCCCATTGTCCGATCAGGGTGTCCAGTTCGGCCAGGATCGCCTCGGCGCTGACATTCTCGAGATGCAGCTTGGGAATGCGGGTGCCGACGCGGTTGCCGCCCAGATACAGGTTGTACTTGCCCGGACCCTTGCCCACGAGACCGGCCTCGGCCAGCATCGCGCGGCCGCAGCCGTTCGGGCAGCCGACGACGCGCAGGATCAGGTGGTCCTGACCGACGCCGTGCTTGTCCAGCAGCCCTTCGACATTGGCGACCAGTTCCGGCAGGAAACGCTCGGCCTCGGCCATGGCCAGGGGACAGGTCGGCAGCGCGACGCAGGCCATCGAGTTCTTCAGCTGCGGCGTCATCAGGTCGTCGATCAGGCCGTGTTCGCGTGCGATGCGCTCGATCTCGGCCTTCTGATCGGCGGGCACGCCCGCGATGACCAGGTTCTGGTTCGCCGTCATGCGGAAATCGCCTTGGTGGATCTCGGCGATCTTGCGCAGGCCGGTCTTCAGCGGACGGCCCGGATAATCCAGGATGCGGCCCGACAGGATGTACAGCGTCAGGTGATGTTTGCCGTCCACGCCCTCGACCCAGCCGAAGCGGTCGCCGCGGGTGGTGAATTCATAGGGACGCGAGGGGCCGAACGTGACGCCCGCGCGCTTCTCGACCTCGGCCTTGAAGGTGTCGGTGCCGACGCGGTCCAGCGTGTATTTCGTCTTGGCGTTCTTGCGGTTGACGCGGTTGCCCCAGTCGCGCTGCACGGTCACGACATGTTCGGCCACGGCCAGCGTGTGTTCGACCGGGATGAAGCCGAAATCATCGGCCTTGCGCGGATAGGTGGCCGTGTCGCCATGGGTCATCGCCAAGCCGCCGCCGACCAGCACGTTCCAGCCGATCAGCTTGCCGTTCTCGGCGATGGCCACGAAGTTCAGGTCGTTGGCGTGGACGTCCACCTCGTTGTTGGGCGGAATGCTGACGGTCGTCTTGAACTTGCGCGGCAGGTAGGTGTTCCCGAGGATCGGCTCCTCGGTGGTCTTCACCTTCTCGCCGTCCAGCCAGATCTCGGCATAGGCGCGGGTCTTGGGCAGCAGATGCTCCGAGATGCGCTTGGACCATTCATAGGCTTCCTGGTGCAGCGCGCTCTCGACCGGGTTGGTCGTGCACAGCACGTTGCGGTTCACGTCGCCCGCGGTCGCGATGCTGTCGATCCCGGCGCTGGCCAGCGTCTGGTGCATGTTCTTGATGTTCGGCTTCAGCACGCCGTGGAACTGGAAGGTCTGACGCGTGGTCAGCCGGACCGAGCCGTAGATCGTGTGATCGGCGGCGAATTTCTCGACGATCAGCCATTGTTCGGGGGTGATGATCCCGCCCGGCATGCGCGCGCGCAGCATGACGTTGTGCAGCGGCTCCAGCTTCTGCTGGGCGCGTTCGGGACGGATGTCGCGGTCGTCCTGCTGATACATCCCGTGGAAGCGGATCAGCTGGAAGTTGTCGGCAGTGAAGCCGCCGGTGATGCGGTCCTGCAGATCCTCGGTGATCGTGCCGCGCAGGAAATCGCTCTCGCGCTTCAGACGCTCGTTATCGGCAAGCTTGCCCTCGACGATCAGGTTCGGCTTCGCGGTATTGTCCAGCATGGCTATCGGCTTCTTTGCACGGGCTGTGGAAGGGCGGACCGGGCGGCGGGATGCGCCGCCCGGACATGGGGATCACGCAGGCAGCTTGGCCTTGCGCAGATAGGGAAGGACCTTGTCGAACTGGCCGAACCTGGCGGTCGCGTCCTCGTCGCTGACGGATGCCGGGATGATGACATCCTGACCCAGCTGCCAATCGGCAGGGGTGGCCACGCCCTGGCTGGTCGAGGTCTGCAGCCCGTCCAGCGCGCGCACGATTTCCGCGAAGTTGCGGCCGACCGTCATCGGATAGGTCATGGACAACTTCAGCTTCTTGTCCGGGCCGATGATGAAGACCGAACGCACGGTCGCGCTGTCGGCCGGGGTGCGGCCATCGGGCAGATAGGCCTCGGCGGGCAGCATGTCGAAGGCCTTCGACACTTCCAGCCCCTCGTCGGCGATGATCGGGAAGCCGGCATTCGCGCCGCCATAGCTCTCGATGTCGCCCTTCCACTTCTTGTGGTCCTCGACGCCGTCGACGGAAACGCCGATCACCTTGGTGCCGCGCTTGTCCCATTCGTCGGCCAGACGGGCGACGGCGCTGAACTCGGTCGTGCAGACGGGGGTGAAGTCCTTGGGGTGGCTGAACAGGATGGCCCAGCTGTCGCCGATCCAGTCGTGAAGGGCGAAGGTTCCCTGGTCGGTGGCGACGGTAAGGTTCGGGATGGTGTCGTTCAGACGAAGTGCCATGTTGCGGTTCCTTCTTGACCTGTCTGCTGTCTGTCTGCCGTGCGCCATGCACGACGGAAATCTTCTTGCTGCGCTATAGATCGGATCGTGCTGCGCCTGCGCAACGGGGGCGCGGGAAGAAAAGGAAAGGCTTGGCCTTCGCGTTCCACCCGCAGAACGCACGTTCGCGCGAAGCGTCGCTTGGGGGGATGTTGTTTTTCGCATGCTGCCCATCCGGCGGGCAGGGGGGAGAAACTTCCGGTGGCTGCCGGAATCGATGGCGATGCCGCATTGCCGCATGCGCGGGGGCCGTCTGCGGGCTTGCCATGCCTGCGCCCGCGGGGTCTTGGAAGGATCACGCAACAGAGGAACGCGAAGATGCCGAAGGTCGCGCTGATCAATCCGAACTCGAACCCTGACACGACGCTGCGCATGGTCGCGCTGGCACGAACCGCCGTGCCGGGCCTGCTGATCAAGGGGCATACCGCCACCCGGTCGCCGCGGATGATCGTGACCGCCCACCACCTGAAGGCCGCCGCGGCCGAGGTCGAGGAGATCGGCGCGCGCCTGACGGGGATCGACGGGGTGATCGTGTCGGCATACGGCGATCCGGGGGCGGATGCGCTGGCATCGCGGCTGACGGTGCCGGTGACGGGTCTTGCGAAGGCAAGCTTTGTCGCGGCTGCCCGCCACGGACGTTTCGGGGTCGCCACCACGACGCCCGATCTGGCCGCGGCCATCGACGCGCGCGCGGCGGCCCTGGGCCATGGTGACCGCTTCGTGGGAACCTTCGTGGCGGGCGACGCCGATCCGCTGGCGCTGATGTCCGATCCGGACCGGCTGGTCGCGACGCTGGCCCGCGCGGTGCGCATGGCGATGGACGCGGGTGCACAGGCCGTCTGCATCGGGGGCGGGCCGCTGGCGGGGCTTGGCCGGATGATCGGCGAAGGGGTGCCCCTGATCGACCCGGTCACCGCCGCGGCCATTGATATGCAGGCACAAATCGACGCCCGGCCGCACTGAGCCTGCGGCAATGCGGGGCAAACTGTATACAGTTTGCTTGCAGATCGCGCATTCCGGAAAACCTGCCCTGTTTCGTGGCGCTTGAGGATGCGCCGGGCGGCGCTGCCGGGAAACATGCCGTGGAACCCATGCCGGGCCGGGAAGGTCCGAAACAAGGAGATCCACGTTGCTGAACTTCCGTAAGACGCTTTCCGCACTGGCGCTGTCGGTGGCCTTCATGGGCGCCCACGGCGCGATGGCCGAGGGTACGCTCCGCATCGGCATGACTGCCGCAGACATCCCGCTGACCACCGGTCAGACCGACCAGGGCGGCGAGGGGATGCGCTTCATGGGCTATACCGTCTATGACGCGCTGATCAACTGGGACCTGTCCAGCGCGGACAAGCCCTCGGAGCTGGTGCCGGGCCTTGCGACGGAATGGTCGGTCGATCCCGAGGACACGACCAAGTGGACCCTGAAGCTGCGCGAGGGCGTCAAGTTCCACGACGGCAGCGACTTCACCGCCGAGGACGTCGTCTGGAACATCGACAAGCTGCTGGACGAGAATTCCGAACAATACGACCCGCGCCAATCCGCGCAGGGCAAGTCGCGCATCCCGGCCATCGCCAGCTATACCGCCGTGGACGATCACACGCTGGAGATCGTGACCAAGGAACCCGATGCCACGCTGCCCTATCAGCTGGCCTGGATCATGATCTCGTCCCGCGCCAACTGGGAGGCGATGGACAAGGACTGGGAAAAGGTCGCGGCCAGCCCCTCGGGCACGGGTCCGTGGAAGCTGGAGGCCTTCGTGCCGCGCGAGCGCGCCGAGCTGGTCCCGAACCCCGATTACTGGGATGCCGAGCGCGTGCCGGAACTGGACAAGATCGTCCTGATCCCGCTGCCCGAACCGAACGCGCGCTCTGCGGCGCTGCTGTCGGGCCAGGTGGACTGGATCGAGGCCCCCGCGCCCGACACCATCCCGGCGATGGAATCGAACGGCTTCGTCATCTCGTCGAACGCCTATCCGCACAACTGGACCTGGCACCTGTCGCGCCTTGAGGGTTCCCCCTGGAACGACATCCGCGTCCGCAAGGCCGCGAACCTTGCCATCGACCGTGAAGGCATGGGCGCGCTTCTGGGCGGGCTGATGATCCCGGCCGAGGGCTTCCTGCCGCCGGGCTCGGCATGGTTCGGCGAGCCTGACTTCAAGCCGACCTACGATCTGGAGGCCGCGCAGGCCCTGATGACCGAGGCGGGTTACGGCCCCGACAACCGCCTGTCGGTCAAGGCGCTAATCTCTCCTTCGGGGTCGGGTCAGATGCTGCCGCTGCCGATGAACGAATACATCCAGCAATCGCTGGCCGAGGCATGGATCGATGTCGAGTTCATGGTCGTGGAATGGAACCAGATGATCAACCTGTGGCGCGCCGGCGCCGAGGATCCTTCGGTCGAAGGGTCGCAGTCGATCAACTTCACCTATTTCATCCAGGATCCGTTCACCGGTCTGATCCGTCACCTGGACTGCAACCTGATCGCACCGAACGGCACCAACTGGGGCCATTACTGCGACGACGAGATGCAGGCCCTGTTCGAGGAGATCAAGACGACCTTCGACCCCGAGGAGCAGGTGAAGGTGCTGCAGCGCACTCACGAGAAATACGTGAACGACGCGCTGTTCCTGATGGTGACCCACGATGTCGCGCCGCGCGCCATGGCACCCAAGGTCAAGGGCTTCGTCCAGGCCCAGAACTGGTACCAGGACTTCTCGTCGATCACGATCGAGGAGTGAGCTGAAACCGGCGGCGCCCCTTGCGGGGTGCCGCCCTCAGCCAGGAACGCACAAGTGCTCAGCTATTTCCTAAGACGCCTCATCCTCGTGCTGCCGGTCGCCTTCGGCGTCTCGGTGGTGTGTTTCATGCTGGTCCAGATCGCTCCGGGCGATCCGTTGACCGCGATCATGCCGGTGGATGCCACCGCAGAACAACAGGCCGCGATGCGCGCAGCCTACGGTTTGGACAAGCCCGTCCCCGTGCAATACCTCATCTGGATCGCCAATCTGCTGCAGGGTGACATGGGCCGTTCCATCGCCACCGGCCGCCCCGTCGCGGGCGAGGTCTTCGGCGCGGTCGGCAATTCGCTCCTGCTGGCCTTCTCGGCCGCGATCATCGCATTTCCCATCGGCACCTTCCTGGGCTTCCTGGCCGGCTACTTCCGCGACACGATCATGGATCGCGCGGTCACGGCCATCTCGATCGCCGGGGTGTCGGTCCCGAACTACTGGCTGGGGATCGTCCTGGTCATCATCTTCTCGGTCAACCTGGGCTGGCTGCCGTCGATGGGCGCGGGGCCGGGCGGGTCGCAGGACTGGCACTGGGACTGGACGCATATCCGCCACCTGATCCTGCCCGCCGTGACGCTGGCCGTGGTGCCCATCGGCATCGTCGCCCGCACCGTGCGCGCACTGGCGGGCGACATCCTGTCGATGGATTTCGTCCAGGCGCTCTATGCCAAGGGCATGAGCAGGGGCGACGTGCTGCGCCATGTCGCGCGCAACGCCGCGGCCACCGCGCTGTCGGTCATGGGGCTTCAGCTGGGCTATCTGCTGGGCGGGTCGATCCTGATCGAGACCGTCTTCAACTGGCCCGGATCGGGCTTCCTTCTGTCGAACGCGATCTTCCAGCGCGACCTTCCGCTGCTGCAGGGCACGATCCTCATCCTCGCGATGTTCTTCGTGGCCATGAACCTGATCGTCGACGTGGCGCAGGCCGCCATCGACCCCCGCATCAAGAGGAGCTGAGCCATGGCGCAGGTCGAAGCGGAACTGCATCCGCAAGCCGAAGCGGCGCCCAAGCCGCAGGGCTACTGGTCGGGCGTCATTCGCAGGCTGGCAGGCGACAAGGTGGCGATGGCCTGCCTGATCGTGATCGCGCTGCTGATCCTGTCGGCGGTCTTCGCCCCCTGGCTGGGCCTTGCCGACCCCTATCGCGGGTCGATGATCGCCCGCCTGAAACCCATCGGCACCGAGGGGCACATCCTAGGGACCGACGAACAGGGCCGCGACATGCTGGCCCGTCTGATCTATGGCGGCAGGCTGACGCTGTTCATCGGCCTGATGCCGGTGGTCTTCGCCTTCTTCATCGGCAGCGCACTGGGCATTGCCGCGGGCTATGTCGGCGGGATGACCAACACCATCATCATGCGGGTGGTGGACGTGTTCTTCGCCTTCCCCTCGGTCCTGCTGGCAATCGCCATTTCCGGGGCGCTTGGGGCGGGGATCACGAACAGCCTCGTGTCGCTGACCATCGTCTTCATCCCGCCCGTGACCCGCGTTGCCGAGGCCGTGACCTCGGGGGTGCGCAGCCTCGA
Organism: Paracoccus sp. C2R09; assembly: GCF_018860625.1. Taxonomy (GTDB): domain Bacteria; phylum Pseudomonadota; class Alphaproteobacteria; order Rhodobacterales; family Rhodobacteraceae; genus Paracoccus. The sequence goes on from NZ_JAHKQB010000027.1 coordinate 256,039, forward strand.
TTACATCGACGCAGCGCGGGCTTCGGGGGCAGGGGCGCTGACGGTGATCCGCGTCCATGTCATCGGCAACGTGCTGTCGCCGATCTTCGTCTATGCGACCTCGCTGACCTCGGTCTGCATGATCCTGGCGGCGGGGCTGTCCTTCCTGGGCATCGGCGTGCGTCCGCCCGAACCCGAATGGGGCCTGATGCTGAACACGCTGCGGGCCGCAATCTATGTCGATCCGTGGCTGGCGGCGCTGCCCGGTGTGATGATCTTCGCCACCTCGCTCTGCCTCAACCTGCTGAGCGACGGCCTGAGGAGTGCAATGAATGTCCGCGACTGACATGCCGACCCGAACCAAGGCCCCGCTGCTGAGCGTGCGGGAACTCAAGAAGCACTTTCCGATCCGTGGCGGCATCCTGGGGCGTCAGCAGGCCGTGGTGCAGGCCGTCGACGGCGTCAGCTTCGAGGTCGCCGCGGGCGAGACCCTGGGCATCGTCGGCGAATCCGGCTGCGGCAAGTCCACGACCGCCAAGCTGCTGATCGGCCTGACCCAGATGGACGATGGCGACATCGTGCTGGACGGGCAGCGCCTGGGCCCGGACCTGTCGCTGAAGGCCCTGCGCCGCGACATCCAGATGGTGTTTCAGGACAGCTATGCGTCCCTGAACCCGCGCATGACCATCGCCGACAGCGTGGCCTTCGGGGCGCGCGTGCAGGGGCTGGACGATCCGCAGGGGCGGGCGCATCGCCTGATGGCGCGTGTGGGGCTGGACCCCGACCGCTTCGGCGGACGCTATCCCCACGAATTGTCGGGCGGTCAGCGCCAGCGGGTCAACATCGCCCGCGCGCTGGCCATGTCGCCCAAGGTCGTCGTCCTGGACGAGGCCGTCAGCGCGCTGGACAAGTCGGTCGAGGCGCAGGTCCTGAACCTGCTGGCCGATCTGCGCGAGGAATTCGGGCTGACCTACATCTTCATCAGCCACGACCTGAACGTCGTGCGCTACATCTCGGACCGGATCCTCGTGATGTATCTGGGCGAAGTGGTCGAGGTCGCGCCCGTGGACAACATCTGGGAAACGCCGGCCCATCCCTATACGCGGTCGCTGTTCTCGGCGATGCCGTCGATGGATCCCGACAACCGCACGACCAAGCCGCCCCTGTCGGGCGATCCGCCGAACCCGATCGACCCGCCTTCGGGCTGTCGTTTCCACACCCGCTGCCCGATGGCCTCGGAGGTCTGCAAGCGCAAGCATCCGGTCCTGGGCCGGATGGCGCAGGGATCGCCGCATTGGGTGGCCTGTCACCTGCACGACCCCGCCTCGGGGCACCCGAAGGCCGTCGAGGAGGCCCCCGCATGAGCGATCCGATCCTGCAGATCGACAACCTGAACGTCCGCTTCAAGGGCAAGCGCACCGTCCACGCGATCAACGACCTGTCGCTGAAGCTGATGCCCGGCGAAACCCTGGCCCTTCTGGGCGAGAGCGGTTCGGGCAAGAGCGTCACGCTGAAGACCCTGCTGCGCCTGCTGCCCGAAAAGCGGACGGGGCTGGACGGCAGCATCTCCTTCGACGGGACCGACATCATGACCCTGTCGGGCAAGCGGCTGCGGTCCTATCGCGGGGGCGACGTGTCCATGGTGTTCCAGGAACCCGCGCTGGCGCTGGACCCGGTCTATACCGTGGGCGATCAGATCGCCGAAGCGGTGATGCGCCACAAGGGCGTGTCCAAGTCCGAGGCCATGGCCACCGCGCTGGACATGCTGACCCGGGTGCGCATCCCGTCGCCCGAACGGCGGCTGAAGAACTATCCCCACGAATTGTCGGGCGGGATGCGTCAGCGCGTGATGATCGCGCTGGCACTGGCCTGCCGCCCCCGGCTGCTGCTGGCGGACGAGCCCACCACCGCGCTGGATGCGACCGTGCAGATCCAGATCCTGCTGCTGCTGCGCGAATTGCAGCGCGAATTCGGGATGGCCGTGATCTTCGTGACCCATGACATCGGCGTCGCGGTCGAGATATCCGAACGGATCGCGGTCATGTATGCGGGCCAGATCATCGAAGAAGGCACGACCCGCGAGGTCATCGCCGACCCCCAGCATCCCTATACCCAGGGGCTGCTGGCCGCGAACCTTCACGACGTGGCCAAGGGCACGCGGCTGGATGCGATCCCCGGCGCGCCGCCATCGTTGGAGACGCGTCCCGATGCCTGTTCGTTCGCGCCGCGCTGTCCGCTGGCGCTGCCCGCCTGCCGGGCCGAGCTGCCGCCCGTCAGGACGCCCGGACCGCGGCGGCGCGTCGCCTGCCTGCGCGCCGGCGAAACCATAGCGGCGGAGTAAGGAATGCTGTTGCAGAACGACCCATACCGCGCCTTCATGCCCTATCCCCCCGTCGCGGTGCCGAATGCGCCCGACGGTCCGCTGGCCGGGCTGACCCTTGCGGTCAAGGACATCTTCGACCTTGCCGGATACCGGACAGGATGCGGCTGCCCCACGCGGCTGGCGGCCAGCCCGATGGCGGATGCCACGGCGCCATCGGTCCAGCGGTTGCTGGATGCGGGCGCGCGTTTCGTCGGCAAGACCCATACGGATGAGCTGGCCTGGTCCATGTACGGGATGAATGCCCATTTCGGCACGCCGGTGAACCCTGCCGCACCCGACAGGATCCCGGGCGGTTCCTCGTCCGGGTCGGCGGTAGCCGTCGCGGCGGGGCTTGCCGATATCGCCATCGGTTCGGATACCGGCGGATCGGTTCGCGCCCCGGCCAGCTTCTGCGGCATCTGGGGGCTGCGTCCGACCCATGGCCGCGTGTCGCTGGCGGGGGCGATGGATCTTGCGCCCAGCTTCGACACCTGCGGCGTCTTCGCCCGCGACGGTGCGACGCTGATGCGCGCGGTCAATGCGCTGACGGATGCCGACACCGCCCCGATAAGGGCGCCCCGCCATCTGTTCCCGACCGACATGGCGGACGAGCTGTCACCCCCGGCCCGCGCGATCCTTGACGCGTTCGCGGGACACTTCGATCCACAGGCGATCGCGGCCTATCCTGATGGCGTGCAGGCGGCCTACGAGACCTTCCTTGGGGCGATGATGGCCGACTGCAAGGAGGCGATCCTGCCCTATATCCGGTCATCGGGAATGCCGCTGGTCCGCGGCATCGACGGACGCGCCGCCGGGGCCGAGGCGATGACCGCGGCGCAGATGGCCACCGCCCGCGCGGGGCGTGCCGCCTTCGCTGCTCATCTGGCGGGCATCCTGGGGCAGGACGGCGTCATGATCGCACCCGCCACGCATGACATCCCCTTCCGGCTGGACGCCCCTGAACAGGTATTCGACACTTACCGCCATGAGGCGCAGCGCGTGCTGTGCCTTGCCGGCATGGCGGGACTGCCGCAGGTGGTCTTTCCCGCGGGCCGGATCGAGGGCGCACCCTTCGGGTTGTCGCTGATCGGTCCGCGCGGATCCGACCGTTCGCTGGTCGCGTTGGCCTGCCGGATGCACGAAACCGAGGGGAGGGTTGATGCATGACCGATTGTCCGATCGAAGCGAAACTGCACGAGATGGGCCTGGCGCTGCCCACGACCGCACCTGCACGGGCCCTGTTCCTGCCCGGCAAGATCAGCGGCAAGCTGCTCTATCTGTCGGGGCAGATCTGCGAATGGGAAGGTGAGCCGCTGTACTTCGGACCTGTCGGCTGGGGCTCGGACATCGCCGAGGGGCAGACGGCGGCGCGCATGTGCGCGCTGAACCTGCTGTGGTCGATCAAGGAGGTCGCGGGTTCGCTGTCGCGCGTGTCGCAGGTGGTGCGCGTGGGGGGCTTCGTCTCGGCGCCCGCAGGCTATGGCGACGGGCCGTTCATCGTGAACGGGGCATCGCAGCTGTTCATCGATCTGTGGGGGGATGCGGGCCAGCATGCCCGGACGGCGGTCAACGTGTCGTCGCTGCCGGCCAATGCCCTGGTCGAGGTGGAGGCCATCGTCGAGCTGAAGGACTGACGATCTCGAACAGGCGGAACGAAGAAGGGCGCGGTGATCCCGCGCCCTTCGACATTTTCAGGCGACCTCGGTTTCCGGGTCGACTTCTTCGGTATCGTCGGGCGCGATCATCTCGGCCACGCATTTCGACAGGGTGATCATGCCGATATGCTGCCCGTCGCGATTGACGATATTGGCGCGCGACACCTCGGCATTGGTCATGGCGCGGGCCGCTTCCTCGAGCAGGGTCGTGGCGGGCAGGGTCACCGGCGATTCCGCCTGCGCGCCCTTGCGCATGATCGTGCGCACCGTGATGACATGCCCACGGCGCACGTCGCGCACGAAGCTGGCGATATAGTCGTCCTTGGGGCGCAGGACGATCTGTTCGCCGGTGCCCTGCTGGATGATCCTGCCGTCGCGCAGGATGGCGATGCGTTCGCCCAGGCGCAGCGCCTCGTCCAGGTCGTGGGTGATGAAGACGATGGTCTTCTTCAGTTCCGACTGCAGGTCCAGAAGCACCGATTGCATGTCGGTCCGGATCAGCGGGTCCAGCGCCGAGAACGCCTCGTCCATCAACAGGATCTCGGCGTCGTTGGTCAGGGCGCGGGCCAGGCCCACGCGCTGCTGCATCCCGCCCGACAGCTGGTTGGGATAGCTTTCCTCGAACCCGTCAAGGCCCACGCGGCTGATCCAGCGACGGGCGCGTTCATCCGCCTCGCGGCGCGACACGCCCCGGATCGACAGGCCGTAGGTGGTATTCTCCAGCACGGTCCGGTGCGGGAACAGCGCGAATTTCTGGAACACCATGCCGGTCTTCTGGCGGCGGAACTCGCGCAGCTCGGACTCGGACATCTTGACAACGTCCTTGCCCTCGAACAGCAGCTCGCCCGCGGTGGGATCGATCAGGCGGTTGATGTGCCGGATCAGGGTGGATTTCCCCGAACCCGACAGGCCCATCACGACCTGGATCTTGCCCGCGGGGATGGTCAGGTTGATGTCGTCCAGCCCCAGCACGTGGTTGTGCTTGGCCTTCAGCTCTTCCTTGGTCATCCCGTTCTTCACGCTGTCGACATAGGCCGCGGCGTTCGGACCGAAGATCTTGTAGAGGTTGCGGATCTCGATGTCGTGAATCGCCTCAGCCATGAACGGCCTCCAGGTGCTTCTGCAGCCGCTTGCCATAGGCCTGCGTCGCACGGTCGAAGATGATGGCGATAGCGACGATGGCCAGACCGTTCATCACGCCCAGGGTGAAATATTGGTTGTTGATCGCCTGCAGGACCGGCTGGCCCAGGCCGCGCACGCCGATCATCGAGGCGACGACGACCATTGCAAGGCTCATCATGATGGTCTGGTTGACGCCCGCCATGATGGTCGGCAGCGCCAGCGGCAACTGCACGTCCATCAGCTTCTGGCGCGCGCTGGAACCAAAGGCCTCGGCCGCTTCCAGCACGTCGGCCGGAACCTGGCGGATGCCGAGATTGGTGAGGCGGATGATGGGGGGCACGGCATAGATGACGACCGCGATCACGCCGGGCACCTTGCCCAGGCCGAAGATCATGACGACCGGGATCAGATAGACGAAGCTGGGCATCGTCTGCATCATGTCGAGGATGGGCGTGATCGTCGCGTTCGAGCGATCGGACCGCGCCATCAGGATGCCCGTGGGGATGCCGATCACGACGGCGATCAGGGTGCAGACGGCGACCATCGCGATGGTGCGCATCGTGTCTTCCCACATGCCGAAATAACCGATGGCCAGCAGCGCAAGCACGGTGCCCGCGACGATCTTGAGGCTGCGGCCCAGTGCCCAGACCAGCCCGGCCAGCGCGGCGAGGACCAGGATCCACGGGCTGTCGATCAGCAGGTTCTCGATGAAGACCAGCAGGATCTGGATGGGATGGAAGATGTTTTCGAGGGTCTCGCCATAGGCGCGCGTGAATTCGCGGAAGGCGCCGTCGATGGCGATGCGCAGCTCGCGCAGGTCGCTCCGGCCCATGGCAGGAAATTCGATGAGGTCCATTTTTCTTCTTCTTCCTCAGGGGGAGGGAAAGGCCGTGACGGGCGGGCGCGCCATGACGCGCCCGCCCTTCGCACATCCGATCACAGGGCGTCTTCGACCTGTGCGGCCACGTCTTCCGAAAGCCAGGCCTTCCAGATATCGGCATAGTTCTCGAGGAAGTAGTAGGCGCCGTCCTCGTTGGTGGCCTGGTTGTCACCCATCCATGCCAGCAGTTCGTTCACCGTCTCGTTGGTCCAGGCGCGCTTGCCCAGGTATTCCATCGTGACGGGGTTGTTCTCGGCGAACTCGGTCGTCACCGCGGTGAACACGTCCGAGCTGGGCCATTCGTTCAGCTGCGGGTCGGGGCAATTGTTCACGACCGTGCAGTTGTCCCAGGATTCCTTGTCATGCTCGACGCCAAGGTCCAGCTTGGTCATGTCGTACTGACCCAGGATCGCCGTCGGCGCCCAGTAGTAGCCGAGCCAGCCTTCCTCGCGGTTGAAGGCCCGCGCGATCGAGCCGTCCAGGCCTGCGGCCGAGCCGCTGTCGATCAGCTCGAAGCCCTTTTCCTCGGCGCCGAGCGCGATGAACTGGTTCTCGGTGATGATCTGGCATGCCCAGCCGGAAGGGCAGTTGAAGAAGGCGCCCTTGCTGCTGTCCTCGGCGCCGGGGAACAGTTCGGGATGCGCCAGCGCGTCCTCGATCGTGGTGATGTCGTTCGCCTCGGCGATGGCGGTGGGGATCCAGAAGCCCTCGACCCCGCCATCCGACAGGATTTGCGATGCGACGGTGATGCGGCCTTCCTCGACGGCGGCATCCAGCGGAACCTTGACCGCGTTCACCCACAATTCGGGCGCGATGTCGGGTTCGCCTTTTTCGTTCATCGAAGTGAAGGTCGGGACCGTATCGCCGGTGACCATGGCCACGTCGCAGTCGTAACCTTCCTCGAGGATGATCTTGTCCACCCATGCGGCGAGGCCGGCCGAGGCCCAGTTCATCTCGGCGATGGTGATATCACCGCAGTCTTGGGCAAAGGCTGCCGGAGCAGTCATCATCAGGCCAAGAACGGCCAGGGTGGGTTTCATCGGATTCATGTGCACTCCCAGTGTGACTTGTCAGTAGTCCGGGGCGCGCACACGCCCCGAACGCGGCCGCTTGAATGCGACTTCGGATACGCAAGTGTGAATGAATGATAGAGAAGCGGTCAGGTTTTGTCACATGGCGAACGCCGGAACCGCCTAAATGGTTGCCCTGTTTCACAAATTTTGATCACCTAAGCATCTCGTCGCCGTGATTGCGGGCGACCGGGCAGCCAATAAGCGACCCATGTGCGAGAATCGGATGAACAAAAGGCGCGCCGCGGGTGCGGCGCGCCATGTCGGGGCGGTGAAGCGGGGTGTGGTTCAGAATGCCTCGATCAGGTTCAGCACCGCGAGGATGCGCCGCGTGTCCCGATCCACGCGATAGGCGCGATCGCCGTCGCGGTAATATTCCCAGCCCGGCCGCGCCTCGAGCCGGTAGCGGCGGGGATCGTCGATGCGGCGGTAATCCTGGATGCGCAGGTTCTCGCCCCGGCGCCATTCCTTCTTGGCCTGCCCGGGCGGCACGCAGGAGGGCGACTTCTTCGCAAGTCCCGGCGGGCAGGCGTCGGAATGACGGCGGTCCGTGTCATGGCCGCGCTGTTCGGCACGACCGCGATCATGGTCGCGGCCTTGATCGTTGCCATAGCCGCGCTCGGCCAGGGCGGGGACGGCCGATGCCGTCAGCAGGGCTGCGGTGGTAAGTATTCTCAGCGGTGTCATGTCGCCATCCTTCGTGGTCTTCGAATGCAGACATAACGCGAGAGCCGCCGCCCGTCGCATCACCAGTACGCGACGGGCAGCTGTCCGCCGGTTTGGGTCAGGCGCCGAATTCCGACAGATCCACCGCGCGACCCTCGATCATCGAGCGCTGCGCCGCCATGCCCATCAGCACCGCCCAACGACCATCCTCGATCCCGACTTCGGGCGCGTCACGTTCGCCGCGCACCATCTCGAGGAAGCGCTGATGCTGATAGAAGGTCGAGCCGTTGTGATCGCCGGCTTCGAGCAGCGTCGGATCGACGGGGATCTCGGTCACTTCGGGGCCCTTGGGTTCGCGCGGGGACACGATGACCTGCGCGACGGGCGGGGCGCCCAGATGCTCGGGCCAGAAGCGGCCGGGTCCGGGGACCAGGGCCTCGATCTTGCCGCGATGACCGACGGCGCTGATCTCCTCCTGCCAGCGGGCGCCTTCGGCGAACATGCACAGTTCCAGCATGGCGCGCATGCCACTGGCGAATTCGACGATGACATAGCCGTGGTCGAAGATGTCGGGAACCCGGCCCTCGTAGGCCTCGTCCTGGTGGTTCTGCGCCTGGCCGCCCATGGCCATCACGCGCACCGGGTCGGATTTCAGCGCAAGCCGCATCAGGTCGAAGAAGTGGCAGCATTTCTCGACGAAGGTGCCGCCGGTATAGCGGTTGAACCGGTTCCAGTCGCCGACCTTGCGCAGGAAGGGGAAACGATGTTCGCGGATGGTCAGCATGCGGATGCCGCCGGTCGCGGTCTCGGCCTGTTCCAGCATGCGCGCGACGGGGGGCATGTAGCGATATTCCATCGCCACCCAGACCGGCGCCGGATAGGTGCGGGCGAAATCGGCCACGGCCTGCGCATGTTCGGGATCGGTGAACAGCGGCTTCTCGACCAGGACGGGCAGGGCCTTGCGGGCGGCGATCGCCTGCAGCTGCTCGACATGGCGATAGTTCGGGCTGGCGATCAGCAGGCAGTCCAGATCGTCATCCGCCAGCAGTTCGTCCAGCGAATCCACCATGCGGGCCTCGGGGGCGATGCGCGCGGCCTCGGCGCGCATCAGGGGGTCGGGCTCGTAGATCGTGCCCACGCGGGTTCCCTGCAGCAGCGCGATGTTGCGCAGATGCTCCTGTCCCATCATGCCGCATCCGATGATCCCGTAGGTCACGGTGCGTACAACCGGCTTGAAAAGCGTATCGGTTGTCATCTTCTCCTCCTCAGATGAGGCGCTGGACATACAGCGCCCTTTCGGTGTCGTACCAGGTGCGTGAAAACTCGACCGCGGTGGTCGTCTGACCCCAGGACAACCGCTCGACATAGGCGGTGACGGTGCCGGGGGTCAGCGTGAATTCGGGCGGGGTCCAGTCCGGCACCCGTCCGATTCCCACGCGGTCCTCTGCCCGCGTGATCCACAGCTTCAGCGACTTCTTGTAGGTCAGGTACAGGGAATCCTGCACCGCCTCTCGCTGGATGCGGCCCACGGCCCCGTCCAGCCAGATCTCCTCGACCGCGATCATGGTCCGGTCCAGAAAGCGCAGCCGCCTGAACCGGGTGCCGTGATCGGATGCGCCCCATTCGGGCTGATCCGCATCCTTGGGCATCCAGTCGACCGACAGGACCTGCGCCATGGGCAGCCCGCCGCCGCCCCGCGCATGTTCCAGCCGGAACATCGAATAGACCGATTCGACCCTTTCGCCCGCCCGGACGTAATTGCCCGACCCGTGCCGACGCTCGATCAGGCCCTGCTGTTCCAGCACCGTCAGCGCCTTGCGCAGCGTCCGGACCGTGGTGCCGTGGGCGCGGGCAAGTTCGCGTTCCGGCGGCAGTTTCTGCCCGTCCAGCAGGCGCCCGGCAGCAAGGTCGCGAATCATCAACTCGCTGATCTGCATGTAGATCGGCAAGGCGTCGCTGCGCTGCTGGCGGGTTTCCGGGGCGTCGGTCAAAATCTGGTCCATCGAATTGATGCACCATTGATCTACATCAAGGACATGGGTAACAAAAGAGGAATTCGAAGGCGACTCGGGAGGGAGTTCATGTCCGTCGTACCTGTCACATCCGCCGATCTGGAAGCGGTCGAGGTCGCGTGGTTCTCGGCGCTCTGCTCGGACGATTACCGGCATCTGGGCGTGCCCGAGAACGACCTGCGGTCGTCCTGGGCGCATTGCTCGGACATCGTGAAGACCGCCGAGGCCCAGGGCTTCGGCAACATCCTGTGCCCGTCATCCTACCAGGTGGGGCAGGACACGCTGAGCTTCGTTGCGGGCTGCGCGCCCATCACGAACGCCATCAACATGCTGGCGGCCGTCCGCTGCGGCGAGATGCAGCCCATCATGCTGGCCCGCACCATCGCGACGCTGGACCACATGCTGCAGGGTCGCCTGACGGTGAACATCATCAGCAGCGATTTCCCGGGCCAGAAGGAGCCGAGCCCCTTCCGCTATCAGCGCTCTCGCGAGGTGGTCGAGATCCTGAAGCAGGCATGGACCCAGGACACCATCACCTACAAGGGCGAGGTCTACGACTTCTCGGACGTGAACACCGATCCGGCGCGCCCCTATCAGACGAACGGCCCGATGCTGTATTTCGGCGGCTACAGCCCCGATGCGCTGGACCTGTGCGGCCAGCATTGCGACGTCTACCTGATGTGGCCCGAGAAGACCGAGGATATCGCGGACCGCATGAAGGCCGCCCATGCCGCGGCGGAAAAGCACGGCCGCACGCTGGATTACGGCTTCCGCGCCCATGTGATCGTCCGCGACACCGAGGCCGAGGCCAAGGAATACGCGCGCGAACTGGTCAGCAAGCTGGATGACGACCAGGGACGCCTGATCCGCGAACGCGCGCTGGACGCGGGCTCGCTCGGCGTCAGCCGCCAGGCCCGCAACCGGGAACTGGCCGATCTGGAAGGCTATATCGAACCGAACCTGTGGACCGGCGTGGGCCGGGCGCGTTCGGGCTGCGGTGCGGCCATCGTCGGATCGACCGACCAGGTGCTGACAAAGCTGGAGGAATTGCGCAGGATGGGCATCCGTGCCTTCATCCTGTCGGGATATCCGCATATCGACGAGGCAGAGCATTTCGGCAGCCGCGTGCTGCCGCAGATGAACACCTGCCAACTGAACCGCGTGTGGGGCCGCGTGCCCGACACCACACCCAATACCCCGCTCGGCGCGGGTGAAAGGCGCTGAACATGAAACGCGCGAAGCTGAACGACGACCTGGAACTGTCGCGACTGGTCTATGGCATGTGGCGGATCGGCGACGATGCCGATACCTCGACCAGGCATGTCCGGGCCAAGATCGAGGCCTGCCTTGCGCAGGGCATCACGACGATGGACCAGGCCGACATCTATGGCAATTACGGCGCCGAGGCGATCCTGGGCGCGGCGCTGCGCGAGGATCCGTCCCTGCGCGACAAGATCGAGATCGTGACGAAATGCGACATCGTCGCGCCGATCGGTCGCAACTCGGACGCAGCCTGCAAGCATTACGACACCTCGAAGGCCTATATCGACCGCGCGGTCGAGACCTCGCTGCGCGACATGGCGACCGACCGGGTCGACCTGCTGCTGATCCACCGCCCCGATCCGCTGATGGACCACCGCGAGACCGGCGCCGCGCTGGACGCGCTGGTCGCATCGGGCAAGGTCCGTGCCGTGGGCGTGTCGAACTTCCGCCCCTGGGATGTCGAGCTGCTGCAATCCGCGATGGAGACGAAGCTGGCCACGAACCAGATCGAGATCTCGCTTGCGGCGATCTCGCCCTTCACCGATGGCGATCTGGCCTTCCACCAGCGCCGCGACGATGCGGTCATGGCATGGTCGCCCCTGGGCGGCGGCAGCCTGATGACCGGCGACGGCCCCGTCGCGCAGGTGATGGACGCGATCGCGGCCGATCACGGCGTGGATCGTGCAGCGGTGGCCGTGGCCTTCCTGCTGCGCCACCCGGCGCGCATCCTGCCGGTGATGGGCACCAATTCGCTGAACCGCATTCTGCGCATCTCGGACGCGCTGAAGGTCGATCTGAGCCGCGTGGAGTGGTTCCGCCTCTACGAGGCCGCACTGGGTCGCGAGGTGGCATGACCCAAACGCATCGCAGCTTCGTTCCGACTGGCGATAACGGTCGCGACCTTCGCGACGCCTTCGGGCGTTTTGCGACGGGCGTGACCGTCGTCACGGCCTGCGGCGCCGAGGGCTGCGCCGCGATCACCGCCAACAGCTTCAGCTCGATCTCGATGGAGCCGCCGCTGGTCATGTGGTCGCCCGCGAAATCCAGCGCGCGCCACGACGATTTCGCGGGCGCCGAGCATTTCGCGATCCACGTCCTGGCCGCCGACCAGATCGATCTGGCCATGGCGATCGCCAAGGACCGCCGCGCCATGATCGATGCGGTCCTGGAGGCCAATGACGATGGCGTGCCCGTGCTGGACGACTGTCTGGCGCGTTTCGACTGCCGTCGCTATGCGTTGCACGAGGCGGGCGATCACACGATCGTCCTGGGCGAGGTCCTGCGGGCGACGATCCGCAGCGGCGCGCCGCTGGCCTTCTTCGGGGGCAAGGTCGCAAGGGTCATCGACGATTGACCCGCGCCCAGCCGTTGAGGAGCGGTCGGGCCTTGTGAAGTAAAATGGGAGGGGGATCTTACATGATCCGCATCGATGGCGTGATCCGGCCCTTGTCGTGGATCAACGAGCGCGTGCTGAAGGCCGGCCGCGCCGTGGGCATCACCGCGGTCGCGGTGATGGTGGCCGTCACCATCCTGCAGGTCTTCTGCCGATACGTGCTGGGCAGCGCCCTTGCATGGCCGGACGAGGCCGCGCGTTTCTGCATGCTGTGGATGACCGGGCTGATGGCGCCCACCGCGATGCGTCGCGGGGGCTTCGTGGCCATCGACATCCTGCCCACCATGCTGCCCGCCGTGCTGGCGCGGGTGCTGAACCTGTGCCTGCTGCTGGTGTCGCTGGTCGTGCTGGTCGTGGCACTTCAGATCGGCTGGAAAGAGATGACGGGCCTCGGCGGTCGCTTCGCCTCCGCCTCGCTCTATCTGCCGCTCAGCCTCGATTTCAGCGAATGGTATCGCATTCCGCGGTCCTGGATGATGGCATCGCTGCCCGTGGGGCTGGTGCTGCTGATCTCGGTCGCGGTCGAGCTTATCCTGCGCAACATCGCCGCCCTGATGGGGCATGACGTTTCGCTTCTTCCAGATTCCGACGCCGAGACCGGCATCCAGGGGGTCGATTGATGCTTGTCTGGTTTCTTCCGCTTTTCCTTCTGTTCCTGCTGATCGGCCTGCCGGTCTTCTTCGGCATGCTTGCCGCGCCCGGTCTTCTGCTGTGGATGAACGGGCAGGAACGTGATCTGACGCTGCTCTATCGCAACCTCTATAACGGGATGGACAGCTTTCCGCTGATGGCGATCCCCTTCTTCATGCTGGCGGGCGAGCTGATGAACCGCGGCGGGATCACCACGCGGCTGGTCGAATTCGCCCAGGCGCTGATGGGGCATTTCCGCGGCGGGCTTGCGCATGTGAACATCCTGTCCTCGATGCTGTTCGCGGGCCTGTCGGGGTCGGCGGTGGCCGATACATCGGCGCTCGGGTCGATGCTGATCCCCGCGATGGAGAAGCAGGGCTATACCCGCCGCTTTGCCGCGGCGATCACGGCCGCAAGCTCGGTCATCGGTCCGATCATTCCGCCTTCGGGCATCATGATCATCTATGCCTATGTCATGGGCGAAAGCGTGGCGGCGCTGTTCCTGGCAGGCATCGTGCCGGGGGCCCTGGTGGGCCTGGGCCTGATGCTGGTCGTCAAGCTGATGGCCGACAAGTACGATTTCCCCGTCGCATCCAAGCGCTACAGCTGGGGCGAACGCGGGCAGGCGAGCCTCAAGGCCTTCTTCCCGCTGATGACGCCGGTGATCATTCTGGGCGGCATCCTTCTGGGCGTCTTCACCCCGACCGAGGCCGCAGCCGTTGCCGCCGTCTATGCGATGTTCATCAGCATCTTCGTGCTGCGGACCATGGGCGTGAAGGAACTGCCCGACGTGCTGGGCCGTGCGGGCCTGACCTCGGCGGTGGTGCTGCTGCTGGTGGGGGCGGCGATGTCGTTCAAGACGGTCGTGTCGCTGTCCCATACGCCGCAGATGATGGCCGAGTTCATCCTGACGCTGACCGACAATCCGCTGATGCTACTGTTCCTGATCAACCTGCTGCTGTTCATCGTGGGCATGTTCCTCGATGCCGGGCCGGCGATCATCATCCTGGCGCCGATCCTGGGCCCGGTCTTCACCGGCATGGGGGTGGACAGCGTGCATTTCGCCATCATCATGTGCGTCAACCTGACCGTGGGGCTGGCGACACCGCCAATGGGGCTGGTGCTGTTCGTCGCCTCGGCCGTGTCGGGCGAGAGGGTGACCACGATCTCTCGTGCGATCCTGCCGTTCCTTGCCGTTGAAATTCTGGTCATTTTCCTGATCACATATTTCCCGGCAATCTCGATGACGATCCCGCGTCTGACGGGATTCGCAAACTGAACGACCAGAGCCTGACAGGGAGGAAACTCATGCCTGGAACCAAGAAGCTGACCCTTGCCGCCACGCTGGCCATGACGGCATTCGCAATGCCCGCCATGGCCGCCGACTATACGATCCGCGCCGTCGCCAACTCGAACGAATCCGACGAGGATTACGACGGCCTGCAGGTCTTCAAGTCCTATGTCGAGGCCGCCTCGAACGGCGCGATCGAGGTCGAGATCTACATGGGCACCCAGCTCTGCTCGAACGGGGCCGAATGCCTGCAGGGCGTGGCCGACGGCTCGATCGACGTCTACATCTCGACCTCGGACGGTGCATCGGGGCTGTTCCCCTATGTGCAGGTGCTGGATCTGCCCTACATCATGGCCGATGACCGCGTGGCCGAACGCGTGCTGACGGGCGATTTCCCGCGCCAGCTGCGCGACATGGCGCTGGAGGATTCGGGCGACACGCTGCGCCTGATGACGATCGGCAACACCGGCGGATGGCGCAACTTCGCCAATACCGAACGCACGATAGAGACCCCCGAGGATATCGCGGGCCTGAAGATGCGCACGGTGGTGTCGGACCTGCCGCAGGAACTGGTGCGTGCGCTCGGCGCGTCGCCCACGCCGATCCCGTGGCCCGAGCTGTTCACCTCGTTGCAGACCAACGTGGTCGAAGGGACCGCGAACGGGATCACCGACATCATGTCGATGAAGTTCCCCGAGGCGGGCCTGAAATACCTGACGCTGGACGGTCACGCCTATATGGGCGCCATGTGGTGGATGTCGAACCAGAAGTTCCAGGAGATGCCCGAGGAGATGCGGACCATCGTCGTGGACGGCTTCTCGCATCTGCAGCAGGCGACGTTCGAATCTCCCAAGCGCAAGTCCATTGCGGCCTACGAGGCCTTCGCGGCCTCGGGCGGCGAGGTCTATGTGCCGACGCCCGAGCAGAAGGCCGCCTTCAAGGAGGCCGCGCAGCCCGTCTACGAGTGGTTCACCGGCAACGTGGATGGCGGCGAGGAGATCCTGGCCAGCTTCCGCGCCGCGGTCGAGGAGGCCGAGCAGGAGCTGACCGAGGAACGCGCCCGCGACATCCAGTAAGGATCGCGACCGGAAGGGGGCCCGCGCGGCCCCCTTTCACCGACAAGGAGGTCCGGCCCGCGGGGCAGGGGCCCTGCCTTCACGAGGGACAGCACAGATGATCGCAGATTTCACCGCGCGAGCCCGTCCGCTCGTGCCCGGCCTCGGGCTGGCCGTCATCCTGGCGATGGCCGCGCAATTCCTGTCGGACCATTACGGCGCCCCGGTCATGCTGATGGCGATCCTGCTGGGCATGCCCTTCCATTTCCTGACCGAGGATACCCGCACGAAGCTGGGCATCGATTTTGCGGCCAGGGCGCTGCTGCGCACGGGCGTGGCGCTGCTGGGCCTGCGCGTGTCGCTCGACATGGTGCGCGATATCGGGTGGGGCTTCGTCGCGCTGATCGCGGTCTCGATCGCGGCGGTGATCCTGATCTCGGTCGCGCTGGTGCCCCGCCTTGGCCGCGACCGCGCCTTCGGGCTGCTGACGGGCGGATCGGTCGCGATCTGCGGCGCGTCGGCGGCCATGGCCATCGCGTCCGTCCTACCGCCGCGCGACACTGCCGAACGCGACCTGTCATTCACCGTGATCACCGTCACCGCGCTGTCGACGCTGGCGATGATCGTCTATCCGATCCTGGCGGGCGCCATCGGTCTGAACGAGGAACTGACGGGTCTGTTCCTGGGCGCCACCATCCATGACGTGGCGCAGGTGGTCGGGGCCGGATATTCCGTATCGGACGAGACCGGCGACATCGCCACGGTCGTCAAGCTGATCCGCGTCACCATGCTGGCACCGGTCGTGCTGATCGCGGCGCTGGCCCTGCGTCGGGCGAACCCGCAATCCACGGGCAGGCGTCCGCCGCTGCTGCCGGCCTTCGTGCTGGGCTTTCTTGTTCTTGCCGCGCTGAATTCCGCGCATGTGGTGCCGGCGCCGGTCACGGATGTCGCATCGTCGCTGTCGCGGGCGCTGCTGGTGGCGGCCGTGGCCGCGGTCGGCATGAAGACCTCGCTTGCGCGACTGGCCGATGTGGGGGCCTCGGCCATCATGCTTCTGGTTCTGCAGACGGCGGGGCTTGCGGTCCTGATCCTGTCGGCGCTGGCCCTGGGGATCGCGTAAGCGACAGAAAAATCTGCCGCCTTAACAAGGGCTCCGCCGCTTTCGCGTGCGGGGCCCTTCGCATTTCTTGACAAGCGATCCCGAGTATGTGAGCATTTGCCCATCGGTTTAGCAAAAGCAATGCCGACACAGGGAGGACTCAAATGACCGGAAAGACCTTGCGCGTCCTGATGGGCGCCAGCGCCATGACTGCGCTTGCCGCACCCGTTATGGCCGAGACGCTGACCATCGCGACCGTGAACAACGGCGACATGATCCGCATGCAGCAGATGACCGCGCCCTTCACCGAGGCGAACCCGGATATCGAACTGGAATGGGTCACGCTGGAGGAGAACATCCTGCGCGAGCGCGTCACGACCGACATCGCCACCAATGGCGGGCAGTATGACGTGCTGACCATCGGCACCTACGAGGTTCCGATCTGGGCGAAGCAGAACTGGCTTGCCCCGCTGGAGATGCCCGAGGAATACGACGTTGACGACCTGCTGCCCGCCGTGCGCGAGGCGCTGTCGGTCGACGGCACGCTCTATGCCGCGCCGTTCTATGGCGAAAGCGCGATGGTGATGTATCGCACCGACCTGGTGGAAGCCGCCGGCGTCGAGATGCCCGAGAGCCCGACCTGGGCCGACATCCGGGCCGCCGCCGAGGCGATGACCGACAAAGACGCCGAGATCTATGGCATCTGCCTGCGCGGCAAGCCGGGCTGGGGCGAGAACATGGCCATGCTGACGGCCATGGCCAACAGCTATGGCGCGCGCTGGTTCGACACCGACTGGCAGCCCCAGTTCGACAGCGAGGAATGGAAGGCCGCGCTGACCGACTATCTGGACCTGATGAACAATTACGGTCCTCCGGGCGCGTCTTCGAACGGCTTCAACGAGAACCTGTCGCTGTTCCAGCAGGGCAAGTGCGGCATGTGGATCGATGCCACCGTCGCCGCGGGCTTCGTGACCGACCCCGACGATTCGACCGTTGCCGACAGCGTGGGCTTCGCGCAGTTCCCGAACAAGGAAGGCGTGGACAACCACGGCAACTGGCTCTGGGCATGGTCGCTGGCGATCCCGGCATCCAGCCAGCAGCCCGAGGCCGCGCAGAAGTTCGTCGCCTGGGCGACCAGCAAGGACTATACCGCCTCGATCGCCGAGGCACAGGGCTGGCGCGCGGCACCTCCGGGCACGCGCACCTCGCTCTATGAGAACGCCGAGTACCAGGAAGCGGCACCCTTCGCCGAGATGACCCTGAAATCGATGAATGCTGCAAACACGCAGAAATCCTCGGTCCAGGACATCCCCTATACCGGTGGCCAGTTCGTCGCGATCCCCGAATTCCAGGGCATCGGCACGGCGGTCGGGCAGACCTTCTCGGCGGCGCTGGCAGGCCAGATGTCGGCGGATGACGCACTGAACGCGGCGCAGTCCAACGTGACCCGCGAAATGACGCGCGCAGGCTATATCAAGTAAGCTTGCGCGACGCCGCGCCGCCCCCTCTCCTCCGGGGGCGGCGCGATACGACCATTCGCCTGAACCCGAAGGACCCTCGCCATGGCTACCCGCCAGACCCAGAGCCTTGCGCGGCTGATGCGCGCCCCGGCCATCATCCTGCTTCTGATCTGGATGCTCGTGCCGCTGGCGATGACGCTGTATTACTCTTTCCTCAACTACAACCTGCTGAACCCCGCCGGCACCAGCTGGGCCGGCTGGTTCAACTACAGCTACTTCTATACCGATCCCGCCTTCTTCGACGCGGTCAGGAACACCCTGGTCCTCGTGCTGGGCGTGCTGACGATCACCGTGGTGCTGGGAACGGCCATCGCGATGCTGATCGACAAGCCGATCTTCGGGCAGGGGATCGTCCGCATCCTGATCATCTCGCCCTTCTTCGTGATGCCGCCCGTGGCCGCGTTGATCTGGAAGAACATGATCATGCATCCCAGCTACGGCGTCTTCGCGGATCTTGCCAAGTTCTTCGGGCAGGCGCCGATCGACTGGTTCGCGCAATATCCGCTGACCTCGATCATCATCATCGTGGCCTGGCAGTGGCTGCCCTTCGCGACGCTGATCCTGCTGACCGCGCTGCAGTCGCTGGACGGCGAACAGATGGAAGCGGCCGAGATGGACGGCGCAGGCCCCGTGTCGCGCTTCATCCACCTGACGCTGCCGCACCTGTCGCGTGCCATGACGGTGGTCATCCTGATCCAGACGATCTTCCTTCTGGGCATCTATGCCGAGATCCTGGTGACGACGAATGGCGGTCCGGGCAATGCCTCGACGAACCTGACCTACCTGATCTATCGCGCGGCCCGTCTGAACTTCGACATCGGTGGCGCAGCCGCCGGGGGCATCATCGCCGTCATCCTTGCCAATTTCGTCGCGATCTTCCTGATGCGCGCCGTCGGCCGCAACCTGGACTGAGGAGCATCCCATGGCACGCGCAGTCAAGACACGCACCCGGATCGCCTATACCGTCGCTGCATGGGTGGTCGCCCTGATCATCTTCTTCCCGATCCTGTATACCGTGATCACCAGCTTCAAGACCGAGCAGGAGGCCATCGCCGGCTTCGACCTGATCCCGTCGCTGACGCTGGAAAGCTATCGCGAGGTGCAGACGCAGAACGACTATATCCGGCCCTTCATCAACTCGGTCATCCTGGCGATCGGCTCGACCATCCTCGCGCTGATCGTGGCCATCCCGGCCGCCTGGGCCATGGCGTTCTCGCCCACCAAGCGGACCAAGGACATCCTGATGTGGATGCTGTCCACCAAGATGATGCCCGCGGTCGCCGTGCTGGTCCCGATCTACCTGATCTTCCTGCGCACGGGGCTGATGGATACCCGCACCGGCCTGGTCATCATCCTGATGCTGATGAACCTGCCGATCGTGATCTGGATGCTCTACACCTACTTCCGCGAGATCCCGGGCGAGATCCTGGAGGCCGCGCGGATGGACGGGGCGAACCTGCGCGACGAGATCGTGCACGTCCTGACGCCGATGGCCATTCCGGGCATCGCGTCCACCCTGCTGCTGAACGTGATCCTGGCCTGGAACGAGGCGTTCTGGACCATTCAGCTGACCACCACGAATGCTGCGCCGCTTTCGGCCTTCATCGCATCCTTCTCCAGTCCTCAGGGTCTGTTCTGGGCCAAGCTTTCCGCCGCCTCGACCATGGCCATCGCGCCGATCCTGATCATGGGCTGGTTCAGCCAGAAACAACTTGTCCGCGGCCTGACCTTCGGCGCGGTGAAATAAGGGGGAAACCTGATGGGCAGCATTACCCTTCGCAATGTCCGCAAGGCATTCGGCGATATCGAAGTCATCCCGGGCGTGGACCTGGACATCCAGGACGGCGAGTTCGTCGTCTTCGTCGGCCCCTCGGGCTGCGGCAAGTCCACGCTTCTGCGCCTGATCGCGGGGCTCGAGGATGTCAGCGGCGGTCAGATCATGATCGACGGGCAGGACGTCACCGAACACGCCCCGGCGCGTCGCGGCCTTGCCATGGTGTTCCAGAGCTACGCGCTCTATCCGCACATGTCGGTGCGCAAGAACATCACCTTCCCGCTGAAGATGTCGCGGATGGACCAGGATGAACAGAACCGGCGCGTCGAACATGCGGCGAAGATCCTGAACCTCACCGACTATCTGGACCGCAAGCCGGGTCAGCTGTCGGGTGGCCAGCGTCAGCGCGTGGCCATCGGCCGTGCCATCGTCCGCGAACCTTCGGCCTTCCTTTTCGACGAACCGCTGTCGAACCTGGATGCGGCGCTGCGCGTCGGCATGCGGGTCGAGATCAGCGAGCTGCACAAGAAGCTGGCGACCACGATGATCTACGTGACGCACGACCAGGTCGAGGCCATGACCATGGCCGACAAGATCGTCGTGCTGCGCGCGGGCCGGGTCGAGCAGGTCGGCAGCCCGCTGGAGCTGTATCGCAGCCCCGCCAACCGGTTCGTCGCGGGCTTCATCGGCAGCCCGAACATGAACTTCCTGGAAGGCAAGGCCGCGGCCGGCCATGGCGCCCATGCCATCGGCGTGCGTCCCGAACATTTCCGCATGTCGCTGACCGAAGGGGCCTTCGCGGGCACCGTCGGCGTGGCCGAGCATCTGGGTTCCGATACCTTCCTCCATGTCGATCTGGATGACGGGACCCATATCATCGCACGTGCCGAGGGCGAATTCGCCGCGCGGCACGGCGACCGAGTCTGGCTGACCCCCGAGGAAGGCCGCATCTACCGCTTCGACGCCGAAGGGCTGGCAATATGAACGACCCGATCCGACTTTGCGACGCGAACTTGTCGCAGATCAACGCGGCAGTGCCGCAATACGACCGCAGCGAACTGACAGGTGGCATCCTGCATTTCGGCCTGGGGAACTTTCACCGTGCGCATCAGGCGGTCTATCTGGACCAGCTGATGAACACGGGCGAGGGGCATGACTTCGCCATCGTCGGTGCGGGCGTCATGCCCACCGATGCCCGCATGCGCGAAGTGCTTCTGGCACAGGATTGCCTGTTCACCGTCGTCGAACAGACGGCCGACACCGCCGAGGCGCGCGTCATCGGCGCGATGACCGACCACCTGCCGGCCGCCGACGCGCAGGCCATCATCGCCAAGCTGGCCGATCCGGCCATCCGCATCGCCAGCCTGACCATCACCGAGGGCGGTTACTTCATCGATGCCAATACCGGGCATTTCGATGTGACCCACCCGGCCATCGTGCATGACGGCAACAACCCCGATGTGCCGCGCACGGTCTTCGGGATGCTGGTGGCGGGCCTTGCCGCACGCCGCCGCGACGGGCGTCAGCCCTTCACCGTGATGTGCTGCGACAACATTCCCCATAACGGCGTCGTCACCCGCGAGGCCGTGATCGAGACCGCGCGCCTGTCGGACCCCGAACTGGCCGAATGGATCGCCGCCAACGTGGCCTTCCCGAACGGCATGGTGGACCGCATCACCCCCGCGACCAGCGACCGCGAACGGGCGATGATCCGCAGCGAATTCGGCATCGCGGACGAAACCCCCGTCTTCGCCGAGGATTTCATCCAGTGGGTGCTCGAGGACAACTTCCCCGCCGGTCGCCCCGCGCTGGAGAAGGTGGGCGTGCAGTTCGTGCCCGACGTCACCCCCTACGAGATGATGAAGATCCGCATCCTGAACGGCGGCCATGCGATCCTGGCCTATGCGGCGGGGCTTCTGGACATCCAGTATGTCCACGAGGCGATGCAGGAGCCGCTGGTGTCCGACTTCCTGGAAAAGGTCGAGACCTCCGAGGTGATCCCGGTCGTGCCGCCGGTGCCCGAAACCGATCTGTCGGCCTATTTCGCCAAGGTCAAGGAACGCTGCGCGAACCCCAAGATCGCCGACACGGTGCGCAGGCTGTGCCTCGACGGGTCGAACCGTCAGCCGAAATTCATCATCCCGACGATCCGCGACCGGCTGGCCCGGGATCTGCCGGTGGACGGCCTGGCGCTGGAATGCGCGCTGTGGTGCCGCTACTGCGCGGGAACCACGGATGGCGGTGCGGTCATCGCGCCCAACGATCCGTCCTGGGACCGCCTGACCCGCGTAGCCCAGGAGGCCCGTCACGATCCTGCGCAATGGCTGGCCATGGCCGATATCTACGGCGATACCGGCACCGATCCGCGCCTGATCGAGCCCTTCGCGAAATGGCTGGGGATGCTGTGGGAACAGGGGGCCGAGGCGACGCTGCGGACCTATATCGAAGGGTGATCTCGTGACCGATGCCGTGATCTTCGACTGCGACGGGGTGCTTGTGGACAGCGAGCCCCTTGCGGTCGAGGAGATCGTGACGATGATGGAACGGCTCGGCCTGCCCATCGACGCGTCGCGCATCTACGACAGCTTCCTCGGGCAGAGCTTCCAGAAGATCCTGGATGCCGCGTTCGAGGAGCACGGCGTCGATCTGACGCCGCATGTTGCACGGTTCCAGGACGATCTTGCCTGCCGGTTCCGGCGCGACCTGCAGCCGGTGCCGGGCATTGCCGATGCGATCGGGGGGCTGAACCTGCCGATCGCGGTCGCCTCGTCCAGCGCGCCCGACAGGTTGCGCCTGTCGCTGAGCGTGACGGGGCTGAAGCCGCTTTTCGGCGATCACGTCTATTCCGCGGTGCAGGTGCGCAACGGCAAGCCCGCGCCCGACCTGTTCCTGATGGCCGCGCAGCGGCTGGGCGTCGCGCCGGGCGATTGCACCGTCCTCGAAGACAGTCCGGCGGGTGTCCGGGCGGCCCATGCGGCCGGGATGCGCGTCATCGGCTTCCTTGGTGGCAGCCATGCCGCGCCCGCGCGTCTTGCCACGCGTCTTGCGGACGAAAAACCCCATGCAATGATTGAAAGCGCGGCGGAATTGCCCGACACTCTGGCCCGGCTGGGCTGAGGGGGACCGTTCCATGCTGATCGCTGCCGTCGATGTCGGATCGGCCCGCGCCCGCGCGGGGCTGTTCACCCCCGACGGGCATCTGGTCGCAAGGGCAAGCCGCGGGTTCGAGACCTATCGCAGCCCCGGCGGGCAGGCCGATTTCGTCTTCTCGGAGATCTGGAACGCCGTGGCCGAGGCCCTGTCCGAGGCGCGCCGCATGGCGGGCGCCAGCCCTGCCGATCTGGGTGCGCTGGCCTTCGATGCAACCTGTTCGCTGGTGATCGAGGCCGAGGGACTGGAGCCCGACGTCATCGCCTGGCACGATCACCGTGCCGTCGCCGAGGCGGCCGAGATGTCGGCGCTGGACCACCCGGTCGTGGCCCGCGCGGGCGGGCGCGTCTCGCCCGAGATGCAGACGCCCAAGCTGATGTGGCTGCGCCGCCACCGCCCCGACATCTGGAACGCCATGACGGGCATCCGCGATCTGTGCGACCACCTTGCCTGGCGGGCGACGGGGGGCACGGCGCGGTCGCTCTGTGCGGCGGCGTCCAAGTGGCCCTATCTGCCGGAACGCGGCTGGGCGGTCGATCTTATGGACATGCTGGGGCTTGGCGCGCTGTCGCTGCCGGGGCAGGTGCTGCCCCCCGGCACGGCGATCGGGCCGCTATCGGCGCGCGGCGCGGCAGAACTGGGGCTGGATCGCAGCTGCGTGGTGGCGGTCGGGCTGATCGACGCGTTCTCGGGGGCTCTCGGGGCGGCGCCGGACATGCCCGCGCTGATCGCGGGGACTTCGAATTGCGTGATGGCGCCGGGGGTGGCGCAGGCGCCCGCGTTGTGGGGGCCCTATCCGGGGGCGATCCTGCCCGAGGAATCCGTGACCGAGGGCGGGCAATCCGCGACCGGCGCGACGCTGGAACAGATCCGCAGGCTCTATCCCGGCCCCGAGACGCACGAGACGATCCTGGCGCGCATCGCGGCCCATCCCGAACCCGAACCGGGGCTGCATGTGCTGCCCGACCTCAAGGGCAATCGCGCGCCCTTCGCCGATCCGTCCATGCGGGGCGTGATCCACGGGATGGCCACGGGGGCGGACGGGCTGGACGCGCTCTATTGGCGGACGGCGGTGGGAATTGCCCTGGGGACGCGGCAGGTGATCGGGCATATGGGCATCGCCCCGGGCCGGATCGCGATGGCCGGGGGGCAGGCGCGGTCCGCGCTGCTGCGGCAGCTCTATGCCGATGTCACGGGGGCCGATATCCATTGGCAGCCCGAGGATGCGGTCCTGCGCGGCACGGCCATCGCCGCCGCCGCGCCGCATCTGGGCGGCATCCGCGCCGCCCGCACAAGGTTTCACCGCGAGGTGCAGGTCACCCGTCCGGCCCGGGCGGCGCAGGCGCTTCGCGAACGCGACTGGCGCATCTTCCTGCGGATGCAGGAACACCGCGCCGAGATCATGGAAATGTCGAGGGAGTAGCGCATGTATCTTGGGATCGATCTGGGGACCTCGGGGGTCAAGGCGCTGCTGATGGATGCGGATCAGCGGGTCGTCGGATCGGCGACCATGCCGCTTGGCGTCCGGCGGCCCCATCCCGGCTGGTCCGAACAGGATCCTGCCGACTGGATCGCGGCGGCGCAGGGCGCGATCGCGCAGTTGGCGCGCGATCACGGGCTGGCGGGGTTGCGCGGGATCGGCCTGTCGGGGCAGATGCATGGCGCGGTCACGCTGGATGCCCAGGACCGCGTGCTGCGTCCTGCAATCCTGTGGAACGACACCCGCGCGCACCTCGAGGCGGCGCAGCTGGATGCGATGCCGGTCATGCGGCACCTGTCGGGAAACATCGTCTTTCCGGGCTTTACCGCCCCCAAGCTGGTCTGGATGGCGCGGCACGAACCCGACCTGCACGATCGCGTGGCCAGTGTGCTGCTGCCCAAGGATTACCTGCGGCTGTGGCTGACCGGCGGCCATGTGTCCGAGATGTCCGACGCCTCGGGGACCAGCTGGCTGGATGTCGGGCGGCGCGACTGGTCGGACGACCTGCTGGCGGCCTCGGGGATGCGGCGCGACCAGATGCCCGCGCTGGTCGAGGGGTCCGCGCCGTCGGGAATGCTGCGCGACGCGCTGGCCCGCGAATGGGGCGTCGACGGTCCCGTGACGGTCGCGGGCGGTGCGGGCGACAATGCCGCGACGGCGATCGGGGCGGGCACGGTGGGGGCGGGGCAGGGCTTCGTCAGCCTGGGCACTTCGGGGGTGCTGTTCGCGGCCACCGACCGGTTCCTGCCCGCGCCGGAAACGGCGGTGCACGCCTTCTGCCACGCGGCACCGGGCATGTGGCACCATATGGGCGTCATCCTGCAGGCGGCGGCGGCGCTGGAATGGCTGTCGGGTGTCACGGGCATCAGACCGGCCGAGCTGACGCGCGATCTGGGCCCTCAGGCGGCCCCGGGCCCCGAGATCTTCCTGCCCTATCTGTCGGGCGAACGGACGCCGCATAACGATGCGCAGGTGCGCGGGCTTCTGGCGGGTCTGGGGGCATCGTCCGGGCCGCAGGCGCTGACGCGCGCGGTGCTGGACGGGGTGGCCTTCGCGCTGGCCGACAACCTGCATGCGCTGCGGCAGGCCGGGGCAGGGCCCGATGCGCTGCTGGCGCTTGGCGGCGGGGCGCGGTCCGACTATTGGCTGCGCAGCATCGCCAATGCGCTGGACCTGCCGGTGCTGCTGCCTGAAGGGGGCGATTACGGTGCCGCATTCGGCGCCGCGCGGCTGGGTCTGATGGCCGATACCGGTGCCGGCCCCGAGATCTGCCTGCCGCCCGCCATCGCCGCCGAGATCGCGCCGGACCCGGCCCTCGTCCCGGCCTATGCCGAGGGGCTGGCCCGGTTCCGCGCGCTTTATCCCGCTGCGCGGTCCTGATCCAGCAGCGCCGCGCCCGTATCGGCGTCGGTCACCAGCCCGTTGATCAGCCCGCCCCGCAGGGCGGCGCGGATCGCGGGCAGCTTGGCGCGCCCATGCGCCGCGCCGATCACCAGGGTGCTGTCGCGCGGGGGTATCGGAGCCGAGGCCACGCGGTCGTTCGACAGCCCCTCGATCAGGCGACCCTGGGCGTCATAGGCCCAGCCCAGGATCTCGCCCAGGGCGCCCGCTTCGCGCAGCCGTGCCAGATCGCTTTCATCCACGAAACCGTCGGCCAGAAGGGCTGCGGCGTCGTCCATCCGCCCGACACCCACGAAGGCCACCTCGGCCTCGGATGACATCTCGATCACGCGGGTGATGCCCTGCTGGGCCAGCAGCGCCGCGCGCGTGTCGCCTTCGGGCAGCACCACCGACACCGGCAGCGGGAAGCTGCGCGCCGTCACCAGGTCCGAGAGCGAGAACAGGACGTTGTAGGCCGCGGTCGATCCGTCGGTCGCGATGTTGCCCGTCAGCGACACGATGCGATGCTGGGGGCAATCGATATGGGGCAGCCGTGCGATGGCCGCGCGCAATGTCCGGCCGGTCCCCACCGCAAGGGTCAGTGGCTTGGTGCGGCGCAGCCATTGTTCCATCACCGCCGCCAGCTGGTGCGACACGCCGTCCGCAGGCGCGTCCGCGGGCGCGATCTCGCAGAAGGACAGGTTCCAGCGTGCGCACAGATCGCTTGCGATCTGCATGCAGTCGGCAAAGGGGTGATCGATGCGGATCTTGACCAGCCCTTCGGACATGGCCTGCGCGACAAGACGCTGCGCGCTCTGGCGCGAGACGCCCATGCGGGCCGCGATCTCGTCCTGGGTCAGGCCGCCGACATGGGCCAGCCAGGCCGCGCGGGCCGCCTGTTCCAGCTTGCGTTGCTGATCTGCCATGTCGCCCCCTTCGGATGCCGGATGGGAAGGGATTAGGCCGCGGTGGCGGGGCTGTAAAGTCCATGGGCCACCGATCGCACCGCTGCGATGCGGCACGCCAAGGGCGCGGATCTGGAAACCCGATGGTAGGCCCGGAGGGACTCGAACCCCCAACCAAGGCGTTATGAGCGCCCTGCTCTGACCAATTGAGCTACAGGCCCATCAGGTGGCAACGGGTTAATGCGACTGATCAGGGCGGTCAAGCGCCCTCGGGCGTTGCTTGGCGGGCGGGCATCGGCTATCGGGGGCCAAATTCAGCCGGGGGCCGCCATGAGTGACAAAGGGATCAGCTATCGCGATGCAGGGGTCGATATCGACGCCGGGAACGCGTTGGTCGAACGTATCAAGCCTGCCGCAGCGGCAACGAAGCGGTCGGGCGTGATGGACGCCCTGGGCGGCTTCGGCGCGCTGTTCGATCCGAAGGCCGCGGGATTCGACGATCCGGTGCTGGTCGCCGCGACCGACGGCGTGGGCACGAAGCTGCGCATCGCCATCGACACGGGCCATCTGGACGGCATCGGGCAGGACCTGGTCGCCATGTGCGTGAACGACCTCGTGTGCCAGGGCGCCGAGCCGCTGTTCTTCCTCGACTACTTCGCGACGGGCAAGCTGTCGGTGGACGAGGGCGCGCGCGTCGTCGAAGGCATCGCGCGGGGCTGCAAGGCCGCCGGTTGCGCCCTGATCGGCGGCGAGACCGCCGAGATGCCGGGCATGTATCACGACGGCGATTTCGACCTGGCGGGCTTTGCCGTGGGCGCGATGCAGCGCGGGACCGCGCTGCCTGCGGGCGTCGTTGCGGGCGATGTGCTGCTGGGCCTGGCGTCGGACGGGGTGCATTCCAACGGTTATTCGCTGGTGCGCAAGGTCGCGGACCGCGCGGGTCTGGGCTGGGCTGATGCCGCGCCCTTTGCCGACACCACCCTGGGCGAGGCGCTGCTGGTGCCGACGCGCCTGTATGTGAAGCCCGTCCTGGCCGCGATCCGCGCGGGCGGCGTGCATGCGCTGGCCCATATCACCGGCGGCGGCCTGACCGAGAACCTGCCCCGCGTGCTGCCCAAGGATCTGGGCGCGGATATCGACCTGTCCAGCTGGTCGCTGCCGCCCGTCTTCGGCTGGCTGGCCCAGGCCGGCAATATCGAGCAGTCCGAGATGCTCAAGACCTTCAACAGCGGCCTGGGCATGGTCATCGCGGTCGGGGCGGATCGGGCCGATGCGCTGACCGAGCTGCTGCAGGCCGAGGGCGAGACCGTCGCCCGCATCGGCACCGTCACCGAGGGTGCGGGCATCCGCTATTCGGGCGCGCTTGCGTGATCCGCGTTGCGATCCTGATTTCGGGCGGGGGGTCGAACATGCTCCGCCTGGTCGAGGACATGACGGGCGACCATCCGGCGCGGCCGGTCCTCGTCGCCTCGAATGATCCGGCGGCGGGCGGGCTTGCCCGTGCGGCTGGGCTTGGCGTGCCGACCGCGGCGGTCGATCACCGCGATTTCCGCGGCGACCGCGAGGGTTTCGAGGATGCGCTGCTGCGGCCGATCATGGCGGCATCGCCCGATGTGATCTGCCTTGCGGGCTTCATGCGCATCCTGACCCCGGATTTCGTGCAGCGCTTCGACGGGCGGATGCTGAACATCCACCCGTCGCTGCTGCCGAAATATCCGGGGCTGAACACCCATGCCCGCGCGATCGAGGCCGGGGATGCGCAGGCGGGCTGCACCGTCCACGAGGTGATCCCCGAACTGGATGCGGGCCCGATCCTGGGTCAGGCGAACGTGCCGATCATGCCGGGCGACGATGCCGCCGCGCTGGCCGCGCGCGTCCTGGTGCAGGAGCACCGCCTCTATCCGGCGGTGCTGCGGCGTTTCGTGACGGGCGATCGCACGCCCGTCCTCATGTGATCAGACCCACAGCTTGGACAGGGCGGCCGCCGGGTCGTCCTGGGTCCAGATCTCGGCCCCGATGGCGATGAAATCCGACACCGGCGACAGCTGCGACAGCAGCTCGCTGGTGATCGCACCCTCGGCCACGACCGGAACCTCGATCATCTCGGACCACCACTGGAACAGGTCCAGCGTCGCCGGTTCGCCGCGATACAGCGCCGATTCGCCCACCGGGCCGAAACTGACGTAATCCGCGCCGTTCTCGGCGGCGGTCATGCCCTCGTGGCGCGACGATTCGCAGAAGCAGCCGACGATGGCATCGGCGCCCAGCTCCTTGCGGGCAAAGCGGATCGCGCGGGCGCCGTCGGTCAGATGCACGCCGTCCAGCCCGTGGCGCTGCGCCAGCTTGACGTGATCGTCGATCACGACGGCCACGTCGCGGGCATGGGCGATTTCACGGGCAAGATCGGCCAGGCGGCCCAGCTCGTCCTCTTCGGCGCCGCCGCGGATGCGCAGGCAGGCGGGGGCGAAGCGGTCCATCACCTCGGTCAGCAGGGGGCCGAGCGCGGATGCCTGTGCTCCGGCCGGCGTCATCAGGTACAGTTGCGGGGCATCGGTCATGCTGCATCTCCTTTCTGTCGCATCTAGCGCAGCTTGCCCGCCGCCGCCAGACGCACTAGATGCCTGAGCCATGCAAATGGATCGAAATCCCGTCATCATCCTCGTTCGCCCGCAGATGGGCGAGAATATCGGCGCGGCTGCGCGTGCGATGCTGAACTTCGGCCTGACCGAGATGCGGCTGGTCGAGCCGCGCGACGGCTGGCCAAACCCCAAGGCCGTCGCGATGGCCTCGGGGGCTGCGGGCAAGGTGCTGGACCGTGCCAAGGTCTATGCGACGCTGGCCGAGGCGATGGAGGGCATCGAATACGCCTATGCCACCACCGCGCGTGGCCGCGAGCTGACCAAGCCCGTCTTCACGCCCGAAACCGCGATGGCCGACACCCGGTCCCGCGAAGGGCGCAGCGCCATCATCTTCGGGCCGGAACGCACGGGCCTGGAAAACGACGACATCGCGCGCGCCAATGCCATCGTCACGGTGCCGGTGAACCCGGAATTCCCGTCGCTGAACCTGGCGCAGGCGGTCCTGCTGATGGGGTACGAATACGGGCGCGACATCCTGCCGCCCGAACCGAACCCCCATGGCCGCCGCGAGGACAGCGAGACCCCCGCCGATCGCGTCGAGATCGAGCGCCTGGGCGACCATTACGAGGAGAAGCTGGAGGCCGCGGGCTTCTTCTTCCCCGAAACCAAGGCCGCGTCGATGCGGCTGAACATGCGCAACATGTGGTCGCGGCTGGCGTTGACCCGCGGCGACATCCGCGTGCTGCACGGCGTGCTGCGGCAGTTGACCCGCAAGTAAGCCCCACATAACCTCCGCGCCAAAAGGAGCAAGCGATGGCCAAGCGCCCTGTCTTCCAGGAAGTCTCGGACCCGCAGGCCGGCCGGCCCGCCCAGACCAAAGGCATGATCGATGCCCGCCCGCGCGGCGCGCGCCGCGCGATCCGGGCCTGGCTGGCGGTGCTGTTCGTGATGGTCCTTGCCATGATCGTCGTGGGGGGCGCCACGCGCCTGACCGACAGCGGGTTGTCCATCACCGAATGGAAGCCCGTCACCGGCGCGCTGCCGCCCATGAACGCGGCCGACTGGGATGCCGAATTCGCGCTGTATCAGCAGATCCCGCAATACCAGGAACTGAACCGGGGCATGACCCTGTCCGAGTTCAAGCAGATCTACTGGTGGGAATGGGGGCATCGCCTGCTGGGCCGCGCGGTGGGCCTTGTCTGGGCATTGGGCCTGCTGTTCTTCGCCGCGACCCGGCGCGTGCCGACCGGATGGATGCCGCGGCTTCTGTCGATCGGCGTGCTGGGCGGGCTGCAGGGCGCGATCGGCTGGTGGATGGTCAGTTCCGGCCTGGTCGAGGGGATGACCAGCGTCGCCTCCTACAGGCTGGCCACGCATCTGGGCATCGCCTTCCTGATCCTGGGCCTGATCACCTGGTACGTCCTGCAGCTGTCGCGATCCGAGGCCGATCTGATGCGCGCCCGCCGCGCGGGCGAGGCCAAGCTGTTCGGCATGTCCACGGGCCTTCTGCACCTGACCGCATTGCAGATCCTGCTGGGTGCGCTGGTCGCGGGGATCGACGCGGGGCGCACCTATACCGGCTGGCCCACCATGGGCGGCGAATGGATCCCCGACGCGATCTGGGATGCGACCCTCGGCTGGCGCAACTTCTTCGAGAACCCGGCCCTGGTGCAGTTCATCCACCGCATGACCGGATACCTTGTCGCGATCTTCGCGGTCGTGGTGTGGCTGCGCGCACGCCGTTCGCCCCATCCGGTGACACGCGGCGCATTCACGGTCATGATTGCCGCCATGGCGGTCCAGATCGGGCTGGGTATCATGAACGTCGTCCATGCATCGCCCCTCGGGCTGGCGCTGGCGCATCAGTTCGGCGCCGTCGTCCTGTTCGCCATGATCCTGCGGGCGCGTCACCATGCCCGCTATCCCATCGAAACCTCGATCCGAGGAGTCCGGAAATGAGCGCACTCGACGACCTGCTGACCTTCCAGCGTCAGACCGAAGCCCTGTCCTCGGTGGCCGAGCGGCTGGGCTGGGACCAGGAAACGGTCATGCCCCGCGGTGCCGCCGAACAGCGCGCCGAGGAGATGTCCGCGATGGAGGAGGTGCTGCACGAACGCCGCACCGATCCGCGCCTGGGCGAATGGCTGGAGGCCGCCGAGCCCCAGACCGAGGGCGACCGCCGCGCGGTCGAGCTGATCGCCCGCGATTTCGCCCGCACCAGCCGCGTCCCCGCGCGCCTTGCCTCCGAGCTTGCGCGGCTGACATCGCTGGCTCAGGGGATCTGGGCCGAGGCCCGCGCGAACGAGGCCCCCGAGGATTTCCTGCCGACGCTGGATCAGGTCCTGATGCTGAAGCGCGAGGAAGCCGCCGCGCTGGCCGATGGCGGCGATCTGTACGACGCGCTGCTGGACGATTACGAACCGGGAATGACCGGAGCGCGCATCGCGTCGCTGTTCGATGCGATGCGGCCGCGTCTGGTCGCGTTGCGCGACGACGTGCTGGGGGCGGAAAACCAGCCGCAGGCACTGTCGGGACATTTCCCGCAGGAAACGCAGCTGCGTCTGGCCCGGTCCTGCGCCACGGCCTTCGGCTATGACTGGACGCGGGGCCGGATCGACCTTGCGGTCCATCCCTTCAGCTCGGGGCGCTGGCAGGACAGCCGCATCACGACCCGCGTGGTGGAGACGGACCCGTTCAACTGCATCTACTCGACCATCCACGAGGTCGGTCATTCCAGCTACGAGCTGGGCATCGACGAGGATTACGCCTTCACCCCCCTCGGGCGGGGCGTGTCGATGGGCGTGCACGAGAGCCAGAGCCGCATCTACGAGAACCAGCTGGGCCGGGGGCGCGCCTTCACCGCATGGCTGTTCGACCGCATGTCCCATGCCTTCGACGGGCTGAACATCAAGGATGCGGATGCGTTCTATGCCACGGTGAACCGCGTCACGCCCGGCTATATCCGGACCGAGGCCGACGAGGTGCAGTACAACCTGCATGTCATGCTGCGCTTCGATCTGGAACGCGACCTGATCTCGGGGCGGCTGGACACGCGCGATCTGACCGAGGCATGGAATGCCCGCGTCCTCAAGGATTTCGGGGTGGCGGTCGATCGCCCCTCGAACGGGATCCTGCAGGATGTCCATTGGTCGGTGGGGCTGTTCGGGTATTTCCCGACCTATGCGCTTGGCAACGTCTATGCGGGCTGCCTGAACGGCGCGCTGCGCAATCCGGTGCCGGATCTGGATGCGGCCCTGGCCGAAGGCGATGCGACCCCCGCGACGGAATGGCTGCGCGAGAACGTGCAGCGCCACGGGGGGCTGATGCCGCCCGCCGAGGTGATCGAGCAGGCGTCGGGCGCATCCGTGTCGCCCGAGCCGCTGCTGGATTACCTCGAGGCCAAGTTCGGCCAGATCTACGGGCTGTAGGCCCCATCAGGCGGGCAGGTCCACGATCGCGGCCAGCCCGCCCAGATCGGAACGTTCAAGCCGCAGATGGCCGCCATGCAGCGCGGCCAGATCGGCCACGATGGCAAGACCGAGGCCCGCACCCGGCGGGCCCTGTTCGTCCAGCCGACCCCCGCGGCGCAGCGCCTGCGGGATCTTGTCGGGGTCCATCCCGGGGCCGTCATCCTCGACCTTCAGGATCAGGTGGCCCGCGGGTTCCTCGACCGTCACGCGCAGCCGGTTGCGGCCCCATTTGACGGCGTTTTCGCACAGGTTCCCGATCATCTCCTCGAGATCCTGCCGTTCGCCCAGGAATTGCGCGTCGGGGGCGGTGACGGTTTCCGCGCCCATGCCCTTTTCCGCCATCGGCCAGCGCAGGACCAGCAGGATATCCTCGACCACCGAGGCGACGGGAGTGTGCTGTCCCAGCACGCGCGGCCCCGCGCTGCGGGCGCGGCGCAGATGCCAGCCGATCAGCCGGTCCATGCGCGCGATCAGCGCCTGCCCGTCGTGATCCTGCGGCAATTCGTTCGACAGGGCCGCCAGCGGCGTCTTGAGCGAATGCGCCAGGTTGCCCAGATGCTGACGCGAGCGGGTCAGCAGCGTCGCGTTCTGATCCAGCGCGCCGTTGATCTCGTCCACCAGCGGGCGCAGTTCCGTGACCGAAGGGCGCGGAAGACGCTCGGCCTTGCCGGCCCGCACCAGCGCCAGGTCGCGGCGCAGCCGTCCAAGGCTGCCCAAGCCCGCCGTCACCTGGATGACGGTCGCCGCCGCCAGCACCACCCAGAGCAGCAGCAGCGCCATCGCCAGCGGACGGGTGATCTGCTGCAGGCTCTGGTCGATGGCGGCATGGGGGGCTGTCACCGTCACCGCGATCAGCGCATCGCTGTCGGGCAGCGTGATCTCCTGGCGCAGGATGCGCAGACCCGCGCCATCGGCATCCAGCCCCGAGGCGCCGGTCAGGTTGCCGCCCGGTCCGTCCAGCCGTGCATCCAGCAGCGACAGCGACCGCGCGACCGGCACGCCATCGGCCGCGACCTGCCAATACCACCCCGAAAAGGGGAGGTCGTAATTGGCGGCCATAGGGATGCCCTCGAGCTCGATCCGGCCGTCGGACAGCACCTCGAGCCGCCCGATCAGGCTGTCGGCCGCGGCCTGTGCCTCGGCGTCGAAGCGGTCGGTCACGAAACCCTCCAGCAGCCCGGATATGAACAGGAACGCCGCCAGCAGCGCCGCCCCCAGCCAGACCGCGGCAAGAACCAGAAGCTGACCGCGAATGGATCGCAGCATCACGCAGGGGCCGTTCCGCGCAGGACGTAACCCTCGCCCCGGCGGGTCTCGATCACGCCGTCGCCGACCTTCTTGCGCAAACGGCCGATGACGACCTCGATCGACTTGAAGTCGCGGTCGGTATCCACCTCGTAGAGGTGCTCGCTCAGCTCGGTTCGGGTCACGATGCGGTCGTGGTGATGCAGCAGATAGGTCAGGATGCGGGTCTCGAAGGCCGTCAGCTTCAGCGCCACGCCGTCGCGGGTGATGACACCAAGCTGGGCATCCAGGCGCAGGCTGCCCGCGGTGATGACCGGGCGCGAATGGCCCGCGGCGCGGCGGATGAGGGTCTGGGCGCGCAGAACCACCTCGTCCAGGCGGAACGGCTTGACCGCGTAATCATCCGCGCCCGCGCGGAACCCGGCAACCTTGTCGGTCCAGTCGCCACGCGCGGTCAGGATCAGCACGGGCATGCCGATCCCCTGATCGCGCCAGCGGGTCAGCACCTCCAGCCCAGATATTCCGGGCAGGCCCAGGTCCAGGATCGCGACGTCGTATGTCTCGGTCGAGCCGAGGAATTCGCCTTCCTCGCCATCGGCGGCCATGTCGATGGCAAAGCCCGCCTGCCGCATCGCATCGGCAAGCTGGGCGGCAAGCTGGGGGTCGTCCTCGACGATCAGTGCACGCATTCGAAGGTCATTTCCTCGGGTAACGGGGCGGGCCCTTCCGGCGCGCCTCCAGCAGGTCGCGGCCTGCCACTTCCAGAAAGCGCCCGGTTTCGGCATCGATCCGGACATTCAGAACGTCGCGGGCCGGCGTCAGCAGGCGCAGCTCGTAAACCAGTTGCGATCCCAGCCGCGCTTCCTCGGGCGAGGGGGGCACCGTGGCCACCGCGATCAGCCGACCCTGGTATCGCGACATCACGGTCGTGGCGATCCGGCGCAGGGGCAGGGGGCGGAAGCCCGTGTCCCAATCCTCGGTCAGGGTGTTGTCGAAGGAAGGCGCGACCCCCTGGGCGGTGGCGCCCTGGGGAATTCCCGCAAGCAGCAGGCATGATATGAGGATCGCGGTTTTCATCGTTCCATTTATACGGTGCGCGCCCCAATGGAAACCAAACGGGACATTGGCGTTCCGTTCGGCCCCGAACGGTTAGAACCGATTCGTGCAGCCGGGATACCCCCGGCCTGAAGACGAAAGCAGGAGTACACGATGAATATCCGCACGCTCGCAACCTCGGCCGCCCTTGTCACCCTGATGGGCCTGTCCCCGGTCATGTCCGGCATGGCCAGCGCACAGGAGGCAACCGACCTGCCCGAGGCCCTGCAGTCGCTGAACCTGAGCGACACGTCGGTCGAGGACGCCCGCCGCGGCCAGCGCGTCACCGGCGCGTTGGAGGACGGCACCACCATCGAGGCCATGCTGAACGAGGATGGCGAACTGATGGGCCTGCGCGCCGAGAAGGACGCCTTCCTGACCGACGAG
Organism: Paracoccus sp. C2R09; assembly: GCF_018860625.1. GTDB lineage: Bacteria > Pseudomonadota > Alphaproteobacteria > Rhodobacterales > Rhodobacteraceae > Paracoccus. Next base: position 291,501 of record NZ_JAHKQB010000027.1, read on the forward strand.
GCCATCGAGAGCCTGCTGCCCCAGGCCGTCCGCGACAATCCGATCCTGGACCAGTTCGAACAGATTGCCGGCATCCGCATGATGCGCGAAGGCGTGGCGATCGGCGGTCAGGATGCCGATGGCGATCATGTCCGCGCGGCCTTCGACGAAACCGGTCGCGTGATGCGCTTCGGCCGCGGTGACGACGAAGGTCGTCCGGACATGCGCCGTGGTGGTGATCGCGGCGAGATGCACGGCCATGACCGCAAGGGCCCCGAGGGCCGCGACGGCCGGGGTCATGGCGACCGCGATCATGGCGGGCGTCCCCATGGCGATCACATGCGCGGCGACCACATGAAGGACGGCAAGGGCCCGCGCGGCGATCGCGCGCCCCAGATCGACGCCGATGCCCTGACCGGCGATCTCGAGGCCGCGGGCTATCAGGACCTCGGTTCGGTTCGCGCCAATGGCGAGCGTCTGACCGTCGACGCGACGAACCCCGACGGGGACGAGGTGACGCTGGAAGTCACCCCGCAGGGCGAGGTCGTTCGCGAGATCGCGCGCTGATCACCACCCTGTGTCGATGAACCGGATGCCGCCCCCGACCGGGGCGGCATTCGCATGTCGGACGTCTCGCCTTTCTCGGGCATCTTCGTTAATGGCCACAGGGGAATGGCCGTGGCGGGGCCGATGCCCCTTCGCGGCGCCTTGGGCACGAAGGGGCTTGCCATGTTCGATCACGACCACATCTCCGAAGCCGTCGCCTGGCGGCACGACCTGCATCGCCACCCCGAACTGGGTTTCCAGGAACACCGGACATCGGCCCTGATCGCGGGCCTGCTGGAGGGCTGGGGCTGGCGCGTCCATCACGGGCTTGCAGGCACCGGGGTCGTGGCGCAGCTGGGGCAGGGCGGGCGCAGCGTCGGCCTGCGTTCGGATATCGACGCGCTGCCCATCGAGGAGGCGACGGGCCTTCCCCATGCCTCGGTCAATGCCGGCAGGATGCATGCCTGCGGCCATGACGGCCATACCGCGATGCTGCTGCTGGCCGCGCGTCAGCTGGCCGCCGAAGGCGTGAAGGGCGGCACCGTCAACCTCATCTTCCAGCCCGCCGAGGAAAACGACGGTGGCGCGCGCGTCATGATCGAGGACGGGCTGTTTCGCGAATTCGCCATCGACACCGTCTTTGGCATTCACAATTGGCCGGGCCTGAAGCCGGGGCAGTTCGTCGCGCGCGACGGTGACATGATGGCCGCCTTCGCCGTCTTCGAGATCGAGATCGCCGGTCGCGGCAGCCACGCGGCAATGCCCGAACAGGGCGACGGCGTCGTCGCGGCGGCGGCCCGCATCGCGGATGCCCTGCAAGAGCTGCCCGCCCGCCGCCTGTCGCCCCTGGACCCGGGCGTGGTGTCGGTTACGCAGATCCATACCGGATCGGCCTGGAACGTCTGCCCCGACCGCGCGATCCTGCGGGGCACGGTGCGCTGGTTCGCGCCGGCGGCGGGCGACGTGCTGGAGACCCGCCTGTCCGAGGTCGTCCATGGCATCGCGGCCGCCCATGGCTGCACGGGGCGTGTCGATTACCAGCGCCGCTATCCCGCGACGATCAACGATCCCGAACAGGCGGCGCTGGCCCGTGATGTCGCCGCCCGGATGGGGCTGGAACTGCCCGCCGCGACTGCCAGCATGGCCTCCGAGGATTTCGCCTTCATGCTGAACGAACGCCCCGGCGCCTACATGTGGCTGGGCGCGGGCCGCGAGGGTGAGAATCCGGGCTTGCACAACCCGCGCTTCGATTTCAACGACGTGATCCTGCCGACGGGCGCCGAGATGTGGGTGCGGCTTGCACGGCAGGCCATCACCGGCAGCTGACATTTTCGGCATCGCCTTCCCGGCCCCGGCCCTGTAAGGCGATGCCCCTGAAAATCCGAAGAGGACGCCATGAATAGGACTGGGGAGATACTCCTCGACTGGCGGCTGCACGCAAGCGTGCTGGCCATCACTGTCATCGCCGAGATGATCGGCGTGATCGCCGTGCCGATCGCCATCGGGTCGATCCTGCTGCTGCCGCTGCTCTATGCCTTCGTGATGGGGCTGCTGATCAATCCCAACGTCGTCGCGCGCGCGGGCCGCTGGCTGCGCCAGCGCGAAGTGCGCGCCGCATCGCCCCTGATCGTCATCGCGATCATGCCCTTCATCGCCAAGTTCGGCACGATCATCGGTCCGTCGATGGAACAGATCGTGGCGGCCGGTCCCGCCCTGATCCTGCAGGAACTGGGCAATCTGGGGACCATCGTCCTGGCCTTCCCGATCGCGGTGCTGGTCCTGCGGATGGGGCGCGAATCCGTGGGGGCCAGCTTCTCGGTCGCGCGTGAACCCAACATCGCGATCATCGCCGACCGCTACGGCCTGAAATCGCCCGAAGGGGCGGGGGTGATGGGCGTCTATGTCATCGGCACGCTGTTCGGCACCTTCATCTTCGCGATCCTGGCATCGGTCCTTGCGACCTCGGGGCTGTTCAGCGTCGAGGCGCTGGCCATGGCCTGCGGCATCGGGTCGGGGTCGATGATGGCCGCCTGTTCGGGCGCGCTGGCCCATGCCGTTCCCGCGATGGAGGAACAGATCCTGGCGCTGGCGGGCGCGTCCAACGTGCTGACCTATGCGACGGGGATGTATCTGTGCATCTTCGTGGCGCTGCCCCTGACCGAGAAGCTCTATGCCCTGATGGGCCCGAAGGAGGATCGCGCATGAGCAATCCCGACATCCCCGTCGATCCCGAGGCCGATCCCAAGCTGGGCATTGCCGATCAGGCGCTGCTGCTGGGCGCGGTCTGCGCCATCGGGCTGGTGGGCAACACCGTCGCGACCGATGCCACGCCGGTGCAGTCGCTGACGGGGATCGCCATCCTCTATGTCATCTCGTTCATCGGGCTGCTGCTGACGCATCTGGTGCCGGTCGGGCTGCCCTCGGTCGCGTGGATATCGCTTGCCGGGATCGCCGCGACCCTGCCTTGGACGCCCGGCAGCGCATGGGTGCTGGAACAGGTGGGGCATGTGAACTTCCTGACGCTTGCGACACCGTGCCTCGCCTATGCGGGCATCGCCATCGCACGGCGGGAAATCGAGATCGCCCGAACCTCGGGGTGGAAGATCTTCATCGTGGCGCTGCTGGTGATGACCGGCACCTATGTCGGATCGGCATTCGTCGCGGATCTGTTCCTGTGATGTGCATTCCCGACCGCAAAGGCGATCAGGTTTCTCTGATCAAAGAAGTCGGGAATTGACTTTCGGATGTTCGCGGGGGCAAAACCCCTGCGAACGGCCCGCGTCCCGTGCAGGCCAGAACGCCCACGGAGGACCGCATGAAGACCACCATCGCCATTTCCGCCCTTGCCCTTGCCGCAGCGACGCCCGCCCTTGCAGGCAAGCCCGAGGTGGTCGCGAACTATGTCGCCATCGCCCATGCCGGATACGAGGACAGCCTGATCGCCGCCCGCAACCTGCAGACCGCGGTCGATGCCCTTGTGGCCGATCCGTCCGAACAGGCGCTGAGCGATGCGCGCCAGGCATGGCTGGCCGCCCGCGTCCCCTATCAGCAGACCGAGGCCCTGCGTTTCGGCAATGCCATCGTGGACGATTGGGAAGGCAAGGTGAACGCCTGGCCGCTGGACGAAGGGCTGATCGACTATGTCGATGCGTCCTATGGGGGTGCGTCGGATGAAAACGAATATGCCGCGCTGAACGTCGTGGCCCAGCCCAGCTTCACCCTGTCGGGCGAAGAGATCGACGCGACCGAGATCACGCCCGACCTGCTGTCGGGCCAGCTGCACGAAGCCGACGCGATCGAGGCGAATGTCGCCACGGGTTACCATGCGATCGAATTCCTGCTGTGGGGCCAGGACCTGCACGGGACCGAACATGGCGCGGGCGAACGCCCCTGGACCGACTATGCCGCGGGCGAGGACTGCACCGGCGGGAATTGCGACCGCCGCGGCGATTACCTGAAGGCCGCGACCGACCTGCTGGTCAGCGATCTGGAATGGATGACCGCGCAATGGGCCGAGGGTGGCGAGGCCGCGACCGGCCTGACCGCCGATCCCGACGCCGCGATCAGCGCCATGCTGACCGGCATGGGCAGCCTGTCCTATGGCGAACTGGCGGGCGAGCGGATGAAGCTGGGCGTCATGCTGAACGACCCCGAGGAAGAGCATGACTGCTTCTCGGACAACACGCATAACAGCCACTACTATGACGGCCTGGGCATCCGGAACGTCTATCTGGGCGAATACACGCGCATCGACGGTTCGGTCGTCTCGGGCGAGAGCCTTTCGTCGCTGGTGGCCGAGGCTGATGCGACGGTCGACCAGTCGCTGCGCGCGGGCCTGAACGACAGCGTGGCCAAGCTGGGCCGGATCAAGACCGCGGCCGAGGCCGGCACGTCCTACGACCAGATGCTGGCGCGCGGAAACGATGCGGGCGAGGCGCTGATCACGGCCGCCGTCGATGCGCTGGTCGCCCAGACGCAGGACATCGAACGCGCGGTGACGCTGCTGGGTGCGCAGGATGTGGACATCGCAGGCTCGGACAGCCTCGACAGCCCCGATGCCGTCTTCCAGTAAGATCATGCGGCATGTCCTGCCGCTTCTGATGATGACGGCGGCGCCGGTCCTTGCGGAGGGACCGGCGCTTGCCGATCTGCACCTGGACGCGACCCCGCGGACGCAGGCCGAGGCCGCGCGCATCGCCGACGTGGTCGCGCCCACGCGGGATTTCACCGCGCCCGAACCCTTCGAGGGCAATCCGGGCGGGGCCGCCACCGTGCGCCTGCGCGACGATGCGGATGCGTTCTCGCAGTCCTCGGCCAATATCGGCTTCGAGGGTGAATTGCGCTTCAAGGTGGGCAACGGCCTGTTCCGCAAGCTCTGGGTCTCCTCGCCGGCATCGACGCTGGCCTCGGACGGGCTGGGGCCGCTCTACAATTCGCGGGGGTGCCAGAACTGCCACCTGAAGGACGGTCGTGGCCATCCCCCCGAGGGGCATGGCGATCCGGGCGGGTCGATGTTCCTGCGCCTGTCGGTCCCTGCGGCGGAAAACGACCGCCGGACCGAGATCGAGGAATACCTGGCAGGAACCGGCAACCCGTTCGAGCCGACGCGCCCCGATCCGGTCTATGGCGGGCAGCTGCAGGACCTGTCGGTCGCGGGCATCCCGGCCGAGGGGCGTATGACCATCGATTATACCGAGAGCCGGATCGAGCTGTCGGGCGGCGAGGTCGCGCATCTGCGCGCGCCCAGCTACGGCATCGACGACCCGGCCTATGGGCCCTTGCGCGACGACCTGATGATCAGCCCGCGCGTCGCTCCGCCGATGATCGGACTGGGCCTGCTCGAGGCGATCCCGGCCGACGACATCCTGGCTGATGCCGACCCCGAGGATGCGGATGGCGACGGGATTTCCGGGCGGGCGAACATCGTCTGGTCGGCACGCAACGAAGCCCCGATGCTGGGTCGTTTCGGCTGGAAGGCCGGGATGCCCACCATCGAGGAACAATCCGCCAGCGCGTTCTCGGGCGATATCGGCATCTCGAACCCGCTGCATCCCGAACATGCGGGCGAATGCACGGATGCGCAGGCCGCCTGCCGCGCGGCCCCGAACGGGGGCGGCGATGCCCGCGGCACCGAGATCGACGCCGAAGGGCTGGAGCTGACCGTCTTCTACAGCCAGAACCTGGCCGTTCCCGCCCGGCGCGACGAAGGCGATCCGCAGGTGCTGCGCGGCAAGCAGGTCTTCTACGACGCCGGCTGTGCCGATTGCCACCGCCCCAAGCATGTCACCGCCCGAATGGAGGATCGGCCCGAACACAGCTTCCAGCTGATTTGGCCCTATACCGACATGCTGCTGCACGACATGGGCGAGGGCCTGGCCGATCACCGCCCCGAGGGGTTGGCCAATGGCCGCGAATGGCGCACGCAGCCGCTATGGGGCGTGGGCCTGACCGAACAGGTCAACGGCCATGGGATGCTGCTGCACGATGGACGCGCGCGCTCCGTCCTCGAGGCGATCCTGTGGCACGGGGGCGAGGCCGCGCCCGCCCGCGATACCGTCATCGACATTCCGCCCGAGGACCGGGCGGCACTCATCCGATTTGTGGAAAGCCTGTGATGCGAATTCTTCTGGCCCTGACCCTGCTTCCCCTGCCTGCAATGGCCGGCACCCCCGAGGTCGTGAACGACCACATCCTGCCCGCGACCGAACGCTTTCAGGTCGCGGCCCACGCATTGGCCGACACGGCCGCGCAGGATTGTTCCGCAGACGCGCTGCAGGCGCCCTATCAGGATGCTTTCGACGCCTGGATGGGCCTGTCCCATCTGGGCTTCGGGCCGCTGGAACAGGACGGCCGTGCGCTGACCGTCGAATTCTGGCCCGATCCGCGCGGGTTGGTGGCGCGCTCCGTCCGCGGCCTGGTCGCGGATCAGGATCCGGTGGTGGATGACGCGCAGGGCTTTGCCGAGGTATCCATCGCGGGGCGCGGCCTGATGGCGCTGGAGCAGGTGATGACGGGCGAGGGGGGCGATTACGCCTGCCGCTATGCCCGCGCGATCACCGCGGATCTGGCGACCATCGCGGATGACGTGCAGACCGATTGGCAGGATCACGCGGCCCTGATGCTGAGCGCGGGGGAAGATGGCAACGACCGCTATCTTTCGGCACGCGAGGCCGACCAGGCGCTCTATACCGCGCTTCTGTCCTCGATCGAGTTCGATGCCGATCAGCGCCTGGGTCGCCCGATGGGCAGTTTCGACAAGCCGCGTCCCAAGCTGGCCGAGGCATGGCGCACGGATCGTCCGCTGCGCAATATCGACCTGTCGCTGGCCGCGCTGCGCGATCTGGCGGCCAAGCTGTCGGACGACCCGATCCCGCTGACCGAAGCCGCCTTCGATTACGCCGAGGCGCAGGTGGCCGAGCTGCAGGACGATCCGAACCTTGCCAGCGTGGACGATCCGACCTCGCGCCTGAAGATCGAGATCCTGCAGCAGCGCATACGCGCAGTGGGCACCGCGATCGAGGGCGAGATCGGCGCCGGGCTGGGCCTGACGGCGGGCTTCAATTCCAAGGATGGCGATTGATGCGCAGGCGCAGCTTCCTGACCGCGCTGATGGCGGGGGCCGTCGCGCCCCGCCTGGGCTGGGCCGATGCGGGCAGTCCCGCGATGCTGGGCGCCGCACGAGAGGCGGATGGTGGATACGCGCTGTTCGGCCTTTCGGAAACCGGGGCCGATCTGTTCCGCATCCCGCTGCCCGGTCGCGGTCATGCCGCAGCCGCCCATCCCACCGCCCCCGAGGCCGTGGCCTTCGCGCGCAGCCCCGGCAATTTCGCCATCGTCCTCAGCTGCGTCACGGGCGAGGTTCTGGCCCGGCTGCATGCCCCCCAGGGGCGGCATTTCTACGGCCATGGCACCTTCATCGCGGGGGGAGACATCCTTTGCACGTCCGAGAACGCCTATGAGACCGGGCAGGGGCGCATCGGGCTGTGGTCCCGCCGCGAGGGCTGGCGGCGCATCGGCGAGATCCCGACCCATGGCATCGGCCCGCACGAGATCAAGCGGACCGAGGGCGACGTTCTTGTCACAGCCAATGGCGGGTATCGCAGCGATCCCGACCAGCCGGGGGTCAAGCTGGATGTCGAACTGATGCGGCCGAACCTGTCCTATGTCGCCCCCGACGGAGAGCTTCTGGAACAGGTCGAGCTGGACCCGGAACTGCGCATGAACTCCATCCGGCACATATCCTTCGGGAGGGACGGGGTCGTGGCCTTCGGGATGCAATGGCAGGGCGACCCAGCCGAGGGCATGCCGCTTCTGGGGCTGCATCGGCGCGGGCAGGCCGCGGTTCTGGACCAGATGCCCATCTTCGAGGCGGTCGCCATGCAGGGCTATGTCGGATCGGTCGCCTTCGAGGCCCAAGGCCGCCGCGTGGCCATCAGCTCGCCCCGTGGCGGACGGGTGCAGGTCTTCGACGATACCGGGCGCCATCTGCAGACGATCAGGCGCGAGGATGTCTGCGGGCTGGCACCTGCGCGGTCGGGGTTCTTCATCTCGGACGGGCTGGGGGGGCTGGTGCAGGCGGATGATCAGGTCACGCCGCTGGCCAAGCGGTCGGGGCGAGCCTGGGATCACCATCTCGTGTCCGTCTGACGCGGATTTTTGCGCTCGGATCCGTAACGAAACCCGGGGCTTCGGCGAATTGGGATGCGGGATCGCCTGGTAGGGCAATCCCGCCTTTTCGATGCCATTCAAGGATCCACCATGCATTCCTCCGTCAAGATCGCGCTTCTGCTGATCCGCGTCACCTTCGGCCTGTTCCTCCTCGCCTGGGGACTGAACAAGATCGTCAACCCTGCCGCCACCTCGGGCATCTTCGCCAAGTTCTACGGGATCGAGAGCCTGGGTGCCGCCAGTTCCATGATTGCCGGGGGGCTGCAGGTCGTCCTGGCGGTTGCGATCATCCTGGGGTTGTTCAAGACCATCAGCTATGGCGCGGGCCTGGCCGTTCACGGGCTGTCCACCATCTCGACCGCCGGGCATATCCTGATGCCGCTGGCCGAGGGGTCGAACCTGCTGTTCATGGCAGGCCTGCCGATCTTCGGTGCGATCCTGGCCCTGTTCATCGCCCGCCGCGAGGATACGCTGCTGTCGATCGACACGATGCGCGCAGCCTGATCCTGAATGCCTTGGGCCTGATCCGCCAAGGCGGCTCGGGCCCCTGACTGCGTTTATACGCAGAGGTGCGCACGATCCCGCGCTGACACCTTCGAACGCGATCCCGGCTGCACGGCCACAGCCACGGGATAAGGCTGCTGCGAGAGCGATGGCCGCCTGGAAGGGCGTCGGGCACCCGTCCTATCTGCTTGCCACCCGTGAGGAGGTTCAGGAAACTGCTGCCACGAGGTCGGGCGAGCCCCTGAGCCCGCTGAACATGATCTCGATCCGGTCCGCTTCGGACCTGAAACGCTGAAACTTTTCGAAAATTGTGATCTTACCAAACCCGTAGCACAACCTAACTGAACCGCTCCGGGTTTGCCGGAGGCTCCAACTCCTGAGTAGGATGGAGCATCATGAGCAAGACGACGAACAAATTTTCCCCCGAAGTGCGTGAG
>NZ_JAHKQB010000007.1:0-263033 GCF_018860625.1 Paracoccus sp. C2R09
ACCGTGGAAACGCAAGGTGACGATGGTCACGCCCCGCCGCGCAGCAAGGTCTCGTTGCGACGCATCCGGAACAGCGCATTCAGCAGACGGACCTGCGTGTCCATGTCGAATTGCGACCCCCGAAGATGCCGAAGCACGCGGCTGTAGAGATAGAACGGCTCCGATCGAAGGATCAGCTCCTCGAAACGCCGACGCCGCCAGGCAACGCCCGCAAGGTGAAGTCCCGCCAGGATCTCGTCGCGCATGAACATCTCGATCAACGTGCCAAGCGCGGCATCGTGCCGCCCGATCGAGCTGTCCGGCACCTCGTTCAGATCCCGGTCCATCCAGTAGTCCAGCCCGATGCCCTGATCCAGGTGGTTCGGCTTGCCACGATCGGCCTTGACGATGAAGCTCTCCAGTGAACCGAGCGGATAGTGGTTGATCTGCGCCAAACCGTATCGCGGACCCGTCTTCGGAACCACCGTTCCCATCACGCGCGAAAGGCGGTCCCCGTTGTCGTCGTGCCATCGCAGCCCCGTCTCGTCGGTGGCGGATGACCGCGATTGCGGCTTGTGCACCCCCAGCCGAAGCCGGTCCGGATCGTTTCGATAGAACGCCTTGAACTGCACCGCACGCCACGGCCAGACCAGGGCCTCGGGCGCGCAGCGCGTGAACTGGCGCGTCACCGGAACGTCCTCGAACTCCACGGCTCCGCCGCTTCCGAACATTCGCCATGACAGCAGGAAACCGTCTGCCGATGGGCAGGCGCCGATCAGGTCGTCCAACCTGCCGGTCCCGGTATGGATGTTCAGGAACTCGTCGCAATCGGCAACATAGAGCCATTCGGAATGCTTCACATAGGGGTGGTTCTCGGCCCGCTTCAGCGCCGTCCATTGGACGGGCTTCTTGCCGCGACGCGGGTTGCGCAGATGGGCCAGGTAACCAAGCTCCTGAAGCCGGTCCAGCATGGCATCCGTGCCGTCGTCGCAATCGTTGCTGTAGACCAGAATGTTGTCGAAACCGATGAGCCGGTGATAGGCGACCCATTCCAGAATGAACGGCGCCTCGTTGCGCATGGTCGTGACAACGGTCTTCATCGGCTATCCAAGGTTGTGCAACTGACGGGGTTCACCGGGCAAATATGGCATGCCGCCACACTGGCCCGTGGGGCCGGCGGGGACAACCGCCCATCATGCGTGGGGATCAGGCGTGGCCTCGATGCGCGGGCGTCACCGTCAGGCGGCCGATCTCGTCCGCGAGGTCCGCACAAAGGCTGTGCATGCGTTCGGGGTCGCTTTCGCGCTGCGCCTGGATCTTCAGTCCGAAGATGTAGGTCTGCAACCGTCGGGCGATGCGTCCCGCATCGCTGTCCCGCGGGATCTCGCCCAACTGGGCCGCTCGGGTCACTGCCTGCGTCAGAAGCGCCTCGATCCGGTCCAGCTGGTCCATGATCGCCCTGCGCAGTTCGTCCCCCGCGGAAACTTCGAGAAGGGATTTCACCAGCATGCAGGCGGTCGAGGGTTTGTCGCATGGGGCAAGATCGGCCAGGCCCAGCAGATGCGCCTGCAGCGCAGCGATGGGCGAGGGGGCATCCGCGATCAGCGTTTCCAGATCATGGGCCATGCGCGCGGCATAGCGATCGATGGTGGCGCGGAACAGCGCCTCCTTGCTGTGGAAGGCGGCATAGATGGATCCCGGGCGCATCTGCAGCGCATGTTCCAGATCCTTGAGCGAGGTCGCATGATAGCCTTGGGCCCAGAACAGACCCATGGCCGCGTCCAGCGCCGTATCCCGATCATATGAAGCCATGCGTGCCATCGTCACTAGATACGCCCGCTCGCGCATAAAATGAAGGGGGTCGGAAAAAATTTGAGCGTTTGCTCAAATTGCCCCTTGAGTGAGCGCTCAAGAATTGCCATCTGTTGTCGGCAAGCGAATGACAGCAAGGATTATCGCCATGACCAAGTTCGAGCGTTTCGACGAGAACACCGCCCCCGAAGCCGCCCTGCCGCTGATCGAGAAGTCCAAGAAGGCATTCGGTCGCCTGCCGGGCCTGCACGCGGTGATGGCCGGTTCGCCCGCCCTGCTGGACGGCTATCAGGTTCTGCACCGCCTGTTCGCCGAGGAAACGGCCTTCGACGCCGATGAGAAGACCGTCGTGTGGCAGACGATCAACGTCTATCACGAATGCCATTACTGCGTTCCGGCCCATACCGGCATCGCCAAGGCGATGGGCGTCAGCGACGACATCTCGAACGCGCTGCGCGACGAGACGCCGCTGCCGAACGCCAAGCTGGAAGCTCTGCGTGATTTCGTCCTGATCATGCTGGACACCCGCGGTAACCCGACCGACGCGCAAATGCAGGCCTTCTTCGACGCAGGCTATGAACAGCGCCACGTGTTGGACATCATCCTGGGCATGGCCCAGAAAGTGATGAGCAACTTCACCAACCACGTGGCCCAGACCCCGGTCGATGCGCCGATGCAGAAATTCGACTGGACGCCCAAGTCCAAGCGCTGATGCGTCCGCAGCGATGATCGGCATGCGGGCACCCTTCGGGGTGCCCGTTCGCATTTCCGGACCTGTTCGTCCAGGGCGACCGTCCTGCCCCCGGGGGCCTTCGACATCTGACAGTGCGGGGCCTGCGTTCCCATCGGTGTCGGTCGGAAGACGATGCGGCCCAAGCGCCCGCCCGTCATCGGCATTTCGGGCCGAAGGGTCGCGCACGATCTGAATGTCGCCAAGGTCCAAGGCAACCGCCTACATCTTCGGCGACGCCTGCGCCCGGCCCAGCTGGCGGATCGTCCTGAAACGGGCCGGAAAACGGCGTTGCTAGGCGCCGCATCGCCTCGGACAAACCGCTGCAGAATTCTTTCATCGAAGCGTTCGACGACCACGGCGCGACGAGCTGCAGATCTTTCGATGCCTTGGCTGATAAGCCCCGTGAAATCGCTCTTTGGCCCTACTGCAATGACGTCACGCCGCGTTCCCCGTTCGCCAAGCGGAGGCCGCTCGAGGAGCGCCGCCCTGAAACCAGCTGGCGACTGGTAATCCCGAGCCGGCTTGAATGCAGGGGCAGGTCAGGGATCATCGTGCCTGACGATGCGGCGGACCCGACGTTCCGACAGGAAAGCTTGCCGCGCAGATCCGTGCGACGGGCCCATTTCGCGCCGTTGCCGGCTGATTTCGCGACCATACGGCAGAAACCGAGCGGCGCAGAGCGGTTGCAACCCCTGCGGCCGCTGATCGGAAGGCGTCAGACCCGGCCTTGTGCCGTGCCGAATCGCAGGGGAACTCGGCGAATGGGGTGACCGTATCAAGGTCCGGCCAGGATCTTGCCGACAGGGCCGCAGCTGACCACTGACGGCCTGCCTTGAAGAGGATGGCCGTTCAGGGGCCGTAGATGCTCCAGAAGAACAGCCGCAGCTTGTCGCTTGGTTGATAGCCCTCGAAATTCGCCTCGAATGCGGCATCCAGCAGCGAAGGCCGGGTCAGCACCAGCTCGGACAATGTGCGCGAAAACCGCATGAGAAGCTGTGCCTTGACAGGTTCGGCATCATCGGGATTTCGCATGAAGATCACATAGCGATCATCGCTGTAGGTCGTGGCAGCGGGACGGAAGTCGCAGGTGCCGAACAGCTTCAGGGCCCGGTTCACGATTTCCAGATCCCCGACGTAATACTGCAGCCGACCCGCACAGAAGGCCTCGGCGACCTGTTGGTGGTCGTCGAAATCCATGATGGGCGGGCTTCTCGGCTGGGGCGGTGCATCGATGGCCCCAAGGTCGTCCGATCCTTCGGGCGCCGACGCCGGTTCGGGCTGGGCCGTCAGGCCGCAGGTCGGGTTCGACGCCATCCAGCCTGTCGGGTTGTGCATGTATTTCAGAAGCCCCTCGCGATAGTTCTTCCATTCGTTGCCATCGAGAATCCGCATCAGCCCCTGATCGAAGGCGGTGGTGCTCTTGACCAGCCCGATCTGGGGCGGGCAGGGCGATTGCCGGATCTCCTCGCGCGGCTGCGCGGCAAAACCGATGCCGGACATGTAGAGCGGCAGCGAGGCCGTGAATTCCCGGACCCGGTCGCGCGTGACGGTCGCCGGGTCGCACAACACGTCCACCGCATCGTCGACCCCTTGGGCGCGCAGCTTTTCAAAGCGGTTTGCGGCGGTTATCTCAACGATGCGGATGTCCAGGCCTGCAAGGCTGCCGCGTTCTTCCATCTCATCGAGGACGCGATCGCAGATATAGACCATGTACCCGGCATAGCCCTGGCCGGCCAGCCGACCGCTGCTGGTCCCGGGCGGCAGCAGCGTATCGCCCGGCCGGTAGGAAAAGGGCGGCGCATCGGCCCGCACGGCAATGACCAGCTCGGTGCTGCTGTCGGCCTGCGCGGGCGCCTGATCGGGCTGCGCGGTCGCAAGGGATGCCGTGGCGATCAGGATTGCTGCGGCTCTGATCATGTCACCTGCACCTCCTGTGTTGCGTCCGGGTTCTCGGACAGTTCGAGCAGCAGGGCATAGGCGGCCAGAAAGATCGTCATCGGTGCCAGAAGGAACAGGGTCTCGCGCAGGGTCCACAGGCTGCGCATGAACGGGCTGGTCCCGGTGCTGAAATTCGGGACCGCGAAGACGACGCAGCTCAACGCGACGACGAAGGCGGGGATCGCAACCATCAGGGTCGATCGCAGCGTCATGCGTGCGGCCAGTTCGTCATGCTGATCGGTCGCCATCAGGACACCGATCGACACCAGCGTCGCCAAGGGAATGAAGAACACGAGATACAGCGCCATGCCTTGCAGGAAATAGGCCAGCTGCGCCTGCGTGGTGATGCGTCCCGCCCCCCATTCCCAGATCACCATGATTGCACCCACGGCCGCCATCCCCAGAAGCCCCGGCACGATGGAGGTCGTCAGCAACCGCGCATAGGGAGGAGAGGAGAGCGACCATTTCCGCCATTTGCCCTGTTCCCGCCGGATGTCACGGATCAGCAGCGCAAGGGCACTGCTGACAAAGCACATCGCCGGCGCGGTCAGGGCGAAGCTGGCAGAGTCGCCGGCGATCGTCGCGATGATATCGGTCGAAAAGCGCATGCCATCCAGCGAAGCCGGCGGCGCGATCAGGACATAGATCACATAGAGCAGTCCGACCGCCACGAAGGTGCCGACGGCACAGGCCAGGGTGGCACCCACGACGGCATCCATGTTCGCCTCGGTCTCGTGGCGCAGACGGTCGTTGATCTGGCGCAGCAACCTGTCGCGCGGCCGCGTCGAGGTTTCCGACAGGGTCGAAAAGTTGCGCCCGTTGCGGATGAACTGGACCGCGAAAAGGGCCAGCACATTGTCGCGCAAATCGCGTGCGTGATCGTAGAACAGCGTCTGCTGTTCCAGGCCGCTGCCCTCCCATGCCGTCAGGTCCTGGCGCAAGGTGGCATAGCTCTTGCTCAGCGCATTGCGCAGATCGCCCATCGAGGCGGTGGACGATGTGCTGAACAGCCGGTTGCGCGCGGCCCCCGTCACAGTGGGCAGCAGCAGGTCGATCTGGGCCAGATAGCTGCGCAGATCCTCGCGCGCGGTGTCCGGCAGGTGCCACTTGTCGCCCTTCGGGATCTTGAGATCGAGCAGGGCGACCAGTTGCCCGCCTTCTTGTTCAAGCGCCGCCTGCACATCCGGATTGCCAAGGTCGAAGGTTTCCAGCCCGTCCACGATGCGGAAGACACCGTTGGGAATATTGGCCGCCCTGTGCGCGACATTGCGGATCGCACGTTCCACCGGGGCCAGGATGCCCGATACCATCGCGACCATGATTGCCGTCGCGATATAGAAGGGTCGGGCCAGATCCTTGTCGACGGCCAGTCCCTGTCCATTCCCGGGGTCGTCCGCAAGAAAGTCGATGCCGCTCGGGCCGACCCGGTCGCCGGATGCATCGGAAAAGATCCGATACAGCTCATCCGAACCGATCAGGACCGCATACAGCACCAGATAGATCAGGACATACAGCGTGGCGCCCCGGGCTCGTTCGCCCAGGGTCGAGATCGAATCGATCTGAACGCCGCGCAGGATCGAGAACCGATCGGTGGACACGTGCTGCGAGGGCTTTCGAAACTGCTGGATCGCCTCGGCCGCAAGCACGATCGCACCAGCAAGCACGACGGTCAGACTGGCAAAACTCATGCCCGCACCTCAGAGGCAGGTCTTGGCTTCAGGGTTGCACGGTCCGACAGCGACGGGGGCATCGGGACCCTGCAGGGTCGCATCAGACAGAATGATCGCAAGCATGCCGGCAAGGGCGATTTTGGATAAGGAAAACATGGGGCACCTATTTTACGAAGTTACCACTGGAATATAACATATTAATTATTTCCGGTCATTAATTAGATTCTTGAATATATTATGTGCGCATCAATTAATTTGATAATATAAATGAATTGCGTTTATCACCTATTTAGGCAAGGAGGCGGTAAGACCATCCAGATGCCGGCTCGGTTCTGCCTTTCCGTCATCTCGATGTATCTCGGGCGATTCTTCAGCGCTCTTCTTGGCTGAACATCCGTCGCGCCGAAATGTCCTGGGTGGCGAAACGAGCGGGCAGTCCGGGTGATCACCGAACTGAAACCGCTCGCTGACATCTGGCCGCGGATGCCGAATGAGATGTGTCCGGCAGGGTGTGAATGGACGATCGGCAGAGATTCTCCGCATTGCGGCTCGGTGACCCTGTCGGTGCTGCGTGGTCGAACCTGCCGACCGGGGCTCGACCAATGCGGGGACCGTCGTCTCCAGGTCACGCTGGCCCCCGCCGCAGGGCCACAGGCCTGCTGCGTTTAATGCTCGCACCGAACTAGGGCGTCCTCCTTGGCTGTGATGGAGGGGCCGCCGTGAGCCTGAGGTGTAAGATCTGTCAGGTCACTGAGCAGCCATCCCCGCCAGCATGGAACCCAGAGCGACGAGATGTATCAGCATGATCGCCCTGTCGTTCCAGAGGATGCCGACGATCAGCCATCCCAGAACGCCGACGAGGAACAGATAGAGGTTCCAGGGCGTCCAGCCGAAACCGGTTCCGGCATAGCCGAGAATCTGGATGATCGAGGCCACCCATTTCACCACGAACGCCGTCCGGCCGTGCCCGCCGATGGTCGTTGCATCAGACGCCATGGGTCAGTCCTCCGTCGATCCGCCAGTTCTGCCCGGTGACATAGCTGCCGCCTTCCGATGCAAGCCATCCGATAAGCGAGGAGACCTCTTCCTCCCTGCCGTATCGGCCCATCGGGATGCGCGTTCGGCGTTCCTCGGTTTCTGGCAGGCTGTCGATGAAGCCCGGCAGGACATTGTTCATGCGGATGTTCTGCGCGGCATGCTTGTCGGCAAAAAGCTTGGCGAAACCGGCAAGCCCGGCGCGGAAGATCCCCGAAACCGGAAAGAGCGGGTCGGGCTCGAAGGCTGCGAAGGTCGAAATGTTGATGATCGCCCCGCCACCCTGCGCCGCCATGATCGGGGTCACGAGGCGGGTGGGACGGATCACGTTCAGAAGATAGACATCCAGTCCTGCATGCCAGTCATTATCGGTGATCTCGATGATGTCGCCATTGGGTCCATGCCCGGCAGAGTTCACCAGGACATCGATGCGGCCCCACCGGTCCACCGCCCCGTTCACGAGGCGCGCAAGATCCTCGATCGACCGGTTCGATCCGGTGACGCCGAAGCCACCGAGACCTTCGGCAAGCGCCTTCCCCTTGCCCGAGGAAGACAGGATGCCGATCTTGAAGCCGTCGGAGGCCAGGCGTTTCGCGGCACCGGCGCCCATCCCGCTGCCTCCTGCCGTGACCAGGGCCACTTTTTCTGTCTCCATGATCCTGCGCTCCTTACCCGGCCCAAGATGCCGTCTGCCTCTGTCATCCTGCAGATAAGGGGGATAGGGTCATCTGACCAACCAGCCGGGCTGTTACGAGAGTGTAGGAAATCTATCGTGTCGAATGATATCGGCTTGCCTCCCCTGAACGGCCTTCGGGCATTCGCGGCGGCAGGCAGGCATCTGAACTTCCGCGCGGCGGCCGAAGACCTCGGCGTGACCCAAGGGGCGGTGGCCCAGCAGGTCCGGGGGCTCGAGGATCATCTTGGCCTGCGCCTGTTCCTGAGAGAGCCGCGCGGGCTGACCTTCACCGAGGAGGGGCGCGCTTATCACGCGGCGGTTTCGCGGGCTTTCTTGCAGCTGTCGGAGGCGACGGCGGCACTTCGGGCGGCACCATCGCGGGTGACGATCAGCGTGACCCCCACCTTCGCGTCGAAATGGCTCATCCCGCGACTTGCAGAGTTCACCGAGGCCCATCCCGGGATCGACCTGCGCATCACCGCGACCGAGCGTGTCTCGAGCTTCCATGCCGACGGGATCGACCTTGCGGTGCGGCAGGGACGACCGCCCTTCGGGGCGAGCCTGCGCGCCGATCTGCTGTTTGCACAAGAGGTCGTCGCGGTCTGCTCGCCCAACCTGATCGCCGGTCGGGACCTTCCGCTTGGCGCGGCGGATGTGTCGCGCATGGTGCTGCTGCACGATTCGCACGATCTGTGGCCAAGATTCATCGAGGCGGCCTTCGGGGATGGGACCGAGCTGTCGCGCGGAGTTCGGTTCAACCAGACGACACTGACCATCGACGCGGCCCTGGCAGGGCAGGGTATCGCGCTGGCAAGCCGTTTCCTCGTTCAGCGGGACCTGAAGGCCGGGCATCTTGTGCAACCGCTTAACTGCGCGCTGGACGGTGGATTGGACTTCCACCTTCTGACGCGGCGTCAGGGCGCGTCCGATGCCGCGTTGCGCGTCCGGGACTGGCTGCTTGGCATGGCGAACCGGCGCGACTGAGGCGATCGACCTGCTTCGTCGCGCAGAAGACAGCTTGTCCGCCGGACCGGCCTGCGGGACGGAACGGCGGGGCCACCCCACCGCTTTTATCGGGTGATAGGCTGGTCGTTCCATATCGCGCCGCAGAAGGTGCTGGCCATGGGCAAGGGCGGATCCCAGGGCCTTGGACCCGGGGCCTTCCACGCAGCATTGGGCAGTCCGGTAGGAAAGGCAGGGCGGCTTATGGCCTCAGCCCTCTCGCTCGTTCGCCGCCTGCTCGGCCGACCAGTTGCCTGCGGCCTCGACCGCGATGGGGGATGTCGTGGGAAGGACCCCGAGATAGCTTTCGGTCTGATCGACCGGAACGGTCGTGGTCTGCGTCATCCGATACAGCGCATAGACCGCGATCATCGCGAAAAGCGACCCCAGAACCGCCCAGAAGGCGAAGGGGCCGAAGCTCTGCATGGCCCAGCCCGCGACCAGGGGGCCCGCGATCGCACCGAGGCCGAAGGTGAAGACCAACCCGCCCGAGGCGGCGGGCATGTCCTCGACCGGCAGGGCATCGTTGGTATAGGCCAGAAACAGCGCATAGAGCGGCGTGGTCACCCCGCCGGCGAAGAATGCGGCCGCCATCATCCCGATCAGGTTCCAACCCGCCAGGCTGCCCGCCGCGCAGCAGGCCGCACCGATGGCCGAGGCCGCGAAGATGAGCCTGCGCCGGTCCATCCTGTCGGACAACCAGCCGATCGGAACCTGCAGCAGCAACGCGCCCGCGAAGAGCATGGCCACGAACAACGAGATCTGTCCCGAACCCATCCCGATCTGCGTCCCGAAGACCGCGCCCATGCCCGATTGCGTCGCATAGACGGCACCCAGCAGAAAGATCCCGACCGTGCTGAGGGGCGCGGCCTTCAACAGCGTCGCCATGGACATCGGTCTGGTGATCTCGGCGACGGGGGCGGGGGTGACCGACAGCAGGATCGGCGCGAAGGAAACCGAAACGAGGATCGAGGCGCCGATGAACAACTCGGACGTGCCGGCATCGCCAAGCGTCAGCAGGCCCTGCGCCCCGATGATCCCCAGGGTCTGCGCGATCATGTAGGCCGACAGCACCTTGCCGCGCGTCTCGTTCGTCGAGGCCGCGTTCAACCAGCTTTCGGCCGCGACATAGATGCCCGACATGCAGAAGCCCACCAGCAGGCGCAGCATGGTCCATGCCCAGGGCTCGGTCAGAAGCGGCAGCGCGATCAGGGCAGCCGACATGAAGCTGCCGAGCGCGGCGAAGACGCGGACATGGCCGACGCGGCGGATCATCACGGGCGTGTAGCGCGCCCCCGACAGGAACCCCATGAAATAGCCCGAGGTCACGACGGCCAGCTGGACCGAGGAGAATCCCTCGATCCCGCCGCGCAGGCCCACCAGCGTGAAATGCATGCCGTTGCCCAGCATCAGCAGCACGATGCCTAGCAGCAGCGCCCAGACCGTCGACAGGATGGTGATCATTCCGCATGCCTTTCCGCGATAAGCGATCCGGCCTGCATCTGGTCACGGAATCCCGGCCCGGGCCAGCCATTGAACGGCAGCGCCCCGGCGGTTTGCGACATGTCCGGCATGCAAGGTCAGAATCCGGGCACTGCCCGCCGGCCATGCGCGCCCTGGGGGTCAGGTATCGCGCCCGTCACCAAGGGCTTTCATGCCCAGCCTGACCGCCCGGTTCGGTCCGCGCGCCAGCACCCATCTGCCGACCCTGCGCGCAAGGTCCGGGCGTTCCCGCGCCACGGCACGCTTGAACAGCTCCTTGTGATAGCGCGGGAAATCGCGGCGGGCGCGGAGCGTGCGATAAAACTCGACCTCGTCCAGATCCCCGGACAATGCGCGCAGGATCGTCGGCGTCAGGATGCCCATCTGCGACAATGACGATCCGAGCCGGTGGCCCATCAGCGGACAGCGCAGCTTCACCACGTTGTCGCTAGTGAAGCGGCCGACATGCCCGCTGTCTAGCGGCTCGTAGGGGTCATAGAGGATCGTGACCTTCGCCGCCGTTTCGCTGACCTTCGCGGCATCGCCATAGGGCCCCGAATAATCCAGATCCCAGGCCGTGCGGTATCGCGTTTCCCAGGGCACAAGGCTGCGGTCCAGCGTGGATTGCGGGCTGATCGCGACGACATGGGCGCCGGGGCAGGCGGCACTGAAGGCCGCAGCCGCATAGCCGCCCATCGACGCGCCGTAGAAGACCACCCGCCGGAATCGGGCGAAGAAGCCGCTGTCGCGCAGGCGGTCGAATTCCTCGGCCACCCAGGGCTCGCGGTACCAGGTCCACCCCCCGGCCAGCACGCCCAGCATGGACCAGCCCTGCTTCTCGATGAAATCGTGGCCCCATGGCCGCCGATCGGGGCGCTTGTTCATCGCGATGTCCAGATTGTCGAACGTGACCACCAGGACGTCGGAATTGCGGGGGACGTGCAGGAAGCTGTGCCCCTTCGGTCCTTCGCGAAAGAAGCCGTCCGTGCCGGCAAGCTGGGTGGCGATTTCGGCCCAGCTGCCGTCGGATTGCGGCGCAGGCGGGTCTGGCTGCATCACGACGCGCCGGACGGTGCCATTCTCGCGTTCGGACAGGATCTCGGTGTTGCCATGCGCGTGGAAGAAGGGGAAGGCGCCCGAACCCTTGCGGATGTCGGAATAGAGGCGGCTTTCGGAATGCAGGCAGCGTTCGAGGATCGGGGTCAGGCGCTTGATCTTGGCCTGATCGCCGAAGCCGCGCAGGTTCAGCAGCACATCGGCCGGCGCAAGGTCCTGCTCTCGGGTGATGATGCGGATGGCATCCGGATCGACGCCGTTGCGCACCAGCGTCGCCCGGTAATCCTCCATCGCGTCGGGGCGCTGGCCGAACCTGCCGTCGCGGTCCATGTCGATCAGCCGGACCTCGCAGCCGTCGCGCATGTGAAGCGAGATGACCAGCGAACGCGCCCCGCCGCTGATATCGCAGACCGCGCCCTCGATCGCGGGGATCCGCTCCAGCAGGGCGGTATCGAAACTGGCGATGTTGCGGCCCGTGATCGGGGCCAGTGCGGGTTCGATCCCGTGCTTTGCCAGCGCCTTTTGCCACCAGGACCCCGGCGGCGGCAGGCCGAGGTGATGCTTGCCCAGTTCCCTCTTGTTCGAGGCCCAGACATGCATCGCGGTCGTCCGCGGCGCGATGCGTTCCTCGACCCGTTCGGCGTGGCCGTTGAACAGCATGCATTCGCGGAACGTCACCGGATAGAATGCGGCCACGGGCTGCACGCGATCCGTCAGACCGAATTCCCGGATGTAATGGGTCAGCATGGTCGGGCCCCAGATGCCCCAGGGCTGCTGGCAGACATGGACCGGACGGCCCGCATCGCGCGCCGCGGCATAGGCCTTGCGATCCGCCATGGACAGGAAGGGCGCGATGGAGTGCCGATCCGACGTGAATTCGATCATGGCCGCCAGGGCGGGGCTGTCGGCAGGCATGCCGAGGACCGCGTTGTTCACCCTGTCGCTACCTGGCAGTTCGAAGCCGAAGACGTGGTCGTCATCGTAATCCATCACCTTCTGGCAATAGACATCCGTATCCACCCAGATCATCCCGGGATTGCACCGGATCATGTGCAGACGGAACAGGTCCGCGAACAGGGCATAGCTGTTCTTGCGTTCATACTTGATGAAATCGTCGGTATCGATCACCTCGCGCCCGTCGCGACAGATCACCCCATCGGGGACGTTCGGGATATCCTCGTAATGGAACAGGGTGATCTTCTGACCGGCATCGACGAAGGACATGAGGCAGAGCTGTTCCATCCAGCTCAGGGCGCCACCGATCCACAACGTGCCGACTTCGCGCATCCTGCCCATGCCGATTTCTTCCCCCCATTGCCCGCAACCCCGCCGGTCGCGGAACGCGCCTCTTCCCGAGGCTTGCGTCATTGCTATCGTTGAAATGGCGGCATCGCAAACGTCCACATCCGCAAGTTGCGAAGATCGGGCATGCCCTCTGGGCGACATGTGAAAAACCCCGGCGGACCGCATGGTCTGCCGGGGTGTTTCGATACTGCTGATGTCGCGATCAGCCGGCGGCGACGCTGGCCGTCGCAGGCGCATGGGTGCGCGACTTGGACCGTTTCAGATCCCACCATGCGAACAGGAAATAGACCGCCGTGCACCAGATCGTCAGGTCGTAGAACAGTTCCCGGTTGGCATGGTAGCTTGCCAGATCGGGGCTGGCGAACAGCACCCGCGCGGCAAGGATCGCGGGAACCAGCAGGCCCACGATCATCCAGGTTGCCCGGATCGCCTTGGTCGCGAAGGAACCGTCGCGCACATGCTCGACCGTTTCGGTCGCTTCCAGATGGCGGTGGTGATCGGCGATGGCCGCGTTCAGCTCGTCCAGTTCCCGCTCGGCCTGGGGCCAGCTGCCATTCGCGCCCGCGCGGCGCGCCAGCAGCGTGTAGGTCGCGATCGACAGCATCCAGGTCGGCACGAAGAGATAGTAGAACGGCATCACCTGCAGCAGGTTCAGGCCGAAGCCGAAGACCAGCGCGACGGCCCAGGTGACGATGGCCGGCAGGTTCTGATGCGACCCGCTCAGCTTGTGCCAATAGGTCTTCATGCCCAGTTTCGGGAACAGATGCTGTTCGGCGAAGACGATGCCGCCGACCGGGACCAGCAGAAGGCCGGCATAGGTCAGAAGCGGCAGGAAGCTGCGATAGATGATCGGGAAACAGCTGCCCACGACCACGGCGGCCCCCACGATCAGCGTGACCTTGGTGCGCGACGTGTTGGGAAAGACTGCCTGCGCGGCCAGGCCTGCCCGATAGAGGTTCGAGTTGGCCGTCGTCCAGCCCGCCACGATGACGATCACGAAGCCGCTGGCCCCAAGCGCCAGATAGGCCACGTCGCCGGGCGACACGACCGCGATCGAGGTCTGCATGAAGCTGGCGGTGGCCGCGCCCATCATCGCGGCCGAGATCCAGGCCACGTAATGGCCGAACATCATCCCGGTGGCGGTGGCCAGGCCATAGCGTTTCTTGCGGGCATAGCGCAGCAGCGCCATGTCGATCAGGCCGAAATGGGCGAAGGTGTTGGCGGCCCAGCCGAAGCCGATGACCTCCCAGATGCCGATGCCCGGCTGGCCGTCGGCATTGGTGCCGGTGAAGACGGTCGCGCCCGCAAGCTCGAAGAACTCCGAGAAGCTGGCAAGCATGGTGTGCCCGGTCAGCGATTCGTTCAGTGCGGGGATCAGCACCATGCCGCCCGCGGTGAACATCAGCATCAGCCAGGGCGCGCAGATCGAGGCGAATTCGCTCAGGACGTTGAAGCCGTAATAGGCCACGAGAACGGCGATGACGCTGGCGGATGCGGCGACCGCGACGAAGGCGGGGCTGGTGGGCCAGGGTCGGATCTGCGGGGGAATGTCGAACAGCAGCTGCAGCGCCGTGGCGGACACGGTGATCATCGCGGCCGAGATCACGACGAAGATCAGCACGTTGGCGCCGTTGTACAGCCTCGAGAACATCTCGCCCATGTTCTGTTCGAGATAGGTATAGAGGCTGAGGCGCGTCTTGACGGCGATCGGCGCGGTGATCAGCCAGAAGCTGAGCACGGCCAGCAGGTTGCCGATCAGAAGCCCGATCAGGATGTCGTGGATCGTCGCGCCAAGCGCCACGAAGGCCGCCCCGATAACGAATTCGGTCGCCGCGACATGCTCGGCCGCATAGAGGCCCAGGAAATGTCCGGGTCCGTGAAGCCGGTGCCGGGGCACGGGAAGCTGCTCGTCATCCATTCCAGCAATGGCCTGGCGCATTTCGACTGAAGTCTTTGCCATCTCGTCCATTCAATTCTGTCGGCCCCGATCGGCGGCGCGATGCGCTTCGGGGACGTGTTCGTACCGGGAAGGCGGCTGGATCCTCCGATGCGGCCACCTGTCGCATCCCCGCGGGAAGGGTCCCGCCGGGCGTCCGGGGCTTCTAGCGCCAGAATGTCCCGCATACCAGCGGGTGATGGCTGTCCCCGTCAGGCTGACGCTGCGTAAACCGGGGCGCGGCTCAACTAGCCGCCTCGTAGAGTTCGAACTCGCGCGGGAGTTCGCGTTCCAGCAGCCGGATATCGGCGGGCGTGACCTGGTTCTCGCGCCTGGGCGAACGGTTGAGATCCTGCGGCGGGGCGACCCTCGCACCCAGCCGCTCGCACAGGAAGGCATCCGCGGCAGACCGATTCTCGTGACGATAGAGGATGTTTGCGCGGAACGGGGGCTCGGGGGATGTCAGCATGATGCTCTGCCGCCCGACATCGGCGCGGGGCGGGGGGGCCGCGGACAGGTGTTCGCGCAGGAAGGTGGCAAAGCCGATATCGGCGGTCGATCCGGGGCGGCCCGCGATCTCGGGGCGGCTGCGATACCGATACCAGCTCCAGAGCCAGTCCGCCGGATGCCGCACGAAGCCGAAATGATCGAGGCCCTCGCGGTTCTCGGGCAGCAGCGGCAGGATCTTCTTCGTGAATCGGCGCAGGCCCATGTGCTTGATGGTCGTCGGATGGCGGAAGACCATGTCGGCATGGGGATGCAGATGGTCGATATAGCTGTGGGTCCCGGTCCTGGGGACCGAGAACATCACCAGCGACTTGCGCCAGAAGATCATCATGGGCGGGGCCTTTCTGCCGGACGGGGCGGCGTCACGCTGTGCCGGATACCGCCCCGATGCAAGGCTTGCCCTTGGTGCAGGGCCCGCCCCTGTTGCATTGCCGGATCAGGCCTCGATCCGCGCCACGGGCGCGTCATGGGCCAGCGTGTCGCCCTCGGTCGCGATGCGGGTCAGCCGGCCGTCGCGATGGGCCTCGATGCGGGTCTCCATCTTCATGGCCTCGATCACGGCGATGACCTGGCCCTGCCGGACCTCGGCCCCGTCCTCGACCTGCCAGGCCGACAGGGTGCCCGCGATGGGGGCGGGGACCGTCGCCTCGTCGTTGGTCTGCTGTTCGGCCACGGGGGCGGCGCTGCCCATGCCCGCCAGAAGCGATTGCGGCAGCGCGATCATGTGACGCCGACCGTCGATCTCGATCGGCAGGCGCAGCATCACGGGATCGAGGTCGGGCGAGACGCGCGGTGCAGGCGTCAGCGCCGCGTCCAGCCGTTCGGCAAAATCGGTCTCGATCCAGCGGGTATGGACGCCGAAATCGCCATCCTCGGCGCGGAACTCGGGGGCCTTCAGCACTTCGCGGTGGAAGGGCAGGACCGAGGCGACGCCTTCGATGCGGAATTCCGCCAGCGCGCGCGCGGCGCGGGCCAGCGCGGTTGCGCGGTCCGGGCCGGTGACGATCAGCTTGGCCATCATGGAATCGAAGGCACCCGGCACCGTGCCACCCTGTTCGACACCGCTGTCCAGCCGCACGCCCATGCCGCCCGGGGCGGCGAAGACCTCGATCGGGCCGGGGGTGGGCAGGAAGCCGCGGGCCGGATCCTCGGCATTGATGCGGAACTCGATCGCGTGGCCGGTGGGGGCGGGCACATCCTCGTCCGCCAGCCGTGCACCTTGGGCCACGCGGATCATCGCGCGGACGATGTCGATGCCGGTCGTTTCCTCTGTCACGGGATGTTCGACCTGCAGGCGGGTGTTCACCTCGAGGAACGAGATGGTCCCGGATGCCGACAGCAGGAACTCGACCGTGCCTGCGCCGGAATATCCCGCATGGGCGCAGATCGCGCGGGCCGAGGCATGGATACGGTCGCGCTGGTCGTCCGACAGGAAGGGGGCGGGGGCTTCCTCGACCAGCTTCTGGTTGCGGCGCTGAAGCGAACAGTCGCGCGTGCCCAGCACCTTGACCCGCCCGTGGCGGTCGGCCAGCACCTGCGCCTCGATATGGCGGGGCTTGTCGAGGAACTGCTCGACATAGCATTCGCCGCGACCGAAGGCGGTGACGGCCTCGCGGGTGGCGCTGTCGAACAGCTCCTCGACCTCGTGCAGGGACCAGGCGACCTTCATGCCGCGACCGCCGCCGCCATGGGCCGCCTTGATCGCCAGCGGCAGGCCGTGTTCCTGGGCGAAGGCCAGCGCCTCGGCGCCGCTGTTGACGGGGCCGGGGCTGCCCGCGACCAGCGGCGCGCCCACGGCCTCGGCGATCTCTCGGGCGCGGATCTTGTCGCCCAGGGCCTCGATCACCGCGGGATCGGGGCCGATCCAGATCAGGCCGGCATCCTGCACGGCACGGGCGAAATCGGCGTTCTCGGACAGGAAGCCATAGCCGGGATGGATCGCCTGCGCGCCCGTGCGCTGGGCGATCGCGATGATCTTCGCCCCGTCCAGATAACTGTCGGCAGGTTTCGCCCCGCCAAGCGCATGCGCCTGGTCGGCCAGCCGCACGAAGGGCGCGTCGCGGTCCGGGTCGGCATAGACGGCGACGGATTCGATCCCCTCGTCCCGGCAGGCGCGGATGACGCGCAGCGCGATCTCTCCTCGGTTGGCGATCAGGATGCGGGTGATGGGCGAATGCCCCGTGTCAAGAAACAGCGTCATGGGAAGGCTCCAGTGTCAGCGGGGCAAAGGGGTCGCGGGCGACGAAGCGGATGCGTGCGCCGGGCGGGATCTGGGCGGCATCGTCCAGTGCGGAAGGGTGGACCGTCGCGATCACGGGATAGCCGCCGGTCAGCGGGTGATCGGCAAGGAACAGGACCGGCTGGCCCGAATGCGGGACCTGGATCGCGCCGATGGCCGTGCCTTCGGAAGGCAGCTCGGCCCCGTCGCGGGTCAGCGCATCGCCCTGCAGCCGGATGCCCACGCGCGACGATTGCGGCGTGACCTGCCAGTCCTGCGACAGGAAGGATTGCACCTGATCGTCGGTGAACCAGTCGGTGCGCGGGCCCAGGGTGACGGGCAGGGTGACGGTCTGGCCCACTTCGGGCAGTTCGGGCGCGGGTTCGGGCAGCCCGGTCGCGTCGGCGGGCAATCGGGCGGGCGTCAGCGCATCGCCCGCCTTCAGCGGCTCGGGTCCGATATTCGACAAGGTGTCGGTCGAGGCCGATCCCAGCACGGGGGCCACATCGAACCCGCCCCGCAGCGCCAGATAGCTGCGCATGCCGCGCGCGGGCGGGTCGATCCGCAGCCGGTCGCCCGCATCCATCGCGAAGGCCGCACCGGGCGCGATCGGCGCGTCGTTGACATGCGCCGTCGCGGCACCCGTCAGGGCCAGGGTTAGCGCTTCCTCGGCCAGCATGTGGACCGGCCCAAGCGTGATTTCCAGAACCGCATGGCCATGCGGGTTCCCCACGGCCCGGTTCGCGCGGCGCATCGCGCCCAGGTCCAACGCGCCGGATTCCGTGACGCCCTGCGCGGCCTGACCGGCGCGCCCTTCGTCCTGCAACAGGATCGGAAAGGCGGTGCGTTCGATCCGCAGCCCCTTGGCCGGCGCCGGTGTCGGCACCGTCACGGGATGCGGCTTTGCACGGCCTTCGACGAAGCGCGCGCGGGTGCCCGGTTGCAGCAATGCGGGCGGATCGCGGGTCAGGTCGAACATCGGCAGCTCGGTCCGGCCGATCAGCTGCCAGCCGCCGGGGCTGGCCTGCGGATAGATCCCGCCGAAACGTCCGGCCAGCGCGACCGAGCCCGCCGGGATCCGCGTGCGCGGTACCGCGCGGCGCGGCAGGTCGAAGCGCGGATCGTCGCAGGTCATATAGGCGAAGCCGGGCGCAAAACCGCAAAAGGCCGTCTGCCAGGTCGCGGCCTGATGGGCGGCGATCACCTCGGCCGTGGTCAGGTCCATGAGGCGGGCGACCTCGTCCAGATCCTCGCCGTCATAGGTGACGGGGATCTCGATCAGGCGGGCATCGCGGGGGGCGGGGGCCGTGCCCGGACGCGGCGCGGCCTGCGCGATGCGTCGGGCCAGCGCCCCGTCGGCAGGGGTGCCGGGCGCGGTGCGGATCATCAGGCTGCGGGCGGCGGGAACGATCTCGGCCACGCCCGGGACCGGATCGGCGGCCAGCGCGTCGAACAGCGCCAGCGTGGCCTCCAGATCGGCAAGCTCGATCAGGAAAGCGCGGGGGCCTATGGGCAGGAAACGCAGGCTCATGCCGCGCCGCCCGCGAAGGGGGCGATGTTCACGCCCTCGGCCAGAAGCAGGTCGCGGATGCGGGCGGCCATGGCGACGGCGCCGGGGCTGTCGCCATGCACGCAGATGCTGTCGGCCTGCAATTCCAGCATGCTGCCGTCGATGGCCTGAATGCTGCCCGTGCGCGCCAGATGCAGCATCCGCGCGGCCACGGCATCGGGGTCGTGCAGCACCGCGCCGGGATCGCGGCGCGACACCAGCGCACCGCCGGGGGTATAGGCGCGATCTGCGAAGGCCTCGGCCACGGTGGCCAGCCCGGCATCGCGGGCGCGGGCCAGGATCGGCGCCCCGGCCAGCCCCATCAGCACCAGCGACGGACCGACCGCCAGGATGCCCGCGATCACCGCATCCCCCTGACGCGCATCCGATGCGATGGTGTTATAGAGCGCGCCATGCGGCTTCACATAGGCGACGCGCGTTCCCGCCGCCTGCGCCAGCCCCTGCAGCGCCCCGATCTGATAGATGACATCGGCGGTCAGGTCACCCGGCGCCACATCCATCGCGCGCCGTCCGAAGCCCACCCGGTCGGGATAGCTGACATGCGCCCCCACGGCCACGCCGCGTTCGGCGGCCATCCGCAGCACCGCCAGCAGCGATGCCGGGTCGCCCGCATGAAAGCCGCAGGCGATGTTGGCACTGCTGACGATGTCCAGCATGGCGCTGTCGTCGCCCATGGTCCAGGCGCCATAGCCCTCGCCCAGATCGCTGTTCAGGTCGATCGTCGTCATGGGGATACCCTTTCCTACTGTCCCAGGAAGGCGAAGATCGTGCCGACCGATGCCGCCCCCATATACCATGTCAGCGCACAGATGACGGCGCTGGCAAGCAGCAGCGGCCGGTTGTAACGGTGTCCGCCCATCAGATCCGACCGCGCGAAGCCGACATAGGTGAAGATCGTCAGCCCGATCGGCAGGATAAGGCCGTTGAACCCGCCCACGAAGACCAGAATCGCCGCCGGAGCCGTCCCCAGGCCCAGATAGATCGCCAGCGAGAAGGCGATGAAGCCCACGGTCGCGCGCCCCCGGGCCGCGTCGCTGCGCACGCCCGCCACGTCGAGGAAGCTGACCGAGGTATAGGCCGCGCCGATGACCGAGGTCAGCGCCGCCGCCCAGAGGACGAGCCCGAAGAGCCTCAGCCCGAACTCTCCTGCCGCTGCGGCGAAGGCCTGGGCTGCGGGGTTCGCGGCCTGGCCCGACAGGTCCAGCGTCACCCCCGACGCGACGACGCCGAGGATGCCGCAGAACAGGACGAAGCGCATGATGCCCGTCATCACGATGCCGGTCAGCGCCGCGCGCGACACGGCGGCTAGGTTCTCGGGGCCGGTCAGCCCCTTGTCCAGCAACCGATGTGCGCCGGAATAGGTGATGTATCCCCCCACGGTGCCACCGACGATGGTGGTGATCGCGGCAAAGTCGATATGCGAGGGCAGCACCGCCTGACGCAGCGCCTCGCCCACGGGCGGGTTCGACTGGAAGGCCACGAACAGGGTCAGCAGGATCATCACCACGCCCAGGACCACGATCATCCGATCCAGCAGCAATCCCGCGCGATGCGACAGGAAGATCGCGATGGCCAGCCCGGCGGAAATCGCGCCCCCGATCTTCGGGTCCAGCCCCAGCAGCGCATTCAGCCCCAGGCCCCCGCCCGCGATATTGCCGATGTTGAAGGCCAGCCCCCCGATCACGACCAGGGCCGACAGCAGGTATCCCGCACCGGGGATCGCGGCATTCGCGGTCTCGGAGGCGCGCTTGCCGGTCAGCGCGGTGATCCGCCAGACGTTCAGCTGCACCACGAAGTCGATGACGATGGATGCGAGGATCGCGAAGGCGAAAGCCGACCCCATCTGCGCGGTGAAGCTGGCGGTCTGCGTGATGAAGCCCGGCCCGATGGCCGAGGTCGCCATGAGGAAGATCGCGGCAAGGAATCCACCCCGCAAGGTGGCTGTCGCGGCTGTCGGCGCGCTGGTCGTCATGAAACTCTCCCATCCGTTCTTGGGGTGAAGGTTCCATGACACGGGGGCGATCAGTCAATAATTTTTGGACAAGACTGGCAATATTGTTGAACAATGCATCTATAATTCGCCGACATTTGCCTGCCTGATGGGCATTCCAGTTCGGCATATCGTTCGGGCATCTTGCCGTCGCGCCGCGCGCAGGCGAAGATCGGGATCTTATGACAGACATGAACCAGACCCCGCCCGCCGCCAGCCTTGCCGAGGGAATCGCCGCCGAGCTGCGCGACCGGATCACCGGGGGCATCCTGCGTCCGGGCCAACGCCTGTCGGAAGCGGCGCTGGCCGCCGATCTGGTCGTGTCGCGAAACACCCTGCGCGAGGTGTTCCGCCTGCTGACGCGCGAAGGGTTGTTGACGCATCTGCCCAATCGCGGCGTCTCGGTCGCGGTGCCTTCCATGGCGGCGGTGCTGGACATCTATCGCGTGCGGCGGCTGATCGAGGTTCCGGCCATCGCCAATGCACGCCCCCGGCACCCGGCCATCGGCGCGATGGCCGCCGCGATGGCTGCGGCGCAAGACGCGCGCGGCCGGGGGGATTGGCAGGGGGTGGGCAGCGCCAACATGCGATTTCACGCCGCCATCGTCGAACTGGCCGACAGCCCGCGCCTGACATCCTTCTTCGCGCAACTGACGGCCGAGCTGCGGTTGGCCTTCGGGCTGATCGACGATCCGCAGGAACTGCATGGCAGTTTCATCGACACGAATGCCGATCTGCTGGCGGCGCTGCAGGCGGGGGATACCCAAGGCGCGGCCGACCGGCTGACCGCGTATCTGGACCAATCCGAGAGACTGGTGCTGGAAGCCTTTGCCCGGATCGAGCTGCGTTGATGCGAAAACGCCCGGACGGTGGGTCCGGGCGTTCTGCGATCAGGTGTCCAGGTTCTCGACGCTGAGCGCGTTCTGCTGGATGAACTCTCGGCGCGGTTCGACCACGTCGCCCATCAGCTTGGTGAACAGGTCCTCGGCCTCGGCCACGTCCTCGATCCGGACCTGCAGCATGGTGCGTGCGACCGGGTCCAGCGTGGTTTCCCACAGCTGGTCGGGGTTCATCTCGCCCAGACCCTTGTAGCGCTGCAGCGACAGGCCCTTCTCACCTTCGAGGAAGACCGCCGTCAGCAACCCGAGCGGGCCGTAGATCGGCTGTTCGCGATCCTTGCGGATCAGGGTGGCGGGCTTGGCATAGATGTCCTGCAGGGCCTGCGTCATCTCGCCCAGGCGGCGGCTCTCGCCGCTGCGCAGCATCTGTCCGTCCAGCACGCGGGCTTCCTCGACGCCGCGCAGGGTGCGGGTCAGGCGAATGCCCGCGTCCTGCGTCGGACGCCCCTGCCAGCCACGCTCGTATTCTTCGGCGATCAGGTCGAGGCGCTGGGCGATGGCATCGGCCACCCCTTGCGAATCCTCGTCCACCCGGCCCGGACGCAGGGCACCCGCGATGGCCGCCTGTTCGGTGATGTGGGGCGGGTAATGCGTCGGATAGGCGCGCAGCACGCGGCGGGCGATCCGCGCCTCCTCGACCACGCGGGCAAGGTCGTTGCCGGTGATCTGCTGGCCGTCGGCCAGGCGCAGGGTCGCGCCTTCGATGCCCTGCTGGATCAGGTAATCCTCCAGCGCGGCCTCGTTCTTCAGATAGACCTCGGACCGCCCGCGCCCGACCTTGTAGAGCGGCGGCTGCGCGATATAGAGATGCCCCGCCTCGATCAGTTCCGGCATCTGGCGGAAGAAGAAGGTCAGCAGCAGCGTGCGGATATGCGCGCCGTCCACGTCGGCATCGGTCATGATGACGATCTTGTGGTAGCGCAGCTTGTTCAGGTTGAACTCGTCGCGTCCGATGCCGGTGCCAAGCGCGGTGATCAGCGTGCCCACCGTTTCCGATGACAGCATCCGGTCGAAGCGCGCGCGTTCCACGTTCAGGATCTTGCCACGCAGCGGCAGCACGGCCTGGTTCTTGCGCGAACGGCCCTGCTTGGCCGAACCGCCTGCCGAGTCGCCCTCGACGATGAACAGTTCGGACAGCGAGGGGTCCTTTTCCTGGCAATCGGCCAGTTTGCCGGGCAGCGAGGCCACGTCCATCGCGGTCTTGCGGCGGGTCAGTTCGCGCGCCTTGCGGGCGGCTTCGCGGGCCAGGGCGGCTTCGATGA
Organism: Paracoccus sp. C2R09; assembly: GCF_018860625.1. Classification (GTDB taxonomy): domain Bacteria; phylum Pseudomonadota; class Alphaproteobacteria; order Rhodobacterales; family Rhodobacteraceae; genus Paracoccus. The sequence goes on from NZ_JAHKQB010000007.1 coordinate 23,071, forward strand.
TCTTGCCGACGATCTGGCGGGCGTCGTTGGGGTTCTCCTCGAACCACTCGGCCAGCTTTTCGCCCACCAGCCCCTCGACCGCGGGACGCACCTCGGACGAGACCAGCTTGTCCTTGGTCTGGCTTGAGAATTTCGGATCCGGCACCTTGACCGACAGCACGCAGGTCAGGCCTTCGCGGGCGTCGTCGCCGGTGAAGTCGACCTTTTCCTTGCGGGCGATGCCGCTTTCCTGCGCGTATTTCGTGATGACGCGGGTCAGCGCCCCGCGGAAGCCCGCCATATGCGTGCCGCCATCGCGCTGCGGGATGTTGTTGGTGAAGGGCAGCACGGTCTCGTGGTAGCTGTCGTTCCACCACATCGCGACCTCGACCCCGATGCCGTTCTTCTCGCCGGTGATGAAGATCGGCGCCTCCATCGTGGTGGTCTTGGAACGGTCCAGGTATTTCACGAATTCCCGCACGCCGCCGTCGTAATAAAGCTCGGTCTTCAGCGGTTCGGCGGGGCGCTCATCCTCGATGATGATGCGGACGCCGCTGTTGAGGAAGGCCAGTTCCCGCAGGCGGTTTTCCAGCGTCTTGAATACATAGTCGAGATTGCTGAACGTGCCTTCCGGGTGGATCGTCTTCGACGAGGCCATGAAGCGCACCTCGGTCCCGGATTCGCCCGGTGCATCGCCCACGACGCGCAGATGCTCGGCGGTCTCGCCCTTCTCGAAGCGGGCGTAATGTTCCTGGCCGTTGCGCCAGATGCGCAGTTCCAGCCAGTCCGACAGCGCGTTCACGACCGAGACGCCCACCCCGTGCAGACCGCCCGAGACCTTGTAGCTGTTCTGGTCGAACTTGCCGCCCGCATGCAGCTGGGTCATGATGACCTCGGCCGCGCTGACGCCTTCGGTGGGGTGCATGTCCACCGGGATGCCGCGTCCGTTGTCGCGCACGCTGACGCTGTTGTCGGCGTGGATCTTCACCCGGACGAAGTCGGCATGCCCCGCCAGCGCCTCGTCGATGCCGTTATCCACGACCTCGTAGACCATGTGGTGCAGGCCCGATCCGTCGTCGGTGTCCCCGATATACATGCCGGGACGCTTGCGCACGGCCTCGAGGCCCTTGAGAACCTTGATGGAATCGGCGCCATAGCTGGCGGGTTGCGCGGCGGTATCGTTCATGGATGAGGGTTCCTTGTCGTACTGTCCCGATATATCCCCTCGGGCGGGCAAAGTCACGGCTTTGGCAGGGTTTTTCACCCCTCGCGGCAGGTTTTCGATCAGTCCGTCCAGGCGGCCTGCGAACGGCTGCCGTCGCGGGTCACGGACAGGGCGCGGGCGCGGGTGCCGAAGGCCTCGAACAGCTCGGGGCCGGTGCCGGTCAGAAGGCTCTGGGCGGGCATCGCGGCGATCCGGTCATAGAGCGCGGCGCGCCGGTCGGCATCCAGATGGGCCGCCACCTCGTCCAGCAGCAACAGCACCGGCTGGTCGGACAGCGCGCGCGCATTGGCCAGGATCAGCGACAGCAGCAGCGCCTTCTGTTCCCCGGTCGAGGACAGCGCGGCGGGCATGTCCTCGGGGCCCCAATGCGCACCCAGATCGGCGCGGTGCGGCCCGGTCAGGCTGCGTCCGGCAGCCATGTCGCGCGCGCGCATCGCGGCCATGCGATCCGCGATGGATGCCGGGTCGGTATCGTCGGCATGACCTTCGCCGGGCAGCAGCGTCAGGCGCGCGGCGGGAAAGTCGCGCCCGCCTTCCTGCGCGGCGTCGATGCGTTCCAGGGCCGTCAGCCGGTTGCGGGTCAGCGCGGCGCCGGCCTCGGCCATCCGCGCCTCCAGCGCGCGATACCAGCCCGGATCGGACACCTGGTCGCGTAGCAGGCGGTTGCGTTCGCGCATGGCCTTTTCATAGGTCAGCGCAAGATCGGCGTGATCGGGCATCAGCGACAGGGTGACCCGGTCCAGGTATCTTCGCCGCCCCTCGGGGGCCTCGGTCCACAGGCGGTCCATCGCGGGCACCAGCCAGATGACGCGCAGCAGGCGCGCAAGTGCGGTCTGGGGAACGGATTTGTCGTCGATGACCACAACGCGCGATTGGGCAGGGGCGGCCTGGGTCTCGATCAGGTGGTCCTGCAGCCCTGCGCGGATGCGCCAGCCGGCCTCGACGCCCTTGCGGGCCTGTTCGGGCGCGGGGGCCGCGCGGAACCCGCGACCCGGTGCCAGCATGGATGCCGCTTCGAGGATGTTGGTCTTGCCCGAACCGTTCGGGCCGAAGATCGCCAGCGGGCGCGCGTCCAGATCAAGATCCAGTCGCGGCCAGGACCGGAACTGCGCCAGCTCGATCCGCTGCAGCGTCACACGCGCATCGGCATGACGACATAGACCGCGCTCTCGTCGCTGCCCTCGCGGATGAGGGCGGCGTCGCCCGATCCGTTGAACATGAACACGGCATTGTCGCGATCGACCTGGCCCGCGATCTCCTGCAGGTATTTCGCGTTGAAGCCGATTTCCAGCGGCTCGTCGGCATAGGCCACGATCAGCTCTTCCTCGGCGGCGCCGGCGTCGGGGGCGTTCACGGACAGGATCAGGCGGTCCTGGTCCAGCGCCAGCTTGACCGCGCGCGACCGTTCGCTGCTGACGGTGGCCACGCGGTCCACCGCGCGGGCAAAGTCCGAGGCGTCCACCTCGAGCTTGCGGGCGTTGTTCACCGGGATGACGCGGCTGTAATCGGGGAAGGTCCCGTCGATCACCTTCGAGGTCAGCGTCAGGGTCGGGGTGGCGAAGCGGATCTTAGTCTCGCTGACGGACACGGCGATCTCGGCCTCGTCATCGTCCAGAAGCTTGCGCAGCTCGCCCACGGTCTTGCGCGGCACGATCACGCCCGGCATGTCGGCCGCGCCCTTGGGCAGTTCGGCATCGATGCGGGCCAGGCGGTGGCCGTCGGTCGCCACGCAGCGCAGGAACTGTCCCGCGGGGCTGTCCGAGACATGCATGTAGACGCCGTTCAGGTAATAGCGCGTCTCTTCGGTCGAGATCGCGAATTTCGACTTGTCGAACAGCCGCTTGAGCACACCGGCAGGGGCGGTGAAATTCGCGGCGTATTCGCTGGTCGCCATGACCGGAAAATCCTCGCGCGGCAGGGTCGCGAGGTTAAAGCTGGACCGGCCCGCCTGCACCTGCAGGCGTCCCGATTCCGTATCGGCGCTGATCTGGACCAGCGCGCCGTCGGGCAGCTTGCGGGCGATCTCGTTCAGCATGACGGCGCTGACGGTGGTGGCGCCGGGGCGCACGACCTGCGCGGGTGCGCGGTCCACGACCTCGGTGTCCAGATCGGTCGCACGGAAGCTGACGCCGTCATCCGTCGTCTCGATCAGGACGTTGGCAAGGATCGGAATCGTGTTCCGACGCTCGACGACGGATTGGGCCTGTGCGACGGCCTTGACCAGCACGGCACGCTCGATCGAGAATTTCATCAGCTTCCCCTGTCCCAGACGGCCATCGGAACGACGACCGGACCCGATGTGTAACCATCCCCGGCCCGCCGCTCAAGACGCAAGATGGATCAGCCTTCCAGCATCCGGCGCAGGACCGCGACGTCCTCGGCCAGGGCGGTGTCGTCGCCCATCAGCTCGTCCACCTTGCGCACACCATGCATGATGGTCGTGTGGTCGCGACCGCCGAAACGGCGGCCGATCTCGGGCAGGGACCGGCTGGTCAGCTGCTTGCACAGATACATCGCGATCTGGCGCGGGCGGGCGACGTTGCGGGCGCGCTTGGGGCCGATCATGTCGGCCAGGCGGATGTTGTAATGCTCCGCCACCTTGCGCTGGATGTCGTCGATCGAGATCTTGCGGTCGTTGGTGCGCAGGATGTCGGTCAGGCATTCCTGCGCGACCTCCAGCGTGATCTCGCGGCGCAGCAGGCTGGCATGTGCGAACAGACGCTGCAGCGCGCCTTCCAGCACGCGGACGTTGGTGCTGATGCGATGGGCCAGGAATTCCAGCACGCCCGCGCCGATCACCAGGTCGGGATGCTGACGGTGGAAGGCCTCGGTCTTGGATTGCAGGATGCCCAGGCGCAATTCGTAGGTGGTGGGGTGCAGATCGACGATCAGGCCGCAGGACAGGCGCGACTTGATGCGTTCCTCGAGGCCCTTGATCTCGGCCGGGGCGCGATCGGCGGAAATGACGATCTGCTTGCCCTGATCGACCAGCGCGTTGAAGGTATGGAAGAATTCTTCCTGCGTGCTGTCCTTGCCGGCGATGAACTGCACGTCGTCGACCATCAGCATGTTCACGTTGCGGAACATGCTCTTGAAATCCATGATCGAGCTTTCGCGCAGCGCCTGCACGAAGCGGTACATGAACTGTTCGGCCGACAGGTACAGCACCTGCGCGTTCGGATGGCGGACACCGTATTCATGCGCGATCGCATGCATCAGGTGCGTCTTGCCCAGGCCCACGCCGCCATAGAGGAACAGCGGGTTGAAGCCCACGGGGCCGCCTTCGGCCACGCGGCGCGCGGCGGCATGGGCCAGCTCGTTCGGCTTGCCCACGACGAAATTCGAGAAGGTGTAGCGCGGATCCAGCGGCGCACCCAGATCGGCACGCGGGGCGCTGCGGGTGGTCGGCTGGGCCGCCACGCTGTCATTGGCAGGCGCGGGCTTGGGGGCCGCGCTGCCCACGTCGAAACGCAGGCGTTCGACGGTGGCGCCGTTGCGGTTCAGCACGTCCAGGATCTGGTTGCCGTAATGGCGGTTCACCCAGTCCGAGATGAAACGCGTCGGGCTGACCAGCCGGGCCGCACCCTCGTCAATCGAGGTGAGGCGCAGCGGCTTGATCCAGTGATTGTAGTTGTGCGGCCCCACGCTGCTTTCCAGCTCTGCGCATGCCTGACCCCAGATCTTGTCCATCATCGCCCGTATCCCGTGCCTGTCCCCGATCCCCGCCGGTTCATCCGGCGGGACAGAAGTTTTTGCGCGCGCCGACGGGATACGGCACGGACAAAGCATCCCTGACGGTCGAAGCGACCGTTTCAGGGCGTGTTGCCCGCATACCTTCAAAGACACAGGACCCGAACCGACCGATGGCAGCCGACCGATGCGGATCCGAGGGGCGTGAGACAGCATGAACTGCTTGAACGCCCGGCCGTGCGACGCATGGGAATCATGCGTCAGGTTCGGCCCGTCCCCCGACAGCGACGTGAATCGCAGGGAGGAAATTAGCCCCGTCCCGACGATCCCCGCAACCGAACTATGTGCTTGACAGTAAGTTTCCAGATTCGAATCTCGGAGGTCGTTGAGTCTTCGGACAAAAAAGACACAGCGCTGAAATCATTGAGTTTTTAGAAACGACTTTTTCTGCGCATGCAAAAAGGGCACATGTACGAGGCATGTACCCTTTCTGTTAACTTCCAGCGGAATCGGCTGAAGCCGGGGGCGGGAAACGCCCCTTCGCGGATCAGGCCTGAACGGCCTTCACGCGTGCTGCCAGGCGCGAGATCTTGCGCGAGGCGGTGTTCTTGTGGACGACGCCCTTCGTGACGCCGCGCATCAGTTCGGATTCGGCGGCGATCAGCGCTGCGCGTGCGGTTTCGGCATTGCCCGAAGCGATGCCTTCCTCGACCTTGCGCAGGAAGGTGCGGATGCGCGAACGGCGGGCCTTGTTGATGTCGGTGCGACGTTCGACCTGGCGGGCGCGTTTCTTGGACTGGGCGGTATTGGCCATGGTGGTGGCTCCTGTAGGGTCTGTTGCGTTCGATTCGCGCAAAAGACCCAAGGCGACCGCTTCGATGAAGCGATCCTGATTCTTGCCTTAAGCGGGCCCACGCGCATGTAAGTCCGGGCCTATAGGACAAAGCGGCCCGGAATGGAAGCCCCGATCAGCGATCGCGGAACTGCGGCTCGCGCTTTTCGAGGAATGCGGCCATGCCTTCCTTCTGATCCTCGGTCGCGAATAGCGAATGGAACGCGCGGCGTTCGAACAGCAGCCCTTCCTGCAGCGTCGTCTCGTAGGACCGGTTGACCGATTCCTTGACCGTGCGGGCGGCGACCATCGACTTCTCGGCGATCTTGCGCGCGGCGGTCATCGCCTCGGAGATCAGCTTGGGGGTCGGGACGACCCGGCTGACAAGGCCCGAACGCTCGGCCTCGGCGGCATCCATGAAGCGACCGGTCAGGTTCATGTCCATGGCCTTCGACTTGCCCACGAAGCGCGTCAGGCGCTGCGTGCCGCCGATGCCCGCGCAGACGCCCAGGTTGATCTCGGGCTGGCCGAACTTGGCGTTCTCGGCGCAGATGATGAAGTCGCAGACCATCGCCAGTTCGCAGCCGCCGCCCAGGGCATAGCCGCTGACGGCCGCGATCAGCGGCTTGCGGACGCGGGCGATCTGTTCGATCTGCGCGCCGAACAGGTCGTCGTCGCTGACATCGACGAAGCTCTTGCCCGACATCTCCTTGATGTCGGCGCCGGCCGCGAAGGCCTTTTCGCTGCCGGTCAGGACGATGCAGCGCACCTTGTCGTTGCGGTCGGCCTCGGTCAGGGCCGAGGACAGCTCTTCCAGAAGCGTGGCGTTCAGCGCGTTCAGCGCCTCGGGACGGTTCAGCCGGATCAGGGCGATCTCGTCCTCGATCTCCACGATGATGGTTTCGTAAGCCATGGTGCCTTTGGACCCCTTGCCGATTTGCACTGCGTGCGAGTCCTAGCAGCACTTGGCACCGAAATCCAAGCGTTCAGCGCTGACAGGACGCACACCAGAAGCTGGATCGCCCCGATTGCACGATGCGGCGCACATGGCCCGTGCAACCGTCGCGCAGGCAGGGCTGCCCCTCGCGGTCATAGACGCGGAAGCTGTGCTGGAAGTAGCCCAGCTCTCCGGTGGCCTGCCGGTGATCGCGCAGGGACGACCCGCCCGCCGCGATCGCGTCGGCCAGAACGTCGCGGACATGCCCCGCCAGGATCGCGATCCGCGCGGCCCCGATGCGGCCTGCCGCACGGCGCGGATCGATCCCCGCGCGAAACAGCGATTCGCTGACATAGATGTTGCCCAGGCCCGCCACGATGCGCTGATCCAGCAGCGCCTGCTTGACCGGCACGCGCCGCCCCGCGAAGGCCGCGGCAAGGTAGGCGGGCGTGAAGGCATCGTCGAAGGGCTCGGGGCCCAGGTGATCCAGCAGCGGATGGCCCCCACCCTCGCGGATCAGGTCCACCATCCCGAAGCGGCGCGCATCGTTGAAGGTGATCGTGGTCCCCGTCTCCATCCGCAGGACGACATGGTCGTGGCGGGCATAGATCGAGGGGTCGCGGTGGAACTCTCCGGGTGCATGGCCTTCGATCAGCATGCGGCCGGACATGCCCAGATGCCACAGCACGGTGCCGCGATCCTCAAGGTCGGCCAGCAGGTATTTCGACCGGCGCCGCAGGGCCGTCACCCGTGCGCCTGTCATCACCTGCCGCAGATCGGGCGGCAGGGGCCAGCGCAGGTCGGGGCGGCGTATTTCGGCGCTTGCGATGCGCAGGCCCTCCATGTGCGGCTGAAGGCCGCGCCTGACGGTTTCGACTTCCGGCAGTTCTGGCAATCCATTCCCTTTCGTCGCATTGTGCCCGCGGCGGGCCGGGATTATCTGGCGTCTGAACAGGCAAACGGCAAGCGGCATGACACACGGCAAGCAGACACATTTCGGTTTCCAGACCGTGGACGAGGATGCCAAGGCGGGCATGGTCCATGGCGTCTTCTCCAGCGTCGCATCGCGATACGACCTGATGAACGACCTCATGAGCGCGGGCATCCACCGTTTGTGGAAGACCGCGCTGATGGACTGGCTGGCGCCCCGCGACGGACAGCACCTGCTGGACGTGGCCGGCGGCACGGGCGACGTGGCCTTCCGCTTTCTGGAACGTGCGCCGGGCGCGCGCGTCACCGTCTGCGACATGACCGAATCCATGCTGGTCGAGGGGCAGAAGCGCGCCGAGGCCGTTGAACGCGCCGACCGTCTTGCCTGGGTCACGGGCGATGCGATGAAGCTGCCCTTCGCCGATGACAGCTTCGACCGCTACACGATCAGCTTCGGCATCCGCAACGTCACCCGCATTCCCGACGCCCTGGCCGAGGCATACCGCGTCCTGCGTCCGGGCGGGCGGCTCGTGGTGCTGGAATTCAACCAGATCCCGGTGCCCGCGGCGCAATGGGCCTATGACCGCTACAGCTTCAACGTGATCCCCGCGATGGGGCAGGCGGTGACGGGCGATCGCGACAGCTATCAGTATCTGGTGGAATCGATCCGCAAGTTCCCCGACCAGGAGACCTTTGCCCAGATGATCCGCGATGCGGGCTTCGGACGGGTGCAGTATCGCAACCTGTCCATGGGCATCGCCGCGCTGCATTCGGGCTGGAAGATCTGAGCCCATGCGCGGACCCCTGAACATCCTGCGGCTGATCCGGACGGGCGCCACCTTCGAACGGACCGGCGCGATGGCCGCCGTGCTGGACGCGGTGGATGCGCCGATCCGCCTGCGGATGGCCGCCCGCGTCATGGGCTGGCCCTTTCGCTGGTTGGGATACAAGGGCGATCCGAACCTGCCGCCGATCACACGTGCGATCACCGCCCTGGGGCCCGCCTACATCAAGTTCGGCCAGATCCTGTCCACGCGCGCCGATGTCGTGGGGCCGGAACTGGCCGGTCAGCTGCGGATGCTGCAGGACCGCCTGCCGCCCTTCGACACCGCCATCGCCCGCAAGGTCATCGAGGCCGAGCTGCGCGCACCCGTGGACGAGCTGTTCAGCGAGTTTTCCGAGCCCGTCGCCGCGGCCTCGATCGCGCAGGTCCACCGCGCCCGCATCCGCGAGACGGGCCACGAGATCGCCATCAAGGTCGTCCGCCCCGGCATCGGCCCGGCCTTCAAGCGCGACATCGACGCCTTTCATTTCGGCGCCCGCCTGATCGAGATCGTGGCCCCCTCGTCGCGCAGGTTGCGGCCGCGCGACGTGGTGCGCCATTTCGAACAGACCGTCACCGCCGAACAGGATCTTCGGCTCGAAGCTGCGGCCGCGTCGGAATTCGCCGATAACACCGCCGAGGATGCGGGTTTCCAGGTGCCCCGCCCCGAATGGGGACTGTCCGCCCGCCGGGTGATGAGCGCGGACTGGGCCGAGGGCCTGCCCATGGGCGACCGCGATGCGCTGATCGCGGCGGGCCATGACGTGACCGACATCGCGACCCGCGTCATCCAGCTGTTCCTGTCGCACGCCCTGCGCGACGGCTTCTTCCATGCCGACATGCATCACGGCAACCTGAAGGTCGCGGCGAACGGCAATGTCATCGCTTACGATTTCGGCATCATGGGCGAGATCGACGAATACACCCGCCGGGTCTATGCCCAGATCCTCTACGGCTTCATCCAGCGCGACTATCGCCGGGTGGCACGCGTGCATTTCGAGGCCGGATACGTCCCCCGCGACCGCGACGAGGCCGCCTTCGCCCGCGCCCTGCGCGCCGTGGGCGAGCCGATCTTCGGCGCCGATGCCAGCCGGATCAGCATGGCGAACCTGCTGTCCTATCTGTTCGAGGTAACCGAGCGTTTCGGCATGCCCACCCGGACCGAGCTGATCCTGCTGCAGCGCACCATGGTCGTGGTGGAAGGTGTCGCCCGTTCGCTGGACCCGCAGCTGAACATCTGGGACGCGGCCAAGCCGGTCGTGTCCGACTACATCAAGAAAAGCATCGGCCCCAAGGCGGTCGCCCACGACCTGGGCGAGGTCGCGCAGACCGTCGCCCGCTTCGGTCCGCTGCTGCCGCGCATGGTCGAGCAGGCGCTGTGGGAACGTGCCCACCCCGAAGAGGCACGCCTGACCGTCATCGCCCCGCGTTCCGCCGTGCCGATCTGGCTGGTGACGACGCTTGCGCTGGCGGCCGGCACGGGAATCGGGCTGGCACTGGGCGGCTGATCCGCCCCGGCATCCTTGGCAGGCATGATCGGGTTGTTCGCGCAGGCCGCTCAGCGGATCGGACGCACCGATGCGATCGGCCTGCGCGCAAACCGTCCGTGGGCGCCCTCCATCGCCCCCGGGCGGTATTCCATGCCGGGGGTCGAAACTGTCCCGGTAGGGCGTCAGCTTAGGCAGCTGGATTGGAAAATCAAGTCGTTCGTACAATTCCCCGTGACCGCGCGTTCCGCCCCCATGCGGCCCCGGCCACCGACCCCGCTTGACGGCGATGGCGCCAACGGGCTGAATGATCGCAAGGGCCCTGCATGTCGGGACGACAGGGCCGGGAAATGCGGGGGTGCCTGATGAACCGACCGGCGATTCTTCGTGAAATCCGTATTGCGGACCGCCCCGCGATCCTGGCGATCCGGGACGTGACGTCGCGTCCGATCCGACCTCGGTCGCGATCCGGATCGGCCCGGAAGCGTTTGACATCCGGCGACGAACTGCCGGATGTTCGGCCCCAGGACCTGCCCTGCGGGGGCAGTCATCGACAGTCAGGGAGGACGAGTTGAAACACAGGATCATGACGACCGCCGCGGCCATCGCGCTGCTGGCAGGGACCGCGCAGGCCCAGCTGGTGATCGAACCGGGCAGCGACGACCGCATCGACTGGGACAGCCTGGAGGAGTTCAAGGCGGCCCATCCCGATCTGGAGGGCGAGAGCTTCGACATCCTCGGGCCCTGGCTGGGCGGCGACCAGGAGCTGTTCAGCTCGGTCATCGCCTATTTCAACGAGGCCACCGGCGCGCGCGCGAACTATTCGGGGTCCGACAGCTTCGAACAGCAGATCGTCATCGACAGCGAGGCCGGATCGCCCCCCGACGTGGCCGTCTTCCCGCAGCCGGGCCTTGCCGCGGACCTTGCCGCGCGCGGCTATATCCAGCCCCTGGGCGAGGAGAAGCGCCAGTGGCTGGTGGACAATTACGCCGCCGGCGAAAGCTGGGCCAAGCTGGGCACCTATGCCGGCCAGGACGGGACCGAGCAGCTGTTCGCCTTCCCCTACAAGGCCGACGTGAAATCGCTGGTCTGGTACGTCCCCGAGAATTTCGAGGATTTCGGCTACGAGATCCCCGAGACCTACGAAGAGCTGAAGGCCCTTACCGAACAGATGGCCGAGGATGGCGAGACGCCCTGGTGCATCGGCCTGGGATCGGGCGGCGCGACCGGCTGGCCCGCGACCGACTGGGTCGAGGATCTGATGCTGCGCACCGCCACCCCCGAGGATTACGACGCCTGGACCTCGAACGGGATGCCGTTCAACGATCCCAAGGTCGTCGCGGCCATCGAGGAATTCGGCTGGTTCGCCAAGAACGAGGACTTCGTCGCAGGCGGCGTGGGTGCCGTTCCGGTGACCGATTTCCGCGAGAGCCCCGCCGGTCTCTTCGACAGTCCTCCGGGCTGCTACATGCACCGCCAGGCCAGCTTCATCCCGACCTTCTTCCCCGAAGGCACGATGATCGGCGAGGATGCGGACTTCTTCTACATGCCCGCCCCCGAATCGGGTGATTTCGGCCAGCCCGTGCTGGGTGGCGGCACGATGTTCGCCGTCATGAGCGAGAACCCCGCCGCTATGGCCTTCATCGACTTCCTCCAGACCCCCGCCGCGCATGAGATCTGGATGGCGCAGAAGGGCTTCCTGACGCCCTTCAAGGGTGCCAATCCCGAAGCCTATGGCGACGAGACGCTGAAGCGGATGGGGCAGATCCTGCTGGATGCGACGGTGTTCCGCTTCGACGGGTCGGACCTGATGCCCGGTGCGATCGGTGCGGGTGCGTTCTGGACCGGCATGATCGACTTCGTCGGCGGCGATTCCGCGCAGGAGGTGGCCGACAGCATCCAGGAAACTTGGGCCTCGCTGGACTGATCCGGCCATGAACCGGGGCATGGCGATCGCGCCATGCCCGACGCGATACCGCAGGGGGTAGGACGACATGGAACTGTTCTGGCTGGCCATCAGCACCATCGCCATCGGCGTCTTCGGATGCGTGGCGTGGTTCTGGGGGTCGAACTGGGTCCTCGACAGGATCTTTCCGGCCAAGGGGCCGAATGCGGGGACGAACATCGGCCGCGCCAACCAGATCAGGCCGTGGCTGTTCCTGGGGCCCGCGATCATCTTCCTGGGGATGTATCTCGTCTATCCCGTCTTCGACAGCCTGTGGCGTTCGCTGTTCAATTCGAACGGCGAACGTTTCGTCGGGGCCGACAACTATGTCTGGTTGATGAATGACGGCAAGTTCCGCGAATCGATGCTGAACAACATGCTGTGGCTGCTGTTCGTCCCGGCGGCCTCGACCGCGTTCGGCCTGCTGGCGGCCCAGCTGACCGACCGGATCAGATGGGGCAGCATCGGCAAGTCGCTGATCTTCATGCCCATGGCCATCAGCTTTGTCGGCGCCGGCGTCATCTGGAAGTTCATCTACGAATACCGCGCCGAGGGTGAGGCCCAGATCGGCCTTCTGAACTGGATCGTCACCCGCTTCGGCGCCGAACCCCAGATCTGGCTGAGCCTGCCCTTCTGGAACAACTTCTTCCTGATGATCGTGCTGGTCTGGATCCAGACGGGCTTTGCCATGGTGATCCTGTCGGCGGCCCTGCGCGGCATCCCCGAGGAAACGGTCGAGGCCGCGGTGCTGGACGGCGCATCGCCCCTGCAGGTCTTCTTCAAGATCAAGGTGCCGCAGATCATGGGGACCATCGCGGTCGTCTGGACCACCATCACCATCGTCGTGCTGAAGGTCTTCGACATCGTCTTCGTCATGACCAACGGGCAATGGGGCACGCAGGTACTGGCGAACCTGATGTACGACTGGATGTTCCGCGGCACGCCCGATTACGGGCGCGGCTCGGCCATCGCCATCGTCCTGATGATCCTCGTGACGCCGATCATGGTCTGGAACATCTGGAACGCCCGCAAGGAGGTCCGCTGATGGAGGGGATGGCCGGACAGAAATCCTCGCTCGGCTGGGCGGTGAACATCGCGGCGTTCCTTCTGGTGCTGCTGTGGACGATCCCGACCCTGGGGCTGTTCGTGTCGTCGTTCCGCGACCGCGACCAGATCGCGCAATCGGGCTGGTGGCAGAGCTTCTCGGGGTCCGAGCAGACCGGCTTCGTGCGTTCGGGAACGGAAGGCGTGCAGCAGGACGGCGTCTGGGTGATCGAGGGCAGTGTGACCGAGGGCGGCCAGACCCTGGTCGGCTGGGGCACGAATGCGCGCGAACCATCGGCCTTCGAACCGGGCGCGACCGCCGAGATCGACGAGGGCATCGACATCACCGTGGCGGATGACGGCACCTATCGCATGGTGTCGGACACGCCGTTCGACATGCGCCGGGGTGAACGGATCTTCGTGACCACCGCGACCCCGCCCAGCTTCACGACCGACAACTATTCCCGCGTCCTGTCGGCGACGGGGCTGGGGCGCGCCTTCATGAACACGATGACGGTGACGATCCCGGCGACGGTGATCCCCATCATGATCGCGGCCTTCGCGGCCTATGCGCTGGCATGGATGCAGTTCCCGGGCCGTGCGCTGCTGACCGCGGCGGTGGTGGGTCTTCTGGTGGTGCCGCTGCAGGTGGCGCTGATCCCGCTGTTGCGGATGCACAACGAGATGGGCATCGGCAAGGGGTATCTGGGGATCTGGCTTGCCCATACCGGCTTCGGCCTGCCCCTGGCCGTCTATCTTCTGCGCAACTACATGGTGGGCCTCCCGCGCGAGATCATAGAATCGGCACGCGTGGACGGAGCGACGGATTTCCAGATTTTCCGCCGCATCATCCTGCCGCTTTCCTTCCCGGCCCTTGCCAGCTTCGCGATCTTCCAGTTCCTCTGGGTGTGGAACGATCTGCTGGTCGCCACAGTCTTCCTGGGCAACACCCGCGAACAGCTGGTGATGACCGGCCTCCTGCGAGAGCTGATGGGCTCTCGTGGCGGGGAATGGGAGATCCTTGCGACATCCGCGTTCATCTCGATCGCGGTGCCGTTGGGGGTCTTCTTCGCAATGCAGAAATACCTGGTCCGCGGATTGCTGGCCGGCTCCGTGAAAGGTGGATGACTTGACGGAACAGACGACGGATTGGTGGAAGGGCGGGATCATCTATCAGATCTACCCGCGCAGTTTCCAGGACACGACCGGCGACGGCGTGGGCGACCTTGCGGGGATCGCGCAGCGGCTTCCCTATGTCGCATCGCTTGGCGTGGACGCGGTCTGGATCTCTCCTTTCTTCACGTCTCCGATGAAGGATTTCGGTTATGACGTCAGCGATTACCGCGGCATCGATCCGCTGTTCGGATCGATGGACGATTTCGACTGGCTGATCGAACGCGCCCATGAACTGGGCCTGAAGGTGATGATCGACCTGGTGATGTCGCATACCTCGGACCAGCATTCCTGGTTCAAGGAAAGCCGCGCCAGCCGCAACAACGCCAAGGCCGACTGGTATGTCTGGGCCGATCCCCGGCCCGACGGCACCGCGCCCAACAACTGGCTGTCGATCTTCGGCGGCAGCGCATGGCAGTGGGACGCGCGGCGCGAACAGTATTACCTGCACAACTTCCTGTCGTCGCAGCCGGACCTGAATTTCCACAACCCCGAGGTTCAGGACGCCCTGCTGGAGATGGCGAAGTTCTGGCTGGAACGCGGCGTGGACGGCTTCCGGCTGGACACGATCAACTTCTATTTCCACGACGCCCAGCTGCGCGACAACCCGCCCCTGGCGAAGGAATTGCGCAAGTCCGACACCGCGCCCGCCGTGAACCCCTACAACCACCAGAGCCATCGCTTCTCGAAGTCGCAGCCCGAGAACCTCGCCTTCCTCGAACGCTTCAGCGAGACGATCAAGCCCTGGGGCGCCGTCGTCGTGGGCGAGATCGGCGACAGCGAACGCGGGCTGGAACTGCTGGAACAATATACCGGCGTGCCGGGTCGCGTGCAGATGTCCTATGTCTTCGACTTCCTGTCGGGCGACGACCTGCCCGCGTCCCGCATCGTCGAGACCTTCCGCCAGCTGCACGAGGCCGCGCCGAACGGCTGGGCCTGCTGGGCGATGTCGAACCATGACGTCGTGCGCCACATCACCCGCTGGAACCTGTCCGACCAGGCGGCCAAGGCCTATTGCACCGTGCTTCTGTGCCTGCGCGGTTCGGTCTGCCTGTACCAGGGCGAGGAACTGGGCCTGCCCGAGGCCGAGATCGCCTTCGACGACCTGCGCGACCCCTACGGGATCGAGTTCTGGCCTGAATTCAAGGGCCGCGACGGGTGCCGGACGCCGATGGTCTGGGACATGGGCGTGAACGGCGGCTTCTCGACCTCGAAGCCCTGGCTGCCCGTGCCCCATACCCACCTGCAGCGCACCGCCGTCGCGCAAGAGGCCGACGCCCAGTCGCTGCTGCACCACTATCGTTGGGCCATCGGCCTGCGCCGCAAGCACAGCGCGCTGCGCCATGGCGACATGACCGAGATGGCGTCCGAGGGGCCAATCCTGTCCTTCCGGCGCGAGGACGACGTCCAGAGCCTGCTGATCCGCGCCAACCTGTCCGAGGACGAGGTGGACGGCCTGCGGCCCTGGCAGGTGCAGATCATCGAAGGTTAAGGGGGGAAAGACCGAAGATGGCAGATCTCAGGCTGGACGGCGTCGCCAAGTCCTATGGCGACGTGCAGGTCCTCAGCGATATCGACCTCGACATCCGCTCGGGCGAGTTCATCGTCTTCGTCGGGCCGTCCGGCTGCGGCAAGTCCACGCTGCTGCGCATGATCGCCGGGCTGGAACAGATCAGCGCGGGCACGCTGGATATCGACGGGCAGCGGATGAACGACATCCCGCCCAGCCAGCGCGGCATCGCGATGGTGTTCCAGTCCTACGCGCTCTATCCGCACATGACGGTGCGCGACAACATGGCCTTCGCGTTGAAGATCGCGGGCCAGTCCAAGGACCAGATCCAAGAGGCGACGGATCGCGCGGGCAAAATGCTGCAGCTGACGCCTTATCTGGACCGGCTGCCCAAGGCGCTGTCGGGCGGGCAGCGTCAGCGGGTGGCCATCGGGCGGGCCATCGTGCGCGATCCCAAGGTCTATCTGTTCGACGAGCCGCTGTCGAACCTGGACGCGGCGCTGCGCGTCGCCACCCGGATCGAGATCGCGCAGCTGAAGGCGTCCATGCCCGACCGCACGATGATCTATGTCACCCATGACCAGACCGAGGCCATGACACTGGCCGACCGCATCGTGGTCCTGGCCGGCGGCGGCATCGCGCAGGTCGGCGCGCCGCTGGAACTGTACGAACGTCCGGTCAACGAATTCGTGGCCCAGTTCATCGGCAGCCCCGCCATGAACCTGCTGCCCGGTCGCGTGACCTCCATCGGTCCGATCACCACGGTCGAGCTGGATGGCGGACTGACCGCCCAGGTGGCGATCCCCACGCGCGCGGGCGACGAGGGGATGCCCGTGAACCTGGGCGTCCGCCCCGAGGACATGCGCGAGACCGACGGCCCCGGACTGTTCCAGGGCAAGGTGGATCTGACCGAGGCGTTGGGCGAGGTGACGCTGCTCTATTTCGGGACCGGCAATGCCGAGGTGGTGCCGATCATCGCCAAGCTGCCGGGCATCCATCCGGGGCTGAACGGCAAGACGGTGCACTTGACCGCCGATCCGCAGGCGCTGCACCTGTTCCACAAGGGTGCATCGCTTCTCTATCGCGACGGGGCGGATGCGCTGCCGCCCTATGCGCCGCGGGTCGCCCCTTCGGGCGCGCCGGGTGGGACCGATCCGGGCGAGGGCACGGATCGCGGCATGGATGGCACCATCAAGCCCGAGGGTCCGGTCCGCTAGATCCTGCCGATTTCCGGTCCGCGACGAAACTCGCGGACCGGAACGCATCCGTCATGCTATGATCCCCGACAGGGAGGATCACATGAGCGAACGAACCCACGCGGATCTCGTGGCCGCGCGGTCGCAATCCAATTCCGCGACCTCGGCCCTTGCGGCGTCCTGGCGCCGTTCACTGATGAAGCACGGGCTGGACCCGGCCGACCGCCGCGCCCCCGACCGATTGTCCGAAGGCCAGCTTGCGCGAAGACGGCAGGCCATGTCGGGTTTCCTGGACGTCGCGACACCGCAGCTGGACCAGCTGTACAACCTCGTGGGGCTGTCGGGCTGCAACGTGATGCTGACCGATGCACAGGGTGTCGTGCTGGATCAGCGCGTCTCGGATGCCGATGCGCAGCAGTTCCGAAGCTGGGGTCTGTGGGTCGGGGCCGACTGGTCCGAGGCCGTGCAGGGCACCAACGGCATCGGCACCTGCCTGGCCGAGGGGCGGCAGGTCACCATCCATCGCGACGAACATTTCCACACCCGCAATACCGGCATGTCCTGCATGGACGCACCGATCTGGGGGCCGGACGGGCGGCTTCTGGCAGCCCTGGATGTCAGCAGCGCGCGCGCCGATCAGACCGAACGCTACAACCGCCTGATCTCGGCGCAGGTGGTGCAGACCGCCCGCGCGATCGAGGCGATCTTCTTCCGCAGCAGTTTCGAAGGCGCGCGGATCGTCATGGCATCAGGGGTGGGGGGCGATGCATCCGCGCTGCTGGCGGTCGATCGCGACGATCTGGCGGTGGGCGCCACGCGCGCGGCGCGGCGGATGCTGGGGCTGGAACGCGAGGGCGCGATCCGTCCGCGTCCCGCCGCGGACCTTCTGGGCGGACAGGCCGACCTGCCCGCGCTGGACCGGGCCGAACGCGCGGCCCTGATGCGGGCACTGGCACGGGCCGACGGGAACGTGACGCGGGCCGCGCGGGCCCTGGGGATCGGGCGCGCGACCATGTATCGGCGCATGTCGCGGCTGGGGATCGGGCATCAGGACGACCGACCGTCCCACGACTGAGACAGCTTCTGCACTGCGGCACGATCGGGAGATTGCCGCGAATCGTGCCCCTTGCAACCCTTGGACCACACCCGGAGCGGGAGATCCGGGCCACGGACATCCATGGGAGGATACGATGCCGAACGACCAGACGCATGAATTCAAGGGCGTGGGCGTGATGCCCTTTGCCAGCCGCTACGACAATTTCATCGGAGGCAAATGGGTCGCCCCGCGGTCGGGGAAATACTTCACCAACGTGACCCCCATCACCGGCGGCGAGATCGGAGAGATCGCGCGGTCCAATGCCGATGACATCGAGGCCGCGCTGGATGCGGCCCATGCTGCCAAGGACGGCTGGGGGCGGATGTCGGCGACCGAACGGTCGGGCATCCTGCTGAAGATCGCCGATCGGATGGAACAGAACCTGCAGCTTCTGGCCACCGCCGAGACATGGGACAACGGCAAGCCCATCCGCGAGACGATGGCCGCCGACCTGCCTTTGGCCGTCGATCATTTCCGGTACTTCGCCGGGGTCCTGCGCGCGCAGGAGGGCGGCATTTCCGAGATCGACCAGGACACCATCGCCTATCATTTCCACGAGCCGCTTGGCGTTGTGGGGCAGATCATACCGTGGAACTTCCCACTGCTGATGGCCTGCTGGAAGCTGGCGCCCGCACTGGCCGCCGGGAACTGCGTGGTGCTGAAACCGGCCGAGCAAACGCCCGCCAGCATCATGGTGTTCCTGGATCTGGTGGGGGACCTGCTGCCGCCGGGCGTGCTGAACGTCGTGAACGGCTTCGGCCTGGAGGCGGGCAAGCCCCTGGCCAGCAATCCGCGCATCGCCAAGATCGCCTTTACCGGCGAGACGACGACGGGCCGTCTGATCATGCAATACGCGTCCGAGAACCTGATCCCCGTCACGCTGGAACTGGGCGGCAAATCCCCCAACGTCTTCTTCGAGGACGTGACCCGCGAGGATGACGATTATTTCGACAAGGCCATCGAGGGCTTCGTCATGTTCGCGCTGAACCAGGGCGAGGTCTGCACCTGCCCGTCGCGCGCGCTGATCCACGAGAAGATCTACGACCGCTTCATGGAACGTGCCCTGAAGCGCGTCGAGGAGATCGTGCAGGGCGATCCGCGCGACAGCGCCACGATGATCGGCGCGCAGGCCAGCAGCGAGCAGCGAGAGAAGATCCTGTCCTATTTCGACATCGGTCGGAAGGAAGGCGCCGAGGTCTTGACGGGGGGCGAGGCCGCGGATCACGGGGGCGAACTGTCCAACGGCTACTATATCAAGCCAACCGTGCTGAAGGGGCACAACAAGATGCGCGTCTTCCAAGAAGAGATCTTCGGCCCCGTCGTGTCGGTCACCACCTTCAAGGACGATGCCGAGGCGCTATCGATCGCCAATGACACGCTCTATGGTCTGGGGGCGGGCGTGTGGTCGCGAGAGGCCAATACCTGCTATCGCTTCGGGCGGGCCATCCAGGCGGGACGCGTGTGGACGAACTGCTATCACGCCTATCCGGCGCATGCGGCCTTCGGCGGCTACAAGCAGTCGGGCATCGGGCGGGAAAACCATCGCATGATGCTGGACCATTACCAGCAGACGAAGAACATGCTGGTCAGCTACAGCTCGAAGAAGCTGGGCTTCTTCTGAGCCGTGCATCGGGGCGGTCCCTGCCGGGCCGCCCCATCGCCGCAACCGCCGGGGGGTGCCGGACGTTGTGGCACCAGTTCATCCACTGCCGGAATGCGCCATGCCCAAGGATACGGTCGAGGACGACGCCCGCGTCGTCGATGCAGGGGATGCAGCCCGCAGCATCGGGCTGTTCCATGTCGATGGCGACATGCCGGGCCTTGGCCGCAGGGGATGCGGAAAGGGGTTCACCTATCTGGATGCGGATGGCGCCACGATCCGCGACCGCGCCCTGCGCAAGCGGCTGGAGGGGTTGGCCATTCCACCCGCCTGGCGCGAGGTCTGGATCTGCCCCGACCCCCGCGGCCATATCCAGGCGACGGGCCGCGATGCCAAGGGGCGCAAGCAGTATATCTATCACCCCGATTTCCGGGCGCTGCGGGAATCGGCGAAATACGACCACATGCTGGAATTCGCGGATGCGCTGCCCGGCATCCGGGCGCGGGTCGATGCCGACATGCGCAAGCGGGGCCTGGGCTTCGACAAGGTCGCGGCGACCATCGTGCATCTGCTGGAACACAGCCTGATCCGCGTGGGCAATGCGCGATATGCCAGGACGAACCGGTCCCACGGACTGACCACGCTGCGTGAACGCCATGTGGATCTGACAGGCAGCCGCATCCGGTTCCGCTTCACCGGCAAGTCGGGCAAGGAATGGGACCTGCGCCTGACCGACCGCCGGGTGGCCCGCGTCATCCGCAACCTGCAGGACATTCCGGGCCAGCACCTGTTCCAGTATCTGGACGATGACGGGCAACGCCGGCCCATCACCTCGGGCGAGGTGAACGACTACCTGCGCGAGATCTCGGGGCGCGACGTGTCGGCCAAGGATTTCCGGACATGGACCGGGACCGTGCTGGCCGCGCTGGCGCTGGCCGAATGCGAACGCGACGACACCCGGACCGGCTGCGACCGCACCCTGCGCGAGGTGATCGAATCCGTCGCGGCGCGGCTGGGCAACACGCCCGCCATCTGCCGCAAATGCTATGTCCATCCCCAGATCATCGAGGCGTGGATGGCCGACGAATTGCTGCTGGAGATCCGCGGCAGGATCGACCGCGACCTTGCGGGGCAGGGGCTGGATCCCGACGAACGCAAGGTCCTGAATTTTCTGAGGAGGAGGCTGAAACCATGAGCACCGTCACCGCAACCCCCGAGGCACTGGCCCTTCTGGCCGAGATCGAGGCCGATCACGGCCCCGTCCTGTTCCATCAATCGGGGGGGTGTTGCGACGGTTCCTCGCCCATGTGCTATGCGCAGGGGGACTTCAAGGTCGGGGAACGCGACGTGCAGCTGGGGCAGGTGGGGGATGCGCCCTTCTACATCTCGGCCAGCCAGTACGAGACGTGGAAGCATACCGACCTGGTGATCGACGTTGTGCCCGGGCGCGGCGGCATGTTCAGCCTGGACAACGGGCGCGAGCGGCGCTTCCTGACGCGTTCGGACATCTGCGCGACCTGATCGGGCAGGGGCGTTGTCGGACCGGGGACGATCGTCTAAGGATGTGGCTGTTCGATCAGAGGGATGTCCCATGACCCATAGCGTGTTCATCGATGGCGAAGCCGGCACCACCGGCCTGCAGATCCGCGAGCGGCTCCAGCGCCGTGACGACATTCGTCTGGTCCAGGTCGATCCGGCCCGCCGCAAGGATGCCGATGCCCGCGCCGAAGCCTTTGCCGAGGCCGATGTGGCGATCCTGTGTCTGCCGGACGATGCCGCGCGCGATGCGGTGCAGATGACGCAGGACATGGATGTCCGGCTGATCGATGCCTCGACCGCGCATCGGATCGATCCCGACTGGGTCTTCGGTTTCGCCGAACTGGCCCCCGAAATGCGCGAGCGCATCGCCTCGGCGCGTCATGTCAGCAATCCCGGCTGTTACAGCACGGGTGCGATCGCGATGGTCGCGCCCCTGATCGCCGCGGGCCTCATCGAAGAGACCGAGGCCCTGTCGATCCATGCCGTCAGCGGATATACCGGCGGCGGCAAGGCGCTGGTCGCCGAATACGAGGCGGGCACCGCGCCCGCCCATTTCGTCTATGGCCTGAACCAGCGCCACAAGCACATCCCCGAGATCATGACCCATGGCGGCCTGCTGATGCAGCCGGTCTTCGCGCCCTCGGTCGGGAATTTCGCACAGGGCATGGCCGTCCAGCTGCCGCTGCACCTGGATGACGACCGCAGCATCGGCGCGCTGCACCAGGCGCTGGCCGATCACTATGCCGGGCAGGAATTCGTGAAGGTCGTCCGCGCCGAGCCCCTGGGCCCGCGCATCGACCCGCAGGCGATGAACGGCACCAACGGGATGCGGATCAGCGTCCATGGCGACGAGGATGGCGGCTGCGCGCTGGTCGTCGCGGTGCTGGACAATCTGGGCAAGGGGGCGTCGGGCGCCGCGGTCCAGAACCTGAACCTGATGCTGGGCCTGCCCGAGGGGCTGGGCCTGGAAGCGCCCGAGGGCGTCTCCGAAAGCTGAGGCGAAGGCCGCCTCAGCGCAGTTCGATGGCCGGGGCCTCCAGCCGGAGGCCAGCCGAATTCGCGGCCGACAGGAATGCGCTGCGTGCCGATGACACGGGCACGATGCATTCCATCGCCGCGTCGATCTGGTTCATCGCCTGAACGCGCCTGTCGTCGTCGATGGGCCAGCTCTTGCGCAGCCAGTGCTGGGCCTGTTCGATGGTGGTGATGCGTCGGGTGCCGCCATGGGCGTCGGTGGTGAAATGAAGCGGGCTGCCCCACTGGATCTCGATCATATGTGATGTCCTTCCATCCGCCGGACTGCCGGTCGGATGTTCGTTTCGAAAAAGGGAATGATAAAAACAAGGGCGGGGCCGGCACGCGCCGACCCCGCCCCCAGAATGTCGCGAGCTGCGGCTTATGCCAGCGCGAGGTTCACAGCCGATTCGCGGCCGCTGCGATCGCTTTCGAGATCGTAGGTGACGGCCTGGCCGTCATTCAGGCCGCGCAGACCTGCACGCTCGACTGCCGAGATGTGCACGAAGACGTCCTTGCTGCCGTTCTCGGGAGCGATGAAGCCGAAGCCTTTGGTGGCGTTGAACCATTTCACGGTGCCGTTGGCCATATCCGTATTCCTTTTAGTATGTCACCCGCAGTATGCGGCGACCCGGCAAAGCTGAAGATCGAAGCTGAGCCGTAAAAAGGAGCAGTGTTCGAAAATAGAGATGCAGCCGCAACTTAACCGAGTTCGCAGGATAAAGCGAGCGAAAGCTGACATGCCTGCGTCACTGTGACGGACAGGGCTGTTAATGCTGGATAAACGGGGCCTCGGATCGCCTGACTTGGCCCGGTTCGAGGCATCTGCAAGGCGGTTTCGGGACGCGGATGCCCCCGACGATGACCGGGATTCGCGAATCCCAGGGCGGCATCGAGCCGGCCAGCAGGCTATTTTAAGTTTGGCCGCATTTCGCCACGGATGCATATGACCCGGAACGTCCCGCCCGTAATCTTCGTGAAGGCGAATTCAGGCTGCCGACCGGAACCACGATGCCGTCGGCGCAGCCTAGGGCAGGGTTGGATCCTTGGACGCTGACGGGTGATGCTGCGGGAGACCTTGCTGTCGAGCGGATCCGGGTCGGCATTCCATCGTCAGATGTCCATAAAAAGGAAACTTCGATGGAAACTGCGAAGTCGAACGATGGCACGAGCGTTCTGTAATGCCGATCCCCGGGAACGTGCATGTCAGTGGCGCTGAGGCACGCGATGGCAGGGCCGGGTGGTGCAAAGGTTGAGCGCTGTAATACGGCACCGCACTACGTTGCCGAGGACGCATACGGGAAAAGGCTACTTTACACTGCGCAGGGAAATTTGTCCGGTAGAGTGGCGGAACGTATGACGGGTGCAAACCCGACACGCCGCCATGCGCAAGACCCCGGCGAAAGCGGCGCGTCCGTCCAGCCGTGTTCGGCATGAAGATGGATGTGGTGGTGGAGCCGAGGGGAATCGAACCCCTGACCTCGTCATTGCGAACGACGCGCTCTACCAACTGAGCTACGGCCCCGATGCGCAGATTTTTTGCGCGCGTTCGCGGCCTTGTCAAGACCCGCAGCAGGGGCCCCGGGCAAGGGGCCCCCGCAAGGTTCCTGGCAGTGCGGTCAGTCCTCGGGCAGGGCGAAGGCCACCAGTTGATCCGAGACCTGCGGCTTGATGATGGAATTGCCGCCGACCGCGAAGACCACGTATTGGCGATCGTCGTAATCATAGACCGCGGGCACCGAAACGGCGGGGGCATCGACCTGCGCCTTCCACAGCGTGTCGCCCGTCGCGGCGTCCAGCGCCCTGACCCGTGCATCCATCGAGGCCCCAATGAAGATCAGCCCCGAGGCGGTGACGACCGGACCCCCGATGGTGGGCGAGCCCCAGCTTTCGGGCATGTAGAAGCCCCATTTCTGGACCTGGCCGAAGGGAACCTCCCATAGGGTTTCGCCCGATTTCAGGTCGATCGCGCTCATGACGCCGAAGGGGGGCTTCCAACAGGGCATGCCCATCGGGTTAAGGAAGTTCGTCAGCCGGAAACCGAAGGGCGCACCGGTCTGCGGGAACAGCCCGCCCGTCGCCTCGGACCCGCCCGAGGTCAGCTCGGAATATTCCTCGCGCTCGATCAGTTGGTAGATCTGCGCCACGCGAGAGCTGTTGATGTAGAGGATGCCGTTTTCGGGATCGACCGCGCCGCCGCCCCACTGCATCCCGCCCGCCGTGGCCGGAAAGGCCAGCGACCCTTCGGTCGAGGGCGGGGTGTAACGCCCTTCGTAGCGCAGCTCGTCGAACTTGCGCGAGCAGTATCCGAAGGACGCGATGTCGGCCAAGCCGAAGACCCCGCCCCAATCGTCGCCGATGGGCGATTTCGGCAAGCTGGGATAGGGCTGGGTGGGCGATGAGACCTCGCCCTCGACATCGGTCTGGGGAACCTCGCGTTCCTCGATCGGGAAGATCGGCTCACCCGTGAGGCGGTTCAGAACGAAGGCCAGGCCCATCTTGGTGGGCTGCACCAGCGCGGGCGTGCTGCCGCCTTCGCCGGGAATATCGACCAGCGTCGGCGCCGATACGGTATCGTAATCCCAGATGTCATGATGGACCAGCTGGCGCGACCACTCGACCTCTCCGGTATCGCCGTTCACCGCCGTGACCGAGGTCGCCAGCGGGATCTCGTCCAGGCGCGTGCCGCCATAGAAATCCGGGCTGGGGCTGGAGACGGGCAGATAGACGAGGCCGTTTTCCTCGTCGACGGACATGGCGGTCCAGACGTTCGACGTGCCGGTCAGGCCGTCGTAATCCTCGGGGATGGAATGGAAGGTCCAGATGCGTTCGCCGGTGCGGGCATCCACGCCGAAGACCGACCCGAGCGGATTGTCCGCATCATGCCAGTCCTTGCCCGCCCAGCCGACGATCAGCTTGTCGCGAAAGACCGTGGGCGGTTGCAGCTGGGACAGCGGAAAATTGGCGTCCGGGGTGTTCCACTGGTTCACGTTCAGGATGCCGCCGTCGCCGAAGCCCTCGCACAGCTGGCCGTCATCGGCATCGACCGCATGCAGATGCGCGTCCATCGTGCCGATGATGACGCGCCGCGTGCAGGGACCGTCGCCGCCCTCGGGATCCTCCCAGTAGGTGACGCCACGATTCTTCAGCTCGGGCTGGGTCAGGGGTTCCAGTACCGTCTCGTCGGGTTCGTAGGTCCAGACGACTTCGCCGGTGTCGGGCTCGATCGCCAGGATGCGGTAGAACGGCGTCCCGATATAAAGAAGGTCGTTGGCCAGGATCGGGGTGGCGGACCAGACGGTGCCCGCGATCTCGCCCGACCCGTCCGAGACGTCGCCGGTATGGACCTCCCAGACCTTTTCCAGATCGCCGACATTGTCCGGGGTGATCTGGGTCGAGGCGCTGTATTTCTGCGCCATCTTGTTACCGTGGAAGGTGGTCCATTCGGTCTGCTGGGCCAGCGCGGTCGCGGGCAGTGCGGCCAGGGTCAGAAGGGTCAGGTGCAGCTTCATGGCCGTTACCTCGCGATCAGGATGAAAATCAGCCATGCGATCAGCATGACGGCCACCGCAAGCATCACCCATGCGGCCTCCAGGAACCATGCGCACAGGATGGTCAGCAGCCCGCCCACCAGCAGCATCACCGTCAGGAAGGTCCGAAAGCCACCGGGTCGCAGCGCGCCCACCAGCAGCGCCCCAAGGAACAGCGCGGCGGTGGCGGCGACGGCCAGCCATGCGCCGGGCGTGCCCGCGATGCCCGAGCCGGTCCAGAAGACCTCGATCAGGGCGGCGATCAGGGCGAGGGCCGCGGGAATGGCCATCAGCCTTGCGGCAAGCTCTTCCCTGGCGTGAAGATGGGGGGTGAGGGTGCTTGAAGGCATGAGAAACCTCTTGGAACTGATGTCACGTCGGCGTGTATCCGGAAGGCGTACCCTTCAACAGCGCGTGAGCGGCGTGATCGTTCCATGGTTTCATGCGTTTGCCGCGCGCGATGCCTTGCGGGCGGGCAGTGGCGGCCCCCGAAGGGACCGCCTTGCGGGTTCACTCGGCCGCCTCGGCATAGGTTTCCAGGGGCGGGCAGGTGCAGACCAGGTTGCGGTCGCCGAAGACGTTGTCCACGCGTCCGACGGGCGGCCAGTACTTGTCCACGCGGAACGACCCTGCCGGGAAGCAGCCCTGTTCGCGCGAATAGGGGCGGTCCCAGTCCTTGACCAGATCCTCGACCGTGTGGGGGGCGTGGCGCAGCGGGCTCAGTTCCACCGCGATGCGTTCCTCGGCCACGTCGGTGATCTCGTCGCGGATCGACAGCATGGCGGCGATGAAGCGGTCGATCTCGGCCTTGGTTTCCGATTCCGTGGGTTCCACCATCAGCGTGCCCGCCACCGGCCAGGACATGGTCGGCGCGTGGAAACCGTTGTCGATCAGGCGCTTGGCGATGTCGTCCACGGTCACGCCATGATCGGCGAAGGGGCGGGTGTCGATGATGCATTCATGCGCCACGCGACCGCGATTGCCCATGAACAGGATCGGATAGGCCCCGGCCAGGCGCGACGCGATATAGTTCGCGTTCAGGATCGCCACGCGGGTCGCCTGGGTCAGCCCCTCGCCGCCCATCATCAGGCAATAGGCCCAGCTGATCAGCAGGATCGAGGCGCTGCCATAGGGGGCCGCGCTGACCGCGCCCTCGCCCGTGCGCGGATCGCCCGGAAGGAAGGGCGCCAGGTGCGACTTGACGCCGATGGGGCCCATGCCCGGGCCGCCGCCGCCATGTGGGATGGCAAAGGTCTTGTGCAGGTTCAGGTGGCTGACATCGCCGCCAATCTCGCCAGGTTTGACCAGCCCGACCAGCGCGTTCATGTTGGCCCCGTCGATATAGACCTGCCCACCGTGGTCATGCGTGATGTCGCAGACTTGGCGGACCGTATCCTCGAAGACGCCATGCGTGCTGGGATAGGTGATCATGACGGCGGCCAGCTTGTCGCCTGCCTTCGCGGCCTTGTCGGCGAAATCCTGAACGTCGATATCGCCGTTCGGAGCCGATTTCACCACCACGACCTTCATCCCGCACATCTGCGCGGTTGCGGGGTTCGTGCCATGGGCCGACATCGGGATCAGGCAGATGTCGCGCTGATCGTCGCCACGCGAACGGTGATAGGCCTGGATCGTCAGCAGCCCCGCATATTCGCCCTGCGCGCCGCTGTTGGGCTGCATGGAAAACGCGTCATAGCCGGTGATGCGGCACAGCTTCTGGGTCAGGTCGGTGATCGCCTCGTGGTAACCGGCGGCCTGATCGGCGGGGGCGAAGGGATGCAGTGCGCCGAATTCGGGCCAGGTGAAGGGCATCATCTCGGCCGCGGCGTTCAGCTTCATGGTGCAGGACCCCAGCGGGATCATCGCCCGGTCCAGCGCCAGGTCGCGATCCGACAGGCGACGCATGTAGCGCATCATCTCGGATTCGGCACGGTTCATGTGAAAGACCGGATGGGTGAGGTAGTCGCGCTCGCGCAGCAGCGCCTCGGGGATGGCAGGGCTGTCGGCGCGGGCAGCCTGATCCTCGATCCCGAAGGCGTCCAGCAGGCGGGCGATGACGCCTGCATCCGTCGTCTCGTCGACGCTGATGCCCACGCGGTCGCGGCCCACGCGGCGCAGGTTGATGCCGCGATGGCGGGCGGCGGCCATGATGCCCTGCTGACCGACACCGACCTTGACGGTCACCGTGTCGAAGAACGCCTCGGGCGCGACCTCGGCCCCGGCGGCGCGCAGCGCATCGGCGATGGCGACCGCGTTCAGATGCACGCGCTGCGCGATGGCGCGCAGGCCCACGGGGCCGTGGAACACCGCATAGAAGCTGGCCATGACCGCCAGCAGCGCCTGCGCGGTGCAGACGTTGGACGTGGCCTTCTCGCGGCGGATATGCTGTTCGCGGGTCTGCAGCGACAGGCGATAGGCCTGGTTGCCCGCCGCATCGACGCTGACGCCCACGATGCGGCCCGGCATTGCGCGCTTCAGCTCGTCCCGGCAGGACATGAAGGCCGCGTGCGGGCCGCCATAGCCCATCGGCACGCCGAAGCGCTGCGCGCTGCCCACCGCGATGTCGGCGCCCATCGCGCCCGGTTCCTTCAGCAGGCACAGCGCCAGCAGGTCGGTCGCCACGATGGCCAGCGCCTTGGCTTCGTGCAGTGCCTCGATTTCCGGGGTCAGGTCGCGGATATGGCCATAGGTGCCCGGATACTGGAAGATCGCGCCGAAGACCTGATCGGCCTGCAGATCGTCGATCGACCCCGTGACGATGCGGATGCCCAGGGGGGCGGCGCGCGTCTCGATCACGGAAATGGTCTGGGGATGCAGGTCATGGGCCACGAAGAAGGCATCGGCCTTGGATTTCGACTGACGCCGCGCCATGGCCATCGCCTCGGCCGCCGCCGTCGCCTCGTCCAGAAGCGACGCATTGGCCACCGGCAGGCCGGTCAGATCCGCGACCATCGTCTGGAAGTTCAGCAGCGCTTCGAGCCGGCCCTGCGCGATCTCGGGTTGATAGGGGGTATAGGCGGTGTACCAGGCCGGGTTCTCCAGGATGTTGCGCTGGATCGCGGGCGGCGTGACGGTGCCGTAGTAACCCTGCCCGATCAGGCTGGTCATGACGCGGTTCTTCTTGGCGACCTCCTCCATCCGGGCCAGCAGCGCGGCCTCGGACAGGGCGGGCCAGTCGAGGCGGTCGTCCTGGCGGATCGCCTTGGGAACGGTCTGGTCGATCAGCGCGTCCAGGCTGTCGGCGCCCACGGCGGTCAGCATCTGCGCCATCTCGGCAGGCGAGGGGCCGATATGGCGGCGATTGGCGAAATCGTCGGGGTTGTAGTCGGTGGGGTTCCAGCGGGTCATGCGCGCATCCATCCGGGGCGGGTGCCCCTTGCCTTGGTGTGAGAACGGGGGCCGTCCGGGCCCCCGTGAAACATGTCAGCCGATCAGCGCCTGATAGGCCGCTTCGTCCATGAAGCCTTCGACAGCCGAGGCGTCGGTGGGCTTGATGCGGAAGAACCAGGTGCCCATCGGGTCCTCGTTCACGGTGGCGGGCGCATCGGCCAGGTCGGCGTTCACGGCGGTGATGACGCCCGCGACGGGGGCGGTGATGTCGGACGCGGCCTTCACGGATTCGATCACGACGATCTCCTCGCCCGCCTCGACCTCGCGGCCCTCTTCGGGCAGTTCGATGAAGACGACATCGCCCAGCTGTTCGCTGGCGTGCTTGGTGATGCCGACGGTGACCTCGTCGCCGTCGCTGCGCAGCCATTCGTGATCTTCGGTGTATTTCAGCATGGGGACGCTCC
Organism: Paracoccus sp. C2R09; assembly: GCF_018860625.1. Classification (GTDB taxonomy): domain Bacteria; phylum Pseudomonadota; class Alphaproteobacteria; order Rhodobacterales; family Rhodobacteraceae; genus Paracoccus. Next base: position 52,415 of record NZ_JAHKQB010000007.1, read on the forward strand.
TCAGCGCTTGTAGCTTGGGGTGATGAAGGGAAGTGCCACGACCGTTGCGGGAACGCGCTTGCCGCGCAGCTCGGCATGGACGGTGGCACCTTCGGGAATCTCGGCGGGGATGCGCGCCATGGCGATCGGGCCGCCGACGGACGGGCCGAACCCGCCCGAGCTGACGGTGCCGATCGGGTCGCCGCCCGCGGCGTCAGGGAAGATCACGACGCCTTCGCGAAGCGGCGCGCGTCCTTCGGGGCGCAGGCCCCGGCGCATGGACGCGGCGCCCTGCGCCAGTTCGGTCAGGATCACGCCCGCGCCGGGAAAGCCGCCTTCGCGCGCGCCGCCGGTGCGGCGGGCCTTGGACACCGCCCAGCCCAGCCCCGCCGCGCCGGGTGTGACGCCCGCATCCATGTCGTGACCATAGAGCGGCATCCCTGCCTCCAGCCGCAGGCTGTCGCGGGCACCCAGGCCGATGGGCGCGACCTCGGGGTGGTCCAGCAGCGCGCGGGCGAATGCCTCGACCTGCGCCCCGGGGACCGAGATCTCGTAGCCGTCCTCGCCCGTATAGCCCGAGCGCGAGAACCAGAGCGCGTGGCCCTGCCAGTCCAGCGTCAGGCTGTCCATGAAGCGCATGTCCGCGGCCTCGGGGATGATCCGGGCCAGCACCTCGGCGGCCTGCGGACCCTGCAGCGCCAGAAGCCCGCGATCGGTGACGGGGGTGACGGTGACACCCGCCACGCCCTGCAGGATCGCGATGTCCTGATCCACGCAGGCCGCGTTCACCACCAGAAGAAAGTGATCGCCGCGATTGGCGAACATCAGGTCGTCCAGGATGCCGCCTTCGTCATTGGTGAACAGCCCGTAGCGCTGGCGCCCCTCGGGCAGCGAGGCCACATCCGCCGCGATCACCGTTTCCAGCGCAAGGGCCGCGCTGGCGATGTCGCCGTCCTGCGGATGGATCAGCACCTGGCCCATGTGGCCCACATCGAACAGGCCCGCCTTCTGACGGGTGTGAAGATGTTCGGCCATGACCCCCATCGGGAATTGCACGGGCATGTCCCAGCCCGCGAAGGGCACCATGCGTGCGCCCAGTTCCCTGTGCAGATCGTTCAACCCGGTTCGACGCGTTTCGGCCATGCCGGCCCTCCCCTGTCATCGCTTCCTGCCGGTCAGCCGGCATCGGTCCTGCGGGGAAGATCCCCGCGCTTCGATGCCCCCTCTGTCCCTGTCCTTGCGGACGCCTGAGATCGTTATCCCTTCGGCGGGCCGATCGGCCACTCTCCAGAGTTCTGGTGGAAGACGGTCCTTTTGCCTGAGAGTTCGCCGGGGCGGCTGCTCCTTCGGCCCCGGCGCATGGCCGGTGTCTCCCGAATTCCTGTTTTCGCTGCTAGCTTCCGTCGCATCGCATGGCAAGGGATTTGTCGCATCCGGTCGCCGAAGCGGCGTTTTCCGCCCGCCAAAGGGGCAGCATTGACAGCCGGCAGGGCGGGTCGCATCGTCCGGCCAATTTGCTGAAGGGACGGCACATGCGGGACGGGGCGACGGGGGGCAAGCTGTTCCAGATCGGGTTCAACAAATGCGGCACGACCTTCATCGCGAAGCTGTTCGACATGAACGGCATTCCCGCCGCCCATTGGCTGGAAGGCGCCCTGGCCGAGGATATCGCCTATTCCCGGCTGACGGGTCGCAGGCCGCTGGCGCGTTGGGCCGACAGCGTGCAGGTCTTCACCGACATGGAATCGGTGCGGTTCCTCAACATGCCGGTGGTCGAGGCATTCAAGGAATACGCGCTGCTGGATCGGCATTATCCGGGGTCGGTCTTCCTGCTGAACACCCGCGACAGGGATGACTGGATCGCCAGCCGCTATCTGCATCGGGGTGGGGCCTATGCGCGCAGCTTCGCGGCCTCGTCGGGGGTGGGCCTGGGGGGTCTGGCGGATATCTGGGCGCAGGACTGGGACCGGCATCTGGCCGGCGTGCGCGCCCATTTCGCGGGCCGCCCCGAACTGGTCGAGATCGATATAGATCATGCGGCCCCCGGTGATTACCGCGATGCGCTGGCGCCGTGGTTCGATCTGCCGATCTGCCTCGAGCTTCCGGGCAAGGGCGTGCGTCGGGCGCGGGCCGACAGGCGTCCGCTGGTGGCCCGGATGGCGGCGACGCGGCCACTGGGGCGGGATATCGACGATGACACGCGGCGGAAACTGGCGGAACGGCTGGCTGCGAATGCCCGGCCCGCACGCAGCCATGCGGGCCGCGGCGCGCCCCTGCCCGCGGCGGTCTGCCTGGATCTGGATGCAGGCCGCGTAAGGACGCCCGAAGGGGGCGATCTGCCGTTGCGGCGCGGGCCTGACGGGCGGTTCCTGTGCGATGCCGAACGGCCCGGCCTGCTGCGGGTGATGAACGCGGTGAACGACATCGCCGGGGTGGCGGATGGCGGGCGATACTGGCTGGACATGCGCCCGGCCTGCACCGCGGGTGGGCCGGGTGGACCCGAGGCGGGCGGACCGGTCCTGGTCGGCCTGCGGCGCAAGGGGGCCGCGAACCTGTTCCTCTGGCCCGCGCCCTGGCTGCACCGCATCGGCAATGACGGCTTTCCGGGCTGGCCGCGCCCCGAGGGGCCGGATTTCGACGATCGCGACGACCTTGCCCTCTGGCGCGGGGGGCTGTCGGGATATGCGCCCGATACCTGCTGGACCGAACTGCCCCCTTCGGCCGAGTCCCTGACCGATCGCGTGCTGCAGGGCGATGCCCAAGCCGAGCTGGCGCTGACGCGTACGGCCCGCTGGCAGGCGGTTGCGGCACATCAGGGAATGGCGGGGATCGACATGGCCTTCGCCCCCGAACCGCGCATCGCCCGCGTGATCGCGCGCATGGGCGATGCGCTGCCCTGCGCGGCACCCCCGGCGGGGCATCCGCGCTATCGCATCTGCCTGGGCGGGACGGCGGGCGATGCGGATCTGATGCCGCTGATCGGCGGGCAGGAACTGGTCCTGCAAGAGGAGACGGGCTGGGAAGGCTGCATGACCGCGATCTTCAGGCCTTGGCGGCACTATGTTCCGCTGGCCCCTGCGGCGACCGATCTGACCGACCGCTTGGAATGGGCGCGACGCAATCCGGGGGAATGTCGTTCCATCATCGCCCGCGCGGCGCGGCTGTGCCACCGGCTGGCCGATCCGCAGGGACGCCGCCTGCATCTGGCGGGCGTGCTGGCGGATTACCGCGCGGCGTCGGTCGGCGCGGATTTCGGCTGACGGGGAAAGACGAAGACGCGGTCGCGGCGCAGCATCAGCCACATCGGCGTGCCCTCGGGCGGCAAGAAGACGCCGGGCACCGTCGCGTTCAGCAGGATGCCGCCCTCGTCGGTGGCGAATTCGACCAGCGATTCGCGCCCCAGATAGCGCGCGCGCCGGACACGAGCCCGCGCGGCGGTGCCGTTCTCGGCAGTGGGGGCGGGGCCCTGGCCCGCGCGGTCGAAATCGATCTTCAGATGCTGCGGGCGGATGACGATATCGACCTCGGAGCCGTCGGGCAGGCCGGGGGTCAGGAATTCGCCGAAGGGGGTCTGCGTCAGCGCCCCGGAGACGCGACCGGTCAGCAGGTTGATGTCGCTGAAGAACCCCGCCGCCTGCTTGTCCACCGGCGCATTGTAGAGATTGTAGGGCGCGCCCTGCTGCACGATGCGCCCGTCGCGCATCAGCAGGATCTGGTCGGCCATGCGCATGGCTTCGTGCGGTTCATGCGTCACCAGAAGGACGGCGGTGCCTTCTTCCTTCAGCAGGGCCAGCGTCTCGTCGCGGATGCCGTCGCGCAGGCGTTCGTCCAGACCGCTGAAAGGTTCGTCCATCAGCAGCACGCGCGGACGCGGCGCCAGGGCGCGGGCCAGGGCGACCCGCTGCTGTTCGCCCCCCGACAGTTCATGGGGATAGCTGTCCAGATGCGCGGTCATGCGCACACGGTCCAGAAGGTCCAGCACCCGGTCGCGATTGGCGGCGAAACCGCCCTTCAACCCGAAGGCCACGTTGTCGCGGACGGGAAGATGTGGAAACAGCGCAAAATCCTGGAACATCAGGCCGATCGCGCGCCGTTCGGGCGGCACGCGGAAATCGGTGTCGCAGATCAGCCGCCCATCGACGAAGATCCGCCCGTGATCCTGCATGTCCACGCCGGCAAGAATGCGCAGCGTGGTCGATTTCCCGCAGCCCGACGGGCCCAGCAGGCAGGCCACCTGGCCTGCCTCGACCGCGAAGTCGACATTGTCGACCACGGCGCGACCGTCGAAGCGGCGGGTGAGGTTGCGGACCTCCAGTCTGGGCGCGTCGGGCAAGGGTATTCCGTTTCGTTCCTCAGACGGTGACGTTCAGCGCCCCACCGTCGAGCAGGATGTTCTGCCCCACGATGAACCGCGCCTGCTGGCTGCACAGGAATGCGCAGGTCGCGCCGAAATCCTCGGCCGTGCCATAGGTGCCGGCGGGAATGTTCGCCTCGCGCTGCTTGCGGGCCTCGTCGCGGGTGATGCCCTGGCGGCCGGCCACCCCGTCGTCCAGGCTGTTGGCGCGGTCGGTGGCGTGGATGCCGGGCAGCAGGTTGTTCACGCAGACGCCGCTGCCTGCCACCTGGCGCGACATGCCCGCCACGAAACCGGTCAGCCCCGCCCGCGCACTGTTCGACAGCCCCAGTGCCGGAATGGGCGAGCGCACCGATTGCGAGGTGATGTTGACGACCCGACCCCAGCCGCGATCCATCATGCCCGGCACCAGCGCCTGCATCAGCGCGACCGCCGACAGCATGTTCGCATCCAGCGCGCGGATGAAGTCGTCGCGGTCCCAGTCGCGCCAGTCGCCCGGCGGCGGACCGCCCGCATTGGTCACCAGGATGTCGGCATCGCCAAGCGCCGCCAGAACCTTGGCACGGCCTTCCTCGGTCGTGATGTCGGCTGCGACCGGGGTGACCTCGACGCCGTATTTCGCGCCGATTTCGGACGCGGTGGCGGTGATCTCGGCCTCGGTGCGGCTGTTGATGACCAGATTCACGCCCGCCTCGGCCAGAGCCTCGGCGCAGCCGCGTCCCAGCCCCTTCGATGCGGCGCAGACCAATGCGCGCTTGCCCTTGATACCCAGATCCATCCTGCCCCCCGTCATGTCATGCGCGCAGGAAACGCCCGCGCGCGGGCTTTGTCAAACCGCTTCGACCGCCTTGCGGATCGCGGCCATGTTGCTGCCATAGGCCTCGGGATTGCCGACCGACCCGCCGCGGAACACGGCCGAGCCCGCCACCAGCACATCCGCGCCCGCCCGCGTCACCAGCGGCGCGGTGTCCGCATCGACGCCGCCATCCACCTGGATATGGATCGGGCGATCGCCGATCATGGCGCGGATCTTCGCGATCTTGGTGATCTGGCTGTGGATGAATTTCTGCCCGCCGAAGCCGGGGTTCACGGTCATCACCAGCACCATGTCGCACAGGTCCAGCAGATATTCGACCGCCTCGGCAGGCGTGCCGGGGTTCAGCGCGATGCCCGCCTTGGCACCCGTCGCGCGGATCGCCTGCAGGGTGCGGTGGGGGTGGGGGCCGGCCTCGACATGGGCGGTGATCATGTCGGCGCCCGCATCGGCATAGGCCTGGATGAAGGGATCGACCGGGGCGATCATCAGGTGCACGTCCATGAAGGTCTTCACATGCGGGCGGAAGGCCTTCACGGCGGGCGGGCCGAAGGTCAGGTTCGGCACGAAATGCCCGTCCATGACATCGACATGGACCCAATCGGCGCCCTGCGTCTCGATCGCGCGGATCTCGTTGCCGAAATCGGCAAAGTCGGCGGACAGGATCGACGGGGCGATCAGGATCTTGGACATCTGGGGCATCCTCCGGGTGTTCGGTCAACCGGGGCTTATGCCCGCAAGGCGCACAGGGTCAAGCATCGGGCGCCTCGCGCAGGCCCGTCACCTGATCGACCGAGGCCGTGGCCCCGCCTTCCAGCACGATCATCGTGCCGTCCGGACCGACCTGCGCCTCGGTCACGCGGGCATATGTCTCGACCTCGGACGTGTCGATCACCTGCCCGTCGCGACTGCTGACGATCTGGAACGCATAGAGCCCGTCCGGCAGCTTGTTGCCCAGATCGTCGCGGCCGTACCAGTCGATCTGCCCCTCGCCCGGGCCGATCTCCTCGCGCATCAGCTCCTGGCCCGTGGCGGTGGTCGTGATCAGCGTCACGCTGTCGGCCAGGGCATGGGGCGCGACCTCCAGCGTCAGGGGGGTGTCGCCGAAATGGACGGGGCCGGTGGTGCGGGCCTCCTTGCCGATCCAGTCGGCCACACCGCCGATGCCGCCCGTGCCGGACTGTCCGACCAGCTGCTCCAGCAGCTGATTGCTCAGCGCCTGCTGTTCGACCCCCGCGAAGGTCGCAAGCTGGACCGCGAAATCCGTGCTCTCCATCGGGTTCAGGGGGTCCTGGTTCTGAAGCTGCGCGGTCAGCATCTTGAGAAAGGTCTCGAAATCACCGCCGGTCCCCGAGCTGGTGAAGCTGCTTGCGCTGATGGTGCTTGTCGTCGTCGCGGTGATGGCATCGACCATGTTCGCTCTCCTAGATCCTGATATCCAAGCGCCGGTCGCTCAGCGCGCGGGGCGTTATGGCGACGTGGCGGACGGTATCGTCCGCCGGGCCGTTACCGCTGGCCTGCCGTCCCTCGGGCAGGGGCGGCCGGCGTTCCTCGCGAAACTCGAAAGAGCCCTGCTCGATCCCCGCATCCGCCAGGGTCTGGGTCAGCAGATCGGCATTGCGGCGGACCAGGTCCAGCGTTTCGGGGCGTTCGGCGAAGATGGTGACATGGCCGCGATCGGGGCCCGACATCACCAGGCGCAAGCGGCCCAGCTCTTCGGGGGCGAGGGCGATCTCGGTTTCGCCCTCGCGGGTGGTCACGACGGCCTCGGCGATCTGACGGGCGACGGGGCGTGCCTCGGGGGCCGTGGGGCTGCGCGGCTGGAACGCCGATTCGATCCGGGTTGCTTCGGATGGCGTGGGATCGGCGCGAAGGGCGGTTGCCGAGGGTTCCACGGACCGTTCCAGCAGCTCGGATTGCAGCGCTTCCTGGGCCTTCGCCACGGGTTGCGGCAATGCAGGGTCGGCGGTGTTCGCCTGCGGCGGGGCAACATCCGGCCGGGGCTGAGCCGTGGGGGCCGGTTGGGGCTGCAGCGCACCTTCGGGCTGCGACGCACCTTCGGGCTGGGGCATCGCGTCGACCGCCGCGCGGGTCGTGGGTGTGGCGGGGGCGGGCTGCTGCCCTGTGGGATCGGGCGTGGCCCGCGTCAGGCTGGCTGCCTCGCCTTCAGTCCTTGCGCCTGCCTGGGCGCGAAGCCCCCGAACCACTCGGGGCGCGGGCTCTGCCAGGCCGGTCATGTCGGACGCTGCGTATGAAATCGATGATTCGGAAGGGGGCGACATGCCCGCGGCGGTTGCCGCCATGGTGATATCCTGCGGGATTTCGGCCATCGGCGCCTTGTCGGCCGTCTTCATGGTCGGCGGAACAGCGGGATCGTTCATCGGCATCTGCGCAAGGATCGCATCCGCGGGTTCCGCATCGTCCGGCGGCATATCCTCTGTCTCGTCGGTCTCCGGCATCGGGCCATCGATGGGCAGCGCCGTCTCGATGGGCTGGGGTTCGGCCGTGGGGATCGGCGCATATTCCGCACTGACCCCGGACCATTCCGCCATGAGCGCCGCCAGCGGATCGCCAGCCTGCCTGGATTGGGCGGGTGCATCGACCCTTGGTTCCGGCAAGGCCTCCGTCCCGATGACGAAATCCGTCTGCCCGCCTGGAAGCACGCCCTCCATGCGGGCGGACGTGAGCGCCGCCTCGGACAGTCCTGAAAGAACCGGATTCGCAATCTCGACCATCTGCACCCTCCTGCGCTTTGGTCGGGATAGCAGCGACTGATTACCAATCCTTTACCGTTCACGGGCAAGAACAAGGGACCCCGTCCACAGGAGAGCAGCATGCAGATCGGTCCCATCATCACCGCCCAGTCCGCGCCGGAACGCGCCGCCGTGGCGCAACAGCTTGAACAGGCGTTCCTCGAGGAGATGCTGAAATACGCGGGCCCCGGCGCGCTGGAAGGGTCCTTTTCCGGCGGAGCGGGCGAGGAGCAGTTCACCAGCTTCCTGACGCGCGAACATGCCGCCGCCCTGTCCGAGAGGCTGGATCTGGGCTTCGGTCGCATGATCGGGGGTGGTGCATGACCCGCCAGCAGGCCCGGCAGATGGCCACGATTCGCGCAGCCATCCTGTCCGGCAACCCCACCGCGGCCCTTGCCGGGATCGAGGATTTCGCCCGCCAGGCCGCCCGGCATGGGCTGGACGATGCCACCCGGGCCGAGATTCACCCCCAGATGGCCCAGCTGCGCCGGCTGGCCGAGGCGTCGTTGCAGGGCGCCCGACAGGCCGCCGAGGAAGTGCGCGCCATCATCCGGGCAGCCCGCAGCCTGCAGACCTATGACGAGATCGGACGCCGCACGGCCACCACGGTCGTGGCCAGCGCCCCGCAGCGCTTTTAGTAAAATGCACCGTGAATGGCGTTTTGAGGAATCGGCGCCGTTCACTAGTTGTCAATCACCGCCGCCTAGAACGGTGACATGCCGATCACGGCAAAGGGGGCAGGACCCCGCCCAGGTCAGAAGGCCGCTCATGCAAACCCTGGTGCAAAGCACCTGATACCGGAGGATAACATGTCCAGCATTCTGACCAACAACAGCGCGATGGTGGCCCTTCAGACCCTGAAGAGCATCAACTCGCAACTGGATAAGACCCAATCCGACATCTCGACCGGCAAATCGGTCGCGACGGCCAAGGACAACGCGGCCGTCTGGGCGATCTCGAAGGTCATGGAAACGGACCAGACGGGCTTCAAGACCATCCAGTCGAACCTGAACGTCGCGGATGCCGTCGTCTCGACCGCCCGCAGCGGGGCTGAAGAAATCACCAACCTGCTGAACGAGATGAAGGAACTGGCCATCGGCGGCGCGAACGACGCGGCCGATCACGCCAAGATCCAGACGGACATCTCGAAGAAGGTCGAACAGATCACCTCGATCATCGGCGGCACGCAGATGAACGGCGTGAACCTGCTGAAGACCAACCCGACCGCCGGCAATACTAGCTTCACCGTGCTGGGCTCGCTGGATCGGACCAACGGCGCTGCGGCGACCTCGGCCAACAACATCTCGGTCGACTCGGTCGATTTCGAGGCCGGGCTGAACGTTGCGGGCCTGACCGCGATCACCGACCGTGCCTCGGCCCAGACCGCCATCGGCGAGATCGAGGCCCTGATCGACGTTGCGGTGCAGGGTGCCGCCGACCTGGGTTCGGCGGGCAAGCGCATCACCGACCAGTCGAGCTTCGTCGGCAAGCTGGCGGATTCGCTCAGCACCGGCATGGGTTCGCTGGTCGATGCCGACATGGAAGAAGCGTCCGCCCGCCTGCAGGCGCTGCAGACCCAGCAGCAGCTGGGCATCCAGGCGCTGTCGATCGCGAACCAGTCGCCGTCGGCCGTCATGTCGCTGTTCCGCTGATGAACAGGGCGGGCGCCATGACGGCGCCCGCCACCCCCACACTTCTCCAGAACGGGATGCACGATCTTGAACGCGGTAACGCCACTGGCCGAACACGGCTACAGGAACCCCGGGATGCGCAGCACGCGCGATGCGGAATACGACGTCTTTGCCCGCGTCACGCGCATGTTGCGACAGGCATCCGATCGCAGGGACAGGCGCGATATCATCGCCGCCGTCGCGAAGAATACCGAACTTTGGACTTTGCTTGCCTTCGATCTGGCCGAACCCGGCAACGGGCTGCCCGATGATGCCAAGGCCGGGCTGATCTCGTTGGCCGGTTTCCAGATCCGCCACGGGCAATCGGTCATGGCGGGCGAGGCTGTGACCCAGCCGCTGATCGACATCAACATGACCGTCATGCGCGGGTTGCGGGGCGAGGTGGGCGCATGAGCGGCCTGGTCCTGAAGCTGGCCCCGAATGAGCGGGTGCTGATCAATGGCGCGGTGATCGAGAATGGCGACCGGCGCAGCAAGATCGCGATCAAGACGCCGAACGTGAACGTCCTGCGCCTGCGCGATGCGATCCATCCCGACGATGCCAGCACCCCCGTGTCGCGGGCCTGCTATGTGGCCCAGCTGATCCTGTCGGGGGATGCCGAACCGGCCGAGGGGCGGCGCCAATTGCTTCTGGCCATCGAACAGCTGAGCCAGGTTTTCGAGGATCGCGACAGCCGCATCCTGCTGGGCCAGGCGACCGAGGCCGCCATCGACGACAACCCCTATCAAGCGATGCGCCGGCTTCGCGAATTGCTGCCGCGCGAAGCACGTCTCTTCGCCAGCGCGGCCGACCGGCAATCGGCATGACGGGGGTCATCTCGATCGGGGTCAGCGGGATCGCGGGCTGGAAGGTGGTCCAGCGGTCCGAAACCCGCCAGATCGCCGCGATCGAGGCCGACCCCGTGGTCCAGCGGTCGACCACCTATTTCAAGGACAAGATCGGCGGCATTTCCGAAGCGGCCGATCTGGTCAAGGATTATCGCCTGCTGAACACCGCGCTGTCGGCCTTCGGCCTGGAGGATGACATCGCCAACAAGGCGTTCATCCAGAAGGTTCTCGAATCCGATATCAGTGACAGCAGCTCGCTGGTCAATCGCTTGTCCGACAAACGCTATCTTCGCATGGCCGAGGCATTCGGCTTTGGCGGGGCGACCCCTGCGGCCGATCTGGGCGAGACGGTCGGTGCGGCCTTCGTCCAGCGCGAGTTCGAACGGCGCATCGGCGAAGGGGACGAAAATCTTCGCCTCGCCCTCAACGCCCGCCGGGAACTGGAGGCGATGGTCGGGCGCGATTCCAGCGACAAGACGCTCTGGTACGAGGTCATGGGCAACCCGCCGCTGCGCGAGGTGTTCGAAGGCGCCTTCGGCTTCAGCGACAACTATGCCCAGTTGGACGTGGATCGGCAGCTCGAGGAATTCATGGAGGCATCCGAGCGTTATCTGGGGACGTCCAGCTTTGCGGACCTGACCGAAAGCGGGATGATCGACAAGCTGATCATCAACTTCATGGCCCGAAGCCAGATCGAGACGGGCACGGTGCAGAACCGCTACAGCACGGCGCTGACCCTGCTGTCCGGCGGCTGAGGCGCGAAATCGGTCTTCATGGCGTCCGCGGCACCTTGCGTCCCGACCTGTCTTGGCTATAACCCCGGACGATTTGCGCCAATCCATGCCAGCCCCGGAGGCCATGATGCCGAAAAGAACCGATATCAAATCCATCCTGATCATCGGAGCCGGCCCCATCGTCATCGGTCAGGCCTGCGAATTCGACTACTCGGGGGCGCAGGCCTGCAAGGCCCTGCGCGAAGAGGGTTACCGCGTGATCCTGGTCAATTCGAACCCGGCCACGATCATGACCGACCCGGAGATGGCCGACGCCACTTATATCGAGCCGATCACCCCCGAGATGGTCGAGAAGATCATCGCCAAGGAACGCCCCGATGCGCTGCTGCCCACGATGGGCGGACAGACCGGCCTGAACACCGCGCTGGCGCTGGCCGATAACGGGGCGCTGAACCGCTACGGGGTCGAGCTGATCGGCGCGCAGCGCGGCGCGATCGAGATGGCCGAGGACCGCAAGCTGTTCCGCGAGGCGATGGACCGCATCGGGATCGAGAACCCCAAGGCGACCATCATCGCCGCCCCCAAGCTGGCCAATGGCAAGTACGACATCAATGCCGGGGTGGCCGAGGCCATGGACGCGCTGGAGGAGATCGGCCTGCCCGCCATCATCCGGCCCGCCTTCACCCTGGGCGGCACCGGCGGCGGCGTCGCCTACAACCGCGACGATTACGAACGCATCGTGCGCTCGGGGCTGGACGCCTCGCCCATGGCGCAGGTGCTGGTCGATGAAAGCCTGCTGGGCTGGAAGGAATACGAGATGGAAGTCGTGCGCGACCGCGCCGACAACGCCATCATCGTCTGCGCCATCGAGAACGTCGATCCGATGGGCGTCCATACCGGCGATTCCATCACCGTGGCCCCCGCGCTGACCCTGACCGACCGCGAATACCAGCGGATGCGGAACGGATCCATCGCGGTGCTGCGCGAAATCGGCGTCGAGACCGGCGGATCGAACGTGCAATGGGCGATCAACCCCGAGGACGGCCGCATGGTCGTGATCGAGATGAACCCGCGCGTTTCGCGCAGCTCGGCGCTGGCCTCGAAGGCAACCGGCTTCCCCATCGCCAAGATCGCCGCCAAGCTGGCCGTGGGTTACACCCTCGACGAGCTAGACAACGACATCACCAAGGTGACGCCCGCCAGCTTCGAGCCCTCGATCGACTATGTCGTCACCAAGATCCCGCGCTTCGCCTTCGAGAAATTCCCCGGCAGCAAGCCCGAACTGACCACCGCGATGAAATCGGTGGGCGAGGTCATGGCCATCGGCCGCAGCTTCCATGAATCGCTGCAGAAGGCGCTGACCTCGATGGAGAACGGGCTGACCGGCCTGGACGAGATCGCGATCGAGGGTGCCGCCGACCAGGGCAAGCCCGCCGTGATCGCCGCGCTGTCCAAGCAGACGCCCGACCGCATCCGCATCATTGCCGAGGCGATGCGCTTCGGCATGACCGATGACGAGATCCAGCGCGTCACCAGCTTCGACCCCTGGTTCCTGGCCCGCATCCGCGAAATCGTCGAGGCCGAGCATCGCATCCGCGAGGGTGGCCTGCCCGAGGATGCCGACGATCTGCGCGCCATCAAGATGATGGGCTTCACCGATGCCCGCCTTGCGCACCTGACCGGTCGGGACGAGGCCGATATCCGCCGTGCCCGCCGCGCGCTGGACATCAAGCCCGTCTTCAAGCGCATCGATACCTGCGCGGCCGAGTTCGAGGCCCAGACCCCCTACATGTACTCGACCTACGAAGCCCCCGCGATGGGCGAGGTCGAATGCGAATCGCGCCCCTCGGACGCCAAGAAGGTCGTCATCCTGGGCGGCGGTCCGAACCGGATCGGCCAGGGGATCGAGTTCGACTACTGCTGCTGCCATGCCTGCTTCGCGCTGACCGGCGCGGGCTACGAGACGATCATGGTCAACTGCAACCCCGAGACGGTCAGCACCGATTACGACACCAGCGACCGCCTGTATTTCGAGCCGCTGACGCTGGAGCATGTGCTGGAGATCCTGCGTACCGAGCAGGAGAACGGCACCCTGCACGGCGTGATCGTCCAGTTCGGCGGCCAGACGCCCCTGAAGCTGGCCAACGACCTCGAGGCCGAGGGCATCCCGATCCTGGGCACGACGCCCGATGCCATCGACCTGGCCGAGGACCGCGAGCGGTTCCAGAAGCTGCTGAACGACCTGGGCCTGAAGCAGCCGGTCAACGGCATCGCCAGCACCGACGAACAGGCGATCGAGATCGCGGGCCGCATCGGCTTCCCGCTGGTGATCCGCCCCTCGTACGTTCTTGGCGGCCGCGCGATGGAGATCGTGCGCGACATGGATCACCTGCGCCGCTATATCCGCGAGGCCGTGACGGTGTCGGGCAAGAACCCGGTCCTTCTGGACAGCTATCTTGCCGGCGCGATCGAGGTGGACGTGGATGCGCTGTCGGATGGCCAGAACGTGCATGTCGCGGGCATCATGGAACATATCGAGGAAGCCGGCGTCCATTCGGGCGACAGCGCCTGCTCGTTGCCGCCGCACACGCTGGACGCCCCCACGATCGAGGAACTGAAGCGCCAGACCGTCGAGATGGCGCGCGCGCTGAAGGTCGTCGGCCTGATGAACGTCCAGTTTGCGCTGAAGGGCGACGAGATCTATGTGCTGGAGGTGAACCCGCGCGCATCGCGCACGGTGCCCTTCGTCGCGAAGGCCACCGACAGCGCCATCGCCTCGATCGCCGCACGCCTGATGGCGGGCGAGCCGATGTCGAACTTCCCCGCCCGCGCGCCCTATCCCGAAGGCGTCGGCCCCGAGGACGACCTGCCCTTCGCCGATCCGATGACGCTGGCAGATCCGATCACGCCCTGGTTCTCGGTCAAGGAGGCCGTGCTGCCCTTCGCCCGCTTCCCGGGCGTGGACACGCTGCTGGGGCCGGAAATGCGCTCGACCGGCGAAGTGATGGGCTGGGACCGCAACTTCCCGCGCGCCTTCCTCAAGGCGCAGGTGGGCGCGGGCACGCATCTGCCGCATGAGGGGCGCGTCTTCATCTCGGTCAAGGATTCCGACAAGACCGAAGGACTGGCACAGGCCGCCCGCGACCTGACCGCGATGGGCTTCTCGCTGGTCTCGACCTCGGGGACGGCCGAATTCCTGGCGGGTCACGGTGTGGAAACGCAGCGCGTCAACAAGGTCTATGAAGGCCGCCCGAACATCGTGGACCGCCTGAAGAACGGCGATATCACGATGGTGCTGAACACGACCGAGGGTGCGCAGGCCATCGCCGACAGCCGCGAGATCCGGGCCGTCTCGCTCTATGACAAGATCCCGTATTTCACGACGGCCGCGGGCAGCATCGCCGCCGTCGCCGCGATCAAGTCGCGCGAGGAAGGCGAAGTGGGCGTGCGGTCGCTGCAGGCCTGATCTGACACGATACCGATGCAAAACGGCCCCGGTGACGGGGCCGTTTTCATGTCAGCAGGCCAGGTCGCGCGCCAGAAGGTAGCAGTCCATGATCCAGCCATGCCGCGCGCGGGCCTCGGCGCGCATGGCCTTGATGCGCGGCGCGACCTCGGGCAGCGGGCCCGCCGCGATGATCTCGTGGTCCATTCCCAGATAGGCGCCCCACCAGATGCGCAGCCCTTGGGGCGGCAGGTCGGCAAAGGCGCAGTGGCCGTCCAGCATGACCACGATCCGATCCACGCCCGGCGGCCAGCCTTCGTCGCGCAGGCGACGGCCGGTGGTGATCTGCACGGGCGCCGCAAGGTCGTTCAGCGGGATCGCATGGGCCGCGCACAGCGCCTGGATCGCGGTGATCCCCGGCACGATCCGCACCGGCAGCCCCAGCCGATCCGCGATCCGCAGGCTGCTGTCATAGAGCGACGGGTCCCCCCAGACCAGCACCGCGACGCTGCCGCCGCCCGGCAGATGCGCGTCGATCTGTGCGCGCCACGCATCGGCGATCGCGTCGTGCCAGTCGTTCACATGGGACAGGTAATCGCCCCCCGATGCCCGCTGCGGCAGGTCGAAGCGCACCACGCGGCCCTGGGGCGCATGGGCCGCCACGATCTGCGCGCGAAGCCCGGCCAGATCGGCCTTTTCCTCGCCCTTGAGGGGGATCAGGATCAGATCGGCCCGGGACAATGCCCGGGCCGCCTGGAAGGTCAGGTGATCGGGGTTTCCTGCCCCGATCCCGATCAGAAGAAGCTCGGTCACGCGAACAGGCGGTCCGTCACCAGCGGGCTGCCACGCAGGCCGCGCAGCGATTTCGCGCCGGCCAGCACGGCCAGATCGACCAGCGGCTCCAGTGCCACGACCAGCATGTAGGCCGCGCCGAAGGCCATCACGCCGTCCATCGCGGCGACGCCTTGGCCCCAGAACGCCCAGAAGGCGACCCATGCGACGATCCCGCCCTGATAGGCCGTCGACAGCGCCAGCGCCTGGCCATAGCGCAGATCGACATAGGCGGTGCCGGGCGCGATGATCCGGCCCGCGATCTCGCGCAGGGCGAACAGGGGGACCAGCAGCGTGGTGACGTTCATGCCGTATTGCGGCAGGTCGGCGGGGGCGAAGAACAGCCCCTGCAGCGCAAGGCCCGCAGCCAGCCCCAGTGCGGCGGGGGCGGCGCCCAGCAGCAGGAACAGGGTGGAACCCAGGATCAGGTGAACCTCGGACACGCCCACGGGGAATTTCGGCAGGACCTGGAAGAAGACGAAGGTCAGCGCCGTCGCGATCACCGCCCGCACCGCAAGCGAGGGCAGGCCGCGCAGCCCGTGTTCGGTCGCCGCCATCTTCAGCGCAAAGAGGCCGGCAGTCGCCGCGGTGGCATAGCTCAGCACGATCTTGGCGCCGTTCACGACGCCCGGTTCGATATGCATGGTCGTTCTCCTGTTGCCGTCACACCCGACGGCGTTTTCGGTGTTTCCCTGCATGGCCGGTCTCCTGGCTTGCGGGTCGCGGCGGGGCGTCGGCCTTCCCGGACGGGTCCAGTGGCGCGGATGACGTCCCGCTCTCCGCATACAGTCGCGGGGGCGGCTGGGGCTTCGGGCGCCGCGATTTGGTCCGCCCTTCCCCATTCCCGATGAAGCCCGACGCGTGTCGCGTCATCCGGGCACCATGCGTCCTCAGCCAGACACGACGATCACGGCTGCGTCAAGTCGTGGCCGGCGCGATCAGGTGAAAGAACGTGCCGCTGACCTGTCCGCCGCCATCCGTCGCGCGGTGGCTGCCGGTTTCGGGGACCTCGCGGCCATTGGCGTCGGTGACATGGGCCAGGGGCGCATCGGGTTCGGACAGGATCGAGGCATAGTGGAATTCATGCCCCCGCAGCGCCTTGCGCCCCAGCCCCGGAACGGGTGCCAGCGGCGTCGCGCGCCTGTATCCCAGATGCATCCGCCGCTTGTGATAGCTGGTTTCCAGCCCCAGCAGCCCCAGCATCGCATGGCGCTGCCCATCGGCATCGACCAGCCCCGCGCCAAGCGCCATGTAGCCGCCGCATTCGCCATGAACGGGCCGCGTCCGGGCAAAGCGGTGCGTGGATTGCCGGAACCCGTTCGCCGCGGCCAGCCGTCCGGCGTGCAGTTCCGGGTATCCGCCGGGCAGCCAGCAGCAATCCGCGCCGTCATCCGGCCCCTCGTCGGCCAGGGGCGAGAACGGCAGGATCGTCGCCCCCGCCCGCCGCCATGCGTCGATCACATGCGGATAGGTGAAGGAAAACGCCGCATCCCGCGCCAGCGCGATCCGTCCGCCGGGGGGCGTCATGGCGGTGGGCGCATCGGCGGGCGGCAGGGGACGCGCCGCGGCTGCACCCAGCATCGCGTCCAGATCGCAATGCGCGCCGATGAAATCGCCCGCATGGTCCAGGATGGCTTGCAGGCCCTCGGTCTCTTCGGCCTGGACAAGGCCCAGATGGCGTTCGGGCAGGGTGATGTTGCCCTGACGCGGCAGGGCGCCCAGCACGCGGATGCCCGCGCGGTCCATCCCCTCGCGGATCAGGGCTTCGTGCCGGGCCGAGGCCACGCGGTTCAGCACCACCCCCGCAAAGGGCAGGTCGGGCTGCAGCGTGGCGAAACCCCGCGCGACCGCCGCGGCCGATTGCGCCTGCCCCGACACGTCGATGATCAGCACCACCGGCCAGCCCATCAGCGTGGCGATCTCGGCACTGGCGCCGATGCCGGATTCGCCCGGATGGGCCACGCCGTCGAACAGACCCATCGACCCCTCGGCCAGGATCAGGTCGGCACCCGGCTGGGCGGTGACATGGGTCAGGATGCGCCCCCGCTCCATCGCCCAGGCATCCAAGTTGAAGGATGCCCGCCCCGATGCCGCCCGGTGGAAACCGGGGTCGATATAATCCGGCCCCGACTTGAAGGGCTGCACATCCATGCCGCGGCGGCGCAGCGCGTTCAGAAGGCCCAGCATCAGCACCGTCTTGCCGGTGCCCGATGCAGGGGCAGAGATCATCAGTCCGGGGGTCATTCGGGGAACCTGGGGTTGGGGCCGGTGGGGCGATACCGGCGGTCGTAATCGGCGGCATAGAGGCGGCTTTCCTGAAACCCTTCGGCGGCAAGGGCGGGGCCGACCAGGATCAGCGCGGTGCGGTCGATGCCTTGGGCTGCCTGCGCGATGGTCGCAAGCGTGGCGCGGATCACGCGCTGATCGGGCCAGCTGGCACGCCAGACGACCGCCACCGGGCAATCCGGCCCGTAATGGGGGGTCAGGTCGGCCACCACGCGGTCCAGCGCATGGATCGACAGATGGATCGCCAGTGTGGCGCCGGTGGCTGCAAAGGCGCCCAGGCTCTCGCCCTCGGGCATGGCCGAGGCGCGGCCGGGGGTGCGGGTCAGCACGACGGATTGCGCAAGGCCGGGCAGGGTCAGTTCGGTCTGCAGCGCTGCGGCGGCGGCGGCAAAGCTGGGCACGCCGGGCGTGATCTGCACGGGGATGTCCAGCGCCCGCAACCGGCGCAGCTGTTCGCCCATGGCGGACCAGACCGACAGATCGCCCGAATGCAGCCGCGCGACGTCATGGCCCGCGGCATGTGCGGAGGCGATTTCATCGATGATCGCGTCCAGGCTGAGGGGCGCGGTATTCACGATCCGCGCGCCTTCGGGGCAGTGATCCAGCAGCGCGGGCGGGATCAGGCTGCCCGCATAGAGACAGACGGGGCAGGACGCGATCAGATCGCGCCCGCGCAGGGTCAGCAGGTCTGCGGCGCCCGGTCCGGCGCCGATGAAATGGACGGTCATGGAACCTCGGCTATGGCAATGGTGACGGGGCCGCAGGCGATGCGCGGCCCCAGAAGGCGGCCCCCTGCGGCGATGGCGGCGGCCTCGGCCACCGATCCGGTGGCGAAGAGGTCCAGGATGCGGGGCGATTGCGTGGGCGTGGCGATGCCTGCGACCGCGACCAGCCGCAGGGGCAGGGACAGCGCCTGTGCGGCGGCCTGCAATTCGGGCGCGCGTTCCGCGATGCCCGCCAGCAGGTCGGCCCCGCCCGCGCGGTTCAGCGCGGTGGCGATGGCTGCGGGCGGCGTGCCCGGCCTGCATCCGATGCCCGCGATCCTCATGCGGGGCGGGTCCATTGGGTGACGGGGCGCGCGGGCTGCCAGCCGCGCATGCCGCCAAGGGGCGCGGCCTCGCTGATCGCGATGCGGGTCAGGCTGCCGCCATGGCGGGCGTGCAGCGTGGCCAGCAGGGATTCGGTCTCCAACGTGACGGCATTGGCGACGATGCGGACGGGCAGCGGCAGGATGGCGTCGAACAGCTCCGCGCCGCCGCCCCCGCCCACGAAGATCGCGTCGGGGCCGGGCAGATCGCGCAGCGCATCGGGGGCGGTGCCCTGCACCACCTCGATGCGATGCGCCACGCCGAAGCGGTCGCGGTTGCTGCGGATCAGGTCCAGCCGATCCTCGCGCGGTTCGATGCAGATGGCCCGGCCCCCGGCCAGCGCCCATTCGACCGAGATCGACCCCGACCCGCCGCCGATATCCCACAGCAGCTCCCCCGGGCGGGGGGCAAGCGCTGCCAGCGTCATCGCACGGATGGGCGATTTCGTGATCTGGCCGCGGTGGTCGAACAGGTCGTCCGACCGTCCCGCGGCCATCGTGAGGCCAAAGCCCGCGGGCAGGTCGCACCCGTCGATGGCGACCGCGACGGGGGCGCCATGGTCGTCCCGCAGCGGGCCTATACGTTCGCGCGGCCCGCCCAGACGTTCCAGCACCGTCAGCCGCGCGGCATTCGCGCCCATGTCGCGCAGCCATTCCGCCAATGCGGCGGGCGCGCCCCCGTCACGCAGGGTCGCGATGATGCGGCAGCCGCGATGCAGATGCGGACGGATCTGCGCGAAGGGCGCGGCATGCAGGCCAAGCGTCGCGCAATCCTCAAGCCGCCAGCCCATGCGCGCGGCTGCCAGCGAAAAGACCCCCGCCACCGGAAAGACCCGCCATTCCGACGGGTCCAGATGCGCCGCGATGCTGCCCCCCGCGCCGAACCAGAACGGATCGCCCGAGGTCAGCATCGCCACCCGTTCCCCCCGCAGCGCAAGGATCGGGGCCAGATCGAAGGGCACGGGCCATTCGCGGCCACGACCGCCCACCCCCGCCAGCGCAAGGTGACGCGGCCCGCCGAAGACGATGCGCGCGTCCTCCAGCGCCTTCCGGCTTGCGGCACCGAGGCCCGGCAGGCCATCCTCGTTCAGACCGATGATCGACAGCCAGGGTTCAGACATGACGCGCATCCTTCTTCTGGGCGGCACGACCGAGGCCCGCCGCATGGCCGATGCGCTGGCGGGGATGGACGCGATCTACAGCCTTGCGGGCCGGACGGTGCAGCCATTGGCGATGCCGATCCCCATGCGCATCGGCGGCTTCGGCGGCACCATGGGGCTGGCGGATTACCTGCGCAGCAACGGCGTTACCCATGTGATCGACGCGACCCATCCCTTTGCCGCGCGGATCAGCGCCAATGCCCATGCGGCCTGCGATGTGCTGGGTCTGCCGCTGATCCGGCTGGTCCGCCCGCCCTGGCAGGGCGATGGATGGCTGCATGTGCCCGACATGGCGGGTGCCGCCGCCGCGCTGCCCCGCGATCCGGCGCGGGTCTTCCTGGCGATCGGACGGATGCACCTGTCGGAATTCGCGCATCTGCCGCATCGCTGGCTGCTGCGGTTGGTGGATGCGCCGGACGCCCCGCCGCTGCCCGATGCGCAGGTGGTGATCGCGCGCGGCCCCTTTGCGGTCGAGGACGATCTGGACCTGATGCGCCGCCACGGCACCACCCATCTGGTGGCCAAGAACAGCGGCGGCGCAGGGGCCGAGGCCAAGCTGCATGCCGCGCGCGCGCTGGGCGTGCAGGTCGTGATGATCGACCGCCCCGTGCTGCCGCCGTGCCCGCAGGCGGCCCATCCGGCGCAGGTGCTGGATTGGCTGCATCACGCCCCCGCCGATCTGGGCGCATAGACCCACCGCCCCACGCGGCGCGTCGCGGAATTGCCGACGATCACCACCGTGCGCATGTCGGCCATGTCGGGGGTGGCCTCGGCCAGCGTGGCGATGCGCAGTTCCTCGTCCGGGGTCGAGACCGCGCGGGCGAAGATCAGCAGGCGCTCGGGCTCGCATTCCTCGCGCAGGATCTGCAGCACGCGGGCGAACCCCTCGGGGCGCGATTTCGAACGCGGGTTGTAGAAGGCCATCGCGAAATCGCCCATCGCGGCGTGACGCAGGCGTTTTTCGATCAGCGCGAAGGGCTTGAGGTTGTCCGACAGGTTGATCGCGCAGAAATCATGGCCCAGGGGCGCCCCCGCCCGCGCGGCGGCGGCCAGCATGGCGGTGATCCCCGGCAGGATACGGATGTCGGGATCGGTGCCGCGTTCCTCCAAGCCCTCGAACAGGGCGGCGGCCATGGCGAAGACCCCCGGATCCCCCGATGACACGATGACCACCCGCGCGCCGCCCTGCGCCAAGTCCAGCGCGTGGCGGGCGCGGTCCAGCTCGACCCGGTTGTCGGAGGGGTGCAGCCGCAGGCCGGGGCGCGGCGCGACCCGCGCGACATAGGGGATATAGCCGATGATGTCGGTCGCATCCGCCAGGGCCTGCGTCACCTCGGGGGTGACCAGCGCATCGGCACCGGGGCCCAGGCCCGCGACGGTGATCCGACCGGTCATTCCGGGCACCTGAATTCCGGGCGGCGGCCATGGCCGTGGACCATGACGATCGCGAAATAGGGGCAGTCGGTCGCGTCCACGTCGCGCAGACGCGCCAGCCGCTGATCGGGCATGGTGCCGCGTTCGATCAGCCAGGCATCGTCCAGCCGGCCCGTCGCCTGCAGCGCGGCGCGAATGCGGGGCAGGTTGCGGCCCGTCTTCATCACCACGATGGCATCCGACATCGCCATACGCCGTTCCAGCTCGGGCTGCGGCAGCGTTCCCGCCAGCACCGTCAGCACGTCGTCGCCCCAGGTGATGGGCGATCCGGTCGCGGTCCAGCAGCCCGACATGCCGGTGATGCCGGGGATCACCTGGGTTTCGACGCGGCCCTGCAGGCGGACGTACAGGTGCATGAACGATCCATAGAAGAAGGGGTCCCCCTCGCACAGGACCACAAGGTCGTCGGTCGCAGCCAAGGCCGCCAGCCGGTCGGCCCAATCGTCGTAGAACCGCGCCAGCGCGTCGTTATAGGCCGGGCTGTCGAAGGGAACCTCGGTCGTGATGGGGTATTCCATCGCGTGTTCGGGAATGCCTGCGGGCAGGATGCCCTCGACGATGCGGCGGGCCTGCCCCTGCCGCCCCGGCTTGCGGAAGAAGGCCACCTGCCTTGCGCCGCGCACCGCGCGATCGGCACGGACCGATATCAGGTCGGGGTCGCCCGGCCCCAGCCCTGCGCAGATGATGCGTCCCATCCGATCACTCCTTCCGACTGGCCAGCGCATTGACGGCGGCGACGGTGATGGCCGATCCGCCCAGCCGCCCCTGCACGATCAGCGAGGGCACGGGCGGCGCGGCCATCAGCGCATCCTTGGATTCCATCGCGCCGACGAAGCCCACCGGGCAGCCGATGATGGCGGCGGGGCGCGGGCAGTCGGGATCCTCCAGCATGTTCAGCAGGTGGAACAGCGCGGTGGGCGCATTGCCGATGGCGACGATCGCACCGGCCAGGTGGGGGCGCCACAGCTCCAGCGCGGCGGCGCTGCGGGTATTGCCCATCTGCTGCGCCAGTTCCGGCGTGCGCGGATCGTTCAGCGTGCAGATGACAGGGTTGTGCGCGGGCAGGCGGGGGCGGGTGATCCCCTCGCTGACCATGCGCGCATCGCAGAGGATCGGCGCGCCATCCGCAAGCGCCTGCCGCGCCGTTGCGGCCATGCCGGGGGTGAAGCGGATGTCGCGTTCCAGCCCGACCAGCCCCGCGGCGTGGATCATCCGCACGGCGACCGGTTCCTCGTCCGCGTCGAAGCGGGCCAGATCGGCCTCGGCCCGGATCGTGGCGAAGGACTGGCGATAGATCGCGGCCCCGTCGGTTTCATAGTGATGGGGCATCAGGGCACCTTGGTCAGTTGGTCGGGGTGAAGCCCGCGCAGCCCGGCCGGGTCCGAGGCGCGTCCGTGGCGGATCACGTCGAAGCCCTGCGGCGTCGCGGTCAGGGTCAGGTCGGCGGGGCGCGGACAGGCGCATCCCTTGGCGCAGCCCGAGACATGCAGCACCGCGCCTTGCGGCATCAGGGGCGCCAGGTCGCGGGCCAGCTGGCGGACGGGCGCATGGGCCGATGCGCAGGCGGGTGCGCCGGGGCAGGCATGGGTGCGCAGCAGCGGATCGTCGGCCCGCAGGATCAGCCCCGGCATGGCGGGCAGGCTGCGGGCCGCGCAGACCATGATCATGCGCCAGGGCGTCATCCGGAGGGGCGCAAGGCGCGACAGCCTGCGCAGCGTGTCGGGCGGGATCTGGCCTAATTCGAAGCCCGCCAGCATCCCGGCAGGTGTCGCGCCGGGGCTGGGTCGCGCGGCGGGGGGCAGTGCGGGAATTTCTGCGGCGGGACGGATGCCGGCGGCGATCAGCGCGGCCATGCGGCCCCGACCACCCGGCGCGCCGCCACGGTCCAGGAACCAGCGGGCCATCGCGACCACGTCGTCTGGCCCGCGCAGGGGGGAGGCAAGCTCCATGCCGTCGGCGCGGATCAGGTCGCCCTCGATCCGGATATCGGCGGGCGCATCGGTCAGGACGGGCTGGGCGTCGTCGATGGCGATGCCGAACTTGGGCGGAAGGGGCAGGCGGCTGTCGGTCAGGGCGTGGGCGACATCGGCGGCCAGCTGGTCGGTCGCGGGCGTGGCAAATGGCGTGACGATGATGTTGCGCAGCTGCTCGGTCGCAGGGTCGGGGTCCAGAAGGCCCGCATCCCGCAGCGCGTCCAGCAGGGGGGTGTGGGTGGCCTGCGTGACGCCGCGCAGTTGCAGGTTCGCGCGGCCCGTCAGCTCGATCGTGCCGTTGCCCCAGATCTCGGCGGCGTCGGCGATCGTTTCGGCCTGCGCGCGGGTCAGCCTGCCGCCGCGCGGACGGATCCGGACGATCAGCCCGTCGCCGGATTCCATCGGGCGCAGGGCACCGGGGCACCATCCTCGGATCCCGCTCATTCGGCGGCTCCCAGGGTTGCGGCGATGGAATTGCGGCGCGTCACCCACAGGCCCGCATCGTGCAGGCGGCGGAACAGGTCGCGCATGGCCTGAAGCGCCGCCGGGTTGGCATCCGCCATGAAGCCCTCGATCTCGGGGCGGCCAAGCGTCGCGTCGTGATAAAGATCGAAGAGATGCGGCGGCACGGCACCCGCCAGATGCGCGAAGGCCGCCATGTGGTCCAGCGTCGCCGCGATCTCGGCCGCGCCGCGAAAGCCGTGGCGGGTCATCGCATCGGCCCATGCGGGATCGGCGGCGCGGGCACGGACGGTGCGGGCAATCTCCTCGGGCAGGGTGCGGGCGCGGGGGCGGTCGGGCTGCGTCGCGTCCAGGTGATAGAGCGCGGGCGCAGCGCCCCGGATCCGCGCGACGGCGGCGGCGAAACCGGCCTCGTGCGCGGCATAGTCGGCGGCCAGCAGCAGGTCCGATTCCGGCAGGTCCTGCGCGTGGACGAAGCTGTCGGCCCCGGCCATGCGCAGATCCAGCGCATCGCGGTCGCGGCGCGATTGCCCGTCCGCGCCGATGGCCCATTCGGACGCGGCCAGCCATGCCTCGCCCGCGGCGGCACGGGCGGCGTCGGTAAAGCTGTCGGGCGCCGTCCCCATCCCCAGGCCATAGCTGCCAGGCGCGGGACCGAAGACGCGCGGCGCATCGGTGGCATAGGGGTTCTGGTCCGGTGCCTCATCGCGTTCGGCCAGCGCGCGGATGCCCGTCTGGAACATCTGCGCCAGCACCGGGAACACGTCGCGGAACAGCCCCGAGACCCGCAGCGTCACGTCAATGCGCGGGCGGCCCAGCAGCGCCAGCGGCACGACCTCGACCCCGTTCACGCGGCCTGATCCTTCGTCCCAGACGGGGCGCAGCCCGGCCAGGTGCAAGGCCATGGCGAATTCCTCGCCCGCGGTGCGCATCGTGGCGCTGCCCCACAGATCGACGACCAGCCCGCGCGGCCAGTCGCCATGGTCCTGCAGGTGGCGGCGCAGCAGCTCCTCGGCAAGTTTCACGCCCTGCGCATGGGCGGCGGGGGTCGGGACCGCGCGCGGATCGGTGGAAAACAGGTTCCGCCCCGTGGGCATCACGTCGGACCGGCCCCGTGCGGGCGATCCGGATGGTCCGGGGGCCACGAAGCGCCCCGCCAGCGCTGTCGCCAGCCCTGCGCGTTCGGCATCGCCGCAGGGGCCGCTGCCCCAGATATGCAGCCCCTCGCCGTACTGGCTTTCCTTGATGTCGCAGACGAAGCGGTCGATCCGGGTGATCGCCTCGGCGGCCGAGGCATCGGCGGGAATGCCCAGATCGGTTTCGACGCCCGATGCGCGGGCCTCGTCGCGGATATCTGCGATCAGGCGGTCGCGGCGGGCGGGGTCCAGCCCGTCGGCGGTCGAATATTCGTCCAGCAGCCGTTCCAGCGCGGCCATGCCGGCAGGCAGGCTGGCGGCGCGCATCGGCGGGGGCATGTGCCCCAGCGTGACCGCGCCCAGGCGGCGCTTGGCCTGCGCAGCCTCGCCCGGGTCGTTGACGATGAAGGGGTAGATCACCGGCAGCGCCCCGGTCAGCGCCTGCGGCCAGCATTCGCCCGACAGCGCGACCGATTTGCCCGGCAGCCATTCCAGCGTGCCATGCGCCCCCATGTGGATCATCGCGTCCGGTGCCTGCGCCCGCAGCCACAGGTAGAAGGCGACATAGGCATGGCGGGGCACGCGGGTCAGGTCGTGGTATTCGTCCTCGCGCCACTTTCGGTGGCTGCGCTCGGGTTGCAGCGCCAGGATCAGGTCGTCGCGGACCAGAGCGCGCAAGTGGAACGCGCCGTCGCGGCAATCGGGGTCGTCCGAGGGATCGCCCCATTCGGCCCGCAGCCGGTCCCGCAGCGCCTGCGGCAGCGTGGCGAGCGCGGCGCGGTAATCGTCCAGCGGCCAGCGGATCGTCGCCTCGGCCAGCCCCGCCGCGACAGGCGCATGCCCCAGCATCCCCGCCACCGCATCCGCGGATGCCAGCGCGTCCAGCCCCACCGCATGGGCCATCTGCCAGTCCCGCCCAGGATAGGTGGACAGCACCATCGCCACGCGCGGCCCATCGCGTTCCGACAGGCGCAGCCATGCCGCGATCCGGTTGCAGGCCGCGTCCACCATGGCCGGGTCGGGCCGATGGACGAAGCGCGAATACTGCAGCAGGGGGTCGCGCGGCGCGGGGGATTTGAAGCTGACGACTCCCGCGAAGACGCGCCCGTCCACCTCGGGCAGGACGACGTTCATGGCAAGATCAGACGGTGACAGCCCACGCTCGGCCTCGGCCCATTCGCGGCGGCGGTTGGTGGACAGTGCGATCTGGAAGACGGGGCAGGTCAGGTCGCCGAAGGGTGCTGCGGAAAAGCCTGTCGCGTTGACGATGGCGCGCGGGCGCAGGTCGGCCTCGCGCAGGAAATCGGCAAAGCCCTTGGCCTTGAGCGACGGGGTGAAGACTCCGATTGCCGGGATGCCGCGATCGCGCAGGGCGCGGATCACGGCGTCGATGGCTGCGGTATCGGCGGCGGCCAGCCAGCTGCGATAGAAGGTGACGAGGATGGCCCCCTGCGGCGGGGCCGGAACGACGCCCAGGTCGGGGTCGTGGAACCCCATCTGCGGCAGCGCGGTGCGGCCCGCGACCGGGGCGGCGTGCAGCCCCGCCGCGATGGCCAGCTGCGCCAATGCCGCCTGCGCGGCCACGGCACCGCCCTGGTCGCAATGGCGGCGCAGCACGCGCAGCACCGATGCGGGAACTGTGGACATCTCCTCCAGCCGGGGGTCGTCGCGCCCGTCGGCGGGCAGGACCGCCAGGGCGATCCCCCTGCGTCGCGCCAGGTCCTGAACGGATGCAAGGCCATAGGGCCAATAGGCCTCGCCGCCAATCAGGCGGATCAGGATGCCCCTGGCCCCCGACAGCGTCTGGTCGACATAGGTATCGACCGATACCGGGTGCCGCAGCGCCACGAGGTTGCACAGCCGCAGCGAAGGCAGCCCGCCATCCGCCCGGTGCCAGCCCGCCGCGAACGCGCCCAGGTCGCTGTCGGAGAAGGACAGCGCCACCAGGTCCCCCGGCGTCTGGCCGGGATCGAAGGGGGCGTCCGTTTCCTCGAGCCCCACGCGTTCGCGGAAGACCACATGCATCAGGCGGGCACGGCCTGCAGCATCGCGCGGATTGCGGGCGCGTCGATGCGGTCGTGTTCGGCGATCACCACCAGGCGCGAGGTGCGCGGCGCATCGCCCCAGGGGCGGTCGTACTGGTGACGGACGCGGGCGCCCACGGCCTGCACCAGCAGGCGCATCGGCTTGCCCGCGACGGCCACGTGCCCCTTGACGCGCAGGATGTCATGCGTCCGCGCCAGTTCCGCGATGCGGTCCGACAGCGCCTGCGGATCGTCGATCTCGGGGAGGCCCACGACGATGGTGTCGAAATCCTCGTGTTCGTGGTCGTCGGCGCCGTCATGGTGGCTGGGGCGGGCGTCGATATCGTCCTCGGCGGCGGCGTTCAGGCCCAGGATCAGGCGCGGATCGATCGCCCCTTCGGTCACGGCCAGCATGGGCAGCTTGCGCGGGGCCTCGGCCTCGATTGCGGCGCGGGCGCGGGCCAGGCCGTCCTCGCCCGCAAGGTCCGCCTTGGTCAGCAGGATGACGTCGGCACAGGCGATCTGATCCTCGAAGACCTCGCCCAGGGGGGTGTCGTGATCCAGGCTGTCATCGGCCAGGCGCTGGGCCTGCACGGCATCCTCGTCGGGGGCGAAGCGGCCTGCGGCCACGGCCTCGGCATCGGCCAGGGCGATCACCCCGTCCACGGTGATGCGCGACCGGATCGCGGGCCAGTCGAAGGCCTTGAGCAGGGGCTTGGGCAGCGCAAGGCCCGAGGTCTCGATCAGGATGTGGTCGGGCTTCTGCGGCAGGGCCATCAGCCGTTCCAGCGTCGGGATGAAGTCGTCGGCCACCGTGCAGCAGATGCAGCCGTTCGAAAGCTCCAGGATGGCATCGGCGGGGCAGTTGTCGTCGGCGCAGCCCTTCAGGATGTCGCCATCGACGCCCATCGTGCCGAATTCGTTGACCAGCACGGCCAGCCGCTTGCCCTGCGGGTTCTGCATCAGGTGACGGATCAGGGTCGTCTTGCCTGCGCCCAGAAAGCCCGTGATGACGGTGACGGGGGTCTTGGTGAGGTCGGTCATGGATCACTCCTGCGGGGGGATGCGCGCAAGGCTCTGCTTGCGGAAGATGACGGGGCGCTGGCGCCAGGGGACGATGCCGTCGGCGCTGGCGGCATAGGCTGCGGCGCCTTCGCGGATGTCGGCGGCGTCGTCGGGGCCGAGGCGGCCATAGACATAGGACCACTTGCCCGGCGCATGAAGCGCGACGGAACAGCCCTGCGAACAGGCGGACAGGCATTCGACGGGGCGCACCTGCACCCCCTCGGGCGGGGCGTCGGACAGGGCGGCGTGCAGGGTCGCGCCGGGGCGGGGTGCGTCGGGGTCTGCCGCCGGGTCGGTGCCCCGGCAGGTGGTGCAGACATGCAGAATGGCGCGCATCGCGGGCCCGTCCTTTCGCTTCGGCGGCAGGGCATGGCCAACAGGACGGCCCGGATGGCCGCCGACTGCCGGTTGCGGAAAACACCCCGTCCGCCCGTGATCATTCGGCGCTGGCAGGTCTCCCGGCTTGCGGATCAAACGGTCGGCCCGCCTTCCCGGCATCAGCCAGTGGCACGGGGCACGACCTCTCCGGTCACGGTCGCGGGGGCGGCTGCGTTCGGGCGGTGGCCCTTCGCATTCCCTCTTCGCCCGCCTTGCGGCGGGAACCAGCGCGGGTTTACCAAAGTCCGGACCGCCCCCGAATGTCAACCGAAAGGACCGATCCCGTGACGGAACCAAGCGATCAGATCGAGGCCCGCCACGCGGCCAAGATGGCCAAGAAGAAGGCCGCCCGCGACCGCATGATGGAAACCAAGACCGGCGAGAAGGGGCTGATCATCGTCCATACCGGCCCCGGCAAGGGCAAATCCAGCAGCGGCTTCGGCATGATCATGCGCTGCATCGCCCACAAGATGCCCTGCGCGGTGGTGCAGTTCATCAAGGGGGCATGGGACACGGGCGAACGCACGCTGCTGACCACGCATTTTGCCGATCTGTGCCAGTTCCACGCCATGGGCGAGGGCTTCACCTGGGAAACGCAGGACCGCGCCCGCGACATCGCCATGGCCGAGGCAGGCTGGCAGAAGGCGCAGGACCTGATCCGCGATCCCGAGATCCGCATGGTCCTGCTGGACGAGATCAACATCGCGCTGCGCTACGGTTATCTGGATGCCGCGCAGGTGGTGGATTTCCTGCTGACCGAGAAGCCCCCCATGACCCATGTCGTGCTGACCGGGCGCAGCGCCCCCGACGCGCTGATCGAAGCGGCCGACCTGGTGACCGAGATGGGGCAGGTGAAGCATCCGTTCCGCGCGGGCATCAAGGCGCAGGCGGGGGTCGAATACTGACGGCGCATCGGGGTTCTTTGACGGCGGTGCCGCGATGCGGCATGGTATTCACGACGGGGTGAACCCAAGGCAGGGGCTGCGTGTTCATCTTTCGCAAGAAACGAAAGGCCATCCATGACGCCCCCAGTCCTTCCTGCCGATGCCGCGCTGTTCCTCGATTTCGACGGCTGTCTCGTGGATATCGCGCCGCGCCCCGACGCGGTGGTGATATCCGATGCGCTGCGGCGCAGGCTTGCGCTGCTGAACGATCGGCAGGGCGGTGCCGTGGCGCTGATCTCGGGGCGGGATGTGGGCGATCTGCGCCGCATGCTGCCCGAATACCAGGGCTGGATCGCGGGCAGCCACGGGTCCGAACTGTCCACCGGCCCGGGCCATGTGGAGCCGCTGCACGATCATCCCTTCGACGCGGCGGCGCTTCATGCCCGCGCCCATGCGCTGGCCGCCCCCCATCCCGCCATCCTGGTCGAGGAAAAGCCCCACGGCGTCGCCCTGCATTACCGGGCCGATCCGTCCCTGCAGGGCTTCGTCGAGGATCAGATGGCAGCCCTTGCCGCCGAACACCCCCATCTGCAGTTGCAGCCCGCCAAGATGGCGGTCGAGCTGCGCCCGGGCGGCGTCGGCAAGGATACCGCCATGGCCCGCCTGATGCAGCATCCGCCCTTCGCGGGGCGCATGCCCGTCTTCGCGGGCGATGACACCACCGACGAACCCGCCATGGCCGAGGCCCAGTCCCGCGGCGGTTTCGCCATCAAGATCGGGGACGGCGCGACCGCCGCCCATCACCGTCTGCCCGACCCGTCCGCACTTGCCGACTGGTTGGACGAAGCATTGAAGAACTGAGAGAAAAACATGTCCCGGCTTGTCGTCGTCTCGAATCGTCTTCCCCTTGGTGAGAATCCGTCGGGGGGGCTTGTGGTGGCGCTGGACGATGCGCTGCGAAGTTCCGGCGGGTTGTGGATCGGGTTTTCCGGCGAACCGGTCGAGGACCCGGCCGAGGAACTGATCGACCATCCCGGCGCGGCCTTCGACCGCCTGTCCTTCGACCTCTCGCCCGAGGATCACCACAACTACTATCTGGGGTTCTCGAATTCGGTTCTCTGGCCCATCTGTCACGGGCGGGCCGATCTTGCGCATCTGGATCCGGTCTATCTGGACGGATACCGCAAGGTCAGCGCCCGCATCGCGCGGCTGATGGTGCCGCATCTGCGCCCCGACGACCGCATCTGGGTGCAGGACTATCAGCTGTTCGCATTGGGGGCGGAACTGCGCAAGCTGGGCGTCCGCAACCCGATCGGGCATTTCCTGCACATCCCCTTCCCGGCACCCGCCGAATGCGCGACCCTGCCCAACCCGGCCGAGCTGTTCGACTGGATGACGCATTACGATCTGGTCGGTTTCCAGGCCAGCCGCGACATGGACAATTTCGCGGCCAGCGGTTTCCACATGGCCGGGATGGAGCAGATCGGCCTGAACACCTTCCGGCTGGACGGCCGCACCCTCCGGGCAGAGGTCTTTCCCATCGGCATCGACGCGCAATCCTTCATCGAGGAGGCCCGCGATGCCCCCGATGCCGATCAGGTGCGCTTCCTGACCAATGCGCGGCTGATGATCGGCGTGGACCGGCTGGATTATTCCAAGGGCATCCCGCAGCGGTTCCGGGCCTTCCAGCAGCTGCTGGAAAGCATTCCGGACCTGCACGAGAAGATCTCGTTCCTGCAGATCGCGCCGCCGACACGCAGCGGGGTGCAGGCCTATGACGACATCCGCGAGGAAACCGAATACCTGGCGGGCCGCATCAACGGGCAGTTCGCGACGCTGAACTGGACGCCGATCCGCTTCATCAACCGCCCCTATCCCCGCGAGGTGCTGGCGGGCCTCTATCGGCAGGCGCGCATCGGGCTGGTGACACCGCTGGCGGACGGGATGAACCTGGTGGCCAAGGAATTCGTCGCGGCCCAGGACCCCGAGGATCCGGGCGTGCTGATCCTGTCGCGCTTCGCGGGCGCTGCCGAACAGATGCCCGAGGCGCTGATCATCAACCCCCACGACGCCCACGAGACCGCCGCCGCCATGGCCAGCGCGATGCGCATGTCCATCGAGGAACGCCGCGAACGTCACGCAGCGATGCTGCAGGTGGTGTTGGAAAAGGATGTGGGCTGGTGGTCCGCGGCCTATCTGGAGGCGTTGGAGCAGGAATCCACCAAGGAGCAGCCTGAAAATTAGGCAGATGGCGCCCCGGCCTGCCCTGCGCCCGCGCAACTTGCGATTGCATGCGCCGCTGGTGTCATCGCCTGGTGACGGAAGGGTCCGGGCGGGCGCAATCTGAACCTACGAGGTCGCGCCACCTCGTGCGTTCAACCCAACCGGTTCCGGGTCTTCGGCCCATGGATTGAACCCGCGAAGAAGGCCGCCGGATCCGACGCACCCTCCTCCCTGCGGACGGACCGGCGGCCGATCTTCAACCGATCAGCCGCACCGCATGGGCCACGCCCGCCGCATAGCCGTGGATGCCCATGCCCGCGATCACCGCATCCGCACGGTGCGAAACATAGGAATGGTGGCGGAACGCCTCTCGTCTATGGACCTGGCTGATATGGACCTCGATGACCGGGCCTTCGAAGCTGTTCAGCGCATCCAGAACCGCGACCGAGGTATGGCTGAGGGCTGCGGGGTTGATGACGATGGCGGCCGCCTCCAGCCGGGCCTCGTGGATCCAGTCGATCAACTGCCCTTCCCAGTTCGTCTGCAGAAAGCGGATCTCGTGCGCCTCGGCGGCCTCGCGGCAGAGCGCCTCGATATCGGCCAGCGTCTCGTGGCCATAGATTTCGGGCTGACGCTGCCCCAGCAGGTTCAGGTTCGGGCCGTTCAGGACATGGATCAGCGACATCGGGACCTCGTGCGTTTGCGCCATTGGTATCGCGTCGCGGCGCCGCTGTCAGCAGGGCAGGGCGGTGATCGTATCCGCAACCCCCGAGGGATCGACCAGCCGCAGCCCGCCCGCATCCAGCAGCGCGATGGTGCCGGGCGCGCTGTGCGGACCTTCCCATAGGATGCGTCCGTCGTGGGACAAAAGCCGCAACCGGTCGGTCAGCCGCAAGGTGCCGGGGCCGGGTGCCTGCCAGATCACCTGCCCGGTGCGCCGCAGGACGGGCCCGGTGACGGGGTCGTTCACCAGCTCTGCATCGCAATCGGCGGCCTGCAGCGACTGGCCCGGCGCCAGCGTCGCGCCGAAACGGTCCGCCGCGCGGCATTCCCCCGCCAGCGCGCGGCGCATGGCGGTGGCCAGCGCATCGCCCCGCAGCCCCGCGGCCTGAAGGATCGTCAGCTTGGCCAGTGCCGCCACCGCGGTGATGTCGCCGCCGAGGATCGCCCCCGTCGCCGTGATCCAGGTTCCCGCGGCGTAATGCAGCGTGCCGACGGCCCCCCCGATGGCGCGGCTGGTCAGCACCACGGGCACGGAGGCCTGCGCGGCACGCGACAATGCGGCCTTCAAGGTGCCGTCGCCCTCGGGCAGGTTGCCTTCGCCAAAGGCCTCGATGATCAGCCCGGTCGCGCCGCGTTCCAGCGCGTCGTCGATCATCCGGGCCAGGACCGGCATGCCCGCGGGAATGGCGGGCAGAAGGACGATCTGCTGCGCCTCGATTCGGGACTCGATCCGGTCCAGCCGGGCAATCGCGCGGTCCGGGTCAAGTGCGCGCTCGGGGCAGGCGGGGCCGGGCAGGGCCAGCGCATCGCGGCGGATGTCGATGCCGCCACGGGCCAGCGGGGGCAGATGCGGGCTGCCAAAGGCTGCGAAATCGTTGCTCGACACCTTCAGCGCGCGATTGCCCCGCAGCAGGCGGCCGTCGAAGAACAGCCCCACCTCGGGGATGCGCAGGGTCGCGGCGCGGATCGCACCCGCCACATTCCCAAGCGCATCCGAAAGTGCATTCAGGAACAGTCCGTCCGCCGTCTGCCGGAAGATCGGAACCTGCGATCCGGTCAGGATCACGGGTTTCGACAGCGCCGCGGTGGCGATGCCGTCGGCGTCCCAGTCGCCCAGCAGCATCGATAGCGCGGCGCCGGAATAATCCATCGTGTCGGTGCCGTGCAGGATGACGAAACCGTCGTGATCGTCCTGCAGCCGCAGCAGATGGCGCGCCATGCGGCACCAGTCGCGCGGGACCAGTCCCGAACTGTCCAGCGTGCCGTTCTCGCTGCCGGGAAAGCGCAGGCTGTCATCGACATGAAGGGTCACGCCGGGGATCGTCGCGCGGATCGCGGGTTCGATCAGGTCGCGCATCGCCTGCGCGAAATCGGCGGGGGGCATCGGGGCCAGCGGATCGCCCAGGCTGGTGATCGTTCCGCCGGTATTGATGATACAGATGCGCATGTGCCGCCCCCTGTTGCCGCAGCACCTTCTAGACCGGCTGGCGGACGCCGATCCAGCCCCGAAGAAAGGCCGAGAGGTTGTGCGTCAGATCCTCGGACAGATATCCGCCTTCCTGCACGATCACCGATGGCAGATGCAGCCCGGCGATGCGGCTGGCGGCTTCCGCAAAGCACGGCGTGGTGACGGCCAGCCCCTTGAAGGGATCGTTTTCATGCGCATCCAGCCCCAGGGCCACGACCAGCGCGCCGGGGGCATGATCGCGGATGCGCGCCAGCGCCAGGTCCAGCGCCGCAAGCCATGCGTCATCGCCCGATCCGATGGGCAAGGGCAGGTTCAGGTTCGCGCCCTTGCCCGCGCCCTGACCGACCTCGTGGGCGTGACCCTGGTAGAAGGGATAGAAGTTCATCGGATCGGCATGGATCGACAGCGTGAAGACATCCGCGCGATCATGGAAGATGGCCTGCGTCCCGTTGCCGTGATGCACGTCGATATCGAGGATCGCGACCCGGTCGTGATCCTGTCGCAGGGTCTGGGCCGCTATGGCCGAATTGTTGAGAAAGCAATGCCCCGCCGCCGTATCGGCATCCGCGTGATGACCCGGCGGACGGCACAGTGCATAGGCCGCGCGCGCGCCACGCCGCACCGCATCGGTCGCGGCCAGCGCCGTATCCACGCCGCGCAGCGCCGCATCGTATGTCCGGGGACCAAGGGGGCAGCCCGTATCGGCCATGTGCCATCCCGCGCGGCCCGTGATGCCTTGCGGATAGGTCTGCGTGGCCTTCTGCGGATGCAGGTTCGCGACCACCTCGGGGCCGGCACCGGGGGCCTTCTGCCATTCGGCCCAGCCGTCGCGCAGGAATTCCAGGTATCGGGCAGTATGGACCTGGTGCATCGCGGCGCGGTCCGTTTCGGGAACCGGATGCACCTTGAGGCCCGCATCCGCGATCCCGGCCAGAAGTCGCGTGGCCCGTTCCGCGCTTTCCTTGTTCTGCGAAGGCACGCCGCGCAGCATCCAGAACTGCGGGTCATGCGCGGCGGTTTCGGGTGCGTGGAAGCAGGGCAGATCGCTCATGTCCCGCACGCTATGGGGGGCCGATCCGGCGCGCAAGTCAGAAGCCCTTGTGATGTTCCAGGAAGGCGGCCTCCTGGGCCGTGGTTTCCCGGCCCAGGGATTCGTTGCGATGGGGGAAGCGACCGAAGCGCGCGACGATGTCGCGATGTTCCCGCGCGAAATGCAGGGAATGCGCATTGCCCAACCCCTCGTACAGCGCGACCGAGCGGTCCTGATCCTCCAGATCCTCGGAATGCATGAAGGGCAGGTAGAAGAACTGACGTTGAAGGGGATCGACCTGCATGTCGAAGCCCTGGTCCAGGGCCTCGCGGGCCACGGACAGCGCGTGGTCGTTCGATTCGAAGCTGCGCCAGCTGCCGCGGAACATGTTGCGCGGAAACTGGTCCAGCACGATGGCCAGGGCCAGCGCATCGTCGGGGGCCCGTCGCCAATGATCCAGATCGCCCGCGCGCGCGGCGTCGTAGGTGGGGCCGAAATCGGCGGCGATGCCCGCATCGACCGCATCGGATTTCTTGAACCACCACGGGCGCATCCGGTCCGAGAACCAGAAATCCCTGACCTGCTTGGCTGTTCTGGGCATCGTTTCCTCCCCCTTGATCGACGGCGCGACCCGGCCGGCGGGGCCGGGCCTTCATGGACCCAACGGCACCCGGCCCGTTCGCGTTTCGCATCCGCGACGCATTCGGGCGCGAAGACCATGGAAATCCGCGCGTCCCCCAGGCGGAAGCTGGGGGGCGGCGGGGTCAGGCGAGCGGCTTCAGACCGGCCTCGATCAGGCTGCGGCGACCCTCCAGGAAGGGCGGCAGGGACAGGGCCTCGCCCATCGTCTCGCGCGGTTCGTCCACGTCGAAGCCCGGCCCGTCGGTCGCCAGTTCGAACAGGTTGCCCCCCGGTTCGCGGAAATAGAACGAGCGGAAGTAGAAACGCTCGACCTCGCCGGAATTCGGGACGCGGAAGCTGCCGATGCGGCGTGCCCATTCGGTCAGGGCGACCTTGTCGGGCACGCGGAAGGCCACGTGATGCACGCCGCCCGCGCCCTGACGCGCCTTGGGCAGGTCGGGCTGCACGGCGACATGCAGTTCGGCCGCCGCCCCGCCTTCGCCCATCTCGAACACGCGGACATGCCCGCTGCCATCGGGGCTGGGATAGTCGCGAACCCTGCGCATGTTCATCACCTGAGTCAGGACCGCCTCGGTCGGGCCGGCATCGGGGACCGAAATGGTGATCGGCCCCAATCCGTGGATCTGGTGTTCCGCGGGAACCGGGCTGCGATCCCAGGGCTGGCCCGCGGGTTCGGGTGCCCCGACCAGCCGCAGGCGCTGGCCCTCGGGGTCCTCGGCATCCAGCGTCGGGCGGCCGTCCAGCGTGACGATGCTGCCGCCCAGCCGGTCGGCCCAGTAATCCAGGCTGTCTTCGGCGACGCGCAGGCCCGTGCGGGTGATGGCATTCGTGCCCCGCCGTTCGGGCGTGGCGGGCCAGTCGAAGAAGGTGATGTCGGTGCCGGGGCTGCCCGCCCCATCCGCGAAGAACAGGTGATAGGCCGAGGTGTCGTCCTGGTTCACGGTCTTCTTCACGCGCCGCAGCCCGAGCGTCCGGGTATAGAAGCGGTTGTTGGCGACGGCGTCTGCGGTGATGGCGGTCAGGTGGTGGATGCCGGTCAGTTGCATGATCTCTGTTCCTTCATCGGAATGCTGCCCGTCCCAATATGGCCGGGCGGGATGGGTCGCGGCACCCATGCGGGATGAAACGCGGTGTTCGGTATTGCCGAACGCGGGACGGGACGTGCATGTTTCACGGATGGACTGGGACATCACCGACATCCGCAGTTTTCTGGCCGTGATGGACGCGGGGTCGATCTCGGCCGCGGCGGCGCGGGCGGGCCTGTCGAAATCCGTGATCAGCAAGCGGATCAGCGATTTCGAGGCCGCGATAGGGGCGGCCCTGTTCACACGCCATGCGGGCCGGATCACGCCCACGGATGCGGGCCGGGACCTGGCGCTGCGCCTGCGTCCCGCCCTGGCCCAGCTGGTCGCCGCGACCGAGAGCGTGGCCGCCCCCGACACGCGGCTGCGCGGACGTCTTGCCATCGCGGCCCCCATGAGCTTCGGCATCCGTCATCTGGGGCCGGTCATCGCGGCCTTCGCGCGCGATCATCCGGGGCTGGAGATCCTGCTGGATTACGACGACCGCCATGTCGATCTGCGTGGCGCGGGCTTCGACCTGGGATTGCGGATCGGGCAGATGAAGGACAGCAGCCTGATGATGCGGAACCTCTGTCACGATCCGCGCGTGCTGGTGGCCAGCCCCGATTACCTGTCCCGGCATGGGCCCATCGCGGCCCCCGAGGATCTGCGGGGCCACGAAATGATCGGGTATCTGAATGCGCGGCTGGGCGATATCTGGCCCTTCGCGGGCATTCCCGCCCCCGTCCATGGTCGCATCACCGCCAATAACGGCGAGGCGATGCGCGATCTGGCCATCGGCGGCCTGGGTCTTGCGCTGCTGCCCCTGTTCATCTGTCACGATGCGATCCGCGACGGTCGGCTGCATGTGGTCCTGCCGCAGATGCGGCAGACCCCTCTGCCGATCGGGGTCGTCTGGCCGCCGATGCGGCCCATGCCGCACAAGACACGGGCCTTCATCGATCACATGGTCCGCGCATTCGCGCAGGACCCGCCCTGGCAGCGCGACCTTGCGCTGCCGGGGCAGGCGGGGGATCAGGCGCGCAGGGCGACCTGACCCGGAAGCCAGGCGAAGCCGTTGCCCGGCAGGTGCAGCTCGTCGTCCTTGCGGCTTGCATTCGAGGGACCAACCGGGTCCGACACCGCACCGCGAAGGATCGCGGGGTCGGGCGACAGATTGAAGACGCAGGTCAGCGCATCCTCGCCCTCGCCGCGTGCGAAGCCCAGGATCGGTTCGGGCAGATCGAGGAAGCGCGTCTCGCCATAGCGCAGCGCCTCGTTCGCCTTGCGGAAGGCGATGATCGCACGATAGGCCGCAAGGACGCCGTCATCCTTCTGCGCATCGACCGCGCGGGCGGCCTGCGGTTCCTTGACGGGCAGCCAAGGCCTGGCGGTGCTGAAGCCCGCATGGGGGGCGTCCGCTTCCCAGACCATCGGGGTGCGGCACCCGTCGCGGCCCTTCACTTCGGGCCAGAAGCGGATGGCGGGCGGATCGGTCAGTTCCTCGTAGACCAGCTGCGTCTCGGTCTGGCCCATCTCCTCGCCCTGGTAGATGCAGATCGTGCCGGGGAAGGACATGAGCATCGCCGAGGAGAGCCGCGCGATCTCGTCCGTGCCGACCGCGTGATCGGCCCAACGCGTGACGTGACGCACCACGTCGTGGTTCGAGAAGCTCCAGCAGCTGTGCCCGTCCGGGGCGCCCTGATGCACGCCCTCGATCACCTTGCGGAAATGTTCGGCGGTGAATTCGGGGCTGAGCATCTCGAAGCTGTAGCACATGTGCAGCCGGTCGTGGCCCGCGGTGTATTCCGCCATGATCCGGATCGAGGTCTCGCCCCCGTCGCCCACTTCGCCCACCATCATGCGGTCGGGGAATTCGTCCGTCAGCGCGCGCATCCGCTTCAGGAAGGGGATGTTCTGGGGCTGGTTCTTGGAATGGACATGCATCTGGCGCGGATAGGTTTCCGGCCCGTCGTAATCGGGGTTGGGCGGGTTGTCGCGAAGCTGCGCGTCGTGGAAGTAGTAGTTGACCGTATCCAGACGGAACCCGTCCACGCCGCGTTCCAGCCAGAACCGCATCGTGTCCAGCAGCGCGTCCTGCACCGCCGGGTTCCACATGTTCAGGTCGGGCTGCTCGGCCAGGAAGTTGTGCAGGTAATACTGACGCCGCTGCGGTTCCCATTCCCATGCAGGTCCGCCGAAGACCGAGGGCCAGTTGTTCGGGGGCGTGCCGTCGGGATTGGGATCGGCCCAGACATACCAGTCCGCCTTGGGTCCGCTGCGGGACTGGCGGCTTTCGGCGAACCAAGGGTGCTTGTCGCTGGAATGGCTGATGACCTGGTCGATGATCACCTTCAGGCCCAGGTCGTGCGCGCGGGCGACCATCGCGTCGAAATCGTCCATGCTGCCGAACAGCGGATCGATACCCACGTAATCCGAGACGTCGTAGCCCATGTCCTTCTGCGGAGAGGTGAAGATGGGCGACAGCCAGATCGCATCGACCCCGAGCGATGCCACGTGATCCAGCCTGCGGGTGATGCCCGCCAGGTCGCCGATGCCGTCGCCGTCGCTGTCCTGGAAGCTGCGGGGGTAGATCTGGTAGATGATCGCGTCTCGCCACCATTCCTTCATCGGTCTCACCTCTCTGCCGTTCGGATTCGTCAAAGTCATGCATGACTCTGGCAGGATCGAAAAGGACACATTAGCGTTGAGTCATGAGCTTGCGACGAATCCATGTCGAAGCAGTGAAAGGACGGGCAGCGATGGCAGATCGTATGGCAGCGGCGGATATCGATGCTCTGGCCGAAGCGCGTTGCGACCGGCCCTTCGACATCCTCGGCCCGCACGAGACGCCGGAAGGCCGCATCCTGCGAGTGTTCCACCCCGACCTCGCCTCGATCGCCGCGGTGATGGCGGATGGCACCGAAATCGATCTGCCGCGCGTGCGGGGCGATGCCTTCGCGGGCCCGATCCCCGAAGGCGATTACCGGCTGCGCGCCACCAGCGGCGGAGGTGTGACATGGGAATGCGAGGATCCCTATCGCTTCGGGCCGCTGCTGGGCGATATGGACCTGCATCTGCTGGGCGAGGGAACGCACCGCCATCTGTGGCGCGCGCTGGGGGCGCATCCGGTCACGCATCAGGGTGTCGCGGGCACGCGCTTCGCGGTCTGGGCGCCCAATGCGCGCCGCGTTTCGGTGGTCGGACAGTTCAACCGCTGGGACGGTCGCCGTCACCCGATGCGCCGCCGCGGTCAGGGCATCTGGGAAATCTTCCTGCCCGACGTGGCCGAGGGAGAACTGTACAAATACGAGATCCTGGATGCGCATGGCCATGTCGGCCACAAGGCCGACCCCGTGGGCTTCGGCAGCCAGCACCCGCCGGAAAAGGCCAGCATCGTCCGCGACATCGCGGGATTCGGCTGGAAGGACGACGACTGGATGCGCGCCCGTGCCAAGGCGCAGGACCGGCGCGCGCCCATCAGCGTCTACGAGGTGCATCTGGGCAGCTGGCGCAGGCGGTGGGACGATCACGGCAGGCCGCTGTCCTACAAGGAACTGGCCCGCGATCTGGTCGGCTATGCCAAGGATATGGGCTTCACCCATCTGGAACTGCTGCCCGTCAGCGAATTCCCCTTCGACGGGTCCTGGGGATACCAGCCCGTGGGCCTCTATGCGCCGACGATCCGCTTCGGGCCGCCGCATGAATTCCGCGACCTGATCGAGGCCGCCCACCAGGCGGGCCTGGGCGTGATCCTCGACTGGGTGCCGGGGCATTTTCCGACCGATGCGCATGGGCTGGCGCAGTTCGACGGCACCGCGCTCTATGAACATTCCGACCCGCGCGAGGGGTTCCACCAGGACTGGAACACGCTCATCTACAATTACGGCCGGACCGAGGTGCAGAACTTCCTGATCGCCAACGCGATCTACTGGCTGGACGAATACCATGTGGACGGGCTGCGCGTGGATGCGGTGGCCTCGATGCTTTATCGCGACTATTCCCGCAACGATGGCGAATGGGTCCCGAACCGCGATGGCGGCCGCGAGAATTACGAGGCCATCGATTTCCTGAAGAACATGAACATCGTCACCTATGGCGAACATCCGGGCGTGATGACGGTGGCCGAGGAGAGCACGTCCTTTCCCAAGGTCTCGGCCCCCGTCGATGCGGGGGGCTTGGGCTTCGGGTTCAAGTGGAACATGGGTTGGATGAACGACACGCTGCGCTACATGGCGCATGACCCGATCCATCGCAGCCACCACCACGACCTGATGACCTTCGGGCTGCATTACGCCTTCTCCGAGAACTTCATCCTGCCGATCAGCCATGACGAGGTGGTCCACGGCAAGGGCAGCATGCTGCGCAAGATGCCGGGCGACGAATGGCAGCAATTCGCGAATTTGCGGGCCTATTACGGCTTCATGTGGGGCCATCCGGGCAAGAAGCTGCTGTTCATGGGCTGCGAATGGGGCCAGCCCGAGGAATGGAACCATGACGGCGAACTGAACTGGCACGCGGCGGAACAGCCCATGCACCGGGGCGTCCAGTCGCTGGTGCGGGATCTGAACGCGCTCTATCGGGGGCAACCCGCGCTGCATGTGGCCGATGCCGTCCCCGAGGGGTTCCGCTGGATCGCGACGGATCCCGGCCAGTCTGTCTTTGCCTGGCTGCGCATGGGCGAGGCGGGCGATCCGCCTGTCGTCGTCGTGTCGAACATGACCCCCGTGCCGCGCCACGGATACCGGCTGGGCGTGCCGCAGGGCGGCCACTGGGCCGAGGCGCTGAACACCGATGCCGCCGCCTATGGCGGCAGCGACCGGGGGAACATGGGCGGGGTCACGGCCGAGGACGCGCCCCATGACGGGTTGCCCGCATCGATCACGATCACTTTGCCGCCGCTGTCCACGCTGTTCTTCGTGGCCGGTGAATGAATATCCACAGGGGGAGGATTTCGATATGGCCGACAATCAGAGACTTGCACGCAGGTCCATGGCATTCGTGCTGGCAGGCGGACGCGGCAGCCGATTGAAGGAACTGACGGACAGGCGCGTGAAGCCCGCCGTCTATTTCGGGGGCAAGGCACGTATCGTCGATTTCGCCCTGTCGAACGCGGTGAACAGCGGCATCCGCAAGATCGCGGTCGCCACCCAGTACAAGGCCCATAGCCTGATCCGCCACTGCCATCGCGGCTGGAATTTCTTTCGCGCCGAACGGAACGAGTTCCTGGACATCCTGCCCGCCAGCCAGCGCCTGTCCGAACAGCACTGGTATCGCGGCACCGCCGATGCGGTCACCCAGAACATCGATATCGTGGACGATTACGGCATCGATTACATCGTGATCCTGGCGGGCGACCACATCTACAAGATGGATTACGAGATCATGCTGCGCGAGCATGTGGACAGCGGTGCCGACGTGACCGTGGGCTGCCTGACCGTCCCGAGAGAGGAGGCCAGCGCCTTCGGCGTCATGGATGTGGATGCATCCGGGCGCATCGTCTCGTTCCTGGAAAAGCCCAGCCAGCCGCCCGGCACGCCCGATGATCCGACCAAGGCGCTGGCATCCATGGGGATCTACGTCTTCAGCTGGAAATACCTGCGCGAACTGCTGCAGAAGGATGCCGAGGATCCGAATTCCAGCCATGATTTCGGCCATGACCTGATCCCCGACATCGTCAAGAACGGCAAGGCGATGGCCCATCGCTTCGACGTGTCCTGCGTCCGCGATCCAGGCGCGCCGGCCTATTGGAAGGATGTGGGGACGGTCGATGCCTTCTGGCGCGCGAATATCGACCTGACGGATTTCACGCCCGAACTGAACCTCTGGGACCAGGAATGGCCGATCTGGACTTATTCCGAGGTGGTCCCGCCGGCCAAGTTCATCCATGACGAAAAGGACCGCCGGGGGATCGCGGTGTCGTCCATGGTCTCGGGGGGCTGCATCGTCTCGGGCACCGAAATCCGCAATTCGGTCCTGTTCACGGGGGTGCATACCAACAGTTACGCCATCCTGGAGAACGCGGTGGTCCTGCCATCGGTCGTGGTCCACCGCAGCGCGCGGCTGCGCAACGTGGTGGTCGATCGCGGCGTCGTCATCCCCGAGGGGCTGGTCGTGGGCGAGGATCCCAAGGACGACGCCAAGTGGTTCCGCGTCAGCGAGAAGGGCGTCGTGCTGATCACGCAGGACATGCTGGACAAGCGGGCGGCGGCGCTGTGAGGAGGGTCCTGTCGGTCGCATCGGAATGCGCGCCGCTGGTCAAGACCGGCGGTCTGGCGGATGTGGTGGGCGCGCTGCCCACCGCATTGGCCGCGGAAGGCGTGCAGATGCGCGTCCTGCTGCCGGGTTATCCGGCGGTGACCGCGGGTCTGGGCGATGCGCGGGCCGTCATGGCGATCGACGATCTGTTCGGCGGACCGGCGCAGATCCTGTCGGGGCAGGCGGCGGGCCTCGATCTGCTGGTGATCGAGGCGCCCCATCTCTATGCGCGGCCGGGCAATCCCTATCTGGGGCCGGACGGGCGCGACTGGGCGGACAATCCCGAACGCTTTGCGGCCTTGTCCTGG
Source organism: Paracoccus sp. C2R09 (assembly GCF_018860625.1). Classification (GTDB taxonomy): domain Bacteria; phylum Pseudomonadota; class Alphaproteobacteria; order Rhodobacterales; family Rhodobacteraceae; genus Paracoccus. The sequence goes on from NZ_JAHKQB010000007.1 coordinate 95,445, forward strand.
GTGGCGGCCCGGATCGCGGCCGACGGGGTCGAGGGCTGGCGCCCGCAGGTCCTGCACGGGCACGACTGGCAGGCGGGCTTCATGACCGAATACCTGCGCCGCGTGAATGCGGGCGATGTGCGCACGGTGATGACGATCCACAACATCGCATTCACCGGTCCCGCCGATCCCTGGCGGCTGAACGCGCTGCGGTTGGACCCTGCGCGGTTCCACAGCGAGGGTTACGAATACTGGGGTGCCATATCGGCGCTGAAGGCGGGGCTGATCGGGGCGGACATCCTGACGACCGTGTCGCCCACCTATGCCGAGGAACTGACCACGCCGGAATTCGGGATGGGCATGGACGGGCTGATCCGACATCGCCGCACCGATCTGCGGGGCATCCTGAACGGCATCGACACCGATGCCTGGGACCCCACCGCCGACCCCGCCATCACGCCCTTCAAGACAGGCGCGGGCAAGCGCGCGAACAAGGCCGCCCTGCGCGCCGAGATGGGCCTGCCCGAGGCGGAAGGACCGCTTTGCGTGATCGTGTCGCGCATGACCCATCAGAAGGGGCTGGACCTGATGCTCGAGGCGCTGCCCGCGCTTCGCGCCATCGGCGGTCAGCTTGCCCTGCTGGGGTCGGGCGATCCCGCGCTGGAGGCCGCGTTCCGCGATGCCGCCGCGCACGACCCCGACATCGCGGTCCGCATCGGTTACGACGAGGCGATGTCGCATCGGATGATCGCGGGGGGCGATGCGATCCTCGTGCCGTCCCGGTTCGAGCCTTGCGGCCTGACGCAGATGTACGGCCTGCGCTATGGGACCATCCCGGTCGTGGCGCTGACGGGGGGGCTGGCGGATACCGTCATCAACGCCTCGCCCGCCGCGCTGGCGGTCAGGGCCGCGACGGGCATCCAGTTCGCCCCCGTGACGACCGATGCGCTGTCTGGCGCGCTGATCCGGCTGGGTCAGCTGTGGCAGCAACCCAAGGTCTGGGCACGGATGCAGCGCAATGCCATGATGCAGCCTGTGGGATGGGGGGAATCCGCGCGGGCCTATGCCGCGCTCTATGCTGAACTGGGTGCCAAAGCCTGATGAAGAACCAAGCCGTGACGATCACCGCCGGGCGCCCGACGCCATTGGGTGCCAGCTTCGACGGGGCGGGGGTCAATTTCGCCGTCTTCAGCCAGCATGGGGAACGGGTGGTCCTGTGCCTGTTCGACAAGCGGGGCCGAGAGACGCGGGTGGACCTGCCCGAGCGCGAGGGGCATGTCTGGCACGGTTACGTTCCCGGAATGCGGCCCGGCCAGCGATACGGATTTCGCGTCCACGGCCCCTGGCGCCCGCAGGAAGGCCACCGGTTCAACGCCAACAAGCTGCTGATCGACCCCTATGCCAAGCAGCTGACCGGCAGCCCGCGCCCGCATGACGCGCTGTGCGCCTATCGCGTGGGGCATCGCGATGCGGATCTGTCCTTCGACCGCCGCGACAGCGCGCAATACATGCCGAAATCGGTCGTGGTCGATCCCAGCTTCGCATGGGGCGACGATTGCCCGCCCGATCGCAGCTGGTCCGATACGGTCATCTACGAAACGCATGTGAAGGGAATGACCGCGGGGCGCGACGACATCCCCGCGCGCGGCACCTATCTGGCGATGGCCTCGGATCCGATGCTGGACCACCTGACGAAACTGGGCATCACCGCGGTCGAGCTGCTGCCCGTCCATGCCTTCAACGATGACCGCTTCCTGCTGGAAAAGGGGCTGCGGAACTACTGGGGCTACATGTCCTACGGGTTCTTCGCGCCCGATCCGCGATACATGCAGGCAGGCGACATCGCGGAATTCCAGCAGATGGTCGCGCGGTTCCACAAGGCCGGGATCGAGGTGATCCTGGACGTGGTCTACAACCACACGGCCGAAGGGAACCAGATGGGGCCGACCCTGTCCTTCCGGGGTCTGGACAACGCGTCCTATTACCGCCTGGCCGAGGATCCGCGATATTACGTGGACGATGCGGGCACGGGGAACGTGCTGAACCTGGACAGCCCCTTCGCGCTGCGGCTGGTCATGGACAGCCTGCGATACTGGGTCCAGGTCATGCATGTGGACGGGTTCCGTTTCGATCTGTGCAGCGTGCTGGGGCGCACGCGCGGGGCCTTCGACCGCGACGGGCCGTTCTTCCGCGCGATCCGCCAGGACCCGGTGCTGAACCGCGTCAAGCTGATCGCCGAGCCGTGGGATGTCGGGCCGGGCGGGTATCAGCTGGGCGCCTATCCCGCGCCCTTCACGGAATGGAACGACCGCTTCCGCGACCAGATCCGGGCCTTCTGGCGGGGCGATCCGGGGCGCATCGGCAAGCTGGCCAAGCGCATCGCGGGGTCCGCGGCGCGGTTCGACCATGACGGGCGGCCCGCGACATCGTCGATCAACTTCGTCGCGGCCCATGACGGTTTCACGCTGATGGACACCGTCAGCTATGCCGACAAGCACAACGAGGCCAATGGAGAGGAAAACCGCGACGGCCACAACCACAACCTGTCCGACAACATGGGCGTCGAGGGGCCGACCGACGATCCCGCGATCCGTGCGCGGCGCGATCGCAGGCGGCGCAACCTGATGACGACGCTGCTGCTGTCGCAGGGCACGCCGATGATCCTGGGCGGGGACGAGCTGGGCAATTCGCAGGGCGGCAACAACAACGCCTATGCGCAGGACAATCCCATCGGCTGGATCGACTGGGCGAATGCCGATCCGGATTTCCTGGCCTTCGTCCGGCGGGTCGTGGCCTTCCGTCGTGCGCATCCGATCCTGCGGCAGAAGCGGTTCCTGCACAGCCGCCCGCGAAAAGAGGACGGCCTGCCCGACCTGTTCTGGCGCTGCGCCGATGGCCGCCCGATGACGCATGACGACTGGAACGATCCCGAACTGCGCCTGCTGACCGCCGAGATGCGCATGGCATCGGGCACGCCCGAATACGCGGCCCTGCCCGGTGCGGTGTTCCTGGTGTTCAACAACGGCCCCGAGGTGCGCGTCAGCCTGCCGGAAACCGTGCGGCGCGGAACGTGGCGGCGTCAGCTGGACAGCGCGATGGTGCATGATATCGACCGCCCGGCATCGGATCACGAACTGATCGCGGCCGAAAGCATCGTGGCCTTCACGCTGCAGCTGGACCCCTAGGCGCGGCCCGCTCGTCGGGCCGCCATCGCCTCGATCGCCTGGAAACCTTCGTGGATCATCACGGCGATGATGCCCACGACCGCGCCGCCCTGCAGGACGAAGGCGGTGTTCGATGACAGCAGGCCCGCGATGATCACCTCGCCCAATGTGCGGGCGGCGACGGTCGATCCGATGGTCGCGGTTCCAAGCGAGATGACCGCCGTCAGCCGCATCCCCGTCAGGATCACGGGCAGGGCAAGGGGCAGTTCGACCTGCCACAGACGCTGGCGCGGGGTCAGGCCCATGCCGCGCGCGGCCTCGGTCACGCGGGGGTCCTGATCGGCCAGCCCCGCCAGCGCGTTCTCGAACACGGGCAGCAGGCCATAGAGGAACAGCGCGACCAGCGTGGGCCCCGCCCCGAAGCCCATGACCGGCACGGCCAGCGCAAGAACCGCCACCGGTGGAAAGGTCTGCCCGACGGCGGTGACGGTGCGGGCCAGGGGCAGGAACTCTTGTCCGGCGGGGCGGGTCACGGCGATGGCCAGCGCCAGCGCGATGACGGTCGACAGAAGGACCGCGGCACCCACCAGCGCCAGATGCGACAGGGTCAGCGACAGGATCGGCGTCTGGACATAGATCGCGGGCGCCCCGTTGCGGGTGAAGGGCGCGAAGATCGGCGCGAAGCCGGCAGGGCTGATCAGGAAGGCCAGCAGCAGCGCGCCCGTCAGCGCAAGGATCGCCCGCCCGATCATGACCGCGCGGCCCGGCGCAGCGCATCCAGCGTGACGACGCCGCCGCCTGCGACAGGCAGCGCATCCCGCCCCGAGGTCAGGCATTGCGACAGCGCCTCGCGCAGGGTGGCATGGGGCGCGATGGGATCGCCCGCCGCCTGTCCCGGTTGCGCGACATCGGATACGGGGGTCAGCGACAGAAGCTGGAACGCCCTCTGGCCGCTGCCGATCAGGTTGCGGACGAACGGCGTGGCGGGGTTCGTCAGGATGCGCGCGGGCGTGTCGTACTGAACCAGCCGCCCGCCATCCATCACCGCGATCCGGTCGCCCAGGGTGATCGCCTCGTCCATGTCATGGGTGACCAGGATCAGCGTCGTGCCCAGCCCGCGCTGGATCTGGCGCAGATCGGCCTGGGCCTTGGCGCGGATCACCGGATCCAGCGCACCGAAGGGCTCGTCCATCAGCAGCAGGTCGGGTTGCGCGGCAAGGGCGCGGGCCACGCCCACGCGCTGCTGCTGCCCGCCCGACAATTCCGAGGGCATGCGGTCGCGGAAATCGGCGGGGTCCATCTGGAACAGGGTCAGCAGCTCGTCGACCCGTGCGCGGATGCGGTCGCGGTCCCATTTCAGCAGGCGGGGCACGGTGGCGATGTTCTGCGCGACGCTGCGATGCGGGAACAGCCCGTGCCCCTGGATGGCATAGCCAATGCGGCGGCGCAGCTGATGGGCGGGCATGTCGCGGCTGTCCCGCCCGTCGATCAGCACCCGCCCCGAGCTTGGTTCCACCAGGCGGTTGATCATGCGCAGAAGCGTCGTCTTGCCCGACCCCGAGGTGCCGACAAGGGCCGCGATCTGACCGCGTTCCACGGTCAGGGACACGTCCTGCACGGCGGGCTTGCCGTCGAAATCGCGGCTCAGATTTTCGATGCGGATCATGCGGCCCCCTTGCGGCTGGCCTCGACGGCCAGATCCATGGCGATGCCGGCGACCAGGGCCAGCGCGATGGTGGGCAGCGCGCCCAGAAGCACCAGGTCCATCGCCGTCTGGTTCAGGCCCTGGAACACGAAGGTGCCGAAGCCCCCGCCCCCGATCAGACCCGCGATCACCGCAAGGCCGATATTCTGGACCAGCACGATCCGAATGGCGGCCAGCAGGACCGGCAGCGCCAGCGGCACCAGCACGCGCGTCATCAGCTGCGGGCGGGTCATGCCCAGACCGCGCGCGGCCTCGACCGCGGCGGGATCGACGCCCGACAGGCCGGTCAGCGTGTTCGCGACCACCGGCAGTAGGGAATAGAGGAACAGCGCCACCAGCGCGGGAAAGATGCCGATGCCCGACACGCCCGCATTTGCGGCGGCGGGCCATGTCGCGGCGATCCAGCCGAAGATGGGGATCATGATGCCGAACAGGGCCAGCGACGGGATGGTCTGCAGCACGTTCAGCCCCGACAGGACGGGGCGGCGCAGCCCCGGCCGCTGATGGATGGCGATGCCGATGGGCAGGCCCGCCAGCAATGCCGCCGTCAGCGAACCGAATGCCAGAAGCAGATGGGTCGAGGCCTCTCGCAGGAACATGTCTTGCCGGGCCGCGTATTCCCGCATGACCGAGATCCCGTCCAGCATCCCCGAGCCCAGAACCCCCGCGACCGCCATGACCGCCGCCCCCAGCAGCAGCCAGCGCAGCGGCAAGGAGGGCCGCAGCCGCGTCAGCGCATCGGCCCCCATCAGCGCCATGGCCAGCCCCAGCAGCCAGAACCCCGCCGAGGGGGCCACCCGTGCAAGCGTATCGTCGGGGGGTGTCAGGGCCTGCGCCGCGGCCCCCAATGCGGCGACGACCAGCGCCAGCCCCGCGACGGCCATGGCAAGGCGAAGCGCCGCGCCCATGCGGAACAGGCCCGCCAGCAGCAAGGCGGCGATGGCCGCGACCGCGAACCAGCCCCATGGCAGGGCGGCGGGCATGCCCAGCCCCTCGCCCGCGACGATGCGGTTGGCCTTGAACTGCACCAGGGGCAGGGCCAGTCCGGCCCCGCCGACCAGGGCGAACAGGATGCCCGGACGGTCGACGTGCGGGATCATCCCGCGATGAAGCCCTGCGCGGTCAGGTAATCGCGCGCGACCGATGCTGCGGGCTCTCCGCCGATCTGGATGCGGCCGTTCAGCTCCTGCAGGGTCTCGAGGTCGAGCGATCGGAAGATCGGCTCCAGCACCTCGGCGATCTGGGGATAGCTTTCCAGCACCTCGGTCCGGATGATGGGGGCGGGCTGATAGACGGGCTGCACGGCCTTGTCATCCTCCATCACCACCAGCCCGGCAGGGGCGATGCCGCCATCGGTGCCATAGACCATGGCCGCGTTCACCCCCGATGTCTGCTGCGCGGCGGCGGCGATGGTGGCGGCGGTGTCGCCGCCCGACAGCTGCACCAGCTGGTCGGGGCGCAGCTGGAAGCCATAGGTTTCCTGGAAGGCCGGAAGCGCCGCGGGCGATGTCACGAACTCGGTCGAGGCGGCCAGCTTGACGTCGCCGCCCGAGGCGATCCATTCGCCCAGTTCGGACATGGTGGTCAGGCCGTTCTCATCGGCCAGGTCCCGCCGGGTCGCCACGGCCCAGGTGTTGTTCGCGGGGGACGGCGTCAGCCAGGTGATGTCGTTCTGTTCCAGGTCCAGCTGGGCGACGCGCTCGTAACCCGCCTGGGCGTCCTTCCAGACATCGCTGTCGCCCTCGTTGAAGAAGAAGGCCCCGTTCGCGGTATATTCGGGATAGATGTCCACCTGCCCCGAGGTGATCGCGTCGCGCAGGATGGGCGTGCCGCCCAGCTGCAGGCGGTCCTGCACGGGCATGTCGGCGGCCGACAGGGCCAGCAGGATCATGTTGCCCAGAAGCCCGCCCTCGGTGTCGATCTTGGACGAGACGCGGATGTCCTGCGCGCCCGCCGTGCCGGCAAGCGTCAGAAGGGCGGTGGCAAGGGCGGTCAGGCGTGCGGGCATGGGGATCATCCTTATCGCGCGGGGAACCGGACTGCTCATGCGCCGGTCATGTCATCGTGAACGAAGCGCCCACGATTGCCGCGGGTTCCCGCCGATCCCGTGAAAAAGGCCGGGACGTTGCGCCCCGGCCATTCCCCATTCTCAGTAGACCGCGATCTGCGGGAACAGGATCAGCAGCGCGACCGCGATGATCTGAAGCCCGATGAAGGGCAGCAGGGCGCGGAAGATCTCTCCCAACGAGATGTCGGGCGGCGTGACCGATTTCAGGTAGAACGCGGCGGGCCCGAAGGGCGGCGACAGGAAGCTGACCTGCATGTTCATCGCGAACAGCACCCCGAACCAGACCGGGTCGTAGCCAAGCTCGACCACGATGGGCACGAAGATCGGCATGGTCAGCAGCGCGATCCCCACCCAGTCGAGGAACATGCCCAGCACGAACAGGATCGCCATCATGAACAGGATGATGATCGTGGGGTTGTCGCTGATCCCGGTGATCAGGTCCGACACGAAGTTGATCCCGCCCATCAGGTTGAAGACGCCGACCAGTGCGGATGCCCCGATGCCGATCCAGACGATCATCCCGACGGTCTGCAGCGTCTGCATCGCCGCGCCCTTCAGCAGGCCCCAGCTGAATTCGCCGCGCAGGATGGTGGACAGCAGCACGCCCGCCACGCCCACGGCGCTGGCCTCGGTCACCGATGCGATCCCGCCATAGATCGAGCCCAGCACCATCACGACCACCAGGATCGGCAGGAACAGACCCTTCAGCAGGCGGATCTTCTCGGCCGTGGGCACGGGGTCGGTCACGGCAGGGGGCACGGCGCCCGGCGTCAGGAAGGCCCGCGCCAGAACATAGCCCACATACAGCAACGCCAGCATGAAGCCCGGCACGAAGGCTGCCGTGAACAGTTCCCCGATCGAGACGTTGGCCGTCAGCCCGTAGATGATCAGCACGATCGAGGGCGGCACCATGGTCCCCAGGCTGCCGCCCGCGCAGACGACGCCGATGGCCAGCTTGCGATCGTATCCCTGCGCCAGCATCTGCGGCAGCGCGATCAGGCCCAGCAGCACGACCTCTCCGCCGATGATGCCGGACATGGCGGCCAGGATCACGGCCACGAAGATGGTCTGGACGGCCACGCCGCCGCGGATGCGGCCCCCGATCAGGCGCATCGCCTCGAACAGGTCGCGCGCGATGCCGCTGCGATCCAGGATGGCCGCCATCAGCACGAACATCGGCACCGACACGAAGACGAAGCTGCTGACGAAGGAATAGACGCGGCTGGTGATCAGCGGGACCACCATCGGCCCGAACCAGCCCAGGGCGAAGACCAGCGTCACCAGCAGCGTGACGAAGGCCAGCGGGATGCCGGTGATCAGAAGACCCAGCAGCATCGCGAACAGGACCAGCGTCCCCGTCTCGATGCCCATGGATGAAAGCGAACCGAAGAACTCCATCAGCGGGCCCCCTTGGTGCCGCGCGCATAGTTCACGGTCAGGATCAGGAATTGGACGGCCATCACCCCAAGCGCCAACATCAGCAGGATCTTGAGAAGGCCGGGAAAGGCGGGGTTCCAGGCACTGCCCGAGGTTTCGAGGTGGAAGCTGCCATCGGGACGCCAAGCGGCGCGCTTGACCATCTGCCAGGCGGCCCAAGCGAAGGATGCCGATGCTGCCGCGCAGACGGCCGAGATCAGGATGTCGGCCACGCGGCGCGCGGCGGGCGGCAGCAGGTCGTAGACCAGCACCACGCGAATATGGCGGTCGCGCGCGGTGCACAGGATGCCGCCATAGATGAAGGCGATCGCACTGAGGAAGACCGTCGTCTCGTGCGCCCAGATGGTCGGGCGACCGAAGACGTAGCGCAGCACGACCTCCTGGATCAGGATCAGCATGGCCAGCACGAGGCCCATCGCGGGCAGTATCGCCAGCCGGTCGATCCAGCGACCGAGGCCGCCCGATTGCGAGATCGCCGCATGTTCCTCGACCGGTGCCGCATCCGGCACGGTGTCATGTTCGGCCATGTTTGAAATCCTCCCGGGGGTAGGGGGCCGGAGGCATGTCCGGCCCGCCCTGATGGTTACTGCAGCAGACCTTCGTCGCTCAGATAGGTGGTCAGGCTGTCATAGACGCGCTGCGCGGCGGGGGACTGGCTTGCGACCTTTTCCCATTCGCCCTGCGCGATGCCGCGGAACTTGGCGCGTTCCTCGTCCGACCAGTCGTGGATGGTGATCTCGCCGCTGGCCTCGGCCTCGGCCACGGCGGCCTCGTCGGCCTCGGCCAGCGACTGGATCAGGCGGCGGGCATAATCCTGCACCGACTGGGTCAGGATGTCCTGCAGATCGGCGGGCATGGCGTCCCACTTGGCCTTGTTCATCGAGATCTCGACCAGCGGCATCGAATGGAAGCCCGGATAGACGGGATGGGGCGCGATGTCGTTCAGGCCCTGCGCCTGGTTCGTCGAGAAGACGGTATAATCCGCGGCCTCGATCACCTTCTTGTCGAGCGAGGTGAAGACCTCGGAGCCCGGCAGGTTCACGGGCGATGCGCCCGCCGCGGCGAAGACGTTCTGCACCAGTCCTTCGGGCGCGCGGATCTTGACGCCCTTCAGGTCGTCCACGCCGTCCATCGGAACGGCGCTGACCAGCGCCTCCAGGCCCGGGGTGATCGCGCCGATGAAATGCAGCCCGTAGGGGTTCATGATCTCGTTCAGCAGCTCGTGACCGCCGCCTTCCTCGATGAAGCCCAGCATCTGTTCGGGGTCCGACCATGCGCCGACGGGGTTGCCCATCAGCCCGAAGGCCGGGTCCTTGCCCGAGAAATAGGACAGGTCGGTGATGTGGCCGTCCAGGATGCCGGTCGCGACGGCGTCCTGCGTCTCGTTGTGGGCGACGATGGATTCGACGGGCAGCAGCTCGATCTCGACACGGCCGTCGGTCAGCTCGGTCACCTCCTCGGCCCAGCTCTGGTGCAGGATGAAGTTCGGGTTCCCCGCCGGGTCCGAGGACTGGAAGCGGAAGCTGTAATCGGCCGCGAATGCGGGGGCGGTCAGCGCGATGGCCGCGGTGGCGGCCAGAAGGCCGCGGGTCAGGGTGGTCATTTCGGTTCTCCTCCGGTTGAAACAGGTCCCGCGCCAAGCGCCTTGGCGGCGGTGTCGATGATCGCATCGGGGGTCAGCGCGACGTCGATCCACAGCGCGCCCTCGTCCTCGGGCGAGGGGGGCTGCAATGCGGCAAGCTGGCTGTCGATCAGGCTGGTGGGCATGTAATGCCCCTGGCGCGCCGACATCCGTTCCTCGATCAGGGCGCGGTCGCCATGCAGGAACACGATGTCGAGGGGGCCCGCCCCGGCCCGCAGCCGGTCGCGATGCGCGCGCCCCAGGGCCGAGCATGCCAGCACCGCGCGGCCCGGTTCTGCGGCGATGGCCGCGCCCAGCCGGTCCAGCCAGCCCCACCGCATGTCGTCGGTCAGCGGCCTGCCCGCCCGCATATGCGCGACGCTGGCCTCGTCGTGGAACAGGTCGGCCTCGACATAGGTGCCGCCGATGCGTTCCGCGATGCCCTGCGCGATGGTCGTCTTGCCCACGCCGCAGATGCCCATGACCAGAATAGGCCGTGCCGCCATGCCGATGCCTCCCCCCTCGAACTCGGGTGCGATACTGATGACAGCGCTGTCATGCGTCAAGAGGCTTTTCTTTCCCGCATTCGCCGCTAATTTGCCAAACCATGAATAAATCGCGCAAAATCACGTTGTCCGAGGTCGCGTCCGCTGCCGGTGTTAGCCCTATCACGGTGTCCCGCGCGCTGCGCGATCCGGCCAAGGTGTCCCCCGAGGCCCGGGCCAGGATCGACGAGGCGATTCGCGAACTGGGCTATGTCCCGAACCCCGCTGCGCGTGCCCTGGCGTCGGGGCGGACGGATGTGGTGGGGGTGATCATCCCCTCGGTCAGCAACAACGTCTTCGGGGATGTGACGCGCGGCATCTACGACGCGCTGGAGGGCAGCGCGCTGAGCGTCCAGATGGGCAATACGCGCTATTCCCCGGTGATCGAGGAGAAGCTGATCCGGGTCTTCTTGTCGCAGCGGCCCGCGGGCCTGATCGTCGCGGGCCACGACCAGTCGCCCGCCGCCCGCGCGGCATTGGAATCGGCGGAATGCCCGGTGGTGCAGCTGATGGAGGTCGGGCCCGCGCCCATCGACATGGCGGTGGGGCTGTCCCATTACGACGCATCATGGGCAGGGGCCGCGCATCTGCTGGAACAGGGTTATCGTGCGCCGGCCTTTCTGGGGGCGCAGATGGATCCGCGCAGCCAGCGGCGTCTGCAGGCGTTCCGCGATTGCCTGGCGGGGGCGGGCATCGGCATCGACGATCCGGTCGTCACCACCCCCGAACCGTCATCGGTCAGCCTGGGCTGCCGCCTGTTCGCGGATCTGCTGTCGCGCAGCCCCGGCACGGATGCGGTGCTGTGCAACAATGACGATATCGCCCTGGGGGTTCTGTTCGAGGCGCGGCGGCGCAACCTGCGCGTTCCGCAGGATCTGGGGATCTGCGGGTTCAACGACCTCGAGATGATGGCCGCAGCCGAACCCGCCGTCAGCTCGGTCGCGACCGACCGGCTGGAGATGGGGCGCGCCGCGATCGGGCTGATCCGCGACCGGCTGGCCGGACGCGGCCAGCCGCGCGGCCATGCGCTGGATCTGGGCTTTCGCCTGATGGCGCGGGCCAGCACGCGTCGCGGGGGCTGATCAGCCCCCGAAGCCGCGCGTGCCGGTGCCGAAGCCGCCGCGCGATGCGGCGGTCGCCCGCGTCATCGGTGCCTTGCCGGCAGTTGCCGCGGGGCGGGTGAACTGCTGGCTGGCCATCGTCGCGCGGCCCGCATTCGATCCGAAATTGGTCGTCCGCGTGGCATTGGTAAAGCCGCCCTGGCCGTTGTTGTACATGGGCTGCGACGCGGCCATCCCGCGACCCGCCCCGCCCAGCATGTTCCCGATCAGATAGCCCGCCAGAAGCGGCATGAAGATGCTGCCGCCACCGCCCGCGTTCTGCTGCGCCTCGGACCCGCAATTGCCTTCGCCGTGCTGTTCCTCGCAGACGGCAAGGCTGTCATAGCGGGGGGCGGATTCGACATGCAGCTCCTCGGCCTCGGCAAAGGCCTGATCGCATTGGTCGGCCGTGAACAGCCCACCATTCGCGGCGGCCTGCTGGCAGCTGGCAAGGTCGGGATAGGCCTGGGCCTCGACCTGTTCGTCGCGGCAGCCTGCGACCGTGAAGGCGGCAGCGCCCAGAATGGTCAGGGCGACGGTTCTCGAACGTTTTCTCATCTCTCCTCCTATGCCGCCGGGTCGGCGATGAAATGCGGCTTGAAGCGCGACAGGTCCTGCGTGATGCGGCTTGCATCCTCGCGGATGCCCATGCCGACGCAGGTCTCGCCCACGATCCAGGCCCCGATCACGGGACGGAAGCCCCCCATGTCGGGCAGGGGCGCATAACCCTGCACGATGCGGGGGTGATCGTCGTATTCACGGTTCTGGGATTCTTCGGTCACCGCGCCATCCTCGACAATGCCGACGCCCGCACCCTCGCGGGAGAAGATCGGCTTGACCACGTGGGCGCGTGCGAAATCGCCCGCCACCGCGTCGAAGGCGCGGGCGACATGCGGCGCGGGGCGTCCGCCCGCGACCAGCGCATCGGCCACGTCATCGGCAAAGAAGGCCGGCAGCAGGTTCGGATGGCCGGGGAACATCTGCCACAGGACCGGCAGCAGCCCCTTGTTCGACACGACCGCCTTCCAGGCGGGTTCGATGAACAGGCAGCCCGCGCCCTTGATGTGGCGGGCGTAATCGTCGCGCAGCAGGTCTTCCCACGGGTACAGCTTGAACAGCGTGCCGATGATGCGGTCCTGGTCGTCCACGAACTGCCCGCGCTTGCTGACGCCGATCTTGTCCAGATCGAGGTAATGCGCGCCGAGGCCCGCCTCGCGCGCGGCCCAGCCCATCTGTTCCACCGTGGCGTAATCCTCGGGGTTGTCGGGGGCGCCGGTGAAATGCAGGTCGGTGCCTTCGGGGAACAGGTCGCGCAGCCGTTCGACCAGCGCCTCGTGGATGCCGTTGAACTGGTCGGCGCCCTGGGGCAGGTGTCCCGCGGCCAGCTGATCCTCCAGCCACTGCCACTGGAACGCCGCGCTTTCATAGAGCGAGGTCGGCGTGTCGGAATTGTATTCCAGCAGCTTGGCCGGCCCGCTGCCGTCATAGGCCAGGTCCATCCGGCCATAAAGCTCGGGCTCGGACCGGTTCCAGCTGTCGGCCACAAGGTCCATATGGGCCTCGGGGATGCCCACCTGCGCCATCAGCTTGTGATCGGTCACGATGCGGGCCACGGCCTCGCGCGTCATGGCGTGCAGCTCGGTCGCGGGGTCCTCGATGTCGTTCTCGACCTGGGCCAGCGTCAGGCGATACGCGCTGGTTTCGTCCCAGTAGGGTTCGCCATGCATGCTGGCAAAGGTGAAGCCCGCCTCATCGGCGATGCGTGCAAGGTCGGGGCGTTCGGGCAGGTCGATTTTTTGCATGCACCAGACATAAGCACCGCCCGCCCGAAGGGCCAGAGCATTCGGCCCGAAAGACCTGCGACAGGGCGACCCGTCAGACCGCCGCCCAGTCCTGTCCGTCGAAGGTCGCCCGCAGCCCCAGGTCGTGATCCAGCAGCACCAGATCCGCGCCCCGACCCGTGTCGAGGCGGCCCGCCGCATGGCCCGCGCCGATCAGGTCGGCGGGAATGCGGGTGGCCATGGCCAACGCCCTTTCGCGGCTGGCGCCCGCCTGCATCGCGACCTGCATGGCACGGTCCAGCCGCAGGTCCGCCCCCGCCAGCGTGCCATCGGCCAGCGTCAGCCGCCCGTCCCGGCGCAGGATGCGGCGCGATTGCAGCGTGAACTCGGTCGCGTCGGTGTCTGCGACCGCCATGCAGTCGCTGACGAGGAACAGCCCCTGGGCACGGGCCGCCAGCGCGATCCGCAATGCCGGGACCGAGACATGCACCCCGTCGGCGATCAGCCCCGCATGGATGTCCGAGGACAGCACCGCGCCGACAAGGCCCGGCTGGCGATGGCCCAGCTGGCTCATGGCGTTGAACAGATGCGTGGCGCAGCGCGCCCCTGCGGCAATGGCCTGCGCGGCGGCCTCGTGGGAACAGTCGCTGTGACCCAGGCTGACCACCGCCCCGGCGCGCGACAGGGCGTGGATCTGATCCGGCGTGACGGATTCGGGGGCCAGCGTGACCATCAGGGCGGGCAGATCGCGCGCGGCCCTGCACAGCATGGCCAGATCCTCGGGGGTCATGGGGCGGATCAGGGCGGGGTCGTGGGCACCTGCACGGCGCGGGTCCAGATGCGGGCCCTCAAGGTGCAGGCCCAGAAGGCCGGGGGTGCCCTCGGCCCGGATGGCGGCGTCGATCAGCCGGGCGGTGGTTTCGGGGCGGTCGGTGATCAGCGTGGGCAGGACGCCCGCGCAACCCAGGCGCCGGTGGGCCGCGCAGATACGGCGCAGCGCATCCGCATCGGTGTCGGGGCCGACCATCAGCCCCGCCCCGCCATTCACCTGCAGATCGACGAAGCCCGGCGCCACGATGCCCCGCAGGTGATCGGACAGCGGCGCGCGGTCGGTGCGCGGAACGGGACCGCGCGGCATCCGGTCCGCGGGTTTCAGCGCGGCGATGCGCCCGTTCTCGATGCCGATGGCCAGGTTGGCATGCAGCATCCGACCGTCGAAGACCAGATCCGCGGTGATCCAGCGGGTCATGCCGGGATCCCCAGTTCGCGGGCCATGGCGATGGCACCGTCGGTGGCGCTGCCCTGCGCGGGACGAACGGACCATCGCGCCGCAAGCCGTTCGGCATAGAAGGGGCCAAGGCCGCCGGTGCAGACGACCGGCAGGTCCGCACCCGCCTGCAGCACCGCGACCGCATGGTCGATCTGGCTGGCGGCGGCGTCCAGCACACGGCTGGCGGCGGGATCGTCGCGGTGATCGACCAGCCTGCGGGCCATCTGCGCGAATTCGGCGGGCGATGCCCGGTTGCCGAAGGCGATGATGCCCTGAAATCCGCCCATCCGGTGCCGGATATCCTGCAGCAGGGGGCTGTCGGGGGCGAAGCCGTCGCCCGCGCGCATCGCCTCGGACAGAAGGTTGCGCCCAAGAACCGCGCCGCTGCCTTCGTCCCCCATGAGGAAACCGCGCCCGCCGCGCTGTTCCAGCACCCCGCCGCGCTGGACCGCGAAGACCGACCCGGTCCCGACCGCCACGAGGATGCCGTCACCGGCCCCCAACGCCCCCCGCGCCGCCGTCACGGCATCGTTGACCACGCGGCTGCGGGCGAAGGGCAGGCGGGCCTCGGTCGCGCGGGCGGCTTCGGGCATGCCGCCCCCGGCAAGGCCCAGAACCGCGATCACGTCCTGCGGGGTGGCCCCCGCCTGCACCATCGCGGCCGTCGCGGTGGCCAGGATGGCGACCGTCGCGCCCTGAGGATCGGAATTGATGTTGGCGGGGCCGCCCTCGGCCCGCCCGAGGATGCGCCCCGTCGCGTCGGCAATGGCCGCGCGGCAGCCCGTGCCGCCCCCGTCGATGCCCAGATACAGAACCATGTCGCCCCCGTCTTGCGCCTACAGGGAACGCCAGTCGCGCGGAAATGAAAAGCCCCCTCGGGGTGGCGGACGGGCTGTCAACCGACGAATGTTCTGCTAATGTTCACGCATGGAATCAGCCCTGGACGACCCGTTGCGCCTGCGTCACGCCCGCATCCACGAGGTGCAGGGCCCGGGCCGGGATGCCTTCGCGATCTTTCAGGCCGCGCGGCATCCGGGGCCGGTCTTCTGGGCCTGCCCGTTCAACCAGCGCGGCATGCTCTATCCCCCCGGCATGCCCGAGGGGCTGGCGGGCCGCATCTACCTGATGCGCGCCAGATCCGAGGTCGATCTTCTTTGGGCGACCGAGGAGGCGCTGCGCGCCAGCGTGACGGGCCTCGTGGTGTCCGAACCGCAGCAGCCGCTGTCGCTGACGGCGGGTCGCCGCCTGCAGCTTGCCGCCGAGAAGGGCGGCACCACGGGGCTGATGCTGATCGCCCCCGGCCAGGGGTCGAACGCGACCGAGAGCAGGTGGCACTGCCGTCCGGTCGCGGGAATGGATGCGCGGGGCCATCATTGGGCCATGATCAAGAACAAGCATGGCCCGACGGGCGACTGGCACCTGCGCTGGATGCCGCAGGAAGGCGGCGACCCGGTCTTCAGTCGCTGACCTTGTCCCAGACCAGCGCGCGGGGGTTCTCGCGGTGGGCGAAGCGCATCAGGTGGCCTTCGACCACGTCGCGCATGCGTTCCATTTGCGCCTCGTCGGGGGCGTTCAGCGACAGGCGCAGCACGCGATCCTCGCAGGTCAGGGTCGTCACGCCCATCTCGAAATGCAGGATCGCGGCATCGTCGGTCTGCTCGACCTCGATCTTGTGGCCGAAATGCTTGACCATCGTGGCCATCAGCGAGGGCGCCCGATCCGAGGCGAAGGCGGCATCCATCTGCATTCTGTCTTCCTTTCGCAGGTTCCGAAGGCGCGTTTCGCGACCTTCATGCCACAGGAGCTAGGTCTCCTAAGCATTTTCGTCAAGAATTCGTGCGATGCGGCGGTTTATCCCGCTTCGTTTCCTTTACGTCCAACCGAGGGAAGGCTAATCCGCCATCATGCGTGAAGCCAGACGTCCAGCCACACGCGGTCAACCATGAAAGGATCTGCCATGCGCCATGTTGCGCTGTCCGGCCTGATGGCCATCGCCATGAGCACCGCCGCCCTCGCTCAGGACGTCACCATCGCGACCGCCCAGGGGGACGTCACCCTGCCCGCCAATCCCGAAACCGTCGCCGTCTACGACATGGGCGCGCTGGATTCGCTGACCGCACTGGGCGTCGTGCCCGCGGCCACCATCGACAACATCCTGGTCCCCGAACTGCGCGAGGCGGTGGGCGATGCGGCCCAGGTCGGCACGCTGTTCGAACCGGACCTCGAGGCGCTTGCGGGCGTGGGCCCGGACCTGACGATCGTCGGCGGGCGGTCCTCGACCCAGCTTGCCGCGGTGTCGCAGGTGGGCACGGCCATCGACATGACCTTCGGCGACGACCTGCTGGCCTCGGCCAGGGAACGCATCGCGGCCTATGGAACGCTTTTCGGCCACGAGGATCGCGCCGCCGAGATGATCGCCACCATCGACGCCAGGCTGGAGGCCACCCGGGCCGCGTCCGAGGGCAAGGGCGACATGCTGGTCGTGATGACCAACGGCCCCAAGATCGCGGCCTATGGCGCGGATTCGCGCTTTGGCTGGCTGCATGACGCCACCGGCCTGCCCGAAGCCGTCGAGGGCGTTGACCGCGCCGATCACGGGCAGGGCATCAGCCATGAATTCATCGCCGAGGCCGATCCCGACTGGCTGATCGTCATCGACCGCAGCGCCGCCATCGGCGAGGAATCGCAGGGCGCGGAACAGACGCTGTCCTCGGATCTGGTCGCGGGCACCAAGGCATGGTCCAAGGGCCAGGTCATCTACTTGGATCCTGCGGAAACCTATATCTCGGCCGGCGGCTTCCGGGCGCTGACCGATACGCTGGACCAGCTGACCGAGGCCTTCGCGGCCGCCCACTGATGCGCGCGACGCCCGCCCTTGCCGTGGCATTGGCCGCGATGATGCTGGTCAGCATGACCATCGGCGCCGCCAGCGTCGATCTGGGTCATGCCTTCAGCGATCCGCGGACCATGCTGGTCCTGCTGGAATCGCGGCTGCCGCGCACGCTGGCGGTGGCGTTGACCGGCGCGGCGCTGTCGGTGGCGGGCGTGCTGATCCAGGCGCTGGTGCGCAACCGCTTCGTGGGGCCGGACACCGCCGGCACCGCCGAGGGCGCGGCCCTGGGCCTTCTGGCGATTACCATCCTGTGGCCCGCCAGCCCGCTCTGGCTGCGGATGGTCTCGGCAAGCGTGTCTGCCATGGCCACCACGGCGCTGTTCATCGCCATCATCCGGCGCCTGCCGGTGCGCGAAGTGATGCTGGTGCCCATCGCGGGCCTGGTGCTGTCGGGCGTGCTGGGATCGGTCGTGACCTTCATCGGCTGGCAGACCGACCTGATACAATATATCGGCACATGGCTGTTCAGCGGGGAATTCTCGGGCGTGATCTCGGGGCGGTACGAGCTGCTGTGGATCGCGGGCGGGGCGGCGCTGCTGGCCTGGTTCGCGGCCGACCGCTTCGCCATCATCGGGCTGGGCGATCAGGTGGCCACGGGGCTGGGTCTTGGCACGCGGGGCGTGCTGCGCCTGGGATTGGCGGTGGTGGCGGTGGTGACCGCGATGGTCGTGACCACCGTAGGGATGATCCCCTTCGTGGGCCTTGTGGTGCCGAACATGGTGGCGCGGATCATGGGCGACAACCTGCGCCGCACCTTGCCCGTCGTCGCGCTGTCGGGCGCCGTTCTGGTGATGGCCTGCGACCTTGCGGGCCGCCTGATCATCCACCCCTACGAGGTGCCCGCGGGCCTGGTCCTTGGTGTCGTAGGGTCGCTTCTCTTCCTGTGGCTGCTGCATCGCAGGCCTGCACATGGATAGGCGCGCGGTACTGATCCTCGGCGGGCTGCTGGCCTGCCTTGCAGGGCTGTCGGCCCTGTGGCTGCTGCAGGGGCTGGGGGACGGCAATCGCGGCTTCATCCTGTCGCTGCGCGCCACGAAGCTGGCGGCGCTGGTCGTCGTGGCCTTCGCGATCGGCATATCGACCGTCCTGTTCCAGACCGTCGCCGCGAACCGCGTGCTGACACCATCCATCATGGGGTTCGACGCGCTCTATGTCCTGCTGCAGACGCTGCTGGTGGCATCGCTTGGGGTGGCGGGTTTCGCGGGACTGCCGGCGGGGGCCAAGTTCCTGTCCGAGATCGCGCTGATGACCGCGATGGCATCGGGCCTGTTCGGCATCCTGCTACTGCGGGGTGCGCGCGACGTGCCGCGCATGATCCTGACGGGGGTGATCCTGGGCGTGCTGTTCCGGTCGCTTTCCAGCTTCGTGGGGCGCATCCTGGACCCGAACGCCTATGCGGTGGTGCAATCGGTCAGCTTCGCCAGCTTCAACAAGGTGCAGCCCGACCTGCTGCCGGTGGCAATGGGCGTGACCGCGCTTGCGGGCCTTGCCGCGTGGCGGATGGCCCCGCGGCTGGATGTCCTGGCACTGGGGCGCGATCCGGCGGTGTCCCTGGGGCTGCGGCACCGGGGCGTCGTCCTGCAGGTGCTGGGGCTGGTCGCGGTGCTGGTGTCGGTTTCCACCGCGCTGGTAGGGCCGGTATCCTTCTTCGGCCTGATCGTCGCGGGGCTGGCCCACGGGCTGATGCGATCCACGCGCCACGCGGCGCTGCTGCCCACGGCCGCCCTGTCGGGGGCCATCCTGCTGGTCGGCGGCCAATGGCTGTTCGAACGCGTGCTGGGCCAGGCGGCAACCCTGTCCGTCGTGGTCGAATTCGCGGGCGGGCTCTTCTTCCTCTACCTGCTGCTCAGGGGGCATATCAGATGATCCGCATCGACGGCGTCGGCCACCGCATCGGCAACGCGCCCATCCTGCACGACATCACCACCCATTTGCCAGAAGGGCGGCTGACCGCGCTGATCGGGCCGAACGGGGCGGGGAAATCCACGCTTCTGCGGCTGGTCGGCCGGCTGGAGCCGCTGCAGCAGGGCCGCATCTCGGTCGGGGGGCATGACGTCTCGACCACCCGGACCGAGGATCTGGCCCGCGTGATGGCGATCCTTGGGCAGCAGAACAGCATCGCCAGCCGTCTGCGCCTGTCGGAACTGGTGGGCTTCGGGCGCTGGCCCCATCACCGGGGGCGCCCCACGGCCCATGACCATGCCCGCGTGGCCGAGGCGCTGGAGGCCTTCGCCCTGACCCCGTTGGCGCATCGCTTCCTGGACGAGGTGTCGGGCGGGCAGGCGCAGCGCGCCCATATCGCCATGGCCTTCGCGCAGGATACCGACTGGCTGCTGCTGGACGAACCGCTGAACAACCTGGACATGGCCCATGCCCGCGCCCTGATGGGCCGGTTGCGCGACCTGGTGCGCCACCAGGGCCGCAGCGTCGGGCTGGTCGTCCACGAGATCAACTATGCCGCCGCATGGGCCGATCACGTCATCGCCATGAAGGAAGGCCGCATCGTGGCTCAGGGCGATGCCCACGAGGTGCTGACCGAGGCCGTGCTGTCCGATCTCTATGAAGCGCCCATCGCGGTCGTCAGTCATCAGGGGCGACCGCTGGTCCTGCACCACGTCTGACCGGTCAGTTCAGCGTCACCGGAAGCGTGAAGGGATAGCTGGCATTCGTCAGCTCGGACGGGGCGGCAGGGCAGCGCCTTGCGCGCTGCGCGGCCTGCGCTGCCGCCTGGTCCAGGGCCGCGCTGCCCGACGACCGCGCGACACCGATGCCACGGATCGTGCCGTCGCGGCCGATATTGATCGACAGCAGCGTCGTGCCGGTTTCCCGGACCCCGCGCGGACGCTGCGCGCGGCGTGCGATGCAGGACTGAATCTGGCCGCCCCACCGGTTCATCGCGTTCTGGCGCTGTGCCGCGCTGACCCCGCCGCCACCGCCGCTGCGCGATGCCTGAGAGGTGCCGCCCTGACCGGCGCGCTGCGGGGCAGGGGCGGCCTGGCGTTGCTGCTGCGGCGCGGGCTGGGCGTGGCGTTGCGGTTCGCGGCGCGGCTGCGGATCGGGCTGCGGGTCCGGCTGCGGGTCGGGCTGACGGCGCGGGGCAGGGCGTGCCGGGCGTTCGCCCGGGCGGGTCGATGCGGTCAGCGCCAGGTCCGACGGGGCCTCGACCTCGACCTCTGCCTCGGGGGGTTGCGGCGGTTCGGGCAGGTTCGGCCGCGACATCGAAGGGGGCGCGGCCATGGGCTGCGGCAGGGCTGCCGTCTCGACCGGCTGCGCGTCGGGGGACGGCTGTTCGGGCGGTGCCTCGGGGGTGGGGTCGGGCGGGGATTGCGGCTCGGGGGTCGCCTGGGCGATTTCGGGCGGGGCCTCCCAATCGGCAACCATGGACTGCACCTCGATGCCGCCCGCGGCCAGCTGCGCGGGGGGTGCTTCGGCGGCGGCGCCTTCCTGGGGGCCGTCCTCGGGCAGCAGGGCCGCGAAGGCCGCGACATGCAGGGACACGGCGATCAGGAAGAAGCCGGCGGTTTCGACAAGGCGACGTGCGGGCATCGGGTCAACCTCCGCTGACGACAAGCCGCGCGCCGTCATCCGAAACCTCGCGCAGCGTCTTCAGATGCGCCGCAAGCGTGGCGGCGGGGGTGGCGGCATCGGCGCGGATCTCGATCGGTCCGTCGGTTGCGCGCGCTTCGATGGCGGGCCAGACGGCCTCGCCCCGCGCGTCGTTCCAGGCCAGCTCGCCATCGGCCGACAGGAACAGCACGTCGAGCGCCTCGGCCGGGATCTCGGAGGTGCTGTCGGGCGGCGTCAGCGGAAACGGCGTCGAGGGGGCGATCTGCGCGGTCAGCAGGAAGAAGATCAGCAGCAGGAACACCACGTTGATCATCGGGATGATCGATTCGCCGCGCGGGCGCCTTGGGGGCATGTCGATGCGCATGGGGTCTACTCGATCAGGATGAGGTTGGTCAGCCCGGCGCCGTTCAGCAGGTCCATCACGTCGACCAGCCGTTGCAGGGCGGCATCGTCCTGCGCGCGCAGGATGACGCCTGCCGCCGGGTCGGGCATGATGTCGGCCAGCGCCGCGGGCAGGTCCGCGGGATCGACCGGCGTGCCGTTCAGCGCCAGCCCGCCCGGGCGGATGTCCACCAGTCGCGGCGCGCCCTGCCATTCGCTGGCGACCCCCTCGGATCCGCCCGCGATGGGCAGGACCGCGTCCATGCCGAAGCGCGAGGCCAGCATGAAGAAGATCAACAGCAGGAAGACAACGTCGATCATGGGTGTCAGCGACATCCGGCGGGGATGCCGGCGCGGGCCCAGGTCGATCGCCGTGTCTTCGGGCGAATGGCTCATTCCGCGGCCTGCAGCATGGGGGCGGTGTCGGGGGCGTCGCGCTTGACGAAGACGCGGCTGGCCAGATCCTCTAGGTCGGATTGCAGGCGGTCCGCGATGCTTTCGAACCAGGACAGCGCGACCCCTGCGGGGATGGCGACGGCCATGCCCGCGGCGGTGGTCAGAAGCGCCTCCCAGATGCCGCCCGCCAGATCCGAGGGATCGGCCTGGTTGCCGCTGCTCTGCAGGACCTGGAAGGCGCTGATCATGCCCAGAACCGTGCCCAGAAGGCCCAGAAGCGGCGCGATGGTCGCGATCAGCTCCAGCGCACGCAGTCCTTCGCGCGAACGATAGAGCGTGTGGCGGGCCACGCGGGTCGTCTCTTCGCGGGCGGCGCGGTCGTCGAAGCGCGGATCGAGCGAGGTGCCGATGGCGGCCTGCGCGACGCGGGCCCGCGCCGAGGGGCGGCCACGCACGGCATCCAGCGCATCCCGCGCGCGGCCCTGCGACCACAGCGCCACGGCGCGGCGTGAATGCGATCCGCCCCAGACACCCATGCGCCACAGCGCGAACAGCTTCCACAGGATGACGGCCACGGTGATCACGGACAGCGCCGCGATCAACCACATCGTCCAGCCGCCGTCCCGGACCATGCCGAAGATCGGCAGTTCCGTCAGGGTTGCACCAAGGTCGGTCATGTCGATCTCCGTCGGGATGGCTTAACTTGACTATTTTGCGCGGGTAAAGAATCCGATCAAAGAAGTCAAGTTTCGACCCCCCTTGCGGGTCAAGCCGCTTCGCGTCACTGCTTGGCCGCATGAAAACACCCGCCATGATCCTTGCCGGAGGCCGCGCGACCCGCATGGGCGGGGGCGACAAGCCGCTGCTGCAATTGGGTCGGACCACGATGCTGGGCCGGATCACCGCATGCCTGGATCCGCAGGCCGAACCGTTAGCGATCAATGCGAATGGCGATCCGGCGCGCTTTGCGGAATACGGGCTGCCCGTGCTGCCCGACAGCCTGCCCGATCATCCGGGTCCCCTTGCGGGGATACTGGCGGCCATGGACTGGGCGGCGGGGATCGGGGCGGACCGGGTCGTGACGGTGGCGGGCGACACGCCCTTCGTTCCGGGCGACCTCGTGTCGCGCCTGGCCGCTGCCGCCGGCCCGAGGGGCTTGGCGATCGCCGCCAGCCGCAACGCGGACGGCAGCCACGATCACCCGGTGATCGGCCTCTGGCCCGTGCGGCTTCGGTCGGATCTGCGCGCAAGGCTGCTGGCGGGGAACCGTCGCGTCCGCGCCCTGACCGATGCGCACAAGGCCGCCCGCGCCGAATGGTCGGCGCTGCCACATGACCCGTTTCGAAACGTGAACACCCCCGAGGATCTTGCGGCTGCCCGCAGCGCGCTGGACTGACACCGCGCGGGAACGCCCGAAGCGCGCGCGGTGTTGGCATCGGGCATGCCGTGACCGGTTGAGAGGGGACCAGGATGTCGAACCGAAACCTTGCCATCGCGGTTCTTGTGGCGGCCGTGGCCTTCGCGCTGTCCCCGGTGATCTTTCCGGGCTTTGCAGGCTATGACGGCGATCTGTTTCCCGTCCCGCAGAACGATCCGCCGATCCAGCCTGCCGGATGGGCCTTCGCGATCTGGGGGCCGATCTATCTGTGGCTGATCGTGGGGGCGGGATACGGCGCCTGGCGCAGATCCGGGGATGAGGATTGGCGGCCCATGCGCGCGCCCCTGCTGGCAAGCCTTGGGGTGGGGTTCCTGTGGATACCCGTGGCCCAATCGCTGCCGGGGCTGGCCACGATCATGATCCTGCTGATGTGGGCGGGGGCCGTGCTGGCGATGATCCGGGCGGGTCGCGGCGATCGCTGGTTTCAGGTGCGGCCCGTCGCGCTTTATGCCGGGTGGCTGACGGCGGCCTCGGGGGTGTCGGTGGGGATCTGGCTGGCCGGGCACGGGATCCTGCCGGGCATTCCCGCGGCCATCCTGTGCCTTGCAGGCGTCACCGCCGTGACGATTGCCGTGCAGGGGCTGCGCCCCGACGCGCCCTTGTTCGCGGGCAGCGTGATCTGGGCACTGACGGGCATCGCCATTGCCAATGTCGAGCGCGGCAACCCGGCGCTGGTCGTGCTGGCCGTCGTCGCGGGCGGGCTGATCCTCTGGCGGGCATGGCGGGGGCGTCACCAGGGAACGCGCTGACCCTTCCAGTCCCAGAAGCTGCCGGTATCTTCGGGCGTCAGGCCCTCGATCACGCCCAGCAGGGCCTCGGCGCTGCGATCGGGGGTGATGGTGGGATGGCGGGCGGCGTATTTCGCGGTCAGGGGCGTCTCGACCGTGCCGGGATGCAGTGCCACGAAGATGGAATGCCGGTTGCGTCGCTTCCATTCGATCGCCGCCGTCCGCAGGATCTGGTTCTGCGCGGCCTTGGCGGCACGATAGGCGACCCAGCCGCCCAGCCGGTTGTCCCCGATGGACCCGACCCGCGCCGAGAGGCTGCCGAAGACGGCCCGCCCGTCGCGATGAAGCAGGGGCGCGAAATGGCGGATGGTCAGCGCGGCCCCGGTGGCATTCAGCGCGAATTGGGCGGCCATGGCATCTGCATCGATGGCATCGGTGGTCTTTTCGGGCTGATGGCCGTCGATCACCAGCGCACCGGTGGTGTTCAGGATCAGATCGAAGCTGCGCCCTGCCAGCGCCTGTCCATGTTCGGCCACCGACGATCCGTCGGTCAGGTCCAGACCGTCGGCGCTGCGCGACAACCCGGTGACCGCCACGCCGCGCGCCTGCAGCAATCGGGTCATCGCCTGTCCGATCCCCCCCGAGGCCCCGATGATCAGCGCATCCCGCATCGGTTCAATCCTTCAGGTCCTGATAGGCGCTCAGCGCGCGCTTGCGGCTTTCGCCGACCGACATGGCGGGGTGACAGGTCTTCCTCAGGTCGATCTTCCAGGATCGCGGCGCAGCTTCGGCAAAGCGGCGGGCACCTTCGGATTCGGGGTCCAGCCAATAGTCGCGATACCTGCGCTTGCCGTCGAACTTGTCGCCCTGGGTTTCGGGATTGAACACGCGGAAAAAGGGCGAGGCATCCGCCCCGCTGCCCGCGACCCATTGCCAGTTCATCGAATTGGACGCGGCATCCCAGTCGATCAGCGTGTGTTCGAACCAGGCCAGCCCCACCCGCCAGTCAGTCAGCAGGTTCTTGGTCAGATAGCTTCCGGTGATCATCCGCACGCGGTTGTGCATCCGGCCCGTGACGAACAGTTCCCTCATGCCCGCATCGACCATCGAGATGCCGGTCTGGCCGCGCCGCCAGGCCTCGGCCTGATCGTTGTCGCGCTTCCATGCGAAATCGTCCCATTCGGGCCGCCAGTTGTCGGTGGGCATCCTGGGATGCTGGTGCATCAACTCGCGCCCGAATTCGCGCCAGGCGACCTCGGACAGGAAGACGTCCGCGCCCTTGCGACCATCCTGGAAGGCGGGCAGGCAACGGTGCCAGACGCGCCGGGCGCTGATCTCGCCCACGGCCAGGCTGTCGGACAGTTCGGACGTGCCATGTTCGCGCCAGGGCAGATCGCGATTGGCCGCGTAATCGGCCATGTCGTCATCCATGAAGGCATCCAGCCGGTCCAGCGCCTCGTCCGCGCCGGCGCGGATGTGATCGGACACGACATCCCAGCCGCGCCCCATCGCGCGGCGTGCCTCGGGCCAGTCCAGCCCGTCGCTGTCGGGCCATCTGTCGGGCGACGATATCTTCGGCACCTCTTGCGGGGGCGCGATGTCGCATTGGCGCAGCGATTTCCAGAAGGGCGTGAAGACCTTGTAGGGATCGCCCGCCTTGGTCGTCACCGATCCGCGCGGGATGAGGTCGGCGGGGTGGTGCAGGCACAGCTTCGCGCCGCCGCGTTCGACGGCGGCCTGCAACCCGTGATCGCCATAGAACGGAAAGCCGGTCGTCGCATGGACGGTGGTCGCGCCGGTTTCGCGGGCGATGGCCTCGAGCACCTGGGCGGGATCGCCGCGACGCACGATCAGGCGGCTGTGGCGCGATTTCAGCGACGCCTCGAGCCGGGGCAGAGACCTGGCCTGGCGCAGCGCGCTGGCCGGGCGCAGACGCGCCTCCTCGGGGTCGAGGATCACCAGCGGGACCACCGCGCCTTCCCGTGCCGCCGCGACCAGCGCAGGGTGGTCGTCCAGCCGCAACATGCGCCGAAACCAGCAGATGACCGTCATCCCGTTCTCCTTGATGCCTGCCCATTCCACGCGCGGGGGGCCAAAGGGTTCCATGGCGTCCGGACCCGGGCGCGGGAATGCGCGGCATTGTCACACCTGTTCGCGTGGTATAGCTGACGTGAAACCCCGTTCAGCAAGGCATATGCTTCCCGTGTCCGAAACCGCCGAACATACCGGATTCGTCTCGCTCGTCTCGGCGGGGCCGGGTGATCCGGAACTTCTGACGCTGAAGGCCGCGCGCCTTCTGGCCGAGGCCGAGGTCGTGCTGTTCGACGACCTGGCATCCGGGCCGGTCCTGGACCACGCCCATCCCGATGCCGACCTGATCGCGGTGGGCAAGCGCGCAGGGCGCCCCTCGGCCAAGCAGGAGGCGGTGAATGCGCTGCTGATCGACCATGCCCGCGCGGGTCGCCGCGTCGTGCGCCTGAAATCGGGCGACAGCGGCATCTTCGGCAGGCTGGAGGAGGAGATCGTCGCGCTGGCCGCCGCGGGCATCCCGTTCCAGATCGTGCCGGGGGTGACGTCGGCCTCGGCTGCGGCGGCGGCGGCGGGAATGCCGCTGACGCGGAGACTGACCGCGCGCCGGGTGCAGTTCGTGACGGGGGCCGACGTGACCGGCAAGCTGCCCACCGACATCAACTGGGCCGCGCTGGCCGATCCGGGGGTGATCACGGTGGTCTTCATGGGGCAGCGCAGCTGGCCCGGACTGGCGCAAGGGCTGATCGCGCATGGCCTGCCCGCCGATACGCCCGCCCTGTTCGCCGAGGCCGTGGGCCATCCCACGCAGCGCCTGCTGCGCAGCACGGTCGAGGGGCTGGCCACGATGCTGGCCAAGGGTCCGGCAAGCCAGCCGGGGCTGATCCTCTATGGGCCGCTGGCAGATACGCCGGGGGCCGAACCGGGCTGATCCGCCCGACTGGATAAAATGCAAGCCAAGCAGTGACTGGTCAGGATGCCGGTCGCGCTTATCTTGGGGCCAGTCCCGCCAACGAATCCGGTCCCAACCCATCTGACCCATCATGATCGCGTATCGTCACGTGACGACCTTCGGCGTCACGCAACAACGCTGGCTGTCCTCGATCACCGATCTTGTCATCGCCGAGGTCGGCGGCGAACTGACTCTGCTTGCCGCCACGCAGGTCGGCGGCGGGCTCAGCAGTTATCGCCTGTCGGGGGCGGGGACCGCCATCACCGCGCTGCGCACGCGCGCCTATTCAAGCAGCGCGACATTCCAGGGCGATCCGGAACTGCATCTGCTGGATGTGGCGGGCAGCCCCATGGTGCATCTGGGCAGCCTGGGCGGGGCTGCCGATCAGGCGGTGGGGCTGCAACCTTCGAACGGGGCGCTGACAGCCTTCGGGCGGCTGTTCGGCACCGATCTTGGCGAGCGATTGACCGCCCTGGGGCAGGTCGCCACGGCCGGGGGGACGGTGGTCTTCTCGGCCTCGGGGGATGGGCTGGTCCTGCAGACGCACCGGATGGACGCAGATGGCAGGCTGACTGTCGCGGACAGTGCGACCCTGCCCGTGCCTGCGGGCAGCACCGATGCGCATCTCGACCATGTGCTGGCGGCCGAGGTGGAGGGGCGCACCGTCCTGATCGCCGCGTCGGGGAACGGCAATTTCCTGTCCACCCACCTGATGTCCGCGACCGGCCGACTGAGCGGGGGGCAGGTCTATTCCGCGGCGAACGGGGCGGGGTTCGATCTGCCCTCGGCCATGGTCGTGGTGCAGTTCGCGGATGCAGGCTTCGTGGTGCTGGGCGGGGCGGGGTCGAACTCTCTCAGCGTTTTCGCGATCGGGGCGGATGGAACGATCGCCCGTGCCGATCACGTCCTGGACGAGGGGGGAACCCGCTTCCAGTCGGTCACGGCGCTGGAATCCGTGGTGATCGGGGATCGTGCCTTCCTGTTCGCGGGCGGGGCCGATGACGGGATCACCGTGCTGACCATGCTGCCCGACGGGCGGCTGGTGCACCTGGCGACCATCGCGGACACCGATGCCATGACCCTTGCCGATGTCAGCGACATCGCGGCAGTGGTCGTGGACGGCCAGATCTCGGTCGTGGTCGCCTCCTCGTCCGAGGCGGGGCTGACGCAGTTCGTCTTCGATCCCGGCACCCTGGGGGTGACGCGGATCGCGGGGGCGGGCACCGTGTCGGGCGGGGCGTCGAACGACATCCTGCAGGCATCGGGGGCGACGACGCGGCTGAACGGGGGGGGCGGGCGACGACATCCTGGTGGCGGGGGACCGCGCGCTGGTCCTGCATGGCGGCGACGGTGCCGACATCTTCATGCCGACCAGCATCGCGGGCCGGATCACCATCCTGGATTACCGCAAGGGGATCGACACGCTGGATTTTTCGCTGCTGGGCAATGTCCGCAGCACCTGGCAGATGAACTTCGTGCCCACCCAGACAGGCATCCTGATCATCTGGGGCGAGACGATCCTGGACATCACCGCCGCCGACGGGCGTTCCCTGCAGGCTTCGGATTTCGGCAACGCGATGTTCCCCCTGGCCCATTACGACCTGCCCGAGGTGGATCCCGACAAGATCGACCCCGCCGATACGCCCTCGGACGAGGCAAGCTGGATCTTCGGGACCGGCGGGAACGACCGGCTGCTGGGGGCCGCGGGGCCCGAAAGGATCGTGGCGGGGGCAGGGAACGACACGGTGACGGGTGGGGCCGGGCATGACACGATCCGCGGCGACGAAGGCGACGACACCCTGCGCGGCGGCGCGGATGGCGACCTGATCGAGGGGGGCGACGGGCAGGATCTGATCTTCGGCGATGCGGGGAACGACCGGCTGGAGGGCGGGGCCGGGCGCGACACCATCTATGGGGGCAACGGGAACGACACGTTGATCGGGGGGAACTGGCACGATCTTCTCTATGGTCGGAACGGCAATGACCGGATCGAGGGGGGCTGGGGCAACGACACGTTGTCGGGCGATGCGGGAAACGACTGGCTGGAGGATATGTGGGGCGATAACCGGCTGCTGGGCGGGCTGGGCAACGATACGCTGATCGCGGGCGACGGGGCGGATCTTCTGGCGGGCGGGGGCGGCAACGACCGCATCCTGGCCGGGTCGGGCAGCGACACGATATGGGGCGGATGGGGCCGGGATACCCTGTTCGGCCAGGCCGGGAACGACGTTCTCTATGCGCAGTCCTGGGCCAACAAGCTCTATGGCGGGGCGGGCAACGACCGGCTGTTCGCGGGGGTGGGGCGCGACACGCTGTGGGGCGGGAACGGCAACGACACATTGCAGGCGGGGACGGGCATCGCCCTGATGCTGGGCGGGGCGGGCAACGACCTGCTGAAGGGGCGCGGGGCGGCCGAACAGATGCTGGGACAGGCGGGCAACGACACGCTGATTGGCAATGCGGGCAACGACACGCTGAACGGCGGGAACGGGGTCGACAGGTTGTGGGGCGGGGCCGGCAACGATGTGCTGCTGGGCGGAGGCGGCGCGGATTCGCTCTATGGTCAGGCGGGCAACGATCTGCTGACGGATTTCGGCGGCAGCAACCGCCTGGCGGGGGGGAACGGCCGCGACACGCTGCGGGCGGGCGGCGGGAACGACCTGCTGCTGGGCCAGGGCGGGAATGACGCGCTCTATGGTGGCGGCGGGGTCGACAACCTGCAGGGCGGCGCGGGCAACGACATCCTGTGGGGCGAGGATGGCAATGACAGGTTGGAGGGCGGCAATGGAAACGACACGCTGCAGGGCGGTCGCGGGAACGACATGCTGCTGGCCGGGACGGGCAATGACCGGCTGTTCGGCAATGGCGGCAACGACCGCATCTTCGGGCAAGCGGGCAACGACCTGCTGAGCGGTCAGACCGGCCGGGATTACCTGGATGGCGGCTGGGGCAACGACACGCTGCATGGCGGGACGGGGCGCGACACGCTGCGGGGCAATGTCCATCACGACATCCTCTATGGCGAAGGGGGGAACGACCTGGTGGATGGGGGCAACGGGAACGACCGGCTGTGGGGCGGCGCGGGCCACGACACGCTGCTGGGCGGCGGCGGGAACGACATCCTCTGGGGGCAGGCGGGCGCGGACCGGCTGTGGGGGCAGGGGGGCAACGATACGCTGGTCGGCAATCTGGGGGCCGACGTGATGACCGGCGGTGCGGGACGGGACGAGTTCCGGTTCTTCGCCGCCTCGGACAGTGCCGGCGGATCGGCGGATCTGATCACCGATTTCACCCCCGATCTGGACATGCTGAACCTTCGCGGGATGGATCTGGATTACGACGGCAACCGCTTTTCCGGGGCGGGGTCGCTGATCTGGCAGCCGGCGGGGAACGAGACGCAGGTGCTGGTCGATCTGGACGGCGACGGGCGGGCCGACATGACGATCCGCCTTGCGGGTCAGCTGACGCTGGACGGCGACGATTTCCTGCTGTGATCCAGCCGCATCGCGGCCCAACGCGCGGCATCGGCGACCGTTTCGTCGGGGTCATGGGCCAGTCCCTGCGCCACCGCCCGCAGCGACGGATCGTCCGAATTTCCGATCGCATAGAGGACGTTGCGCACGAAGCGGTTGCGCCCGATCCGCTTGATCGGGCTGCCCGAGAACCGCGCCCGGAAACCCGCATCGTCCAGCACTGCCAGTTCCGCCAGGGGTGGTGCGTCGATGATCCCGCGATAGCGCATCTCGGTCCCGGCCTGGGCGAACTTGTTCCAGGGGCAGACCGCAAGGCAGTCGTCGCAGCCATAGATCCGGTTGCCCATCAGGGCGCGCAGTTCGGGATCGACCGGGCCGTGATGCTCGATCGTCAGGTAGGAGATGCAGCGCCGCGCATCCAGCTGGTAGGGCGCCGGGAAGGCCCCCGTCGGGCAGATGTCCAGGCAGGCGCGGCAGGATCCGCAATGGCTGACATCGGGGGCGTCGGGCGGCAGCGGCACGGTCGTGAAGATCGCGCCCAGAAAGAACCAGCTGCCCAGATCGCGCGCCAGAAGATTGGTGTGCTTGCCCTGCCAGCCAAGGCCCGCGGCCTCGGCCAGGGGTTTTTCCATGACGGGGGCCGTATCGACGAAGACCTTGATCTGGTGGTCGGGATGCTGTTCCAGCAGCCACCGGCCCACGCGCTTGAGGCGCTTCTTGACCAGGTCGTGATAATCGCGCCCCTGCGCATAGACGCTGACGGCGGCGTGGTCGCGCCGTTCCAGCGCGGCCAGCGGATCGCCCTCGGGGGTATAGAGATCGGCCAGCATGATCACCGACCGGGCCTCGGGCCACAGGGCAGCCGGATCGGCGCGCCAATGCGTGCGTTCGGCCATCCAGGCCATCTGGCCGTGACGCCCCTCGTCCAGGAATTCGCGCAGCCGCTCGGGCAGGGCCGGGACAGAGCCGGGCGTCGTCACGCGCATCTTGGCAAAGCCCGCCTCGCGCGCGAAGGCGTCCAGCGCCGTCTTGGCCCCCTGGGGGCCGTCAGCCGAAATCGAGCTCGGCATAATGCGGGGCCGGGTGGATGCCCGGAACCTGATCGGCCAGCACGGAACGGAAGGCGGGGCGCGACTTGATGGTCGCATACCAGTCCTTCAGCATCTCCGAGCGGTCCCAGTCCACGTCCGAGATGTAGTCGAGGCAGGAGAAATGTGCCGCCGCGGTGAAATCCGCAAGGCTGAGCGAATTGCCCGCCAGCCAGCGCCGCGCCTCCAGCAGCGAGGAGAGATAGTCGATATGTTCCTTGATGTTGCGCAGGCCCTCCTTGACCACGCGGCTGTCGGGATAACCCTGGCGGGTGATCTTCTTCCAGACGCGTTCGTTCAGGATGGGCTGCGTGACCTCGGTGTTGAACTTGTCGTCGAACCAGGCGCACAGGCGCCGCACCTCGTGACGTTCCATCGGGGTCTGGGGCATCAGGGCCGGGCTGGGCATGGCCTCGTCCAGATATTCGACGATCGCCTGGCTTTCAGCCAGCATGTTCCCGCGCCAGCGCAGCACGGGCAGCTTGCCTGCCGGATTGCGGCGCTTCAGATCGGGCGGGCTTTCCCAGTAACGCTCCTCGACCAGTTCGACCTCGATCTTCTTCTCGGCCAGGACCAAGCGCACCTTCCGGCAGAAGGGCGACAACGGGCTGTGGTAGAGTCGCGTGGTCTGCGTATTCGTGTTCATTGACTGCTCGAGACCTTGTTTTCTTGTCGCAACGCCCGTGTTGATACGCCCCGGGCACCGGCCTTTCAACCGTCGTGGCGCAGGGCGTCAGCCGTCGAAGCAATCCGCACGCCCGTCCCGCGCAATGGTGGCCGCCCCGTCCAGGATCGCACGCGACCGGGCAGATGCGGCATGCGGGCTGCGGCGCGCGGGCGCGGGCAGCACCGCGGCCAGCCGTGCCGCCTGCACCGGCGTCAGGCGGTCGGGCGTCGTGCCGAAATGTTCGCGCGCCGCGGCACGGATGCCGAAGATCCCCGGCCCGAACTCGGCCAGGTTCAGATACACCTCGAGGATGCGGCGCTTGGACCACATCGCCTCGATCAGCGGGGTCAGCACGGCCTCGGTCGATTTGCGCAGCCAGCTGCGATCCTGCCAGAGAAAGGCGTTCTTGGCCGTCTGCTGGGTCAGGGTCGATGCCCCGCGGCTGGAGCCCGAGGCCACGACCTTGCGGATCTCGTCCATGTCGAACCCCCAGTGGCGGCAGAAATTCGCATCTTCGGCCGCGACGACGGACCGGGCCATCACGGGTGCGATATCGCCCAGATCGGTCCAGCCGCGCGGGGCCAGCGGCTGCTGGCGGGCGGCCGCATGCATCGTCCAGCTGTAGGGCGGGTCGATCACCGCATAGACCCCGACCGACCCGACAAGCACCAGCGCCATGCGCAGCAGGACGAAGCGCAGCCAGAAACCCGCGCGCCAGCGGCGGACGGGTCGGGCGGGCAGCTCATCGGGTGCAGGTTGCCGGGATGTTCTGGGTCGCAGGGCCATTCGCGCATGTCTCATGCGGGATGCGCGGGCGTCAAGAAGCCGCGTCGGGGCAAAGGGGCACAGAGCGAAGCGGCCCCCGGGTGATCCGGGGGCCGCTTGCTGTCTTATTCGGCGGGGACGGCGGCGGTTGCCGTGTCCTCGGCGATGGGATGGGGCAGGCGCTGCAGCATCTCCTTGGGGCAGACCTGCAGGAAATTGCCCTTCTCGCGGTCCCAGTTCGACAGGATGTCGTCGGCGCGCTGCGAACCGGTTTCCTTCAGGTGACGCTCGATCAGGGTCTTCAGCTCGGTTTCCCAATGGTCCTGCGTGACGGGGCAGGTGACCAGCGATTCCGGGTTGATGTAATCGCGCGCCAGCCCTTCGGGATCATAGAGATAGGCCATCCCGCCGGTCATGCCCGCGCCGAAATTCGCGCCGATGCGTCCGAGGATCACGGCGACCCCGCCGGTCATGTATTCGCAGCCGTTGCTGCCGCAGCCCTCGATCACGACGGATGCGCCGCTGTTGCGGACCGCGAAGCGTTCGCCCGCGCGGCCTGCCGCGAACAGGAAGCCGTTCGTGGCGCCATACAGGACCGTGTTGCCGATGATGGTGTTGTCGGCCGCGACCAGCGGGCTGGACATGGACGGACGCACGACGATCGTGCCACCCGACAGGCCCTTGCCGACATAGTCGTTGGCATCGCCCGACACTTCCAGCTTCAGCCCCGGTGCAGCGAAGGCCCCGAGCGACTGGCCCGCGCTGCCCGTCAGACGGATCGTCAGGTGATCGGGCTGCAGGCTGTTCCGCATCCCGAACTTCTGCACGATCATCGACGAGGTGCGCGTCCCGATGGTCCGCAGCGTGTTGCGCACGGCATAGGACAGCTGCATCTTCTCGCCATCGCTGAAGAAACGCTCGGCGTCGCGGATGATTTCCGCGTCCAGCGTGTCCATCACCGCGTTGCGCGGCTTCGAACGGTCATAGACGATCTTGTCCCAGCCATCGACGGTGATCAGCAGCGGGTTCAGGTCCAGATCGTCCAGGTTCGCGGCACCGCGGCTGACCTGGGTCAGCAGGTCGGCGCGGCCGATCACCTCGTCAAGGCTGCGCGCCCCGATCGAGGCCAGGATCTCGCGCACTTCCTGGGCGTAGAAGGTGATCAGGTTCACGACCTTGTCCGCCGAACCGGTGAACATGGCACGCAGTTTTTCGTCCTGCGTGCAGACGCCGACCGGGCAGGTGTTCGACTGGCACTGGCGCACCATGATGCAGCCCATCGCGATCAGGGCGGCGGTGCCGATGCCGTATTCCTCGGCACCCATCATCGCGGCCATGACGATGTCGCGGCCCGTGCGCAGACCGCCATCGGTGCGCAGGGTGACGCGTTCGCGCAGGCGGTTCATCGCCAGGACCTGATGCGCCTCGGTCAGGCCCATTTCCCAGGGCAGGCCCGCGAACTTGATCGACGTGGCGGGCGAGGCGCCCGTGCCGCCATTGTGGCCGCTGATCAGGATCACGTCGGCCTTGGCCTTGGCCACCCCCGCCGCGATGGTGCCGACGCCGCTGGATGCCACCAGCTTGACGGTGATCTTGGCGCGCGGGTTGATCTGCTTGAGGTCGTAGATCAGCTGCGCCAGATCCTCGATCGAGTAGATGTCGTGATGCGGCGGCGGGCTGATCAGCGTCACGCCCTGCGTCGAATGGCGCAGGCGGGCGATCAGCTTGGTGACCTTCATGCCGGGCAGCTGGCCGCCCTCGCCGGGCTTGGCGCCCTGGGCCACCTTGATCTCCAGCTCCTCGCAGGCGTTCAGGTATTCGGCGGTGACGCCGAAGCGGCCCGATGCCACCTGCTTGATCTTGGCGCAGGGGTTGTCGCCATTGGGCAGCGGATGGCTGTGTGCCGGATCCTCGCCGCCCTCGCCGCTGTCGGATTTCGCGCCGATGCGGTTCATGGCGATGTTCAGCGTCATGTGCGCCTCGGGCGACAGCGCGCCGAGCGACATCCCCGGCGTCACGAAGCGCTTGCGGATCGAGGTAATGGATTCCACCTCCTCGATGGGCACGGGCTTGCCGATCGGCTTGATGTCCAGAAGGTCGCGGATATGGATCGGCGGGTTCGCCCGCAGCGCGGCGCTGAACTGCTTCCACACGTCATAGCTGGCCTTCTCGCAGGCGATCTGCAGCAGGCGCATGGTGTTGGCTTCCCATGCGTGCTTCTCGCCGGAACGGCGCAGCTTGTAGAAGCCGCCCATCGGCAGCAGGTCCGCCCCGCCTTCGGCATGCGCCTTGCGGTGCAGATCCTCCAGCTTGGCCTGAAGACCGTGCAGGCCGATCCCCGAGATGCGCGACTGCATGCCGGGGAAATATTCCGCAACCATGGCGCGCGACAGGCCCACGGCCTCGAAGTTCAGGCCCCCGCGATAGGAGGAGAGGACCGAGATGCCCATCTTGGCCATGATCTTCAGTAGGCCCGCGTCGATGGCCGCCCGGTAGCGGCGCATGTTGTCGACAAGGCTGCCTTCCAGCAACCCGCGCGAGATGCGGTCCGCGATGCTGTCCTGCGCCAGATAGGGGTTCACGGTGGTCGCGCCGCCGCCGATCAGGACCGCGAAGTAATGCGGGTCGATGCATTCGGCCGAACGCACGTTCAGCGAACAGAAGGTCCGCAGACCCTTGCGGGTCAGCCAGCTGTGAACCGCGCTGGTCGCCAGGATCATCGGCATGGCGACGCGGTCGGGGCCCTGCGCCTCGTCGGTCAGGACCAGATGTCCCGCGCCCGAACGCACGGCATCCTCGGCCTCGGCGCGGATGCGGGCAAGACCCTCGCCAAGCGCATCCTGATCGCTGCCCGCCGGGAAGGTGCAGTCGATCCGGGTGACCGTCTCGCCGAACATCTTCTGCATTTCCGCGAATTCGCCATTCGCGACGAAGGGGCTTTCCAGCAGCAGGATCTCGGTCTGGGCGCTGCTTTCGTCCAGCACGTTCTTGAGGTTGCCGAACCGCGTCTTGAGCGACATCACGCGGGTTTCGCGCAGGCTGTCGATCGGCGGGTTGGTGACCTGGCTGAAGTTCTGCCGGAAGAAATGGCTCATCGGGCGATACTGGTTCGACAGCACCGCGGGCGGCGTGTCGTCCCCCATCGAGGCGATGGATTCCTTGCCGTCCTCGGCCATGGGCGCAAGGATATGCTCCAGCTCCTCGATGGTCAGGCCGGCGGCGGCCTGACGGCGGCGCAGCTCGGCCCCCTCGTAGGTGACGGGCTCGGGCAGGTCGCGCATGCCGTCGTTCAGCTCGGTGACCTTCTCGATCCATTCGCCGAAGGGCTGGCTGTTGGCCAGGCGGTCCTTGATCTCGGTGTCGTGGTAGAGCTTGCCCTCCCACATGTCGACGGCGATCATCTGGCCCGGGCCAAGCGCGCCCTTCTCGCGGACGTTGGATTCGTTGATCGGCACCATGCCGACCTCGGAACCCGCGATCAGCAGGTTGTCGCCCGTCACGACATAGCGCATCGGACGCAGGCCGTTGCGGTCCAGGCCGCCGCAGACCCAACGCCCATCGGTCATGGCAAGGGCGGCGGGACCGTCCCAGGGCTCCATCACGGCGTTGCAATAGGCATACATGTCGGCCCAGGGCT
Source organism: Paracoccus sp. C2R09 (assembly GCF_018860625.1). GTDB lineage: Bacteria > Pseudomonadota > Alphaproteobacteria > Rhodobacterales > Rhodobacteraceae > Paracoccus. The sequence goes on from NZ_JAHKQB010000007.1 coordinate 132,128, forward strand.
GGGGCATGTCGGTGGTCGATTTCGACCAGCTTTCGGGGACCAGCATGGTCTTGGTCATCGGCGCGCTGCGACCCGACCGGACCAGCACCTCGAAGACGGAATCCAGCGCGGCCGAATCCGACGACCCGGCGGGCACAATCGGCTTGATGTCCTCGGCCATCTCGCCGAAGGCGCTGGAGGCCATGCGGATCTCGTGGCTGCGCAGCCAGTTCAGGTTGCCCTTCAGCGTGTTGATCTCGCCGTTATGGGCCAGCATGCGGAAGGGCTGGGCCAGCCACCATTGCGGGAAGGTGTTGGTGGAATACCGCTGGTGATAGATCGCGAAGGAGGATTCGAAACGCTCGTCCTTGAGGTCGGGATAGAATTCCGCGACCTGTTCGGCCAGCATCATGCCCTTGTAGATGATCGACCGGCAGGAGAGCGACGCGAAGTACAGATCGCCCACCTGCGCGGCGGCTGCGGCCTTCTCGATCCGGCGGCGGATGATGTACAGCTCGCGCTCGAACTGGACGTGGTCGATGTCCTTCTCGCAGCGGATCAGGATCTGCTCGATCTCGGGGCGGGTGGCATTGGCCTTGTCGCCCAGCACGGCGGTGTTCACCGGAACGTGCCGCCAGCCGTAGATGTAGTGGCCCATCCGCAGGACCTCGGATTCCACGATCGTCCGGCAGGCTTCCTGCGCCGCGAAATTCGTGCGCGGCAGGAAGACCTGGCCGACCGCGATCAGCTTGTCGTGATCGGGTTCGTGGCCGGTGCGGCGGATCTGGTCGTGGAAGAAGGGCACGGGGATCTGCACATGGATGCCCGCGCCGTCGCCGGTGCGCCCATCCGCGTCCACCGCGCCGCGATGCCAGATCGCCTTCAGCGCGTCGATGCCGTTCTGCACGACCTGCCGCGACGGCTTGCCGGCCAGGTCGACCACGAAGCCCACCCCGCAGGAGGAATGCTCGTCCTCGTGACGGTAGAGGCTGTTCTCGGCCATCCAGTCGCGGCGGGCCTGTTCCTCGGTCTGCCAATCCATGCTCATGATGCGGCCCTTTCCTGCGGGATCTGCGACAGAAGCTGGTCGCAGTCGAATTGTGGGGTGGTGTCGCCGAACCCGGCCTCGCCCGGATGGGCGAAGGCTGCGGGGCTGTCGTCGGTCTTGTTGGTCTTGCCGGTCCAGTCGCGGGCGGTTTCCAGCCCGCCGAAGAACCGGCCATGGTCGCGGCTGATATATTGCCCGCCATGGCGTTCGATCAGGACCTTGCCGGACCCGTCGCTGGTGGTCAGCTGAAAGCGCGTGCGCTCCAGCGTCTCGCCGTCGATCTCGACCGTCTCGCCGGTCAGGCTGTCCCGACCGACATGGTGCAGCAGCTCGCCCGAGGTCGACTGGGTCCAGAAATCGAAGCTGTCGCTGCCGGTCTGGACCAGGTCCGAGAAGCTTGCGTCATCCTCGGCATTCTCGACCAGGCGGTCCATGATGCCGGTGCGGGTGCTCTGGCTCTCGATCCAGCGGGTCTCGCCGTCGATGGTGGATAGGTAATACAGCCCGTCGCGATCGAACATGGCGGTGCGCTGCCAATCCTCGGGATCGGCATCGCAGCTGTAGACCTGCGTCACCGTGCAGCCGCGGTTCTGGACGGTCATGTCCAGCGCGCAGCCTGCGGGCGGCGTGAAGTTCGCGGCCATTGCGGCGGGCGCCATGGGCAGCGCGGCAAGGAATGCCGCGCCCATCGCTGCCCTGAGGGATGCGGAATGGGGCATGGTCGCGCCTTATTCCGCCGCGATGCGGGTTTCGCCGGTCAGGAAGCTCTCGATGCTGTCGGCAGCTTCGCGACCGTCGCGGATGGCCCAGACCACAAGGCTTGCGCCGCGCACGATGTCACCCACCGCGAAGACGCCGGGGATCGAGGTCTGGTGCGTCTGGAAATTCGCCTTGATGGTGCCCCAACGCGTCACCTCGAGGCCGTCCACGCCCCAGAGACGCGGCAGTTCCTCGGGTTCGAACCCGAGCGCCTTGATGACCAGATCGGCCGGTTCGTCGTAATCGGCACCCTCGATCAGTTCGGGCGACTGGCGACCGCTGACATCGGGCGCGCCCAGGCGCATCTTCTGGATGCGCACGCTGGCGATCTGCGGCAGGCCCGCGACATCTGTTTCCTGCGCCACGGCCATGTCGCCGGTGACATGACCCGCGAAGGCGCCGGGGGCCGAAAGCCAGACGAACTCGACGCCCTCTTCCTCGGCGTTCTGCACCTCGCGTTGCGAGCCCGGCATGTTGGCGCGGTCGCGACGATAGAGGCACTTGACCGATTGCGCGCCCTGACGGATCGCGGTGCGCACGCAGTCCATCGCGGTATCGCCGCCGCCGATGACGACCACGCGCTTGCCGTTGGCGTTCAGTTCGCCATCCTCGTAATCGGGAACCTCGTCGCCGAAATCGACCTTGTTGCTGGCGGTCAGGTAATCGATCGCACGCACGACGCCGCCGGCATCGGCATTGTCCATTTCCAGGTCGCGGGTCTTGTAGACGCCCGTTGCAATCAGGACCGCATCATGCTTGCCGCGGATCGCGTCGAAGCTGACATCCTCGCCCACATTGCAGTTCAGCACGAATTCGACGCCGCTGTCCTCCAGCAGCTTGTTGCGGCGCAGGACGATGTCCTTCTCCAGCTTGAAGCCGGGGATGCCATAGGTCATCAGCCCGCCCGCGCGGTCGTAGCGGTCGTAGACGGTGACCTGGAAGCCCTTCTTGCGCAGCATGTCGGCTGCGGCCAGTCCGCCCGGACCCGCGCCGATGATGCCGATCGATTCGGTGCGTTCCTGCGCGGGGGTGGTGGGCAGGACCCAACCTTTGTCCCAGGCGGTGTCGGTGATGTATTTTTCCACCGCGCCGATGGTGACGGTGCCGTGGCCCGACTGTTCGATCACGCAATTGCCTTCGCACAGGCGATCCTGCGGGCAGATGCGGCCGCAGATCTCGGGGAAGGTGTTGGTGGCCTGGCTGACGCGATAGGCCTCCTCGAGGCGGCCTTCGGCGGTCAGGCGCAGCCAGTCGGGGATGTTGTTGTGCAACGGGCAATGCGACTGGCAATAGGGCACACCGCATTGGCTGCAGCGGCTGGCCTGCTCGGCCGCCTTCTGCGTCGCGAATTCGCGATAGATTTCGTGGAAGTCCTCGCTCCGCTCGGCTGCCGAGCGTTTCGCGGGCATCTCGCGCGGGGTCGAGACGAAAGTGAGCATCTTTTGCGTGGCCATGGCTGCGCTACCCCAGTGCAGAAAACTTCAGGAAGCTTTCGGTAACGCATGCCGGAAAACATTAAAAGTCAGCAAGGCTGACCTAATTGCTGCTTTTTCTGCGGGCAGGCAAGATTTTGATGCCTGCCCGCAGTAATATTAGGTCAGCAATGCTTACATACCAGCAAGAAGCGCCAGCATGGCAAGGCTGCCCACGATGATTCGCCACCAGGCGAACAGGCCATAGCCATGGGCCGAGACATATCCGAGCAGCCATCTGACCACGATGATGCCCGCGATGAAGGCGGTGACGAAGCCCACCGCGATATTTCCAAGCGCAGCCGCGTCAAGGATGTCGCGATTCTTCCAGAAGTCGTAGGCGAAGGCGCCGGCCATGGTCGGCATCGCCAGGAAGAACGAGAATTCGGCCGCCGACCGCTTGTCCGCGCCCATCAGCAGCGCGCCCACGATGGTCGAACCGGACCGCGACGTGCCGGGGATCATCGCCAGGCACTGGAAGAAGCCGATGCCCAGGGCCACGGGCAGCGGGAAATCCTCGGCCCGGTGGTATCTGGGCTGCATGGGCCTGCGATCGACCCACAGAAGGACGAAGCCGCCCAGGATCAGCATGACCGCGATCAGCATCGGCGTCTCGAACAGGACGGTCTTGATGAAGTCGTGCGACAGCACGCCGATGACGACCGCCGGAAGGAAGGCCAGCAGCACCGCCGCGATGAAACGGCGCGCGGCCGGGTCGTGGGGTGCGGCACGGAAGGTCTGCCACAGGCGCCCGGCATAGATGCCCAGCACCGCCCCGAGCGCGCCCAGCTGGATCAGCACCTCGAAGGCGCGGCCCGGCGATTCGAAGCCGAGGAAGTGACCGGCCAGCAGGATATGCCCGGTCGAGGAGACCGGGATGAACTCGGTCAGGCCCTCGAGGATCCCGAGGGCGGCGGCGACGATGGTGTTCTGTTCCATCACTGGTCGCGCAGGTTCTTGGCTGAACGCTTGATCGCGTCGTATTGTCCGGACGGGCTGAACCGCCACAGATATTCCTCGATCACCGCCCCGGACGAGGTGGGCTGGATCCCCAGCTGGGCAAAGCCCCGGGCATCGTCGGACACGATGTTGTCCTGCGTCAGCAGATGCAGCTGGTCGCCGTTCAGGGGCGCCGAGATCAGTCCGCCGCTGACGGTCTGCACCAACCCGCCCGCCATCGCGCCCAGCCGGGCGAAGGGCATGGGGACCGTAACGGGAATGCGCTTGCGGTGGACGGCCTCGATCACCTGGCGCGATATCTCGCGCATGGTCATCACCTCGGGGCCGCCCAGTTCGTAGATGCCGGGCTCGGCCGCGCCGGTGGCGCCCATCATGGCCGCGCGGGCGACATCCTCGACGAAGACGGGCTGCATGCGGGTATTGGGCGACAGGACCGGCATCAGCGGCCCCATGCGGGTCAGCCCCGCAAGGCGGTTGTAGAAGTTGTCGCCCGGACCGAAGATCACCGAAGGGCGCAGCACGACCGCATCGGGGCGGGCCTTGAGCACGGCGGCCTCGCCGCGCGATTTGGCGGCGACATACTTGCTGGGGGAATCGGGATCGATTCCCAGCCCCGAGATGTGGACCAGCCGCGTGACGCCCATCTCGGCCGACAGGCGCGCGATATGGCCCGCGCCTTCCTCGAAGATGTTGCGGAAGTTGCTCTTGCCTTCGGGGGACAGGATGTTGACGCAGTTGACCGCCGCATCCGCATCCGTCAGGGCCGCCCGGACCGATGCTTCGTCGCGGATGTTGCACATGACCGGGACGACCTGGCCCACGGCGCCATATGTGCGGGTGAACAGCGCCTCGTCGGGGCGACGCACCGCGATGCGCACGCGCCAGCCCTCCTTGGCCATCAGCCGTGCCACCTGCCGGCCGACAAAGCCCGACCCGCCAAAGATCGTGACCAGTTTCGCCATGGGCGTCTCGCCTCCTTCGTGCCGAATTGTCCTGCGATGCTTACCCGCGGCGATGCCATGCGGCAAGCGGCGGCAGCGGTCTTCGGCAATCGGTCGCGGGGGCTGCACAAAGAAAAATCGCAAAGAGGACGGAAAAGTTGAAAAGGGCCATTGACGCCCCCCGAAACTGTCTTTAGTGAGCCGCTCACACCACCTGCCCAGGTGGCGGAATTGGTAGACGCGCACGGTTCAGGTCCGTGTGTCGCAAGACGTGGAGGTTCGAGTCCTCTCCTGGGCACCATAATAAAAAGCCCCGCAGCTCAATGAGTTGCGGGGCTTTTTCGTCGTTTCGACACGTGCTCCCCTAGCGCGATGGGCGGCCTTGCCTGCGGGCGGAATGCGGCAGCCTTTGTGCAAAATCCCAGGGCCTCCCTGCGGATGCTGGACGGTGGGATACTGCAACCCTATTAAGTCCGGGTAGGGATTGCCGCTTGCCGGCTTTCATTTCGATATTGATGGGCATCGCGGTTCCCATGGGCGATCGCGGCCCGAAAATGCATTCGACGGCCGCGAGGCGACAAGGAGAAAGACTGATGAAGATTGCTGTGGCGGGGCTTGGATATGTCGGCCTGTCGAATGCGATATTGCTGGCGCGACAACACGAGGTGACGGCGGTCGATGTCGTTCAGGACAAGATCCGGATGGTCAATTCCGGCGTCTCGCCCATCGTGGACGAGGAATGCGAGAAATACCTGACCGAGGGCAAGCTGCGGCTGAAGGCCACGCTGGACCCGGCCGAGGCCTATACGGATGCCGAATTCGTCATCATCGCCACGCCCACCAATTACGATCCCGAGACCAACGCCTTCAACACCGAGAGCATCGAGGCCGTGGTCGATCAGGTCACGCGGATCAATCCGAACGCGATCATGGTCATCAAGTCGACCATTCCCGTGGGGTATACCCGCAGCCTGATCGCGAAGACAGGTTCGGACAAGATCATGTTCTCGCCCGAATTCCTGCGCGAGGGGCAGGCGCTCTACGACAACCTGCATCCGTCGCGCATCGTCGTGGGCGAACGTTCGGACCGCGCGCAGGTCTTCGCCGAGCTGCTGCGCGAGGCGGCGATCAAGAAGGATGTCGCGATCCTGCTGACCGATGCGGACGAGGCCGAGGCGATCAAGCTGTTTGCCAATACCTATCTTGCGATGCGGGTGGCCTATTTCAACGAGCTGGACAGCTATGCGCTCAGCCACGGGCTGGAGGCGCGCCAGATCATCGAGGGGGTCAGCCTCGATCCGCGGATCGGATCGCATTACAACAACCCTTCCTTCGGATATGGCGGCTATTGTCTGCCCAAGGACAGCAAGCAGCTTCTGGCGAATTACCAGAACGTGCCGCAGAACCTGATCCGCGCCATCGTCGAAGCGAACCAGACCCGCAAGGATTTTCTGGCCAATCGCGTCATCGCGCAAGGACCGCGTCGCGTGGGCATCTATCGCCTGGTGATGAAGGCCGGGTCGGACAATTTCCGCGACAGTTCGGTCCAGGACCTGATGAAGCGCATCAAGGGCGAGGGGATCGAGGTGGTGATCTACGAACCCAGCCTGGCCGAGGAAAGCTATCAGAACTCGCGCAACGAACGGGATCTGAACCGCTTCAAGGAGATCTGCGACATCGTCGTCGCGAACCGTGTCACCGACGAGATCGCCGACATCTCGGACAAGATCTTCACGCGGGATCTGTTCCGCAGCAACTGAGCGTCGCCCCCGAGGCCGCGGGCCCCGGGGGCAGCCGTCATGCCTTCATGCGGCGAAGCAGCCCGGCGATCGGGTTCGCGCCGCGCCCCTCGGGCGCCCCGCCGGTGGCGTTCTCGACGGCCTCGAGAAGCTTCTGCGTGGCACGGGCTTGCGCATCGACCTTGCCTTCCAGCCCGTCGAGACGCTTCTGAAGCAGCATCAGCGCGAAATAGATATCCTCGAGATCCACGCGGGGGGCAGGCTCGGACGCCTTCGTGGAATGCTTGGATGGCGCGGGGGCCTTCTTCTTGCCCGACCGGGCGGCCTGCAGGAAGCCCTGCTCGTCATTGGCCCTGGCGGCAACCAGCATCTGATGCGTCCGGCCTTCCTTGCCAAAGCCGAGCGCCTGGATGTCGGCATCGTCATATTGCGCGACGATCGGATGTATCTCGGCCAGCAGCAGGCCGATATCCTCGTCCGCGGCCCGTTCGCTGATCCAGGCATTCTGCTTGGCCACCCATTCCAGCAGCAGCGGCATGAACTCCGTCCGGTCGTTCTCGATCAGCCAGGTGCGGATGTTGTCGTGGTGGCGGAACAGCTTGAACAGGCCCGGTCCGACATTCGACATCGTCTGCCCCGGGCGCGCCATCCGGTGATAGCAGAGCACCTCGGGCAGCAGGACGATGCTGTCCGCCGACAGGACGCTTGCCCAATGCAGGGGGTTGTCCTCGAAGAAATAGTCACCGACCGGGAAGCGCAGGTTCCGGCTGCGCACCATGTCGCCACGATAGATCTTGCGCCAGGGCACGGGCGAGAAGGCAAGGATGTCCTTGCGCCCCTGTTCGTCCAGCACCATGGGGGTGATCGTCTCGATCCGGGCCCAGTTCTTGCGATCGTCGCTGTCATAGCGTTCGCCGGTGATCGTGTTCTGCAGCATGAACTGGCACATCGCCAGATCCGCGTCATGCTTGACGGCCGCGCGATACATCTTGCCGAACATTTCGGAATCGTAGACATCGTCGCCATCCGCGAAGCCGATATATTCGCCCGTCGCGACCTCGAGCCCCGCATTGGCGGCCGATGCCACGCCGCCGATCGTGTTCTCCTCGAACAGGATCGGCTTGATCCGGTCGTCCAGGTCGGCAAAGCTCTTGATGATGTCGACGGTCCCGTCGCTGGATCCGTCATCGACGACGATCACCTCGATCTCTCCGAGCGATTGGCCCAGGATCGATTCCAGCGCTTCGGCGATGTAATCCTGGACGTTGTACGAGGTGACGATGATGGAAAGCTTCGGTATGGATGTCATTGTCAGCCCCTGTAGAAATGGTCTTTGATCCTGTTGCCCAGGCCCGGCGCGCGGCGGGATTGGATCAGGACGAAATCTTCGAGATCGATGCGGGTCAGAAGCGTCGTCGTCAGTTCGTCGAAGCGACGGTGCATCGCCTTGTCCACGCGGTTCTTCGACCATGACAGAAGCCGCATCGCGAATTCCCAGTAGATATGGCAATAGCGCCTGCGCATCTGGGGGTGGGCGACCAGGAAATCGTAGACCTGGTTCAGGGCCGCGAATACGGCCAGGCGCTTCTCGTTGCGGTGATTGGTGATGTTGCCGCCGTTCGAACGGACGATATGCGAGCAGACGACATCGCGGGTCAGGATGATCTGATCTGCCAGAAGCAGCATCATCCAATGCCCCAGAATGTCATTGTTGACCTTGGTATTGCCGAACTTCATGCCGGTCGCCCGATAGGTGTCGGTCCGGATGATCTTGTTCCACGGGTAATTGGTGATCATGAGCGTGGCCGAGTTGTCCTCGAGCGGGAACGCCTTGTGATCTTGCTTGCCCAGAGCGCGATCGAAGATCCGGATGTCTTCCTTGTTCATGTCCGACCCGAGTTCGGGCGTGTCGCGTTCATAGGTATATGCACATACCGCGACATCGGCATTCGGATTGGCTTCCAGCTTGTCGATGGCCGACAGGATGGCTTGCGGATGAGGCTTGTCGTCCACGTCGAAGAACATCGTGTACTTGCCCTTCGCAGCCTCCCAGCCGCGGTTGCGACAATGTCCGGCCCCGGCGTTCTTGGGCAGCGTGATCAGCACGTCGCCCGCCTCGGGATCGAGAATGCGACGCAGCAGCAGCGGGCTGCCGTCGGATGAACAGTCGTCGACGAAGACGAACTGGACGCCATGCGGCAAGAGCTTGGAAAATTCCTGGTGAAGTTGCTCGATATGTTCGGCACCATTGAAGACCGGTACGATCACGCTCAACAAGGGGGGGGTCATATTGTCTGCCTCGAGTTCGGTCGGATGGAGGAGGGGGCTCAGTTATCCGCGCGCTGGAACGCGCTTGCGGTGTCCAGCGCCTCTCGGATGGTGACGTCCATGTCGAGATAGCGATAGGTGCCCAGACGGCCGACGAAGGTGACGTTCGGGGTTTCGCGGGCCAGCGCCTCGTATTGCGCCAGCATCGCCTTCTCCTCGACCAGGCGGATCGGATAATACGGCGTGTCGCCCGGTTCCGCCGCGCGCGAAAATTCGCGGTAGCAGACGCTGCCCTCGTGACTTTCCCACGGGCTGAAATGCTTGTGTTCGGTAATGCGGGTGAAGGGCACGTCCGCGTCGCCATAGTTCATGACCGCGCAGCCCTGATAATCGCCCTGGTGGGTGAACCGCTCGAAGTCCAGCGTGCGATAGCCCAGGCGCCCCAGCTTGTAGTCGAAATACCCGTCCAGCGGGCCCGACCAGAAGACGTGGTCGGCATCCTCGGCCATGGCCGGGTCGTAGCTGGTGCCCAGTTCGACCGTGATGTTCGGATGATCGAGGATCGCTTCGACCATGGCGGTATAGCCGTGTTCCGGCATGCCCTGGAAGCGGTGGAAGAAGTAGTTGTCGTCATAGTTGAAGCGCACCGGAAGGCGCTTCAGGATGGATGCCGGAAGCTCGGTCGGGGAACAGCCCCACTGCTTCTCGGTATAGCCTTTGAAGAAGGCCTCGTAGAGCTCGGGGCCGACGAAGCGCAGGGCCTGATCCTCGAAGGTCTGGGGATCGGTGATCGAGGTGTCGGCCTTGGATTCGATGAAGCTGCGGGCCTCTTCGGGGCGCATGGTCTTGCCGAAGAACTGGTTGATCGTCAGCAGGTTGATCGGCAGCGAATAGACCGCGCCCTGCGTGGTCGACTTGACCCGGTTCTGATAGGGCATGAAGGCGGCGAAGCGGTTGACGTAATCCCACACGCCCTCGTCGTCGGTATGGAAGATGTGGGGGCCGTAGGTGTGGACCATCACGCCCGTATCCGCATCGCGTTCGCTGTAGCAGTTGCCGGCGATATGGTCGCGCGCGTCGATGATGCGGCAGTCGTGGCCGGCCTCGGCAAGTTCGCGCCCGATCACCGCGCCCGAGAGTCCTGCACCCACAAGTAGAATCTTCATCCGATCTGTCCCATTCGTTCTGATTGGCCACGGTCAGATGTCACGTCGCGGCGGCGGCACGACCCTGTCCGGAACTGCAAGGGTCCAATGGCACAAAACCACTGCCCATGCCAGTGCCCCGACCCTGCAGCTGCAATGATATGGGCGCATCGTGCGTTTTCAGCAGGCAGACGGCTCGCAGGCCAAGCGATCGATCTGTCGCGAACCGCGCCTTGCAGGTCGTGCAGCGCAGGCGGGATGGGCCTGATGTTGCTGTCACACGCGCAACGTGCAATCCCTTTGCAACTGGTCCCGGTGCCGGGTTGACTATGGTAGTCCCGGGCCATGACCGTTAAGCATTCACAAGCCGACCCATCAAAGCCGAGCCAAGATGACTGATAATATCCTCATCGGACCCGATGCCCACAGCCGGTTCACGCTGCAGATGCTTCGGCATCACGAAGGCGCGGGCGATCTCCACAGCGGCAGCCTGCCCGTGACGGATGGCGTGTCGCTGTCGACCGACCCCGAGGCGGAGGTTGCGGGCGACTATTGCTGCCGTGCCGACAACATGATCCAGGTCAGGATGGACGCCGCCGAAGGCCGGCGCTGGCAGGCCCTGCACATCCATCTTGGGGATGTGAACCTTGCGAATGCGGGCGTTCTGGGCATCGTGGCGCGCAGCGTTGCACCCGCGTCGACGACGACCCGCCTGTGCATCCGTTCCGGCAATGACGACCAGTTCATGGATACGTTCTTTTCCAAGACGATGGTGTCCTTCGCGCAGCCCAGCACGCATATGGACGTGATGGATATCGCCGCCATGCCCGACCTTCCCCGTCAGGCGCAGTGGCGAGACCTGATCCTGTTCTTCCGCGCCGGGGATATCAGCATCGATCTTCTGGATCTTCGTTTCTTCGTCGTGTGATGCAGCAGGATGCGCAACCCGATCTTGCGATCGTCATTCCGGTCCGCAACCTGCCCGAGGATCTGGACAGGCTTCTGGGTCAGATCGCGGCTCTCGGCATCTTTTCGCAGGTGGTCGTGTCAGACGACTGCTCGGATGCGGAATGCAGCCCGCGGCTGAGCGGAAACCTTGCCAGGCTGTCGGGCGTGGACGTCGTTCATCTGCGGTCCGATCGTCAACGCGGCGCAGGCCATGCACGCAACATGGGCTTGGCGGCGGTCACTGCGTCGAACGTCCTCTTCTTCGATGCGGATGACATGCTGTGCGATGAACTGGCCGAGATCTGGCGCCATCACCAGGAAGCGGGCTGCCCGGATTTCACGATATTCCGCCACAGCGACACGCGGGTCGAGGAGAGCGAGGGCCGTCGCGGCACCTTCCCCACGGAAGAGCAGATGTGGGAACGCGCGTTGTCGGGCGATTCCCGCCGGATGCTGAGCGCCCAGGAATGCGCAGGGCTGGTCATGATCAGCGCCTATCCCTGGAACAAGATATATCGGACCGACTTCCTGCGGTCGCATGACATCTCGTGTTCGGAAACGCCGGTCCACAATGACATCCGCCTGCATTGGCTCAGCTTCCTGCATGCGCGCGATGTCCAGGCCTCGCGTCGGATCGGTGCGGTCCATGTCATCGGCGATCGCGAACATCACCTGACGGCCAGAAAGGGGCGCGAACGTCTCTGTCTTGCCGGGATCGTGGCCGAGCTGACCGACCGGATCCGGGAGGCACCGGGGCGCCAGATCATGATGCAGCGCTTCATCCAGTTCGTGGACGGGATATGCCGGTGGAACCTGCGCCAGGTCGAGGACGACCTGATCCCCGAGTTTCGCAGCCTGGCATGCGACGCCTATCTTGGCTTCACCCCCGAGGAGTTCCGGATGTTCGCGATGCAGCAACCGGATCGCGCGCAGGAAATTGTCCGCTTTCTCCTGGCCGAGGGGGTGTGAATGATGTCGATCAGCTTCATCGTGACCACTTACAACATTCGCAGGTATGTCACGCGCTGCCTCGAATCCGTGGCGCAGGTGGCCCGCCCCGGCGATCAGGTCATCCTGATCGACGACGGGTCGGATGACGGCACGCTCGAACGGGTCCGAGAATTCGAATCCGGGGGCCATTTCGCAAGCGGCGTCGAATTCCGCCCGATCTATCTGGGAACAAATACCATGGGCGGCGTCGGGATCGGCGCGAATATCGGTCTGGACGAGGCCGGGTGCGATACCGTCTTCTTCGTGGACGGGGACGACTGGATCGACCCCGCGGGCTTCGCGCGCGCCCGGGCGCATTGGGCGTTCCATCCCACGGATATCCTGTTCACAAATTATCTGGAATACGACGAAAAGGCGGATCGCGCGCGGCATCCCGCAGATGCGCAGCGCTGGTCGGCGATCGACAACGCGCTTCCGCTCGACCAGCTTCGCGCACATGGGCTGGGACTGATCGCGGTGCCGTGGCGCAAGTTCTATCGGCGCGCATTCCTTGCAGAGCACGGGCTGCGTTTTCCGGAAGGAGATTACTTCTTCGAGGACAACCCTTTCCACTGGGCGGTCTGCAGACGTGCCGCAAGCATCGGTTTCGTCAACACCGTATCCTGCCATCACCGGATCAATCGCCCCGGTCAGACGATGGCGTCCACCGGGGCCGAACTTGCGGCCTTCTTCACGCATTTCGGCACGATCCTGAATGACCTGGATCCCGGCGATCGTGCGAACCGTATCGCCGCGACGCGTTGGCTGCTGAACAACATGACCTGGCACATGCCGCGCCTGGCACCGTCCGCGCGTCACCCCTATGCGATCGCGGGATGGCGGGCATTGCGCATGGTGCCCGATGACATCTGGCAGGAACTGGGGGTCAGCGAAGGCGCGAAGTCGATCTGGCCGGTTGCCGACCGGTTGCGGCGGGGCGATGTGGACGGCCAACTGCTGCAATGGCAGAATGCCTCGCTCGAAGCCATGCTCGCCGATCTGGGCCGCCGCCTTGCGCGGCTCGAAGGTCAGAGTGCTGAGGGCACGCGTCTGTCGCGGGGCCTTGCGGCCGCCAGCGCCTTCGAAAGCATCCTTGCCCTGAGAAGGTCATGAGCGCCGCGGCGGCACGATCCTGGAACGTGAAGGACGCGGATCGGCCTCGATAGGTTGCAGCACATTGCAGGCGCGATGGAGGCTGGGCCAAGGTTCGTTCGCCGCGCAGGCGTCGTTCTGGACGGCATCCGCCGGGATCATGCCGTTAAAAAGGGGGCGCTCCTGATGCTGCCCCCTCTCAAAGGCGCGGCGATTGCCTGTCCGGTCCTACTGCGGCTTCCCGTCGCGGCGCGCTTCGCGGGCTTCGACGACCTTGCGCCTCATCTCGGCCTTCAGCTCGCGCGCCAGACCGATGTTCATCTCGTCGGATGTGATCACCTGGTCGATCAGGCGAAGCCACCATTTTGGCACCGTCAGCTGATCGTCCATATCACGCTGGTCCAGATAGGACTGGGGGATCGAGAACAACCCGGTCGAAGGCTCGTTCGTCATCGCGCGGAAATAGTCGCGATCGCGCAGGACGGATTCGGCGATCCGATCGAAGAGCGCGCCGTGAACATGCAAGAGCTTCGAGAAGCGCCTTGTCTTCCCGGGGAACAGCTTCGACACGATGTCGCGGCGTTTCTTGGTCCGCTGGAACCCGAACGCCCGGCGCGAGTGATGCAACAGGAACAGCGCAGCCTCCGAGTAACGCTCATTCGCGGAAACCGCGGGATCGCCTCGTGAAATTCCAAGCTTTCGGCACAGGACGTCCAGGACATCCTCGCCGCCCCAATCCGAGCGTTCCGTCGATAGAAGGTCGAAAGGGTTTTCGGGGGCTTGCAGGCGGATCCGCTCGATGAACGCGGAATAGCTGAAGAAGTCGAAGCCATTCTGATCGCGGAAATTCTGAACAAGACCGACGATATCGTTGTCTGGCGATTTCATGAAAGCCGCGTCCGGGATCCTGAACATGCCGCCTTTCAGGTACTGGGCATAGACCGATTCGACGAATGGGAACGGGTTCCGGAACAGCATCAGGATACGAACATTGCCGACCCCGAACTTGTCATTCAGCGCGGCGATGATGCTGCCGGTGATCTGGCGATCCCAGAGCGAGTTCACGAATTCTTCCGATGACAGCAGGATGCGATTGCAATCCGCGTCTTCCGCCTCCTGCGCGATCCTTTCGACCGCAGCGGGAACATCGGCGGGTTCGAGCTGGTGCAGAGGTCGATGGCTGAAATAGCCCGAATTCTCGCGACAGGTGGTTGGATAGAGAAGCCCTTCCGAACGATGCAGCTTGTCGTTGCGATGCAAAAAGGATTGCAGTGCCGAGGATGCGCATTTGGGCATTCCAACATGCAAGTATACTGTGGTCATCTTTCAGCCTTCGCTGTTGCTGGTCGTGTGGAATGGGCGTGACAGCCCTGCAGATCGACATCTCGTTCATCAGCATGCCGCATTCGATCCACCGGCCGGTCAAGCGCCCCTAGGGGTCTTCGAAGCGCCGTCGCGCAGGGGATGGTGCGGAAAATTTTCAATGCGATCTCACTGCCTATCGGATGCGGATCTTCTACCTTTTGCCGATGGGCGGGAATAGCGGCTTTCTTTCTGGGAAGTTTCGTTGCCCGCGCCATGCCAACCGTCTGGTGGCTCCCGTTACCGCGACGAACTTGAAGAAGCTCGCAGTTTTCCGGTCCTTCATACAAGGTCTCGACTGCATCGTCCCAGCGGAATCTACAACGGTCGCGCTGCCAAACTGAACGCATTTGGCAGTCATGTGCATGGCAAAGGCTTAATGGGGGGCGTCGCATAAGGCTGAACCAGTTGTCCAAGCCATGTGCGGCCCGATGGGCATTATTTCCGGCGATGGCTGTGCCTGCATCTTGATACGAGCATCCGGGCCGAGCGCTCGACCTCTACGTTCCGGCTTGCCGACAAGCGCCTGATTTGTCAGAGCCTATCACCGCAGCGGTCGCGCGCTGGGGAAAGCGGTCATTTCGGGGGTGGTTGCCGAGGATGTGCTGGACAAGACCGCCCCTGCTCCGGCCAGCTTGTCCTTCCGCGATCCGTCCAATGTCTTTCTCAATCGCGGATGCGGCATCAGGCAACTGACAGATCGGCAAGACGAGCACTGGAACTGCGACAGGGGCATGTCAGGCCGCTTGGATCAGACGAACCGCAAGGTGATATCCCTTCGCCATGGCAGCTCCGAATTCGCTGCCATTCACCCGGACGGCGTTCACGATCCGCGTCCTTTGCCGATCCGGAATGGCCGCCCGACGGTCCGATCTTCTGCCGATTCCGCAGGCGCGCGGTCGGGAGCGCACCGTGCGGGCTCCGAATGCCCGCCGGTCCGCGATGTCGTTGCCTCGGCTCATGGAAGCGGGCGACATTGTCAGGGATGTCGGGGCGGTCGGCACCGGCAGACGGAACCAATTTGTCATCTGCAAGAGGTCCTCGGCCGGAACCGCGGCGAAGGTGACAGCCTTTTCCCCGAATGATCCTCCTCGGATGCACAGCCTTGGACGGCCGCTTCACAGGTCTTCTGACGGTTCCCTATCCATTTGCGGAGGTGACGAGGGCTGCAGCGCAGAGCGTTCTTGAGGGGGCACAGAACACTTTCCGGATCAATCATCGAGCCCCTTCACCTTCCATGGGCAAATCCAGCTCCGGCTTTGCGGCATCGGCGGAGGGAACCGTTACGGTGAACCGTATACGGAACCGAAATGGCCGGTGCCGCCACCTGCCGAATGAACCGGGGGCGTGGCCCGATCATGCGCCTGGGCGGCCTGCATCTGGCCGCGACATGCTGACCGAGCCCCCGCTTGCACGCATCCGGGCGCCGGATTATCGTCCCGGCCATGACCAGGCCACGCATCACGATCCGCTACTGTACCGGCTGCAACTGGCTTCTTCGGGCCGGATGGATGGCGCAGGAGCTGCTGCAGACCTTTGGCGAGGATCTGGCCGAGGTCGCGATCATTCCCGGCAATGGCGGCATCTTCCAGATTGCGGTGGATGGCCGGCTCATCTGGGACCGCAAGGCCGATGGCGGCTTTCCCGGCCCCAAGGAGATCAAGCAGCGCCTGCGCGATGCGATCGATCCCGGCCGCGACCTGGGGCATCTGGATCGCTGATCCGTTATGTCCGGCCGAAAATAGCGCTTGCATCCGCGGCCCGCGCGGCGTGCAATCGCGGCCATGTTCCGGACCCTTCTCATCACGGTCATGCTGGCGACCATTCCCCTGCGCGCGGGGGCCGAGACCGTCGTCTTTGCCGCGGCCAGCCTGACCGACGCGCTGGACCGCATCGCGGCCGAATGGGCGGATGCGGGGAACGAGCCGGTCACCATCAGCTATGCCGGGTCGTCGGCGCTGGCGCGGCAGATCCAGCAGGGCGCGCCCGCCGATCTGTTCATCTCGGCCAACGAGGAATGGATGGACGCGCTGGTCGCATCCGGCGATGTCCGGGCGAACAGCCGCCGCGACATCGCCTCGAACGCGCTGGTGCTGATCGGGCCTGGCGACCGGGCGCCGGTCGCGATCGACGACACGCTGGACCTGCCCGCACTGCTGGACGGGGGGCGGCTGTCCATGGCCATGATCTCTGGCGTGCCTGCCGGGATCTATGGGCGGCAGGCGCTGCAATCCCTGGGCCTGTGGGACGATGTCGCCGGACAGGTCGCGCAATCGGACAACGTGCGCAGTGCCATGGCCTTCGTCGCGCGGGGCGAGGCGCCGTTGGGGATCGTCTATGCCACCGATGCGCAGGTCCAGCCCGACGTTTCGGTGCTGGGCCGCTTCCCCGATGGCAGCCATGCGCCCATCCGCTATCCCGCGGCGATGGTCACGGGCGGGCAGGACGACGGGTTCCTCGACTTTCTGACCTCGGACGCGGCGCGGCGGGTCTGGCGCGACTTCGGCTTCGGTGACCCCTGATGGGCGGCTGGCTGGGCCCCGAGGCATGGCAGGCGGTCGCGCTGTCGCTGAAGGTCGCGTTCTGGGCCACCGCGCTGTCGCTGCCCCTGGGCATCCTTGCGGCCCATGCGCTGGCACGCTGGCGTTTCCCGGGGCGCGGGCTGCTGAACGGGCTGGTGCATCTGCCGCTGATCCTGCCGCCCGTGGTGACCGGATACCTGCTGCTGCTGGTCTTCGGTCGGCAGGGCGCGGTCGGATCGTGGCTGCACGAGGTCTTCGGCATCACCCTGGCCTTTCGCTGGACGGGGGCGGCGCTGGCCGCCGCGATCATGGGGTTTCCGCTGATGGTCCGCGCGATCCGGCTGGCGATCGAGGCCGTGGATCCCGGCCTTGAGGCTGCCGCCGCGACCTTGGGGGCGGGGCCGATGCGGGTCTTCGCCACGGTGACCCTGCCGCTGGCAGCCCCCGGCGTGGTCGCGGGCGCGATCCTGTCCTTCGCCAAGGCCATCGGCGAATTCGGCGCGACCATCACCTTCGTGTCGAACATCCCCGGCCAGACGCAGACCCTGCCCTCTGCGATCTATGCTCTGTTGCAGGTGCCGGGGGGCGAGGCTGCGGCGGGCAGGCTGGTCGTCATCGCCATCGTCATCGCCATGGCCGCGCTGATGCTGTCCGAACTGGTCGCGCGTCGCGTCGCGCGCAGGGTGGCGGGCGCATGAGCCTCGAAGTCATGGTCCGTCACCGCGTTGCGGGTTTCCAGTTGCAGGCCGATTTCACCGCGCCCGCCGGGCTGACGGTCCTGTTCGGGCCGTCCGGTTCGGGCAAGAGCACGCTGATCGATGCCGTGTCGGGGCTGATCCGACCGGATCATGCGCGTATCGTGGCGGATGACCGTGTGCTGAGCGATACCGAGGCGGGTATCTTCGTGCCGCCCCATCGCAGGCGGCTGGGGCATGTGTTCCAGACGGGGCGGCTGTTTCCGCATCTGAGCGTGCGCCGCAACCTGACCTATGGCATGCGCCCGGGCCCTGCCGATTTCGACCGGGTGGTCCGGATGCTGGGCATCGATCATCTGCTGCAGCGCAGTCCTGCGGGCCTTTCGGGGGGGGAACGCAGCCGCGTGGCGATCGGTCGCGCGCTTCTGGCGCAGCCGCGCCTGATCCTGGCGGACGAACCGCTGGCCGCGCTGGACGAGGCCCGCAAGGCCGAGATCCTGCCCTATTTCGAGCGGCTGCGCGACGAGGCGCTCGTGCCCATCCTCTATGTCAGCCATTCGGTCCCCGAGGTGACGCGGCTGGCCACCACCGTGGTCGCGCTGCGGGCGGGCAGGGTGATCGCGCAGGGCAGTCCGGCGCAGGTGCTGGGCGATGGCGCGATGGGCGACGATGCCGCCTCGATCATCGGGGCGCGGGTCGTGCGGCACCACGATGATGGGCTGAGCGAGCTTGCCGCCCCTTCGGGCCCGCTCTGGGTTCCGCGGACGGATGCCGCGCCGGGGCAGGCGCTTCGCCTGCGGGTGGGTGCGCGCGACATCGTCCTGTCGCAGGGCCGCCCCGAGGGGTTGTCGGCGCTGAACATCCTGCCCGGGCGGATCGCGGCCTTGCGCGATGCGCCCGACGGTTCCGTCATGGTCACCCTGCAGATGGGCCCCGACCGGCTGATCGCGCGGATCACGCGCAGATCGGCATCGGCCATGCGGCTTGCAGAGGGGCAGGACTGCCATGCGATCCTGAAATCCGTGGCGGTCCAGCCATCCGACATCGCGCCCGACCGGGCCTAAGGCCGCGCGATCAGGCGGTCGCGCCCAGGCTGCCGGATGCCTCGATCAGGCCGCGCGTGTATTCGGCCTTGGCCGCACCCCGGCGCAGGTCCGCCACGGGCAGTTCCTCGACCAGGCGCCCATGCTGCATGACCGCGATCCGGTCGCACATATGGCCCACCACGGCCAGGTCGTGCGTGACCATCAGATAGGTCAGATCATGTTCCGCGCGCAGATCCGACAGAAGGTTCAGGATCTCGGCCTGGACGCTGACATCCAGCGCGCTGGTCGGTTCGTCCAGCAGCAGAAGGCGCGGTTCGGCGGCCAGCGCGCGGGCGATGGCCACGCGCTGACGCTGCCCCCCCGACAGCTGGTGCGGATAGCGGAAGCGGAAGCTGCGCCCCAGCCCCACATCGTCCAGCAGCTTGTTGATGCGCTGATCGACATTGCCGATCCCCTGCAGATGCAAGGTTTCCGACAGGACGGCATCGACCGAATGGCGCGGGTGCAGGCTGGCATAGGGGTCCTGGAAGACCATCTGCACGGTCTTGAAGAACTGCCGGTCGCGCCGGGCGCCCCGAACCTTCAGCCCCGCGACCTGCAGATCGCCCGACCAGCTGTCGATCAGTCCCGCGACCGCGCGAAGGATGGTGGATTTCCCCGACCCGGATTCGCCCACAAGCCCGAAGCTTTCGCCCTGGGCTACCGAGATATCGGCGGATTTGACCGCATCGACACGGTCGGGCGGTTCGCCGAACCAGACATTCAGATCGCGGATCGCAAGCATCGGTGGCGTCATTGTCACAGCCCTCCGGGCAGGTCGGTATCGGCGCGCGGCGCGATCAGGTCGTCATCGCGCCAGCTGTCCTGTCGGGTCAGAACGGGCAGGCGGTCCTGCGGCGCGTCCAGCCGCGGCAGGCTGGCCAGCAGCCCCTGGGTATAGGGGTGCCGGGCCTTGTGCAATTCGCGCGCGGGCAGGGTTTCCACGATGCGGCCCGCATACATGATCAGCACCCGGTCGCAGAACTGGGCGACCATGTTCAGGTCGTGGCTGATGAAGATCAGACCCATGCCGCGATCGCGCACGAGGTTGTCCATGATCGACAGCACCTCGTTGCGGACCGACACGTCCAGCGCGGAAGTCGGTTCGTCCGCGATCAGGATTTCGGGGTCGGGGGCCAGCATCATGGCGATCATGATGCGCTGACCCATGCCCCCCGACACCTCGTGGGGATAGCTGTCCATGACCCGTTCGGGATCGCGGATCTGGACGGCGCGCAGCATCTCGATCGCCTTGGCATGGGCATCGGCGCGGCTGACGCGGCGATGCAGGCGATACGCCTCGGTGATCTGGCGGCCGACGGTCATCACGGGGTTCAGGCTGAACTTGGGGTCCTGCATGACCATGCTGATCCGCTGGCCGCGGATCTTGCGCATGCGGCGTTCGGACAGGTTCAGGATCGACTGTCCCTGGAACTCCATCCGGTCGGCCTCGACCCGGCCCGGCGGTCGGATCAGCCCCAGGACGGAACGGCCGGTCATCGACTTGCCGCTGCCGGATTCCCCGACGACGCCCAGCCTTTCGCGGCCCAGGTCAAAATCGATGCCGCGCACGGCCTGGAACAGGCCCTGACGGGTCGGGAAGGTCACGCGCAGATTGCGGACGGACAGAAGCGGGGCGTCGGTCATTTCGCGCCTCCTTTCGGATCCAGCACGTCGCGCAGCCCGTCACCCAGCAGGTTGAACGCCATCGAGACGGTGAAGATCGCAAGCCCCGGCATGGCAGCGACCCACCAGAAATCGAGGATGTAGGCCCGCCCGTCCGAGATCATCGCCCCCCATTCGGGCATGGGCGGCTGCGCCCCCAGCCCCAGAAAGCCCAGGCCCGCCGCCGACAGGATGATCCCCGCCATGTCCAGCGCGACCCGCACGATCAGCGAACTGACGCAGAGCGGCCAGATATGGCGGAACAGCAGGCGCGCGCGGCCCGCGCCCTGCAACCTTGCGGCAGCGATGAAATCGGCATGACGGATGGTCAGCGTCTCGGCCCGGGCAAGGCGGGCATAGGGCGGCCAGGCGGTCAGCGCCAGCGCCAGCACCGCGTTGCCGATGCTGGGTCCCAGGGCCGCGACGAAGGCCAGCGCCAGGATCAGCTTGGGGAAGGCCAGGAAGATGTCGGTGATCCGCATCAGGACCTGGTCGACCCAGCCCCCGGCAAAGCCCGCGACCGTGCCGATGAACAGCCCGATCAACGGCGCGATCAGCGCCACAGTGCCCACGATGAACAGGGTGATCCGCGATCCGTGGATCAGGCGCGACAGGATGTCCCGCCCAAGCGCGTCGGTCCCCAGCCAATGTTCGGCCGATGGCGGCTGCAGGCGGATGGCAAGATCCTGGGCGAAGGGGCTGTGGGGGGCCAGAAGCGGCGCGAAGGCCGCCATGCCCAGCAGCAGGATCAGGATGATCAGCCCCAGCATCGCCAGCTTGTTCGTGCGGAAGGTCAGCCAGCCCTGATAGAACGCGCCCAGCCGTGCCTGACGGCGGGTCTGCGGCGCATCCGACAGGAGCCATTCGCGGCGTGTCATGGTGTTCGTCATTTCGACCTCGGGTCCAGCACGCGATAGAGGATGTCGCTGAAGAGGTTCAGGACCACGAAGCAGACGCCGACGACGACTGTGCCGCCCAGCACCGCGTTCATGTCCCCCGACAGAAGCGAACGGGTGATGTATTGCCCCAGGCCCGGCCAGCTGAAGATGATCTCGGTCAGGACCGATCCCTCCAGCAGCGACCCGAAGGACAGCGCGATGACCGTGACCAGCGGGATCGAGATATTGCGGAAGGCATGCCCCCAGATCACCGCCCGTTCGGACAGGCCCTTCACGCGGGCGGTGGTGATGTATTCCGCCGAAAGCTGTTCCAGCATGAAGCTGCGCGTCATCCGGCTGATATAGGCCAGGCTGTAATATCCCAGCAGGCTGGCCGGCAGGATGATGTGGCTGAAGGCGTCGCGGAACGCGGCCCAGTCGCGGGCAAGCGCGCTGTCGACCAGGATCATGCCCGTGACGTTCGGGACCATGCCGTCATAGATGATGCCCTGCCGTCCCGGCCCCCCGACCCAGCCGAGGATGCCGTAGAAGATCAGAAGCCCCATCAGGCCCAGCCAGAAGATGGGCATGGAATACCCGACCAGCGCCACCACGCGGGCGATCTGGTCCACGATCCCGCCGCGCCGCGCGGCGGCGATCACGCCAAGCGGCACGCCCGCCAGCACGCCGATCAGCGTGCCCAGGGTCGCCAGCTCGAACGTGGCGGGAAAGACGCGGCGGATGTCGTCCCAGACCAGCTGCCCGGTCGAGATGGATCGCCCGAAATCGCCGGTCACGACGTCGCCGATATAGCTGAGGAACTGGATCGCCAGCGGCTTGTCGAGGCCCATAGCCTGATAGGCCGCGTCGTATTGAGCCTGCGTCGCGCGATCGCCCACGACCTTCAGGACGGGGTCGATGGGCATGACGCGGCCGATGATGAAGGTCACCAGCAGAAGGCCGAGCAATGTCAGCGTCAGCGACAGGGCGGTGCCCGCGATCCCGCGTGCACGGCGCCGGCGCAGGGCGGACCTGCCGGACGTGTCGGGTCGGCCAGTGCCGGGGGACGTGCCCCCGGCGGCCGTGTTGTCGTTCGAGGCCAAGGCTTATTCGCCCTTCGTCACCTGGTGATAGACGACCGAGGTCACGGCGCCGCCGCTCCACCAGTTCTGGACGCCGTCGCGCAGGCCGACCTGCTCGATGCGCTGGAACAGCGGCACGATGGGGGCCTCGGCCTGGTACTGGCGCTGGATGTCCTCGTACATGGCGGCGCGCTTCTCGGTGTCCTGCTCCAGCGTGGCGGCCACGGTGGCCTCGTTCATCTCGGCGGGAACCTCGTAGGCGTTGCGCCATGCCAGAAGGCCCACGGCATTCGCGTCGTCGCTGTTGTCGGGGTTGAAGGCGAAGGTCGCGGCATTGGTGTTCGGGTCGGAATAATCCGGGCCCCATTCGCCCAGGAAGATCGGCACCTCGCGGGCGCGATAGGCGTCCAGAACCTGCGCACCGGTCATCTGCTCGATTTCCAGCGTCAGGCCAGCCTCGGCCATGGAGGCCTGCAGGGTCTGCGCCACGTCCACGTATTCGCGCAGGTCGCGCACGCGGGTGGTGATGGTGCCGCCCTCGATGCCCGCATCCGCCAGCAGCTGGCGGGCCTTCTCGACGTCATAGGTCCAGGCCTGTTCGTCCAGCGCGCCCAGATAGCCCTTGGGCAGGAAGGCCTGATGCGTGATGAACTGCCCCTTGAGGAAGCTCGAGGTGATCCCCTCGTAGTTCACGAGATGCTTCATCGCCTCGATCACGGCGGGGTTCGACAGCAGCTCGTCCTTCTGGTTCAGACCCATGTAGAGGATGCGGCCGCGGGGTTCGTCCTGGATGGTCACGCCCTTGACCGAGGAGATGCTGTCCACGTCGGTGGGGGTCAGGTTGCGCGCGACGTCGATGTCGCCCTGTTCCAGAAGCAGGCGCTGCGCGCTGGATTCGGCGACGTTGCGCACGATGACGCGCTTCATTTCCGCCGCGCCCTGCCAGTAATCCTCGAATGCCGTCAGCTGCACGGCCTCGTTGGGGCGCCATGCGGCCAGTTCATAGGCGCCCGAACCGGCCTCGGCCGAGGTCAGCCAGGCATTGCCCAGATCGCCGTCCTGTTCGTTGGCCAGCACCGTTTCCTTGTCGACGACGCTCGCGATCATCGCGGTCAGGCAGTTCAGCACGAAGGACTGCGCATAGGGCTGGTCCAGCTGCAGGGTCAGGGTGGTGTCGTCGAAGGTGATCATCTCCTCGACATTGTCGGCGGTGAAGCCGAACTGCGTCAGGATGAAGGCCGGGGTCTTGTCCAGCTTGACCGCGCGCTGCAACGAGAATGCGGCATCTTCCGCCCGGACGGGATTGCCCGAATGGAAGGTCACGCCCTCGCGCATGGTAAAGGTGATCGAGGTGCCGTCCTCGGACACCTCCCAGCTTTCGGCCAGGCCGGGCTGGAAGCCCGCTTCGGGGTCCAGCGGGTCGAAATCGACCAGGCGGTCATAGGTGTTGCGGTTCACGTCGTTGCCCGCGAACTCGAATGCCTGCGCCGGATCCAGGCTGATGATGTCGTCGATCGTATGCGCGATCACCAGCGTGTCGGCGGGGGTTTCCGCGAATGCGGCAGGCGCGAAGGCCAGCGCCGACGCCAGAAGAACGGCCCGCGAGGTCAGTCGAATGGTCATGTCTGTCATCCCTGTTGATGTGCGCCCTGTCTGAGGCAGGGTTTGCATGACCTGTAAGTTGGCGCATGCCCGACGGGGGTGCAAGTGTCCCTTCGACAGGTGCTGCACGGATTTTTGGCTGGAACGGTCAGCGCGTTTCTGGTCAGAGAGGCATGGAACGCCAAGATCGCGACCCGTGCCGCCGCCCCTGAAAGGACCCGAAGGATGAGCATACATCTGTATCCCAACGACCTGCCCGACGACCTGGATCTCGGGAATGTCGTGGCCATCGACACGGAGACGATGGGTCTCGACCCGCGCCGCGACCGGCTGTGTCTGGTGCAGCTGTCCTCGGGGGACGGGGATGCGCACCTGGTCCAGATCGAGCGCGGGCAGACCGAGGCCCCGAACCTGACGAAGCTGCTGACCGATCCCAAGGTGCTCAAGCTGTTCCATTTCGGGCGCTTCGACATCGCGGCGCTGGAAAACGCCTTCGGCGTGGTGACCGCGCCCGTCTGGTGCACCAAGATCGCATCGAAGCTGGTGCGCACCTTCACCGACCGTCACGGGCTGAAATACCTGCTGAACGAGATGGTGAATGTCGATGTCAGCAAGCAGCAGCAGACCAGCGACTGGGGCGCGGCCGACCTGACCGACGCGCAGCTGGAATATGCCGCCTCGGACGTGCTGCATCTTCACAAGCTGAAGGACGCGCTGGAGGAACGCCTGAAACGCGAGAACCGCATGGGTCTTGCACAGGCCTGCTTTGACTTTCTGCCCGCCCGCGCCCATCTGGACCTTCTGGGCTGGGGTGACGACGGCGACATCTTCCGCCACTGACAACCGCGCGGCTTCAGCGCAAGGGAGGACGGCGTGAGCGACTTCATCGCGGCCGCAAGGCGCGTCATCGAGACCGAGATCGCGGGGCTGCAGGCCCTGTCCGACACGTTGGGCGGCGAATTCGACCGTGCCGTCGCGACCATCCTGGGCGCCAGGGGGCGCGTCATCGTCTCCGGCATGGGCAAGTCGGGCCATGTGGGCCGCAAGATCGCGGCCACCTTCGCATCGACCGGCACGCCCGCGCAATTCGTCCATCCGGGCGAGGCCAGCCACGGCGATCTGGGCATGGTGACGGAACAGGATGTCGCGCTGGTCCTGTCCAACAGCGGTGAGACACCCGAGCTGGCCGACCTGATCGCCCATACGCGCCGCTTCCGCATTCCGCTGATCGGGGTCGCCTCGCGCCCCGGATCGACGCTGCTGCGCCAGGCGGATGTGGCGCTGCTGCTGCCCCAGGCCGAGGAAGCCTGCGGCAACGGCATCGTGCCCACGACCTCGACCACCATGACGCTGGCATTGGGCGATGCGCTGGCCATCGCGCTGATGGAGCATCGCCAGTTCACGCCCGAACATTTCCGCGTCTTCCATCCCGGCGGCAAGCTGGGCGCGCTGCTGGCCAAGGTGGGCGACCTCATGCATCGCGACATGCCGCTGATCGATCGCGACGCGCCGATGTCCGACGCGCTGCTGACGATCAGCCAGAAGGGATACGGCGTCACCGGCGTCACCGGTCCCGAGGGCGAGCTGGTGGGCATCATCACGGATGGCGACCTTCGCCGCCACATGCAGGGTCTGCTGGACCACCGTGCCCATCAGGTCATGACCGCGGCCCCCCGCGTGATCGCACCGGACGCCTTGGCCGAATCCGCCCTGGCCGAGATGCAGGACCGCAAGATCACCTGCCTTTTCGCGGTCGAGGACGGGCGCCCCTGCGGCATCCTGCATATCCACGACTGTCTGCGCGCGGGGCTTGTCTGAGCGATGAACCGCACCCGCATCGTCCGCTGGCTTCGCGTGCTGCTGCCTCTGGCGGCGCTTGCGATGCTGTCGACGATGTTCCTGTTCTCGCGCAGTTCCGACACCGAATCCCGCATCCCCTATGCCGAGGTCGATGCCGAGGCCGCCGCCCGCGAGGGGCGTCTGGTGGCCCCCGAATATTCCGCCGTGACCAGTGACGGGGCGACCATCGCACTGCGGGCCGCGCAGGGGCGCCCGACCGAAGGTGGCGGCACCGCCGAGCAGCTGGAGCTGGAGCTGCGCCGCACCGATGGTGTCACCGCCACCGTCACGGCCCCCACCGGCGGGGCGCAGGGCGACAGCATCAGCCTGGGCGGCGGGGTCGCGATGGAGACCTCGACCGGGTGGCGGCTGGTGACCGACAACCTGCGGGCCCTGACCGGCGAAGGCATCCTGCGTGCCGACGACCCGATCGAGGCCGATGCGCCCTTTGGTCGGATCACCGCCGGCGCGATGCAGCTGGAACCCCAGGATGCAGGCCGGACGGACGGTCCGGCGATCTTGAATTTCTCGGACGGCGTTCGTCTGATATACCGCCCCGAGACCGAATGAGGGATATCGCCATGCCGCGCCAGTTCATCCTTGCCCTGACCCTTGCGCTGCTGCCCGCGGCCGGTTCCGCCCAGAGCATCGCCTTCGGGGGCATGGACAGCGACCCCTCGGCCCCGGTCGAGGTCGCGGCCGACAACCTGTCCGTGAACCAGTCGGACGGCAGCGCGCGCTTCACCGGCAATGTCGTGATCGGCCAGGGCGAGATGCGCCTGTCCGCCGACGACGTGACGGTCGAATATGCCGAGGGCGGCCAGGACCGGATCCGCGCGCTTCTGGCCCGCGGCAACGTGACGCTGGTGGCGGGCGAGGATGCCGCCGAGGCGCAGGAGGCACGCTATGACGTGGCGGCGGGCACCGTCCTGCTGACGGGCGACGTGCTGCTGACCCAGGGGCAGAACGTGCTGTCGGGCAATCGCATCACGGTCGATATCCGCAACGGCACCGCGCAGGCGCAGGGCCGCGTGCGCACCATCCTGCAGCAGGGGACCGACCGATGACCGCGGGCCTGGATGTCCGCGAGCTGCGCAAGTCCTACAAGAACCGCCCCGTCATCCGCGACGTCTCGGTCAGCCTGTCGCGGGGCGAGGTGGTGGCATTGCTGGGGCCGAACGGATCGGGCAAGACCACGACCTTCTACTGCATCGCGGGCCTCGTGACGCCGGATGCGGGGGCGGTGTCGATCGATGGGCAGGACGTCACCCGCCTGCCCATGTTCCGCCGCGCCCGGATGGGCATCGGTTACCTGCCGCAAGAGATGTCGATCTTTCGCGGGCTGACGGTCGAGCAGAACATCATGGCCGTGCTGGAGGTGTCGGTCGCGGACCCGCATCGCCGTCGCGACCGGCTGGAGGAACTGCTGGCCGATTTCTCGATCACGCATCTGCGCGGGGCGCCGGCGCTGGCCCTGTCGGGGGGGGAACGCCGCCGCGCCGAGATCGCGCGCTGCCTGGCCTCGAACCCGGGCTTCCTGCTGCTGGACGAACCCTTCGCGGGCGTCGATCCCATCGCCGTGGGCGAGATCCGCAGCCTTGTCCACGATCTGAAGGGGCGCGGCATCGGCGTGCTGATCACCGATCACAACGTCCGCGAAACCCTGGGCATCGTCGATCGCGCCTATATCCTGCATGACGGTCACGTGCTGATGTCGGGCACCACCGACGAGATCGTCGCCGACCCGAAGGTGCGCGAGGTCTATCTGGGCGAAGGCTTCCGCATGGCGTGATGCGCGCCGTGCAATTCCGTCTCACGGGCGCGTGCGCACCGTTGACATCACCGATCCTCTGTCACCAAATTGACTCATGCGGGCGCGGAACAGCCGCCCCGCCGACCCCCGTTTCCGCCTTTGCCGGCAACTGAACGGGCCGGCGCAACGAAACGGGCAACCGGAGAGGAATAACGATGCGCTATACCATCAGCGGAAAACACATCGATGTCGGAGATGCGTTGAGCACGCATGTCGAATCCGAGCTGGGCCAGATGATCGAGAAATATTCTCAGCGCCCCACGGATGCGACCGTGACCTTCTCGAAGGACGCGCACCAGTATTTGTGCGACGCTGTGGTGCATCTGTCGACCGGCCTGACCGTGCAGTCGCGTGGCCTCGCGACCGAGATCTATGCCGCCTTCGATGCCTGCCGCGAGAAGATGGACAAGCAGCTCCGCCGCTACAAGCGCCGCCTGAAGGACCATCACAAGGACCGCACGGACCCTGTTGTCTTCGGTGAGGCCGGAAGCTATGTGCTCTCCGCCGACGAGGATGTCTGGGAATCGCAGGGCGGCAGCCTCGAACCCATCATCATCGCCGAGATGGAGAGCCGCGTTCCCACCCTGTCGGTGGGTGATGCGGTGATGCAGATGGAACTGGCAGGGACACCGCTTCTGGTGTTTCGCAACGAGAAACATGGCGGCGTCAATGTCGTCCACCGCCGCGACGACGGCAATGTGGGCTGGATCGACCCGCGCGGAAACGGCTGAGCGCCGCCGCGACTGACGCCAATTTATACCGTGCCGCCCTCGTGCCCTTCGCGGATTTCGAGGGCGGTCGTATTGGGAAAGACGCGAAGACGATGCAGATCAGCGAGATCCTTCAGCCGGGGGCGGTACGTTCGCTCGGACAGGTGACCTCGAAGAAGCGGTTGTTCCAGGAACTGGCGGAACTGGCACAGGCCGAATACGGCCTGTCCGCATCCGAGGTTCTGGACGCCCTTCAGGAACGAGAGAGCCTTGGCCCCACCGGGGTCGGCCATGGCGTGGCCTTGCCCCATGCCCGGCTTCACGGGCTGCACAAGGTGGCGGGCCTGTTCCTGCGCCTGGAAAAGCCGCTGGATTTCGACGCGGTGGACCGCCAGCCGGTCGATCTGGTCTTCGCGCTTCTGGCCCCCGAGACCGGCGGCGTCGATCACCTCAAGGCGCTGGCGCTGGTGTCGCGCACGCTGCGCGATCAGGACCTGCGCCAGAAACTGCGGGCCAATGACGATGCGGTGGCGCTGCATGCGGTCCTGTCGGCGGCACAGGGCATCAAGGCCGCCTGAGGGGCGGATCGGCGCAATATCGCGCCCGCGGTTTGAAATGGGACCGATTCGGCCCTATATTGGGGCCTCGGAGAAGGAGGTTCCCATGACCAAGCATATCGCCGACCAGCCACGCCTGCGCGGCCAGTCCCGGATGCAGCACTTCCTGCGTCACGAACGCGAGACCATGCCCCATGAAAGCAGCCTGAAACTGCAATCGCGTCCACAGGCGCGCGATGGTCAGATCCGCAAATCCGCGGAATTCGCGCGCATCGAACGGGGCCAGCTGGCCTGAACGCAAAAGGGGGGCGCATGGCCCCCCTTCGACGCGCTGCCGACCTGTATGATCAGGCGCGGACCAGCGCCTCGTAATCCTCGGCCACCTGCCGGGTGATCTGGCCGACCTGGAAATGCCAGTCGCCAATCTGCCCCACGGGCGTGACCTCGGCTGCGGTGCCGGTCAGCCAGCATTCGTTGAAGCCCTCCAGCTCCTCGGGCAGGATGCGGCGCTCATGGACGGTGAAGCCCTTGTCCTTGAGCATCTGCACGACGGTCTGACGGGTGATGCCGTTCAGGAAACGGTCGGCCAGGGGCGTGTGGATCTCTCCGTCCTTGACGAAGAAGATGTTCGCGCCGGTCGCCTCGGCCACATATCCCTCCCAGTCCATGAACAGCGCGTCCGAGCAGCCCTTGGCCTCGGCCGCGTGCTTGGACATGGTGCAGATCATGTAGAGACCGGCGGCCTTCGCGGCGGTCGGAATCGTCTCGGGGCTGGGGCGCTTCCACTTGGCGACGTCCAGCTTCGCGCCCTGCCATTTCGCATCGCCGTAATAGCTGCCCCATTCCCAGGCGGCGACGGCGACGCGCACGGGGTTGCGTGCGGCCGACACGCCCATGTCTGGCCCCGACCCGCGCCATGCCACCACGCGGATATAGGCGTTCTCGAAGCCGTTGGCCTTCAGCACCTCTTCCTTGGCGGCATCCAGTTCTTCGGCCGAATAGGGAAGCGGCATGTCGAGTAGGCGGCCCGATTCGATCAGCCGCAGCGAATGCTCGTGTCCCTTGAAGATCT
Organism: Paracoccus sp. C2R09; assembly: GCF_018860625.1. Classification (GTDB taxonomy): domain Bacteria; phylum Pseudomonadota; class Alphaproteobacteria; order Rhodobacterales; family Rhodobacteraceae; genus Paracoccus. Next base: position 162,351 of record NZ_JAHKQB010000007.1, read on the forward strand.
TGCCGTCATAGCAGCGCTCGCCCTCGAAGACCGAGCTTGCATAATGCAGTGCGTGGGTCAGGACGTGCACTTTCGCGTCGCGCCAATCGACCAGTTCGCCGTCCATCCAGATCTTGCCGTCGCGATCGTCGTAAGCCCCGTTCATCGTCATCTCCGTCGGCCGCCCTGTTCGATTCTTGCGCCATTCCGGGCGGTTTTGGCATGTTTGTTACGCAAGACGGTTGACGGCTAGCAATCACCGCATAGAAAGTCAACAACGCTGCCATAACGCGACGACAAGACCGGAAGGACCCCGCATGCAGGACAAGGCCCGTATTCAGACCATGGTCGGAGAGGATCTGCTGTTCCTGACGGACGACCAGCTGCGTCGCGGGATCGAGGCGATGTTCTTCGCCTACAGGGCCTTCACCGCCGATCCGGACATGATCCTCGAGGATCTGGACTATGGTCGTGCGCATCACCGGGCGCTGCATTTCATCAATCGCGATCCCGGCCTGACGGTCACGTCGCTTCTGGCGGTGCTGGGGGTCACGAAGCAATCTCTCAATCGTGTCCTGCGCAGCCTGATCGAGGACGGCCTGGTCGAAAGCCGCGTGGGTCGCCGCGACAGGCGCGAACGGCAGCTGTTCCTGACCGCCAGCGGCACCGCGCTGGAACGGCGCCTGTCCGAGGCGCAGCGCGCGCGGATGCGGGGTGCCTATCGCAAGGCCGGCCCGCAGGCGGTCGCGGGTTTCCGGCAGGTGCTGGAAGCGATGATGGACCCCGACATGCGGGCGCAGTATCAGGCGATGAAGGATCTGCCGGAAGATCGCTGACCGCGAAGGACGTGCCATGACCACCGATGCCCATCTGCTGATCGTCGATGACGACGAACGCATCCGCGCCCTGCTGGGGCGTTTCCTGCGGCGCAGCGGCTTCATGGTCAGCATGGCGCGCGATGCCGCGCAGGCGCGCAGGCTTCTGGCCGGTCTGGAATTCGACATGATCGTGCTGGACGTGATGATGCCGGGCGAGGACGGGCTGACCCTGACGCGCGATCTGCGCAAGCGGATCGACACGCCGATCCTGCTGCTGACCGCGCGGGGCGAGATCGACGACAGGATCGCGGGGCTTGAAAGCGGGGCGGACGATTACCTGCCCAAGCCCTTCGAGCCGCGCGAGCTGCTGCTGCGCATTGCGGCCATCCTGCGCCGCGTGCCCACGGTCGAGATCGCGCAACCGAAATTCCTGACGCTCGGGCAGTTGCGATACGATACCGACAAGGGCGACCTGTGGCAGGGCGACACCCCTTTGCGGCTGACCGGCACCGAATCGGCGCTGCTGCGGCGGCTGGCCGCCAGTCGCGGGCAGCCCGTCAGCCGGGCCGAACTGATCGACGACCTGGGCCGCGGCGGCGACGAGGCCGAGGGCGGCGAACGCGCCATCGATGTGCAGATCACGCGCCTGCGCCGCAAGATCGAACCCGACCCGCGCGAGCCGCGCTTCCTGCAGACGGTTCGCGGCACGGGCTACATGCTGGTGGTGGACTAGCGGCGGCCGCGCCCCTAGCTTGGCCCGCGACATGGACGCCACGACTTATCAGGGAATCGAACTGGACGCCGAGACGGCGCTGGCACTGCTGGAATGGCAGATGGAGATGGGTGCCGACATGCCGGTCATGGATGCCCCGGTCGATCGCTTCGATCTGCCCGCGCGTCCCGACCTGCCGCCGCTGCCCGCCGCCGCCGCACCGGTTCCCCCGCCGCCGCCCCCGACCGATGACGGACCCGACCGCCTGGCCGAGGCACGATCGCTTGCCGCATCGGCGGCCACCCTCGAGGCGCTGGCAACCGCCCAACAGGGCTTCGACGGGATCGAACTGAAGAAGGGTGCGCGCAGCTTCTGTTTCGCCGACGGCAACCCCAGGGCCCGCGTCCTGATCCTGGGCGAGGCGCCGGGCGACGAGGAGGATCGCCAGGGCCGTCCCTTCGTGGGCCGCGCGGGGCAGCTGCTGGATCGCATGTTCGCGGCCATCGGCATGGCCCGCGACGCCGTCGATGCCGAACGCGCCCTTTACATCGTGAACGTCCTGACATGGCGCCCGCCGGGCAATCGCGACCCCAATCCCGACGAGATCGCCGTCAGCATGCCCTTCCTGCGCAGGCATGTCGAACTTGCCGATCCCGACATCATCGTGCTGATGGGCAACACCCCCTGCCAGGCGGCGCTGGAACGGCGCGGCATCCTGCGCCTGCGCGGCCAATGGACCGAGGCCTTCGGCAAGCCCGCGCTGCCGATGACGCACCCGGCCTATCTGCTGCGCAATCCGCAGGCAAAACGAGAGGCCTGGGCGGACCTTCTGTCGCTGCAGGCACGGCTGGAATCGCTTTCCGTTTAGGTTTGGTTTCCCCATGATGTGCTAGCCGGAATGGCGCCATCACCGGATACCTGACATATGCGATTTCTTTCCCGTGGCCTGATCGGGCTTTTCCTTGGCTTCATGACGCTGGCCCTGCTGATGCTGGCGGCCGGTGCGCTGTGGCGCGCGGCCAGTGCGGATGACGATGGCGGCAGGCCCGGGCGCGGGGCACGCGAACAGGTCTATACCGCGCGGCTGATGACGCTGGCGGGCGATACCGTCACGCCGGTCATGCAGGTCTATGGCCAGGTCGCATCGCGGCGGGAACTGGAATTGCGGGCGGGTGCCGCGGGGCGGATCGTCATGCTGGACGATGCGCTGCAGGAAGGCGGCCGCGTCACGCAGGGGCAGCTTCTGGCGCAGATCGACCCCTCATCGGCCTCGGCCGCGCTGGAAAGCCGTCAGGCCGAACGCGACGATGCCGAGGGCGTGCTGACCGATGCCCGCCGCGCCGTCAGCATCGCGCAGGAGGATCTGGCCGCCGCCCAACGCCAGGCCGAACTGCGTGAGGGGGCCGTGGCCCGGCAGACCGATCTTGCCGCGCGCGGACTGGGCACCGGGGCCGACCGCGAGACGGCCGAACTGGCGGCATCCACCGCCGAACAGGCCGTGATCACGCGCCGTGCCGCGCTGGCCGATGCCGAAAGCGCGGTCACCACCGCGGGCAACGCCCTGCGCCGCGCCGAGATCGCCCTGTCCGAGGCCCGCAACGACCTGGAGGATACCGAGATCCGCGCCGGCTTCGACGGCCGCGTGACCGAGGTGACGGCGGTCGAGGGCGGGCTTGTCAGCCTTAACGAACAGCTGGCCTCGATCATCGACCCCGCCGCGCTGGAGGTCGAGATCCCCTTGTCGCTGGACCAGTTCGCGCGACTGGCCGATGACGACGGCGCGTTGCCGCCCCTGGTGATCGATCTGGTGCTGGATGGCAGCGCCGGAGAGCTGATGGCTGCCGCGCAGCTGGACCGCGCCGCGGCCTCGGTGATCGAAGGGTCGGCGGGGCGCGTCGTCTATGCCCGCGTCACCGAGGGTGCCGAAACCCTGCGTCCGGGCGATTTCCTGTCGGTCCGCATCCCCGAGCCGCCCCTGGACGGCGTCGCGGTCGTTCCGGCGGCGGCGCTTGGCAGCGACGGCACGCTGCTGGCGGTGGGCGACGACGGGCGGCTGTCTGCCGTTCCCGTCGATCTGCGCCGCCGGCAGGGCGACGATGTCGTGATCTCGGTCCCTGCCGAGCTGGAAGGCGCGCGCATCGTGGCCGAGCGTTCGGCCCAGCTGGGCGTCGGCATCCGGGTCGAGGACAGCACGCCCGCGGCAGCGCCCGGCCCAGATGCGGCTGCCCCGAACTCCCCCGCCCCGAACGGCAACGCCCCGAGAACCGGCCCCGGCGGCGCCGATGGCGCGCCCAGGCCCGATGGCACCGCGCAACGCGGCCCGCGCGGACAGGGTGCCGGCCGTGGGTGATCGGGGCATCCTGTCGCTGTTCGTCCGCCATGCGACGCTGGCCAACCTGCTGCTGGCCGTCATGGTGGTCGCGGGGCTCTATTCGGCGCCGCGCCTGCGGGCGCAGTATTTTCCCGACACCGTCGTCCAGGAAATCGACGTCCGCGTCACCTGGGACGGGGCCGGGGCCGAGGATGTGGACCGTTCCATCGTGGCGGTGCTGGAACCGGCGCTGATGTCGGTCGAGGGGGTGATGCTCACCACCTCTCAGGCGGCGGAAGGATCGGCGCGCATCAACATGGAGTTCGAGCCGGGCTGGGACATGTCCCGCGCCATGTCCGAGGTCGAGACCGCCGTGTCGGGCGCGGGCGATCTGCCCGAGGATGCCGAGGATCCCGACATCACCCGCCGCGCCTGGCGCGACAGCGTGGCCGATATCGTCATCTCGGGGCCGGTGGGGCTGGACCAGCTGGGGCGCATCGCGGACGACATGACCAACCGGCTCTATGCCGAAGGGGTGACGCGGCTGACCGTGGCGGGGGTCGCCGCCCCGCAGACCCTGGTCGAACTGCGCATGGCCGACCTGATCCGTCACGATCTGACCATGCAGGAGGTCGCGGCCGTCATCTCGGCCGCCGCCGCCCCCACGCCCGCGGGCGATATCAGCTCGGGCGCGTCGCGCGTGCGGACGGGCGCGGAGACGCGCAGCCCCTCGGATGTGGCGGCCCTGTCGATCAAGGCGCTGCCCGACGGCACGCAGCTGACCGTGGGCGACGTGGCCACCGTCAGCGCCGAGGGGATCGACCGCGAGGTGGCCTTCTTCGTGGGCGGCAATCCCGCCGTCACGATCGAGGTGCAGCGCAGCGCCTCGGGCGATGCCATCGGGATGCAGCAGACGGTCGAGGATCTGGCCGCGGAACTGCGCCCGACCCTGCCCGAAGGGGTGACGATCGAACTGGTCCGCGCGCGGGCCGAACTGATCTCGGCGCGGCTTGCGCTGCTTCTGGACAACGCGATCATGGGGCTGGGACTGGTGCTGGGCCTGCTGTTCCTGTTCCTCAATGCCCGCACCGCGATCTGGGTGGCGGCGGGCATCCCTGCGGCGATGCTGGCGGCGGTCGCGTTGATGCATGTGACGGGGATGACCCTGAACATGATCTCTCTCTTTGCGCTGATCCTGACATTGGGGATCATCGTGGACGATGCGATCGTGGTGGGCGAACATGCCGATTACCGCGCCCGCAAGCTGGGCGAGGCCCCCAAGGTCGCCGCCGAACGCGCGGCGGGCCGCATGGGCGCGCCGGTGATTAGCAGCACCCTGACCACGGTGATCGCATTTGCCGGCCTGACGATGATCGGGGGCCGTTTCGGCCAGATCGTGGGCGAGATTCCCCTGACCGTGATCCTGGTGCTGATCGCATCGCTGGCGGAATGCTTCCTGGTGCTGCCCAACCACATGGCCCATGCCCTGGCGGGCCATGCGAAGGCGCATTGGTACGACATGCCGTCGCAGGTGGTGAACCGCTGGCTGGACCGCCTTGTCGAACGCGTGCTGCGTCCGCTGATCCGCCTTGTGCTGGTCGCGCGGTATCCGGTCATGGCCGCGGTGGTCCTGGCCCTGTCGCTGTCGGCCACGATGCTGATGACGGGGGCGGTGCCATGGCGCTTCTTCGACGCCCCCGAACAGGGCAGCGTCGAGGGGAACTTCGCGATGCTGGCCGGTGCCACGCGCGAGGACACGATCCGCGTGATGAACATGGTCGAGGAGGCCACCCGCAGCGTCGGCCAGCGATACGAGGACGAGTACGGCACGAACCCCATCACGCACATGATGATGCTGGTGGGCGACAATGCGGGCCGTCCGCTGCCCGGCGCCGATACCAAGGATGCGGACCTGCTGGGGGCCGTCCAGATCGAACTGATCGACCCCGATTTCCGCCCCTACAGCAGCTTCGAATTCGTGTCCGACCTGCAATCGGCCATGCCGACCGATCCGCGGCTGGAGGTGATCAGCTTCCGCGGGTTCCGGTCGGGGCCGGGGGGCGATGCGATCTCGGTCCGCATGACCGGCGCCGAGGCGCAGCGACTGAAGGACGCGGCCGAGGCGGTGAAGGCCGATCTGTCGCAATTCCCCGAGGTCTCGGCGCTGGAAGACAGCATGGACTACGACAAGACCGAGCTTGCGCTGCGTCTGACCCCGCAGGGCGAGGCCCTGGGCTTCACCACCGAGGTGCTGGCCGCCGAACTGCGCCGCCGCCTGGGCGGGGTCGAGGCCGCGACCTTCCCGGTGGGCACCCGCACCGGTGCGATCCAGGTCGAACTGCCCGAGCGCGACCGTCAGGCCGATTTCCTGGAGCGCATGATGATGCGGGCCTCGTCGGGGGAATGGGTGCCGCTTGGCGATATCGTCACGGCCTCGTCCGAGGCGGGGTTTTCGGTCATCCGGCGCGAGAACGGCGAACGCATGATCTCGGTCACGGGGGATATCGCGGATGACGATCCCGCCCGCGCGGCCGAGATCACCGCATATCTGCAGACCGATCTGCTGCCCCGCATCGCGGGCGAATACGGCATCAGCTATACCCTGACGGGGCTTGCGGAACAGGAATCCGATTTCCTGTCCGAGGCGCTGGTCGGTTTCGGCGCGGCGCTGACGGGCATCTACATGGTGCTGGCCTGGATCTTCGCCAGCTGGACGCGTCCGCTGGTGGTGATGTCGGTCATCCCCTTCGGGCTGATCGGGGCGGTCTGGGGGCATGCCTCGTGGCAATTGCCGATGAGCATGTTCTCGATCGTGGGGCTGATCGGCATGTCGGGCATCATCATCAACGATTCCATCGTGCTGATCTCCTCGATCGACGAATATGCCGAGACGCGCGGCCTGCGGCCGGCCATCGTCGCGGCGGTGGGCGACCGCTTCCGCCCGGTGCTGCTGACGACCGCGACGACGGTGCTGGGCCTTGCGCCGCTGCTGTATGAACGCTCGTCCCAGGCGCTGTTCCTGAAACCCACGGTGGTGACGCTGGCCTATGGCCTGGGCTTCGGGATGGTGCTGGTGCTGCTGGTCGTGCCCGCGATCCTGGCCGTGGGGGCCGATATAGGCCGCGCGCGGCAGGCCTTCGGGCGCATGTTGCGGGCAGGTCCGGTGGCCCCTGTGATGCGCGCGGCCTGCGTGGCGGCGGCTGCAGGGCTGCTGGTCCTGGTCGGGCCGGCTGCGGGACTGCCCGTGCCCGCATGGTGGCCCGTGCTGGCACCGCTGCAGGCGCTGGCGGTCATGGCCGCATGGCTGCTGGTCGTGTCCGCCGTGACCGCCGCGCTGATCCTGCGCCGTCAGTCGGCGGCGCAGCCCTGAGTTTCGACCGCGCCATCCGCGGTCACCATGGTCAGGCGCAGGCGGCTTTCGTCCAGATCGAAGGGGGCGGCGGTGGGGCCCACCATCTCGACCACAGCCTCGGCGCCCTCCGGGGTGTCGTTCAGATCCGCGCCCGATACCCAGATCTCGGGTCGGCCCGTCAGTTCGATGGCCGCCAGCTCCACGCCCTCGACCGGGGGGTGCATGGTGACGCGGACCCCGTCGTCGATGGGCGCGATCTCGCAGCGGGGCAGGGCGTCCAGGCGCCGGGGTTCGGCCTGCAGCGCGGTCAGGATCACCGGATCGGGTTCCGCGCCGGGCGCGGGGGCGTCCAGCGTCAGATGCGCCGGCACGCAGATCTTCTCGCACAGCCCGAGGTCGATATCGACCGCGATCCGCATCGGATCGCCGGCATCGATCGCCTCGGCGGTCAGGGGCAGGACCAGCCTGTCGCGATAGCCCATTTCGCGGGCGCTGCCGCTGTCGATGGAGGTGGGCGCGGGCCAGTGCAGGCGCACATGCCCGAGGTTCTCCGACCGGGTCCAGTCGAAATCGGGCGGCAGGCCGCTGTCGCCGGGGCTGCGCCAATAGGTCTTCCAGCCGGGTTCCAGGTTCAGTTCCAGCGCCAGCACGCGCTTGCCGGAATCTTCGGTCCAGCCGGGCAGCAACCGCGCCGAGCTGAGGCCCGGCGGCAAATCCTGCGCGACGGCGGGCAGCGCCAGCAGCGTGGCGCAGATGGCGGGCAGAATCGGGCGGGCTGAAAAGGTCTTTGGCATCATGGGCCCACCTAGCCGCCCGTGGCCGATCAAAGGAAGTCACAAACGCGCGCACGGCTTGCGATTCCCGGCATGACACCCGATCTTGAACGGATAAGGAGATGCGATGAACAACGACACTCTTTCGCAGGACGAACCCGGGAACCTGACCGGCAAGATCCTGATCGCGATGCCCGGCATGGCCGATCCGCGCTTCGAACGCTCGGTCGTGCTGGTCTGCGCGCATTCGGACGAAGGCGCGATGGGACTGGTCCTGAACCAGCCCCTGCCGGAAATCCATTTCGGCGATCTTCTGGAACAGCTGGGGATCGAGCGTGGCGATGCCGCCCGCGGGATCGAGGTCCGTTTCGGCGGCCCGGTGGAACCCGGGCGCGGCTTCGTGCTGCACAAGGTCGCCCAGCACGGCCAGGACCCCGAAGGCCGGATGCGCATCAGCCCCGCACTGGCGATGACCACGACGCGCGACATCCTCGAGGATCTGGCGAATGGCGAGGGCCCCGAACAGGCGGTCCTGGCACTGGGTTATGCCGGCTGGGGGCCGGGTCAGCTGGAATCCGAGATGCTGGCAAACGGCTGGCTGACGGGCGAAGGGCAGGACGACCTGATCTTCGATCTGGATCACGGGGCCAAATGGCAGCGCGCCCTGCGTGCGCAGGGCATCGATCCGTCGCTTCTGTCGGCGGCTGCGGGACGGGCCTGAACGGCCCGACCCGACCCCCTCAGCCCAGCTGGGGGAAGAACTTGTCCGAGGACGTGAAGATCTCGAACCCGTCGGCGGTCACGCCGATGGAATGTTCGAACTGGGCCGAAAGCGACTTGTCGCGCGTGACGGCGGTCCAGTCGTCGGCCAGCACCTTCGTTTCCGGGCGACCCAGGTTGATCATCGGCTCAATGGTGAAGAACATGCCCTCTTCCAGCACCGGGCCTTTGCCCGCGCGCCCGAAATGCAGCACGTTCGGGGGCGCGTGGAACACCTTGCCGATGCCGTGACCGCAGAAGTCGCGCACGACCGACATGCGCTGCCCTTCGGCATAGGACTGGATGGCCGCGCCGATATCGCCGAAGGTCGCGCCGGGGCGGACGACCTCGATGCCCTTCATCAGCGCGTCATGGGTGACCTTCAGCAGGCGCTGCGCCTTGATGGGCGCGCGGCCCGCGACATACATGCGGCTGGTGTCGCCGAACCAGCCATCGACGATGACGGTCACGTCGATGTTCAGGATGTCGCCGTCCTTCAGGGCCTTTTCGCCCGGAATGCCGTGGCAGACGACATGGTTCACGCTGATGCAGCTGGCATGCTGATATCCGCGATACCCGATCGTGGCCGAGGTTGCGCCCAGTTCTTCGATGCGTCGGGTGATGAAGGCGTCCAGCGCCCCCGTGGTCACGCCCGGTTCGACTAGCGCCCCCACCTCGTCCAGGATCTGCGACGCGATCGCGCCCGCCTTCTGCATGCCCGCGGAATCCTCGGGCATGTGGATGCGGATGCCTTCCTTGGTGGTGCGGCTGTCGTTCATGGCGGGTCCTTATCTCGGCTTGTCCCCTAGATAGACGGCGCGGCCCACTTGTTCCAGCCCCACCCTCGGGCATAGATGTTGCGATCACACAGCGAAGGACGAAGCAAGATGCAGTCGGACAACCCCACCGCCGCGATTCTCGTCATCGGGGACGAGATCCTGTCGGGTCGCACCCGCGAGGGAAACGCCCATCACCTGGCACAGGTCCTGACCGCCACCGGCTTCGACCTGCAGGAGATCCGCGTCGTGTCCGACGATCACGATCGCATCGTCGATGCGATCCGCGCGCTGGATGGCAGCCTGGGCGGGGCCTACGACCTGCTGTTCACATCGGGGGGGATCGGGCCCACGCATGACGACATCACCGCCGATGCGGTGGCGGCGGCGCATGGCACCACCGTCACCATCGACCCCGAGGCCCGCCGCCTGCTGCAGGAACGCTGCGATCGCATGGGGTCCGAACTGACCGAGAACCGGCTGCGCATGGCCCGCATTCCGGTGGGTGCGACGCTGATCGACAATGCGGTTTCGGCGGCGCCGGGTTTTTCCATCGGGCGGACCCATGTGATGGCGGGCGTCCCCGAGGTGTTCCGCGGCATGGTGGACTGGCTGATCCCGCGCCTGCCCAAGGGGCGCCCGGTGCAATCGCTCAGCGTCGAGGTGCGGCGCGGCGAAAGCGACGTGGCCGAGGAGCTGAAGGCCATCGCGGGCGATTTCCCGGACCTGTCGCTCGGGTCCTATCCGTTCCATGACGATGCCGGCTGGGGCACGAACCTTGTCGTGCGCGGGCTGGACGCGGAGCGCGTCGCCCATGCGATGGACGTGCTGAAGACGCGGCTGGCGCTGTGACGCGCCCCGCGCCCGCCATCGCCGCGGCCTTCGAGGCGACCTGGCCTGCAGCCGAGACCCGCGATTTCGGGGGCATCCGCGTCGGACGCGGCGCGGGGGCGGGCGGGCGCGTCAGCTCGGCCCGCGCGGTGGGCGACTGGTCCCCCGCCGATCTGGACGCGGCCGAGGCGCAGCATCGCGACTGGGGCCAGCCCCTGCTGTTTCGCGCCTGGGACGACGAGGATCGCCTGATGGCCGCCCTGATCGAACGCGACTGCCGGATCGAGACCCCGACCCTGGTCCTGTCCGCGCCCGTCACGGCCCTGACCGACCGGGAACTGCCGCCGGTCACCGGCTTTACCATCTGGCCGCCGCTGGCGATCCAGCGCGACATCTGGGCTGCGGGCAACATCGATGCGGCGCGCCAGGCCGTGATGGATCGTGTCCCCGCCCCCCGGACCGCCCTGCTAGGGCGCATCCGGGATCGCGCGGCGGGCGCGGGTTTCGCGGCCTGCCATGACGGCGTGGCGATGGTCCACGGCATCGAGGTTCTGCCCGATTTCCGCCGCATGGGGCTGGGGTCCTGGCTGGTCCGCACCGCCGCCTTCTGGGCGGCGGAACAGGGGGCCGACACCATCGCCCTGGCCGTCAGTCGCAGTAACGAGGTCGCGCGGGCGACCTATGCCTCGCTCGGGTTCGCGGTCGCGGGCAGCTATGCCTATTACAGGCGCGCCAGCTGATCGGCGATCGACCGGGCGATCATGTCGGGGGCCTCGGGGGCAAGGCCGATCGGGTCCAGCCGCGGGCCGTCGAAGCCCGCCATGTCCAATGCCTCGGGCAGGTCGTCGGTCACATGTTCAGCGCGCAGCGCGAACAGCGGCAGGCTGATGGCACGTTCAAGTTCGCGCGCCGCATCCGCGATGAAGGGTTCCTGTTCGACGAAACCCGTCACCACCCGGGCGAAATGCGGTGACAGCGTCCCGGCCAGCGCCTGGGTGATGGTGAAGCTGGCCTGGCTGCGCTGCGATCCATGGGCCGACAGAAGCAGCGTCACCTCGGGCAGGGACCATCCCTGCGCGTCGGCCGCCGCGCGCAGCTTGGTCAGGATCAGCTCGGGCAGGCCCGGATCGGTGCCGAAGGGGCGCATGATATGGGCAGCGGGGGCGCCGGCCTCGGTCAGGCGGCGGGGCAGTTCGGTTCCGGTGAACCAGCCCTCGGCCATGAACATGGGATAGACGATGCAATCGGGCGTCACCGCATCCGCCAGCGCACCCGGCTTGGCCAGAGTCGCGCCGTGCACGGGCAGGCCGGGGTTGCGCGCGGCGACGGCTGCGGCCAGTTCCTTGATCGCCTGCTGCTGGGGTTCGGGATCGCCCGGCTGGCCATGCGACACGATCACCGCGCAAGAGGGCGGGCCCGTGCGGTCGGCGATGCGGAACAGGCGCGCGAATTCCTCGGGCATCTCGAATTCGGCCAGCGCGCGGGCGCGGGCCTCGGGGGACATCTTGCGGGCGGTCTTCTCGATGATGCGGGGCATGCGTTCATCGGGCTGGGTCGCCATGAAATCGCCCAGATACCAGCGGATGAAGGTGAAGCAGATCACGTCTTCCAACGCCTGCACGTCGGGGTCGCGCTTCAGCCCCTGCTTGCGCAGCATCCGGCCCGCGCGGTCGATATCGGCCGCGTCGTATCCCGCATCAGCCATGATCGCACCCACGCGTTCGGCATGGCGACGCCCCTGTTCCTGGCGCCATTGCAGGTATCCGGGCCGGTTCATCGGAAAGCTGTCGCGCGGCAGCTTCCAGCGTTCGATATGCTGGCCGCGGCAGGCGATGCGCAGCACGTCGTCGGCATCGGGGAACAGGCGTTCCTGTTCCTGCGTCATCCGCCGACCATAGAGCAGGTTCGCGGGCTGGCCGTCCTCGTGGCCGGGATCCTGGGCATTGGCGGTGTCGATGGCGTCGAAGGCGGCGTTGAGGCGTGTCATGGCTGCGTCCCTGCGTGGCGTTCCGCCATGCAGGATGCGCGTGCCGGTCGCCGGGTGCAAGCGGCTGTCAGGGCAGGGCGGTCGTGTCGGGGAAATCGCCATGTCCCGCGATCACCGCATCGGCGGCCATGTCGGCCATGACCGGGGCCATGCCGAAGCCGATCTTGAAGCCGCCATTGGCGATCCAGTGGCCGGGACGGTCGGGCCATCCTGCCAGGACCGGCGCGCGGCTGCGGGCGCGGGGGCGCAGGCCCGCCCAACGGTCGATCACGGGCGCATCCCGCAGCGCGGGGCAGATCGCCACGGCGCGCGCCAAGATGTCGTCCAGCTGATCGTCGGGGCGGTCGTGGTCGAAGGTGTTTTCCGATGTGGAACCGACCGCCACGGTCCCGTCCTCGTGCGGAACGACATGCAAGCCGTCCGCGAAGACCTGCGGGGCCCCCGGGGCGGCGTGGCGCAGCAGCAGCGACTGGCCCTTGACCCCCTGGCCGATCCGGCGGCCAAGCGCGTCGTTCAGATGCAGCAGCCCTTCGGTGCCCGTGGCCCAGATGGTGGGCGCGTGATCCTGCGGCGCGGGATCGTGTTCGATCACCTCGCCGCCCTTCGCGCGGATCGCGCCCGCAAGGGCCGCCAGCGCGGCACGGGGGTTCAGTCGCGCCGTCAGCCCGTCATGCAGCCACAGGCCGGTGGGGCTGTCGGGAACGAGGCCCTCGGGCGCGTCGGTCAGCGACATCCAGGCATCCCGGGGCCAGCGTTCGCGCGAGGCCTCGATCCGGTCCTGCAGCCGGGGCAGCTGCGCGCGATCCGCGACGGGCTGGATACGGCCCGTGCGCCCGTAACCGGATGGCAGGCCCGAGGTATCCTCGACCTCGGACCAGAAATCGGGGGCGGCCAGCAGGCTGGTCAGCTGCAGGGCCTTCTTGGGGTTCCAGTTTTCCGGCACATGGGGTGCCAGCGCGCCGACATGGCCGCCCGAGGATCCCGCGCCGATGGTGCGGGCCTCGTGGACGCGCACGGCCACGCCGCGCCGTGCCAGCCGCCATGCGCAGGCGAGCCCCAGAATGCCGCCGCCCGCGATCCGAACCAAAGCCCCGCTTGCCAATTCCATCGCGATCCCCGAATGCTGCGCCCCATGCACATAGCCGACGATCCATCCGAATACGAGCCGCCGCTGGAATGGCGCGAGGGGGGCGTGCCCGTGTCCACGCGCTTCGACGACCCCTATTTCAGCCTTGCAGGCGGGCTGGCCGAAACGCGTCATGTCTTTCTGGACGGCAACGACCTGCCCGCGCGACTGGTGCCGGGCTTTCACGTGGCCGAGCTGGGCTTCGGCACCGGGCTGAACGCGCTGGCGCTGGCGCGGATCGCGGATGTCCGGGTCCGCATGACCAGCTTCGAGGCATATCCCATGACCGCCGCGCAGCTGGCGCAGGCCCATGCGGCGTTTCCCGAACTGGCCGATCTGGCGGGGCAGCTGCGCGCGGGCTGGGACGCGTTGCTGGCGGGCGATTGCGTCACGGTGGGGCAGGTCGCGCTGCAGCTGCGGCTGGGCGACGTGACCGATGCGCTGCCCGCCTGGGACGGGCGGGCGGATGCGTGGTTCCTGGACGGGTTCTCGCCCGCCAAGAACCCGCTGATGTGGTCCGAAGGGATCATGGCCGAGGTCGGTCGCCACACCGCTCCGGGCGGCAGTTTCGCGACCTATACCGCCGCGGGCCATGTCCGCCGCGCGCTGACAGGTGCCGGTTTCGAGGTCGCCCGCATCCCCGGTTTCGGCACCAAGCGCCACATGAGCGTCGGCCGTCTGCCCACCTGAATGTGATCGCGCGTCTGGCAATCGGGGTCCCCCATGCCTATCTGCCAGCCCGAGGGCGCGAAACAGCGGGAAACATACGCATGGCCGCGATCATCGAGATCGACAATCTTTCGAAGCAATATGACGGCGGGACAAAGGCGCTGGACGGCGTCAGCCTGTCGATAGACGAGGGCGAGATCATCGCCCTCCTGGGACCGAACGGGGCGGGCAAGACGACGCTCATCTCGGTCATCTGCGGTCTGGTGACGCCCACGGGCGGCACGGTCCGCGTGGGCGGTCACGACATCCGCAAGGACTGGCGCGCGGCGCGACGCCTGATCGGGCTGGTCCCGCAGGAAATCGCGCTGGAGCCGTTCGAGAAGGTGATGAACTGCGTGCGGTTCACGCGGGGCCTTTATGGGATGCCGCGCGACGACGCCTATATCGAACGCATCCTGAAGGCGCTGGCCCTGTGGGACAAGCGCGACGCCGCCACGCGGGAACTGTCGGGCGGCATGAAGCGCCGCGTGCTGATCGCCAAGGCGCTGGCGCACCAGCCCAAGGTGCTGTTCCTGGACGAACCCACGGCGGGGGTCGATGTCGCCCTGCGCCGCGAGATGTGGCAGGTCGTGGGCGAGCTGCGCCGCGAGGGCGTGACCATCATCCTGACGACGCATTACCTGGAAGAGGCCGAGGAGATGGCCGACCGCGTGGGCGTCATCAACAAGGGCAACCTGCTGCTGGTGCGTCCGACTGCAGAACTGATGGGCGAATTCGGGGCCAAGACCCTGACGATCGAGCTGGACGATCCGTTGCCCGCCGTTCCCGAGGCGCTGGCCGATCGCGGCCTGTCGCTGTCGGATGACGGGCATTGCCTGCATTACGAATACGACGCCAAGGCCGACCGCACGGGCATCGCCCGGCTGCTGGGCGACCTGTCCGCCCAAGGGGTCAGCGTGCGCGACGTGTCCACCCGGCAATCGAACCTGGAAGAGGTGTTCCTGTCGCTGGTCGACGGCACCAAGGAGAGCGCGGCATGACCATGATCAACTGGTATGGCGTCTGGGCCATCTTCCACCACGAGATGACGCGGTTCTTCCGCACCATCATGCAATCGCTGCTGTCGCCGGTGATTTCCACGACGCTGTATTTCGTGGTCTTCGGCGCGGCCATCGGGGGCCGGATCGAATCCGTCGAGGGCGTGCCCTACGGCGCCTTCATCGTGCCGGGCCTGATGATGCTGACGATCCTGCAGCAATCCATCAGCAACGCGAGCTTCGGGATCTACTTTCCGAAGTTCAGCGGCACGATCTACGAATACCTCGTCTCGCCCGTGGGGTGGATCGAGGTGACGATGGGCTTCGTGGGTGCGGCCGCGGCCAAGGCCATGCTGATCGCCTTCGTGATCCTGCTGACCAGCTTCTACTTCGTGGGGGCGAACATCCTGCATCCGTTCTGGATGCTGGCCTTCCTGTTCCTGACGGCGATCGGCTTCAGTCTGCTGGGCTTCATCATCGGGCTGTGGGCCAAGAACTTCGAGCAGCTGCAGATCATCCCGCTGATGGTGGTCACGCCGCTCGTGTTCCTGGGCGGGGCCTTCTATTCCGCCGACATGCTGCCCCCCTTCTGGGAGGCGGTGGCCAAGCTGAACCCGGTTCTCTACCTCATCTCGGGGTTCCGCTGGTCGTTCTTCGGGCTGGCCGACGTGCCGGTGGGCGTGTCGCTGGTCGCGGTGGCGCTGATGGTCGTGATCTGCATGGCGGTGATCCGCTGGATCTTCGCGACCGGCTGGCGCCTGCGGGAATGATCAGTTCAGCTTGATGCTGTCGCAGATGCGGGTCTGCGGGTCGAGGCGCACGTATTCGCGCGCCGTGATGACCTGCATGTCCAGCGACCGGTTCCAGCCGCCGAACCAGCGGTCGCGGATGCCCCCGCGATAGAAGTTGCCCATGATCTGGTCGACATAGGGCGGAATGATCTGGGTGTTGGGAATGCGGGGCGCGTGAAATCCGATCCGCGCGCCCGGCCCCAAGCAGGCATTGGGCAGGGTCGTCAGCATCGTGCAGGCCGACCGGCAATATCCGCGGATCCGCACCGTCTTGCCGGATTTCGCGAGGTCCTGCCGCCGCTGGACCATCTGCAGGACGTTGCCGCCCTTGTCGTTCCACACATCGATATAGCGGCCCTGCTGGGCATGGGCCGCGGGGGCGATCCCGCCGAGGGCGGCGATCAGGGGCAGGGCAAGGCGCAAGCTGTGTCTCATGTCCGCGATGATCGCGGCAAAGGGCCGCCGGGGAAAGTCACGTTCCGGCGAATTCGGCCACGCCCGCGTGGGAATCGGCGGGGGCTGCCTGTCTTGCCCCTTTTGCGGCGCGCGCGAATCGCTTATCTGCGGCGGATGCAGCAGAACCCGCCCGAACTTCGCCCCGACCTTGCGCGCGCGCGCATCCCCGATGAACGCCGCGACGGCCAGCCGACCATCGGCATGGTCAGCCTCGGCTGTCCCAAGGCGCTGGTCGACAGCGAACGCATCCTGACGCGCCTTCGGGCCGAGGGATACGCCATCAGCGCCGATTACCAGGGCGCGGATGCGGTGATCGTGAACACCTGCGGGTTCCTGGACAGCGCCAAGGCCGAGAGCCTGGATGCCATCGGCGAGGCGCTGCAGGAAAACGGCCGCGTGATCGTGACAGGCTGCCTGGGGGCGGAACCCGACTATATCACCGGGGCGCATCCCAAGGTGCTGGCCGTCACCGGCCCGCATCAATACGAACAGGTCCTGGACGCGGTGCATGGCGCGGTGCCGCCCAAACCCGATCCGTTCATCGACCTGCTGCCCGCATCGGGCGTCAGCCTGACGCCTCGGCATTACAGCTATCTGAAGATCTCGGAGGGCTGCAATCACAAGTGCAAGTTCTGCATCATCCCCGACATGCGCGGCCGCCTGGTCAGCCGCCCCGCCCATGCCGTGGTGCGCGAGGCCGAGAAGCTGGTCGAGGCGGGCGTCAAGGAACTGCTGGTCATCAGCCAGGATACCAGCGCCTATGGCCTTGACCGCAAATACGAGACCGAGCGCGGTCACCGCGCCCATATCACCGACCTTGCCCGCGATCTGGGGTCGCTTGGCGCATGGGTGCGGCTGCATTACGTCTATCCCTATCCGCATGTGCGCGACCTGATCCCGCTGATGGCGGACGGGCTGGTGCTGCCCTACATGGACATTCCCTTCCAGCACGCCCATCCCGATGTGCTGAAACGCATGGCCCGCCCCGCGGCAGGGGCCAGGACCCTGGACGAGATCGCCGCCTGGCGCGGCATCTGCCCCGACATCACCCTGCGTTCGACCTTCATCGTGGGTTACCCCGGCGAGACCGAGGCCGAGTTCCAGACCCTGCTGGACTGGCTGGACGAGGCGCAGCTGGATCGCGTCGGCGCCTTCCAGTACGAGAACGTCGCCGGTGCCCGTGCGAACCTGCTGCCCGATCATGTCCCCGCCGAGGTCAAGCAGGACCGGTTCGAGCGGTTCATGGAGAAGGCGCAGGCCATCAGCGCCGCCAAGCTGGAGGCCAAGGTCGGCAGCCGGATCGAGGTGATCGTCGATTCCATCGACGCGGAGGGCGCGACCTGCCGGACCAAGGCCGATGCCCCCGAGATCGACGGCAACCTGTTCATCGATCAGGGGTTTGAAGCCCTGTCGCCCGGCGATATCGTGCAGGTCACGGTGGACGAGGCCAGCGAATACGACCTGTGGGGGCGGCTCTGACGCGATTGCCGGTCCGCGACCGACGAAAGGACCGGCATGACGCTGACGATGATGACGATCAGCCCCGCCTTCGACCCCGAGGGCGCGCCGCGCAAGCCCGCCGCCCTGTGCATCGGCGCGCAGAAGGCGGGCACGTCCTGGCTGGCGCAGATGCTGGGTCAGCATCCGCAGGTCTGGATACCGCCCTTCAAGGAGGTGCAGTATTTCAACTTCCTGCATCTGCCCGACCACCAGCAATGGATCCGCTGGCATTACCGCAACAAGCCGCAGGAAATCCGCGACCGTCACAAGGCGCGCGGCGTGCCCATGCCTGGGGCGCTGGACGCCTATCTTGACGGCATCACCAGCGGCAAGATGTTCCACAACCAGTGGTACAAGCGCGTCTTCGCGCCCGCGCCCGCCCATGCGATGGCGATGGATTTCACGCCGGAATATTCGACCCTGCCGCCCGAGGGCGTGGCGGCCGTGTCGGGTCTGCTGCCCAGGGCGCGCGTTGTCTACCTGGTGCGGGATCCGGTGGATCGGGCCGTGTCGCAGCTGCGCATGAACCTGCGCCGCGCAAGGCGCGAACCGGCCAGCGTCGCGGAATGGATGGCCGAGCTGGACGATCCGGTGCTGCAGGACCGTGGCGATTACGCCTCCTATGTGCCGCGCTGGCGGGCGCATTATCCCGACATGCTGATCCTGCCCTTCGGGCGCATCGCGGCCCGCCCCCATGCCGTGCTCGAAGCGGTCGAGGATCATCTGGGCATCGGGCCGATGATCTACGAGAATGCGGGCAACAAGGTCTTCGCGAACCCCGAAGGGCTGGTCCCGCCGCCCGAACTGCACGCGGAACTGGCCCGTCGCATGGCGCCGCAATACGATTTCCTGCGCGGGACGATGGGCGATGCCTTCATGGACGAGCTACGCTGACCTTTCACCGGCGCGCCCTTTGCCGTATGTGGGGGCAAAGCTTTCAAGGAGTTTCCGATGGCGTCCTATCAGTTCGTCTACCACATGGACGGCGTGTCCAAGACCTATGCCGGCGGCAAGAAGGTCTTCGAGAACATCCGTCTGAATTTCCTCCCCGGCGTCAAGATCGGCGTCGTCGGCGTCAACGGTGCGGGTAAATCGACCCTGCTGCGCGTGATGGCTGGCTGGGACAAGGATTTCACCGGCGAGGCCTGGGCCGCCAAGGGCGCGACCGTGGGCTATCTGCCGCAGGAACCGCAGCTGGACGAGAGCCTCGACGTGCGCGGCAACGTCATGCTGGGTGTCGCGGCCAAGCAGGCCAAGCTGGATCGCTACAACGAGCTGGCGATGAACTACTCGGACGAGACCGCCGAGGAGATGGCCGCGCTGCAGGACCAGATCGACGCCGAGAACCTGTGGGATCTGGACAGCCAGATCGACGTCGCGATGGAGGCCCTGCGCTGCCCGCCCGACGATGCGGACGTGTCCTCCCTGTCGGGCGGTGAACGTCGCCGGGTCGCGCTGTGCAAGCTGCTGCTGGAAGCGCCCGACATGCTGCTTCTGGACGAACCGACCAACCACCTGGACGCCGAAACCATCGCCTGGCTGCAGAAGCACCTGATCGAATACCAGGGCACGATCCTGTGCGTCACGCATGACCGCTACTTCCTGGACGACATCACCAGCTGGATCCTGGAACTGGATCGCGGCCGCGGCATCCCCTACGAAGGGAACTACTCGGCCTGGCTGGAACAGAAGGCCAAGCGGCTGGAACAGGAAGCCCGCGAGGACAAGTCCAAGCAGAAGGTGCTGGAGCGCGAGCTGGAATGGATCCGTGCCGGCGCCAAGGCGCGCCAGGCGAAATCCAAGGCCCGTATCAGCGCCTATAACGAGATGGCCAGCCAGTCCGAGCGCGAGAAGCTGTCGCGGGCCCAGATCATCATCCCGAACGGCGAACGCCTGGGCAACAAGGTGATCGAGGTCACGGGCCTGAAGAAGGCCATGGGCGACAAGCTGCTGATCGAGGGGCTGGACTTCAGCCTGCCGCCCGGCGGCATCGTGGGCGTCATCGGGCCGAACGGTGCGGGCAAATCGACCCTGTTCCGCATGCTGACCGGCAACGAGCAGCCCGACGAGGGCGAGATCAGCTATGGCGACACGGTGCAGCTGTCCTATGTGGACCAGTCGCGCGACGCGCTGAGCCCGGACGCCACCGTTTGGGAAGAGATCAGCGGCGGGGCCGAGCAGATCGTGCTGGGCGATGCGCAGATGAACAGCCGCGCCTATTGCAGTGCCTTCAACTTCAAGGGCGGCGACCAGCAGAAGAAGGTCGGCCAGCTGTCGGGCGGTGAACGCAACCGCGTGCACATGGCCAAGCTGCTGAAATCGGGCGGCAACGTGCTGCTGCTGGACGAACCGACCAACGACCTGGACGTGGAAACCCTGCAGGCGCTGGAAGCCGCGCTGGAGGATTTCGCGGGTTGCGCGGTCATCATCAGCCACGACCGCTTCTTCCTCGACCGTCTCTGCACGCATATCCTGGCTTTCGAAGGCGATGCGCATGTGGAATGGTTCGAAGGCAATTTCGAAGCCTACGAAGAAGACAAGATCCGCCGACTCGGACCCGATTCGGTCGAACCCAAGCGCGTGAAGTACAAGAAGTTCACGCGCTGACACCAAGGAAGGCACCTGCATGGACTGGTCCGAAATGTTCTTCCAGGGGTGGTCCGGCATCGTCCGCACCATCCTGATCGGGCTTCTGGCCTATGTCATGCTGGTGCTGTTCCTGCGGATCTCGGGCAAGCGCACGCTTGCCAAGCTCAATGCGTTCGACCTGGTGGTCACGGTGGCCATCGGGTCGATCCTTGCCTCGATCCTGCTGCAGAAAAGCATCCCGCTGGCCGAAGGGGCGACCGCCCTGGGGCTGCTGATCGGCATGCAATATGCCGTGGCCAGCCTGTCGGTCCGGTCGCGGCGCTTCGCCACCTTCGTGCGGTCCGAACCGACCCTGCTGGTGCGTAACGGCGAATTCTGCGACGCCACCATGAAGAGCGAACGCATCACCCGCGACGAGGCCCTCAGCGCGATGCGCGCCCAAGGTTGCAACGAACTGTCCCAGGTGAAGGCGCTGATCCTGGAAAGCGACGGCAGCATCAGCGCAATCCTCTGATCAGGCGGCGATCTCGGCGCGGACCCGGGGCATGGCGGCATGGCCCGACTGCTGCAGCCACATCAGCAGCTTCTCGCGGATCTCGCAGCGCAGATCGAAGGCCCGCGGCGCGCTGCGGGCACTGGCCAGGATGCGGATCTCGACCACCGTCTCGCGGAAATCGGTGACCTGCAGGACGAAGACGTCGCGGTCCCACAGGGGGGATGCCTCGACGATGCGCTTGGCCTCAGCGCGCATCTCCTCGACCGGGGCGCGGTAATCGACATAGATCATCACCGTGCCCAGAAGGGTGGAATCCGACCGCGTCCAGTTCTGGAACGGCTGCTCGATGAAGTAGTTCAGCGGCACGACAAGGCGGCGCTTGTCCCAGATGCGGATCACGACATAGGTGCCGTTGATCTCCTCGACATTGCCCCATTCGCCTTCGACGATCACGGCATCGTCGATGCGGATGGGCTGGGTCAGCGCCAGCTGGATGCCCGCGAAGATGTTTTTCAGAAGCGGTTGCAGCGCCAGACCGACCACGATCCCCGCCGCCCCCGCCGAGGCCAGCAGGCTGACGCCGTATTGGCGCACGCCCTCGATCGTCATCAATGCCGCACTGGTCCCGATGGCGATGATCAGGATGCCGCCCACGCGCTGCAGGATGCGCGACTGGGTGATGTGCTTGCGCGCCATCAGGTTGTCGTCCACGTCGATCCGGTAGCGCCGCAGATGCAGGCTCATCCAGATGTTCAGCGCGGCGCGCGCGATCAGCGTGATGCAGGCGATGAAGGCGATCAGCAGCAGGTGCCGGATCAGCCCGCCTTCCTTGTCGGGAAGCGTCGCGAAATTCGCGGCGAAGGAAACCGAGGCGATCAGGATGGCCAGCCGGACGGGCACGCGGGTCTGGGCCACCAGGTTCTTCCAGAAATCGTCGCCCTTGCGCAGGATCCGGCGCGCCACGGCAAAGATCGCCGAGGCCGCGAACCACGCGACCACCACGGCGGTCCCGAAGAAGATGATGTTTTCCCACAATATCGGCATGTCCTGTCCCCTTGGCCAACGCGTCGAGGGGTGAAGGCCCGGCCCCGCGGAACCGTTCCCGTCCGCAGTTCAGGAATGCGCGACCGTCATGGGGATTGCCGCCCCTTCGGGCATGGATCGCCCGCAGGGGCGGCAGCGGGGACCGGTCCGGCCCCCGTCATGCGGTTTCTGGCGGCCCAAGGCCCTTTCAGACCCAATCCCACTGGCAGGTGAACTGACCCAGCCGGGATTTCACGTCCCCCTCATCTGCGCCATCGCGCGAAATATGGGCCACGAGGCCGCGCTTCTTGTCCTCGACCACCTCGGTCACATGTGCGCCGCTGCCCTGCAATGCGGCGTCATAGACACGGGTGATGGCCATGCGGCGCAGGTCGGGCTTGAATATCTTGCCGACGGCGGTCTTGGGCAGTTCCGGCAGGATCTCGATATGCTTGGGGATCGCGGCGCGTTCGTGGATATGCGATTTCGCATGTGCCAGCAGTTCCTCGACCGTGACATGGCCGTCGGTCGTCAGCTCGACATAGGCGCAGGGCAGTTCGCCCGCGAAGCTGTCGGGCTGGCCGATCGCGCCCACGAAGGCGACGGCGGGGTGGGACAGCAGCCCCTCCTCGATCTCGGCGGGGTCGATATTGTGCCCGCCGCGGATGATCAGGTCCTTGGCGCGGCCCGTGATCCACAGATATCCGTCGGCGTCGATGCGCCCCAGATCGCCCGTGCGCAGGTAACGCTCCTCGGCGAACAGGTTGTGGTTCTTGTCGGCCTCGGTATAGGTCGAGCCGGGGAAGACGCCGGGATTGCCCACGCAGATTTCGCCCACCTCGTCCACGCCGCATTCATGCACCTGCCCGCTGTCGGAATGGTTCAGGATGCGGACATGGGTATAGGGCAGGGGGATCCCCACGGACCCCACCTTCTTGACCCCCGCGACGGGGTTGCAGCTGACAAGGCAGGTCGCCTCGGTCAGGCCGTAGCCCTCGGATATCTCGACCCCGGTGGCTGCCTTGAAACGGTTGTACAGCTCGATCGGCAGGGGCGCGGACCCCGACAGCGCGGTCTTGAGCGATCCGACATTGGCATCGACTGGGCGCTGCATCAGGGCCGCGATGGCGGTGGGCACCGTGATGAGGAAGGTCGCCTGCCAGCGTTCGATCAGCTTCCAGAAATTGTCGAAGACGCCCTCGCCGCGATAACCCGCGGGGGTGGGCATCACGGCATGGGCGCCCGACGCGATGCAGGACATCAGCACCGGATAGGCCGCAAAGACGTGGAACATCGGCAGCGGACACATCAGCACGTCCGTTTCGTCGAACAGCAGCGTGCCCCCCAGCCAGCCGTTGTAGATCATGCCCGAATACTTGTGCTGCGCGACCTTGGGGGTGCCGGTCGTGCCGCCGGTATGGAAATAGGCGGCAATGCGATCTTCGCGCGGGTCGTCGAATTCGAGGCGCGTGTGCTTCTGCGCACTGACCGCGGCCTCGAAGTTCAGCACCTTGGCGTGATGCCTGGTCGGAACCTTGGGACGGATCAGCGGCACGATGAAGCGCTTGGGGCCGCGCAGATGGCGGTTCAGGTCGATTTCGACGACGTGGGTGACGTTCGGCGCCGACGCCACGGCCTCGGCCGCCTTCTGTGCCACGTCCGATTTCGGGAATGCCCGCAGCGTGACGAGGATTTTGGCATTGGTTTCGCGCAGGATGCCGCCGATCTGCTGGGCGTCCAGAAGCGGGTTGATCGGGTTCACGATCCCGGCGGTCGCACCGGCCAGAAGGACGACCGGCGTCTCGATGCTGTTCGGCAGCAGATAGGCCACGGTGTCCTGCGGGCCGACGCCCAGGCTGCGGAACAGGTTCGCCGCCTCGGTCACGCGTTCCAGAGTCTCGCGCCAGGTCAGGGTCGTGGCGTGATCCTTGGGGCCCGCAAGCAGCTGGAAGGACAGCGCGGGCCGGTCGGGAAACCGCGCCGCGGTCCGCGACAGGAATTCATAGATGGTGATCGGCAGGTCGCGACCCTCGTAGGGGCCTTCCCTCTCGATCCGGTCACGGTCTTCGTAGGTGCTGAACTTTCCCATCGCTTCCTCCCTTGAAGGGCCTGTTCCCGACCCTTCCCCTCGGGCGGCAGGATGGGCCGGATTGCGCATGCCGGGCAAGGGCTTGGGCCCGCCGACCCCCCGAAACGCCGCGTCATTACCCGCCGAACATGCGCAGCCTTGGCAGGAATCCGCAAGCCGCGCCCCAGGGGGTTGTGCCCGGGGCGAATTAAGGGATTTTGCAACGTTTATCGCTTATGCCGAGTTCAACCCTAAGGAGAGTTGATGGAGAAGCTCATGTTTCGATCCGAAGCCCCGATCCGTGTCCTTGCTCTTGCGGGACTGACATTCATTGCAGCCTGTGCCGACCAGAAGTCATCGAGCCCGGCCGTCGATCCCTATGCGGTACAGGTGGCCGAGGCGGGGGATGCGGAATGCATCGCGGCATCGGCCGAGGCCAACCGGATCGGCGTCGCCGCGACGAACCGCGCCAGGGCGGGAAAGGGTCTGCCGCCGGTGCAGGCCGACCCGGTCCTGGCCGAGGTCGCCGCGCGCCATGCCTGCGACATGGCCAAACGCGGGCGCATGACGCATTTCGGCAGTCGGGCCAAGATGCCCTCGGACCGGGCCAAGCGCATGAATTATCAACCGATGATCATTGCCGAAAACATCGCCGCCGGGCCTTACGATCTGCAGCGTGTGCTTCGGGAATGGAATGCCTCGCAAGGGCATCTGGCCAACATCAATCAGCCGTTGGTGCAGGATTACGGCGTGGGCCAGGCCATCGGCGCGGATGGTCGCACGCGGTACTGGGCCGCCGTCTATGCCGCACGGAAATGACAGCGCGGGAGGGGCGCGCCGAACGGCCATCGAGGCCGTGCGGCGCGCTGCCTTCCAGCCGGCCTCGATGGCCGGATGGAAGGCATGCCCCCAACCTTCAGGCCGTTGCGCCATCCGTGAACTGCATCCGCGCAAGATCGGCATAGAGCCCGCCTTCCGCGACAAGATCCTCGTGGCGGCCCTGTGCCACGATGCGCCCTGATTCCATCACCACGATGCGGTCGGCCTTCTTCACCGTCGCCAGCCTGTGCGCCACGACGATGGTCGTGCGGCCTTCGGTCAGACGGGTGATCGCCTCTTGCACGAGGGCTTCGGATTGTGCGTCCAGCGCACTGGTGGCCTCGTCCAGCAACAGCACCGGGGCGTCGCGCAGGATCGCGCGCGCGATGGCGATGCGCTGGCGCTGGCCGCCCGACAGGGTCACGCCTCGTTCGCCCAGGGGCGTGTCATAACCCTGCGGAAGCGCCACGATGAAATCATGCGCATGGGCGGCGCGTGCGGCATCCGCCACTTCCTCATCCGATGCCTCGGGGCGCCCGAGGCGGATGTTCTCGGCCGCGCTGGCGGCGAAGATCACCGGATCCTGCGGCACCAGCGCCATCCGGGCCCTAAAGTCGCGCCGCGCCATGTCGCGCAGGTCGATCCCGTCCAGCGTCACGCGCCCCGATTGCGGGTCCCAGAACCGCTGGATCATCTGGATGATCGTCGTCTTGCCGGCCCCCGAAGGCCCGACCAGGGCCACGGTCTCGCCGGGTTCGATCCGCAGGTCCATACCTGCCAGGGCGGGCAGGTCGGGGCGCGAGGGGAAATGGAACGCCACGCCCTCGAAGGCGATGCGCCCCTGCACGGGAACGGGCAGGGGGCGCGGATCGGTCGGATCGGGCAGGCTGTCATCGGCCTGCAGCAGCTCGGCCAGACGTTCGGTCGCGCCGGCGGCGCGCTGCAATTCGCCCCAGATCTCGGACAGGGCGCCGACCGCGCCCGCGACCAGCACCGAATAGATCACGAACTGCACCAGCTGGCCCGCGGTCATCGCGCCCGATTGCACGTCGCGCGCCCCGATCCACAACACGCCGATGACACCCGCGAAGATGAGGAAGATCACGATGGCGGTCATGACCGCCCGTGTTCCGATCCGCGACAGGGCCGTGTCGAAGGCGCGTTCGGTCACCTCGTCGAAACGCGCGATGCTCCGATCTTCGTGGGTGAAGGCCTGGATCGTCTGCGCGGCCAGCAGGCTTTCGGATGCGGCGCCCGAGGATGCGGCGATCCAGTCCTGGTTGCGGCGCGACAGCTCTCGCAGCCTGCGGCCCAGCACGATGATCGGGATCATGACGCCCGGAACGATCAGCAGGACCAGCCCCGCCAGCTTGATCGAGGTCCAGGCCAGAAGCCCCAGGCCCCCGATCAGCAGCAGCAGGTTGCGCAGCGCGATGGACAGGGACGACCCGATCACCGACTGGATCAGGGTGGTGTCGGTGGTGATGCGCGACAGGATCTCGCCCGTCATCACCTTCTCGAAATAGGCGGGGGCCAGGGTGATGACCCGCGCATGGACGGCCTTGCGGATATCGGCCACGACACGTTCGCCCAGGCGCGACACGAAGTAATATCGCGCAGCGGTTCCCACCGCGAGGCCCAGCACGATCAGCAGCGCTGCCGCGAAATAGCGGTCCAGAAGCCCCGCGCCATTGTCGAAATTGTCGATGACACGGCGAACGGCCAGCGGCAGGATCAGGCTGATCGCGGATGTCGCCACAAGCGCCACCAGCGCGGCCAGCGCCTGCATCCGATAGGGGCGCAGGAAGGGGCCGAGCGCCGCCAGCGTTCCGATCCGTCTTCCTCTGGGTCGGTCGTCCTGAATTTTCGCGCCGCGTGCCATGTCGGGTCCGTTCGTCCTTGAGGGAAGCCCCGCCCGTTTAGGCGCTGTCCCCCGGCAGGACAAGCGAGCCGCCCCGGATCGCATCCTCCAGCGCATCGATCGCACGGGCCAGCTTGCCGTCGATGATGTCCAGATATTGGGTCCAGTCGACCATCTGCGACACCTCCTCGGCCCCGTCCGAGATGCCGCGCAGGCCGATCAACGGAAGCCCGAAATGCTGGGTGACGCGCAGGATCGCAAAGGTTTCCATGTCGACCATGTCCTCCTCGATCATGCCATAGGCGGGGCCGGTGACGATATTGCCGCCGGTGGACAGGGTGGCTGCGGGCAGGCCCGGAATGCGGTGCGGCAAATCGACCACGCGCGGCAGGTCCAGAAGCGGCGTGCGCCCGCGATCGAAGCCCAGGGGCGATGCGTCGATGTCGCGCCAAGCGACCGCGCCCACCTGATAGATCTCGGTCTGCAAAAGCCGCGCCGACCCGGCCGAGCCGAGCGAGACGACCAGTGCGGGCTTCTCCTCCATCGCGGCAAGGGCGGCGGTCAGCTGCACCGCGGCCTCGATCGGGCCGATGCCGGTCATCAGGGGGGTGATGCGTGCGCGCAGCCGGGGGCCGTATTCGGGCTCGGCCGCCATGACGAACAGGACGGGCTTGCCGCCGATCATGTCGGGACGCGGTGCGGGACGGGTCATGGCGGCCTCTCGGATGACGATACGGGCACTTGGGTTGCATGGGCCGCGCGACGCGGTCAAGCGCGATGCGGACTTGCACGGGGCTTCGGGCCTGTGGCAGGCATCGGGGCGGCTTATCGAAGGGGCAGGGCATGGGCAGGATCGCGGAAATCTATGGCCGAAAGGCCGATGCGGGCGAAATCCGCCCCGATCCTGCGCAAAAGGCCGTCCTGCCGGAAATGGACCGCGTGCTGGGCGACCTGTCGCAGGCACCGGCCCCTGCGGCCCCGGCCAGGCGCGGCTGGCGGTCGCTGTTCGGCGGCGGATCCGAACCCGCAGCGGTGACGGGCGGTCGGGGGCTCTATCTGTGGGGCGGGGTCGGGCGCGGGAAATCCATGCTGATGGACCTGATGGCCGGGGCCGCGCGCGATCAGGGCATCGCGGTGCGCCGGGTGCATTTCCACGAATTCATGCAGGAGATCCAGGCAGGCCTAGAAGAGGCCCGCAAGCGCGGGGACCAGGACACGGTCCGCCCCGTCGCCATGGGCGTCGCGGCCAAGGTCAGGCTTCTGTGCTTCGACGAGATGCAGATCACCGACATCGCGGATGCGATGATCGTGGGGCGGCTGTTCCAGGTGCTGTTCGATCAGGGCGTGACGGTTGTCACCACCTCGAACCGCGTCCCCGAGGATCTGTACAAGAACGGGCTGAACCGGCAGCTGTTCCTGCCCTTCATCACGCTGCTGCGCGAACGCATGGCGGTGGTCTGCCTCGACAGCGACAACGATTATCGCCAGAACCGCGAAGGGTCGCCCATCTGGTTCACCCCGGTGAATGCCGATGCGCGCCAGGCGCTGGACGCGGAATGGGACGCGCTGACCGATGGCGCACAGCCCGAACCCGCCAGCTTCGAGGTCAAGGGCCGCCAGGTCGAACTGCAGGCCATGTCCGGCGATGTGGCCCGCGCGGGGTTCTGGGATCTGTGCGGGCGTCCGCTCGGGGCGGCGGATTACCTGATGCTGGCCTCGAAGGTCCGGGTGCTGATCCTCGACGGGGTGCCGCGGCTGAACAGCGCCAATTACAACGAGGCCAAGCGCTTCGTTACGCTGATCGACGCGCTGTACGAGGCCAAGGTCCGGCTGATCGCCAGCGCCGCCGACGAACCCGAGCGGCTTTACGGCGAAGGCGAGGGCAGCTTCGAGTTCGAGCGCACGGCCAGCCGCCTGCGAGAGATGCAGGATGCCGGCTGGGGCCGCGCGGATGGGTGAACCCGACCTGTAAGGGTCAGACGCCCATCGTCCGACGCCCGCGCGCGACCAGATCGCGCAGCTGGGTCAGGGTCAGCTCTCCGAAGACCAGTTCGTCCCCGCAGATGAAGCTGGGCGTGCCCACCAGCCCCATGTGATCGGCCAGAAGGAAGCTGTTGGTGATGTGACGCTCGGGCGCCTCGGCCAGCATGTCGCGACGGATCTGTTCCTCGTCCAGACCGACGCTGCCCACGACGCGCATGGTGCTGGCGGCATCGGCGGGTCCGCGCATGGTCATCAGCGCGTGATGCAGCTGCCAGTACTTGCCCGTCCCGAGGGATGCCAGCGACGCCTTGGCCGCGAATTCCGATCCCGGCCCGAAGACCGGCCATTCGCGATAGACGATGCGCAGGTCGGGTTCGGCCGAAACGAGCTGCTGCACAAGGCCGACCATCTTGCGGCAGAAGGGGCAGTTGTAATCGAAGAACTCGGTCAGGGTGATATTGCCCTGGGGATTGCCCAGCACCGGCGCGGTCGGATCGCGTTCCAGGGCCTCGCGCAGTTCCGGCGGCATCGGATTGCTGCGTTCGGGCGTTTGGCCAAGCGCGGGGGCCGCTGCAAGGGCGCAGGCGGCACCTGCACCCGTCATGACGAGGCGGCGTGTGGGCATGGAATGTCCTTTCGCGGTCTGGGCTGGGGTGAAGCAACAGGTAACGGCAGAGGGAAAGATGCGTAAACAGCGATATGTCGAGGAAACGGTCACGGTTGCGTCAGACCCGGTCTGCCCCCTGTGCCTGCGCCCCATCCCCGCGGATGCCCCCCAGAGCGTCCATCACCTGATCCCGAAGCTGAAGGGCGGCAAGGGCGGCGAGACGGTGCTTCTGCACCACATCTGCCACAAGACGATCCACAAGGCCCTGAAGGAGGGCGAGCTTGCCCGCCGCTACAACACGGTCGAGGCACTGAGATCGCATCCCGAACTGGCGCGATTCTTCGAATGGGTATCCAGGCGCCCACCGCATTTCATGGGCCGTGCCCGTTGAAAACCAAGGGTTTGCGGACCCGTCTCTGGAAAATCTTTTGCAAGATGCCCCATGAAATAAAATGCACAATGTGCAAATTGTGACAGTGTCGTGGCATGGCTCGTGATCGGTGATGTCAGCGGATGAAGGCGTTCCCGCAAGTGCCGTCACGGGGCGTCACAAGCGCGTGGTTGCGGCTTCGACACGGGCGGGCATGGGTGCCCCGCGCCGGTCTTCCGGTCCCCCGGCGATGGGCCTAGATCACCCCAAGCAAATACAGACTTTGGAGGTTTGCCATGAAATTCGCTATTGCAGCACTGGGTGCCAGCCTGATCGCCGTTTCGGCCCATGCAGGCGGCTACACCGCTCCCGTCGTCGAGACCGCTCCGGCCGCAGTCGAGCCCGTCATCGTCGAGAGCGCCTCGGACTGGACCGGCTTCTATGCCGGTGCGCAGTGGGGCAAGGGTAACGCCGATCTGGACTTCGACGGCGATGAAGTCAGCTCGGACGATTTCGACGCCTACGGTATCCATGGCGGCTACATGCACGACATGGGCAAGTTCGTCGTCGGCGGTGAACTGGACTACAACCAGATCGACATCAACGACCAGGACGAGAAGGGCGACCTGACCCGTCTGCGCGCCCGTGCAGGTTACGACATGGGCCGCTTCCTGCCCTACGTGACCGCCGGTGCGGCCCACCTGTCGCAGGACCTGAACAGCGGCGTCGATTTCTCGGAAACCGCGTTCACCTACGGCATCGGTGCGGACTTCAAGGTCACCGAGAAGGTCACGGTCGGTGCGGAATATACCCGCCAGGACTTCAACGACCTCGACAACATCGACGGTCTGGATCTGGACACCGACATGGTGCAGGTCCGCGCGGCTTACCGCTTCTGATCCGATCCGGATCAGGGCAGAGGCCCGGGGGGCGGTGCGGAAACGCACCGCCCCTTTTTGCATTGCCTCAGCCGTTCGCGCGAAGGATGCGCCCCGCCAGATAGAGCGATCCGCAGATGAGGATGCGCGCATCGGGTTCGGTCGCGACGATCTGCGCGATGGCACGTTCGGCATCCTCGGCGGTCCGGGCCGTCATGCCAGCGGCGATCGCCTGTTCGGCGGTCACATGTGCGGGCAGGGTGTTCGGTTCACCCGGAATGTCGATCGCGGTCAGCGACTGCGCCTGATCGGCCAGCGGCCGAAGATATCCACCGATATCCTTGGTGTTCAGCATTCCGCAGACCAGATGCGTCGGCCTGCGCGGCAGCGTGGCCAATGTCGCGGCGACGGCCTTGCCGCCCGCGGGGTTGTGACCCCCGTCCAGCCACAATTCGGCCCGGCCCGCCAGCGTCACCAGCGGCCCGCGCGTCAGGCGCTGCATCCGGGCCGGCCATTCGGCGCGAGTGACGGCGGCGCGGGCCTGATCCTCGGTCGCGCCCAGTTCGCGCAGGGCCGCAAGGGCGGTGCCCGCGTTCTGGACCTGGTGCGCCCCGATCAGGTTCGGCAGCGGCAGATCCCACAGCCCGTGATCGTCCTGGAACACCATGCCGTCGCGGTCGGGCTGCGCCATCCAGTGCTGCCCATGCGCGATGATGGGGGCGGTCAGCCCCTGGGCCCTGGCCTCGATCACGCGCAGGGCGTCGTCTTCCTGCGGGCCGACGATGACCGGCACGCGGGGCTTGACGATGCCCGCCTTCTCGGCGGCGATCAGTTCCAGCGTCTCGCCCAGGTACTGGGTGTGGTCGATGCTGACCGGCGTGATGATCGTCAGGCGCGGATCGTCCACGACATTTGTCGCGTCCAGCCGCCCGCCAAGGCCGACCTCCAGAAGCGTGCAATCCGCAGGGGTCCGTGAAAAGGCCAGGAAGGCCGCGGCTGTCGTGATCTCGAAGAAGGTGATGGGCTGGCCGTCATTGGCGGCCTCGCATTCCTCCAGCGCGGCGGCCAGGTCGGGTTCGGGGATCAGATCGCCCGCCAGCCGGATGCGTTCGTGGAACCGCGCCAGATGCGGCGAGGTATAGGCATGGACCTTCGCGCCCCCGGCCTCGAGGCCCGCGCGGATCATGGCCTGGGTGCTGCCCTTGCCGTTCGTGCCCGCGATGTGAATCACGGGCGGGATGCTGCGTTCGGGATTGCCCAGGGCCGCAAGGATGCGGTGCATCCGGTCCAGCGACAGGTCGATGATCTTGGGATGCAGCGCCATCAGCCGCTGCAGGATCAGGTCGGATCGGAAGTCGTCGATATGGCTCATGGCCCGCATGCCGGGGGGCAGCCCCGGCCCCCCAAGCTGCGTGGTTGTCCGGTCTTATTCGGTCTTTTCGGCGGTCGGTTCCGGCGCGGGTTCGGGCAGGGCCTCGGCCACCGGCGCGGGAAGATCCGCGCGGGTCGGCGCGGGCTTGCCCGTCAGCATGCGCAGGATGGACACCAGTTCGTCCTTCATCGCCTTGCGATGGGTCACGCGGTCCAGCATGCCGTGTTCCAGCAGGTATTCGGCGCGCTGGAAGCCCTCGGGCAGCTTTTCGCGGATGGTCTGTTCGATGACGCGCGGGCCCGCAAAGCAGATCAGGGCGTTCGGTTCGGCGATCTGCACGTCGCCCAGCATGGCATAGCTGGCGGTGACGCCACCCGTCGTCGGATGCGTCAGCACCACGACATAGGGCAGGTTCGCCTCCTTGAGCATCTGCACCGCCACGGTCGTGCGCGGCATCTGCATCAGCGACAGGATGCCTTCCTGCATCCGCGCGCCCCCTGCGGCCGAGAACAGCACCAGCGGGCGTCCGGTCTGAACCGCGCGTTCGGCCGCCGCGATGATCGCGTTGCCGACATACATGCCCATCGACCCGGCCATGAAGCTGAAATCCTGGCCCGCGGCGATGATGGGCGTGCGCCCGATCTCGCCTTCGGCGACCAGCATCGCCTCCTTTTCGCCGGTGGAACGCTGTGCGGCCTTCATCCGGTCGGGGTATTTCTTCTGGTCGCGGAACTGCAGCGGATCGGCCACGGGCTCGGGGACCTTCACCTCGCGGAAGACGCCGCCGTCAAACAGCGCGGTGAAGCGTTCACGCGGGGTGATCGCCAAGTGATGGTCGCAATTCGTGCAGACGTTCAGGTTGTCCGACAATTCGCGGTGGAACAGCATCGTCCCGCAATCGGGGCATTTGGTCCACAAGTTCTCTGGGACCTCGCGCCGCGAGAAGAGCGAATTGATGCGCGGGCGGACGTAGTTGGTGATCCAGTTCATCGCGGGCGACCTGTGGCTGTTTCAAGGCTCGCAGATAGACCGGTCGGCGGGGAATTGCAATTGCCGGGGGGCGCGCGGATGATGCGCGCATGTGGGCCACGCTGTTCTATCTGCTTCATACGTCGCTGACATGGGCGATCATCATCCGCGTGCTGTTGCGCCCGCGGCTGGAACCCGCATCGCGCGTCGCATGGATCATGGTGGTCGAGGCCGTGCCCCTTGTCGGGATCCTGGCCTATATCCTCTTTGGCGAGGTTCGGATGAACCAGGCCGAGGTCCAGCGCATGGCCGACATCCGCGACCGCCTGACGGGCCTGCGCGAACGCAGCCCCGCCGAACAGCAGGACCTGCCCGACGGGCTGCGGGTGCTGGTCGATTCCAACGCATCCGTCGGGGGCATGCCCGCGCTGTCGGGCAACCGGCTGCGCCTGCTCGAGGAATCGGACGCGGCCATCGACCGGCTGGTCCATGCGATCGACCGCGCGACGGATCATGTCCATGTCATGTTCTACATCTGGTTGCCCGATGCCAGCGGCGCCAAGATCGCCGAGGCCATCATCCGCGCCGAATCCCGCGGCGTCGAATGCCGCGTGATCGTCGATGCGCTGGGTTCCCGTGCGCTGGTGCGGTCCGAGCTATGGCACCGGATGCAGGGGGCGGGGGCCGAATGCGTGACGGCCTTTCCCTGGGGGCTGCCCTTCATCAGCGTCCTGTTCCAGCGGCTGGATCTGCGCAACCACCGCAAGATCATGGTGATCGACAACCGCCTGGCCTTTACCGGCAGCCGCAACTGCGCCGATCAGGCCTTTGCCGTGAAGGCCCGCTTCGCCCCTTGGGTCGACATCCTGATCGCGGTCGAGGGGCCGGTCGTGCGCCAGCTGCAATCGGTCTTCCTGGCCGACTGGATGAGCTATACCGGACGCGACCTGGGTCACATGCTGCAGATGGTCGAGCCGGTCGCGGGCAGCGGGCAGGTGGCGCAGGTCGTGGCAACGGGCCCGGACATGCGCTCGGGCAGCATATCCGATTGCATGGCGGGGATGCTTCATGCCGCACGCCGCAGCGTGACCATCACCACGCCCTATTACGTGCCGGACGCGGCGCTGGACGCGGCGATCCGCGCTGCCGCACGGCGCGGGGTCGAGGTCACGCTGATCCTGCCCGCCCGCAACGACAGCATGATCGTGGGGGCCGCCAGCCAGGGCTTCTGGTACGGGCTGCTGGCGGCGGGGGTGCGGCTGCAGCTGTTCCAGCCGGGCCTGCTTCATGCCAAGATCATGACCGTGGACGGGCGCGTCGCCATGGTCGGCAGCGCCAATCTGGACCGTCGCAGCTTCGAACTGAACTACGAGGTGAACATGGCGGTGCTGGACATGCAGGGCGTGGCCGATCTGGATGCGCGGCAGGACAGCTATCTTGCCCGCAGCAAGGAGATCACGCTGGACGAGGTCCGCGCATGGTCGCCGCTGCGGCGGCTGCGCAACAACCTGCTGGCGCTTGCATCGCCGCTGCTGTGAAGGGGACGGAACATGGATGACGACATGCTGCGGGCCGCATTGGCCGGGCTGCCCGAATGGACCCTGTCGGATGACGGCAAGCGGATCACCCGCCGGTTCGAATTCAAGGGCTTTGCCCGCGCGGTCGAGGCCGCAAATCTTGCCGCATGGCTGGGCAACCGGCAGGATCACCATCCCGACATCTGCTTTGGCTGGGGATATTGCACGGTCAGCTTCACCAGCCACGATGTCGATGCACTGAGCCGACGCGATCTGGACAGCGCCGCGCGGCTGGATGCGCTGATGGATGGCAGCTGGGCCGAAGGCTTGTCTGCCCCGGGCACGCGGTCTATCCCCTGAAGCGTGGCCGGCGCGTCCGGCCCCGATCAGCCAAGTCGAGCGGAGGCCGGATGTCGCGTCACGAGAGGAGCTGGATCTCGCAGCGGATACGCAGCCGCGCGGCGCAGCAATGGACATCGCTTCTGGACAGCGTGCAGCGCAGACGGCGGCAGGTCCCCGAGGGTTTGCGCGACGAGGCCCGCGACCTGCGCCAGGTTCTGGGCCGGTTCCTGCAGGCGACCGACGAATTCGCCCCCGGCATCCGCGACAGCCTGCATCGGATGGAACTGCCCGACGGCACCGACTGGCGTTGGCGCCCGAACATCATGCAGACCCGCATTTCCGACGCCGAACTGATCGCCCCGCGCGGCGACCTGTGGCTGTCCGAGGAAGTGGCGCTGTTCCACGATTGCGAGGCCCGCGCCCTGATGCTGAAGCAGGTGCGAAACCGCCTTGCGACCGATCTTGCCGGCTATGGCCTGCGGCTCGAGGTGATGGGGTTCTCGGGCAGCTTCCTGTCGTTCTCGTTGACATTGCCCCCCGAGGCCCTGGCCGATCTGGGCGGCCATCACATCGTTCGCCTGCATTCGGTCCTTCAGGCCGAACGACCGATCACCGTCTATGCCCGGCTGAACATCCAGCAGGGCCCGAATACCGAAACCGTGCTGCGCCAGATGGGCGACCCGATCGACGGCGCGAACTGCCAGCGGCTGGTCGAGTTCGACCTGGGCTATGCCGACCTGTCGCAGCGATCGGTGCACAAGGCCTGGATCGACCTGATCTTCGAGGCCCCCTACATGAATGCCGTGGCGCTGCGCGATGTCGTGCTGTCGCGTCATCCCCGCGCCCAGATCTGAGGAGATGCCGATGACCAGTTTCACCAGCCATGGCCTTCGGGGCGGCCTGTGGCGCGGGCGGCTGCGGGCGCAGGACGAACCGGGGCGCGTCATCCTGGTCCATGCGGGCGAGGTCGCTGCCGAAGCCCGGCTGACTGCCGATGGCGCGGGCGCATGGCTGGTCGAGGTCGACCTGCCGGGCCATGTCCTGTCCGAAGGCGTCCACACCCTGCTGCTGAAGACCGATCCCGCGACCGCGGGCGATGCGGCGAATGCGGCGGGCGAGGTGCTTGCGCGCCTGCCGCTGGTCGCGGGCAGTCCGCTGGACGAGGATCTTCTGGCCGAGCTGGCATCGCTGCGCGCCGAGCTGGAATTGTGCAAGCGCGAATTGCGCCGTTTCGCCGCCGAAACCCGCGCCCGCGGCTGACCTGCGGACGGGTCGGGGCCTGTCGTCCCGGCGTCATGTTTCCTTGCGAAAAGCGGGGGGTGGCCCTATATGGGCTGCTTCGTGACCGCCGCGATGGACCGTCGCAACAGCCCCCTCGATCGGAGCCCCGCCCATGACCCAGCCGCAGACACCGTATTATCTGATCGACATGGCGAAGCTTCGCGCGAACATGGAGAAGGTGGCCTATCTGCGCGAGCGTTCGGGCGCCAAGGCGCTGCTGGCGCTGAAATGCTTCGCGACCTGGTCGGTCTTCGACGGGATGCGCGATTACATGGACGGCACGACGTCCTCCTCGCTCTATGAACTGCGCCTGGGCCACGAGGAATTCGGCAAGGAGACCCATGCCTATTCAGTGGCATGGGCCGATCACGAGATCGACGAGGCGATCGGCTATGCCGACAAGATCATCTTCAACAGCCTGTCGCAGCTGGACCGTTTCGCGGACAAGGCACAGGCGGCGGGCGTCACGGCGGGCCTGCGGCTGAACCCGCGCTTTTCCACCAGCGGGTTCGATCTGGCCGATCCTGCGCGCGAATTCTCGCGGCTGGGGGAATGGGACATGGCCGTGCTGGAAAAGGCGCTGGATCGCATCGGCGGCGTCATGATCCACTACAATTGCGAGAACGGCGATTTCGACCTGTTCGACCGTCAGCTGACCCGGATCGAGAACGAGTTCGGCGATTTCCTGAAGCGGCTGGACTGGGTGTCCCTGGGCGGGGGCATCCACTTTACCGGCGAAGGCTATCCGCTGGACCGCCTGGCCGACAGGCTGCGGGCCTTCCAGGACCGTTTCGGCGTCCAGGCCTTCCTGGAACCGGGCGAGGCCAGCATCACGCAGACCACTACCCTTGAGGTCAGCGTGCTGGACATCGTCAACAACGGCAAGGACGTCGCCATCGTGGACAGCAGCACCGAGGCGCATATGCTGGACCTGCTGATCTATCGCGAGACGGCCAAGCTGCCGCGGCAGGGCGATCACGCATACCAGATCGCAGGCAAAACCTGCCTTGCGGGCGACATCTTCGGCGAGGCACGATTTGCCGAACCGCTGCAGATCGGCGACCGGGTCAGCATCGCGGATGCCGCAGGATATACCATGGTCAAGAAGAACTGGTTCAACGGCGTGGCAATGCCCGCCATCGCACGGCGCGAAGAAGACGGAACGGTTCGCACCGTCCGCAGCTTCGGCTATGATGACTACAAAGGCAGCCTGTCGTAAGGCGACCCATTCTCTACCCCGAAGGAGTTGGAATTGGCCAAGAAGAACGTCCTCATCATCGGCGCCGGTGGCGTCGCACAGGTTTCGGCACACAAGGTGGCGCAATGGGCCGCCGAGTTCGGCGATCTGCATATCGCGAACCGGACGCAATCCAAGGCCGACGCCATCGTCGACAGCCTGCGCGAGAAGGGGCACGACATGCCCTTCACCACCCATGCGCTGGATGCCATGGACGCCGATGCCGTCGAGGCGCTGATCCGTCAGGTCGATGCGGGCATCGTGATCAATGTGGGCACGGCCTTCATCAACATGACCGTTCTGGAAGGCTGCATCCGTGCGGGTGCGGCCTATATCGACACGGCCATCCACGAGGATCCGGCCAAGATCTGCGAGACCCCGCCCTGGTACGGCAATTACGAATGGAAGCGCCGCGAGGACGTGGCCGCCGCGGGCATCACGGCCGTCCTGGGTGCGGGCTTCGATCCGGGCGTCGTCAACGCCTATGCCCGCCTGGCCGAGGACGAGTATTTCGACAAGATCGACAGCATCGATATCGTGGACATCAATGCCGGCTCGCACGGGCGCTGGTTCGCCACGAATTTCGACCCCGAGATCAATTTCCGCGAATTCACCGGCACCGTCTATTCCTGGCAGGGCGGCGAGTGGAAGACGAACAAGATGTTCGAGGTCGGTCGCGAATGGGACCTGCCCGTCGTGGGCAAGCGCACCGCCTATCTCTCGGGCCATGACGAGGTTCACAGCCTGTCGGCCCGTTACAAGGACAGCGATGTCCGCTTCTGGATGGGCTTTGGCGAACATTACATCAACGTGTTCACCGTGCTGCAGAACCTGGGCCTGCTGTCCGAACAGCCCGTGACCACCGCCGAGGGGCAGGAGGTCGTGCCGCTGAAGGTGGTCAAGGCCGTGCTGCCTGATCCCGCCAGCCTTGCCCCCGATTACGAGGGCAAGACCTGCATCGGCGATCTGGTCAAGGGCAGCCTGAACGGCAAGGAGGGCGAGGTCTTCATCTACAACGTCGCCGACCACAAGGAGGCCTTCCTCGAGGTGGGCAGCCAGGGCATCAGCTTCACCGCCGGCGTGCCGCCTGTCGCGGCCGCGATCCTGATCGCGCGCGGCCCCTGGGACGTGAAGAAGATGGCCAATGTCGAGGATCTGCCCGCGCGGCCCTTCCTGGAACTGCTGGGCGAGATGGGCCTGCCCACCCGCGTCATCGACGAGACGGGCGACCACCCGATCTGATCGCCCCGAATATCGAAGCTTCCCCGATGGCGGGCCGGAACATCCGGCCCGCCATTCGCGTTTCCGCTGCGGCCCGGCCGCTCCGGGAGGTATGTTCCACAGTTCGAACGATAAGGGGGGTCCGGATGCCGCAGGCTTCGGGGAATCTGTTTCCGCGCCGCACGGCCGAGGAAAAGGCGACGCAATATCCGCGCATCCTGACCTGGTCGGTCACGGGCATCTTCATGATCCTCGCGTTCTCGGCGATCGCGGCGGGGCGCGACTTCCTGATGCCGGTGACGATGGCGCTGCTGCTGTTCTTCGTCTTCACGCCGCTGCGGCGGCTGGCCGAACGACGCAACATCCCCGACGGGATCACCGCGCTGGTCATCACCCTGTCGATCCTGACCACGGTGGGCATCATCCTCTATGCCGCCAGCGGCCCGCTGACGCGGGCCATGGACAACATGCCCGTCATCAGCGCCCAGCTGGAACGCAAGTTCGAGAGCGTCCGCGAGTCGTTCTCCGGCATCCAGGATGCCGTGCGCCGCATCGACGAGGCGCAGGAGATGGACGGCGAGGATGCCGCCGAAGCCCCTGCCATCAAGGTCGAACGCGACGGACAGACCACGTTCGGGACCGTGCTGTCGATGACGCCCCTTCTGATGGGGCAGATCCTGTTCACCATGGTGCTGCTGTTCTTCATGATCGCATCGGGCGACCTGCTGTATCTGAAAATCGTCCAGAGTTTCGACAGGTTGCGAGAGAAGCGCTCTGCCTATCTGGCGCTGCGAGAGATCGAGGAATCGCTCGGCAATTACCTGGGTGCGATCACGATCATCAATGCGGGGCTGGGTCTTGCCGTCGGGCTGACCATGTGGGCCTGGGGGATGCCCGGCGCGCTTCTGTTCGGGATCGGGGCCTTCGTTCTGAACTATATCCCCTATCTGGGGGCGATCACCGGGGTGGCCATTTCGGGGCTGGTCGCATTGGTGGTCATGCCGGGACTGTTCTGGCCCGGAATGGTGGCTCTCAGCTACCTCGGGCTGACCTCGTTGGAGGGGCAGATCATCACGCCATATTTCGTGTCGCGCAGGCTGCAGATGAACACGGTCGTCGTGTTCCTGGCCGTCGCGCTGTGGGCATGGCTGTGGTCGGTGATCGGCATGGTCATCGCGGTGCCCGTGCTGGTGGTGCTGCGGGTTCTGGCCGAACATGTGCCCGGCTGGGAAAAGTTCGGCAATTTCCTTGCGGGCGAAGACCCGCCCCCGCTGGAGGATTCCGACGAGACCGACGCGCGCGACCTGGTGGAAAGCGGGGCCTCGGCCGAGGATCACGACGCCGCCCGGATCGCCACGAGACAGGTCATGGCGCGGGATCACGACAGCACGGAATGAAGAAGGGGCCCCGAACCGGGGCCCCTTCCTGCATCGGGGAACGGCTGGATCAGCCCTGCGGCAGGCTGGCCGCGATGTCGTTCACGGCGGCCTCGATCTGCTGACAGGTCTCGGCCTCGGTGCTGCCCTGACCTTCGGCCGCATCCGCCAGCGTCATTTCCTGACCTGCGATGGCCACGGTGCCTTCAGCGCCCTTGGCCTCGGCCGCCTGGCCTGCAGCGTCATCGCCCGCAGGCAGCATGCCGACCAGCTTGCCCTGCGTCTCGATGGCCTCGGGGCCGGTGTGACCCTGTTCCTGGCAATATTGCAGAATGCCCAGCTGGTTGCGGGCGGCTTCGTAATTCGCGGCCGCATCCTCGGCCGTGGGCTGGGGTGCGGGCTGCGGTGCCTCGGCGGTCTGCGCGAAGGCTGCGGGTGCCGCGGCGGCGATACCCATGGCAAGTGCGATATGGCGGATCATGCGATTACTCCTTTTCCGTCATTCTGCGCGCCGTGAAGGGCGCGTCCGGAAAGAAGCTAGGGCGCGTTTGCGGGGATTGCCCGTAACGGAAGCGTGCATGGCAGAAGCCCGCCTGAAACCCGCCATGACAGGGGGGATCGCTGCGCGACAATCTGCCCCAAACGGCATCGTGATTTGGCCGCTTCAGCCCGGAAACAGGGTTCCGCGAAAATGTAATAATATAAAAACCAAGCATTTACAGTTACATGGATATTATCACGGCTGCGTGATCGAACCGGTCGCGATTTGCTGCCGTTCATCTTCCAATCGCGGCATGCATATGCACCGCAGTTTTGAAACAGGAGAGAACGTCATGATGACCAAGACGATGACCGCCCTGACGACCGCCATGCTGATGGCAGGCACTGCAACCTTCGCCCAGACCGAACCCGCAACCGCACCGGACCCGGTGGACAGCGCGGCCGAAGCCACCTCGATGGACCAGCCGATCCAGACCGGCGCCTCGACCGATGGCGACGAGCCCCCCACCGAGACGGTGAATTCGACCGATCTGAGCGGTGACGACATCATCCCGCTGGACGCCGAGACCGGCTCGACCGACGGCACCGAATACGACCCGATCGAGGACAGCATCCCCGCAGAAGCGGCTGTCGAGGTCGAGGGCGACACCGGTCTTGAGGAAGACGGCGGCGCCGAAACCTCGGGCATGAGCGAAGGCGAAGATCTGAACTGATCCTTCGCCGTGGAACGGCAAAAGGGGCCGGGCAGCGATGCCCGGCCCTTTTTCATGGCGTATCGTCCAGAAGCTGGCCCAGCCAGTCGCGGAACCTGACCAGCGGGGCATGGGCGTCCTTGGATGCGGGCCAGACCAGCCAATAGGCCCCGGTCGCGGGAATATCGGGCGTCAGGATGGGCGCAAGGCGCCCCTCCTCGATCTCGATCCGCGCCAGGTAATGGGGCAGCAGTGCAATGCCCAACCCCGATATCGCGGCCTGGATCATGGTCGAGAACTGATCCATCACCATCCCTGCCGCGGCGGGCGGTTGCGCGTCATGCGCGGCGAACCAGTCGGTCCAGCCCAATGCCCTTGTTTCCAGCTGCAGCCGCGGCAGTCCGGCCATGTCGTCCACCTGGCGCACCGGATGTCGCGCAAGAAAACCAGGCGCTGCGCAGGCGGTCAGCCTTTCGTCGAACAGCTTCAGATGCCGCACGTCGGGCCAGTCCTGCTGGC
Source organism: Paracoccus sp. C2R09 (assembly GCF_018860625.1). GTDB lineage: Bacteria > Pseudomonadota > Alphaproteobacteria > Rhodobacterales > Rhodobacteraceae > Paracoccus. The sequence goes on from NZ_JAHKQB010000007.1 coordinate 203,949, forward strand.
CGAAATAGATTGCCGCGTCATGCGTCTCGGCCCGGAAGCTGAAGCGGCGGATCTGGGTGGACAGGTTGATCGAGATGCCGGGATTGGCATCCAGAAAACGCCCCAGATGCGGGGCCAGCCAGCGTGTCGCCAGGGTCGGTAGCACCGACAGCGACAGCGTGCCCCCACCGGGATTGGCCATCATCGACATGCTGGCCCGCTGGATGATGTCCAACCCGCGCGAGATGTCGTTCTGATAGGCGCGCGCCTCGGGCAGGGGGATCAGGCTGCGGTTCTGGCGCAGGAACAGCGGCTTGCCGATGCGGTCCTCCAGCGCGCGGATCAGGCGGCTGACGGTGCTCTGGGTCAGGTGCAGCTCGTCCGCGGCGGCGGTGACCGAGTGATGTCGCATCACGGCCTCGAAGGCGATCAGCTGTGACAGCGAGGGCAGGAAATGTCTCTGGCGCATATCCATTCATAGAATGCATGGATGGATGCGAAAAGATCGTTTCAGGGTCAGTCATTCACTGCGCTATGGTCGCCGCAACAGGATCAGAAGGGGGTTCCCATGCAGAACCGTGACGACAGCGCCGCAGCGCCGGTGAACCACAAGGGCGGCAGCTTTGTCTGGCAGGACCCGTTCCTGCTGGACGATCAGCTGACCGAGGAAGAGCGGATGATCCGCGACGCGGCGCAGGCCTTTGCGACTGACCGCCTGCTGCCGGGGATCGAGGAGAACTATCTGGAAGAGCGCACCGATCCGGCAATCTTCCGCGCCATGGGCGAGGCGGGCCTTCTGGGCGTCACCATCCCCGAGGAATATGGCGGGGTGGGCGCGTCCTACGTGGCCTATGGCCTGGTCGCCCGCGAGGTCGAGCGCATCGACAGCGGCTATCGCAGCATGATGTCGGTTCAGTCCAGCCTGGTCATGTTCCCGATCCATGCCTACGGGTCCGAAGATCAGCGCCGGAAGTATCTGCCGAAGCTGGCATCGGGCGAATGGATCGGCTGCTTCGGGCTGACGGAACCCGATGCCGGGTCGGATCCCGGCGGCATGAAGACCCGCGCGCGCAAGACCGATGGCGGCTATGTCCTGTCGGGGTCGAAGATGTGGATCTCGAACAGCCCGATCGCGGATGTCTTCGTGGTCTGGGCGAAATCCGATGCCCATGACGGCAAGGTGCGCGGCTTCATCCTGGAAAAGGGCATGAAGGGGCTGTCGGCCCCCAAGATCGGCGGCAAGCTGAGCCTGCGCGCCTCGATCACCGGCGAGATCGTGATGGACGATGTCGAGGTCCCCGAGGATGCGATCCTGCCCAATGTGCAGGGCATGGGCGGGCCGTTCGGCTGCCTGAACCGCGCGCGTTACGGCATCAGCTGGGGCGTCATGGGCGCGGCCGAGGATTGCTGGTATCGCGCCCACCGCTACGGGATGGAGCGCAGGCAGTTCAACCGCCCCTTGGCCGCGACGCAGCTGTACCAGAAGAAGCTGGCCGACATGCAGACCGAGATCGCGCTTGGCCTGCAGGGCAGCCTGCGCGTCGGCCGCCTGATGGACGAGGGCCGCTTCGCCCCCGAGATGATCAGCATCATGAAGCGCAACAATTGCGGCAAGGCGCTGGATATCGCCCGGCAGGCCCGCGACATGCATGGCGGCAACGGCATCCAGGTCGAATATCACGTCATGCGCCACGCTCAGAACCTGGAAACGGTGAATACCTACGAGGGCACGCATGACGTCCATGCCCTGATCCTGGGCCGTGCGCAGACCGGGATCCAGGCCTTTGGGTGACAGGCCGCTGGAGGGGCTGCGCGTCGTCGAACTGGCGCGCATCCTTGCCGGTCCCTGGATCGGGCAGACCCTGGCCGATCTGGGCGCCGAGGTGATCAAGGTCGAATCGCCGGGCGGCGACGATACCCGCCGTTGGGGCCCGCCCTTCATCGACCGTCCCATGCCGGACGGCGGCACCGAAAGGGTCGCGGCCTATTTCCACTGTGCCAATCGCGGCAAGACCAGCGTCACCTGCGATTTTTCCGACCCCGACGACCTTGCGCGCCTGAAGGCCCTGATCGCCGATGCCGATGTGGTGATCGAGAATTTCCGCCCCCGCCAGCTGGCCCGCTTCGGACTAGATTACGACAGCCTGTCGGCGGGGAATCCGGGGCTGGTCCATGCCTCGATCACCGGGTTCGGACAGGATGGGCCGCGGGCCGGGCAGCCGGGCTATGATTTCATGATCCAGGGCATGACCGGGATCATGGACCTGACGGGCCAACCGGGCGCCGAGCCGCAGAAGGTCGGCGTCGCATGGATCGACATCTTCACGGGCCTCTATGGCGTGATCGGCATCCAGGCCGCGCTGACCGAAAGGGCGGTTTCGGGGCGCGGTCAGCAGGTCGATCTGTCGCTGATGGATTGCGGGGCCGCCGTTCTGGCGAATCAGGCCGCGAACTATCTGCTCGGGGGGGATGTGCCCACGCGGCTGGGGAACGCGCATCCCAATATCGTGCCCTATCAGGTCTTTCCGGCGGCTGATGGGCATCTGATCATCGCCTGCGGGAACGACCGCCAGTTCGCGGCGCTTTGCGGCGTGCTGAGGCTGGATTGCGCGACGGATGCGCGGTTCGCGGACAATGCGGGGCGGGTGGCCAATCGCGATGCCCTGATCGCCATCATGTCCGAGGCGACGGCCGGATGGACCAAGGTCGCCCTGATCGAAGCCCTGACGCGGGCGGGCGTGCCGGGCGGCCCGATCAATTCGGTGGCCGAGGCCCTGGACGATCCGCAGATTCGCGCCCGTCAAATGCGGATCGAACCCGAGGGAATCGCGGGGCTGAGAACGCCGGTCCGATTCTCGCGCAGCGATTCGGTCAGCGAACGGGCTGCACCCACGCTCGGGGCCGGAAAATGGGCATTCGAGGGGCAGTGACAACCTGCGGCAGATCGACGCAGGGACGGCCCCCGGCCCGCCCGAACAGGAACGGGCCGGGGGCTTTTCAGGTCAGCGGTGTTCGCTGATTCGCAGCAGATAGAGCGCCGCGCAGGTCACGACCGCGCCCGACAGCAGATAGAGCGCCGCCGACCACAGTCCGAAGGTCGAGGTCAGTGCAAGCCCGGTCAGCGGTGCGAAGGCCGCGCCGAACAGCCACGAGAAGTTCGTCGACAGGGCCGAGCCGCTGTAGCGGTATTCCGTCGGGTAGCGGTTCGGAACGATCGCGCTTGCCTGTCCATAGGCCAGTCCCAGCAGCACCATGCCCGTCACGATGAAGATCGCGGGGTTCGAATCCAGCGTGCCGATGGTCAGGCACAGCAGCGGGATCAGCGCCGTGGTGGCCCCCAGAAGGGTACGGCGACCGAAGCGGTCGGCCAGCGGGCCCGACGCCATAACAGCGACGATGGCCAGCGATCCGCCCAGCAATTCCCACAACAGGATGCCCGAAATGGCATAGTCGGAATAGAGTTTCGCATAGGCCAGCGGGAAGACCGTCACCATGTGGAACAGCGCATAGCTGGCCAGCGGCAGGAAGGTCGACAGCAGGATCGGGCGCCACTGCTTGGCGATCAGTTCGCCATAGGGCGCCGATCTCATCAGCCGCTCGTCGCTGCCGAAATCGGTCTGCAGCAGCCGCAGGCGGGCGAACAGCGACACGACATTCACCGCGAACACGGCAAAGAAGGCGAAGCGCCAGCCATAGAGAATGAACTCCTCATGCGTCAGGAATCCCGTCAGCACGAAGAAGATCGAGGCCGCGACGCAGAAGCCGATGGGTCCGCCGAGCTGGGGAACCATGCCGTAGACGCCCTTGCGCCCCTCGGGTGCGGCATTTTGAAGCTGGAGCGTCAGCCCGTCCCATGCGCCGCCAAGGCCGATGCCCTGGACGAAACGCAGCACCGCCAACAGGATAGGCGCCATCGCGCCGATCGAGGCATGGCCGGGAAGCAGGCCGATGGCCACCGTCGAGACGCCCAGGATCATCAGCGCCAGCACGACCTTGCCGCGCCGTCCGATGATCTTCTGAACCTCGCGGCCCAGCATGCTGGCGATGGGTCGCGCGATGAAAGCCAATGAAAACACTGCGAAACTCAGCAGCGTACCGGTGACCGGGTCATAGTTCGGGAAGAACAGTTCCGGGAAAACCAGCGCCGAGGCGATGGCATATACGAAGAAGCCGAAGAAATCGGTGACGCGCGCCATGATGACGGTGGTGACCACCTCGTCGATCGTGGCGTGTTCGGTTGGTTGTGCGTCAGTGCTGGTCATGAAGGGGCTGCCTGTCACTGTTCATGTAGAAGGATAAGATAACTGCCATGCGTCGAAGTCAGGGCTATTTGTAGTGCGGCGGCTTGTATCACGGGATGCGGCAGAGTTACACGGTGCCCGCGCGAACAGGGCGATCTATATGGAACGCATCTGTTCTTCCACGAAGACGACACCCAAAGGCTGGTGAGTTACCCCATGCGCGTCTGGCAAAAACTTGCAGTTCTTCCTGCACTCGCGACCGTCTCGGCCTGCGATCTTGTGGTTCTCGACCCCTCTGGGGACGTGGCCGCCCAACAAGGCGATCTGATCGTCTATTCAACAATCCTCATGCTGATCGTGATTCTGCCCGTCATGGCGCTGACCGCGTATTTCGCATGGCATTACCGTGCTTCGAACAAGAAGGCGAAATACGACCCCGAGTGGGATCACTCGATCAGCCTCGAGGTCGTGGTCTGGATGGTCCCCCTGGCGATCATCATCTGCCTCGCGGGCCTGACCTGGGTCGCGACGCATCGCCTGAACCCCTATGACAGCCTGCCGCGCATCTCGGCCGAGAAGGCGATCGACCCGAATGTCGAGCCGCTGGTCGTCGAGGTCGTCGCGATGGACTGGAAATGGCTGTTCATCTATCCTGAACAGGGCGTGGCGATGGTCAACGAGGCCGCGGTCGTGACCGACCGTCCGGTCGAATGGCGCATCACCTCGACCACCGTGATGAACTCGTTCTACGTTCCCGCCATGGCCGGACAGATCTACGCCATGGCCGGCATGCAGACCGAACTGAACGCCGTGATGAACCAGGATGGCACCTACAAGGGCTTCTCGGCCAATTACAGCGGCAACGGCTTCAACTACATGAACTTCGACCTGCACAGCTTCGACGAGGCGGGCTTCGATCAGTGGATCGAGACGGCCCGCAGCGAAGGAGCGATGCTGGATCGCGAGACCTTCGTCGAGCTGGAAAAGCCGACGATCGACCATCCGGTCACCGCCTTCGACGGCATCGAGGAAGGGCTCTGGGAACGTATCCTCAACCTCTGCGTCAGCGATGACGACCTGTGCGTCAACGACATGATGATGGTCGATGCGCTTGGCGGCGGCGGGATCGAGGGGCTCTACAACCGGGAGGCCTATCGCGGCATCTGCTCGGTCGAGAATCCCGAGGCCCTGTTCGAGATCCTGCGCCCGACCGACGGCGCCCGTGCGGCCGACATCCTCGCCGCGCTCGACATGCCGCTGCAGTCGACGCCTGCCGAGGCCCCCGAGAGCGGGACCCGGCCCTCACCCACCGAGGCGAACTGAAGAAAATGGCAACAGCAGAAACAGTTCACGGCACCGCCGGTGCCCTAGTGACCGACCCGATCTTCGGCCGGCTGACCTGGGACGTCCTTCCGTTCCACGAGCCGGTCATCCTCGCGGCCTTCGCGGGCACCGTGCTTCTGGGCGCGGCCGTCGTGGGCGCGATCACCTATTTCCGGCTCTGGGGCTATCTCTGGAGCAGCTGGTTCATCTCGATCGACCACAAGAAGATCGGCATCATGTACATGGTGCTGGGCCTGATCATGTTCGTGCGCGGCTTCGCCGACGCGATCATGATGCGGTCCCAGCAGGCCCTGGCCTCGATGGGATACGAGGGATACCTCAACGCCCACCACTACGACCAGGTCTTCACCGCGCATGGCGTGATCATGATCTTCTTCGCGGCGATGCCCTTCGTCACCGGCTTCATGAACTATGTGATGCCGCTGCAGATCGGTGCGCGCGACGTGGCCTTCCCGTTCCTGAACAACTTCAGCTTCTGGCTGACGGCATCGGGTGCCGCGCTGATCATGGTGTCGCTGTTCGTGGGCGAGTTCGCGACGACCGGCTGGCTGGCCTATCCGCCGCTGTCGGGACCCGAATACAGCATCGGCGTCGGGATGGACTACTATCTCTGGGCGCTGAACATCGCGGGGATCGGGACGACATTGTCCGGGATCAACCTGCTGGTGACGCTGGTCAAGATGCGCGCACCGGGCATGACCTGGATGCGGATGCCGATCTTCTGCTGGACGACGCTGTGCACGAACGTGCTGATCGTGGCGTCCTTCCCGGTGCTGACCGCGACCCTCGCGCTGCTGACGGCCGACCGCTATATCGGGACGAACTTCTTCTCGAACGATCTCGGGGGCAACCCGATGATGTACGTGAACCTGATCTGGATCTGGGGCCACCCCGAAGTGTACATCCTGATCCTGCCGATCTTCGGCATCTTCTCGGAGGTGGTCTGCACCTTCTCCTCGAAGCGGCTCTTCGGCTATACCTCGATGGTCTATGCGACCTGCGTGATCATGGTTCTCAGCTACATCGTCTGGCTGCACCACTTCTTCACCATGGGTGCGGGATCGAACGTGAACGCCTTCTTCGGCACCACGACGATGATCATCTCGATCCCGACGGGGGCCAAGCTCTTCAACTGGCTGTTCACCATGTACAAGGGCCGCATCCGGTTCGAGCCCCCCATGCTGTGGACCATCGGCTTCATGATCACCTTCGTGATCGGCGGCATGACCGGCGTGCTGCTGGCGGTTCCGCCCGCGGATTACGTGCTGCACAACTCGCTGTTCCTGATCGCGCACTTCCACAACGTGATCATCGGCGGCGTGGTGTTCGGGGTCTTTGCCGGCATCAACTACTGGTTCCCGAAGGCCTTCGGCTTCAAGCTGGACCCGTTCTGGGGCAAGGTCAGCTTCTGGTTCTGGATCGTGGGCTTCTACCTGGCGTTCATGCCGCTCTATGTCCTGGGCCTGATGGGCGTCACGCGTCGCCTCAGCCAGTTCGAGGATACGGCCTATGCGGTCTACTTCGTGACGGCGGCCATCGGTGCGCTCTGCATCGCGGCGGGGATCGGCGCGTTCTTCGTGCAGCTCTACATCTCGATCCGCGATCGCGACACGCAGCGCCTGCGCGACTTCTCGGGCGATCCCTGGAACGGGCGGACCCTCGAATGGTCGACCTCGTCGCCGCCGCCCTACTACAACTTCGCCTTCACCCCGCAGGTGCATGACATCGACGCCTACGAGCACATGAAGCGCAACGACTACAAGCGTCCGCTCAAGGGCTACGTGCCGATCCACATGCCGCGCTACACGGCTTCGGGGATCATCATCTCGGGGACCATGACGGTGATGGGCTTCGCGCTGGTGTGGCACATCTGGTGGCTGGCGGCGCTCGGCTTCCTCGCCTCCCTTGGGCTCGGGATCGCGCATACGTTCAACTACGATCGCGATTACTACGTGCCGGCCGATGAGGTCGGTGAAATCGAAGCGGCGCGCACGCGCATGATGGCGGAGCAGGCTTGATGAGCAGCATCGCGCAGAAATCCGGCGGACTCGCGAAAGAGTCCGAACCGGGCGACGACAAGCCCTTCCAGTACCACGTGTTCGAGACCGAGCACGACGAGGAGGAACACGGCCACGACACCGGCACCATGCTGGGGTTCTGGATCTACCTGATGAGCGACTGCCTCATCTTCGGGATCCTGTTCGCGGTCCATGCCGTGCTGGGGCAGAACTATGCGGCGGGGCCATCCCCCGCCGACCTGTTCGAGATCGAGATGATCCTCGTCTCGACGGCCATGCTGCTCTTCTCGTCGATCACCTACGGCTTCGCGGTCATCGCGATGCAGAACGACGACAAGCAGGGGCTGGTGCGGTGGCTTCTGGTGACGGGGGGCTTCGGCCTCGCGTTCCTGGGGCTGGAACTCTACGAGTTCTATCATCTGTGGCACCTGGGCGCGACGCCCATGGCCAGCGCCTTCCTGTCGTCCTTCTACGTCCTGGTCGGCACGCACGGGCTGCACGTCACGGCGGGCTGCATCTGGCTGGCCGTCCTGCTGTCACAGGTGGGCATGCATGGCCTGACCCATGAGAACCGTCGCCGGATCATGTGCCTCAGCCTGTTCTGGCACTTCCTCGACCTGATCTGGATCGGCGTCTTTTCCTTCGTCTACCTCACGGGGGTGCTGATATGAGCGCGCATGACAACGATGCACATGGCTCCTACAAGTCCTATCTGATCGGCTTCGGCCTGTCGGTGGTGCTGACGCTGATCCCCTTCGGGCTGGTCATTGGCGAATTCGAGATGTCGCTGCCCTGGGCCGTCGGCATCATCTTCGGGCTGGGCGCGATCCAGATCCTGGTGCATGTCCACTACTTCCTGCATGTCACCTTCCGGGCCGAGAACGGCTGGCAGTTCATGTCGCTGGTCTTCACGGCGACGCTGCTGTTCATCGTCCTCGCAGGCTCGGTCTGGGTCATGTTCCACCTCAACGAGAACATGATGCCCTCGCACGACCAGATCGAGCGGGTTCGCAACCTGCCGTGACCGAAGGTCGGGAACATGGGCGCAGGCGCTGGCTGGACATCGTCCTGCTGGCGCTTGCCGGTCTGGTCTTCGTGACGCTGATCGGGCTTGGCAACTGGCAGGTCCGGCGGCTGTCCTGGAAGCTGGACCTGATAGAGGCCGTCGAGACGCGCGCCCATGGCGACCCCGTCGCCCCGCCCGAACCGCCCGTCACCGCCGAAGACGACGCCTATCTGCGGGTCGAGGCGACGGGCAGCTTCCAGCATGACCGTTCGCTGCTGGTGAAGGCCGTGACCGAGATCGGTCCGGGCTACTGGCTGATGACACCGCTGGACCGCCCCGAGGGGGCGATCTGGATCAACCGCGGCTTCGTGCCGTCGGGCGCCGACTGGACCCGCCCCGAGGGCGTCCAGCGCGTCGAGGGTCTGCTGCGGATCACCGAGCCCGGCGGCACCTTCCTGGAAGACAACCACCCCGAGGACGACCGGTGGGTCTCGCGCGATATCGCGGCGATGAACGCTGCCGCGAATGTCGATGCGATGCCCGGTTATTTCATCGATGCCGATCAGGCGGGCCCGGTCGAGTTCTGGCCGCGCGGCGGGCTGACGATCATCGATTTCCGCAATTCGCACCTGTCCTATGCGCTGACCTGGTACGCCATGGCAATCCTGCTGGCGGCGGGCATGGCTTGGGCCATCCGCGACCGGCTGCGCGGCGACGACTGACGGATTTCCCGCGCTTGGCTTGCCATGCGCGGCCCTCCGGTCATCCGGAGCCGGCTGCGGACGGTCGGCCGGGGCATCAAGCGATATCCCGGTCCCCGGCATTCCTTACACGTCGAAAGGCGCCCCGTGCGCGTCCCGCTGATCGAAGGGCCATGTCCCCCGGGGGCGATGATCGTTCGTCAGCCGGGAAATGTCCTGGCAGACGGCCCCTTCGGTCAGGGCCATCACCTGCCGGCGCGGCAATTCGCGCAATTCGGGCGACAGATATCCCGACTTGACCACCAGCAGGCGAAAATCTCCAAGCGTCAGGCCCAGCTTCGCGAAATCGCTCAGGTGGTGGAACGGACGTCGCCTGGCCGAGATGACGACCGTGATTCCGCCAATGGCGATGACGGCACAGCCCTCCGCGAAGCGGCACAGGTCGGGCGTCAGTTCGAACCTAGGCCCCCCGCCCCCCAGGCTGCCGCCGAGGGTGATCGTTTCCGCGCCCTGTTGCAGCGCCGCATGGGCCACAGGGTCCGCAATGCCCGCGATCAGGACCGAGCCAAGCCCCGCATCCAGCGCATGGCGCAGCACATCGGCCCTGTCGCCCACGCCCCCCGCGGTCGGGTTGTCTCCGCTGTCGGCCAGGATGGCGGGCCCGTGTGCGACATGACCAAACGCATCGGGCAGCGGCAGGGACACCATGTCGAAGGCCAGTTCGGGCAGGGCATCGCGATAGGCGCGCGCAATGGCCCGTGCCGTGTCCTCGCCCGCGCGGCGGTCCGTGGCCGTGACGACCGCCGCCGCCGTGGCGCGGGGGCTGTCGGCCCAGACATATCCGATCATCAGGTTCGCATCCTCGATCCCCGGCGCCGCGTCGTGATCGGCCAGCGCGGCATAGAGCCGGTCGCAGGGCGCCACGAAGGTCGATGACATCTCGCCCGAGACGAGAATCGGGATCGGCACCCGGATCACGGACGGGCGCGGCCCGCCCGCCAGTGCCCGGGCAAGGATCGTCGCGGCCCGTGTCCATGTCAGGGGCACATCGACATGGGGCGCGGTTCGATAGGCCGCGAAGCCGTCCAGGGCATCGCAGATCCGTTCGGTGATCTGCCCATGCAGGTCGAACGCCGCCGAGATGATGGCATCGGGTCCGACGATCTGTCGGATCTCGGCGATGAAGTCGCCCTCGGGGTCGTCGATGCCGGGCACGAACATCGCGCCATGCATCAGCAGCAGCACGCCGTCCAGCGGCATGGCGGCGCGCAACCGGCGCATGAATTCGGCCCGCTGCGCGTCGAAGGTGGCGGCGGCGACCGGCCCGCCGGGAACCGATCTGTCATGCAGGATCGGTATCGGCCGTATCCCATGTCCTGCAAAATCGAACGGGACCGAGGCGGTCAGCGCGGCCCCCTCGACCCGGGTGAAATCCTCGGCCGTCTGTTCCAGCGGGGAATAGCTGGAACATTCGGTATGCAACCCGCCGATCGCCACCCGTTTCACAGCTGCGGCACCAGGTGGGACAGTGCGAAGAAGCGGTCCGCATCCTTGCGATCGCCCGCCGTCCATGCGGCTTCGCTGACGGCGGCAAGGCGGGGGAACATCATGGCGTTCAGCCGTTCCGTCGTGTGCAGGTATTCGGTCCAGATCCCGGCCTGAACCCCCAGCAGACGGCCCGGTCCCTCGGGCAGGTCCAGCCCGACCTCGTAGGCATAGCTGTCCTCGGGGGTGGCCGCCCCGGCCCAGGAGATGCCGCGCGCATCCCAGCCTTCGGATTCCACCATGTCAAGGTAATAGGCCTGCCCCGGCGTCGCGACCACGTCATAGCCTTCGCGGATCAGTTCCGCGACGCGTTCCTTGCTGCGCCATGCGAAGAGGACGGCGGTGTCGGGCGATATGCCGCCCCCCTCGGCCGCCTCGTCCCAGGCGCCGATCCTGCGGCCCCGTTCTGCTAGATGCGCCTGCGCGCGACGCAGGAAATGCGCCTGCAGTTCGGCCGTTCCCGACAGTCCGTGCAGGGATGCATGGGCCTGCGCGGCGGGGGAACGCGACCAGGCGGTATGTTCCACCTCGTCGGCGCCGACATGGATGATCTCGAAGGGGAAGAAGGTCGCGGCCTCGTCCAGCAGGGTATGGGCGACCTCGTAGCTTCGGGGCAGACCGGGGTTGAGCGCGTTGTTCGTGAACCCCTGCACCGAGCGATAGGCGTTCTCGGGTTCCTCGGGGTCGCGCAGACCGGGAACCGAAGCGATCAGCGACGAGGCATGTCCGGGCATCTCGACCTCGGGCATGACCTCGATGCCCAGCATCGCGGCATGGTCCAGCACGGCTGCGATATCCTCGGGGGGGTAGAAGCCCGACTGGCCGTCCGGCCCGTCGCCATATTGCGGCGGCATGGGCGCGCCGCGCCTGCGCGTGGCGCCGGTCGCGTTCAGCTGGGGGAAGGCGGCGGACGGGATGCGCCAGCCTTCGTCATCGGTCAGGTGCCAATGCAGCCGGTTCATCCGCAGCCATGCCATGACGTCCAGAAGCCTGCGATGCGTGGCCACCGGGAAGAAGTTCCGCGAAACGTCGAACATCACGCCGCGCCACCCGAAGCGGGGCGCATCCTCGATGATGCCCGCGCGCGGAAAGCGATAGCCTGCATCGCTGCGGGCGGTCTGGGCGATCTGGGTCAGGGCGATCAGCGCGTGGCGCAACCCGTCCTTGTCGGCATGAGCGATGTCGATGGTCGGGCCGAAGGCGATCCTGTAGCCTTCGGCGGGCAGGGCGGGATCGGTGGCCGTGGTGACCGCCATGGCGCCGTCATCGGGGCAGGGTCGGATCGCGGTCGCGGCCAGCGGGAACAGCCGGCGATGCAGGGCCGCCACGGTAACGAAGGGGGCGGGATCGACCCCTTCGGCCGGGCAAAGGCTCGGAACCGCGTCATGCCAGTCCGTGATATCGACCGCGTTCGGCCATGGCAGCAGCCCCAGGGGGTGGACGGCCTTGCCACGGGGCCATTGCTTGGTCGCGCCGCGCGGCAAATTCTCAAGGGGCTGCAGATCGTCGAATGCCACCGTGGTCGCATGGCCCTCGGGCCCCTCGGTCCAGGCGGTGATCAGCCCCTGGGTGCGGTTCGACGCGCCATAGATCAACCCGCGCAGATGCAGATCCCAGGACGCGCCGGGCGCCAGTTCGGCGATGTCGGGCCGGATCTCGACGAAGCTGCCGAAATTTCGCGCGACAGAGCCGCCCACGACATCCGTCGTCTCGTCGATCCGCCCGAGCGAGGTATAGCAGAACCGTGCCATCGGAACGGCAGCGGTCCCGAAATTGCGCAGGCGGAAATGGAAGCTGCCCTTGGTGCCTTCGGGTGCCGCGCTCCAGGTCTGGGTGATGTGCAGGGTCATGTCAGCTCGATCAGTTGGAAGTCGTCATTCAGAAGCAGCGTGTCGGCGATGGGCTGGCCCGGGGCGATCTGCGCCGGCGCAAGGCCCATCACGCGGCGCGGGATGTCGCAGACCATGGGCAGCGCCTCGGACAGGGGCAGGCCGACCCGGTTCACCAGGTTCGCAAGGCTCTGCCGCAGGTCGATATGCGCCCCCGCCAACGAGCCTTCGGCATTCACCAGCATCCCGTCGCGGACGCGGATGGTCTGGCCGTAGATCTCGAAGTGGTCCGGGCCGCCGACCGTGGCCATGGCGTCCGATACGGCAAAGGTCAGGCCGGGTGCGGGGCGCGACCGAAGCGCGACGCGCAGCATGTCCCAATCGACATGGATGCCGTCCACGATGATGCCCGCATGCGCCCGCGAATTCAGCGCCGCGCCCAGCACGCCCGGCGCGCGGGCGGTCATGGGCGGCATCGCATTGTAGAGATGGGTGAAGCAGGACAACCCGCGTTCCAGCGCGTCGCGGGTTTCTTCGGCGGTGGCCATGGTGTGCCCGGCCGAGACGACGGCCCCCGACGCGACCAGCCGCGAGAACAGGACCGGATCCGCAAGCTCGGGGGCCAGCGTGATCATCACGGGCATCCCCGCGGCGCGCAGCCGTTCGACAAGCGTGACGGTCCGGTCGTCCAGCGGGCGAATGAAGGCCTCCTTGTGGGTGCCGCGCCGTTGGGCCGACAGGTGCGGCCCTTCGATATGCAGGCCCGCGATGCCGTCATGCCCGAAGGCTTCCAGCGCGGCCTCGGCTGCGGCCTCGATCACGTCGGGGGTGTCGGTGATCACGGTGGGCAGGATCGCCCCCGTGCCGCAGCGCCGCTGTGCCGCCGCGATGGCGCGCAACCCGTCGGGCGTGGGTGTGCTGTTCACCATCACGCCGCCGCTGCCGTTCACCTGCAGATCGCAGAGCAGGGGCGAGGCCAGGGCGACCGTCGTATCGGGCGTGTCCGCCCCAAGGGGCCGGATGGCGGCGATTTCGCCCGATGCGACCTCGAACGCCATGTCGTGCAGCAGCCGCCCGCCGTTCCAGAGGGATTTGACCCCGATCAGCATCACGCGGTCCCTTCGTAATAGGGCAGCAGCGCTTCCTGCACATGCGCGACCAGCAGGGATTCGACCATGGGCAGGTCCAGCGATGCCGCACGCCGGATGGTGGCTTCGGGCAGATACTGCGCCAGAAGCGGCGCGGGGGGCGGGTTCGCATCAAGGCGGGATTTCAGTGCCGCCACCGCGTCCTGCGCTGCCGGATCGGTCCAGTAATAGCGGATGCGGTCGGCCAGCCCGAAATGGCGCATCAGCTTCTGATGTTCCGGCGTGCCGTGGTAATGGCTGCGCCATGCAGCCGGCGCCGCGGTCATGATCCGCTCCATCACCTCGGAGATATGCGGGGTGCCCGATTGCCATTGATCGACATGCGACAATGCATAAAGGGCCTCGCGCCATGCGAAGGTCAGGGCGGGACCGACCTTGAGGATGGCGAAGTTCCGGCGGGCCAGTTCGGGATAGACCTCGGGGGCCTGGTAATCGGTCGAATGCGCCTCGAAGCACAGGTCGGGATGATCGGCCAGCACCGGCCCCAGGTGGTCGGGCGCGGTCATGTCGAAGCGGATGACCTGCGCGGGGGCGAATTCCAGCCCCGGCTGGACGACCAGACCGCGGACCCGCGCAAAGGCGGCATCCACACCAGCCCCGGAAAAGGCGGCGGCATGGGCCGCGATCGTGGCGGTGGCGCGTTCGGGCGGGGTCGGGGCGATGCCTTCGTCGTCGTGGCGCGCGCCGCCGGGGGGCGGAACCTCGGTGCCGATGATGTATCGCAGGGCGGTCGCGTCGGGTGCCGCGGCCTCGGCCACGGCGGCCAGTTCGGCGGCGCGCGCCGCGGCGGGGCCGTCGGTCAGGGCGGCCGGTTCACCGGCGCAACCTTCGGAGCAATCCAGATGGATCTTGGTAAATCCCGCGCGGACATAGGCCTCGATCATGGCGCGCGCTTCGGCCATCGCGGCCTCGGGGGGCTGGTCCTTCCATGCCTGCGGGCCAAGGTGATCGCCCCCGAACAGCAGCCGGTCGGGCGCGACCCCCAATGCCGCCGCCCGGTCGCGCAGCGATGCGATGAAGGCATCGGGCGTCATGCCGGTATAGCCGCCGCGATGGTTCACCTGGTTCGAGGTCGCCTCGACCAGCAGGGGCCGGTCCAGGGCTTCGGCCAGCAGCAACGACGCGGTCAGCACGTCGGGATGGGCAGAACAGACCGAAGGCAGGGCAGTTCCCTTGCCTGCGCGGTTTGCACGGATGATGTCGTCGATTTCCTGTGTCATCTTCTTGCCAGCAATGCGGCCCCGCGCGTGCCCGAACTGTCGCCATGTCGGGCCTGCAGCAGCCTGGTTGGTTTCATGGTGCGAAGGGCATGGCGTTCCAAGGCCCGTTCCAGTCGCGGCACCACGTCGGGCATGTTCGAAAGGCCCCCGCCGAGGACGATGCAGTCGGGGGCCAGCATCAGCTGGATCGTCAGCAGGCATTCGCCTGCGATATCCGCCCAGATTTCAAGGACATCCTCGTGGCCGCCGCGCACCAGATCGGCGCCTTCGATGCGTGTTCCAAGGATATCTTCGGCAATATTGGCAAGGCCGGTGCCGGACACGGCGGTTTCCATGCAGCCCAGCCTGCCGCAGCCGCAGCGGCGCGGCGTCAGCCCATGGCGGGCCATGGCGCTGGCCGGAAGACCGACATGCCCGACCTCGACCGCAAGGCCGCCCGCGCGGGGGGCGATCGCGCCGTCGATGCACAGCCCGCCCCCGACCCCGGTCCCGAGGATCAGCCCCATCACCGTGCGGTGGCCGTCGCCCGCACCGCCGCAGGCTTCGGACAGCGCGAAGGCCATGCAGTCATTGACCACGGGGAACGGCCGGCCCAGCTGCGCCATCAGGTCGTCGCGGATCGAATGGCCGCGTGCCGGGGTGTTCGCGGTGAAGACGCCGCCGGTTTCCGGGTCGATGATGCCGGGCACCGCGATGCCCACGGGCAGGTCGTCACGTCCCGACACCTGCTGCAGCCAGCGGATCTGTTCGATCAGTGCCGCAAGCATCCGGGCATAGTTTTCGCGCGGCGTCGCGATCCGGCGCAGTTGCGTCGTGGCGGCGTCCGGGCCGTCGAACAGGCGGGCCTCGATCTTGGTCCCGCCCAGGTCGATGCCGCCGCAGATCATCGCTGCCATGGGTAGAGCTGCACCCCCGAGACAACACGGCTGAGATTGCGCCCCTGGAAAGGGTCGTCCACCGGCAGGCCGAGCGCGGCGGACCATTGCGCCGCCCGGATCTGGCCGACCAGCACATGCAGCACCGCATCGGCGCGCGCGTCCCCGGTCCCGTCGAACGCGATGTCGCCGCCGGGGCCCACCGTCCGCACCGTGATGTCGGGGAACTGGCGGCGGATTTCATCGGCCACGTCCCGGTCATAGCGCGCGGTATGCGGATCGGGATGCAGGCTGACGAAGACCTGCGTATCGTCGGTCACGGCGGCCTTGGGGCCGTGGCGATAGCCGAGCGGGCTGTCCCATTGCGTGCCGGTCCTGCCCGCGGTCAGTTCCAGAACCTTCAGCGCATTCTCTCGTGCAAGCGACTTCAGCGCACCCGATCCGAGGAAGACGGCGCGATCGGGGCGGGGGCAGGGGCTGTCGGCCAGCTGCGCGATCAGCGTCCGCGCCTCGGCCGCCAGCGCGGGCAGGCTGGCGGCATCGAAATCGCCCAGGCATGCCAAGGCCGACAGCAGCATCGTCGTGAAGCTGGAGGTCATGGCGAAACCGCGGTCATGCGTCGCCTCGGGCAGCAGCATCACGCGGGTCTCGCCCGGGCCGGGGGCCGGGCGGGTGGCCAGGGCGCCATCGGGATTGCAGGTGATGTGCAACCGGTCGATATCGGGGCGGTGGCGGTCCAGCAGGTCCATCACCCCCACCGATTCCGAACTGTCGCCCGATCGGCCGAATTGCACGCAGAGGATCCTTCCCCCGGCGGTCAGCACATCCTGCGGGCAGGACACGATATCGGTGCTGGCCCGATCCTCGAGCCGCAGTTTCGAAGCGCCCGCGCCGACGACCCCGCCGATGAAGGCCGATGTGCCGGCCCCCGTCAGCCAGACGGTGTCGATGCCCCGCCGGGCGATCCATCCGCGGATCTCGGCCGACTGGTCGGCAAGCGTGTCGGCCCAGCCCTCCCAGATGTCGGGCTGGCTCAGGATTTCGCTCCAGGTGGCGGTCTCAGGCAGGGTCAGCGTCGAGGTCATTGGCGTTCCTAGTTGATACGATGTGGGTCCCCTGCGCCTCGATGGCGGCGAAGCGGGGGTCTTGCGGATCGAGATCGGTCACGAGGACGTCGACCCGGTCGATGCCGCAGATGGCATGCAGGCGCGGCTTGCCGAATTTCGTGCTGTCGGCCAGCACGATGACGCGCCGCGCGGCGTCCAGCATGAAGCGCGTGTTGTGGGCCTCGTCCTCCTGGAAGGTCGAGAGGCCCATATCGGCGTCGATCGCCCCCGCGCCCATCACGAAGGTGTCGAAATGCATCCGGCCGATGGTCGCCTCGACCATGCGGCCGGTCATCGACATGGCATTGGGGCGGATGCGCCCGCCGGTCAGCATGACGGTATGGATGCCGTGTTCCAGCGCGTTCTGCGCGACACGGATGCCGGTCGTCATGATCGTCCGGGGCGGCCCGCCCAGCAGCTGGGCGAACACCTCGGTGGTGGAACCGTTGTCGATCAGCAGGCTGCTGTCATCCGCCACAAGCCCCACCACGGCCCGCGCGATCCGCTGCTTGGCGGCCAGGTTGACCTGCCGCCGGTCGCCTGCCAGCGGTTCGACGAAATCGCTGCCCGAACGGTGCTTGGCCAGCGCCAGCGCCAGGTCGATGCGGAAATCCGACAGCCCGGAATAGCCGAACTGCTGGCAGAACTTGATCAGCGTCGGTTCCGATGTGCCCAGTTCGGCGCAGATGTCGCGGCTGGTCTTGCGAATGAAGGATTCAGGATCCTCCAGCGCGAAGCGGGCGATCATGGCCAGCTTCGGGGTGAAGCCGGGACCGGAGGTCGCGATCGCCTGCACGAGGTCGGATGGGCGGGACTTGCTGATCATTCGGAGGTAATACTTTTGCTAAGCTAAAGTTGCATCGGGTTTGATCATCTCAAACTTGGTCCATCAGCACAATAATTAAGTTAGACAAAAAAATTCTTGCAATGAATTTTAGCCCGGACCATTGTCGGGCCAAGAAGGATTTTGGCTTTTCCCATGTTTCCACATCTTGAACTGGAGGTTTGCGTCGACAGCCCCGACAGCTTGTCGGCGGCCGTCGAAGGCGGTGCGGACCGGATCGAGCTCTGCTCGGCGCTCGGGCTTGGGGGGCTGACGCCCGGGCCGGGCATGATCGCGCTGGCGCGGGACTGTCCGCTGCCCTGTCATGCGATGATCCGGCCCGCGCCGGGCGATTTCCTGCCCCGGACAGGTGGGATGCAGGCGATCCTTGCGGATATCGCCGCGATGCGTGCGGCGGGTCTTGCGGGGGTCGTCATCGGCATCATGACGCCGCAGGGCGATCTGGATGCCGATGCGCTGCTGCGCTGTCGCGACGCTGCCGGGGACATGGACATCACCATCCACCGGGCGATTGACCTGTGCCGCGATCAGATGGCGGCCTTGGAGATGGCGGTCGGCATGGGTGCGCGCCGGATCCTGACCTCGGGAGCGGCACCGACGGCCATTCAGGGCGCGGAACGTATTGCGGCGCTATGCGTGGCCGCAGCAGGGCGGATCCAGATCATGGCGGGCAGTGGCGTCGATGACGGCAATGCCCGCGCGCTGGTCGCGACAGGGGTGGATGCGCTGCATGGCTCCTGCGCGGGGGTGGACGGGGCGCAGCAGGATTGCAGCGCCATCGGGATCGCCCCGCGCAAGGTGACCACCGCCGCGCGGGTCCGGTCCCTTAAAAAAATAATGGAAGGCGGAAGGTAGCAGGGTGAAGATAGGAATAATCGGACTGGGCGCGCGGATCGCGGCATTGATCCCGGAATTTGCCAAGGCGGACCCCAAGGCCAGCTTTGTCGCGGTCGCAGATCCGGGCCGCGACCGAGCTGCGGTCTTCGACGGTACCGGATCGGCACCGGAATGGTTCGAGGATGCCGAAACCATGATGGCACAGGGCCGATTCGACCTGCTGCTGATCGGATCCCCGAATTTCCTGCATCTGGAACATCTTCGCCTGGCCCTGGCATCCGATACCCCGCATATCTTCGTCGAGAAGCCTGTCGTCATCTCCGAAGAGGAAACCCTCGAACTGGCGCGGTTGATGGCGGCGCATGACGGTGTGAACCGGCTGATCGTGGGGCTGGTCCTTCGCTATTCGCCGCTGTTCCGCGCCCTTCGCGCCGCGCAGAAGGACGGTCATATCGGCGAGATCATGTCGATGGAGGCCGCCGAACATATCGGCCCCTATCACGGCAGCTTCTTCATGCGCGACTGGCGGCGCGACAGCGCCCTGTCGGGTGGTTTCATGCTGGAAAAATGCTGCCACGATCTGGACCTGTATCAGGCCGTTGCGGGCAGCCGTCCGGCGCAGGTCGCAAGCTTCGGCGGCCGCAAGAAGTTCCTGCCAGCCAATCGTCCCGACCGCGCGCCCGCCTATCTGGACAGGATGAGCCCGCGTTGGGGCGGGGCCGATGACGCATTTTCGGGGCAGGGGGATCTGGTCGACTACCAGACCGCGATCATCCGCTATGAAAACGAAGCGACGCTGTCCTTCCACACCAATCTGAACGTGCCGGACGAATATCGCCGTTTCATGGTGGCGGGCCGCGACGGCATGGCCGAGGGCGACTTCATCCGCAACACCTTCCGCGTGACGCTGTCCGATACCGGCGAACAGATCACCCGCGACGACCGCGTGACCGACGCCCCCACCTCGAACGAGGGGCATTACGGGGCCGATCGCGCGATGGCGCAGGACATCATGGCCCATGTCAATGGCGCGAAGGACCGCCTTGCGCTGAGCTGCGTCGAGGCGCTGGAGGCCGGGCTGACCGCCATGGCCATCGACCGCGCCATGCAGACCCGCAGCACCGTCGACCTGGCCGGCATCTGGGCCGCCTTCGATGCGGCACTTGCCGGAGAGGAGGCCGCATGACACGTCGCTTCGACGCTTTCCCCTATCTTCTGCTGCTGCCGGCGGCACTGCTGACGCTGACCATCGTCGCATGGCCCCTGTTCGAAACCTTCCGCCTGTCCTTCACCAACGCCTCGTTGCGCCCGACCGAGGAATATGTGGGCTTTGCCAATTACGTCGAGATCTTCGAGGATGATTTCTGGGAGGTGATCCAGCGCACCTTCGTCTGGATGTCGCTCAGCGTGGTCTTCAAGATGATCATGGGCGTCATCGGGGCGGTGCTGCTGAACGCGGCCTTGCCCGGACGCACGCTGTTTCGCGTGCTGATCATGCCGCCCTGGATCGTGCCCGTGGCCATCGGGGTCTTCATGTGGTCGTGGATGTACAACGGTCAGTTCGGCATGATCTCGGGGGTGGCACAGAAGATCGGGCTGTTGTCGGGCCCGTTCGAATTTCTGGCCTACAAGCAGTCGGCCTTTATCGCGACCGTCGTCACCGATGTCTGGGTCGGCACACCGCTGGTGTCGCTGTACCTGCTGGCGGCGATGCAATCCATCCCGAAGGAACAATACGAGGCCGCATGGGTCGACGGGGCCAGCCGGTTCTATCGCTTCCGCCGGATCACGCTGCCGCTGCTGGCACCGGCCATCTTCACGATGGGGCTGTTGTCGGCCATCTGGACCTTCAATTCCTTCGACATCATCTGGATCCTGACCGAGGGCGGACCGCGCGGCGCGACCACCACGATGATCATCGACACCTACAAGACCGCGATCAGCCGGTTCCGTTTCGGCGAAGGTTCGGCCCGTGCCGTGATGATCCTGATCTGCATGACGGCCTTTGCGGCGGTCAACCTTGCGCTGATGGCGCGTCGCGGCCGCAAGACGGGGGCAGGCAAATGATCGACAAGTACAAATGGTGGGAAAAGGTCGGCATCTATTTCGCGGTGGCCTGCTTCC
The DNA here is from genome assembly GCF_018860625.1 of Paracoccus sp. C2R09. Classification (GTDB taxonomy): domain Bacteria; phylum Pseudomonadota; class Alphaproteobacteria; order Rhodobacterales; family Rhodobacteraceae; genus Paracoccus. The sequence continues at coordinate 224,766 of NZ_JAHKQB010000007.1, forward strand.
TGATCTTCGTTCTGGCCCCCTTCGCCGAGGCGCTGATGGTCTCGCTGCGTCCGATCGAGGCGGTGTTCCGCGCGCCTTACCGCTTCTTCACGCCCGACATGACCTTCCAGGCCTATATCGACATGTGGACGAACGTGCCGGGGCTGCCGCGATACATCGCCAATTCGTTCTTCATCTCTTGTGCGGTGACGCTGCTGGCGCTGGCCTGCATCATTCCCGCCGCCTATTCCGTGTCGCGCTTCGACTACATGTGCCGCGACACGATCCTGATGGCGTTCCTGGCCGTCAACATGATCGGGGCGGCGGTGCTGATCGTGCCGCTTTACAAGATCATGCTGCTGCTGGGGTTGCTGAACACCTATTGGGCGATGATCATTCCGGGCGCGGCCTTCACCGTGCCCACGGGCATCTTCCTGATGCGCAGCTATTTCCTGCGCATCCCGAAAGAGCTGGAGGAGGCCGCCTATGTCGATGGCGCGTCGCGGCTCTATACGCTGTGGCGGGTGATCCTGCCGGTGGCGGCGCCGGGCATCATGGTCGTGTCGATCACCGTCTTCATCACCGCCTATGCCCAGCAGTTCCTGTTCGCGCTGACCTTCAATTCGGTGGACGCCTATCACCCGCTTCCGATGGGGCTGTACCAGTTCTTCGGGCGTGAACAGGTCGTCTACAACGAACTGATGGCAGCCAGCCTGGTGGGCATCCTGCCGGTGCTGATCCTCTATGTCTTTCTGCAGAAATACATCGTGGCCGGTCTGACCGCCGGCGCGGTCAAGGAATGAGCCCGGTTCAACGGGCCGCCAACCAACCGAACAACCAACGGAGAGTATCCATGAACCTCAGAACTGTCCTTCTTGCGGGCGCGGCGATCACCGGCCTGTCGCAGGCCGCCGCCGCCCAGGAGACGCTGCACTTCATCAATTGCGGATCCGACGACGCGGCCGAAGCCGCCGTCCAGGCCGAACATGTCGCCGCATGGCAGGCCGAGAATCCCGGCTTCGAGGTCAACATGGAATACGTTCCCTGGGGTCAGTGCCAGGAAAAGGCGATCACGCTGGCAAGCGCGGGTGCCCCGGCCGCCATGGCCTATCTGGGCAGCCGCGCCCTGCCGCAGCTTGCCGAGGCCGGCCTGATCCGCCCGGTCGAGCTGTCCGAGGAGGAAGCCGCCAGCTACGAGCCCTCGGTCCTGTCGACGGTGCAGTTCGACGGCAACACCTGGGGTGTGCCGCGCGCATTCTCGACCCGCGGGCTGTTCTACAACAAGGACCTGTTCGCCGAGGCCGGGCTGGACATGCCCGACGGCCCGCAGACCTGGGACGACATGATGACCGCCTCGAAGGCCATCACGGAAAAGACCGGCGCGCGGGGCCTGGGCATCGCTGCGGCATCCTTCGACAACACGATGCACCAGTTCCTCAGCTGGTTCTATGCCAATGGCGGCGAGGTGATCGACGCGGATGGCAATGTCGTCTTCGACAGCCCCGAGGCGGTCGAGACGTTCCAGTTCTACGCGGACATGGTCCCCTATGTGCAGGACGGCCCCATCGCCTATGAGCGCGGCAAGCTGGAGCCGCTGTTCGCGGACGGCCAGATCGCGATGATGCAGCAGAGCTTCGGCTTCCGCGCGCGGACGGGCGACGTGAATTACGGCGTGACCTGGATCCCGACCGGCCCGAGCGGAGAGGGTCATTCGACGCTGCTCATCTCGGACAGCCTGGCGGTGTTCGAAGGGTCGGGCGTGGAGGATGCGGCCATGTCGCTGGCCAAGTTCCTGACCGCCACCGATCGCCAGGCCCAGTTCGACGATATCGGCGGCTGGACGCCCGTGCGCGACACCGAGACGACCCGCGCCCTGCCCGAGAAGGACCCGAACTGGACCTACTTCCTCGGTTCGGTTGCCGATGGCGGCCCCGAGCCGCAGGTGGTCGATTACACCGCGATGCAGGACGTCATGAACGAGGCGATCCAGGGCGTCCTTCTGGACGAGATGACCCCCGAGGAGGCCGCAGCCGAGGTTCAGGACGAACTCGAAGACCTCATCGACTGAACCGGACGATCACGGGGGCCCCGTTCATGGGGTCCCCGCCCCTGACAGGAGCACCCATGGGACAATTGAAGCTGGCTGGCGTCACCAAGAATTTCGGCACTGCCAAGGTCATCAAGCCGACCGACCTGTCCATCGAGGAAGGCGAGTTCGCGGTCTTCGTCGGCCCATCGGGCTGCGGCAAGAGCACGATGCTGCGGATGATCGCGGGCCTCGAGGAGATCACCTCGGGCAGCATCGAGATCGACGGCAAGCGGATCAACGACCTGCCCCCGGTCAAGCGCGGCATCTCGATGGTGTTCCAGTCCTACGCGCTCTATCCGCACATGACGGTCTACGAGAACATCGCCTTTCCGCTGCGCGTCGCGCGGATGCCCAAGGACGAGGTGGACCGCCTGGTGCTGAAGGCCGCCGACGTGCTGAAACTGCGCGAACGGCTGGATCACAAGCCGGGCGCGCTGTCGGGCGGCCAGCGCCAGCGCGTGGCCATCGGCCGGGCCATCGTGCGTGAACCGCAGATCTTCCTGTTCGACGAACCGTTGTCGAACCTGGACGCGGCCCTGCGCGCCGAGATGCGGGTCGAGCTGTCGCGCCTGCACAGCAAGCTGGGCAACACGATGATCTATGTCACCCATGATCAGGTCGAGGCGATGACCATGGCCGACAAGATCGTCGTGCTGCGCGATGGCCGGATCGAGCAGGTGGGCAGCCCGCTGGAACTGTTCCACAAGCCGAAGAACCGCTTCGTCGCAGGTTTCATCGGCACGCCCAACATGAATTTCCTGCCCGTCCGCTGCACCGGCACGGGCGAGGGGGGCGTGACCGTGGCCCTGCCGAACGGGGGCGGTGCGACCATCCCGGTTCCCACCGCGGGCGCACAGGCGGGGCAGGATCTGGTGCTGGGTATCCGGCCCGACGACCTGCGCCCCGCGGGCGATACGGGCGGCCTGCGCTTCCTTGCCGATGTGGTCGAACGTCTGGGCAACCAGGCCGTGATCTATGGCAATTGCGAAGGCGATGCGACGGCGCAGATCTGCATGATCGCGGATGGCGCGATCGACATCCGTCCGGGGCAGGCGCTGGATATCGGCTTCGATCCGGCCAAGGCGCATCTGTTCACCGCCGAGGGCGATGCCTTCGACCGGCAGGTCGATCTGCGCGCGCTGGCGGCACTGGCCTGACGGGATGCGTATCGTCATCCTTCCGACGGCCGACGAGGCGGTGGAACGGGCGGTCGATCTGATCGCCGCCCAGCTGCGCGCGGTTCCGCATTCGGTGCTGGGGCTTGCCACGGGCGGCACGATGGAGCCGGTCTATGACGGCCTCATCCGCCGCCACCGCGCGGGCCTCGGATTTGCCGGGGTCACGACCTTCAATCTGGACGAATATGTCGGGCTGGGCCCCGATCACCCCCAAAGCTATGCCCATTACATGCGCGAGCGCCTGTTCCGGCATGTCGATATCGACCCCGCGAATTGCTTCGTGCCGTCGGGGCTTGGCGATCCTGCCGCATCCGCAGATGCGTTCGAGGCACTGATCGCCGGCCGGGGGCCCTTGGATCTTCAGCTGCTGGGCCTGGGCGCAAACGGTCATATCGGCTTCAACGAACCGGGCAGCTCGCTCGGGTCGCGCACGCGCGAGAAGCTGCTGAGCCCCGACACGATCGAGGCGAATCGCAGGTTCTTCGCCGAAGGAGAGGCCGTTCCCGAAACGGCGGTCACGATGGGCATCGCCACCATCCGCGAGGCGCGTTCGATCCTGGTGCTGGCCACGGGTCGCCGCAAGGCCGCAGCGGTCCGTGCCATGGCCGAAGGGGCCGTCACGGCCTTCTGCCCGGCGTCGATCCTGCAGATGCATCCGCAGGTCCAGGTCGTCATCGACGCCGAGGCCGCGTCCGAATTGGCGCTGAAGGATCACTATCTTCGCGCCGAGGAGATCCAGTCGGCCCGCGAAGCCCGACGCTGATCCGCACCCCTTGCGCGGCTTCCCGACCCACAACCGGTCGGGGTCGGGCAAGATCGGGAAAACGATGGTGACCCCGGCAGGATTCGAACCTGCAACCTGCCCCTTAGGAGGGGGCTGCTCTATCCAGTTGAGCCACGGGGCCGCCGCGCCCTGAATATCTGCGACCGGGCGGCTTTGGCAAGCGGTGATCCGGCGGCTGTTGTGGCAGGTCGTGAGCCGCGCTAACATGACGCGCCTGCAACGGACGGGCCTGCAACACCGGAAACGACATCACATGATCCCTACCAGACCTCGACGCCCGCTGACCCTTCGCGATGTGTCCGAGGCTTCGGGGGTTTCCGAGATGACCGTCAGCCGCGTCCTGCGCAACCGGGGCGACGTGTCGGCCGCGACGCGCGAAAAGGTGCTGACCGCCGCCAAGATGCTGGGATACGTGCCCAACAAGATCGCGGGCGGCCTGGCCAGCCAGCGGGTCAACCTGGTGGCCGTGGTCATTCCGTCGCTGTCGAACCTGGTCTTTCCGGACGTGCTGGGCGGGATCTCGGCGGAACTGGATGATACCGGGCTGCAACCGGTCATCGGGGTCACCAACTATTCCCCCGCGCGCGAGGAGATGGTGCTCTACGACATGCTGTCCTGGCGGCCCTCGGGGGTGATCCTTGCGGGGCTGGAACACAGCAAGGCCGCACGCGCCATGCTGCAGAACTCGGGCATTCCCGTGGTGGAGATCATGGATACCGACGGCGAGGGGATCGATACGCTGGTGGGCATCAGCCATATCCGCGCCGGCCGCGAGATGGCCGAACGCATCATCGCCGCGGGCTATCGCCGGATCGGCTTCGTGGGCACGCACATGCCCGAAGATCACCGCGCCCGCAAACGCCTGCTGGGCTTCGAGGAAGGCCTGGCCCGCGCGGGCATCCAGCTGGAGGCGCGCGAATATTACCAGGGCGGATCGTCCCTGCTGAAGGGGCGCGAGCTGACCGAACGCATCCTGTCGCGCGCGCCCGAACTGGATTTCCTCTATTTCTCGAACGACATGATCGGGGCAGGGGGGATGCTGCACTGTCTCGATCAGGGATACGACGTGCCGGGGCGGATCGGGCTTGCGGGCTTCAACGGTGTCGATCTGCTGGACGGGCTGCCGGTGCGGCTGGCCACGACCGATGCGCGCCGCGTCGATATCGGGCGTCGTGCGGCCCGGCTGGTGGCGGGCAAGGATACCCGCCCCGAGGATCGCGTGATCTCGTTGACGCCGACCTTCATTCCGGGCGACACGATCCGCGCGGCAGGCTGACACGGCTGCTTGTGGCCGGGATGCGCAGCGCATATCTGTTGGGCATGCGCATTCCCGTATTGTCCCCGCTTCTGTCCCGCAAGCCGCGCGTCGCGGTCATTCGCCTGACGGGCGCCATCGGTGGCGCCGGCCGTGGCGGAGGGTTGAACGACGCCGCATTGGCCCCGCTGATCGAACGTGCCTTCCGGCGCGGCAAGCCGGTCGCCGTGGCGCTTGCGATCAATTCTCCCGGCGGCTCGCCCGTGCAATCCTCGCTGATCGGCGCCCGCATCCGGCGCGTCGCCGATGAGACCGGCGTGCCCGTCCACGCCTTCGTCGAGGACATGGCCGCATCCGGTGGCTATTGGCTGGCCTGTGCGGCCGACCGGATCTGGGCCGATGAAAGCTCGGTTCTGGGGTCGATCGGCGTCATCTCGGCGGGCTTCGGTTTCCACGAGCTGATCGACCGGTGGGGGATCGAGCGCCGCGTCCACACGGCGGGACAGTCGAAATCCACCATGGACCCGTTCCGCCCCGAGAAGCCCGAGGATGTCGCGCGGCTGAACAACATCCTGCTGCCCATCCACGAAGCCTTCAAGGACCATGTCCGCAACCGCCGCGGCGACCGGCTGGACGGCGAACGCGATCTGTTCACGGGGGAATTCTGGGCAGGCCGCGAATCCGTGCGCCTGGGCCTTGCCGACGGGATCGGTCACCTGGTCCCGAAGATGAAGGAGCTTTACGGCGAGAAGCTGCGCTTCGATGCCCTGGGGCTGCGGCGGCCGCTGCTGCGCCGCCTGGGCCTGTCGGCCGATGCGGTCTTCGACGCGGCCGAGGAACGTGCCGCGTTCCAGCGTTTCGGAACCCGCGCATGAGCGTTCGCGTCGTTCTTCTGTTCCTTCTGGTGATGGTCGGCATGGCCATCTTCAAGGGCCCGCCCTTCCGCAGGGCTTTGCGCAAGATATTCGGGATCGGCAAACGTGATCGTTGAAATTCTTCTGGTTCTTGGCGGCCTGATCCTTCTGGTCGTCGGTGGCGATCTGCTGGTCAAGGGCGCGGTCAATCTGGCATTGCGGCTGGGCATCACGCCGCTGGTCGTGGGTCTGACGGTGGTGGCCTTCGGCACCTCGGCCCCTGAACTGCTCGTGTCGCTGTCGGCGGCGCTCAAGGGATCCAGCGGGATCGCCCTGGGCAATGTCGTCGGATCGAACGTGGCCAATGTGCTGGTCATCCTTGGCGCCACGGCGCTGATATCGGGCATTCCGACGCGCGGGCACGATCTTCGCGAAAGCTGGGCGATGATGATGGGGGCCTCGGTCCTGCTGATCGCGCTGGCCTTCACCGGCATCATCGGACGGGTCGAGGGGCTGTTCCTGCTGGCGGCGCTTGCGCTGATCCTGTGGCGGCAATTGACCACCGGCAAGGCCGAGGATGTCGACGAGATCGAGGGCGCGGCCCTTGGCGCGACATGGCCGCGGATCGCCCTGTGGCTGGTGGCGGGCCTGATCACGCTGCCCTTGGGCGCGAACCTGCTGGTGGCCGGCGCGACCGAGATCGCCCTGGCCTTCGGGATCAGCGACACGGTGATCGGCCTGACGCTGGTGGCCATCGGGACGTCTCTGCCGGAACTGGCAGCCTCGGTCGCCTCGGCGATGCGGGGGCGGGCCGACATGGCCCTGGGCAACGTCGTGGGGTCCAACATCTTCAACCTGCTCGCGATCCTCGGGATCACCTCGGTGGTGGCACCGCTTCCGGTCCCGCCCGAGATGCTGCGCCTGGACCTGTGGGTGATGCTGGCAAGCTCGGCCCTGCTGATGCCGTTCCTGTTCCGGGGAATCCGGATCGGGCGCGTCGCCGGGGCGCTGCTGCTGGCCTGTTACGGAACCTATGCATGGATATTGCTGTGAAGGGTGTCGCACTTGTCACCGGGGGCGCCAAGCGGCTGGGGCGCGCGATGGCGCTGGAACTGGCGCGGATGGGCCATCCGATCGCCGTCCATTATGCCGGATCCGCCGAGGCTGCCGAGGCGACCGCGGCCCGGATCCGCGAGCTTGGCGTCGCGGCCGAGACGTTTCAGGCCGATCTGCTGGATCGCGATGCGGCGGCAGGTCTGGTCGGGCGTGTCGCCGCCGCAATGGGGCAGTTGACCGTGCTGGTCAACAACGCCTCGATCTTCGATCACGACGACATGGCCAGCGCCTCGATGGAGGGCTGGGACCGGCACATGGACAGCAACCTGCGCGCGCCCTTTCAGCTGATGCAGGCATTCGCGGCGCAGGCGCCCAAGGCACGCGCCGACGAGAATGGCGAACCCGAGGCGCAGGCTGTCGTGGTCAACATGGTCGATCAGCGGGTGTTGAAGCCCACGCCGGAATTCATGACCTATTCCATCGCCAAGGCCGGGCTGTGGTGGCTGACGCGCACCGCCGCGCAGGGCCTTGCGCCGGATGTCCGCGTGAACGCGATCGGGCCTGGGCCGACCCTGCAGGGCGCGCGGCAATCGGATGCGCATTTCGCCGGACAGCGCGCCGCGACGGTCCTTGGGCGCGGTTCGGACCCGCGGGGGATCTGCGATGCGCTGCGGTATCTGGTATCCGCAAGGGGCGTCACGGGGCAGCTGATCTGCGTGGATGGCGGCCAGCATCTGGGCTGGAAGACCCCCGATGTGCTGGGCGTGGAATAGGCGCGGGGCTTTCCCCAAGGTCCGCTTTGTCCACGCGCAAGTTAACGTTCTGTGCATGGACCGGATTCTTCCATTTATTTCCGACGCTTCTGCTGTGGATGAAAAAATAGTTCAATGAAATCAATGGCCTTGTATGGTGCCTAAAGAACGGGCAGTTTCACCCAACTGTAATGATTGCTGGGTGGGACAGGGTTGTCTCACAGGACACCCACAGAGTTATCCACAGAATCCGTGGAAAGACTCTGCCTTGCCAAGGCACCCGGAAACTTGCAGCCGACGCAGAGAATCACTTTCTTGAAGCCATGACCCAGAAAACCGGCCACGCCCTCATCCAGGATTATGTCAGAACGCTCGACGGCAGCCCCGGCGTCTATCGGATGCTGGATGCGCAGGGGGCGGTTCTCTATGTCGGCAAGGCGCGCGACCTGAAGGCGCGGGTGTCAAACTATGCCCGCCCATCGGGGCATTCGGCGCGGATCGCGCGGATGATCCGCGAGACCGCCAGCATGATGTTCCTGACCACGCGCACGGAAACCGAGGCGCTGCTGCTGGAACAGAACCTGATCAAGCAGCTGAAGCCGCGCTACAACGTGCTTCTGCGCGACGACAAGTCGTTCCCGAACATCCTGGTGGCCAAGGGGCACGCATTCCCGCAGATCAAGAAGCATCGCGGGGCAAAATCCGAGAAGGGCGATTACTACGGTCCCTTCGCCAGCGCGGGGGCGGTGAACCGGACGCTGACGCAGCTGCAGCGGGTGTTCCTGCTGCGCAACTGCACCGACAGCGTGTTCGAATCCCGCACGCGCCCCTGCCTTCTGTTCCAGATCAAGCGCTGCAGCGGCCCCTGCGTGGGGCGCATCGACGAACAGGCCTATGGCGCGCTGGTGAACGACGCGGAGCGGTTCCTGCAGGGCAAGTCCACGACCATCCAGGCCGATCTGAAGGCCGAGATGGCCGAGGCGGCGCAGGCGATGGAATACGAACGCGCCGCCGCCCTGCGCGACCGGATCAAGGCGCTGACCGCCGTGCAGTCGGTCCAGGCCATCAACCCCAAGGGCGTGGCCGAGGCCGACATCATCGCGCTGCATATCGAAGGGGGGCAGGCCTGCCTGCAGGTCTTCTTCATCCGCGGCAACCAGAGCTGGGGCAACCGCGATTTCTATCCCCGGCTGGGCGGTGCCGAAAGCCCGGACGAGGTGATGCAGGCCTTCCTCGTGCAGTTCTACGACGACAAGCCGCCACCGCGTCAGGTGATCCTGTCGCACGCCCCCGAAGACCCCGAGCTTGCGGGCGACATCCTGTCCGAACGCGCCGGGCGCAAGGTCGAGCTGCTGGTCCCGCAACGCGGAGAGAAGCAGGAGCTGGTCACGAACGCCCTGCGCAACGCCCGCGAGAGCCTGGCCCGCCGCATGTCCGAGAGCGCGACCCAGCTGCGCCTTCTCGAAGGTCTGGCCGAGGCGTTCGATCTGCCCGGCCCGCCCCGCCGGATCGAGGTCTACGACAACAGCCACATCATGGGCACGAATGCGGTCGGCGGCATGATCGTCGCGGGCCCCGAGGGCTGGATCAAGAACCAGTACCGCAAGTTCAACATCAAGGGCACCGAGATCACGCCGGGCGACGATTTCGGCATGATGAAGGAGGTTCTGACCCGCCGCTTCGCCCGCCTGCTGAAGGAGGATCCCGACCGCGCGACCGAAGCCTGGCCCGACCTTCTGCTGATCGACGGCGGTGCGGGGCAGGTCAGCGCCGTCCACGAGATCATGGCCGAGATGGGGGTCGAGGACATCCCGATGATCGGCGTGGCCAAGGGCGTGGACCGCGACCACGGCAAGGAGGAGTTCCACCGCCACGGCCAGCGCCCCTTCGCGCTGCGGATGAACGACCCGGTCCTGTATTTCGTCCAGCGCCTGCGCGACGAGGCGCATCGCTGGGCCATCGGCACCCATCGCGCCAAGCGCGCGAAATCGGTCATGTCGAACCCCTTGGACGAGATCGCGGGCATCGGTGCGGCCCGCAAGCGGGCGCTGCTGACCCATTTCGGCAGTGCCAAGGCCGTGGGGCGGGCGGGGCTTGCCGATCTGCAGGCGGTCGAGGGAATCTCGGCCGCGATGGCGCGGAAGGTGCATGACCACTTCAATCCGAAGGGCTGAGGCGGGCGGAAATCCGCACCCTGTCGAAAGGGTATGTGGCTACCGCGCAACAGGGCGGGATTCGCGCTAAGGTTGCTGTCCACCCCGAACACAGGAGACTGCCATGCCTTTCCTCCGTTCCTTCGGTCCCCTTGCCGATCGCCGTCCCTGCCATGCCCCCGTCGATGCGACGGGCGCGGGCGGCCAGCGTCTGACCGGCCTTCTGACCGACATCAACATCTCAGGCAGCCAGCCCGCATTGCAGGTCCGCGCGGCCGACGGGTTCAACTGGACCGTCGATCTGTCCAGCCATGCACGAAATCGTGCGGCGGGCCTGGAAGACGCGCCGATCCTGCCCGGCGACCCGGTCGAGGTCTTCGGCAATGCCAGCGGATCGCTGGGCGAATACCGCATTCGGGCGCATCGGCTGATCATCGCGGGACGCCGGTTCGACCTGCCCGAAGGCTGCGCCGAACCGGCCTGATCGGCGCCTTCGCCCTTTCCAAGACGGCGGGCAGGGATTAGCGTGCCATCATGCGCTGGACCCTGCCCAATATCCTGACCCTGTTGCGTCTTGCCGCCGCCCCGGCGGTGCCGCTGATGTTCCTCTATTTCCATCGCCCCTGGGCCGACTGGGCGGCGTTGACGCTGTTCGTGCTGGCGGCGGTGACCGACTGGTTCGACGGCTATCTTGCCCGCGCCTGGAAGCAGGAGAGCCGCTTCGGCGCGGCCATGGACCCGATCGCCGACAAGGCGATGGTCGTGATCGCGCTGGTGGTGATCACCGGCTATTCCGGGATGAACCCCTGGCTGATCCTGCCCGTCGCGGTGATCCTGTTCCGCGAGGTCTTCGTGTCGGGCCTGCGCGAATATCTGGGCGACCGGTCGCGCAATCTTGCGGTCACCAGCCTCGCGAAATGGAAGACCACCGTGCAGATGGTGGCCATCGCGGTCCTGTTCCTGGGAACGGGGCTTGCCTATGTCGAGGTCGGAAGCCCGCCCCGCGTGGGCGAGACCGGCCTTGTCTGGTCGGGCAGCATGGCCGCGCTTGCCACGCAGGCGGGGCTGGCGCTGATCTGGATCGCGGCGGGCCTGACCTTCTGGACCGGCTGGGACTACTTCACCAAGGCGCTGCCCTTCCTGAAGGAACCGGGCAATGACGCTTGAGATCCTCTATTTCGCATCGCTGCGCGAACGGGTGGGCGTTTCGCGGGAAACCGTCGCAAGCGATGCCGCGACCGTCCGCGACCTGATCGCGGAACTGGGCGCGCGCTCCGATGCCCATGCCGCGGCCTTCGCCGACCCGGCCGCATTGCGCTGCGCGGTGGATCAGGAACTGGCGGGCCTCGATGCGCCCCTGGCAGGCGTGCGCGAGCTGGCCTTCTTTCCGCCCATGACCGGCGGCTGACCCATGTCGGCCCGCGTTCAGCAGGCAGCCTTCGACCTTGCACAGGAATTGCAGGGCTTCGGGCAGGGGGCCGGGGGGATCGTGACCTTCACCGGCATCGTCCGGGATGAAGGCGGCAGCCTGACCGCGCTTCGCATCGAACATTATCCCGGCATGACCGAACGGCTTCTGGGCGAATACGGCGCCCGCGCCGCGGAACGTTTCGGCCTGTCCGACTGGCGCATCCTGCACCGTCATGGCGACATCCAGGTCGGCGATCAGATCATGATGGTGGCCACCGCCGCCCGCCACCGCCGTGCCGCGTTCGAGGCGGCGGATTACCTGATGGACTGGCTGAAATCCCGCGCCCCCTTCTGGAAGCAGGAGATCCGGCGCGACGGCAGCACCGCATGGGTCGCGGCCAAGGACAGCGACGAGGACGACCTCGCCCGCTGGCAGGGCGCATGATCCGGCCCGAACTGCGCGCGGCGGCATCGCGACATTCCGAGGCGATCCTCAGCACGCTGACGGCATGCCTGGGGCTGTGGATCGCCACGCGCGGCGGCTGGTTCTGGGGGGTGATCGGCGCGGCGCTGGCCGTGATCGGCGCGGTCCTTGCAATGGGCGCGGTCCGGCGGTCCTTCTTCCGCCGCCCCGTCGCCGCCCCCGGCCTGGTGGAGGTGATCGAGGGGGCCGTCCGCTACTGGGGCACCGACGAGATCGGCGGAGAGATCGCCCTGTCCGACCTGTCCGAGATCCGCCTGATCGACCTGCGCGGCCGTCCGCATTGGCGGCTGCGCAGCATCGGATCCGAGGTTTTGCTGGTGCCGGTGGACGCGGCCGGGGCCGAGGCGCTGGCCGATGCCTTCGCCCGGCTTCCGGGCATCGACATGGGTGTCCTCGCGCAGGCACTGCGCGTGTCCGATGCGCCACGGCTGGCGGTGCTGTGGCGGCGTCCGCAACATGGCGGAGGCAATACGCTGCCCATGCCTTGACTTGCGCGGGCTCGCTTGCCACCTGTGACCGACTGCAACAAGTCAAAGAGGCCGCGCCCCCATGTCAATTCCCCAGCAGGGCGGAGGCCCGATCGAGAGCCGCGATCAACTGGCAGCCTATGTCGCATCGGGCGAAAAGCCCGCGCAGGACTGGCGCATCGGCACCGAGCACGAGAAGTTCGGCTATGTCGAGGCGACCAAGCAGCCGCTTCCCTACGAGGGCCGGGCATCCATCACCGCCATGCTGGAAGGTCTGCGGGACCGCTTCAACTGGACCCCGGTCCTGGAGGCCGGGCAGCTGATCGGGCTTGAACGCGACGGCGCGAATATCAGCCTGGAACCCGGCGGGCAGCTGGAACTGTCGGGCGCGCCGCTGGAAACGATCCACCAGACCTGCGACGAGGTGAACAGCCACCTGGCCGAGGTCGAGGCCGTGGCATCCGATATCGGCGCAGGCTTCATCGGGCTTGGTGCCGCGCCGATCTGGTCGCAGGACGACATGCCGATGATGCCCAAGGGGCGGTATCGGCTGATGACCGACTACATGGGTCGCGTGGGCACGCTTGGCACGCAGATGATGTACCGGACCTGCACCGTGCAGGTGAACCTGGATTACGCATCGGAAGCCGACATGGTGAAGAAGCTGCGCGTCGCGCTGGCGCTTCAGCCGGTGGCGACGGCGCTGTTCGCGAATTCGCCCTTCCTCGACGGCAAGCCCAACGGCATGAAATCCTGGCGCAGCCATATCTGGCAGAACCTGGACGACGCCCGCACCGGCATGCTGCCCTTCGTGTTCGAGGACGGCTTCGGCTACGAGGCCTGGGTGGACTATGTCCTCGATGTGCCGATGTATTTCGTCTATCGCGACGGCAAGTATATCGACGCGCTCGGGCAGTCCTTCCGCGATTTCCTGAACGGTCGCCTGCCGGCCCTTCCGGGCGAGGTTCCGACCCTGTCGGACTGGGCCGATCACATGACGACCGTCTTCCCCGAGGCCCGCGTCAAGAAGTTCATCGAGATGCGCGGTGCCGATGGCGGTCCCTGGCGACGCCTGTGTGCGCTGCCCGCGCTGTGGGTCGGGCTGACCTATGACACCGAGGCGCTGGATGCCGCCTGGGATCTGGTCAAGGGCTGGGACGCCGAGACGCGGCAGGGCCTGCGCGTGGCCGCGGGCCGCGATGCGCTGGCCGGCGAGGCCGGTGGCACGAAGCTTCTGGACCTGTCGCGTGAGGTTCTGGCCATCGCGGAGACCGGTTTGCGCAACCGCGCGCGTCCGGGGCAGGGCGGCCTGATCCCCGACGAGACGCATTTCCTGAATGCGCTGCGCGAAAGCGTCGACAGCGGCAAGACCCCCGCCGACGAGCTGCTGGAACGCTATCACGGCGACTGGCAGGGCGACCTGGGTCGGATCTACGACGAATATTCCTATTGATCCCGTCCATTTGACCTCGGGTGCGCTTGAACGGCGCGCCCGGTGGTGGCATCGCATGGGCCGCAGGATCAAGATGGGGCCTCACGCGATGCGTTTCGATTTTCTGGTATGGTTCGGCCGCCTTGTGGTCGCGGTCTTCGTCATCGGTGCATTGGCGCTGATCGCGGCGGTGACGGTGCTGGTCCGGCAGGCCGAAGGCGTGCCGCCGATGCCCATCGCGATGGGCATGGTCGGGATGGCCGCGCTGGTGCTGCTGGCAGGGGCTGCGGTCTCGTTGGTCTCGATCGCGCATTCGGTCCGCCGCGCGGCCACGGCACTGGAACGCCAGGCGGCGAATGCCCCCCGCGACAGGGTCGGGCCGGTCTTCAGCGGCCCCGCCATGCCGGCACAGACATCCGCCGAAACCCCCGCCGAGGCCCCTGTTGCCGCCGCGCGTCCGCAGATCAAGGCCAGCCGTTCGAACCGACCCACCGTCGTCGCCCAGAGGTGACGCCTATTTCCGGCCGATCCGCGGTTCGGACCCGTCCATGAGGCGACGGATATTGGCATGATGGCGCAGGAAGATCAGCGCCGTCATGAAGGCCGCCGCCAGCGCCAGCCAGGGCCGCCCCAGCCCCAGGGCCAGAAGCGGTGCCGATGTCGCCGCGACCAGCGCCGAAAGGCTGGAGATGCGCGTGACTGCAGCGGTCGCCAGCCAGACCGCGCATGCGGCCAGCCCCACGGGCCAGTGCAGCGCGATCATGGTGCCAAGGAAGGTCGCGACCCCCTTGCCGCCCTTGAAGCCCAGCCAGACCGGGAAGCAATGCCCGAGGAAGGCCGCGGCGCCCGCCAGCAGGGCCGCGCTTTCGCCGCCGAACTGGCGCGCGATCAGCACGGCGATGGCGCCCTTGCCCGAATCCAGCAGCAGCGTGGCCAGCGCGGCGGGCTTGTTGCCCGTCCGCAGCACGTTGGTCGCGCCGATATTGCCCGACCCGATCTGGCGCAGATCGCCCAGGCCCATCGCCCGCGTGATGACGATGCCGAAGGGGATGGACCCCAGAAGATAGCCGAAGATCGCCCAGATCATGCCTCGCCCCCATAGACGCGGTTGCCTGCGACCCAAGTCCCCTTGACCCTGCCCTGCATCCTGGCCCCGTCGAAGGGCGTGTTCTTCGATTTCGACAGCAGCGCGAAGCGGTCCATCACGAAGGGCGCGTCGGGATCGAACAGCACCAGGTCGGCGGGCGCATCCTTGGCCAGCCGCCCCGCGTCCAGCCCCAACCTGCGCGCCGGGTTGAGCGAGATCGCCCGCCACAGCTGCGGCAATGTCAGCCCGCCCTGATGGACCAGCCGCATGGCGGCGGGCAGCAGCGTCTGAAGCCCCACCGCGCCGGGGGCCGCAGCCTCGAAGGGCAGGCGCTTCGATTCCTCGTCCTGGGGGGTGTGGAAGCTGGAGATCACGTCGATCGCGCCACTGGCCACCGCATCGACCATCGCCTGGCGGTCGGTCTCGGCGCGCAGGGGCGGGGTGAAGCGGAAGAAGGTCCGGTAATCGCCCACGTCGTATTCGTTCAGCGTCAGGTGGTGGATCGAGATACCCGCCGTCACGTCCAGCCCCTTGTCGCGGGCGCGGGCCAGCGCGGGCAACGCGGCCTCGGTCGTGATCTGGTCGGCATGCCAGCGCACGCCCGTCATCTCGACCAAGGCCAGGTCGCGGTCGAGGCCCATCACCTCGGCCATGGGCGACACGGCCGGAATGCCATAGAGCGAGGCGAACTTGCCGCTGGTGGCCGCGGCCCCGGCAGACAGCGACGCATCCTGCGGATGCCCCACGATCAGCGCGCCCAGTCCGCGCGCATAGGTCATGCAGCGCGACAGCAGCTTGCTGTCGCGGACGACGCGCACGCCATCGGTGAAGGCCACCGCGCCCGCATCGGTCAGGAAGCCGATCTCGACCATCTCGCGGCCCTCGCGGGTGCGGGTCAGCGCGGCCATGTGGCGGATGTTCACGGGCGCGTCGGTGGCGCGACGGGCGGCGAATTCCAGTGCCTCGGGGGTGTCGATGGGGGGCAGGGTGTCGGGGCGGGCGATGACGGTGGTCACGCCGCCCGCCGCCGCCGCGCGGCCTGCGCTGCGGAAGCTTTCCTTGTGACGCTCGCCGGGTTCGCCGATCTTGACGCCCCAATCGACGATGCCGGGGGCCAGCGCACGGCCGCGGCAGTCGATTTCGGTCGCGCCTTCGGGGGCGGATTCGTCCGGGGCGCCGATGCCCGCGATCCGGCCGTCGCGGACCAGCAGGCTGCCCATGCCGTCGGTCTGCGCCTCGGGGTCGATCAGGCGCGCGTTGCGGAAGAGGGTCGCGGTCATGCCATCACCCCCGTGGCGGTGCGTCCGCGTTCGGCGCGCAGGTTGCGGGCCAGCAGGTCCAGCGCGGCCATGCGGACGGCGACGCCCATCTCGACCTGGTCTTGGATGACGCTGCGGTTGATGTCGTCGGCGATGGTGCCGTCGATCTCCACCCCACGATTCATCGGGCCGGGATGCATGACGATGGCATCGGGCGCGGCATTGGCCAGCTTTTCGGCATCCAGCCCGAAGCGGTGGAAATATTCGCGTTCCGACGGGATGAAGCCGCCATCCATGCGTTCCTTCTGCAAACGCAGCATCATCACCACATCGGCCCCCTTCAGCCCTTCATGCATGTCCTGATGGACCTCGACCCCCATATCGGCCACCCCCGAGGGCATCAGCGTCGGCGGGCCGATCAGGCGGATGCGGTTCTCCATCTTGCCCAGCAGGATCAGGTTCGACCGCGCGACGCGGCTATGGGCGATGTCGCCGCAGATGGCGATGGTCAGGCGGTGCAGGCGGCCCTTGGCACGGCGGATGGTCAGCGCGTCCAGCAGGGCCTGGGTCGGATGTTCGTGCCGACCGTCGCCCGCATTGACAACGGCGCAGTTCACCTTTTCGGCCAGCAGGTTCACCGCGCCGGAATTCGGGTGGCGCACGACCAGCAGGTCCGGGCGCATCGCGTTCAGCGTCAGGGCGGTGTCGATCAGCGTCTCGCCCTTCTTCACGCTGCTGGATTGCATCGACATGTTCATCACGTCGGCACCCAGACGCAGGCCCGCCAGCTCGAAGCTGGACTGGGTCCGGGTCGAGTTCTCGAAGAACATGTTGATCTGGGTCATGCCCGCCAGCGCGTCGGAATGCTTGATCGTGCGACGGTTGAGGGCGGCGTATTCCTGCGCAAGATCCAGAAGCGCGGTGATCTCGTCCGGCTTCAGGTGATCGATGCCCAGCAGGTGGCGGGCGCGAAAGCTCATGTGCGGCCTCTTGATCGGGGACGGGCGATCTATTGCAGATGGGGGGGATTGCGGCAAGCGGCTGCGGGCTGCGGCTTGCCCGAAGCATCGGCAGCGGATATGGCGATTGCATGTCATATGCACGTTATCGCCCCCATATCCGCGCGACCCTCGCGCTTGGGTTGCCCCTGATCGGCAGCCACCTTGCCCGCATGGCCATCGGCGTGGGCGATACCGTCATGATCGGCTGGTACGGGGTCGAACCCTTGGCCGCGCTGGTCATCGCGACCTCGTGCTTCCACATCCTGTTCTTCCTCGGGATGGGGTTCGGCACCGCGGTGATGGGCCCCATCGCCACCAATATCGCCGCCGGCCGCGAGACCGAGGTCCGCCGCGGCACTCGCATGGCGCTGTGGCTGTCGGGGGGATTCGCACTGCTGGGCATGCCGCTTCTGTGGTGGTCCGAACCGATCCTGCTGGCACTTGGGCAGACGCCGGGGGTCAGCGCGCTGGCGCAGGAATATCTGCGCATCGCGGGCTGGGGGCTGGGATTGGTGCTGGGGCAGCTGACCCTGTCGTCATACCTGGCCGCGATGGAGCGGACGGCCATCGTCATGTGGGTCACGCTGGCGGGGCTGCCGCTGAACCTGTTCCTGAACTGGGTGCTGATCTTCGGCAATCTGGGCATGCCGGAACTGGGCGTGTCCGGTGCCGCCATGGCCAGCCTGACCGTGCAGCTGTTCCAGCTGGTGCTGCTCGCGCTCTATGCGGCATGGCTGCCCGAGGCGCGCAAATACGCGCTGTTCCAGCGGTTCTGGAAACCCGACTGGCATGCCATGGCCGAGGTCGCGCGTCTGGGCTGGCCCATCGGCCTGACCATGCTGGCCGAGGGCGGGCTGTTCGTCGCCTCGAACATCATGATGGGCTGGATCGGCACGCAGCAGCTGGCGGCCCACGGGATCGCCCTGCAGATCACCGCGATCACCTTCATGGCGCATCTGGGCCTGTCCAATGCGGCCACCGTGCGCGTGGGTCAGGCCAAGGGACGCGGCGACCGCGCCTGGATGCGGGATGCGGCCATCACCGTGACGGCCATGTCGCTGGTCTTCGCGGCCATCGCCATCGCGATCTACATCTTCTTCGCGCCGGGCCTGGTGCGGCTGTACATGGATCCCGCCGATCCGCAGGCCCCCGAGATCGTGGCCATCGGCGTGTCGCTTCTGACCTTCGCCGCGCTGTTCCAGCTGACCGACGCCTTCCAGGTGATCGCCTTGGGCTTCCTTCGCGGGGTGCAGGACACGCGCGTGCCGATGTGGATGGCGGGCTTCAGCTACTGGGTGGTCGGGATGCCGGTCGCATGGGCGCTGGCCTTCCCCTTCGGCTTTGGCGCGGCGGGGCTGTGGCTGGGACTGTGCGCGGGGCTGACGCTGGCCGCGATCCTGCTGATGGCGCGGTTCTGGCGCGGCCATGCGCGGGGGGACTGGACCCGCGCCGCGCCCGCGGTCTAACGTGACGCCGCGAGGAGAGGAGAACCCCATGCGTGCAGTCTTCGTGCAGGTCCGCTGCGAACCCGGCAAGACCTATCAGGTGGCCGAGGCGATCTACGACCGAGAGGTCGTGAGCGAGCTGTTCTCGACCTCGGGGGATTACGATCTGATCGCCAAGGTCTACATCCCCGAGGACGAGGATGTGGGCCGCTTCCTGTCGGATCGGCTGTTCGACATCCCCCATATCAGCCGCACCCTGACCACCATGACCTTCCGGGCGTTCTGAGGTCCGTCTTGCGGCTGTCCCGCGCGCGGGTATTCTGCGCGCCATGACCAGATTTGCCCCGATCCCCGCATCGCTTCCCCAGACCGTCCCCTTCACCGGCCCCGAGGAGCTCGAGCGCCGCATGGGCCGCCCCTTCGACGCGCGCCTCGGCGCGAACGAGAGCGCCTTCGGACCCAGCCCCCTTGCCGCCCGCGCCATGCGCGAGTCCGTGGCCGAGATCTGGAAATACGGCGACGCGCCCAGCTGGGATCTGCGGCAGGCGCTGTCGGCGCATCTGGGGATCGATGCCGCGCATATCCTGGTGGGCGAGGGGATCGACGGGCTCTTGGGCAACCTGGTCCGGCTGATCGTCGGTCCGGGCGATGCGGTCGTGACCTCGGAAGGGGCCTATCCGACCTTCAACTATCACGTCGCGGGCTTCGGGGGCGTTCTGCACAAGGTTCCCTATCGCGATGACGCCGAGGATCCCGAGGCGCTTCTGGACCGCGCGTGGCAGGTGGGCGCCAAGCTGGTCTATCTGGCCAATCCCGACAACCCGATGGGCAGTTGGCACGACGCGTCGGTCGTGACCGCCATGCTGGACCGTCTGCCCCCCGATTGCCTGCTGATCCTGGACGAGGCCTATGTCGAATTCGCCCCGCAGGCCGCGGTGCCGCAGATCGCCGCCGATGATCCGCGCGTGATCCGCATGCGGACATTCTCCAAGGCCTACGGGCTGGCAGGCGCGCGGATCGGCTATGCCATCGGGGATCGCGACCTGATCGCGGGCTTCGACCGCATCCGCAACCATTTCGGGGTGAACCGCATCGCCCAGATCGGCGCGCTCGAGGCGCTGAAGGATCAGGGCTGGCTGGCCCATGTCGTGGCCTCGGTCGCGGCGGCGCGGGACCGGATCGCGCAGATCGGGGCCGATAACGGGATCAGGGCGCTGCCCTCGGCCACGAATTTCGTGGCACTGGATGCCGGGCGCGACGGGGCCCATGCGCGGGCGCTGGTCGGCGCGCTGCAGGAACGCGGGGTGTTCATCCGCATGCCGGGCGTCGCGCCGCTGGATCGCTGCATCCGCGTCAGCTGCGCCCCCGAAACCGAACTTGCGATATTCGAGGAACGCCTGCCGCAGGCGATCGCATCGCTGAAATGACGAAGGGGCGGCCATCGGGCCGCCCCTTGCGGTTCACATCGCCGCCAGCTGGTTCAGCGCCGCCTGAAGACGCGCAAGGTCGTCCTCCAGCGCGGCCAGCTTGTCGCGGGTCTCGTCGATGACCTCGGGTTCGGCATTCTCGACGAATTTCGGGTTCGACAGGCGCTTGCGCAGCCCGTCGGCATCCTTGGTCGTCTTGGCCTGCGATTTCTGCAGGCGCGCGGTTTCGGCAGCGACGTCGATCACGTCGCCGATGGGCAGCGCGAAGGACGCCCCCGTGGCCGAGACCGCGATCATGCCGCGACCCGCCTCGCCCTCGACGGGCGTGTTGACGCGGGCCAGCCGTTCGATCAGCGGGGCGTTGGCGGCCAGTGCGGCGCGGGCCGCATCGTCGGCCTCGGTCACGATCAGATCCAGCTTTGCGCCCGCCGGGACGCCCATCTGCGCGCGGGCCGAACGCACGGCCTCGATCAGCTGGATGACCCAGTTCATCTGGCGGTCGGCATCGGTGTCGATCAGTTCGGCCCCGTATTCCGGCCATTCGCCATGGACCAGCATGCCGTCGCGGTCGCCTGTCAGCGCCCACAGTTCCTCGGTGACGAAGGGCATGATCGGGTGCAGCAGCAGATAGCACTGGTCCAGCACCCAGCCCATCGTGGCGCGGGTCTCATCGGCATGGGGGCCGTCGAACAGGGGCTTGGCGAATTCCACGTACCAGTCGCAGACCTTGCCCCAGACGAAGGCATAGAGCCCCGTCGCCGCGTCGTTGAAGCGATAGGCGGCCAGCGCCTCGTCGGTGGATTGGCGGATGCGCGCGACCTCGCCGATGATCCAGCGGTTCACGGTATGGGCGGGCGCGGGACGCGCGCCGCCGCCGCGAACGCCGTTCATTTCGGCGAATCGGGTGGCGTTCCAGATCTTGGTGACGAAGTTGCGGTTCACCTCGACATGCTTCGGCCCCAGCTTGGGGTCGCGGCCCATCGCGGCCATGCTGGTCAGGGTGAAACGCAGCGCATCGGCTCCGAAATCGTCGACCAGGGTCAACGGGTCGATGACATTGCCCTTGGATTTGGACATCTTCGCGCCTTTTTCGTCCCGCACCAAACCGTGGACATAGACGGTGTGGAAGGGGATGTCCTTCACCACCTCCAGCTGCATCATCATCATGCGGGCGACCCAGAAGAAGATGATGTCAAAGCCGGTGACCAACACGTCGGTCGGGAAGTATTTCTCCAGTTCCGGCGTGGGTTCCGGCCAGCCAAGCGTGCCGATGGGCCACAAGCCGCTGCTGAACCATGTGTCCAGCACGTCGGGGTCGCGCCAGACCGGATAGACCAGTTCGGTCGGGTCCTGCGACAGGTTATAGGCCGCCAGCGATTGCGCCAGCATGTGGACAGCGGCGTCACGGTCGGCAACCTCGACCACGCGGCTGTGGGACAGGGGCTGGGGCAGGTCGGCAATAAGGTTGCCGTAAAGTGCTGCGACATCGTCGAAATGCGCGGCACATTGCTGGCGCTCACCGGCATGGACCAGACCGTCGGCCAACAGGCGGAACAGCTCGACCTCGTCCAGCGCGCCATTGCCTTCGTCGTCGACGAAGTTGTCGACCGACAGGTCCAGACCGTACCAGACGGGGATCTGGTGTCCCCACCACAGCTGGCGGGAAATGGTCCAGGGCTCGATGTTTTCCAGCCAGTTGAAATAGACCTTCTTGTGCTGTTCCGGCAGGATCTGGGTGCGACCGTCGCGAACCGCGTCCAATGCGGGACCGACGATGCGCTGCGTGTCGACGAACCACTGGTCGGTCAGCATCGGCTCGATCACCACGCCCGAACGGTCGCCAAAGGGCTGCATGATCGGCTTGTTGTCGATGACGGGGCGACGTTCCAGATGCTCGGCGCCGGTCTCCTTCTCGATCTCCTTGTGCAGATAGGTCACGGCCAGACCATCGGCGGTGATCTGGTCGATCACGCGCTTGCGGGCCTCGAACCGGTCCAGACCGCGCAGCTCGTCTGGAACAAGGTTGACGTTGCTGACATCACCGACATCTTCGCCCTTGGCGGCCCGCGACGCGATTTCCGCGCTTTCGGCATAGGACAACCCGTCGACGCGCAGCGCGCCCTTGGTGTCCAGCAGGGCGAACAGCGGAATGTTGTTGCGCTTGGCGACCTCGTAGTCGTTGAAGTCATGCGCGCCGGTGATCTTGACCGCGCCGGACCCGAAATCGGGGTCGGGATATTCGTCGGTGATGATCGGGATCAGGCGGCGCTGTTCCTTGGGGCCGACCGGAATTTCGACCAGCTTGCCGACGATAGGCGCATAGCGGGCATCGTCCGGATGCACCGCGACCGCGCCGTCGCCCAGCATGGTTTCGGGGCGGGTCGTGGCGATGGCGATATAGTCGCGCGTCTCGCGCAGGGTGACGGTGCCGTCCTCGTCGCGTTCCACGTATTCATAGGTCTCGCCGCCTGCCAGCGGGTATTTGAAGTGCCACATATGGCCGGGCACTTCGCGGTTCTCGACCTCCAGATCGCTGATGGCGGTTTCGAAATGCGGGTCCCAGTTCACCAGGCGCTTGCCGCGATAGATGATGCCCTTGTTATACAGATCCACGAAGACGCGGATCACTGCGTCGTGGAAGTTGCCTTCCTGACCGGCAGGCGCACCGGGGGCACCCGACATGGTGAAGGCGTTGCGCGACCAGTCGCAGGAGGCACCGAGGCGCTTCAGCTGGTTGATGATCGTGTCGCCGGATTCCTGCTTCCAGTCCCAGATTTTCTCGACAAAGGCATCGCGGCCGATCTCGCGGCGGTTCGGTTCGCCGCGTTGCGCCATCTGGCGTTCGACGACCATCTGGGTCGCGATGCCGGCATGGTCCTGACCGGGCTGCCACAGCGTGTCGAAACCGCGCATCCGGTGCCAGCGGACAAGGATGTCCTGCAGCGTGTTGTTGAAGGCATGGCCGATATGCAGGCTGCCGGTGACATTGGGCGGCGGGATCATCACCGTGAAGGTCTCGGACCGCCGGGCGTTCGCCCCGGCGGCGAATGCCCCGTTCCGTTCCCATTCCGCGCTGATCCGTGCTTCGGCTGCGCGGGCGTCAAAGCTCTTGTCCATGGTCATCGCTTCACATCCCCTTGCTTGGGGACGGGATTAGCGAATGCAGGCCGAAAGGCCAAGAGACGCTTGCGGTCAGTCGCCCTTCGGACCGACCAGCCCGAAATGCGCGCCCTGCGGATCGCGGATCATCACCACATGCATCCCGCCCGGCACTTCCTGGGGGCCGTGGACGACCTGACCGCCCAACTCGCGTGCATGTTCCGCCGCGCGGGCGATGGCGGCATGTCCGAAATAGGGCATCCAGAAGGGCCGCGGCATCCCCATCAGGCCCATCATGCCGCCGGTATCGGCGCCCTCATGCGTGAAGATCCGGTATGTCCCTTCCTCGGCCATGTCGATCGCCTCGCCCGGTTGCCATCCGAAGATGCGACCGTAGAAGGCCAGCGCGGCTTCGGGGTCGGTGGTCATCAATTCGTTCCAGTTGGCCATGCCGGGGGTCTGCATGTCGAAGGCGCCGGGCTGCGGATCCTCTGACGGGGTGGGTTCCAGGATCGCGAAGACCGCGCCCTGCGGGTCGGCCAGGATGGCGAAGCGGCCCGTATCCGGGATCTCGGCCGGTTCGCGCAGCACCGTGCCGCCGGTTTCGGCGGTCAGACCGCAGGTCGCATCCGCATCCGAGACCTCGAGATAGATCGTCCAGGCGGGGGGCATGTCGGGCATTTCCATCAGCCCCGCCGCCATGCGGTCGCCCAGCCGTGCCAGGCGATAGGCGAACCCCTCCATCCCCGAATCCGCGATCCGCCAACCCAGAAGCGCGGCATAGAAATCGCCCGCATCCGCCAAACCGCCATCCGCGGTCGAAAGCTCGTACCAGCAAGGCAAGCCATGAGCAGTCATGCGAAAACCCCTTTCATGCGAAGGGGAACCTTCCCGGCGGGATCGCGGGGAATCGCCCCGTCATGTCCCGATGGTCGCGCCGGGGGCCGCGCAAATCAACGGCAGCGTGGCTCAGGTGGCGCGATCCAGCTTGGTTGACAGGTGAATCAGGCTCTCGCTGTTGCGGACCCCTTCGATGGCGCCGATGCGGTCCAGCGTCTCGTCCAGCTCGACCGTCGATCCGGTTGCCAGCTGGACCAGCATGTCGATGCGGCCGCTGGTCGTGTGCACACGTTCCACCTGGGGAATGGCCCGAAGGCGCGTCATCACCGCCGCCAGCGAACGGGGTGCGATTTCCAGCAGGACGGTGGCGCGGATGCGCCCCTCGCGGGCCTGTTCGCCCAGCCGCAGCGTGTATCCCGCGATCGCGCCCGAGGCCTCCAGCCGTTCCAGCCGGGTCTGCGCGGTGGACCGCGCGACCTTCAACCGACGTGCCAGCACCGCCAGCGACATGCGTGCGTCGCCCGACAGCAGGGCGATGATGTTGCGATCCAGATCGTCCATGTGTCCGTTTCGTCAAAATGACATGCAATTCGTCATAATAACCGAGCTGTGAGGCAGAACTACCCTTTTCATTGGTGAAATCGGATCCCAAAAGCGCCAGTCTGGGTTCGGCCCTGTAACTGTCACCCTTCGTGCGAAAGGAACCGCCATGGGACAAGAGAAGACCGTCTGGGACAATCCGGCCGAGGTGATCCGTCACCTGAAGCCCGAGCATCCGGTCATGGTCTTCGCGCCGACGGTGCTGCAGGACCGGGCGCGGCGTTTCCTCCAGGGTTTCCCGGGTTTCGTGACCTATGCCGTCAAGTCGAACCCCGACGAGGCGGTGATCCAGAACCTGCTGGCGGCGGGCATCCGCGGCTTCGACGTGGCCTCTCCGTTCGAGATTGACCTGATCGGGCGCATGGCCCCCGACGCGGCGCGCCACTATCACAACCCCGTCCGCGCAAGGTCCGAGATCGGTCACGCCGTCGCATCCGGCGTGCGGTCCTGGTCGGTGGACAGCCGGTCCGAGCTGGACAAGCTGTTCGACCAGGTCCCGACCCAGATCGGTGGCAACGGGGTCGAGATCTCGCCCCGGTTCAAGCTGCCGGTGCTGGGCGCGGCCTATGATTTCGGGTCGAAATTCGGCGCCACGCCGGAACTTGCCGCCGAACTGCTGGCCGAGGTCGCGCGTCGGGGCTACATCCCCTCGCTGACCTTCCATCCGGGCACGCAATGCACCGACCCCATCGCCTGGGAAAGCTATATCCGCGTGGCCAAGGACATCTGCGACATGGCGGGCGTGCGCGCCACGCGCCTGAACGTGGGCGGGGGCTTCCCCTCGCATCGCGTGGTGGGGGTCGAGCCCGATCTGGAATCGATCTTCCAGGAGATCGGCGACACCAATACCGAGATGTTCGGCGACGACGCGCCCGACCTGGTCTGCGAACCGGGCCGGGGCCTGTGTGCCGATGCCTTCGCGCTGATCACCCGCGTGAAGGGCGTGCGCGACGGGGGCGACGTCTTCCTGAACGACGGCACCTATGGCGGACTGGCCGAGCTGCCGATCATCGGCAATATCGACCGGATCGAGGTCTTCACCGCCGAGGGCGTCCTGCGCGAGGGCGAGGCCGGCGGCCGCGTCATCTTCGGGCCGACCTGCGATTCAGTGGACCGTCTGCCCGGTGAACTGGCCCTGCCTGCCGACATCGCCGAGGGCGATTTCGTGGTCTTCCAGGGGGCCGGGGCCTATTCGGTCGTCACGAATACCCGCTTCAACGGCTTCGGTGCGATGGCCCGCGCGACCGTGATGGAGCTGTGACGTCACATGCCCCCGGCCGCATCCGCATGCTAGGCTGGGGGCATGAATTCGATTCGGCCGATCAAGTCGCATGTGGTGCTGATGGACGGCACCTTCGCATCGCTTGCGCAGGGCCGTCGCAGTTCGATCGGTCGCATCCATCGCCTGCTGGGCGGTGAACTGGGCCTGCCGCGCCCGACCGAACGGATGCGGGTCCATTACGCCATCGGACAGCAGTGGAACCGCTGGCGTACCATCCCCGAACTGATCATGGGCACCGCGCTGGAGGAACGCATCGTCGAGGCCTATGGCTGGCTGGCGACCGATTGGCGTCCGGGCGATCCGATCTTCATGATGGGCTACAGCCGGGGCGGCTTTGCGGTGCGCAGCCTTGCGGGCATGATCGCGCGGGTGGGGCTGCTGCGCCCCGAATTCGCCACGCCGCGCAACATCCGGTTGGCCTGGCGTTTCTACCGCCGGGGCGGGCCGCAAAAGGCGATGGAGCTGTTCCGCCGCAGGCGCTGCCATCCCGAAGCCCCAATTCGCATGCTGGGCTGCTTCGACGCGGTCATGGCCCTGGGGCTGCGGCTGCCCTTCCTGTGGATGCTGACCGAGCCGCGCTTCCGTTTCCACGACACGCATCTGGGGCAGGGGATCGCATATGGATACCAGGCGCTGGCGCTGGACGAGACGCGCCTGGCCTTCGCGCCGGTCCTGTGGGACGACGACCACGCCGCGGGCCGGATCGAGCAGGCCTGGTTCCGCGGATCGCATCCCGATATCGGCGGCCAGCTTGCCGGATACGAATTCGCGCGCCCGTTGGCCAATATCCCGCTGGTCTGGATGCTGGAACGCGCCGAGAGCCACGGCCTGCCTTTGCCGAACGGCTGGCGCGCGCTGTTTCCCTGCGATGCCACGGCACCGTCGCTTGGCACCTGGCGCAGATGGGGCAAGCTGTTCCTGGCGCGCGGGCCGCGCGTGGCCGGTCGATATGCGACCGAATGCCTGCACCCGTCGCTGCCGCGCCCCTATGCGGGGCCGGGCAGGCTGATCGGGCATCTGGCCGACAAGGCCGATGTCGCGGGGATCGAGACCCCGCCGGGGCAGGGTCTCGATCCGGCATAGGGGGGGTCAGGCGACCGCGTTCAGGTCGGGCTTGGCACGCACGCCCAGGGCCGCGCAGACGTCGCGGGTCAGTTCGGGGCGGTTCAGCGTGTAGAAATGCAGCCGGTCCACGCCGCCCTCGATCAGGCGCGCGCACAGGTCCACCGACAGGTCGGTCGCCAGACGCTGCTGCGCTTCGGGGCCGTCCAGCTGCGCCATCTGGAACGCCTCCTCGGCCCAGTCGGGGACGGTGGTGTTGCAGGTCGCGGCGAAACGCTTGGTGCCCGCCCAGCTTTGGACCGGAAGGATGCCCGGAATGATCGGCGCGTCGATCCCTGCCGCCGCGCATTTGTCGCGGAAGCGGAAGAAGGTCTCGGGTTCGAAGAAGAACTGGGTGATCGCGCTGGTCGCGCCCGCGTCGATCTTGCGCTTGAGCCATGCCACGTCGGCATCGCCATCCGCGCTGTCGGGATGCGGTTCGGGATAGGCGCCCACGCGGATGTTCATGTCGCCGCGACTGGCGATCGCCTCGATCAGCTCGACCGAATTGGCGAAGCCTTCGGGATGGGGGGTGAAGCGATCGGCCCCCTTGGGCGCATCGCCGCGCAGGGCCACGATTTCCCGGATGCCGGCCTGGGCGTAATCGTCCACGATCTTCATGGTCTCGTCGCGGGTGGCCTCGACGCAGGTCAGGTGGGCTGCGACCGACAGGCCATAGCGGCGATGGATGGTGGTCACGGCCTCGTGGGTCAGCTGGCGGGTCGTGCCGCCCGCGCCATAGGTGACGGACACGAAATCCGGGTCCATGGGGGCCAGCGCGCGCGCGGTTTCCCACAGCCGGAAGGACGCATCCAGCGTCTTCGGCGGGAAGAACTCGAAGCTGATTTTCGGCGCTTGGGCGGACATGGTGGTTCCTTTCTGTTGGCATCGCTTGTGCCATGCGCGTATCAGTGAGACAAATTCATAATCCTCAAGATCAAGCTGAGTTTCATTCATCATGCATCTGGAGCTTCGCCACCTGCGCACCGTCGATGCCGTCCACCGCCAGGGCGGTCTGGCCCGCGCCGCCGAGGTGCTGAACATCACGCAATCTGCATTGTCCCACCAGATCAAGGCGCTGGAGGAACAGGCCGGGGTCGAGCTGTTCGTCCGCCGCGCCAAGCCGATGCGGCTGTCGGCGGCCGGGATGCGCCTGTTGCGGCTGGCCGAACAGGTGCTGCCCCTGGTCGCCGCGACCGAGGCCGAGTTCAAGGGCGTCGAGGCCGGGCGCATCGGGCGGCTGCATATCGCGATGGAATGTCATGCCTGCTTCGACTGGCTGCTGCCGGTGCTGGACATCTTTCGCCGCGCCTGGCCCGATGTGGACGTGGACATCCGCCAGCGCCTGGCCTTCGGCGCGCTGCCCGCCCTGGTCCGCGAAGAGGTGGATCTGGTCATATCGTCGGACCCCGAGGATCTGCCGGGCGTCGTGTTCCAGCCGCTGTTCGATTATGCCCCGACGCTTGTGGTGCCCGCGTCCCATCCGCTGGTCGCCAAGGGCTTTGCCGAACCCGAGGACCTGGCGCGCGAGACGCTGATCACCTATCCGATGGACCGGGCGCGGCTGGACGTCTTCAGCCAGTTCCTGACGCCTGCAGGGGTCGAACCGCAGCACTCCCGCACGGTGGAACTGACCGCCGTGGCCCTGATGCTGGTCGCATCGGGGCGCGGCGTCGCGGTCATGCCCGATTGGGTCCTGCGCCGCGAGGCCGCCAATCCCGAGCTGGCCCTGCTGCCCCTGGGGCAGGGCGGCATCCGTCGCCGCCTGTTCGCCGCCCTGCGCGAGGACGACCTGCGCCAGCCTTACATGGCCCATGTCCTGCGTCTTTCGCGCACCGAACCCCTGCGGATGCTGCGCGGATCGGCGGCCTAGGGCGCCTTTCGCTTCACATTCCCGTCGCGCTCGCCTAAGACGCGGGCAACCCCCAGATTCCCGAGGTACCAGGATGGCAAGCGCCAATCTCAACATCATGATCAAGGCCGCCCGCAAGGCGGGTCGCAGCCTGGTCAAGGACTTTCGCGAGGTCGAGAACCTGCAGGTCAGCATCAAGGGCGCGGGCGACTTCGTGACCCGTGCCGACCGCGAGGCCGAGCGCATCATCAAGGAAGAACTGCGCGGCGCGCGCCCCAGCTATGGCTGGCTGGGCGAGGAGACCGGCGAGGAAGCGGGCGAAGACCCGACCCGTCGTTGGATCGTCGATCCGCTGGACGGCACCACCAACTTCCTTCACGGCCTGCCGCATTGGGCCGTCAGCATCGCGCTGGAGCACAAGGGCGACATCGTTGCGGCCGTCATCTTCGACGCCGCCAAGGACGAGATCTATACCGCGGAGAAGGGTAGCGGGGCGTTCATGAACGACCAGCGCCTGCGCGTGTCGGGCCGGACGCGCCTCGGGGAATCGGTCTTCGCGACCGGGATTCCCTTCGCGGGCCACGGGCCGCTGCCCGCCGCCCTGCAGGATCTGGCGCAGCTGATGCCGGTGACCGCGGGCGTGCGCCGCTTTGGCGCGGCATCGCTGGACCTGGCCTATGTCGCGGCGGGCCGCTTCGACGGCTACTGGGAACGGGGCGTCAAATCCTGGGACGTGGCCGCGGGCATCCTGATGGTCCGCGAGGCCGGCGGCTTCGTCCACGGCATCCGCGAGAATGACGATCCGCTGGAATCGGGCCGCCTGATCGCGGCCAACCCGCAGCTGATGGAACCCTTCGCCAAGATCATCCGCGCGCGGGACTGATCCGCGCGGCCATTGCATCTGGGGCACGATCGGGCCGTCTTGCAGCTTCTGCAAGGCGGCCTTGCCTTGACCCGCGCCGCGCAAGGGCGCAGCAGCATGGGGCAAGCAGAGGTGCCCCATGACAGACAAGCCCGCCCAGCCGCCCTATGCCGCATCGGCCGCCGCAGCCTCGGCGCCGCCGCCGATCCCGCCAGTGACGGGGCCGGGGACCGACAAGACGGGCATGGCGATCTTCCTCATGTGCGCGGTCAGCTTCATCTTCGCGCTGCAGGACGCGCTTTCACGCGTGCTGGGCGGCGCCTATCCGCCCGAACTGATCGTGATGCTGCGCTACTGGGTCTTCGCGGCCTTCGTCATCGCCATGACCGCCCGCCAGCCGGGGGGCATCAGGCGCGCGCTGCGCACCCGCCGGCCCGTCACGCAGATCGCGCGCGGCGTCATCCTGGCGCTCGAGGTGCTGGTGATGATCGAATCCTTCGTGCGGCTGGGCCTGATCGAGACCCATGCCGTCTTCGCGGTCTATCCCCTGATGATCGCGGCCCTGTCCGGCCCGTTCCTGGGCGAGAAGGTCGGCTGGCGGCGCTGGACGGCCATCGGGATCGGCTTCGTGGGGATCCTGGTGATCCTGCAACCGGGCGGGGGCGTGATGACGCCCGCCGCGCTGCTGCCTGCACTGGCTGCGCTGCTGTTCGCGGTCTATGGCGTGCTGACGCGGCACGTGTCGCGCGACGACCCGGCCTCGGTCAGCTTCTTCTGGACGGGCACGGCGGGGGCGGTCGCGATCACGCTGGTGGGCATCTGGGAATGGCAGCTGCTGGCATTGGGCGACTGGATCTGGATGGCGGGCCTGTGCATCTGCGGGATGACGTCGCATTACCTGATGATCCGCGCCTACGAGATGGCCGAGGCATCGGCGCTGCAGCCCTTCGCCTATACCCAGCTGGTCTGGGTCAGCCTGATCGGCGTTATCCTGTTCGCCGAGATCCTTCGCAGCAATGTCGTCATGGGCGCTGCGATCGTCGTGGGGGCGGGCCTGTTCACCCTCTACCGTCAGCGTCGATCTGCGGCCAGATCCACCTAGAGGGCAGCGGCGGGCCGATCACCAGCGGCTTCGCGACCGGGGGCTTCGACAGGGCCAGCGTCAGCCGCACCGGCGGCGGCGGCACCTGCCCGCCGCCCGACAGGTCCCACCGCGTGACGACCGGCGCGGGCTTGCCGTGGATGCGCGCGCGATAGACGGGCAGCGCCTCGGCCACGCGCATGACATAGTTGCGGGTCTCGTCGAAGGGGATCAGTTCGACCCAGTCCACCGGATCGGCATCGTCGCGCAGGTCGCCGAACTGTTCCAGCCAGCGGATCGGCCGCCCCGGCCCGGCATTGTAGCCCGATGCGATCAGCGCGACCGACGGCCCGAAGCGGTCCGACAGCCCCGTCAGATAGGCCGAACCCAGCCGCGCGTTATAGGCCGCGTCGCGCGACAGCCGCGGCAGGTCGTAGGGCAGGCCCGTCCGGGCGGCCATCTGTTCCGCAGTGCCGGGCATCAACTGCATCAGCCCCTGCGCACCCACATGGCTGGAGGCGGTGTGGTTGAATTCGGATTCCTGGCGCGCGATGGCCATGACCAGTTCGGGCGGCGGGCCCAGATCCTCGGATTCGAGGCCGGTCAGCGGGAATTGCGCGGCCGGCCAGATCACGCCCTGATTGGCCGATTGCTTGGCCAGCCGCAGCCCGTGCCAGGGGGTGCCCATCTCGTACATCAGGCGCGACATGCGGGCGATATCCTCGGGGGTGGCGGATTGCGCCAGGTGCAGGAAGAAGCGCTGCGCCTCGTCCGGGCGTCCGGTGGCCGCCATCCACATCCCGGCCCGGAAGATCGCATCGCCCTGCAATTCCGCCCCGCGCCAGTCGGGCAGGCTGTCCAGTGCCGCACCCGTGACCGCGTATTCGGCGGGCATGGACCGCCCCAGCCGCCCCATCGCCAGCTGCCCGTAATAGACGCCGGGGAAATCGGCCGCGCGGGAATAGGCCTTGCGCGCATCGGCCTCGCGGCCAAGCGCCTCGGATGCGCGCGCCTGCCAGTAGAAGGCGCGCGACTTGCTGATCGCGCTGCCGACCACGGTTTCCAGATGCAGGAAATGTTCAAGCGCCAGATCCGCGCGATCGACCTTCAACGCGGCAAAGCCCGCCAGCCATTCCAGGTCCGAATAATGCCGGTTCTCGGGGGGCAGGAAATGCGGCGCCGCAAGGTCCAGCGCCCGCTGCCAGTCGCCGTTGCGCATCGCAAGGCGTGCGTAATCGACGCGCATCTGCGCCCAGGTTTCGGGGTCGCGCAGCGCGGCTGCATCGGTCGATGCCGCAAGCATCAGCTCTTGCGCGCCATCATGCAGCTTGGCCGCCACGCGCCAGACGAAGCGGTCCATCGTCAGGCCGGGATCGGCACGCAGGTCTTCGGGCAGGGCCAGGATCAGGTCGTCCACCCCGGCACGTCCGGCCTGCAGGGCGATGCGCGCGGCGTGAAGGCCGCGCTCCTCCTCGGGCAGGCGTTCCAACAGGCGTTCGGCCCCCGCCCAGTCGCGCGCGTCCAGCCGCGCGGCGATGCGGCGGGCCAGATACGGCGTCAGCGTCGCGCCATGGGCCGCAAGCAGGCGGGCCTCGTCCGCGGCGGTCATCGGTTGGGTCAGGAAGAACCGGATGCGGGCCTCGCGGGCCTCGTCGGGGGACAGGATCTCGGCCATGGCCTCCAGCGCCGACAGGGACGCCGGCTCGTGATCCTCGAACCAGATGCGCAGGTCGTCGGCGGCCAGCCCCGGGCGCAGCAGCGCATCGCCGTTGCGCCGGATGCGGGCCATGCCGGGCCAATCGCCGTGATCGCGCACGAAACGGGCATAATCCGCGAACTTGCCATGCCCCGTCTGCAGCGCCTGCCAGCCGATCATCGCCTGGGCCAGCGGCCCGGCCCGCTGCGCGGCCGCGCGCGCGGTCACCCAGTCGGATACGTCGGCCGCCGCCAGCGCCAGCGCCATCGCGCCCGGTTCCTCGGCCCGCAAGGGTTCGGACAGGGGCAGCACGCCCAGCAGCCCGGCAAACATCATGTCACGCAGAAGTCGCATCATCGCCCTGTGTCGCCGCCAAAGCGGTTCGTCGCAATTCACAACCTTGGCAAGTCCGGCGCACGGGGATAGTGAGGCGGCGGAATCCAATCTCATGCCCCCGACGGGGGAAATATTCATCAAGGAGCGTGTCATGTTCAAAGGGTCTTTGCCAGCCCTCGTCACGCCGTTCACCCAGGACGGCGAGCTGGATCTGGACACGCTCAAGAAACTTGTCGAATGGCATGTGGAACAGGGCAGCCACGGTATCGTGCCCGTGGGCACCACCGGCGAAAGCCCCACCCTGACCCACGAGGAACACCGCCTTGTCGTCGAAGAGGTCGTGCGCATCGTCGCGGGCCGCATCCCGGTGATCGCCGGTGCCGGTTCGAACAGCACGCGCGAGGCGATCGGCCTGCTGCGCTTCTCGCAGGAGGTGGGCGCCGATGCCGCGCTGGTCGTCACGCCCTATTACAACAAGCCGACCCAGGCGGGCCTGATCGCCCATTACGAGGCCCTGGCCGAGGCCTGCGACCTGCCCATCGTCATATACAACATCCCCGGCCGTTCGGTCATCGACATGTCGCCCGAGACGATGGGCATGCTGGCGCGCATCCCCTCGATCATCGGGGTGAAGGACGCGACCGGCAAGCTGGAACGCGTCAGCTGCCAGCGCATGACCTGCGGTGCCGATTTCGTCCAGCTGTCGGGCGAGGATGCGACCGCACTCGGCTTCAACGCGCATGGCGGGGTGGGCTGCATCAGCGTGACCGCGAACGTGGCGCCGGGCCTCTGCGCGAAGTTCCAGGAGGCGACGCTGCGCGGCGATTACGCCGAGGCGCTGCGCTATCAGGATCTGCTGATGCCGCTGCATGTCGCGATCTTCGTGGAACCGGGTCTGGTCGGCGCGAAATACGCCATGTCGCGGCTGGGTCTGTGCAACGAACGCGTGCGTCTGCCGCTGACGCCGCTCAGCCAGCCGACGCGGCACCTGATCGACGCCGCGCTGGAACATGCGGGCCTGATCTGAGGGCATCTGCCCGCGCGCCCACGGGTCGCGCGGGCGTCCCGCGTGACGCTGCGGAAATTTCCGCCCTATACGAAGGGGCACTTTTCAAATCCTCGGCCCGGTCCCATATTGGGTGCAAGGAGAGGAGTGTTCCATGCCGTTGCCCCATTTCCTGATGCTGCTGAGCGCCGTGATCATAGGTGCCGCCGTGACGCTGTGGGCCGCCTTCGCGGCAGGCGTGCCGCCGATGGCCTTCGTGCTGATCGCGCTGAGCGCGGCACTGTTCGCGCATTTCGGCCTGCGGAACAATCACGACCCGAAGGGCTGAGCGCTCAGCGGTCCAGTTCGGCGTCCCAGTAAAGGTAATCCATCCAGCTTTCATGCAGGTGGTTCGGCGGAAAGCGCCGTCCGACCGAATGCATCTCCTCGGATGAGGGCTGGCGCGGCTTGCGCTTGAGCGACAGCCCCGAATGCCGCAGGGACCGGTTGGCCTTGCGCAGGTTGCAGGGCGAACAGGCCGCAACGACGTTTTCCCAGCTTGTCACCCCGCCGCGCGATCGCGGCACGACATGGTCGAAGGTCAGATCGCCCTTGGCCCCGCAATACTGGCAGCAGAATTCGTCCCGCAGAAAAAGATTGAAGCGCGTGAATGCCACGCGCTTCTGGGGACGAACGAAATCTCTCAGCACGACCACGGAGGGGATCCGGAAGGCCTGGCGCTGACTTCGCACCTCCTGCTCGTATTCCGCGATGATCGTGACCCGGTCGAGGAACACCGCCTTGATCGCTTCCTGCCATGGCCAGAGCGACAGCGGATAGTAGCTGAGCGGGCGGTAATCCGCGTTCAACACAAGCGCCGGATAATGTTTCAGGTTTGCCGGTTCGCGTACGAACTGGGTCCGGAAATCGGTGTGATGATGGTCGTCCAGCATGCTGCTTTCCCGTCTGCCCCGATGGCTTGACCGGGGCGCCCGTCTCATCTGTCAACTCGACTATATATCGCGTCAGTGATCTGACAAGCCCCTGCATGTGCGGGGGGATGACACAGCGATACAAGCCCGCCGTGACAGCAGCGTGACGGTGGGGTGCCGAAGGCATGGGCAGGACCGACCGCGGCCGCCCGCAAGGGCGGCCGCCACCGCCGGCCCCGCGGGGCCGGCAAGCCCCCCCCTCGACCCTATTTCGGCAGGTGCTGATCCAGGAACCCGAGCGCGACCGACAGCCCGTCCGGCGCGATGCCGTGCCCGGTGCCTTCCATCACGTGGCCATAGACGGTGAAGCCCGCCTGCTGCAGCGCCTGTGCCGCGATCCCCATGTCGTCGAAGGGCACCACGTCGTCCTTGTCGCCATGGATCAGAACCACCGGCGGCTTCGACTTCGCCTCGGTGTCCAGCGTCTCGGGGGCCAGGATCCGCCCCGAGAAGCCGACGACGCCTGCGATCTGCGCGTCCCGGCGGGGCGCGACATGCAGCGACATCATCGTCCCCTGGGAAAAGCCCACCAACGCCAGCGCCTCGGGGGGCAGGCCCTCGTCGGCAAGCACCTTGTCGATGAAGGCGTTCAGCATTCCGGCCGAAGCGGCCATGCCGGATCTCGCGGCCTCCTCGGAGGATCCGTCCAGCCAGGGGATGGGGAACCACTGGAACCCCATCGGATTGCCCTTGCAGGGTTCCGGCGCGTTCGGCGCATAGAAGGCGGTGCCGGGCAGATGCGGGGCCAGCGGATCGGCCAGACCCAGCAGGTCGTTCCCGTCGGCGCCATAGCCATGCAGGAAGATCACCACGGATTTCGCGGTTTCGGGTCCCTTGCGGGCGGATGTCAGCGTGGTGGTCATGTCACTCCCTCGCGGCCTTTTGCATGGCGGTAATAGGCCCAGAGCCCCCGGGCCGCAACCGAACGCCAGGGCGCCCAGGGCTCGGCCAGCTTGCGCAGCGCGGCGGGTGTCGGACGCTCGGGCAGGCCGTACATCACGCGCGCGGCCTCCTGCAGGGCCAGATCCCCGGCGGCCAGCACGTCGGCCCGGCCGAGCGCGAACATCAGATAGATCTCGGCCGTCCAGACGCCGATGCCGGGAAGCGCCGTCAGGGTGGCGATGGCCTGGTCGTCGGGCATGTCGCGCAGGGCGATCCAGTCGATCCCCGCATCGGCGATGCCCTTGAGATACCGCGCCTTGGGTCGCGACAGGCCGAGCGCACGCAGCTCGTCCTCGGTGGCCATGCGCAGCGCGGCTTCCTCGGTCATGCCGGCAGCGTCCAGCCGCGCCCAGATGGCACCCGCCGCCGCGATCGAGATCTGCTGCCCGATCACCGCCTGCGCGATGGCCGGAAACCCGTCATCGCGACGGCGCAGCGGCAATTCGCCCAGCTGCGGCAGGACGTCCGCCCAGACGGGGCAGACCTGCGCCAGATGCGCGGCACCCGCGGCGACATCGTCGGGGCCCGCGATGATGGACCGGTCAGCCATCGGGATCACCCACTGGCCTGGGCTTCCAGTCTCAGCCGGGTTTCCCATGCCATCGAGATATGCTGCCGCAGCGCCTTGTCGGCGGCCTTGCCGTCGCCCGCCGCGATCGCATCGACGATGCTGGCATGTTCGGCCAGCGCCGTCTCGCTGCGCCCTTCGGCCGCAAGCGATGTACGTGCCATCAGCGCCATGGTGCGATGCACGAGGTCCAGCTGCTGCACCAGGTATCGGTTATGCGATGCCAGGTGGATCTGGCGGTGGAAACGCTTGTTCGCACGGGCCAGGACTTCGGGGTCGTTCTTGGCGGCGCGGTCCTCGTCCAGCATCTGGGCCAGCACGCGCACCTCCTCGGGGGTGGCGTGGCGGGCGGCCAGGCGGCCTGCCAACGCCTCCAGCTCGGCGCGGACGGTATACAGCTCGGCCAGCTGGTTGTGATCCAACGAGGCGACGATCAGGCTGCGCCCGTCGCGGACCAGCATGGCCTGCGTCTCCAGCCGCTGCAGGGCCTCGCGCACGGGGGTGCGGCTGACGCCGAAGCGTTCGGCCAGCTCGGATTCGACCAGCCTGTCGCCGGGGCGATAGGTGCCGCCCTCGATGGCGGTCAGGATCAGGGAATAGGCGTCCTTCATGGCGGGCAGGATTGGCAGATGCGGGGTGAATTGCAAGCGCGACCGCCGCGGGCTATCTGATCCGCATGGAATTTTCGCATGTTCGCACCTGGATCTTCGATCTGGACAACACCCTCTATCCGCCCGAGGCGCAGCTTTTCGCGCAGATCGAGACGCGGATGACGCAATGGATGATGCGCCTTCTGGGCGTCCCCGCCCCCGAGGCCGACCGCCTGCGCGCGGAATACTGGCGGCTGCACGGCACCACGCTGGCGGGGTTGATGGCCGAACATGCGATCGACCCGGTGGCCTATCTGGCCGATGTGCATGACATCGACATGACCCACCTGGCCCCCGCGCCCGATCTGGCCGATGCCATCGCGGCCCTGCCGGGGCGACGCATCGTGCACACCAATGGCGATCGCGCCTATGCCCGCCGGGTGCTGGCCGCGCGGGGCCTGGATGCGCCGGGCCTGTTCGAGGGCGTCTATGGCATCGAGGAGACGGGCTTTCATCCCAAGCCCTCGCCCGAGGCATTCGCCCGCGTGCTGAACGCCACCGGCATCGACCCGACCGTCTCGGCCTTCTTCGAGGACGATCCCCGCAACCTGATGGTGCCGCATGAACTGGGCATGCGCACGGTGCTGGTGGGGCAGGGGCGCGATGGGCCGGATGCGCTGTCGGGCGATCCGGGGCCGCATGTCCATCACCGCACCGACGATCTGGCCGCGTTCCTGCGCCGCATTGCCTGAAGGCGCGGGCCGTCCTATCTGGGGTCTGACACAGCAGGGGGCGCGGCCATGGACACGCAGGATATCGACATCCTCATCTCGGGCGGGGGGATCGCCGGGCTGATCGCGGCGGCGGGCTTCGGGGCGCAGGGCTTCGGCGTGATCTGCGTCGATCCCGCGCCGCCCGTCACCGATGAGACCGCCGAGGGCGCCGACCTGCGATCGACCGCCTTCCTGCAGCCCTCGGCCCGGCTTCTGGAACGGATCGGGCTGTGGGAACGGCTGGGCCCCCATGCGACCGCGCTGCAGGTCATGCGCATCGTCGATGCGGGCGGCGCGGAACCCGAGCCCCGCCTGATCCGCGATTTCGACGCCTCCGAGATCGGCGACCAGCCCTTCGGATGGAACCTGCCCAACTGGCTTCTGCGCCGAGAGATCATGGCCATGCTGGAGGAGATGCCGAATGTCGAGTTCCGCCCCGGCACCGCGACCACCGGCGTCGTGACGCGGGGCGAAGGGGCAATGGTCGACCTGTCCGACGGGTCGCAGTTGCGCGCGCAACTGCTGATCGGCGCGGACGGGCGCGGTTCGGGCGTGGC
>NZ_JAHKQB010000007.1:263101-333501 GCF_018860625.1 Paracoccus sp. C2R09
GCGGCAGGCCCTGGGGATCGGGGTCAGGACCCGCCGCTATGGCCAGAAGGCGCTGGCCTTCGCGGTGACGCATGATCGTCCGCATCACAACGTCTCGACCGAGGTACATCGTTCGGGCGGTCCCTTCACCCTGGTCCCGCTGCCCGATCGCGATGGCAGACCGTCCTCGGCCGTGGTCTGGATGGAGGACGGGCGCGAGACCGCGCGCCTGAAATCGCTGGACCGGGCGGCATTCGAGGATGCGCTGAACGCACGGTCGGCAGGGGTGCTGGGCCATCTGCGCCAGGCCACCGCGCTGAGCGAATGGCCGATCATCAGCCAGATCGCGGATCGCTTCGCGGGGCCCCATGTCGCCCTGATCGCCGAAGCCGCGCATGTGCTGCCCCCCATCGGTGCGCAGGGGCTGAACATGAGCCTGGCGGATCTGGACAGCCTGCTGGACCTGATGCGTGCAAGCCCCGGCGATGCGGATGCGCTGCGGCGATACGACCGCGAACGCCGCCCCGAGGCCCGCGCGCGGATGCTGGGCATCGACGCGCTGAACCGCGCAAGCCAGGCCGGATCGCGCCCGCTGCGCGACCTGCGGGCGGCGGCGCTCGGGGGGCTTTACGCGGCGGCCCCGGTCAGGCGGCTGATGATGCGCGCGGGCCTTGGCATGCGCTGAGGGGGTTGCAGCGACGCCCCGCCATCCCTAGTTTTCCCTGTCAGAGGACGACCTCTCCGATCATGGGTTCCCGTGTTGAATGGGGAATGCACCGCCGGGACGGCCCGGCCTTGTCCATGGATGACACATGCCCTGGATCCTTCTGACCGTCGCGGGCCTTCTGGAAATCGTCTGGGCGACGGCGATGAAATATTCGCAAGGCTTCTCGAAACCCCTGCCGACGGTCGTCATGGTGGTGGGGATGGTCGCGTCCTTCTGGCTGCTGGCCGTCGCGATGCGGCAGCTTCCCCTGGGGACCGCCTATATGGTCTGGACGGGAATCGGTGCGATCGGCAGCTTTCTCGTGGGGGTGATCTTCCTGTCCGAACCCGCCACCGGGTTGCGTCTGGGGGCGGCGTCGATGATCGTCCTGGGGATCGTGACCATGAAGATCGCGTCCTGACCCCGCCCCGGGCGCCGTTGCGACCGAAAATCACGCAAAAACGTCCGTACCGGCAATTTCCTTCCGTTTGCGCCGGTGCTAAACAGCGCGGCAAGCCAAAGGAGATCAGCCAATGCCTGCCTATCGTTCCCGCACCACCACCCATGGCCGCAACATGGCCGGCGCCCGTGGCCTGTGGCGCGCGACGGGCGTGAAGGACAGCGATTTCGGCAAGCCGATCATCGCCATCGTCAACAGCTTCACCCAGTTCGTTCCGGGCC
The DNA here is from genome assembly GCF_018860625.1 of Paracoccus sp. C2R09. GTDB lineage: Bacteria > Pseudomonadota > Alphaproteobacteria > Rhodobacterales > Rhodobacteraceae > Paracoccus. Next base: position 264,468 of record NZ_JAHKQB010000007.1, read on the forward strand.
ATGTCCACCTGAAGGACCTGGGCCAGATGGTCGCCCGCGAGGTCGAATCCGCCGGCGGCATCGCCAAGGAGTTCAACACCATCGCCGTCGATGACGGCATCGCGATGGGCCATGACGGCATGCTCTATTCGCTGCCCTCGCGCGAGGTGATCGCGGATTCGGTCGAATACATGGTCAATGCGCATTGCGCCGACGCGATGGTCTGCATCAGCAATTGCGACAAGATCACGCCGGGCATGCTGATGGCCGCGCTGCGCCTGAACATCCCGGTGGTCTTCGTGTCCGGCGGCCCGATGGAGGCCGGCAAGCTGGTGCTGGAAGACGGCAAGCTGAAGGCGCTGGACCTGGTCGATGCCATGGTCGCCGCTGCCGACGACGCCTATTCCGACGAGCAGGTCGAGGCGATCGAGCGTTCGGCATGCCCGACCTGCGGGTCCTGTTCGGGCATGTTCACCGCGAACTCGATGAACTGCCTGACCGAGGCGCTTGGCCTTGCGCTGCCGGGGAACGGGTCCACGCTGGCCACCCATGCCGACCGCAAGCGCCTGTTCGTCGAGGCCGGTCACCTGATCGTGGATCTTGCGCGCCGCTACTATGAAGGCGACGACGCATCGGTCCTGCCGCGCAACATCGCCAGCTTCGAGGCGTTCGAGAACGCGATGACGCTGGACATCGCGATGGGCGGGTCCACCAACACCGTGCTGCATCTGCTGGCCGCGGCCCATGAGGCGGGCATCGACTTCACCATGTCCGATATCGACCGTTTGTCGCGCGGCGTGCCGGTCCTGTGCAAGGTCGCCCCCGCCAAGGACGACGTCCACATGGAGGACGTGCACCGTGCGGGCGGCATCATGGGCATCCTGGGCGAACTGGACCGCGCGGGCCTGCTGAAGACCGATGTGGGCAGCGTCCATGCCGGGTCGCTGGCCGAGGCGCTGGACCGTTGGGACGTCAAGCGCACCGATTCCGCGACCGTGCACGATTTCTATCGCGCGGCGCCGGGGGGTGTTCCGACGCAGGTCGCCTTCTCGCAGGCGCAGCGCTTCGAAGAGGTCGATCTGGACCGCGAGAAGGGCGTCATCCGCACCAAGGAGCATGCCTTCTCGCAGGATGGCGGCCTTGCGGTGCTGTATGGCAACCTGGCCGAGGACGGCTGCATCGTGAAGACGGCGGGCGTGGATGAATCGATCCTGAAATTCGAGGGTCCGGCCCATATCTTCGAAAGCCAGGACGACAGCGTCAGCGCCATCCTGACCGGCAAGGTCAAGGAGGGCGAGGTCGTGCTCATCCGCTATGAAGGGCCGCGCGGAGGGCCGGGGATGCAGGAGATGCTGTATCCGACCAGCTATCTGAAATCCAAGGGTCTGGGGAAGGCTTGTGCGCTGGTCACGGACGGGCGCTTCTCGGGCGGGTCCTCGGGGCTGTCGATCGGCCATGTTTCGCCCGAGGCGGCGGAAGGCGGCACGATCGGTCTGGTCGAACAGGGCGATCCGATCCGGATCGACATCCCGAACCGCAAGATCGAACTGCTGGTCGACGATGCGACGCTGGCCGCCCGCCGCGAAAAGCGCGAGGCCGAGGGCTGGAAACCGGCCAAGCCGCGTCAGCGCAAGGTCTCGACCGCGCTGCGTGCCTATGCGGCGATGACGACCAGCGCCGCGCGCGGCGCGGTTCGCGTGATCCCGGAATGATGCGGATGGGGCGGCCTTCGGGCCGCCCCCTTCATATTGCCGCGACGATCGTGAAGATGCCCATGGCCAGCATCACGAGATTTTCGGTCATGGACACGAAGCCCAAGGGGACATTGCTGCCCCCGCCGACGCAGGCGCATTTCAGCTCTCGTTTCTCGACCCAGACGGCCTTCCAGACCGAGTATGCACCGACACCCCCGATGAACATCGCCACTGGCCCGGACAGCCAGGGGAACACCCCCGCGATCATCAGGATGCCGGTCCCCGTTTCCAGCCAGGGATAGGCATAGGCATAGGGCACGGCCCGCTGCGCCATCAGGTCGTAATTCAGGAACATCGTCGAGAAGGATTCGACATCCTGCAGCTTCTGCAGGCCCAGCAGGACCATGGCGATGGCGGCAAAGCGCGGGATCGTGGCCCAGGCGGGGCCTTCGGTCAGGATCGTGACGGCCGCGGCCATCAGCAGGGCCACCCCGAAGATGGCGATGACGGGGCGATAGGTGGTCGCATCCGGATCGGGCAAGGGCTTGCCGAAATAGGCGCGCAGCTCGGCATAGCCGCCGATGCGATCCTCGCCGATCCAGGTCTGGGGCGTGGTCTCGACGCCCTCCAGGCGCTTGAATTCGTCCACCTCCTCGCGGGTGGTCAGCAGGTGATCCTCGACCGGCAGGCCGTAGCGCCGCAGGAGGGATCGCGATTTCTGCCCATAGGGGCATTTGTGGTCCGGCATCATCATGCGGTAGAGCCGGGCTTTCGCGGTCGTCGGCATGGCGTTCCTCGCAGGGTTGACGTCAGTCGAACGCCTCGCCTGCGCTTTCGTTCAACGCGCCGATGGGGCCGGGCCTGCGTTCCTCGGACAGCACCACGTTCGCTTCCAGCTGACCGACCCCCGGCAGGGTCATGATGCGGCGGCGCAGGATGCGTTCGAAATCGCTGATGTCGCGCGCGGTGATGCGCAGGCGGTAATCGAACTGCCCCAGGACATGCTGGACCAGCTGCACCTCGGGGATCGCCGTGACGGCGCGTTCGAAATCCTGCAGGCCGGTGCGGCCCTTGGCGGCCAGCTTGATCCCCAGAAAGACCGTGACGCCGAAGCCCAGGGCGGGCTTGTCCAGCACCACGCGCCGTCCTGCGATCACGCCCTGCGATTCGAGCCGGCGGATGCGGCGCCATGCTGCGGGCTGGCCGATGCCCACGCTGCGGCCGATCTGCGCGGCGCTGCGGGTCGCATCCTCGATCAGCAGGCGCAGGATCGCGATGTCGGTGGGGTCGAGGGCGGTCACAGGGGCAGATCCTCGCGGTCGGTGATGGTCGAGACCAGCATCAGCGCGTCCAGTTCCGCGATATGGGGCAGGGTCAGGATGCGGTCGCGATAGACCTGCTGCCAATGCGCCATGTCCCGCGCGATGACGGTGGCGCGCCAGTCCACGCTGCCCAGAAAACTCTGGATCTCGATCACCTCGGGGACCTCGCGCAGGGCTGCCAGGAAATTGTCGAAGGCGCGGGGATCGGTCTTGTCCAGGGTAAAGCGCAGGCTGACCTCGACCTCCCACCCCAGGGCGCGCCAGTCGATGCGGGCGTGGATGCCCTTCAGGACGCCTGCCTCGCGCATGCGTTCCATGCGCCGCCACAGGCTGGCGCCGGTCACGCCCGCGCGTTCGGCCAGCTGGGCGTTTGATGCCGAAGGGTCGCCCAGAAGCTGGCGAAGTATGCGGCGATCCGTGCTGTCGGGCATGAAATTCATATCATACCCATAAACCGAACATGATTATTCCGGCAAGATGCGACTTCCCGCGCGTTTTGCAGGGAATCTGTCGCAGACGGGCGGTAGAACAGGGGCAATCAAGGAAAGGATATTCCCATGCGCGTTTTCTATGACCGCGACTGCGACGTGAACCTGATCAAGGAAAAGAAGGTCGCGATCCTCGGCTATGGCAGCCAGGGCCACGCCCACGCCCTGAACCTGCGCGATTCCGGCGCGAAGAACATCGTCGTCGCCCTGCGCGAAGGCAGCGCCTCGGCTGCCAAGGCCGAGGGCGAGGGCCTGCAGGTCATGGGCATCGCCGAAGCGGCCGCATGGTGCGATGTCATCATGTTCACCATGCCCGACGAGCTTCAGGCCGAGACCTACAAGAAATACGTCCATGACAACCTGCGCGAGGGTGCCGCGATCGCCTTCGCCCATGGCCTGAACGTGCATTTCGGCCTGATCGAGCCGAAGGCCGGCGTCGACGTCATCATGATGGCCCCCAAGGGTCCGGGCCACACCGTGCGCGGTGAATACAGCAAGGGCGGCGGCGTGCCCTGCCTGTTCGCGGTCCATCAGGACGCATCGGGCAAGGCGCAGGACATCGCGCTGTCCTATTGCTCGGCCATCGGCGGTGGCCGTTCGGGCATCATCGAGACCAACTTCCGCGAGGAATGCGAAACCGACCTGTTCGGCGAACAGGCAGTCCTGTGCGGCGGCCTGGTCGAACTGATCCGCGCCGGTTTCGAAACGCTGGTCGAGGCCGGCTACGAGCCCGAAATGGCCTATTTCGAGTGCCTGCACGAGGTGAAGCTGATCGTCGACCTGATCTATGAAGGCGGCATCGCGAACATGAACTACTCGATCTCGAACACGGCCGAATACGGCGAATACGTGTCGGGCCCGCGCGTCCTGCCCTATGACGAGACGAAGAAGCGCATGAAGGACGTCCTGACGGACATCCAGAACGGCAAGTTCGTCCGCGATTTCATGCAGGAAAACGCCGTCGGCCAGCCCTCCTTCAAGGCGACCCGCCGCATCAACGACGAACACCAGATCGAGCAGGTCGGTGCGAAGCTGCGCGAGATGATGCCCTGGATCAGCAAGGGCAAGATGGTCGACAAGTCGCGCAACTGATCGACCCCGAAATGACCGAAAGGGGGGCCATGGCGGCCCCCCTTTTTCCTATTCCGCCGACAGCTTGTCCTGCGTGCGGGTCTCGAAATCGGATGCGTCGTGACGCTCGTGCAGTTGCTGGGACGGCTCGCCCGAGGTCTTGTTGACCATGATCCCGCGCCGAACCGCCGGACGGGCCATGATCTCGTCATGCCAGCGCTTCACGTTCGGATAGCTGTCGACATCGAGGAACGTCGCCGCATCGCCATAGAGGCGGCCCGCCACCAAGCCGCCATACCAGGGCCAGATCGCCATGTCGGCGATGGTGTATTCCTCGCCCGCGACGAAGCGGTTCTCGGCCAGGCGCTGATCCAGCAGGTGCAGCTGGCGCTTCACCTCCATCGTGAAGCGGTTGATCGGGTATTCGTATTTCTCGGGGGCATAGGCATAGAAATGCCCGAAGCCGCCGCCGACATAGGGGCCCGAACCCATCTGCCAGAACAGCCAGTTCAGCGTCACGGTCCGGCCGGCGGGATCGCGCGGCAGGAAAGCGCCGTATTTCTCGGCCAGGTACAGCAGGATCGACCCGGATTCGAAGACGCGCTGCGGCGGGTTCGCGGTGTGGTCCATCAGCGCGGGGATCTTGCTGTTGGGGTTCACCTCGACGAAGCCGCTGCCGAACTGGTCGCCCTCGCCGATATTGATCAGCCAGGCGTCGTATTCGGCGTCATGGCCCGCAGCCAGCAGTTCCTCCAGCAGGATGGTGACCTTCTGCCCGTTCGGCGTCGCCAGCGAATAGAGCTGCAGCGGGTGCTTGCCCACGGGGCGATCGCGGTCGAACTGCGCCCCCGATGTCGGCTTGTTGATGCTTGCGAACTTGCCGCCACTGGCCTTGTCCGCCGTCCAGACCTTGGGCGGGGTATAGCTGTCCGTCATGTCACGTCCTGCAGTTGATTGATTTCACATGGGAAGATGTATGCGCCGCGCGAAGGTTTCAACGGGCTGGCGCATGTTCTGCATGTGTTCTATATAGCGGGCATGTTGCCACCGCGCGATCCCGACCGGAAACTGAAGGCCCGTGGCGCGGCGTCCCAGCCCGCCGGACGGTTCGAACCCCATGCCCGCATCCGCGAGAGCGACGGCTGGGACATCCCCGAGGACGAGCGCCTGCTGCGCACCGAGGTGACCGAGGAGAGCCCGCGCAGCATCATCACGCGCAACACCTCGCCCGATGTGCCCTTCGACCGGTCGATCAACCCCTATCGCGGGTGCGAACACGGCTGCATCTACTGCTATGCCCGGCCCAGCCATTCCTATCTGAACCTGTCGCCGGGCCTGGATTTCGAGACGCGGATCACGGCCAAGCCGGATGCCGCGCGTCTTCTGGAACGCGAATTGGGGCGCCCGTCATACCGGCCCGCGCCCATCGCATTGGGGACCAATACCGATCCCTATCAGCCGATTGAGGCGAAATACGGGATCATGCCGCAGATCCTGCGCGTGCTGCGGGACTGGAACCATCCGGTCACGCTGATCACGCGGGGGCGGCTGGTCCTGCGCGATCTGGATCTGTGGGCGGAACTGGCGGCGCGCGATCAGGCGATGGTCGGGGTCAGCGTGACGACGCTGGATGCGGATCTGGCCCGCAGCCTGGAACCGCGCGCGCCCGCCCCCGAAACCCGCCTGCGGATGATCCGCGAACTGTCGCGTGCGGGCGTACCCGTCCGCGTCATGGTGGCCCCCGTCATCCCCGTCCTGACCGAGCCCGAGATCGAGCGCATCCTGGCCGCTGCGCGCGAGGCCGGGGCCACTACCGCAAGCATGATCCCCCTGCGCCTGCCGCACGAGGTCGCGCCCCTGTTCCGCGACTGGCTGGACCGCCACCGCCCCGGCATGGCCGCGCATGTGATGAACCGCGTGCAGGCGATGCGCGGCGGGCGCGACAACGACCCTCGCTTCGGCCATCGCTTTCGCGGCGCGGGGATCGAGGCCGAGCTGGCAATGAAACGCTTTCGCCTGGCGCGCAAGCGGCTGGGATATCACGAGGGAAGCCCCGCGCTGGATTGCAGCCGCTTCGGGCCGCCGCCGCGCGCGGGGGACCAGATGACGCTGTTCTAGCGGCGTCCGATGGTCAGCGCGTTGTCGCGGTCGGACCCTGCGCTGCTGAAGGCGCCCAGAAGCGCGGTGATGCTTTCCAGCGTCGGGCGCGGACCGGGGGGGCGGGTTTCCAGCGCCTCGCGCATGGCACGCAGATGTTCGGGCATGGTGCCGCAGCAGCCGCCGATGACCCGCACGCCCATGTCGCGGGCCAGGCAGGCGTAATCGGCCATCAGTTCGGGGGTGCCGTCGTAATGGATGTTGCCGCAGGACAAATGCGGCACGCCCGCATTGCCCTTGGCGATGATCGGGCGTTCGTTCCCCGACGCGACAAAGCTGGCGACCGTGCGCAGAAGGTCCGACGCCCCGATGCCGCAATTCGCGCCATAGGCCACGGGCGGGTTGCGCAATGCCTCGACCGCCGATGACAGCTGACCCGGGGTCACCCCCATGATGGTGCGCCCCGCCGTATCGAAGCTGAGACTGCCGCACCAGGCCATGCCGACCAGGCGCGCGGCCTCGGCGGCGGCGCGCAGTTCCTCGAGCGCGCTGAGCGTTTCCACCCAGAGGATGTCCGCGCCGCCTTCCTTGAGCGCCTCGGCCTGCTCGTGGAACATCTCGACCGCGCGGGCATGGGTCAGGCTGCCCATCGGGGCCATGATCTCGCCTATGGGGCCCATGCTGCCGGCCACGATGACGGGGCGTCCGGCGCGGTCGGCCTCGGCCCGCGCGATCTGCGCAGCCTTCAGGTTCAGTTCCCGGACGCGGCCCGACAGGCCATGCAGGCGCAGACGGCTTTCATTGGCGCCGAAGCTGTTGGTCAGGAACAGGTCCGACCCAGCCTCGATCGCGTCGCGATGCAGGCGTGCGACCTTCCCGGGCTGGGTGTCGTTCCACAGTTCCGCCGGTTCGCGGTCCTGCAGTCCCATGTTCAGAAGCGCGGTCCCCGTCGCCCCGTCCGCAAGGACATGGGCACGCTCGGCCAGCATCAGGCTCAGCGGGTCGGTCATCGTCAACATCCTTCTCTGCGGGTCGATATCGCCCGCCCAGAGATCTCCAACCATCTGGTCCATAGTAGTCCGTGCCGTCGGGGGAAACAATTTCAGCTTGAACGAACGAAAAACCGCGCCGGTTTCCCGGCGCGGCAAATAAGTTCAGACAAACTCCGGTTGGACCTCAGTCCTCGGAATCGCCGTCGTCGTCCGATGCGCTTCCGATGTCGTCGAACAGTTCGGCGATCTCGAATTCGGCTTCGGCGTCGGCCTCGGCTGCCAGGTCCTGGATCGACTTGCCCTGGGCCTGAAGCTCGGCTTCCTCGTTCGAACGCGCGACGTTCAGCGTGATCGTCGCGTTGACTTCCGGGTGCAGCACGACGGTGACGTCATGCAGGCCCAGATACTTGATCGGCGCGCCCAGGACGACCTGCTTGCGGTCGACCGAGAAGCCGGCGTCGGTTGCAGCATCGGCGGCGTCGCGGGTCGTGACCGACCCGTAGAGAGCGCCTGCGTCCGATGCCGAACGGATGACCACGAAGGTCTCGCCGTCCAGCGACGCCGCGATCTTGTCGGCCTCGGCCTTCGAATCGGCGTTGCGGGCCTCGAGCTGCACCTTCTGTGCTTCGAAGGCCTTCACATTGGCTTCCGAGGCGCGCAGTGCCTTGCCCTGGGGCAGCAGGAAGTTACGTGCGTAACCTTCCTTGACCTTCACGACTTCGCCCATCTGGCCAAGCTTGGCCACGCGTTCCAGCAGGATGACTTGCATATCCAGGTCTCCTTACTTCACGACATAGGGGAGCAGGGCGAGGAAGCGGGCGCGCTTGATGGCACGGGCCAGTTCACGCTGCTTCTTTGCCGAGACTGCGGTGATGCGCGAGGGCACGATCTTGCCGCGTTCGCTGATGTAGCGCTGCAGCAGACGGGTGTCCTTGTAGTCGATCTTCGGCGCATTCTCGCCCGAGAACGGGCAGACCTTGCGACGGCGGAAGAACGGTTTGTTCGCCATGGTTCAGATCTCCTCAGTTCCGGTCGCGGCGTTCGCGGCGATCGCCACGGTCACCACGCTCGTCGCGCTTCTGCATCTGCACCGAGGGGCCTTCCTCGTGCTCTTCGACCTTGATGGTCATGACGCGCATGACATCGTCGTGCAGACGGGCAAGACGCTCCATTTCCTGCACGGCGGCCGAGGGCGCGTCCGAACGCAGGAAGGCGTAATGGCCCTTGCGGTTCTTGTTGATCTTGTAGGCGAGGGTGCGGACACCCCAGTATTCGTTCTCCACGACCTTGCCGCCGTTATCGGCCAGCACGGTCGAGAAATGTTCGATCAGCCCTTCGGCCTGCGTGTTCGACAGGTCCTGACGAGCGATCAGCACATGCTCGTAAAGCGGCATGGCGATCCTTTCTCTGGTTCTTGGCGGCTTCATAGGCGGGCGTCGCACCTTCCGCACCCGCCACGAGAGGACACGCCGGTTGCGAAAATCTCGGCGGAAGGATGGGGCCTTATAGCGGCAAGCCCCGCGATTGCAAGGCGATTCGGGGTCGTCACGACCGGGCTTGCGGCCCGCGCGCGGCGGCGGCAATCTGCGGGTCGGGATCAGCAACGGAAAAGACGGCATGGCACTGGAAGACGCGAAGACGCAGGTCGATCAGGCCTTCACCCGACACGAGATGCGCGGCCTGTCCTTCGAGAACGCCTTCGGCGGCGCGACCAGCTTTCTTCGCCGGCGCTATTCCAAGGATCTGACCGGGGTGGACGTGGCCGTGACGGGCATCCCCTTCGACCAGGCCGTGACCCACCGGCCGGGGTCGCGCTTCGGGCCGCGCGCCATCCGCGAGGCATCGACCCTGCAGGCCTTCGACGCCCCCTATGGCTGGGGATACGATCCCATGAGCCTGCTGAACGTGGTCGATTACGGCGACATGGCCTTCGATTATGCCGCCGTCCACGAGGTTCCCGCCCGGATCGAGGCGCATCTGGGGGCCATCCTCGATGCGGGTGCGGCACCCATCACCTTCGGCGGCGATCATTTCGTGACCCTGCCGATCCTGCGCGCCATCGCCGCCCGCAAGGGGCCGGTCGCGCTGATCCAGTTCGACGCGCATTCCGACACCTGGGTCGACGACGATCCCGCGCGGATCGATCACGGCACCTTCCTCTACAAGGCCATCCGCGAAGGGGTGGTCGATCCGGCGGCCTCGGTCTCGGTCGGGATCCGCACGGACAATCCCGACACGTTGGGGGTCACGATCCTCGATGCGCCCTTCGTCCATCGGCAGGGGATCGACGCCACGCTGGACCGCATCCGGCAGGTGGTGGGCGACAGGCCCTGCTATGTCACCTTCGACATCGACGCGCTGGACCCGGCCTTCGCGCCGGGCACCGGCACCCCGGTCTGGGGCGGGCTGGCCAGCTGGCAGGCGGCGGAACTGCTGCGGGGGCTGCGCGGGATCGACCTTCTGGGCGGCGACGTGGTCGAGGTCTCGCCCCCCTACGACACGACCGGGGCGACGGCCATCGCGGGCGCCCATGTCGCGGTCGAACTGCTGGCCCTGCTGGGCTGGAACCGTCACCGGGACGCGGCGCTTGCCGGGGACGATCCCGCGAAGTAGTTGAAACGAATGCTTCCTCAAGACCGCCTTGCCCAGATCACGCAGCGCTTCGAGTTTCTCGAGGCGCAGCTGAATGCCGGTGCCGAACCCGCGCGCATCGCCCAGATCAGCCGCGAATATGCCGAACTGAAGCCCGTCGTCACCCAGATCGCCGAATGGCGCGCCGCGACCGACGCCCTGGCCGAGGCCCGCGCGATGCTGGCCGATCCCGAGATGCGGGAACTGGCCCAGGATGAACTGGAGCGGCTGGAGGGCGAGATGCCCGAGCGCGAGCAGGCGCTGCGCATCGCGCTGCTGCCGCGCGACGCGGCGGATGCCAAGCCCGCCATCCTCGAGATCCGTCCGGGCACCGGGGGCGACGAGGCCGCGCTGTTCGCGGGCAACCTGCTGGCCATGTATCGCCGCCATGCCGAACAGCAGGGCTGGACGTTCCAGATCCTCGAACTGGCCGAGACCGAGCTGGGCGGCATCAAGGAGGTCACCGCCCGGATCGAGGGCGAGGGGGTCTTTGCCCGGCTGAAATACGAATCCGGCGTCCACCGCGTCCAGCGTGTCCCCGAGACCGAAAGCGGCGGCCGCATCCATACCAGCGCCGCCACCGTCGCCGTCCTGCCCGAAGCCGCCGAGGATGTGGATGTCGACATCCCCGCGACCGATATCCGCATCGACACGATGCGTGCCAGCGGCGCGGGCGGCCAGCACGTGAACACCACCGACAGCGCGGTGCGCATTACCCATCTGCCCACGGGTATCGTCGTCACCAGCTCCGAGAAGTCGCAGCACCAGAACCGCGCCAATGCGATGGCCGTCCTGCGGGCGCGGCTCTATGACATGCAGCGCCAGAAGGCCGATGCCGAACGCGCCGCCGATCGCAAGGCGCAGGTCGGGTCGGGCGATCGGTCCGAGCGTATCCGCACCTACAACTTTCCGCAGGGCCGCATGACCGATCACCGCATCAACCTGACGCTTTATGCGCTGGACCGGATCATGGCGGGCGACCTGTCCGAGATCATCGACGCGCTGACATCGCATGATCAGGCCGCACGGCTGGCGGCGCAGGAATGAGGATCTCGGACGCCCAGGCCGAGGGCGCGGCCCTTCTGCGTGCCGCCGGGATCGAGGGCGCGGGCCGCGACACCGACCGCATCCTGGCAGGCGTTCTGGGGATCGAGCCCGGGCGCCTGCGGATGACGGACGACCGGCGGCTGAACGATCAGGAACGCGCGGCCTTCAATCGCGGCATCGCCGCGCGGGCCCTGCGCCAGCCGGTGGCGCAGATCGTGGGCCATCGCGATTTCTGGGCGCATCGCTTCAAGGTGACGCGCGACACGCTGGACCCCCGCCCGGAAACCGAAGCCCTGGTCGAGGCCGCGCTGGAACGCCCCTGGCGCGATGTCCTGGACATGGGCACGGGCACCGGGGCGATCCTGATCTCTCTCATGGCGGCGCGGAAGGGTGCCAGGGGGCTGGGCACCGACATATCCGAGGCCGCGCTGAAGGTCGCGCGCTACAACGCGCGCCAGATCGGCGTGGATGCACGCTTCCGGCAGGCGGACTGGTATGCGGGGATCGAGGGGGCGTTCGATCTGATCGTGTCGAACCCGCCCTATATCTCGGTCGCGGAAATGGCGGCGCTGTCGCCCGATGTACGCGAATGGGAACCGCAGGACGCGCTGACCGACGGGGGCGACGGGCTGGGTGCATATCGCGCCATCGCGGCGGGGGCGCGGGCGCATCTGAACCCCGGCGGCCAGGTTCTGGTCGAGATCGGCCCGACCCAGGGCGCCGATGTCGCCGCGCTCTTTGCGGCCGAGGGTGCGCTGATCGAGATATTGCCCGATCTGGACGGCCGCGACCGCGTCGTATGCGCTGATTTCGGCTGATTTCCGGCACTTGTGCGGGGTTTCGGGACATTTTTCCGCAGTTTGCGCTTGTCACGGGGGGCGTGGCATGGTTAGTCATTCATGTGCGGAAGGCTGCAAGCCACCGCATGGGTCAGCCTGACACTGCCGGAACTGACGGGGCGCGCGAAAGATGCGCCTTGTGGCAAGGCAAGGCTGAACGGAGAGGTCAATTGCCCCCGTAGCCGTCCGAAATCGCCGTCCAGGTCATTCTGGCATCCCTGACGATCAGAACCCTAAAGACAGACTGATGAGATCATCGAAATCCCGCTCGCGCAGCAAATCGAACCGTCAGCGTTCGCTTGGCAATATCGTTAACCGAGTCTTCGAAAGCTCGGGCCCCGAAGGCAAGGTTCGCGGCACGCCGCAGCAGATCATCGAGAAATACCTGACGCTGGCGCGCGACGCACAGCTGTCGAACGACCGTGTCGCGGAACAGAGCTTCCTGCAGCATGCCGAGCATTATACCCGGATGCTGGGCGAGGCGCAGCGCGAGATGGCCGAACGCCAGGCGCAGCAGAGCAACAACGGCCAGAACCATTCGCATCGCCAGAACGGCGACGACGACCAGAACGGTCAGGGGAATGGCCACGGTAACGGCAACGGCCACGGTCAGAACCGCGACCAGCAGCGCCGCGACCCCGAGCCCGAGCAGAAGCCCGCGGAACACAAGCAGCCCGAGCAGAAGCAGCCCGACCAGAAGGTCGAGGAGGCCCAGCCGAGCCTGCCGATCGCGCAGGATGCGGACGACGCGGATGCGAATGCCCCGGTCGAAACCCCCGAGGCCGAGGCCAAGCCTGCACGGACCCGCACGCCGCGCAGCCGCACGCCGCGCAGCCCCTCGGGCAGCGCACCGCGCAGCCGCCGCAAGCAGCCCGCGGCAGAGGATGGCGCCCCCGCAGCCGATACGCAGGCGGGCGGCACCGACTGATCGCCCAAGGGCGGCAACGACCATGCGAAAGGGCGCGGGGGACAACCCCGCGCCCTTCGTCGTTCATCTGGGCCAGGCGATCAGCCCCGCATGATCAGCCCTGCATGATCAGCCTTGGCGGGCTTCCTTCAGCGCGCGGGCCAGGGCGCAGAACTGCTCCAGCCCGATTTCTTCGGCGCGCTTCGTGGGGGCGATCCCGCAATCCTCAAGCAGGGTCTCGATCTGCGGATGCAGGCCGCGCAGGCTGGCGCGCAGCATCTTGCGACGCTGGTTGAAGGCAGCGGCCGTGACCTGCGACAGAACTGCCGGATCCGCGGGGAATCGCGGTTCGGGCAGGGCGGTCAGGTGGACCACCGCCGAATGGATCTTGGGGGCCGGCACGAAGGCCTCGGGGGGCAGGGCCATCACGATCCGCGCCTCGGACCGCCACTGGGCCAGCAGCGCCAGGCGGCCATAGGCCTTGGAACCGGGCCGGGCCACGATCCGTTCGGCCACCTCCTTCTGGAACATCAGCGTCAGGGATTGCCAGAAGGGCGGCCATTCCTTGGGCGTCAGCCAGCGGATCAGCAGTTCCGTCCCGACGTTGTAGGGCAGGTTCGCCGCGATCCGGATGGGCGGCGTCAGGTGTTCCAGCGGGTCGATCTGCAGCGCATCGCCGTGGATGACCTTCAGCCGGTCGGGATAGGCCGCGGCGATCTCGGCCAGGGCGGGCAGGGCGCGTTCGTCCTTCTCGATCGCCAGGACGCGGCGGGCGCCTTCGGCCAGCAGGCCACGGGTCAGGCCGCCGGGACCGGGGCCGATCTCCAGCACGTCGCAGCCGGTCAGATCGCCTGCCTGCCTTGCGATCTTGGCGGTCAGGTTCAGGTCCAGAAGAAAGTTCTGTCCAAGCTGTTTCTTGGCGCGCAGATCATGGGTCTGGATGACCTGGCGCAGCGGGGGAAGGTTGTCGATCGTGCTCATGTCGGCCTTTGCGCGGCGGGTAGGCTGCGCGCTTGCGCCATCTGGCGGGCCATGTCCAGCGCCGCGATGGTCGATGAGGGATCCGCAAGCCCCTTGCCCGCGATGTCGAAGGCCGTGCCATGGTCGGGCGAGGTGCGGATGAAGGGCAGGCCGAGCGTCACGTTGACACCGCCCGCGAAATCCAGCGTCTTGATCGGGATCAGCCCCTGATCGTGATAGCAGGTCACCGCGGCATCGTAGCGCGCACGCGCCGGGGCATGGAACATCGTGTCGGCGGGAAGCGGCCCGGCAAGATCCAGCCCCTCGGCCCGCAGGCGTTCCAGAAGCGGCGCGATCATCATGCGTTCCTGCAGGCCCATGCGCCCGCCTTCGCCCGCATGGGGGTTCAGACCCGCCACGGCGATGCGCGGGCGGGGGATGCCGAAATCGCGGATTAGCCCCGCATGGGTGATGCGGATCGCCTGTTCCAGGGCCTCGGGGGTCAGCGCATCCGGCACGTCCTGCAGCGGGATATGGATCGTGGCGGGGACGACACGGCAGGGCGGCGTGACGGTGGTCGAGGCCAGCATCATCGCGACGGGCAGGTCGCCCCCCAGATGCGCCAGGTATTCGGTATGCCCCGGAAAGGCGAAGCCCGCCCCGCTCTGCAGGGCTTCCTTGCTGATGGGGGCAGTGGTGATGGCCGCAACCTCGCCCGCCATCGCCATGCGGGCGGCGCGGGCGATCACCTCGATCACGCCGATGGCATTTGCGGGATCGGGCCGGCCCGCGATCGCGGGGGCTGCGAAATCGTGGCGCAGGACCGGCAGCCGCCCCGGCGGCACCGGGTCCCCGGGGGCCGTCACCTCGGTCCAGTCGCAGCCCTGGGGCAGATGGCGCGGATCGCCCATCCAGACGATGTCCTGCCCCGAGGCCAGGACCAGCGGCGCCAGCTCGGGGCCGATGCCCGCGGGTTCGCCGCAGGTCAGAAGGACGCGCACCACCGGGTCAGGGCCTGCGGATCAGCGCATCGGCGCGTAGATCGGCCAGCAGCCCTTCCGCAGCCTCGTTGATGCGCTGGTTGAACAGCTCGTCCCGGACCGCCTCGCGCGAGGGGATGCCGTTTTCGGGCTGCGGGATCGCATCCTCGACCCCGTCCTGCGGCTGGGCGGTGGTCGGCACCTCGGCCTGCTGGGCCAGGGCGGGCTGGCGCGAACACAGCGTCACGACCTCGGCCGCGTTTCCGACCGGGACGACACCCGATTCGCCATCGTCAAGCGAGGCGAGGCGCGCGGCGATCAGCGTCGGGATCTGGGCCTGCGACAGGGTCTGGCGCTGGACCTGCAGCGCGGCTTCGGGGCCGACCTGCTTGTAGAGATCGTCGCAGGACAGCGTGGCCTGCGCCACGGCATTGGCCCGGGCCATGTCGGGCAGGGTGATGGTCGCGTATTCCAGCACCTGTTCGCGCGCGCCGGGGCGAAGGCTGCCCTGGGCGTCGCGCAGGTGGAACAGGATCACGGCGCCTTCGACCTGCAGGGGCTGCGTGGTCTCGCCGGGTTGCAGCTGCGTCACGATCTGGCGCAGGCCGGGGGGCAGCGAATCCAGCTCCATCGTTTCCAGACGCCCGCCGGCCTCGGCCGAGGGGGTCGCCGAATAGCGCCGCGTGGCATCGGCGAACTGCGCCTCGGAGGGGCGCGACCCGGCGATGCGTTCGGCCAGCGACAGGGCCTGCGCCTCCTGCCCCGGAGGGGCGGGGATGATCAGTTCGGACAGCGACACGCGGTCGATGATCGGGGTCTCGATCACCCGCTTCAGCTGCTGGTCGACCTCGGCATCGGAAATGTCGATCTGCGACAGCAGCCGGGCGCGCACGACCTGCCGCCACATGCTGCCCGCGCGGACGAAATCGCGGAAGGTGTCGCCATCGACGCCCGCCTGTTCCAGCCTTGCGATGAAGCTGGCGGCATCGAGACCCGCGCGGCCCGCGAATTCCTCGAGCCCCGACTGCAACGCCTCGTCGGACAGCTGCACGCCGATCCGTTCGGCGGCCTCGACCCGCAGGCGGTCGTCGATCAGCGCATCCTCGGCGGCCTGGGCGCTGGTCTCAGGCGCGCCGATGACCTGCATGAAGCGCTGGCGCTGCACGATCTCGTAACGGGTGACGGCACTGTCGTTCACGTAGACGACGGTCTGGAACAGGTTCTGCGCGTGAACCGGCGCGCCCGCGCCCGTCGCGATCATCGCCGCCAGCGCGATACCTGAGAGGAGTTGCCGCATCTGCTGTTCCTATCCTTGTCTTTTGGCGGGCAGGTTAGCGCATGCAGTTGCGCTGCGCCACCGTGCCCTCGCCGTCGCTCTGACTGCCGAAACCGGCCAGCCGGACCGACAGATCGAAGCTGGTTTCGGCGTCGATCGTGTCCGTGCTGGTGAAGCGCCGCGATATGCCGGTCTCGACCGTGATGCATTCGTTGCGATAGGTCACGTCCAGCGACGCGCTCTGGGTGCTTTCGGCGGTGAAGTCGTAGCGGGCCTCGGCATTGCCCCACCAGCCCGGCGCGATCTGCCAGCCGACGCTTGCGGCCAGTTCGGATGCATCGTCGTCGCGCCCCTCGGACAGGTCGGCATCGATCCACAGATAGCCCGCCGAAAGCTGCAGGTCGTCGCGCAGCCAGCCCATGCGGAATTCGTTGCGCGACACGCCGAAGCTGTCGTCGAACAGCGCGCGGTTGGCGATGGCCAGCCCCTTGCCGCTGTCATAGGTCGTGGACAGCAGCCAGTCCGACCTGCGCCCGCCGAGAAAGCTCTCGTCGTCATAGGTGCTGCTGTCGCGGGCCCGGAAGACCCGGCCCCCCGTCACCCCGAGCGACCAGCCCGACGGATCGATCCGCGTCCAGGTCAGGCCGACATTGGCACGCAGCCCGCCTTCGCTGCGATCATAGCCCGGAAAGCGGCTGTCCGAGAACAGGTTCCCCTCGTCGAACTCGACCAGAAGGCTGTCCTCGTTCGGGATGTCGTCGTCATCGCCCTGCGGCGAATAGAGAAGCTGCATGACGGGTTCGATGATATGGGTCGCGCGTCCCTTCACCGTGGCCAGCGGCCAGCGCAGCTCGATCCCGACCTGGGGGTCGGCGCGCGCCACCACGTCGTCGTAATCGTCGTCCTGCGCGATGCGATAGACATCCGCCTCGAGGCTGGCGATGGCCGCGGCCATCACGCCGCCCGGCAGGACCTGCGAGCGGCGCCAGTCCAGGTCGAACGAGGCGCGGGCCACGTCGCGGCCGACCTCGTCCTCGTCCGAGGGGCGGCGATGGGCATGGGCCGACCATTCGATCGTCGCCTCGCCCCCGATCCGGGCGGGGGTGAAGCGGCGCAGCCAGATCGCGTCGGCCACCTGCGCGGGCGAGGTCGAGTTGTCCTCGTCGTCGCGCAGCGAGTTGTAGTTGCCGATCCGGGCCCAGACCAGCTTGGTCCGGCGCACCTGTTCCAGCGTCACGCCCGACCACAGCCGGTCGGCGTCGGTGACGTCGTAATCCAGCAGATATGCCCGGTCGGTCGCGGCCTGAACCTGCACGCCCAGCTTGTAGTCGCGGGGCAGGTCGAACTGCGCGATCCCGAAGACATAGCCGCGCCATTCGTCCAGCAACAGGTCGTCGCGGGTGATCGCCCCGTTCCATTCCGTCGCCCCGTTCGCGAAGGCCTGGCGGTATCGCAGTTCCAGCGTCCGCGTGCTGTCGACCGCGACATAGGGAGAGACGGTCACGTCGGCATGATCGCCCAGGGCGATGAAATAGGGCAGCTTCAGCCCGAAACCCAGGCTGGAGGTCGTGCGGATCTCGGGGCGCAGGAAGCCGTTCTTGCGATCCACCGTCGGATCGGGCGCGCTGAGCGTGAAGGGCAGATAGGCCAGCGGAACGCCGAAGGCGCGGAACTGGGGATGGTCGAAGGTGATCGTGCGGGATTCGGCGTCATGGGTGATCGAACGCGCACGGATTTCCCACAGGGGCGTCGGATCGCTGGCGCAGATCTGGCAGGACGAGGCCGCCACCTGGCGCAGTTCGGTGATGCGCCCGCCATCGCTGCGTTCGGCCTCGCGCGCGGCAAGCTGCAATTCGCGACCGATGACCAGGCGTGCGCCCTCGATGATGCCGTCCTGCAATTCGCGGTCCAGCTGGGCGGCATCGGCGATCAGGATGGTGTCCTGATCGGGATCGGTCGCATCCGGGCGGGACAGATGGATCGGGCCCTCGATGGTCAGATCGCCCGTGGGGCCGTCCACGATCACCCGCGATGCCACCAGCCGCGATCCCTGGTACCAGATCACGACCCCACCCGCCGCGATCAGCGTGCGGTCATCCTGCAGCTGCACGGCATCGGCCAGAACGGTCGCCGCCCCGCCCTGCGACGAACGCGGCCTGTCGCCGGGCAGCGTGACGGACGCTTGGGCCTCGACCGCCTCGGGGGCGTCGGTGGACGGGGTGCGATCGCCGATCGGTTCGCTGCCCAGGCTGTCGGATTCGGGCGCCAGCGCCGAGATCCCGCCCAGGCTGGACAGCGGCGCGGTCTGCGACACGCCCGGCATCTCGGGCATGAGGCTCTCGTCGTCGAAGATCGTCTGGGCCGCGGCGGCTCCGCTCAGCCCCGCCATCAGCGTGCTGCCCAGCATCAGGCGGCGCATATGTGTTCCGGGCATCCGAACGGTCATCCGTCCTCTCGTTTCAGTATCAGTCCAAGCGCCAGAAGCGCGCCGACAAGCGGCGGGGTCCATGCGGCCATCACCGCGCCCACCTGCCCGTTATCCCCCAGAACCTGCGCCATGTTGCGCAGAAAGAACAGCGCGATCCCCGCCGCGAAGGCCAGAAGGACCGCGACCCCGGTATTGCGGCCACGCACATGCTGCATGGTGAAGGCCGCCGCGATCAGCACCATCGCCCCCATCAGGAAGGGACGGGCCAGTTCCATCTGGAACCAGACCTTGTGCCGCGCCGCCGAAAAGCCTGCCCGTTCCAGCCCGGCGATGAAGCCCGGCAACTGCCAGACGGGCACGGATTCGGGGCGACCGAACCCTTCGCGGATGCGCTGCGCCGTCAGGTCGGACGGCAGCAGCATGTAGGGCGTGCGCGTCACCTCGGCCTGCGGGTTCTGCGCATCCAGCGGATAGTCGCGCACCTCGGCCAGGCCCCAGGCGCCGGGCGTCAGCCGCGCGGTCTGGGCCTCGATCCGGCGGACGGGACCGGATTCGGCGTCGAAGACGAGGAAGGTCGCATCATGCAGGGTCAGCGCATCGGCGCTGGCGCGGCGCGCGCGGATGACGATCTGGCCCGATTCCTCGCCATTCTCCAGCACGGCCTGGCGCAGCCAGACGGCGCTGTCGCCCAGGCTGACGGTCTGGCTGTCGCCGCGGTCGATCTGGTCCACCGCATCGTCATAGAGCTGCCCCGTCGCCGCGACCAGCGGGTTCAGAAGCCCCACGGTCAGCGCGCCCACTGCCACGGCGGTCAGCGCGGGTGCCGCGATCACGCGCATCCCCGACCGCCCCGACGCCCGGATCGCCACCATCTCGGAACTGCGCGCCAACCCGAGAAACAGCGCGATCCCTGCCAGCACGGTCATCAGCGGCAGGATGGAATAGAAACTGTCGGCGATGTTCAGCGCCGCCAGCCGCGCCGCGCCCGCCAACCCGATATCGTCCCCCGAGAAGCGGCGGATGATCTCGATCATGTCGATCAGGAACAGGATCAGAAGGAAGATCCCCGCGATCATCAGGAACGAACGCAGGAACCGACGCGCGACATACCGTGCAAGGATCACGAGGATCGCCCCCCTCTGGGTTTGGCGGCCAGCCATAACAGCCCCGCGCAAAGCAGCGCCCCGACGCCCGAGGGCAGATACAGAAGCGGCCACATGCCGGGGGCCGAACCCACGCGGTCGGCGGCGGCGTTGGACAGGAACTGCACGAAGATCAGGGCCAGGATCGCCCATCCCACCTGCCGCCAGACCCCGAAGCGGGAAAACCCCCCGACCAGCAGCGTGGCGAAGCCGATCATCGCCGCCACCGGCGACAGCAGGGGCTGGGCGATGCGTTCATGCGCTTCGCGCCGGGCATTCGCGGCGCTGGCGCCCGTGGATTGCAGCAGGGCGTCGTCGGCGCGCAGCAGGTCCAGCGTGCCGTAATCGCGCAGGTCGCGCCGCGTGCTGCCCCCGCCGGTGAACATCGCCCCGATATCATAGCTGAATTCGTCGAAGCGCGTGACCGCCAGCCGGGGCCGTCCGTCCTGCCGGGTCAGCGTCTGGGCCATGCCCTGCAGCAGCACCAGCACGGGTCCGGTATCGGCGCGCACCAGCAGCGCCTCCTGCGCGGTATAGACGACCTGCCGGTCCGGATCGCGGGCATCCTCGATGAACAGGTCCAGAAGATGCCCGTCGCTGGCGATGTCGCGGATGAACAGCGTCACGTCGTCGGTCGGATACTGGAAACTGCCCGGTCGCAGGAATTGCGAGGTGACGTTCTCGGCCAGCTCGGCGCTGCGTTCGGCCAGGCGTTCGCGCGCCATGGGTACCAGGCCGTGGACGAGGATCGCGACCATCAGCCCCACCGACAGCCCGAAGATCAGGACGGGACGCGCCATCCGCCAGGGGGATATGCCCGCCGACTGCATCGCCACCAGTTCGGATTCCCCCGACAAACGGTTCGTGCCGTATGCCGTGGCCGCGAAGGCCGCGACGGGCAGGACCACGGAAATGACCAGCGGCAGCGTCAGCAGGGTGAATTCCAGCACCACCAGCGCGGTCTGGCCGTCGTTCAGCAGGTCATCGAACAGGCTGACGGCGCGGTTGATCCAGTAGACGGAAACCAGCACCAGCGCGAAAAAGCCGAACAGCGTCAGCAGCTGGCCAAGGATGTATCGGTCGATCCGGGGCATGGGCGGCCTTCTTCGCGTGACGTTCGGTCCTGATTAGCCGCAAGGGACGCTCTGGAAAAGGGTCCGCGCGGTGTCTAGGTTCACGACAACAAGAGAGAGGACCTCGAATGACCCACCCCGTCCAGATCGATTTCATTGAGACCGCGCCCGAGCGTTTTGCCGACCATGAGGGGCGCATCGCGCTTCTGGTGGGCGCGGATGACCGCCTGCCGGGCCGTCTGCCGAAGCCCGTGCGCGATGCCGCGCAGCGGGCGTTGGCCTCGAAGGCGGGGCAGGAGCTGAAGGCCGGGCAGGCGCTGGAACTGGCATTCCCCGCGGGGCTGGCGGCGGAATCGCTGATCCTCGCGCGGCTGGCCACGTCCTCCAGCACCATCGAGGCGCGTCAGGCCGGTGCCGCCATCGGCGCACGGCTGAACGGCGGTCACATGCTGGTCGCGGCCGGCCCGCACAAGCTGGCATCCGACGTGGCCCTAGGTCTTGCGCTGCGCGCCTATGATTTCGACGCCTACAAGTCCCGCCCCGAGGGCGAGGAGAAGCCGAAGGGCCATGTCACCTTCATGGCGAAATCCCCCGAGGATCTGGCGAAGGCTGCAGGATCCGCCGCCGCCGTGGCCGAGGGCGTCTTCTTCACCCGCGACCTGGTGAACGAGCCCGCCAACGTGCTGACCACCACCGATTTCGCGGACCGTCTGGCCGCCATGCAGGAACTGGGCCTCGAGGTCGAGGTGCTGGACGAGGATCGACTGGCCGAACTGGGCATGCGCGCGCTGCTGGGCGTGGGCCAGGGCAGCGAGAGCCCGTCCAAGGTCGTCGTCATGCGCTGGAACGGCGCGGGCGACGAGGCACCGCTGGCGCTGGTCGGCAAGGGTGTCGTCTTCGACACCGGCGGCATTTCCATCAAGCCCGCCGCGGGCATGGAGGACATGACCATGGACATGGGCGGCGCGGGTGTCGTGGCGGGCGTGATGCGCACGCTGGCGCTGCGTCGGGCCAAGGCCAATGTCGTGGGGCTGGTGGGCCTGGTCGAGAACATGCCCGACGGCCGTGCGCAGCGTCCGGGCGACATCGTGAAGTCGATGAAGGGCGACACGATCGAGATCATCAATACCGATGCCGAAGGCCGCCTCGTGCTGGCGGACGTGTTGTGGTATGCGCAGACGCGCTTCAACCCCTCGGCCATCGTCGATCTGGCGACGCTGACCGGCGCGGTGATCATCGGGCTTGGCCATGACAATGCGGGCATCTTCGCCAATGACGACAAGCTGGCCGAGGGCATCCTGTCCGCTGCCCGGTCCGAGGGCGAGGGCGCGTGGCGGTTGCCGCTTGGCGCAAGCTATGACGCGCAGCTGAAATCGCGCCTGGCCGACATGAAGAACACCGGCGGTCGCGCCGCGGGTTCGATCACGGCAGCGCAGTTCCTGCAGCGCTTCATCCGCGAAGGGCAGCCCTGGGCGCATATCGACATCGCGGGCGTGGCCCTGCCGCCGCAGCCGACCGACCTGGCCCCCAAGGGCGCGTCGGGCTGGGGTGTCATGACGCTGGACCGCATGATCCGCGACCGATTCGAGGTGAAGTGATCCCGGCATGGGCAAGGCGATGTTCTATCACCTGACCCGGTCCCCGGCCGAAGCGCTGCTGCCCCAGCTTCTGGGGAAGGCCGCGCAGGCCGGGTGGCGGGTGGAGCTGCGCGGGACCGATCCTGCGCGGATGGAACGGCTGGACCTGCAGCTGTGGCAGGGCGACGGCTTCCTGCCGCACGGGTTGGCCGGGGGCGCGCATGATGCGCGTCAGCCGGTGCTGCTGACCACGGGCGACGGGGGCGACGGGGGCGGGGCCGCGAACGACCCCGCCTGCCTGATCGCGCTGGACGGGGCCGAGGTTCCCGTGACGCAGGCGCAGGCGATGGAACGCACGCTGATCGTCTTCGACGGCGGCGATGGTGCGGCCACCGCCCGTGCCCGCGATCAGTGGCGTGCCCTGACCCAGGGCGGGATCGAGGCCGAGTACTGGTCCGAGGATTCGGGCCGGTGGGAACGCAAGCGCTAGGCCGCGGCATGCCCCGCAAGACGGGCATGCAGATCCTCGCGCCGCAGCTGGGCCTTCGGGCCCTGCATGACGGCGCGCCCGCGTTCCATCACCAGGAAGTCGTCGCCCAGGTCCCAGGCGAAGTCGAAGAACT
Source organism: Paracoccus sp. C2R09 (assembly GCF_018860625.1). Classification (GTDB taxonomy): domain Bacteria; phylum Pseudomonadota; class Alphaproteobacteria; order Rhodobacterales; family Rhodobacteraceae; genus Paracoccus. Next base: position 287,594 of record NZ_JAHKQB010000007.1, read on the forward strand.
GTTCGACCAGCACGATCGCCATGTCGCCCCGGTCGCGCAGCGCCGCGATGACGCGACCGATCTGGGCGATGATGTTGGGCTGGATGCCTTCGGTTGGTTCGTCCAGCAACAGGATGCGCGGCCTGGTGATCAGCGCACGGGCGATGGCCAGCTGCTGCTGCTGGCCGCCCGACAGATCGCCCCCGCGCCGATGCGCCATCTCGGCCAGGACGGGAAAGCTGTCGAAGATCTCGTCGGGGATGCGGCGTTCGGCGCGGGGCAGGCAGGCAAAGCCCGTCTCCATGTTCTCGCGCACGGTCAGCATCGGAAAGATCGCGCGGCCCTGCGGGACATAGCCCACGCCCATCCGCGCCATGCGCTGCGCGTTCACGCGGCCCAGATCGCGCCCCTCCATCGTCAGGGTACCGCCCGACCGGGGATGCCGCCCCGCCAGCAGGTTCATCAACGAGGTCTTGCCCACGCCGTTGTTGCCCATGACGCAGGTGACGCGCCCGGGCGTGGCCTCGATGTCGATCCCGTGCAGGATCTGGCTGCCGCCGTAATGCAGGGTCAGGTTCTTCGCGTTCAGCATGTCAGCGCCCCAGATAGACTTCGATGACTTCGGGATTTCGCGTCACGTGATCCAGGCTGCCCTCGGCCAGGACCGACCCCTGGTGCAGCACGGTGACGCGGCAGTTCAGGCGGCGGACGAAATCCATGTCGTGTTCCACGACCACCACCGCGCGGGTTTCGGCCAGGCGGCACAGAAGCGTCGTGGTCAGTTCGCGTTCGGCCAGGGTCATGCCCGCCGCCGGTTCGTCGACCAGCAGCAGCTGCGGTTCCTGCGCCAGCAGCATGCCGATCTCCAGCCATTGCTTCTGGCCGTGGCTCAGTTCGCCCGCCTTGCGGGGCAGCTGGTCGGACAGGCCCACCTCGGCTGCCAGTTCGGCCACGCGGCCCTCGCTGTCATGCGACGGACGCCAGCGCAGGACCGCGAAGGGGTTGCGATCGGCGCGCAATGCCATGGTCAGGTTGTCGGCAACGCTCTGATCCTCGAAGACGGTGGGGCGCTGGAACTTGCGGCCCACGCCCGCGCGGGCGATCTGTGCCTCGTTCATCTTCAGAAGCGACCGGGATTCTGGGCCCCACAGGACTTCGCCCTCGTCCGGGGTGGTCTTGCCGGTCACGATGTCCATGAAGGTGGTCTTGCCCGCCCCGTTCGGACCGATCACGGCACGCAGTTCCGCCTGCCCGATGGAGAATGACAGGTCGTTGATCGCCTTGAACCCGTCGAATGTCTTGGAAATGCCGCGGACTTCCAGAAGCGCGCTCATGACTTGGCCTTTCGGTTCAGGATGTCGAACAGCCCGGCGATGCCCTTGGGCGCGAACAGGGTGACCAGCACGAAGGTCAGGCCCAATGCGACCTGCCACCAGTCCACCCAGGCCATGCGCAGGCCCGCGAAGTTCAGGTCGGGCGCGCGCCCGCCGGTGAACCAGCTGGACAGAAGCGACACGACCACCGCCCCGATCACCGCACCGTACAGGCGCCCGCGTCCGCCGATGGCCACCCAGACCGCAAGATAGATCGAGGCCACGGGGGCCAGCTCGGCCGGGTTGATGATGCCCGCCTGCGGGTAATACAGCGCGCCGGCGATGGCGGTGATCATGGCGGCGATGGTGAAGACCGCCAGCTTGAACCCCTCGACCGGGTAACCCAGGAACCGGACGCGGGTCTCGTCGTCGCGGATGGCGCGGGTGACGCTGCCGAACTTGCCGCCCATCAGCCAGGCGGCCAGCGCGTATCCCACGGCCAGCGCCAGTGCCGACGCCCAGAGGAACCAGACCGACAGCCGCGCCTGGCCGACATCCTCGAGGCCCGGGATGTTCTGCAGGCCCGACAGGCCGTTGTTGCCCCGGAATCCGCTGTCGTTCTGGAACAGCCACAGCGCCAGCGCCAGCGTCATCGCTTGCGTCAGGATCGACAGATAGACGCCGTTCACCCGGCTGCGGAAGGCCAGCCAGCCGAAGACCAGCGCCAGCAGGCCCGGCACCAGCACCACCAGCGCCAGCTGCGCGGGCAGGGAATGGGCGAAGGTCCAGGCCCAGGGCAGGTCGGTCGATCCGACCACGCCGAAGATCTGGCCCGCCACGCCTTCCTGCAGTTCCGCCGGGGTGGGGGGGATGGGGTTCGCGGCCATGGACGCGGCCACGATGCTTTCGGTGCGCGCATACATCAGCCACTGGCCGATCATGTATCCGCCAAGCGCGAAGAAGGCCATCTGCCCAAGCGACAGGATGCCCAGATATCCCCAGACCAGGTCCATCGCGACGGCGGCCAGCGCCAGGCACAGGGTCTTGCCCAGCACCTTGATCATCGAGGTGGGCAGCAGTCCCGTGCCATAGGCCGCGCTGGCCGCGGTCACGGCGGCGGTGAAGACCGCCAGCACCGCGATCAGCGCCAGGACAGAGGGGTTTCGCAGGATGAAGGGTGTGCGCTGCATGGGTTCAGACCTCGGCCGCGCGGCCCTTTTGCGGGATGATCCCACGGGGCCGGAACTGGATGAAGATGATGATGAAGAGGATCATGAAGGTCTGGGCCGCCAGCGTGTTGGCGGGGTTCAGCGCCTCGACGATCTTCGAGAAGCCGCCGATCATGGTGGCGCCCGCCAGTGTGCCCCAGATATTGCCGACGCCGCCCACGACCACGGTCATGAAGCTTTGGACGATGTATTGCTGGCCCAGTTCCGAGGTGACCTGCGCGAACAGCCCGATGGCCACGCCGGCGATCCCCGCGATGCCGGATCCCAGCCCGAAGGTCATCATCGCGATCCGGTCGGGATTGATGCCCATGGATGCGGCCATGCCGGGGTTCTGCGTGACGGCCCGCACCTCGAGGCCCAGCCGCGTACGCTTCATGATGAACAGGAACAGCCCAAGGAACAGCAGCGCCAGCACGAAGATCGCCACCCGGATCGAGCTGATGCCGATCACGTCGTTGACGGTGATCGCGCCCTCCAGCCAGCGGGGCGAGGTCAGGGGGCGGGCCTGTGTGCCGAAGATGTTCTTGGCCAGCTGCTGCAGCGCGATGGACACGCCGAAGGTCGCCAGCAGCGTTTCCAGCGGGCGGTGCGCCAGATGTCGGATCACCAGCCGATAGAGCAGGACCCCCGCCGCAAAGGTGACGACGAAGGCCAGCGGCAGGGCAACCACCAGCGACAGCGTGCGATCCGCGATCAGCGTCTGGACCACGTAACCGGTATAGGCGCCCATCATGATGAATTCGCCATGCGCCATGTTGATGACCCGCATGACGCCGAAGGTGACGGCCAGCCCGATCGCGGCAAGGAAGTAGATCGAGGCCAGCGAGAGCGAATCGAGCGCGAGGTCGAAGCCCTTCATCACCGCCAGCCGCGTGCCGGTGCGGGTCAGCGCGTCCTCGGCCGCGGTGGTGACGGCGGCGTCTGGCTCGGCATAGATGGCATAGAAGTCGTGATCCTGCAGCGCGGCCTCGGTCTCGGCCTCGGTCGCGGCGGGGGGGACGGCGCCCTGCGCCTCCAGCGTCTCGTAGGCGCGGTCGCGGGCATCGGGGTCGTCCAGCGTGGATACGGGCACCCCGGCCACGCGACCGTCGACGATATTGGCGGCCAGCCGCATGCGCTGCTCCGCCGAGGTCAGGCGCGGCTGCAGCACCCCGTCGGACACGAGGATCGCGATGGCATCCTCGCGCGTCAGGGCATCCGATCCGGGCCGCAGCTCGCGCTTGATGTTGCCCGCGGGTTCGTCGGCCGCGGCGACGATGCGCGTGGCCAGCAGCGGGTTCAGCGCGGCGCGGAAATCCAGCGCCACGTCGCCCGACATGTCGCGGATCGCCTGCACGCGGTTCTGCGTATCCTCGCCCAGCTGGATGGTCAGCAGGCGTTCCAGCCGCGCCTTGCGGGTGGCGATGGCCGGATCGGGATCGTCCAGCGCGCCGCGCAGGGCGGCCAGCTGTTCGGCATCGGCCTTGCGCGCCAACGTGTCCAGCGCGCCGGACCGGATGCGGGGATCGGGGTCCGACAGTTGCGACACGACCAGCGCCCCGTCGATCAGGCCGCGCACGCCGCTGTTGGGACGCAGGCCGCTGAACTCGGCCGTGACCGGGTCGCCCGTCACCGCATCGATCGGCGCATCCCCCGAGGTGATCACCGCACGGCCATCCTCGGTCAGGGCCAGTTCGCGCGCCGACCAGGCCTGCAGCAGGGCCAGCCCCTCGGGGCCGGTGGCTGCGATCTCGGCGACAAGGGGGGCCACGGTCTGGCGCGAGGGGCGCTCGATCTGGTCGAGATTGTCGGCGATCACCGCCTCGAGCGCCGGATTGGCCGCCGCGGCAAGGGGCATCAGCAGCGCCACGATGACGGGCGCGATACGGGCAATGCGGAACACGCTGTAATTCCTTCGGGAAAGGCAGTCATGGCCGGGCGAGGGGATCCCCGCCCGGGCCTTGTGGTGTCAGTAGTTCGACTGGACCTGGACGCAGGTCTCGGTCTCGGTGTTGTACATGCCGCACTGCTTGCCCGGCCAATCGGCGTCCAGCACGGCGGATTCGGGCAGGAAGTCCGTCCAGGCGTCGCCCGGAACCGGATCGGTCTGGCTGACGATGTCGAACTGGCCATCCTCGCGGATCTCGCCGATCAGGACGGGCTTGGTCAGGTGGTGGTTCGGCAGGACCTCGGCGGTGCCGCCGGTCAGGTTCGGGACGGTCACGCCGACGATGGCGTCCAGCACCGGATCGACATCGGTGGTGCCCGCTTCCTCGACTGCCGCGACCCAGGCGTTGAAGCCGATCATCGTGGCCTCCATCGGGTCGTTGGTCACGCGGGAATCGTCGCCGATGAATTCCTTCCAGCCCGCGACGAATTCGTCGTTCTCGGGGCTTTCGGCGGTCTGGAAATAGTTCCAGGCAGCCAGGTGCCCGACGAGGTTGCCGGTATCCAGGCCCGACAGCTCCTCCTCGCCGACCGAGAAGGCCATGACGGGGATGTCGTCGGCCGAAACGCCCGCAGCCGCCAGTTCCTTGTAGAAGCCCACATTCGCGTCGCCGTTAATGGTGGACACGACGCCGACCTTCTTGCCGTCCGCGCCAAGCGCCACGACATCGGCCACGATCTTGGACCAGTCGGAATGCCCGAAGGGGGTGTAGTTGACGAAGATGTCCTCATCCGCCGTGCCGTTGTCCTTCAGATAGGCGTCGAGGATGTTGTTCGTCGTGCGCGGATAGACGTAGTCGGTGCCCAGAAGCGCCCATTTCTCCACGCCCAGCTCGTCGCGCATGTAATCCACGGCGGGGATCGCCTGCTGGTTCGGTGCGGCGCCCGTATAGATGACGTTCTTCGAGGATTCCTCGCCCTCGTACTGGACGGGATAGAACATCAGCCCGTTCAGTTCCTCGATCACCGGCAGGACCGACTTGCGGCTGACGCTGGTCCAGCCGCCGAAGATCACGTCGACCTCGCTGACGGTCAGCAGCTCGCGGGCCTTTTCCGCAAATAGCGGCCAGTCGGATGCCGGATCGACGACCACGGCCTCCAGCGGGCGGCCCAGCACGCCGCCCTTCTCGTTCTGCTGTTCGACCAGCATCAGGACCGTGTCCTTCAGCGTGGTCTCGGAAATCGCCATCGTTCCGGACAGCGAATGCAGCACGCCGATCTTGATCGGCTCGCCCTCTTGCGCGTTGGCTGCGGTGGTCACGGCGGCCAGTGCGACCCCCAGAAGAAGCTTGCGTGTCATGATGCTCATCCCGTCCATTCCCCCTGTCATGTTTTCGTGAAGATCTTTCGTCTTCGCGGTCACAGGAGATGACGTAAATCGGGCAGCTGGACAGGATTCGGGCAGTATTGCGCAGGCAGCTTGTCCCGGTGGGGAATTGGCGGGCAGATGCCCGCCATTCTGCCCTCAGATCGTGCAGTCCTCGGGCGTGGACAGGGGGGCAGAGGCTGCAAGCCCGCCCTCGTGGATCAGGAATTCGACGATCTGGTCGACGCCCTTGCCATGGCGCAGCGATGCCATCACCACCGGCCGCCCCCGGCGGGAGGTCCGCGCATCGCTTTCCAGCAGTGTCGCATCGACGCCTACATGCGGGGCAAGGTCGGTCTTGTTCACGACCAGCAGGTCGGATCGCGCCAGGCCCGGCCCCCGCTTGCGCGGGATGTCCTGCCCCGCCGCGGTGTCGATGACATAGATGGTCAGATCGGCCAGTTCGGGGCTGAAGGTCGCGGCCAGGTTGTCGCCGCCGGATTCGATCAGCACCAGTTCCAGATCGGGAAAGGCCGCGTTCAGATCCGCGATGGCAGCCAGGTTGATGCTGGCATCCTCGCGGATGGCCGTATGCGGGCAGCCGCCCGTTTCCACGCCCCGGATGCGTTCGGCGGGCAGGACCTGCGCGCGCATCAGCGCCTCGGCATCCTCGCGCGTATAGATATCGTTGGTGACGACCGCCATCGACAGGCGGGGCGCAAGGGCGCGGGCCAGCTGTTCGGTCAGGGTGGTCTTGCCCGCGCCGACGGGGCCGCCGATGCCGACGCGCAGGGGACCGTGGTTCGGGGTGGCGTTGGGGCTCATGATCGGAAGATCCTCGTGGTCATGGTTTCGTGGCGCATGGCGGCGATGTCGGCCCCCCATGCGGCGCTGTGCAGGTCTTCGCGCGTCGCGGTCGCGGCCCGGGCGGCGCAGGCAAGGATCGCGGGTTGCAGGCCGGCCAGCATCGCCTGCCCCTGCATGGGGCCAAGCGGCAGGAACCGCACGGCGGCGCTGATCAGCGCGGCGGCCTGCGCCTGCAAGAAGGCCGCGATGATCTCGGGGGCGGGCAGGGGCATGTCGGTGCAGGCGCGGCCGAATGCGACGGGCAGGGCGGCGGGGGACGCATCGCGACCGCTCAGCGCGGCGACATTGGCGGCGAAGGCCGTGCCCTGTTCCACCGTCTCGGTCAGGCGCTGGGACGAGGGGCAGGCCGCGCGGGCCAGATCGTCCAGTTCCGGATCGGCGTCGCGCAGGGCCAGCGCGACCAGCACGGCATCGGTCCAGCCCGCGCCGTGATCCAGCCAGTCGGCCAGCCATGCGGGCAGGGTCGTGCGCGTCACGATGCCCTGATCCATCGCGTATTCCAGCCCCTGCGACCAGGCGAAGCCGCCCACCGGGAAGGCGGGCGACAGGTATTGCGCCAATCGCAGCCGTGCCGCCTCAGGCGTGTTCGTGATGGTGGTCATGGTCGTGCCCATGATCATGACCGTGCCCGTGATCATGTCCGTGGTCATGCGAATGCCCGTGATCGTGCCCGAAGGTGCGACCGTGGCCATAGGCGCCGCCTTCCGGGCTGAAGGGCAGATCGGCGCGTTCGACCGCCGCGCCCAGCTGGCGCAGCATCGCCTCGAGCACGTGGTCCTGTCGGATGATCAGGCGGTCGGCCTCGATCCGGCAGGGGGTGTGGCGGTTGCCGACATGCCATGCCAGCCGCGCCAGATCGCCGGTGACGACCAGCACGGGTTCGGGGGCCGCGCGCATGGCGACCAGCCGCCCGTCGGACAGGGCGAAGGCATCGCCATCCTCGACGCTGACGACCTCGGGCAGGTCCAGCATGAAATCGCCCGCCGCGGTGGTCAGCCGCTTGCGGCGCAGCAGGCGGGATTCGTAATGCATTGCGATCTCGGCGGCGAAGGGGCCTTCAGCGTTGCGGATGATGCTGTGGCAGTGAAGGGTCATGGAGAACCTCAGAACAGGAAATAGCGCTGCGCCATCGGCAGCTCGGTCGCGGGTTCGCAGGTCAGAAGCTGACCGTCGGCGCGGACCTCGTAGGTTTCGGGATCGACCTCGATCTGCGGCATCCGGTCGTTCAGCGCCATGTCGGCCTTGCCGATCCCGCGCGTGTTCTCGACCGCGATCAGCGATTTCGACAGCCCGTCGCCCGCGCCCGCATCCAGCCCCGCCTGGCTGACGAAGATCGACGAGGCGCGGCCCGTATACCCCCACATCGGGCGGCTGAAGACCGGCTGCACCGGGATCGAGCCGTTGGGATCGCCCATCTGCGCGACGGCGATCTGGCCGCCGACCAGCACCATCTCGGGCTTGACGCCGAAGAAGGCGGGGGACCACAGGACCAGGTCGGCGCGCTTGCCGTCGTCGATGCTGCCGATATGGCGCGAGACGCCATGCGCGATGGCCGGGTTGATCGTGTATTTCGCGATATAGCGGCGGGCGCGCAGGTTGTCGTTCTGCCCCTGCTCGCCCTCCAGCCGTCCGCGCTGGCGGCGCATCTTGTCGGCGGTCTGCCAGGTGCGGATGATCACCTCGCCCACGCGGCCCATGGCCTGGCTGTCCGACGAGATGACGCTGAAGGCGCCCAGATCGTGCAGGATATCCTCGGCTGCGATGGTCTCGCGGCGGATGCGGGATTCGGCGAAGGCGACATCCTCGGGAACGCGACGATCCAGATGGTGGCACACCATCAGCATGTCCAGATGTTCCTCGATCGTGTTGCCGGTATAGGGCCGCGTCGGGTTGGTGGACGATGGCAGCACGTTCGACATGCCCACCATGCGGATGATGTCGGGGGCATGCCCGCCGCCCGCGCCTTCGGTGTGATAGGCGTGGATGGTGCGCCCGCCGATCGCGGCCATCGTATCCTCGACAAAGCCGGATTCGTTCAGCGTGTCGGTATGGATCATCACCTGCACGTCCATGCGGTCCGCGACGGTCAGGCAATTGTCGATGGCGGCGGGGGTGGTGCCCCAATCCTCGTGCAGCTTCAGCGCGCAGGCGCCCGCGCGGATCTGTTCCTCCAGCGGCGCGGGCACGGATGCGTTGCCCTTGCCCGCGATGCCGATATTCACGGGCAGGTCGGCCACGGCCTCCAGCATGCGGGCGATGTGCCAGGGGCCGGGAGTGCAGGTCGTGGCCAGCGTGCCATGCGCGGGGCCGGTGCCGCCGCCCAGCATCGTGGTGACGCCCGAATGGATCGCGTGATCGACCTGCTGGGGGCAGATGAAGTGGATATGGCAATCGAAGCCGCCGGGCGTCAGGATGCGCCCTTCGCCCGCGATGATTTCCGTGCCGGGGCCGATGATCAGGGTCACGCCGGGCTGGGTGTCGGGATTGCCGGCCTTGCCGATGCCCGCGATGCGCCCGTCCTTCAGGCCGACATCGGCCTTCACGATGCCCTGGTGGTCGAAGACCACGACGCCGGTGATGACCGTGTCCATCGCGCCATCCGCGCGGGTGACCTGCGACTGGCCCATGCCGTCGCGCACGACCTTGCCGCCGCCGAACTTGACCTCTTCGCCGGGGATGGTCAGGTCGCGTTCGACCTCGATCAGCAATTCGGTATCGGCCAGCCGGATGCGGTCGCCCGTGGTCGGACCATAGAGCGCCGCGTAATCGGCGCGGGAAAGGGTCTGGGCCATGTTACAGCGCCCCCATGATGTCTTGGCGGAAACCCTGCACGACACGATTGCCCGCGAAGGGGATCAGGCGAACCTCGCGCGACTGGCCGGGTTCGAACCGGACGGCAGTGCCCGCAGGGATCGACAGGCGCATGCCGCGCGCGGCCTCGCGGTCGAAGCGCAGGCCGGGATTGGTTTCGGCAAAGTGGTAATGGCTGCCGACCTGGATGGGGCGGTCGCCCGAATTGGCGACCATCAGCACGATCTCGGCCCGCCCCTCGTTCAGGGTGATGGTGCCTTCGGCGGCCGTGACCTCTCCGGGGATCATGACCGCCCCCGCAGCAGGGCCCAGGCGGCGATGCCCACGGCGGCGATCATGGCGATGGTCGCGACATGGTCGCCCTGCGTCAGCAGATGCGTCGGGTCGGCATGGTCGTGGTGGCCCGGATGGGCAAGAGTGGCAGAGGGAAGAAGCGCGATCGCTGCGGCAAGGGGTTTCATTCAGGCCTCCTGGCGGATGGGGTGATGGACGGTGACCAGCTTGGTGCCGTCGGGAAAGGTCGCCTCGACCTGCACGGATTCGATCATCTGCGGCACGCCGGGCATGCATTGTTCCGCGGTGATCACATGCGCGCCCGCCTGCATCAGGTCGGCGACGCTGCGCCCGTCGCGCGCGCCTTCGACCACGAAATCGGTGATGAGGGCGATGGCCTCGGGGTGGTTCAGCTTGACGCCGCGCGACAGCCGGTTGCGCGCCACCATCGCGGCGACCGAGACCAGCAGCTTTTCACGCTCGCGGGGGGTAAGGTTCATGTCAGACCTGCCAGATGCGGGGAAGGGGATTGGGGCGCAATGCCCCCAGAAGGCGGTTCACCTGCCGCCGCAGGGGCCAGTCGCCCTGCGCCAGAAGGCGGATGACCAGGCGTCCGGGCGGGGCGCTGGCCGCGCCCGTTACGCCGGGTTCGTCCAGCACGTCGCGCGCGCGGGTCAGAAGATCGGGCGCATGGCGCGCGACGATGGCCAGCGTGGCCAGCGCGCGGGCGGGACAGGTCAGCGCCGGGCCGGGCAGGCGCGGCAGGGTCGCATCGTCCAGCGCCAACGCGTCGTGATGCAGGATGCGTCCGTCGCGGCGGACCTCTCGGCGGTCGCGCAGATGCAGCCGGGTGGGGATCTCGTTCATGGCGATGCGGCCCAGGACGACGCTTTCCAGCAGCATGCAGCCCGCGTCGCCCGCAAGGTCGATCCGGGTGGTCCGGTCCAGCTTCGATCCGTCGAACAGGATGGTTTCCTGCGGCAGCCAGTCCAGCCAGCCGCCCGCACCCACCGTCAGGGTCACCTGCGCCCGCGCGGGATCCTCTGTCGCGCGATAGGCGCGTTCCGCGGTCTGGGTCGTGGCCAGTGCACGCGTGCCGGGGCGCAGATCGACCGCAAATGCCAGCCGGTCGCCCGATGCCAGCCCGCCCGAGGTGTTGAGGAACACGATTTCGGGCAGGCCCGCCGTCATGCGCGGCAGCATCGCCTTGGCCGAGCCACGCTGCGACAGGTCGATCAGCCCGCGCGGCCCCATGACGACATGCGCCGCCCCTGCGCTGCGCTGCATGCGGGGGGCGCCTTGCATACCGGCCGTGCTTTCCAATCTGTCGAACATATGGGCAGGGGGCGTTCGGATCGTGGCAAGGTCAATCTGGCACGCCTGCAATTATGCCGCCCGATCGAGCAGCACGGCCGATGATGCCTGTCTGATATGCAACTGCACGCTTATCGTGCAATTGTCAGGCGCTGCCGTTCAGCATGGCATCCAGCAGCCGCTTGCGGGCGGGGGGGATGGCGCGGATCTCGACCCCGGTGAAGACATGCATCGTCTTCAGTGCCGGATCGACCACGGCGTGGTCGCTGACCCAGCCGCCCATCGCCAGGTAGCTGCGCAGCAGCGGCGGCATCGCGGCCATGGCGCGCTTGGGGTCGGGCTTGCGCATCCGCAACGCCCGGGCAAAGCGGAAGACGCGGGGCGCCTTGACGCGGGGCAGCCAGCGGCGCGGGGCCAGGTGGCGTTCCTTCAGCATGGCGAAGGCATCCTCGTGCGGTTCGGGTTCGCAGCCGGTGAAGCTGGAACAGCCGAACAGCATCTCGACCCCGGTCTCGTCCACGAATCGGGTCAGGGCGGCCCAGGCGATGCGGACGATGTTGGGATCGTGGCAATCGGGGTGGATGCAGAAGCGCCCCATTTCGACCATGGGGCCGTCGAAGCGCTGCAGCGCGTCCAGATCGTAGAACTGGGCCGAGTAACTGCGCGCGATCTGCGATCCGTCGGCCAGGGGCAGGAAGCGGAAGGCGGAAACCAGCGTGCCTTCGCGCATGTCCTCGATCAGCATGTGGCTGCATTCGGCATCCAGCGCGTCGGCATCCAGCGACATCCCGTCATCGGGAATGCCGTTGCGGCCCAGAAAGCAGATCCAGCGCAGGCGCTGCGCCGCGCGCAGATCCTCGGGCGTCTCGGCCAGGCGGGCACGGTAGTGACCCTTGCGGAGCGGTTGCATCGCGCGACCCCTTGCTGTTCCTGCGCAGATCATAGCCCGACCATGTGTCGGATTCACGAAATCAGTCGTCGCTGCCCGTGTCGCCCAGCACCCCTTCGACATAGATGCGGCGGATCAAGGTGATCGCAACGATCAGCAGGGGGGTGGCCAGGATCACGGCCGCCGGGTTGAACAACGATCCGACCGCCACGATGGCGATGATGGTCAGCGCGGGCGGCAGTTCGACCGCATAGCGCTGGATCATCGGCATCAGGATGTTGCCCTCGAACATCTGGATCGCGGTGAACAGCAGGACGACATAGAGGGCGGTATCCAGCCCCTCGGGGGCGGCGGCGACGGCCGCGATGGCGCCCGACACGAAGGGCCCGATGATCGGCACGACATTGGTGATGCCCGCTATCACGGCCAGGATCAGCGCCAGCGGCACGTCCAGCGCCCAGAGGCCCAGGCCCGCAAGCATCGCCACGAACAGCATGTCGAGCGCCTGTCCCCCCATCCAATGCGCCAGCTTGTGGCCCAGATCGTCCAGGATGTCGCGGGCCCGGTCTCGGCTGTCAGGGGCGACCAGTCGCAGCGCGCCCTCGCGATAGGTGTCGCTCTCCATCGCGAAATAGATCGACAGCACGATCAGCAGGAAGATCGCGGTCATGCTGCCCATCATCGTGTTCAGCGTGCCTGTGACCAACCCCAGCAAATTGGGCAGGCTGCCTGCCATCTGCGACATGCCCCCCGAGCCTTCGGATGTGGGCAGGCGGTCGATGACGGCCTGCCCGATCGGGTGCGCAGAGATCCAGTCCGACAGGGCCTGCCAGGAATCGGGCAGCCCCTGCACCAGCTGCTCGAACTGGTTCATGATGGCGGGCCCGGCCATCCGCAGGGCCGTCACCGTCACCACCAGGAATGCCAGCAGCACGACCAGCACCCCGGGCTTCATTCCCAGACCCGTCAGCCGGTGCAGGCCGCGGGCACCCGATTGCAGGGCGATGGCCAGAAGGATCGCGGCGAAGATCTGCAGCAGCAGGTTCGCCCAGAACCAGGTGGCGGCCAGCAGGATCACGATGGCGATGGTCGCGACCACCACGCGCAATGCGGCGGGAACCGGGTCGCGGGACGGGTTGCTCGGATCGTGGGGCATCGTCGCTCCTGCCTTCGGTTCACAGGCAGAACGGGCGGGCGGCCCGCGGGTTCCGCGCTTGCCCGAGGGACGCAAGCCTGCTAACCGGACGCGGATTTCATGAAGCGGGCAGGCTGCGCCCCCGCCCCAGATACAAGGTGATGACCATGGCCATCGAACGCACCCTCTCGATCATCAAGCCCGACGCGACCCGCCGCAACCTGACCGGCAAGATCAACGCCAAGTTCGAGGATGCCGGCCTGCGCATCGTCGCGCAGAAGCGCATCAAGCTGTCGGCCGAGCAGGCGGGCAAGTTCTATGCCGTCCACGCCGAGCGCCCCTTCTATGGCGAACTGGTCGAGTTCATGGCCTCGGAGCCGGTGGTCGTGCAGGTGCTGGAAGGTGAATCGGCCATCGCGAAGAACCGCGAAGTGATGGGCGCGACGAACCCCGCCGACGCCGCCGAAGGCACCATCCGCAAGGAATTCGCCCTGTCCGTCGGCGAGAACTCGGTCCACGGTTCGGACGCCGCCGAAACGGCAGCCGAGGAAATCGCGTTCTTCTTCTCGGGTCTCGAACTGGTCGGCTGAGCCGGACCGTTCCCCGAACGATCGACGCGGAAAGGGCCCCTTGCGGGCCCTTTTCTTTTGCGCATGCGGCATGGGGCTTCGGTTGCGGCCCGCCTGCGCAGCGGCTATGCCGATGCATGACGCAACGATATTCGGGGGACCCCATGCGGGCATTCGTGTTTCCGGGGCAGGGCGCGCAGACCATCGGAATGGGTCGCGAGCTGGCCGAGGCCTATCCGGCGGCGAAGGACGTCTTCGACGAGGTGGACGAGGCACTGGGCGAGAAGCTGTCGGACCTGATCTGGAACGGCGATGCGGACACGCTGACGCTGACGCAGAACGCGCAGCCGGCGCTGATGGCCACGTCCATCGCGGCCTTCCGCGCGCTCGAGGCCGAGGGCTTCAACATCATGGACGGCAATTTCGTGGCCGGCCATTCGCTGGGCGAATATTCGGCCCTCTGCGCGGCGGGTTCGATCAGCCTGTCCGATACCGCAAGGCTGCTGCGCCAGCGCGGCCATGCCATGCAGGAGGCCGTGCCGGTCGGGCAGGGCGCGATGGCCGCCGTGCTGGGCCTCGACTTCGAGACCGTGGACCGCATCGCGCGCGACGTGGCGGGCGACGAGGTCGTGCAGGCCGCAAACGACAACGATCCGGGGCAGGTCGTGATCTCGGGACACAAGGCCGCCGTGGAACGCGCCGCCGAGGCGATGAAGGAAGCGGGCGCCAAGCGCGCGCTGATGCTGCCCGTGTCGGCACCCTTCCATTCCGTTCTGATGCAGCCCGCCGCCGCCGTGATGGCCGATGCGCTGGCCGGCGTGGACATCCAGCCCCCCGCCATCCCGCTGATCGCCAATGTCCGCGCCGAGGCCGTGATCGAACCGGGCGCCATCCGCCGCCTTCTGGTCGAGCAGGTGACCGGCACCGTGCGCTGGCGCGAATCCATCGCCAACATGGCCGAGGCCGGCGTGACCGAGTTCTGGGAGATCGGCGCGGGCAAGGCCCTGTCGGGCATGATCAAGCGCATCGCCAAGGGCGTGGACACCCGCAATATCGGGACGCCCGCGGATATCGCCGCGCTCAAGGGCTGACGCCCGAACTTGATGACGAAAGGGAATGCTCTGATGTTCGATCTGACGGGTAAGAGGGCGCTGGTGACCGGCGCATCGGGCGGCATCGGCGGCGCGATCGCCGAGGCGCTGCACAAGGCCGGCGCGACCGTCGCGCTGTCCGGCACGCGCGAGGCGCCGCTGCAGGAACTGGCCGCGAAGCTGGGCGATCGCGCCCATGTCGTGACCGCGAATCTGGGCGATGCGGAATCGCTGGCAGCCCTGCCCAAGGCCGCGACCGAGGCGATGGGCGGGCTGGACATCCTGGTGAACAATGCGGGCATCACCCGCGACAACCTGTTCATGCGCATGTCCGACGAGGAATGGGCCCAGGTGCTGGACGTGAACCTGTCCAGCGTCTTCAAGCTGTCGCGCGGCGTGCTGCGCGGCATGATGAAGGCGCGTTGGGGCCGCATCATCAACATCACCTCGGTGGTGGGGGCGACCGGCAACCCGGGGCAGGGCAATTATGCCGCCGCCAAGGCGGGCCTGGTCGGCATGTCGAAATCGCTGGCCTACGAGGTCGCAAGCCGCGGGATCACCGTGAACTGCGTGGCCCCGGGCTTCATCGCGACCGCCATGACCGAAAAGCTGACCGACGATCAGAAATCCAAGATCCAGGGCCAGATCCCGGCGGGCCGCATGGGCACCCCCGAGGAGATCGCCGGCGCGGTCCTCTATCTGGCCAGCCCCGAGGCGGGATATGTCACCGGGTCCACCCTGCACGTCAATGGCGGGATGGCGATGATCTGAACCCGCCCTTGCACCGCCGCAACGCCTGCTGCGGCAAGTGCAAAAGCGGTTGCAAGAGGGTTCTCTGGTGCTATATCCCCCGCTTTAGCAGCAGGGAAACCGCCCTGTGCTGAATCGGACCGGATAACGGTTCGTGAAATTTATGGGCGGATGCCCGCGACAATGAGGATATGACATGAGCGATATCGCTGATCGCGTGAAGAAGATCGTGGTGGAGCACCTGGGCGTCGACGAGGACAAAGTGGTCGAATCCGCTTCGTTCATCGACGATCTGGGCGCAGACAGCCTCGACACCGTCGAGCTGGTCATGGCGTTCGAGGAAGAGTTCGGGATCGAGATCCCCGACGACGCCGCCGAGACCATCCAGACCGTCGGCGATGCCGTGAGCTTCATCAAAGGCGCCGTCTGAGCCCTTTGACATGACGGCCCCCGCCTTGGGGGCCATGGCGACGGCGCCCGCATCCGCGAGGCGCCGTTTTGCTTTCCCCCGTCACGGGATGGAACCGCCCGAGGGGCAGCACGGTTCATTGGCAGATCCAATCGTGGAAAAGGAGATGTCATATGGCCGTCGATATCCAGGGACTGTCCGACAATGCCCGCAAGACTTCGATCAACGAGCTGAACGCCTGCCTGGCCGATGCGATCGCATTGGGCCTGGCCGTGAAGCAGGCGCATTGGAACGTGAAGGGCCGCAACTTCATCGCCGTGCATGAACTGCTGGACGATGTGCGCGACAATCTGAACGAACAGATCGACACCTTCGCCGAGCGTGTCCAGGTGCTGGACGGCGTGGCCAAGGGCACCGCGCAGATCGTGGCCGAGGGCACGACGCTGGAACCCTATCCGACCGATCTGACCAAGGTCGAGGATCACATCAAGGCGCTGTCCGAACGGATGCGCGTCTATGGCAAGAAGCTGCGCGAGGCCATTGACGCGGTCAGCGACGCGGGCGACGAAGGCACCGCCGATGCATTCACCGCCGCGTCGCGCACCGCCGACAAGGACCTGTGGTTCATGGAAAGCCATCTGGAATGATCCCCACCGCAAGGTGACGATCAAGGCGCCCTGCGGGGCGCCTTTTTCATGTGCGGATCAGCGACCCAACTTGGCGTGAACCTCGTCCAGATCGACCTCGCCCAGGGGCATCTTGTTGTCCGGGTCGTCGAAATCATAGCGGAACAGCTCGAAATCGCTCTTGTAGATTTCCCAGACCAGGTGCCGCGACAGGTCGTCGAAATATTCGCTCACCTTGTGGGCGCGCCTGGGGCCGTGCCCCTCGGATTCGTTGAAGCGCGGCACGTCTTCCAGCTTGATCCGCACCGGTGTGTCGGCGGCATCGAGGACCTTCTGCATGCCCTGGTCGAACGTCTCGGTGAAGAAGATCTGGTCGTAGCGCCCGCCATTCACGATGAAGGTCGAGACATGCCCCGACATGGCCGACCAGTGGATGTCCGGCTCCATCGGCTTGCGGAAACGGATGGTATCGCGCGCGAACAGCAGAAAGCGGCGGAAGCTGGCCACCTGGTCGAACTGGAAATCGTTCTCGGGCGATCCGACATCGATGCCATAGCGCTGGATAAGCTGCGGCACCAGGTTGCCCCGATACCGCCGCCCGTTGCGCTGGATGCCCGCGATCTTGTCGAAGAAGGAGGACAGGATGCGGTTATAGGGGTTCCTGACGCAGGTGAAGGTGACGGCCTTGCGGTCATGGACGCCCTTCTCGATCAGGGGCTGGCTGTGGTCCTGGGACCATTTGTGCAGCCCTTCGGTGGAATCGTGGATGTCCCCGTCGAAGAAGCGCCCGTGATCCGAATGGAACATCACCTGACCGATGGTCGAGCAGGCGCATTTGGGGACCACCCGATAGATGATGCTTTCGCTTTCCGTCATCCAGACGCCGGGAAACCCCATGGCCGCTCTACCTCGTGTTGTTGCAGTGCCGCGGGGCAACCGGAGATTGCGAGGGCCTGCTTCTTGTTCGGGCGACAGAAATCGCTACACACAGAAAGCAAAGCCGGACGACATTATCAACGCCCATCCTCGAATTGCAATCGACCAGCGGAAGGACGCGCAACAGCTTCATGGCCCGGATCGCCTTCATCTTGCTTGCGCACAAGGACCCGCAGGGGGTCATCGACCAGGCCCGCAGGTTGACCGCGACAGGGGATTACGTGTCGATCCATTTCGACCGGGGCGCGCCCGCGGCGATGTTCCGGCAGATCCGGGACGCGCTTGGGGATCATCCGGGGGTGGCATTCGCGCCGCGCCGTCGCAGATGCGGCTGGGGGGAATGGTCGCTGGTCGCCGCCACGCTGGAAGCCCTGCGCGAGGCCGAGCGGCTCTTTCCCCACGCCACCCATTTCTACATGCTGTCGGGCGACTGCATGCCGATCAAGTCGGCGCAATACGCGCGCGAATTCCTGGATGCGCAGGATCGCGATTACATCGAATGCTTCGATTTCTTCGCCAGCGACTGGATCAAGACCGGCATCAAGGAAGAGCGGCTGATCTATCGCCACGTCTTCAACGAACGCACGCGCAAGCGGCTGTTCTACGCATCGTTGAACCTGCAGCGGCGGCTGGGGCTGGAACGCGACCTGCCCGAGGATCTGCCCATCATGATCGGATCGCAATGGTGGTGCCTGCGCCGCCAGACGGTCGAGAAGGTGCTGGAGCTGATCCGTCAGCGCCCCGAGATCCCGCGCTTCTTCGCCACGACCTGGATCCCGGACGAGACCTTCTTCCAGACCCTGGTGGCCCATGTGGTCCCCAAGAAAGAGATCCACGCACGCACGCTGACCTTTCTGATCTTCAGCGATTACGGGATGCCGGTCACATTCTACAACGACCATTACGATCTGCTGCTGCGGCAGGACTATCTGTTCGCGCGCAAGATCAGCCCCGAGGCGCTGGAGCTGCGCGAAAGGCTGGGTGCGCTGTGGCAGACCGAGGGGCTGGATTTTCCCATCGCCGCCGAGGGGCGGAGGCTGTTCTCGTTCCTGACGGGGCGGGGCCGTATCGGCCGCCGCTTCGCCCCGCGCTTCTGGGAGGCGGATGCCAGCCTTGGGCGGCGACGCCGCGTGCATGTGATCGTCGCCAAGAAATGGCATGTAGCGAAGCGCCTGACCGAGGCGATCCGCCGCCATACCGACATCCCGGCGGTCGATTACATCTTCAACGAATTGCAGGCCAACCTGCCCGAGATGGGCGGCGTCGCATCCTCGGTCGGCAAGCGCGAACGCCACAGGCGCGCGCTGGTCAAGCTGCTGTTCGACCAGTTCGGGACGGACCGCCTGGTCTTCTGCGCAGATCCTTCGGCGGTAAGCCTGATCAAGGATTTCGACAACGACCGTTCCGAAACGCGGGTGCTGTTCATCGAGACCGAACTGGATGCGGATTACGTCCGCGGCCATATGGGGCGGGTCGGCCTGGTATCCCCGGGCGCGCCCGACGACCTGTTCCAGCGCCTTCTGCCCGTGGTCCGAAACGATCTGGAACATGAGGCCGACCGCCTGCGCGAGGCGGGCTTCGCGCATTTCTTCACCATGTCCCAGCATGCGGATGACGATCGCAATACCGTGGCGCTGGCAAATTTCCTGGGCGTGACCGACGATCGCGCCCGAGACCTGGTGGCAACCCCGCATCTTTTTGCCGATTGAGAGAGAACGACATGCCCTTCGCCTATGACGACGCCAACATCTTCGCCAAGATCCTGCGCGGAGAGATTCCGAACGACACCGTGGCCGAGAACGATCACGCCCTGGCCTTTCGCGACATCTCGCCCAAGGCGCCCAGCCATGTGCTGGTGATCCCCAAGGGCAAGTATGTCAGCTTCGACGATTTCAGCGCGAATGCGACCGATGCCGAGATCGCGGGCTTCATGCGGCTCTGCGCCCAGGTGGTTGCGGCGGAAGGGCATGGGATCGGCGATGGCGGCGAAGGCTTCCGCGCGATCACGAATGCCGGGCCCCACGGCGTGCAGGAGGTTCCGCATTTCCACCTGCACATCATGGGCGGGCGGATGATGGGGCCGATGGTCAGCCTGCGCGACTGATCCTCAGCCGCGGGTCATGCGGACGAAGACATCCTCCAGGTCGGGCTGTTCCGTCGCGACATCGACGATGGGCAGCGCGCCTGCCCGCAGCGCGTCGATGATCTGATCGGCGCGCAGGCGCGAGGGCGGATAGGTGATCGCCATGCGCCCGTCGGGGCGGATCTCGGCGCGGGCGCCTTCGGGCAGGGCGGGGATCGCGGTCGCGCCGCCCGTGTCCAGCACCAGCGTCTTCGCATCGCTCTGGGACAGGAGGCTGCGGGTATCCTGGCGCACGACAAGCTGGCCGTGATTGATGATCGCGATCTCGTCGCACATCTGCTCGGCCTCTTCGAGGTAGTGGGTCGTCAGGATGATGGTCATGCCCGCCTCGTTCAGCTTGCGGACATTGTTCCACAGCATCTCGCGCAGCGTGATGTCCACGCCCGCGGTCGGTTCGTCCAGCACCAGGATCTGGGGACGGTGGACCAGCGCCTTGGCCAGAAGCAGTCGCCTGCGCATGCCGCCTGACAGCGTGCGGGCATAGGCGTTGGCCTGATCGGTCAGCCCCACCAGTTCCAGAAGCTCGTCGGTCCAGCGTTCGGATTTCGGCACGCCGTAAAGGCCCGCCTGCACCTCGAGGCTGGCGCGGGGGGTGAAGAAGGGATCGACATTCAGTTCCTGCGGCATGACGCCGATCGCGGCGCGCGACTGGCGCGGGTTCACGTCCTGGTCGAAGCCCCAGATGGTTACCTTGCCCGCCGTCTTGTTCACCAGCCCCGCGAGGATGTTGATCATCGTGGACTTGCCGGCGCCGTTCGGACCCAGAAGCCCGAAGATGCTGCCCGCGGGGATGGTCAGGTCGATCCCCTTCAGCGCCTCCTTGGCGGGGGCGTTGCCCTGCGGGGCATAGGTCTTGCGGAGGCCCGCGATTTCGATGGCATGGGTCATGGGGCGTGTCCTGCAATGCTTGCGAAGGAAGGCGGCGCTGCGTAAACGGGTTTAGACCAGATGATGCAAGCCGCCACAAGAAGGCCAGCCATGACCAAGGAAGTGATCCCCGAGAACCCGCTGTCGACCGAGACCGGTCCCGAGGCCACGCGGATGCCGGCGCCCGAGACGGTCACCGTCACGAAATGGCGGATCGCCTGCGATGGCGACGATGCGGCCGGGATGGGGCATCCGCGCGTCTGGCTGGCGATCTCGCCCGATACGGGATTTGTCGATTGCGGGTATTGCGACAAGCGTTTCGTGATCGACCGCGCCCATGCGGGTGGCGATCACTGAGACGGCACGCCCTGCCATCCCCCATCGAGGGGGCCGTCAGGGCGGGGTGGCTGCGCCACCCTTCGCGCCCCGACGCGCATCGCCCCGGCAGCGATCCGAGCAGTAGCGCACGGCGTCCCAGTCGCGCGCCCATTTCCGGCGCCATGCGAAGGGCCGTCCGCACTGGGCGCAGGGCTTCTGCGGCAGGTCGCCCTTGCGGCGCATCTTTGCCATTCCCATCCTTTCCGCGGCTGGAAGATCGGCCCCGCCCGTGGCAAAAGGCGGGCCTGGACAAGCAAGGAAGGTGAGCATGGACGACGCATTCGGCAAGGGCTGCCATCTGCATCTGATCGACGGATCGGCCTTCATCTTCCGCGCCTATCACGCGCTTCCGCCGCTGACGCGGAAATCGGACGGGCTGCCCGTCGGCGCGGTGGCGGGCTTCTGCAACATGCTGTGGAAATATGTCCAGGACAGTGGCGGCAGCGATGCGCCCACCCATGCGGCGGTGATCTTCGACCATTCCGCGAAGACGTTCCGCAACGAGATATTCCCCGACTACAAGGCGAACCGTCCGCCCCCGCCCGAGGATCTGCGCCCGCAATTCCCGCTGACCCGCGATGCGACGCGGGCCTTCAACATCGCCTGCATTGAGACCGAGGGCTACGAGGCCGACGACATCATCGCGGCGCTGGCCTGCAAGGCGCGCGATGCGGGCGGTGCGGTCACCATCATCAGCAGCGACAAGGACCTGATGCAGCTGGTGGGCGACGGGGTCGAGATGCTGGACCCCATCAAGAACAAGACGCTCGGCCCCGACGAGGTGTTCGAGAAGTTCGGCGTCGGCCCCGACCGGGTCGTCGACGTGCAGGCGCTGGCGGGCGATGCGGTGGACAACGTGCCGGGCGCGCCGGGCATCGGGATCAAGACCGCGGCCCTTCTGATCCAGGAATACGGCGATCTGGAATCGCTGCTGGACCGGGCATCCGAGATCAAGCAGCCCAAGCGCCGTCAGACGCTGATCGACCATGCCGAACAGATCCGCATCAGCAAGCGCCTCGTGCAGCTGGATTGCGACACGCCGCTGGACTTCACGCTGGAAAGCCTTGCGGTCAACGACCCCGTGGCGGACGATCTGCTGGGCTTCCTGACCGAGATGGAGTTCCGCACCCTGACCACCCGCGTGGCCGAGAGACTGGGCGCCGAGGCCCCCGCCATCCAGGCACCCGCCGTGCCGGATGCCCCTGCAGCCCCCGAGATGCCCGCGATCGACACCGCCACCTACGAGACGGTCACCGACATGGACCGCCTGCAGGTCTGGATCGACCGCATCCGCGACCTGGGCGAGGTCGCGCTGGATACCGAGACGACGGGCCTGGACGAGATGCGCGCCGATCTGGTCGGCATCTCGCTGGCGGTCGCGCCGGGCGAGGCGTGCTATGTCCCCCTGGGCCATGTCGAGGGCGAGAGCGGCGGGCTGTTTGGCGGTGCGGAACGCGTCGCGGGTCAGCTGGACGCCCGCGCCGTGCTGGATGCGCTGCGCCCCGTGCTGGAGGATGCCTCGATCCTGAAGATCGGGCAGAACATGAAATACGACTGGAAGATCCTGTCGCGGCTGGGCATCGACATGGCGCCCCTGGCCGACACGATGCTGATGTCCTATGCGCTGAACGCGGGCACGCACAACCACGGCATGGACGAGCTGGCCGAGCGTTATCTCGGCCACAAGTGCATCCCGATCAAGGACCTGATCGGGTCGGGCAAGTCGCAGATCACCTTCGCGCAGGTCGCCATCGACAAGGCCGCCCCCTATGCGGCCGAGGATGCGGACGTGACGCTGCGGCTCTATCGTCATTTCGCGCCGCTGCTGCCTGCGGAAGGCGTGGCGACCGGCTATCACCGGCTGGAAGCGCCGATGATCCCCGTCCTTGCCGCGATGGAGATGGCGGGCATCCGCATCGACACCGAGGTTCTGGCCCGCATGTCGAACGCCTTCGCCCAGAAGATGGCCCAGCTCGAGGACGAGATCCACGGCCTGGCGGGCGAGACCTTCAACATCGGCAGCCCCAAGCAGCTGGGAGAGATCCTGTTCGGCAAGATGGGCATGGAGGGCGGCAAGCAGGGCAAGACCGGCGCCTATTCCACCAGCGCCGACGTGCTGGAGGATCTGGCCGTCAGCCACGACCTGCCTGCGCGGGTGCTGGACTGGCGCCAGATCAGCAAGCTGAAATCGACCTATACCGATGCGTTGCAGACCTATGTGAACCCCGAAACGGGGCGGGTCCATACCAGCTACTCGATCACGGGGGCGCAGACCGGGCGACTGGCATCCAGCGAGCCGAACCTGCAGAACATCCCCATCCGCACCGAGGAAGGTCGCCGCATCCGGCAGGCCTTCGTCGCCCCCGAGGGTTACAGGCTGGTCGCGCTGGACTACAGCCAGATCGAGCTGCGCATCCTTGCGCATGTGGCCGACATCCCGGCGCTGAAGCAGGCCTTCCGCGAGGGGATCGACATTCACGCCATGACCGCCAGCCAGATGTTCGGCGTTCCGGTCGAGGGCATGGACCCGATGATCCGCCGTCAGGCCAAGGCCATCAATTTCGGCGTGATCTACGGCATCTCGGGTTTCGGGCTGTCGCGCAACCTGCGCATCCCGCGGGCCGAGGCGCAGGAGTTCATCGACACCTATTTCGCGCGCTTCCCCGAGATCCGCGCCTATATGGACAAGACGGTGGCCGATGCGAAGCAGGACGGCTTCGTGCGGACCCTGTTCGGGCGGCGGATCAACACGCCGGGCATCAACCAGTCCGGCCCCGCCGCAGGGGGCGCGCGTCGCGCCGCGATCAACGCGCCCATCCAGGGCGCCGCCGCCGACATCATCCGCCGCGCGATGATCCGCATGCCGGCCGCCATCGCGGACCTGCCCGCGCGGATGCTGCTGCAGGTCCATGACGAACTGGTCTTCGAGGTGCGCGAGGATGCCGTGGACGACCTCATCGCCCGGGCGCGCGGCATCATGGAGGGGGCGGCCGAGCCTGCCATCAAGCTGTCGGTGCCGCTGGTCGTGGATGCGGGGCAGGGCGACAACTGGGCCGAGGCCCACTGAAGCCGCGTTGTGCGGAACCGGGGTCCGGCATATGATCGGGCCCATGGAAACGCGCGCATCATCGACCAGCACCGGCAAATGCGAGGACTGCCCGATCCGGCATCGGGCGGTCTGCGCCCATTGCGAGGCCGAGGAACTGGCCCAGCTGGAGGCGATCAAGTTCTATCGCAGCTTCGAGGCCGGTCAGCACATCCTGTGGGAAGGCGACCGGATGGATTTCGTGGCCTCGGTCGTGTCCGGGGTCGTGGCGCTGACCCGCACGCTGGAAGACGGGCGCACGCAGATGACCGGCCTGCTGCTGGCCAGCGATTTCCTGGGCCGTCCGGGCCGCGAGAACGCGCCCTGCCATGCGACGGCCGCGACCGACGTGACGCTGTGCTGTTTTCGCCGCCAGCCCTTCGACCGGCTGATGCAATCCACGCCGCACCTGTCGCATCGCCTGCTGGAGATGACGCTGGACGAACTGGACGCGGCGCGCGAATGGATGCTGCTGCTGGGTCGCAAGACCGCGCGCGAACGCATCGCCTCGTTCATCGCGATGATCGCGCGTCGGCAGGGCGGGCTGCGCGGGGCGGGTCCGCTGCATCTGGACCTGCCCCTGACGCGCGAGGCGATGGGCGATTACCTGGGCCTGACCATCGAGACCGTCAGCCGGCAGGTCGGCGCGCTGCGCCGCGACGGGGTGATCGTGCTGGACGGGCTGCGCGGCGTGACCGTGCCCGACCCGGCCCGGCTTCTGGCCGAATGCGGGGACGAACGTCGCCCCGCCCGCCAATGAGGGTTCACAACCTCCGCGCCTGCTGATATGCGGGCGCTTCCCGGTCGCAGCCTACCCGGGTCACAAAAACAAGGGTTCACATATGAAGACCACTCTCGTCTGTTCCGGCGGGCTCGATTCCGTTTCGCTTGCCCATGTCCTGGCCTCGGAAGGCCAACTGTCCCGCATCGTCAGCTTCGATTACGGCCAGCGCCACCGCAAGGAGGTGGATTTCGCGCAGGCCTGCGCCCGCCGCCTGTCGGTGCCGTTCCACCTGATCGACCTGTCCGATCTGGGCTTCGCGCTGAAGGGTTCGGCGCTGACCGACGATCTGGACGTTCCCGACGGCCATTACGCCGAGGAGACCATGAAGGTCACCGTCGTTCCCAACCGCAACGCGATCATGCTGACCATCGCCTTCGGGATTGCTGCGTCCCATGGCGACGATCACGTGGCCGCCGCGGTCCATGGTGGCGATCACTTCATCTATCCCGATTGCCGTCCGGGCTTCACCGATGCCTTCGCGGCGATGCAGCGCGCTGCGCTGGAGGGCTATGCCGATGTCGCGCTGCACGTGCCCTTCGTCCATTCCTCGAAGGCAGATATCGTGGCGGCTGGGGCGCGCGCGGGCACGCCCTTTGCCCTGACCTGGTCCTGCTACAAGGGCGGGGATCGTCATTGCGGACGCTGCGGGACCTGCGTGGAACGCCGCGAGGCC
The DNA here is from genome assembly GCF_018860625.1 of Paracoccus sp. C2R09. Taxonomy (GTDB): domain Bacteria; phylum Pseudomonadota; class Alphaproteobacteria; order Rhodobacterales; family Rhodobacteraceae; genus Paracoccus. The sequence continues at coordinate 312,947 of NZ_JAHKQB010000007.1, forward strand.
TTCGACAAGGCGGGCGTCCTGGATCCCACCAGCTATGCCGATCCCGAATATTGGCGGCAGGCCGTCGCCGCCCACGAGGGGGCGTGATGTACCGGATCACCAAGGAGTTCCACTTCAGCGCCTCGCATCAGCTGACGCATCTGCCGGGCGACCATCAATGCGCAAGGCTGCACGGGCACAATTACGTGGTCGTGGTCGAGCTGGCATCGGACCGGCTGAACGCGGACGGCTTCGTGCGCGATTACCACGAGCTGGCCGATCTGAAGCACCATATCGACGCGTGCTTCGATCACCGGCACCTGAACGACGTGGTCGAGGGATCCTCCACCGCCGAGAACCTGGCCCGCCATTTCTTCGACTGGTGCCGGGCGCGCTGGCCCGAGACCGCCGCCGTCCGCGTCAGCGAAACGCCCAAGACCTGGGCCGAGTACCGCCCATGACCACCCTGCGCATCGCCGAGATCTTCGGCCCCACGATCCAGGGCGAAGGTGCCCTGATCGGCGAACCTACCGTCTTCGTGCGCGCGGGCGGCTGCGATTACCGCTGTTCCTGGTGCGACAGCATGCATGCGGTGGACAGCAGCTTCCGGTCCGATTGGGCCGCGATGGACACGGCCAAGGTCTGGGACCGGGTCGCGCATCTGTCGGGCGGGCAGCCGCTGACCGTCTCGATCTCGGGCGGGAACCCCGCGATCCAGGATTTCGGGCCGCTGATCGCCATGGGCCATGCGCGGGGCTATCGCTTCGCGCTGGAAACGCAGGGCTCCATCGCGCGGGACTGGTTCGCGGATCTGGACATGCTGGTCCTCAGCCCCAAGCCCCCCAGCAGCGGCGAGGTGCCCGACATCGCAGCCTTCGAGGCCTGCCTTGCCGCACGCGGGGCGGGGGCGCTGTCGCTGAAGATCGTGATCTTCGACGATGCGGATTACGCCTGGGCGCGCGATTTCGCGGATCGGTATCCTGACCTGCCGCTGTATCTGCAGCCGGGCAACCCCGAGGTCGATCCCGAGGTGCCGGTGATGGCGCAGGACGTGGCCGACAGGCTTTTGTGGCTGGTGGGCCGCGTGAATGCCGATCGGTGGTTCCGCCCGCGCCTGCTGCCGCAGCTGCACGTGATGCTGTGGGGGAACCTGCGCGGGGTCTAGCGCGCCATGAAGACGGGCAGTTCCGCCTGTTCCAGCATGTTGCGCGTCGCCCCGCCCAGGATCGCCTGACGCAGCCGCGAATGCCCATATGCGCCCATGACCACCAGATCGGCGTCGATCTCGATCGCGCGGCGGTTGATCTCGTCGCTGATGCGGGGCGCGGTGCGCGCAAGGACCGCGATCTCGGCATTGATGCCGTGGCGGACCAGCATCTGGGTCAGCGCACCGCCCGGATCCGACCGTTCGGGCCCGGCGCGCTGCGGATCGATGCAGGTGATCTCGACCGACCGGGCGGCCTGCAGCAGGGGCATCGCGCGACGGATGGCGGCCAGCGCCTCGGCGGACTGGTTCCACGCGACCAGCACCTTCTTCGGCGGCAGGCTGGGGGCGGGCGCGTTCACAGGCAGGACCATGACGGGGCAGGCGCCCTCGAACAGCGCGGCCTCGCAGATCATCTCGGATTCGCCGGGCTGGCCCTCGGCATAGGGGCTGGCAAGGACCGTCAGATCCGCAAAGCGCGCGCGCATGCCGACCAGCCCCGCGATCCCGCCCGATTGCGCGACCAGCGCCTCGGACGACCAGCACAGGCCGACTGTTCCGGCCATCGCCTCGGTCACCTTGGCATCCAGCAGCTTCGCATCCTCGGTCGCGGCGGCGATGGCCTCTTGCAGGCCGTATGCCGTGCCGCCGGGAAAGAAATAGGCGGGCTGGCTGTTGTCGACGCCCAGGCACAGGATTTCCAGATGCGCATCTTCGGCGCGGGCCAGCGCGACGGCGCGTTCCAGCTGGGGCACCTGCCGGGGGGCGCTGAGGACGGTCAGGATGGATTTGAAGGACATTGCCACGCTCCTTGTTCCGTTGATGGAACCAGCATGGCAGGGGCGGCGGTCCGGCGCATTGATACGGATCAAGGCAGGCGGTTGATCCAGATCAAGCGTGCCGGGCCGGGGTGGCCTTAGGATCGCGATGCGGTCCGGGCCGGGCCTTGCGCCCCGCCCGCCGTCTTCCGTCCGAAGCCCACCGGCCATCGCGGAGGGTCGGCCCCCTGTCCACTTCGCGCGTTCCGCAGGGGGCCGGCGATCCGGCCCTCAGGCGACCAGTTCGCCCCGCAGGCTGTTCCTGGCGGTCTCCACGATGCGGACCTGCACCAGGTCGCCCGGTTGGGCATCCGGTGCCTCGACGAAGACCGGATGAAGATAGTCGGACTTGCCCACCATCTGCCCCGGAAGACGGCCCGCCTTCTCGAACAGCACGCCCAGGGTGCGTCCGACCATGGAATCCTGCACCGCCTGCTGCTGGTCCTGCAGCAGCGCCTGGACCTCTTGCAGGCGGGCATCGACCACGTCGTCGGGCAGCGTGGCCCGACCATGCGCCGGCGTGCCCGGACGGGGCGAATACTTGAAGCTGAAGGCCGTGCCGAAGCCCACCTGCCGGATCATCCGCAGGGTCTGGGCATGATCCTCGTCGGTCTCTCCGGGGAAGCCCACGATGAAGTCGCTGGTCAGCAGGATGTCGGGGCGGGCGTCCTTGATGCGGTCGATCAGGCGCAGATACTGTTCCGCCGTATGCTTGCGGTTCATGGCCTTCAGGATCCGGTCGCTGCCCGATTGCAGCGGCAGATGCAGATAGGGCATCAGCGCGGGAATGTCGCGATGGGCCTCGATCAGGTCGCGGGCCATGTCGTTGGGATGGCTGGTGGTATAGCGGATGCGGTCCAGCCCGTCGATTTCGGCAATCGCGCGGATCAGGCGACCGAAGCCCCATTCGCGACCATCCGCGCCCTGTCCATGCCAGCCGTTGACGTTCTGGCCCAGCAGCGTGATCTCGCGGACGCCGCGGGCGACCAGATCGCGGGCCTCGGCCAGGATGCGTTCCGCGGGACGGCTGACCTCGGCCCCGCGGGTATAGGGCACGACGCAGAAGGCGCAGAACTTGTCGCAGCCCTCTTGGACGGTCAGGAAGGCCGCCGGCGCGCGCCGGGTGGCACGGCGTTCGGGCAGGTGGTCGAACTTGTCCTCCTCGGGGAACTCGGTGAGGATGCGGGGTGCCTCGCCGCGCAGCATCTGCGGCAGCCGGTGATAGGTCTGGGGACCCACGACCAGATCGACCAGCGGCATCCGGCGGACGATCTCCTCGCCCTCGGCCTGGGCCACGCAGCCCGCCACGCCGATCTTCAGATCGGGCTTGCCGGCCTTCAGCGGGCGCAGGCGGCCCAGGTCGGAATAGAGCTTCTCGGCCGCCTTCTCGCGGATATGGCAGGTGTTCAGCAGGACCATGTCGGCCTCGGCCTGGTCCTCGGTCAGGACATAGCCTTCGGCGCCCATGGTCTCGGCCATGCGCTGGCTGTCATAGACGTTCATCTGGCAGCCATAGGTCTTGATGAATAGCTTTTTCACGGCCTGATCGGTGGCGTCCTGGGTCATGTCATGCTGTCCTTGGAATCCGATCCGGGATACAGCAATGCCCGACAGTTGGAAAGTCACGCGATGGACAGCGACCTGACCACGATCCGCAATATCGGGCCCGCCACCGCGCGCGCCCTGGTCGCTGCGGGCATCCCCGATGCGCAGACCCTGCACCGGATCGGCGCGCACGAGGCCTATCGCGCATTGCTGCAATCGGGCGAACGTCCGCATTTCATCGGCTACTATGTCCTGTGCATGGCGGTGCAGGGACGGCCCTGGAACGACTGCAAGGGCCCCGAGAAGGACGAACTGCGCGCCCGTTTCGACGGGCTGGTCGCGGAAACGCGCGCCCCGACCCTGACGGGGATCGAGGCCGCGCTGGATGCGATCGGACTGCGCGCGCCCGGAACGGCTACTTCCCGGCCTCGCGGGTCTCGAAACTGAGGCCCTTGGCCGTGCGGTTGGCAAAGCCCTTCCAATAGGTGTTCGCCTCGTCGGGATTGCCTTCGGCATCCGCAGACCAGACGCCATCGGCCGCATCCGGGACCAGGTCCAGGTATTCGCCCGCCGCCGCATCGCCCTTCAGATGCAGGTCGAGGAACGCGGTCGCGAAATGCTGCAGCACGTTGTTCATCCGCACCGTGTCCCAGACCGGATCGGCGTAATGTTCGAACGGCGCCCAGCCCAGCTTCTGGGACATCTGCCATGCCTCGGCGGGGGCGGGCATCGGGGCCGCCGCGTTGTGGTTGGCATATTCGAAGGTCAGCAGATGGCGCGTCGTGCCGGTCGTCTGGGCGAAGATGTCGCGGATCGCGTCATAGACCGACACGTCGTCGTCGCTGCCCGCGACCAGCATCAGCGGCTTGGTGATCTTGGCCAGCCCGCCCGCGTCCCAGAATTCGTGCTGACGGCCCCAAGGGGCGATCGCGACGACCGCCTTGATGCGCGGATCGACCAGCGCGTCATGTTCCGCGCTGCCCGAGGCCAGCCGGTCCAGCAGGCCCTTGGGCGGGACGAAGCGTTCCGGCTCGGCCCGTTCGACCGCGGTTTTCGACAGGCCAGCGCCGCCGAAGATCAGCGCACCGTAGCCGCCCATGGAATAGCCGATGACGGCAGCGTTGTCGGCATCCGTGGCCGCGCCCAGATCGCCCTCCAGCCCGGCCATGCTGTCCAGAAGAAAGCGCTGGTCCACCGCGCGGTTCACCAGGGTCGAGGTGAACAGCCCCATGTCGTCATAGGTGCTTTCGGGGTGATCGGCAGAAACGACGACATAGCCCTTCGAGGCCAGGTTCTCGGCCAGGTGGCTCATCAGCATGCGGTTGCCCGGATACCCGTGCGACAGGATCACCAGCGGGTATTCCCCGTCGGCCACCTGCGCATCGCGTGCGGCGCGGCCCGCCAGCGCGACCTCGGTCTCTCCGTCGCGAAGCAGGGTCGTGTAGGTGCCGCCGGTCTGGGTGCCCTGGGCCGCGGGATACCAGATCTCGGCGGTCAGGCGGCGCGGGCCGCGCGTCTCGGTGCCGGTTTCCGTGGTGACGGTGACGTCGATGCGGTCCGGGTCGGTGAACTCGATATTGCGGACGCCTATCGGTTCGGACCCGTGGGCCGCAAGCTCGGGGGCGTCCGGCCGGATCAGGTCGATGCGGTTCTGGGCCAGCGCGGGCCCCGCCGCGATCAGCGCCGCAGCCGCGGCAAGGTGCAGATGTCGCATGGAATTCCTCTCTCCCCCGGGATGTCGGGCGCAGATTGCAGGGGTTGCACGATCTGCACAAGCCCCTGCCGGGCCGCGCCCCATTGAACGCCGCATCGCGCGCGGCTAGCCTGTCGCCAAGACCCCTGTCAGGAGCTGCATGATGAACACCCCGCAAAGCTGGGAAGCCCGCGCCGACGAGTTTTCGCTCTATGGCTTCACCGACCTGCCCAGCGTGCACAAGCGCGGCGCGGTCGTGCTGACGCATGGCGAAGGCCCCTATGTCGTGGATGTGAACGGCAACCGTTACCTCGATGCCAATTCGGGGCTGTGGAACATGGTGGCGGGTTTCGACCACAAGGGCCTGGCCGAGGCCGCCAAGGCGCAATACGACCGCTTTCCGGGGTATCACGCCTTCTTCGGCCGGATGTCGGACCAGACCGTCATGCTGTCCGAGAAGCTGGTCGAGGTGTCGCCCTTCGACCGGGGTCGCGTCTTCTATACCAATTCGGGGTCCGAGGCGAACGACACCATGGTCAAGATGCTGTGGTTCATGCACGCATCGGAAGGCAATCCGCAGAAGCGCAAGATCCTGACGCGCTGGAACGCTTATCACGGCGTCACGGTCGTGTCGGCCAGCATGACCGGCAAGCCCTATAACGAGGTGTTCGGCCTGCCGCTGGACGGCTTCATCCACCTGGGCTGCCCGCATTACTGGCGCTTCGGCCAGGAGGGAGAGACCGAGGCCCAGTTCACCGCCCGCATGGCGCGAGAGCTGGAAGAGACGATCCAGCGCGAAGGGGCGGACACCATCGCGGGCTTCTTCGCGGAACCGGTCATGGGCGCGGGCGGGGTCATCCCGCCGTCGGACGGGTATTTCCAGGCGATCATGCCGATCCTGCGCAAGTACGGCATCCCCGTCATCGCCGACGAGGTGATCTGCGGTTTCGGGCGGACCGGCAACACCTGGGGCAGCCAGACCTACGACTTCATGCCCGATGCGATCATCAGTTCGAAGAACCTGACGGCGGGCTATTTCCCGATGGGTGCCGTGATCCTGGGGCCGGAACTGGCCGACCGGGTGCAGGGCGCGGTCGAGAAGATCGAGGAATTTCCCCACGGCTTCACCGCATCCGGTCATCCGGTCGGTTGCGCCATCGCGCTGAAGGCCATCGATGTCGTCATGAACGAGGGGCTGGCCCAGAACGTGGTCGATCTGGCACCCCGCTTCGAGGACGGCCTGCGCCAGATCGCGAAGAACCCCAATATCGGCGAATATCGTGGCGTGGGCTTCATGTGGGCGCTGGAGGCGGTCAAGGACAAGGCCACGAAGACCCCCTTCGACGGGCATCTGTCGGTCAGCGAACGCATCGCCAATACCTGCACCGACATGGGTCTGATCTGCCGGCCGCTGGGCCAGTCCATCGTGCTGTGCCCGCCCTTCGTGCTGACGGCGGAACAGATGGACGAGATGTTCGAGAAGCTGGACAAGGCGCTGGGCAAGGTCTTCGCCGAGGTCGCCTGACCTTCAGCGTGACGTCAGTGACAGGGCAGGGGTCGGGGTCATCCTCGGCCCCTGTTCGCCAAGGTGGATGGCGATGGCCCCGGACCGGCGCAGATGCGTCAGATCCAGCAGCAGGCAGGCGGGATCCGCGATATCGGCTGCCTCATCGACCACGACGACGGTCTGGGGTGCGCAGACTTCGCGGGCCCGATCCGCGGCGCCCTTGCCGGTCATGTGCCAGATGCGCCAGCCCTGCGGCAAGCGGGCCATGCGGGCATTGCGCTCGCCGCTCCAGCCGGGGCGGGCGGCTGCGGTTTCCTGCGTGGCGTCATCCGCATCCTCCTGCAGCCAGTTGCCGACGACGAAGCCCCCGCCCGAGGGTTTCGAAACCGCGCGACCGGCGGGCGTCATCAGGCCCGCGGCCTCGCCCTCGGGGGCGATCAGCAGGTCCGGGCGCGGGCTGGCCGCCCAGATCGCGAAACCCGCGATCAGCGCACCCATGCCCGCCGCGCTGCCCGCCAGGTGCCAGCCGCGCAGGGGGCGCCGCCAGCACAGGATCGCCAGCACCGCGCCATATCCCATCAGCGGCACGACCGATCCCGGCGGCAGGCGCAGCAAGGTGACCGCGCCATCGAGGCCTGCCACGAATTCCGCGACCTTCAGCATCCATGCCGTGCCGATCCCCATGACCCACAGGGCGGGGCCTTCCAGCCCAAGCGGGGCCAGAACCGCGCCGATGACGCCTGCGGGCATCACCAGGCTGCCCATGACCGGCACGGCGGCCAGGTTCGCCAGCAGTCCGTATTGTGCCATGCGGTTGAAATGCGCCGCCGCGATGGGCGAGGTCGCAAGCCCGGCCACCACCGAGGACAGGACCAGCATCGCCACCGGTCGCGCCCAGCCGGGAACGCGATGGGACACGCGCTGCCACGGCCCGAAGGTCAGGATCAGCGCGATGGTGGCGGCAAAGCTCATCTGGAAGCCGGCGCCCGTCAGCGCCTCGGGGGTCAGCACCAGGATCACGGTCGCGGCCAGCGCCACCGTCCGAAGCGAGATCGCGCGCCGGTCGGCGAGGATCGCGCCCAGCATGACGGCCACCATGACGAAGGCGCGTTCCGTCGCCACTCCGCCGCCCGACAGCCACAGGTATCCCGCAGCCGCCGCCAGCGCGACCCCGGCCGCGATCTTGTGCAGGGGGCGCCCCAGCCCGCGCCCCGTCGCCTGCACCGCCACCAGGATCAGCCGCACTGCACCATAGACGAAGCCCGCCAGCATCCCCATGTGCAGCCCCGAGATCGAGATAATGTGATAGAGGTTCGAGGCCCGCATCACCTCGTTCGTGGCATTCGATATGCCCGAGCGGTCGCCCGTCATCAGGGCCGCGGCCACGGCCCCTTCCTGTCCGCCGATGCGGGTGCGGATCGCATGGCTGACCGCCATGCGGGCGCGGTGGGCCCACCAGATGCCACCCTCGGGCGTGTCCACGATCATGATCGGAACGCGGGAATACCCGACAGCCCCCAGTCCCTCGAAGAAGGCGTGCAGCCTGAAATCGAAGCTGCCCGGCGCCGCGGGACCGGGCGGCGGGCCCAGATGGCCCGTGGTCATGACCTGCTGACCCAATTGCGGAAGGTCGTGATCGCCCATCAGCGACACGCGAACCCGCGCGGGCGTACGGTCGGGCGGCAGCTTGCGCAGGCGCACATGGTCCAGCGTCAGGCGCATCCGGTCGCTGCCGGATCGGTCGATCTCGATCACGCGCCCCTCGACGGGGCCGTAATATCGCCATTGCAGCGCAGGGGCCGCGACATGCCCCGCGCGGATGCCGGCCAGCCCGAAGCCGATCCCCGCAAGCGCAAGGGCGGCGCAGCCCAGCCACAGCAGGTCGGCCGTGGCCCATGGAATGCGCCCTGCCTCGGCCCGGCGTGCGGCGATGCGGGGAATGCTCAGCGTCAGCGCGCAGATCGCGGCCAGCCCCGCCCAGTGCCATGCACCCAGCAGGAACGGATCGCGGAACCACAGGGCGATGCCCGTGGACAGGCAGACGGGCACCCATGGGAACAGCCCCGCGCGGATGGCTGCGGCCATGCGCGGCGGCCTGACGGGCGCCTGATGGGGCAACATCCTTGTCCTTTCGCCACCCGTTGACTACTAATCGCCCCAAGCATGGCAGGACGGTCTTACCAAAGGGTTAATGCCGCCCCGCCGGACCCAGCATCTTCCGAAGGCCCCCATGACCGAGAACGCACCCGTCGTCACCCGCTTCGCCCCCTCGCCGACCGGCTATCTGCATATCGGGGGCGCGCGCACCGCGCTGTTCAACTGGCTGTTCGCGCGGGGCCGCGGCGGCAGGTTCCTGCTGCGGATCGAGGATACGGACCGCGCCCGGTCCACCCCCGAGGCGACGGCCGCGATCCTGAAGGGCCTGGAATGGCTGGGGCTGGACTGGGACGGCGATCCGATCAGCCAGTTCGAACGCAAGGACCGCCACGCCGAGATCGCGCGCGAGATGCTGGACAAGGGCGCGGCCTACAAGTGCTTCTCGACCACGGACGAGATCGCGGCATGGCGCGAGGCGAACCCCCGTCAGCCCTTCATCAGCCCCTGGCGCGATGCGACCGAGCTGCCGGACGCCCCCTTCGCGATCCGCCTGAAGGCCCCCCGCGACGGCGAGACGCTGATCGACGACCAGGTTCAGGGTCAGGTGCGCGTAGCGAACGATCAGTTGGACGACATGGTGCTGCTGCGCAGCGACGGGACGCCCACCTACATGCTGGCCGTGGTGGTGGACGATCACGACATGGGCGTGACCCATGTGATCCGCGGCGACGACCACCTGACGAATACCGCGCGGCAGGTGCAGATCTATGACGCGATGGGCTGGGACCGCCCGGTCTTCGCCCATATTCCGCTGATCCACGGCGAGGACGGCAAGAAGCTGTCCAAGCGCCACGGCGCCGTCGGGCTGCATGAATTCGCGGCGCTCGGCTATCCGCCCGCCGCGATGCGGAACTACCTTGCGCGGCTGGGCTGGAGCCATGGCGACGACGAATTGTTCGACGACGCGCAGGCGCGCGAATGGTTCGACCTGGACGGAATCGGACGGGCGCCCGCGCGGCTGGACTTCAAGAAGCTGGAACATGTCAGCAGCCACCATATCGGCACGATGTCCGACGATGCCGTCATGGCCGCGCTGAAGGACTACCTTGCGGAAACCGGTGCCGCGCCCCTGACGGAACGTCAGGAAGGCCGTATCATGCCCGCCATGGAGACCCTGAAGGACAAGGCCAAGACCCTGCCTGCACTGGTGGATCAGGCCCGCTTCGCGCTGATCGAACGCCCGATCGAGCCGGACGAGAAGGCGGCGAAGCAGCTGGATACGGTATCCCGTGGTATGCTGGAATCATTGACTGCCGCACTGCAGAATGCTAGCTGGTCGCGTGACGTGCTGGAGGGGGAAGCCAAGCGGATCGCGGAAGAGAACGGCGTCGGTCTGGGCAAGATCGCGGGTCCCCTTCGGGCTGCCTTGGCAGGCACAAGCTCCACCCCCAGCGTGTTCGACATGATGACTGCGCTCGGCCGCGATGAAACGCTGGCCCGGCTTCAGGATCAGAGGGATTCGGCAGGCTGAAGCCTGCCTTCACATGCCGCGGCGGCGCCCCGTCCGACTGGACGCCGGCCCGGCTCAGCCGGAAAGGAAGACAGGATGGCCGACAAGAACGCCAAACTGCTACTCAACAACGCCGAATACGAGCTGCCCATCCTCAGCCCGACGCAGGGGCCCGACGTTCTGGACATCCGCAAGCTCTATGGGCAGGCAGACGTGTTCACCTACGACCCCGGCTTCACCTCGACCGCAAGCTGCGATTCGACGATAACCTTCATCGACGGTGACAAGGGCGAGCTGTGGTATCGCGGCTATCCGATCGAACAGCTGGCCAACCAGTCGAACTATCTCGAGGTCTGCTATCTGCTGCTCTATGGCGAACTGCCCAGTGCGACCCAGATGGAGGATTTCCAGAACCGCGTGACCCGTCACACGATGGTCCACGAGCAGATGCACAACTTCTTCCGCGGTTTCCGCCGGGACGCCCATCCGATGGCGACCATGGTGGGCGTCGTGGGCGCGATGTCGGCATTCTACCATGATTCGACCGATATCAGCGATCCCTGGCAGCGCGAGGTCGCCTCGATCCGCCTGATCGCCAAGCTGCCGACCATCGCGGCGATGGCCTACAAGTACTCGATCGGGCAGCCCTTCGTGTATCCCAGCAACGAGCTGGACTACGCGTCGAACTTCCTGAACATGTGCTTCTCGGTCCCGGCCGAGAAATACAATGTCGATCCGGCCCTGTCGCGCGCGATGGACCGCATCTTCACCCTGCATGCCGATCACGAGCAGAACGCCTCGACCTCGACCGTGCGTCTGGCGGGTTCGTCGGGGGCCAACCCCTTCGCCTGCATCGCGGCGGGCATCGCCTGCCTGTGGGGTCCGGCCCATGGCGGTGCGAACCAGGCCTGCCTGGAGATGCTGAACGAGATCGGCAGCGTCGACCGCATCCCCGAGTTCATCGCCCGTGCGAAGGACAAGGAGGATCCGTTCCGCCTGATGGGCTTCGGTCACCGCGTCTACAAGAACTTCGACCCGCGCGCGAAGGTCATGAAGGAATCGGCCGACGAGGTCCTGGATCTGCTGGGGGTCAAGAACAACCCCGCCCTGCAGGTCGCCAAGGAGCTGGAGAAGATCGCGCTGGAGGACGAGTACTTCGTGTCGAAGAAGCTCTATCCCAACGTCGATTTCTACTCGGGCATCATCCTGTCGGCGATGGGTTTCCCCACTTCGATGTTCACGCCGATCTTCGCGCTGTCGCGCACGGTCGGCTGGGTCGCGCAGTGGAAGGAAATGATCGGCGATCCGCAGAACAAGATCGGGCGTCCGCGTCAGCTCTATGTCGGTTCCGAGAAGCGGGACTACGTGGATCTGGCCCAGCGCTGATCGGTCGCGATGCGAAACAGGGAAGGGGGGCCATGGCGGCCCCCTTTTTCATGGGACTTGCGCGGGCGCGCCCGCCCCGATTATGCATGCAGCCATGAATGACAGTAAACATCACGGCGCGCAGAAGCTTGCGCTTGTCACGGGCGCCTCGCGCGGTCTGGGTGCGGCGCTGGCCGAAGGATTGGCGGCGGACGGGTATCACGTGCTGGCCGTGGCCCGCACCACCGGCGCGCTGGAGGAACTGGACGACCGCATCCGCGCGGCGGGCGGGCAGGCGACGCTGGCCCCGATGGATGTGACGGAACCCGCGGCGATGCAGCAGATGGCCGAGGCCATCGGTGCGCGTTGGGGCGGTTTGGACCTGTGGGTGCATACGGTGGTCCATGCCGCCCCCATGTCGCCCGCCCCCCATATCGAGGGCAAGGACTGGTCCCGGTCGATGCTGGTCAATGTCGAGGTGACGCGCGGGCTGATCGCCCTGCTCGAACCCCATTTGCGCGCGCGAGAGGGGACTGCCCTGTTCTTCGACGACACCCGTGGCGGACAGAAGTTCTTCGGAGCCTATGGCGCCACGAAGGCCGCGCAGATCGCATTGGCGCGCAGCTGGCAGGCCGAGACGTCGAAGATCGGGCCGCGGGTGGTGATCGACGCGCCCGCACCCATGCCCACCGCCGTTCGGGCGCGTTTCTTCCCGGGCGAGGACAGATCGGGCCTGACCCCTTGCAGGGACGAGGCGGCGCGCATCATCGCCGCGCTGTAGAATTGCGTCCCGCGACGCAGCGGGGGGCTGCCTGCCCCCCGCACCCCCCCGGCCCCTAGCGCGTGATGGGGGCCGTGGCGCGTTCCAGCCACGCCCGGTCCTCCGCGTCCAGATCGTCCGAGAGCGCCTTGCGGACCCGTTCGTGATAGCTGTCGATCCAGTCGCATTCGTCGCGCGACAGGGCCGCCATGTCGACAAGGCGCAGATCGATGGGGCAGAGCGTCAGCGTCTCGAAGCCCAGCATCTCGCGGCTCGGTTCGGCCTCTGCCTGCACAACCGCCACGAGGTTCTCGATCCGGATGCCAAAGCTGCCTTCGCGGTAATATCCGGGCTCGTTCGACAGGATCATGCCGGGTTCCAGCGCGATGTCGCTGAGGCGGCTGATGCGCATCGGGCCTTCGTGGACGCAAAGCGCGGCGCCGACGCCATGGCCCGTTCCGTGATCGAAATCGAGCCCCTGCTGCCAGAGGAACTGCCGCGCCAGCGCGTCCAGATGCGCGCCCGCCACGCCCTTGGGCATGCGCGTCCGGGTCAGCGCGATCACGCCGCGCAGGACGGCGGTATAGGGCGCGACGGCGTCGCTGCGCGGTTCGCCCAGGGGAACCGTGCGGGTGATGTCGGTCGTGCCGTCGGGATATTGCCCGCCCGAATCGATCAGCAGCAGGTCGCCATCGGCCAGACGCCGGTTCGACATCTCGGTCACGCGGTAATGCACGATCGCCCCGTTGGGACCGGCCCCCATGATCGTGTCGAAGCTGATATCGGTGATGCCTTCCGCGATGCGCAGATCCTCGAGGCGGCGGACCACGTCGATCTCGGTCAGATCCTCGGGGGTCTGACGGTCGAGCCATGACAGCATGCGGACCATGGCCAGCCCGTCGCGGCGGTGGGCGGCGCGCATGCCGGCCATCTCGGCCGCGTTCTTGCGGGCCTTGGGGAGGACCGCCGGGTCGGGGCCGCGCTGGATGTCGGTGCCCGCAGCCTCGAGGATGCGGAAGGCGGCCTCGGGGGCGGATGCGGGGTCCAGACGGACGGGGCCTTCCAGGTCCGTCAGAGCCGCAGCCAGGGCATTGGGGGGCAGGATGGTGACATCGCGACCCAGATGGTCGCGCAGCGCATCGTCGAATTTCGCCGCATCGGCGAACAGTGAAACCGCGCCCGTGTTGGACAGCACCGCGAAGGACTGCACGACCGGGTTGCGGGGGATGTCGCTGCCCCGGATGTTCAGCAACCACGAGATGGAATCGGGCAGGGTCATCAGCGCTGCCGCATGACCTTCGGCCCGCAGGTCGACCGCCAGGCGCGCGCGCTTCTGGGCGGCGCTTTCCCCGGCCAGATCCTCGGGGTGGATGCGGGCGCGGCCTGCAGGCTGGGCCGGTCGGTCGGTCCAGATCGCATCGACGGGATTGGTATCCAGCGCGGCAAGCGTGATGCCGCTGCCCTCAAGGCCCGCCTCCAGCTGCTCGACCTCGCGGCGGGTATGCAGCCAGGGATCGAAGCCCAGCCTGCCGTTCGACAGGCGGTCGCGCAGCCACTGGGCGGGGCGTGTCTCGGGCCAGGGGACCGGGTCGAAATGCTGCAGGTCCAGCTGGCTGCGGGCCTGCACGCGATAGCGGCCGTCGACAAAGACGCCCGCCGCATCGGCGGTCACGATGGCGAAGCCCGCGCTGCCGGTGAAACCCGTCAGCCATGCCAGCCGCGCATCCGCATCCGCGACATATTCGCCCTGATGGGCATCGGCGCGCGGGACGATCACGGCGGCCAGCCCCTCGCGCGCCACGAGGGCGCGCAGATCGGCCAGGCGGGTTGCGTGGTCGCCGCCCGCGGCGGGGTCGTCGAAACTCTGAAAGCTCACGGTTCGATCGTCTCCATGATGACTGGTTCGATCACGCGGATGCCGGGCAGGGCGTCGATCAGCACCTGTGCGGATTGTTCCAGCGCGTCGAAGGTCTTGTAATGGCAGGGAATCACGGTCTTGAAGTCGAAATAGCGCTTGGCGGCATAGGCCGCGCGGCTCATGTCCATGGTGAAATGCCCGCCCGCGCAAAGGATCCCGATATCGGGTTTGTGCAGGTCGCCCATCCATTCCATGTCGGCCATGATGTCCGTATCGCCCGAGACATAGATGACCCGGCCTTCGCCCGCGATCATGTAGCCCGATTCGTGGCCCGCATAGATCGGACCGTCCGGGCCCGGGATCGAGCTGGAATGCGTGGCATTGACCATGGTGACCCTGGCCCCGCCCAGATCGACGGTGCCGCCCTTGTTGAAGCCGATCCCCTCGATGCCCTCAGCCTCTTCCCAATACGAGATCAGGTCGAAGATGCCCGCGATGGGCGTGCCCAGTTCGCGCGACAGCGCCAGCGCGTCGCCGCTGTGGTCGCCATGCCCGTGGGTCAGCAGGATATGGGTCGCGCCCTTCACGGCCTCGTCCCGGCGATCTTCGGGAAAGCTGGGGTTCCCGTTCAGCCAGGGGTCGATCAGGATGACGGCATTCTCGATTTCCAGGCGGAATCCGGCATGTCCGAGCCAAGTCAGTTTCATCGCACTCTCCTATGGATTGGCGTCGCGCAGAAGGTTAGCCGGCGCTTGGCCCGGTTACCAGAACACGCGAAGGACCATCGGGGTTGCGATCAGACCGGCGCGGCGTCGTCCAGCCGCAGGCGCAGCCGTTCGCGCCCGCCCCAGGTGGACAGCTCCAGTTTGCCCGCAAGGTGGAAGCGGCGGCCCTTGGCCCCGATCAGCGCAGGCCCGAGCGGGCCGTCCATCGCGCCCCATGCGACCGCGTCCAGGGGCGGCCCGCCGGGGCTGCGGAACTGCAGCCGCAGATGGCGGTCGCCCATGGTGGCGGCGCTGGCGATCAGCTGATCGGCAAAGGCAAAGCGCGGCGCGGGCGCGGCCTGCCCATAGGGGCCGGCATCTTCCAGCATCCGAAACATCTCGGGGGTGGCCCCCGAGGTTTCCAGCAGCCCCGAGATGCGCAGATCGCGGGTCCCGCTGCGGGTGGCAAGGTCGCGGTCGATCAGGTCCGACAGACGCTCCATCGCGGGGGCGATCTTGGCCTGTTCAACGGTCAGGCCCGCCGCCATCTCGTGGCCACCACCCTTCAGCAGCAGCCCTTCGCGTTCCAGCCGCTGGATCGCGCGGCCCAGATCGACGCCGGGCACCGAACGGGCGCTGCCCTTGCCGATCCCGCCTTCGATGCCGATCACCACGGATGGCAGGTTCGTGGCCTCCTTGATGCGGGCAGCGACGATGCCCACCACGCCCGGATGCCAGCCGTCGCCCGCCGCCCATGACAGGCGCGCATCGCCGCGTGCCTCGACCTGGGCCAGGGCCTCGGTCCGGACGGCGGCCTCGATCGCGCGGCGGTCGCGGTTCAGCTCGTCCAGCTGGCGGGCCAGATCCTCGGCCACGCGCGGATCGCGGGTGGAGAGGCATTGCGCTCCCAGATCGGCACGCCCGACACGCCCGCCCGCATTGATGCGCGGGCCCAGCAGGAACCCCAGGTGAAACGCCGCGGGCGGTCCGTCCAGCCGCGCCACGTCCGACAGCGCGACCAGGCCCGGCCGCTGGCGCCGTGCCATCACCGCCAGCCCCTGGCGCACGAAGGCGCGGTTCACGCCGACCAGCGGCGCGACATCGGCGACGGTGGCCAGCGCCACCAGGTCCATCAGCGACATGAGGTCGGGTTCGCGCAGGCCGCGCTTGCGCAGCACGCGACCGGCCTGCACCAGCGTCAGGAACACGACGCCCGCGGCACAGAGATGCCCCAGGGTGCCATCCTCGTCCACGCGGTTGGGGTTCACGACGGCCATGGCGGGGGGCAGCGTCTCGCCGCCCAGATGGTGGTCCAGGACCATCACGTCGCAGCCCTTGGCAGCGGCCAGCGCGTCATGGGACAGCGTGCCGCAATCGACACAGACGATCAGGTCATGCGCCGCCGCCAGTTGCGACATGGCGGGGGCGTTCGGGCCGTAACCCTCGTCGATGCGGTCGGGCACATAGAGCGTGGCCTGCCGGCCCTGCTGATGCAGCCAGTCGATCAGCAGCGCCGCCGAGGATCCGCCATCCACGTCGTAATCGGCAAAGATCGCGATGCGCTGGCCCGCGACGGCGGCCTCGACCAGCCTTTCGGCGGCGGGGGCCATGTCGCGCAGGCTCAGCGGGTCGGGCAGCAGGTCGCGCAGCTTGGGCTGCAGAAAGCCCGCGGCCTCTTCGGGGGGGACATCGCGTTCGGCCAGCACCCGCGCGACGGGCAGGGGCAGCGTCGCGCGTTGGGCCAGCCCCTCGGCGCGGCGCTCCAGATCGGGCTCGGGCCCGGTCCAGCGCCGCCCCGACAGCGATTCTTCGATCCCCAGAAAGGCCACGTCGCCTTACTTGACCGGGTTGCGATAGATCATGCGGCGGACCGAACCGGTCTTGGAACGCATCAGGATCGTCTCGGTCTGCAGGTAACCGGGCTCGCGCTTGACGCCCGCCACGATCGAGCCGTTGGTCACGCCCGTCGCCGCGAAGATCACGTCGGCGGTCACCAGGTCGTCGCGCGCATAGATGCGGTCCAGATCGGTGATCCCCGCCTTGCGCGCGCGTCCCTTCTCGTCGTCGTTGCGGAACAGCAGGCGGCCCCACATCTGGCCGCCCATGCATTTGAGCGCGGCCGCGGCCAGCACGCCCTCGGGGGCGCCGCCCGAACCCATGTACATGTCGATGCCGGTCAGTTCGGCCTCGGCGCAGTGGATGACGCCCGCGACATCGCCATCGGTGATCAGGCGGATCGCGGCGCCGGTCTCGCGGACCTCGGCGATCATGTCCTCGTGGCGGGGGCGTTCCAGGATGCAGACGGTGATGTCGCCCGGCTGGCAGCCACGCGCGGCGGCCAGCGCGCGGACGCGTTCGGCGGGCGACATGTCGAGGCTGACGACATCGACCGGGTATCCCGGCCCGATCGCCAGCTTGTCCATGTAGACGTCGGGCGCGTGCAGCAGCGTGCCGCGCGGGGCCATGGCGATCACGGTCAGGGCGTTCGGCATGTCCTTGGCGGTCAGCGTGGTGCCTTCCAGCGGGTCCAGCGCGATGTCCACCTCGGGGCCATCGCCGGTGCCGACCTCCTCGCCGATGAACAGCATCGGCGCTTCGTCACGTTCGCCTTCGCCGATGACGACGACGCCCTTGATGTCCAGCATGTTCAGCTGGTCGCGCATCGCGTTGACCGCTGCCTGGTCGGCGGCCTTCTCGTCGCCGCGCCCGATCAGCAGGGCCGAGGCATGTGCCGCCGCCTCGCTGACGCGGGCAAGGCCCAGGGACAGCATCCGGTCGTTGAAATCCTTAGGCGCGCTCATGTCCCTCATCCTCTCCTCTGGCGGGTTCATTGCTTCTTAGGGGGCCGACCCATGGGCCACAAGACTGACGGCGCTAACGTATCAGCTTTCGGCCAGTTCCAGCGCCAATGCATGGATGCGCGGCACGATGTCGCCAAGGGCCGCGTGAACCATCCTGTGCTGCGCCAGCCGCCCCTTGCCCGCGAATTCCGCGCTGGCCATGCGGATCCGGAAATGGCTCTCTCCGCCTTCGCGAAAGCCCGCGTGACCGCGATGCCCCTCGCTTTCGTCGATGATGTCCAGCCGCGTGGGGTTCAGCGCGCCCAGCCTGTCGCGCATCTCGTCTGCGATCATTGTCTTCATTCCTCCGTCAAGACCTTTCATGTCCCGTCAAAAAGCCTACACTGCCGCCTCCGAGTCGCAGAGGTGCCCAAGAATGAGCAAGAACGACCCCTTCGGTTTCGACATTTCCGCCGCGAAGGACAAGAAGCGCAAGACCAGAGGCCGGCGCGGCATGTCGGGGGCGTTCGAGACCTCGACCCGCATGTGCGAAAAGGAAGGCTGCAACGAGCCCGGGCAGTACCGTGCCCCCAAGAACCCGCGCAACCTCGATGACTATTTCTGGTTCTGCAAGGACCATGTCCGCGAATACAACGCGAACTGGAACTACTTCCAGGGCCAGTCCGAGGAGGAGTTCCAGGACTTCATCGACAATGCGACGGTCTGGGAACGCCCGACCAAGCCCTTCGGCAAGGCCGCCGAGGAGCAGAAATGGGCCCGCCACGGCATCAGCGACCCGCACGAGATCCTCGGCGCGAACGGCACCGCACCCGAGGCCCGCGCGCAGGTCGCCGCCCGCAAGCTGCCGCCCACGGAACGCAAGGCACTGGACATCCTGGAGGCCAAGGACACCTGGACCCGCGGAGAGATCCGCAAGCAGTACAAGTCGCTGGTCAAGGATCTGCATCCCGACATGAACGGCGGCGACCGTTCCGACGAGGATCGCCTGTCCGAGGTCGTCTGGGCCTGGGATCAGATCAAGGAAAGTCGCTTCATCCGCGACTGAAGCGCCTGCGGATGGCGGTCAGCCCGATGATCGCCATCAGCGCCAGCACCAGCGGCGTGTTGCCCATGCGCAGCCATGCCGTTTCCGGCAATGCGCCGGGCAGGGCGGCGTCCATCGCGCCCGCCTCGTTCAGGGGCAGGCTGTCGCGGACCCGGCCCCGCGCGTCAATGACCGCGCTGACGCCGGTATTGGCGGAACGGACCAGCGGCAGACCAGTCTCGATCGCGCGAAGCCGGGCCTGCGCCAGGTGCTGATACGGCCCCGACACCTTGCCGAACCACGCGTCGTTGGTGATCTGCAGCAGCCAAACGGGCCGTTCGGGCAGGCCGCGCAGATGCTGGGGAAAGATCGCCTCGTAGCAGATCAGCGGCTGGAAATCGGGAATGCCGTCGATCCCCATGACCTGCGGGCCGGGGCCTGCGGAATACCCGTTGCCCTGTTGCGCCGCGAAGGCGGTGATGCCGATCCGCGCCAGCGCGTCCCCCCAGGGGATGTATTCGCCGAAGGGCACGAGGTGGAACTTGTCGTAGATCTGCCCCTCCGTGCCGCCGGTGCCGATCACCGCCAGGCTGTTGAGCCAGCGCGCCCCGTCCCGGCGCTGGATGCCCATGACCAGCGGCGCGCCCGCCGCCTGCGACATGGCGGGCAGGACGGGCGTCGCATCCTCCAACAGGAAATTCACGGCGGTTTCTGGCCAGATCACCAGGTCGCGCCTTCCGGGGGCGGCCGACAGGTCCAGCAGGCGGTCGAAGAAGACCTGCGACCATTCGGGGTCCCATTTCAGCGCCTGCGTGGCATTGGGCTGGACGATGCGCAGCACCAGGTCCCGGTCGGCGGGCAGGGGGGCTGCCAGCCGCGACAGGCCCGTGGCCCAGCCCGCCCCCAGGATCAGGATCGCCGCGGCGGCACCCGGCAGAAGCGCCGCCCGGTTCGGGCGCCACATGAACGCGGGAAGGGCGGCCATGGTCAGCGTCAGCGCAGACAGCCCCAACGCGCCCGACCAGGCGGCCAGCTGCGCGACGGGCGTATCGACCCAGACCTGGCCGATCTGCGCCCAAGGGAAGCCCGTGAAGATCCACCCCCGCAGCCAATCGGACAGCGCCAGCGCGGCCGCGATCGCCACCGCCCGCCCCCGCCATCCGCTGGCAATGCGCGTGGCGATGGCAGTGGGGATCGCCCAGAACAGCGCGCCGCCCGCAGCCATCAGGATCACCGCGAAGGGGGCCATCCAGCCATAGATCTCGGGTTCGACAAGGAAGGGTTCGGCGATCCAGAACATCGCCAGCGCAAACCAGCCCAGACCGGCAGCGAATGCCCGCCAGAAAGCCGGGCCGCTGCGGGATCGGGCCAGCCGCCAGATAAGCACGGCAAGGGCCAGGGGCGTCGCGGCCCATATGCCAAAGGGCGCAAGCCCCAAGGCCGCGATGGCACCCAGGGCAAGGTCGGGAAGAAGCCGCCGCAGGGGTGGCCTGCCCCGCCGGGTCAGGCGGGGCGGGCGCAGCCCGATGCGGGGGCGCTTGGCGATCATCGTGGCCTCAGGCCTCGGTCGTGTCCTGCGAGGGCTTGTCGGCCTCGGCCTGCGCCTCGGCCTCGGGCGCCGGATCGGCCTTCTTGGCGCGCGAACGACGCTTGGGCTTCGGGGCCTCTTCGGTCGCGGCCTCGGGGGTCT
>NZ_JAHKQB010000007.1:333535-398700 GCF_018860625.1 Paracoccus sp. C2R09
GCGTCTCGGCCTTCTTGGCACGCGACCGGCGCTTGGGCTTCGGTGCCTCCTCGGTCGGTGCGGCCTCGGCTGCGGGCGTGTCGGATGCAGGCTCGGCCTCGACCGCCGGTGCTGCGGGCGCTTCGACAGCTGCCTCAACAGGCGCTTCCGGGGTTGCCTCGGTGGTCTGCTCCGCTGCCTTCTCCTCGGACTTCGACGAGGATTTGCTGCGGCTTCTGCTGCGGCTGCGCTTGGGCTTCGGGGCTTCGGCCTCGGGGGCCGGGACCGAGGCCGGGGCTTCGGCGGCGGTTTCGGTCTCGACCTCGTCCTCGGCGGTCACGCCGGCCTTGGGCCACAGATCGACCAGCATGAATTGCGGGACGTGATCGCCCATGCCCTTGACCGGAGCGCCGCGATCGCGGCCGCCCTCGCGGCGGTTGCCGCCACGGCCGTTGTCGCGATTGCTGTCGCGGCGGTCGTCACGACCGTTGCCGCGGCCATTGTCGCGGCCGTTGTCGCGATTGCTCTCGCGGGGTTCCTCGCGGCGCTCGGCGGCCTGCGGCTTGGGCTGTTCCTCGGCGCGGTCCTGCTTCTGCTCGGGCTGCTCGTCGCGGCGGCTGCCACGGCGGCGGCTGCGCGTGCCGCCGGACTTGCGCTCTTCCTGGCGATCCTCGGATCGTGCGTCGCGCACGGGTGCGGACGAGGTCTGGAAGCCTTCGGGGGTCTCGGCACGGGGCAGGGTCATCTTCACCAGCGATTCAATGGCGGTCAGGTATTTCTCGTCCGAGGGCGTCGCGATGCTGTAGGCGGTGCCCAGACGACCGGCGCGGCCCGTGCGGCCGATGCGGTGGACATAGTCCTCGGCATGGCTGGGCAGGTCGTAGTTGAAGACATGGCTGACGGCCGGAATGTCCAGCCCGCGTGCGGCCACGTCCGATGCGATCAGCAGGCGCAGCCCGCCGTCGCGGAAGGATTCCAGCGTCCGGGTGCGCTGGCTCTGATCCAGGTCGCCATGGATCGGCGCCGCGTCATAGCCGTATTTCTTCAGCGACTTGGCGACGATGTCCACGTCGGTCTTGCGGTTGCAGAAGATGATGGCGTTAGTCAGCTTCTCGCCCTCGGCGTCGATCAGGGCGCGCAGCAGGTCGCGCTTCTGCTTGGACACCAGGTCGCGGCGCGGGGGCGCCAGTTCGACCAGCCGCTGCGTGATCGTCTCGCTCGTGGTGGCCTGACGGGCGATCTCGATGCGTTCGGGCGCGTGCAGGAAGGTGTTGGTGATGCGCTCGATCTCGGGGGCCATGGTGGCGCTGAAGAACAGCGTCTGGCGCGTGAAGGGCGTCAGCTGGAAGATGCGTTCGATGTCGGGGATGAAGCCCATGTCCAGCATGCGGTCGGCCTCGTCCACGACCATGATCTGCACGCCGGTCAGCAGCAGCTTGCCGCGTTCGAAATGATCCAGCAGGCGGCCCGGCGTCGCGATCAGCACGTCGACGCCGCGGTCGATCAGCTTTTCCTGTTCGCCGAAGCTGACGCCGCCGATCAGCAGCGCCTTGGTCAGGCGGGTATGCTTGGCATAGGTGTCGAAATTCTCGGCCACCTGGGCTGCCAGTTCGCGCGTCGGGCACAGCACCAGGCTGCGCGGCATGCGCGCCCGCGCGCGGCCCCGGCCCAGCATGGTGATCATCGGCAGCGTGAAGCTGGCGGTCTTGCCCGTTCCCGTCTGCGCGATCCCCAGCACGTCGCGGCCTTCCAGCGCGGGCGGGATGGCACCGGCCTGGATCGGCGTCGGCTGCTCATAGCCTGCCTCGGCGATGGCCTTCAGAACCTTGGGGTCGAGCTTGAGATCGGTGAATTTGGTCATTCGGGGCTTTCCACTGGGTCGCACCCGCAGGCGCGTCGCGTTCCATGTCGCGGCGCCGATCCGTTCGAGGCGCCGATCTGATGGGACGCAATTCCGCACGCCCCGCCTTGCTGCCTGTCGGATACAGGCCCGGACCCCCTAGAACAATGTGTCCCAAAGGTCAATCTTTTGCGCCGCATCACGTGACATGAACGCCATTTCGGGAACTTGCCGCGATGATGGTGGTTCCAAGCGGGGCCATTGCTATGATGGTTTGAAACCATGGGGATGAATGCAATGGCGATCGAGATGACCGGTGGGCTGAGCCCGATGCAGGCCTTTGCCGTCGTGGGCGCCGCGGGTGTGGGCGCGCAATGGCTGGCATGGCGATTCCGCATGCCGGCGATCGTGCTGATGCTGGCGGTGGGCCTGCTGCTGGGGCCGGTGACGGGCATCTTCGTGCCCGAACGCGACATCGGCGATCTTGTCGAACCCATGATCGCGCTGGCCGTGGCCGTCATCCTGTTCGAGGGGGGGCTGACGCTCAGCTTCAAGCAGCTGGCGGATGCGCGGCCCGCGGTCAGGCGGCTCGTCTATCTGGGGGCGCCCCTGGGGTGGCTGTTGTCGGCCCTGGCGCTGAAATACGGCGCGGGGCTCAGCTGGGCCAGCGCCGTGGTCTTCGGCGGCATCATGATCGTGACGGGCCCGACCGTCATCGCGCCCCTGCTGCGGCAGGCCAAGCTGATATCCCGCCCCGCGCAGGTCC
Organism: Paracoccus sp. C2R09; assembly: GCF_018860625.1. Lineage (GTDB taxonomy): Bacteria > Pseudomonadota > Alphaproteobacteria > Rhodobacterales > Rhodobacteraceae > Paracoccus. Next base: position 336,121 of record NZ_JAHKQB010000007.1, read on the forward strand.
TGCAATGGGAGGCGATCGTCAACGATCCCCTGGGGGCACTGGCCGCCGTCCTGGCGCTGGAGGTCGTGCTGGTCCTGAACACGGGTCTCGGCTGGGGCGATGCGGTGCTGCAGCTGGGGCTGGGGATCGGTTTCGCGACGATCGTGGGCGGTCTTGCGGGCTGGTTCGTGGCGCGGGCCTTCCGGCTGGGCTGGGTGCCCGAATACATGAAGGTGCCGCTGCTGTTCGTGCTGGTCATCATCGTCTTCGCCGTGTCCGATGCGCTGCTGCACGAATCCGGTCTGCTGGCCGTGACGGTGATGGGCCTCGTGATCGCCAACAGCAATCTGCCCAGCTATCACGAGCTGCACCGCTTCAAGGAACATGCGACGATCCTGCTGGTCAGCGGCGTGTTCATCCTGCTGGCCGCGGGCATCAAGTTCGAGGACATGGCCCTGCTGGGCTGGCGCTCGGCGCTGTTCCTGGGGCTGGTCGTGCTGGTGGCGCGTCCGCTGACGGTGCTCGTGTCGCTGATCGGGACGAACCTGCCGCGCAACGAACGCCTGCTGGTGGCCTTGACCGGCCCGCGCGGGGTGGTGCTGGTATCGGTCGCGGGGATCTTCGGCGAAAGGCTGGTCGCCGCGGGCTTCGAGGATGCGGCCCAGATCGCGCCGCTGGCCTTCCTTCTGGTGCTGGTCACGGTGATCCTGCACGGTTTCGCGCTGAAACCCCTGGCCAAGCGGCTGGACCTGACCTCGGGGGACAAGCCCGGCCTGATGATCGTGGGCGGATCGCTGTTCGCCACCGGCCTTGCCAAGGCGCTGGAGAAGGCCGAGGTCAACGTGCTGGTCACGGACACGAACCGCGACCATCTGCGCACCGCGCGGGCCGCGGGCGTCAGCACCTTCTATGGCGACATCCTGGGCGAGGCGGCCGAGAACAACGTCGAATTCATCGCCTTCTCGGCCATCCTCGCGGCGTCGGACAACGATGCCTACAACACGCTGGTCGCGACCGACCTTGCACCCGAATACGGCCGAGAGGCGATCTGGCAGCTGGCCCGCCACAAGGAGGATCGCGCCCGCCACGCGCTGCCGAACCAGCTGGGCGGGCAGACCGTCCGCGGCAACCGCACGCTGGCGCAGTATCTGGACCTGCTGGCCGAGGGCTTCATCTTCCGCACCACCCGCCTGACCGAGGAATACACGCTGGAGGACTGGCGCGCCGCCCGCCCCGAGGCGATCCCGCTGGTCATGGTCCAGGGCTCCGAGATGTGGTTCATCCACGAGGATGAGGACATGGTCGGCAAGCCCGGCACGCGCATCGTGTCGCTGCTGCCGCAAGAGACCGCCGAAAGGCTGGCGGCCGAGACGGAATCCGCACCGGGCGACAGCGGCCGTGCCGTGGCCCGCGCCGAGGCCGAGGCCGTGCGCCGCGGCGAAGGCAACGGATCGGTCCCCGGCGGCCAGCCCCGCCGCACCGAGGTCGAGGAGGTCGCCGAAGGCGCCAAGGACGATCCCGACCTGATCGAGAGCAGCGAGGACGGCGGCAGCGATGACGGGGGCAGCGAAGACGGTTCCGGCAAGGGCTGAAGGGCCGCGCCGGGCCGCAGGCTGTTGACCTTGGCGGGCGGCAGGCGCTAATCCGCGTGGGTCAATCAGGAAGCCAAGCATGAACCTCTTCACCGATCTCCGCGACCGCGTCATCCAGGCGCTGGACCAGATGGTCGATGCCGGCGAGCTGCCGCAGCACCTCGACTATGCCAACGTGACGGTCGAGCCGCCGCGCGATCCGGCCCATGGGGACATGGCGACCAACGCCGCCATGGTGCTGGCCAAGCCCGCCGGGCTGAAGCCGCGCGACATCGCGGACCGTCTGGCCGCGCGGCTGACCGACGACCGCATCACCTCGGCCGAGGTGGCGGGGCCGGGCTTCCTGAACCTGCGGCTGGCGCCGTCGGTCTGGCAGGGCATCGTGCGCGACGCGCTGGTGCAGGGGGCCGATTACGGGCGTTCGGATATCGGCGCGAAGCAGAAGGTGAATGTCGAATTCGTCAGCGCCAACCCCACCGGCCCGATGCATGTGGGCCATGTGCGCGGCGCGGTCTTCGGCGATGCGCTGGCGAACCTGCTGGATTTCGCGGGCCATGACGTCACGCGGGAATATTACATCAACGACGGCGGCGCGCAGGTCGATGTGCTGGCGCGCTCGGCCTATGAACGCTATCGCGAGGCGAACGGGCTGGAGCCCGAGATCCGCGAGGGGCTCTATCCCGGCGATTACCTGATCCCCGTGGGCGAGGCGCTGAAGGCGAAATACGGCGACAGCCTGCTGGATCGTCCCGAATCCGAATGGCTGGCCGATATCCGCGAATTCGCGACCGAAGCCATGATGGAGGAGATCCGCCAGGATCTTGCGGCACTGGGCGTGCGGATGGACGTCTATTCCAGCGAGAAGGCGCTTTATGGCACCGGCCGCATCGAGGCCGCGATCGAGCGTCTGCGCGGCATGGACCTGATCTATCGCGGGGTGCTGGAGCCGCCGAAGGGCAAGCTGCCCGAGGATTGGGAAGAACGCGAGCAGCTGCTGTTCCGGTCCAGCGCGCATGGCGACGACGTGGACCGTCCGATCCAGAAATCGGACGGGGCATGGACCTATTTTGCGCCCGACATCGCCTATCACTGGGACAAGATCGACCGCGGTTTCGACCAGCTGATCGACGTGTTCGGCGCCGATCACGGCGGTTACGTCAAGCGCATGAACGCCGCCGTCAAGGCGCTGTCGAACGGTCGCGTGCCGCTGGACGTCAAGCTGATCCAGCTGGTCAAGCTGTTCAAGAACGGCGAGCCGTTCAAGATGTCCAAGCGTGCCGGCACCTTCGTGACCCTGCGCGACGTGGTCGAGGAAGCGGGCGCCGACGTCACCCGCTTCATCATGCTGACCCGCAAGAACGACGCGGCGCTGGATTTCGACTTTGCCAAGGTGCTGGAACAGTCGAAGGACAACCCCGTCTGGTATGTGCAATACGCAAGCGCCCGCGTGAATTCGGTGCTGCGCCGCGCCGCCGAGGCCGGGATCGAGGCGGGCGATGCGACGCTGATCGATGCCGATCTGTCCGTCCTGTCGCATCCGGCCGAACTGGACCTTGCCCGCAAAATCGCCGAATGGCCGCGGCTGGTGGAACATGCCGCCCGCGCACACGAGCCGCACCGGGTTGCATTCTTCCTGTATGAGATCGCCTCCGAGCTGCATTCGCTGTGGAATCGCGGCAATGACGACACGTCGTTGCGCTTCCTGCAGGAAGGCGACGTGGCGACCAGCCAGGGAAAAATTGCGCTGGCGCGGGCCGTCGGCGTTGTGATTTCGGGCGGTCTCGCTATTCTTGGCGTCAGTCCGGCGGAAGAAATGCGCTGAGGAACAGCCTCCGCCGCCGGTCTTACCAAGGCAGTCAATGAAATCCGGGCAAACCGGCAGGCAGGCAGACATGGCAGTGATGGATTTCCGCGAAGGCGGCTATGTGTTCTCGCGCCACAAGGTGAAGCGCGAATTTTCCTACGACCAGGCGAACTGGCGGGGCGACGGGGCGGCAGGCGATGCGGAATATCCCGCAGGCGCTGGCCCCGACGGCATCGGCACCCGGGTGGCGCGGCTGACGCATTATGTCGGCGCGGTGGCATCCGTCGGGCTGATGATCGGCCTCATGGCCTGGGGTTGGGAACTGGTTTCGCGCGACGTTTCGGGCGTGCCGGTCATCCGTGCCATCCAAGGCGAATCGCGCACCACGCCGGAAAATCCGGGCGGCCAGCTGACGAATCACACCGGGCTTGCCGTCAATTCGGTCGCAGCCGGCGAGCAGGCCGGCGCGCCCTCGCAGGTGGCGATCGCGCCTGCCGCCACCGATCTGGCCGAGGATGATGTTGCCATGGGGCAACTGGGTGCCACGGCCCGAGAGCCCGCGAACCCGTCCGAGACCCAGCTGAACTTCGACGGCGAACCCGTCGTGCCGATGTCCGATGCCGAAGCCCGCGCCCTGGCCCAGGCCGAGGCCGCGCAGGCCGCCGAACGCGCATTGGCCGATCAGGCCGTGAACGAGGCCGCGATCATCGACGCGCCCGCATCCGAAGGCCCCGTGACCGCCGTCGTCACCGACGAGACCGGCGCCCCCGCGCAGGCCACCGCCATCGCCGAGGCGCTTGCCCAGGCGCAGGCCGAGGCCAGCCCCGGCGTGCTTGTCGCTTCGACCCGGCCCGCACCGCGTCCGCGCACCACCCGCGTTGCCGCGGTGACCCCGACCACCCGCACCGACGCATCCCCCGCACCGGCACCTGCCGTCGCCGCCGAGCGCCCCGCGCCGGAACCCGCCGCCCAGCCGGTCGCCGCGGCAACGGCCAGCGGTCCGGTCGTTCAGGTCGGCGCATTCGACAGCGATGCGATCGCGCAGGGCGAATGGCAGCGTCTGGCGGGCCGTAACTCGGGCCTCTTTTCCGGCAAGTCGCCGGTGATCCAGCAGCACCAGTCGAACGGCCGCACCTTCTGGCGTCTGCGCGTGGCGGGCTTCGGGTCGCTGTCGCAGGCACGAGAGTTCTGCTCGGCGCTGAAATCGTCGGGGACCGACTGCCTGGCGCTGAACTGATCCGATGACCAGCGCCACGATCCTGGGCGGCATCGCCGGCACGACACTGACCGCCGACGAGGCCGCCTTCTTCCGCGAGGCCGACCCCTGGGGCTTCATCCTGTTCGGCCGCAATGTCGAAAGCCCCGATCAGCTGCGCGCCCTGACTGCCGCCCTGCGCGACGCGGTGGGTCGCGAGGCCGTGATCACCGTCGATCAGGAAGGTGGCCGCGTCCAGCGCCTGCGCGCGCCACATTGGCGCAACTGGCCCGCGCCGCTGACCCAAGCCGATGCCGGGCCGCGCGCGATGTGGCTGCGGTATCACCTCATGGGGCAGGAACTGCGCGCAGTCGGGATCGATTCGAACTGCGCGCCGACGCTGGATGTCGCGCAGGATGCGACCCACCCCTTCCTTCTGGATCGCTGCCTGGGGTCGGACCCTGCCGTGATCGCGGGGCTGGGTCGCGCGGCGGCCCAGGGGCTGCTGGATGCGGGCGTCCTGCCCGTGGTCAAGCACATGCCCGGCCATGGACGTGCGCAGGCCGACAGCCATCACGACCTGCCCGTGGTGGATGCGGATGCCGACGACCTGTCCGGCCTCGATTTCGCCCCCTTCCGCGCGCTTGCCGACCTGCCCATGGGCATGACCGCGCATATCCGTTTCACCGCGCTGGACGACCGGCCCGCGACATCCTCGGCCAAGGTGGTCGATCTGATCCGACGCGATATCGGCTTCGACGGCCTGCTGCTGACGGATGACATCACCATGAATGCGCTGCCGGGCAGCCATGCCGACCGCGCCCGTGCCTCGATCGAGGCGGGCTGCGACATCGTCCTGCACTGCAATGGCGACGTGGCGCAGATGACGCCGGTGGTGGAGGCTGCCGGCCCGATGGGCCCCGATGCCCGCCGCCGCGCCGATGCCGCGCTGGCGCTGCGCCACGCCCCGCAAAGGGCCGACATTCCCGCCCTTCTGGCCGAGTGGCAGTCGCTGACCGGCGCCATCGCTTGACAGAAGGGGCGCGGGGGCGGGACGCTTCTGACCGTCCCGCCCCGCGCCTTGCAAGGATCGTTCATTGCCCCGACCCCGCGTCCCCCATCTGCGTCCGGTTCCGGACCCCGATCACGACCCCGATGCCGTCGCGCAACGCCGCGCGGACGAGGCGCTGATCGTTGATGTCGAGGGTTACGAGGGGCCGCTGGATCTGTTGCTGACCATGGCACGGACCCAGAAGGTGGACCTGCTGAAGATCAGCGTCCTGAACTTGGCCGAACAATACCTGACCTTCGTCGAGGAAGCCCGCGCCCTGCGGATCGAACTGGCGGCGGATTACCTGGTGATGGCCGCCTGGCTGGCCTTCCTGAAATCGCGCCTGCTGCTGCCCCCCGACCCCGAGGCCGACGGCCCCTCGGCCGAGGATATGGCCGCGCATCTGGCCTTCCAGCTGGAACGGCTTGCGGCGATGCGCCATGCGGCCGAGCGCCTGATGGGGCGCGACCGGCTGGGGCAGACGCGCTTTGCCCGCGGGGCGCCCGAAACGGTGACGCGCGCGCGGCGCACCGAATGGCAGGCCGGGCTGATCGACCTGATGCGCGCCTATGCCCGGCTGAAGACCAAGGACGAATTCCGCCCCTATGCCTTCGACCGTACCGACATCTTCACCATGGAGCAGGCGTTGGAGCGTCTGCGCCGGATGATCGGTTTTGCCGGACAATGGACCGATCTTGCGGTCTTTCTGCCCGATGGCTGGTCGTCGGACCCCGCGCGGCGTCGCAGCGCCACCGCCGCGACCTTCGCGGCTTCGCTGGAACTTGCGCGGCAGGGCCGGTTGGAGATACGCCAGTCCGACACGTTCGCGCCCATATCCTATCGCGAAAGAAGCCATGACGACCGCCCCTGATCCCGCCGATTTCCCGCCGCCGCCCATGGACGAACAGGAACGCATGGTCGAGGCGATCCTCTTTGCCGCCAGCGCGCCCATCTCGATGCGCGAACTCTCTGCGCGCCTGCCGCGGGGCTGCGATGCCCCCGAGGCCGTGGCGGCCCTGCGTCGCAGCTATGCCGGGCGCGGCGTGGTGCTGGAACGAATCGGCGACGGCTATGCCTTCCGCACGGCGGCGGATCTGTCCTTCCTGATGCAGACCGAAACGGTCGAGGCCCGCCGCCTGTCCCGCGCCGCGATCGAGACGCTGGCCATCATCGCCTATCACCAGCCCGTCACCCGCGCCGAGATCGAGGAGATCCGGGGCGTGGCCGTCAGCCGCGGCACGCTGGATCAGCTGATCGAGATGGAATGGGTGCGCATGGGCAGGCGCCGCCAGACGCCGGGACGGCCCGCGACCTTCGTCGTCACCGAAGGCTTTCTCGATCATTTCGGGCTGGATTCGGCGCAGGATCTGCCCGGGTTGTCCGAATTGCGCGCGGCGGGGCTTCTCGAATCCCGCCCACCCTCGGACGGGCTGGCCGCACCCCTTGTTCCGACCGAGGACGAGGACGATATTGAGAACGGTGATCCCGCCGAGGATCTGTTCGAGGATGAGTGAGGGGATGCGCCGATGAACGTGAACCAGCTGGTGAACATGTTCACCAAGATCGTCGCGCGTCGTGCGATGAACTGGGGGATCAACAAGGGCATGAAAGGCCTGTCCCGCAAGGGCGGGGCGCAATCCGGCAACGTCCAGCAGCCGGGTCAGCAGGCCGACCTGAAGAAGCGGATGCGCAGCTTGCGTCGGATGACGCGCCGCTGAGGCTTTGCTTTGCCGCCCGCCCGCGCTAGGGCAGGGTGATGGAGCAGAACGATCTCGAAATCTTCCTGGTGGCGACGCCGGGACTGGAAGCACCGCTTGCCCAAGAGGCGGCGGCGCTTGGCTGGACACCCGAACAGCAACCCGGTGGCGTGACCATCCGCGGCGGCTGGCCCGATGCCTGGCGCGCAAATCTGTGGCTGCGCGGCGCGACGCGCGTTCTGGTGCGCATCGGCGGTTTCCGCGCGATGCATCTGGCGCAGCTGGATAAGCGCGCGCGCAAGTTCCCCTGGGCCGATATCCTGCCCCGCGACCTGCCGATCAAGGTCGAGACGGTCTGCCGCGCCTCGAAGATCTATCACGCGGGGGCCGCCACGCAGCGGATCGAACGCGCGATATCCGAGACGATGAACATGCCCGTCGGTGGCGAAGGCGCGATCGTGGTCAAGGCCCGGATCGAGGATGACCTCGTGACCTTCAGCATCGATTCGACGGGTGAATCGCTGCACAAGCGCGGCCACAAGGAGGCCGTGGCGAAGGCCCCCATGCGCGAGACGATGGCCGCGATGTTCCTGTCTCAGATGGGCTTCGACGGCAGCCAGCCCGTGCTGGATCCGATGTGCGGTTCGGGCACCTTCGTGATCGAGGCCGCCGAGATCGCATCGCGCCTGGCCCCCGGCCGCAGCCGCGGCTTCGCCTTCCAGCGGCTGGCGAATTTCGACGCGGATGCCTGGGCGGCAATGGCCCCGCCCGAGGCGCTCAAGGCACCCCAGCAGTTCTTCGGATCGGACCGCGATGCGGGTGCGATCTGCATGTCGCAGGCCAATGCGGAACGCGCGGGCGTGGCGGGGACGGCTCGTTTCCGCAGCTGTTCCATCGCCGATCTGCAGCGCCCCGATTGCGCGCCGGGCATCGTCATCGTGAACCCGCCCTATGGCGCGCGGATCGGGAACAAGGGGCCGCTGTTCGGCCTGCATGCCGCCATGGGCGAGGTGTTCCGCGAACGATTGCAGGGCTGGCGCATCGGCATCGTCACCAGCGAAGGGGGGCTTGCCAAGGCCACGGGGCTGCCCTTCCAGCCGCCGGGTCCGATCGTGGCCCATGGCGGGTTGAAGATCCGCCTGTGGCAGACGGGCCCGATCTAACGGAACTGCTTGGCCAGCTTCAGACCCTGGCCCTGGTAATTCGAAGCGATGTCCTGACCGTAGAGACGGTCGGGACCCGCCGCCATCCGCTCATAGATCAGCCGGCCGACCACCTGCCCGTGTTCCAGCACGAAGGGGGCCTCGTGGCAGCGCACCTCGAGAACGCCGCGGGCACCGCGTCCCTGTGCCCCGATGCCGAAGCCCGGATCGAAGAATCCCGCGTAATGGACCCGGAATTCGCCCACCATCGCCAGATAGGGGGCCATCTCGGCGGCGAAGCCCGCGGGGATCGCCACCGATTCGCGGCTGACAAGGATATAGAACGCGCCGGGATCCAGGATCAGCCGCCCCTCGGTCGTGCGCAGCTCGTCCCAGAAGTCGCGGGCGTCATAGGCGCCGATGCGGTCCAGGTCGATCACGCCGCTATGGGGACGGGCCCGGTATCCGACCAGATCGCCCGTCGCCGCACGCAGATCGACCGAGAAGCCCAGCCCCTGATCGATCAAGGGCGGCGTATCGCCCGTCAGCGGCTCTTGCGCATGAAGCGCCGCAAGGTCCGCGTCGTCCAGCACCGCCTGTCCCTGACGCAGGCGCAGCTGGTTCAGGCGCATCCCCGGCCTGACCAGGACCGAGAAGCTGCGCGGGCAGATCTCGGCATAGAGCGGGCCGTCATAGCCCTCGGGCAGGCGGTCGAATTCGGTCCCGTCATCGGTCACCAGGCGCGTCAGCAGGTCCAGCCGCCCGGTCGAGGATTTGGCATTCGCCACCGCCTGCACGCCCTTGGGCAGAGTGATCCGTTCCATCAGCGGCACAAGATAGACGCAGCCGCGTTCCAGCACTGCGCCCTCGCTCAGGTCCATCTGATGCATCTGGAAATCGGCCAGCCGCTCCGTGATGCGTCGTCCACGCCCGGCAAGGAAGCTGGCCCGCAGGCGATAGGCCCGCTGGCCCAGCCGCAGGTCCAGCGATGCGGGCTGAATCTGTTCGGGAATGATGGGACGGTCCGCCGTGATGGCGCCGCCATCGATCATGGCGTGTATCTGATGGTCGGGCAGAACACCGTTCATCGGGGGATCCCTTCTTGGCGGAAACGAGAAACGCCCACCCCCGCAAGGGGATGGGCGTTTTCGAAGTGGTCGGGCCGGCGAGATTCGAACTCGCGGCCTTCCGTCCCCCAGACGGACGCGCTAACCAGGCTGCGCCACGGCCCGACGCGCATCGTATAGAGCGATATGAAGGGGATGCACAAGGCCTGCGACGCGGAAATCTTCATCAAAACGTCGAACTTGTTCAGCCAAGCCGGGTCAGCGCCCGATGCGCCTGCCCAAGCGCCTGCGAAAGCCCTGCGTGACGCATTTCCGACGGTCCGATCATGCGCAGCTTGCGGGCCAGATCGCCCAGCCGCGCCAGCCAGACCGGCTGCGCGGCTGCGAGCGCCATTGCGGGCGCCATTGCTGGCGCCGGTTCGAAGAAGTCCTCGGTCGGCTGCGTCGCAATCGGCGCGGCATCGTCGGATTGCACCGGGGTTTCGGGTTCGGGCAGACGCTCGGGTTCCGCTTGGGGCTCAGGTTCGGGCAGGGGGGGCAGGATGCGCAGCGTACCGCGCGCGCGGACGGCCTCGCCCCGGTCCACGGCGATCTGCTTTTTCGCGCCGCGGATCGTCAGCCCGTCGTCGCGCAGCAGCGCGCAGATGCCTGCCGCAAGGGCCACGTCGGCGGGGCGATAATATCGCCGCCCGTCGGCACGCTTCATCGGCTTCAGCTGACTGAACTGGGTTTCCCAATACCGCAGCACATGGGGTGCGACTCCGATCAGGTTGGCGACCTCGCCGATCGAACGGAATGCCTCTGCACCTTTCTGCATGCGGTAATCGCTGCCTTATCGTTTGTTGCCGGCGGCAACGCGGTCCTTCATCAGATGCGAGGGCCTGAAGGACAGCACCCGCCGCGGCGTGATCGGAACCTCTTCCCCGGTCTTGGGGTTGCGGCCGATCCGTTCGTTCTTGTCGCGCACCGAAAAGGTGCCGAAGGAAGAGATCTTGACCTGTTCGCCACGAACCAGCGCATCCGAGACATGGTTCAGCACGCTTTCGACAAGCTGTGCGGATTCGTGACGCGACAGGCCCACCTCGCGGAATACCGCTTCGGCAAGATCCATCCGGGTCAGCGTCTTGTCGCCCATGATCAGTCCTCTTGAGTAGGGGGAAGGATGGTGCTGTTTCGCTTGCCTGTCAACGAGAAGGGCGGGGAAATCGTTCCCCGCCCGATACTTGTCGCTCTATCCGAGGGGGCTCAGCCTGCGCAAGCCTCGATTGCGGCGAGGTCCGGGCCGTTCGGGGTGCGGCCCAGGTTGAACGGGGCCGAGGCATCGCGCCACGAGGAATAGTCCTGCAGATAGCTCAGCTGGCTGGCATAGACCTTGGCCGAAAGCGGGTTCTCGCAGGCCACTTCCTGGATCGTCTCGTTGGCCATCTGCTGAACCTGTTCGAGCGCTGCATCGTCGAGGCGCGTGATCTCGGTCCCGGCTTCCTGGAACTGGGCATAGGCTTCGGTCGCGCGCTTCTCGGTGAAGGCCAGCGACCACAGCAGCGTGGCGTCGGCCGCGATCTGCAGCCGCTCGCGGGTCTCGTCGTCCAGAGCGTCCCATGCGGCCTTGTTGATCATCACCCCGAAGATCGACGACGACTGGTGCCAGCCCGGCGTGGACCAGTATTTCGTGACCTGCTGGAAGCCGCCCGAGAAATCGACATTGGGCGTCGAGAATTCAGACCCGTCAATCACCCCGCGTTCCAGCGACTGATAGATCTCGCCGCCGGCCATGCTGACCTGGTTGCCGCCCAGCTTCTCCAGCAGCTTGCCCTGTTCCAGGCCCGATAGGCGCAAGCGCAGGCCCTGCAGGTCGTCCAGCGTGCGGATCGGCTTGTCCACGGTGCGGAAGCCCGATTCGTTGTTCGTCACGCCATAGGGCAGATAGACCATGCCGAACTTGCCATAGACCTCGTTATAGAGATCCGCGCCGCCCCATTCTTGGATCCAGTTCACGTAATCGACCGCGTTGAACAGGCTGGCCGTGGTGGCCAGGGGCGAAAAGGCGCTGTCGCGGCCCGCCCAGTAGCCCGGCCAGTCGGCGCCCGCCTGGATGGTGCCCGATTCGACGGCGCCGAAGACCTCGCCCGCGGGAACGAGGCTGCCGCCCTCGTAGAACTCGATCGTCAGCTTGTCGTCATCGACCAGCTTGTTGGCCAGATCGACCCAGTGCTTGTCCAGCTCGATCAGTTCGAGGCTGGAGGGCCATGTGGTGGTCATGGTCCAGTTTTCGGACAGGGCAGGCGTGGCGGCGGCCATCGCGATGCCGGCGGCGGTCAGCAGGTGTTTCATCTTTCTCTCCTCCGTTGGTATGTCGTCAGCCGTAGATCGCGGCGGGCAGCCAGGTGACCAGCGCCGGGAACAGGATGATCAGCGCGCACATCAGGATCACGAGGCCGATGAACGGCAGCACGCCCATGATGATGTCGCCGGTGCGCACCTCGGGGGGTGCGATGGCGCGCATGTAGAACAGCGCATAGCCGAATGGCGGGGACAGGAAGCTGGTCTGCAGGACGACGGCCATCAGCACGACGAACCACAGCGGGTCGATCCCCATTTCCCCCACCAGCGGCAGGAAGATCGGGAAGGACAGCAGCACGATCCCGGTCCAGTCGAGGAACATCCCCAGGATGAACACGACCAGCAGCATCACCGCGATCAGCGTATAGGGATCGTCGGCCAGCCCGCGGATCAGGTCCTGGCTGGCGCGCAGCCCGCCCGTGATGTTGAAGACCCCGGTAAAGGCCGTGGCCCCCACGACGATGAACAGGATCATCGCGCTGGTCCGGCCCGTTTCCAGCAGCGCCGAATAGAAGGTCGCCCATTCGAAGCGCCCGCGTCCGATCACGATCAGCAGGGCCAGGACCGCGCCGATGGCGCTGGCCTCGGTCGCGGTGGCGATGCCTGCCAGAAGCGAGCCCAGGATGCCCAGGATCAGGATCAGGGGCGGCACGGCCTCGACCAGCAGCATCCGCCACATGGCGCCGCGGCTGATGCGTTCCTCTTCCGCGATCTTGGGGGCCCATTCGGGTTTGACCCAGGCGATGACGGCGACATAGACGGCATACATGACCCCAAGCGCCAGCCCCGGCATCATCGCCCCCGCGAAAAGCTGCCCGACCGACAGGCCCGGCGCATAGGAGGCCATGAGGATCAGCATGATCGAGGGCGGGATGAGGATGCCCAGGCAGCCCGACGCCCCGATCAGCCCCGTGGCCAGCCGCTTGTCATAGCCGTATTGCAGCATCGGGCGCAGCGCCATCGTCCCCATCACGGTGATGGATGCCCCGATGATGCCCGTGGTCGCGGCCAGCAGGATCGAGATGAAGACGACCGCAAGACCCAGGCCCCCGGTCACGCGGCTCATCAGGTGGCGCAGGGCCTCGAACATGCGATCGGTCACGCCGCTGTCCGACAGGAATCGCGCCATCAGCACGAAGAGGGGGATGGCGATCAGGACGTAATTGTCCAGCACATCCCCGAAGATGCGGTTGATGACGATGCCCAGCACCATCGGCTTGCCCGCGATGAAGGCGCCCAGAACGGCCGTGCCGCCCAGGACGAAGGCCAACGGGTGCCCCAGGAACAGCCCCAGCAGCAGCAGCCCCGACATGACCAGGGCGATGGTTTCACCGGACATCGGGCACCTCGTTCTCGTGGATATGGGGTGCGCGGTCCAGGATCAGCTTCAGCACTTCGGAGATGCCCTGGATCAGCAGCAGGACCGCCGCCACGAACATCGCCATCTTCAGCGGATAGACGGGCAGCTGCACCGCGCCATAGGTAAGTTCCCCCTGGTTCCACGAGGTCATCGCGAAATCCCAGCTGCGGCGCGCGAAGATCCAGGCGAAGGGAAAGAAGAAGATCAGGTATCCCAGAACCTCGGTCCAGCGGCGCAGGCCGGACCCCATGCGCGATGTCAGCAGGTCCACGCGCACATGGGCCTGATGCCGCAGCGCGTATCCGCCCAGCATGATGAAGTAGAAACCGTAGAGCTGCTTGGTGACGTCGAATGCCCAGCGGGTCGGTTGACCCAGCACATAGCGCATGAAGACGTCATAGATGATGATGGCTGCGAAGAGCAGGGCAACAACGGACACCACGCGCCCGACAAGCTCGTTCACGCCGTCGATCAGACGGACAATCGGCAATGTAAGGACCCTCCCCAGAGTCTGCGGCGCCATGCTGCACCTGCATCATCCGCAGTTTTGAGGAAGGGTGATCCTGTGTCAACCGCCCGACTAGCGGAAAATCATTCTGAATGTCGGAAGGATGCCGCGCCTTACCAGCGCAGCACGACCGATCCCCAGCTGAGACCGCCGCCGATGGCCTCGGTCACGATCAGCTGGCCGGGCTTCAGCCGCCCTTCGGCATCTGCGATGGACATGGCCAGCGGGATCGAGGCGGCCGAGGTGTTGCCGTGATCGGCGACTGTCAGCACGACCTTGTCCAGCGGCAGGCTCATCTTCTGGGCGGTGGCGCTGATGATGCGCAGATTGGCCTGATGCGGGATCATCCAATCCACGTCGGACCCGTCCAGCCCGGCCTTCTCCAACGAGGTGTGGGCCGTCTTGGCCAGCTTGTCCACCGCGTGGCGGAAAACCAGGTTGCCCTGCATCCGCAGCTGCCCGGCGGTGCCGGTGCTCGACACGCCGCCATCGACATAGAGCAGTTCGCGATAGGTGCCGTCGCTGTTGAGATCCGAGGACAGGATGCCGCGGTCGGTGTTCTCGCCCGCCGCGTCCTGCGCCTCGAGGATCAGCGCACCCGCGCCGTCGCCGAACAGCACGCAGGTCGAACGGTCCGTCCAGTCCATGATGCGTGAGAACGTCTCGGCCCCCACGACCAGGATGCGGCTTGCAAGGCCCGAACGGATCATCGCGTCCGCATTGGCCAGCGCGAAGACGAAGCCCGCGCAGACGGCTTGCACGTCATATGCGAAGCCGCGCTTCATCCCCAGGCCGGCCTGGACCATCGTCGCCACGGCGGGGAAGGTAAAATCGGGGGTCGAGGTCGCCAGCACGATGCCGTCCAGATCCTCGGCCGTCAGGCCCGCACGTTCCAGCGCGGCCTTGCCAGCGCGGATCGCAAGGTCGCTGGTCGTCTGACCCTCGGCCGCGAAGTGGCGACGTTCGATGCCCGAGCGTGTCCGGATCCATTCGTCCGTCGTGTCCAGCCGTTCCTCGAACCAGCTGTTCTCGACCACGCGTTCGGGAAGATAATGTCCGGTGCCACGGACGACTGAGCGTCGTATCAAGAGGATGCTCCCGTTTCGCCGGTCCCGGTGGCCTGCGCCACGCGGGCGGCAAGACGGTCCTGGAACCCGGATTTCGCCAGCGTGAATGCCAGCTTGATCGCGGCGGATACACCCGTCGCATCGGCCGAGCCGTGCGATTTCACGACCGTGCCGTTCAGCCCCAGGAAGATGCCGCCGTTCACCCGACGCGGATCGATCCGCTTCTGCAGCCGGCGCAGCGACGTCATCGCCAGAACGGCCGCGAATTTCGACATGATCGAATTGGCGAAGGCATCCTTCAGAAGCTCTCCTACCAACTTGGCCGTGCCTTCACCGGTCTTCAAGGCGATATTGCCAGTGAAGCCGTCGGTGACGATCACGTCCACGCGTGTCGAGGGCAGGTCGCCGCCTTCCACGAAGCCCACATATTCGTAATGGGCCTCGGCTGCGGCCTGGCGGATCAGTTCGTCCGCCTGCTTCAGCTCGGTCCGGCCCTTGTGTTCCTCGGTGCCCACGTTCAGCAGGCCGATGCGCGGATGTTCCAGGCCCAGCCCGTTGCGGGCATAGGAGGTTCCCATCAGCGCGTATTGAAGAAGGTCATGGGCATCGGCCCGGATGTCGGCACCGACATCCAGCATGATGTTAAAGCCCTGCGGATTGCGCGAGGGCCACAGGCACGCGATCGCGGGCCTGTTCACGCCCGGCAGCTTGCGCAGGCGCAGCATCGACATCGCCATCAGCGCGCCGGTATTGCCGCAGCTGACCGCGACCATGGCATCGCCCTGGCGCACGGCTTCCAGGGTGGACCACATCGAGGTGTCCTGACCCTTGCGCACCACCTGCGCGGGCTTGTCGTCCATCGTGACGACGCCACCCGCGTGGCGGATGTCGCACCGACCGGCAAGCGATTTGCGCCGCCCGATCAGGCGGCGCAGCTCGGCCTCGTCGCCATGGACGATGAAGCTGATCTCGGGGTTCTTCTCGGCACTTTCCGCCATGCCGGCGACAACTGCGGCAGGGCCGCGGTCGCCGCCCATCGCATCAACCGAAATCACCACGCTGCCCGTCGGAAACGGGCCGCGCGACGCCGATAAGGTCGCGTTGTCGACGGTCATGAGGATGCGCCGCTAACCCGGATCAGGCTGCGTCGTCGTCCAGATCGGTTTCGTTCGCCTGCGCCACGACTTCGCGGCCAGCATAGCTGCCGCAGGACGGGCAGACGTGATGCGGGCGCTTCAGCTCGCCGCATTCAGTGCATTCGTTCGGGTTGCCCGCAACCAGCGAATCATGCGCACGACGCATGCCGCGCTTGGACCGGGTTACGCGATTCTGAGGGACAGCCATGTCACCACCTCGGTTGTCAGGGTGCAGCGCCGCAACGCCTTCGCACCGGTAGATTTGAATTCGTAAATGAACTGCGCAGATACGCCATGAACGGACCGCCCGCAAGCCCTCGTGGCCGGACAGGCGTCGCATTTGCGCGTTGTTTGTCGTCGAATCCCCTGATTCCAGCTTCGAAGGGCCGATGCAAGGGGGCTTTTGCACCCCGATGTTGCATGCGGGCCACGCCGAACTGGCGGAACGTCCGGGGGATTCGCGGGGTCACGAATCCTGTGACTTGCCGCCCAGCAGCTTGTCGAGATCGGCGAAGGGCCTGCGCGTATCGGCGGGCGTTGCGTCCACCACGGCCTCGGGGGCGTCCAGTTCCGCATCGGGTACGCGGGGATATTCCGGCAGCGCAAGGCTGAGCGCCTCGACCATCACGGCCGAGAGGTCGATGAACTGCCCCAGGGGCTCGACCTCCTCGTCGGGCATCTCGACCTCCTCGCCCTCGGGAATGTGAAGATCGGGCGAAAAGCTGATCGCGACAGGGGAATCGATCTCGGTGCGGACGGGTTTCAGCGTCACCACGCAGGGCTGCGTCACGCGCGCGGTCAGCTTGCCGGTCAGGCGCCAGCCCTCGCGGCCCTCGGCGCGGACCTCGCCCCGGAAATCCAGCCGGGACAGCTGATCCAGCGACAATTCGTCGGCGATCGAGGCCCGGACATCGCCATCGGGGCGCAGGTGGAAGGTATTGGCGGCGTTGGGGTTCAGATGGGCCACGCGCAGGCGCTGCGGGTGCGATGCGGGATCGGTCATGGTGCCTCGGGGATTGGCTCGGGGACAGGCGGCGGGGGCCGATCTGTCCGGATTGACATTCTTGAGCGCGGGTGCCGAGTTTGCTAGGCAAGGCCAGCCGCGTCAACCGCCCCAAGGAGAGACCACATCATGCAAGCCATCAGAACCCTGATGACATTGGTATTGGTGGCCCTTCTGGGGCTTGCCGCATGTTCGCCCATCTACACGAACCACGGCTATGTCCCGCCCGAGATCGATCTGGCGCAGGTCCAGGTCGGGCAGACCACCCGCGACGACCTGCAGGGCCTGATCGGCCGCCCGTCGGCCCAGGGTCTTCTGACCGGGTCGGGCTGGTATTACGTCGGGTCGCGCTGGCGCCGTCTGGGCCCCGCCGCCCCGCAAGAGATCGACCGCCAGGTCGTGGCCGTGTCATTCGCGGAATCGGGCGTCGTCAGCAATGTCGAACGCTTTGGGCTGGAACGCGGGCGCGTCGTGTCCCTGTCGCGCCGCGTCACCGATGGCAGCGTGACCGAGATCTCGTTGATCGGTCAGCTTCTGGGCAATCTGGGCAACTTCCAGGCCGGCGATTTCATCGACGAATGAGGCCGGTCAGGCTGCCTCGATCAGCTGCCGCGCAAGGGCGTGCAGTTCGTCGCGGTAGCCGGTCCGCGCCGAGGGTCGATCCGGGTCCGAGGTGATGGCGATGGCCATCGCGTGCCGGGGCCCCGCCGCGGGCAGGACATAGATCATCTGCCCGCCATATCCCCAGCCGAACCGGACGGGGCGTCCGGCCAGTTCGCTCAGGAACCAGCCATAGCCGTATCCCTGCCCGGTAAAGAGCGAACGGGTCCGGCGCTGCCAGCTCTGTTCGATCCAGTCGGCGGGAATGACCTGCCGCCCGCCCGCGATGCCGCCCCGCGCATAGGTGGCCCCGAAGGCCAGCAGCGAACGCGTGCTCATCGCCATCTGGTTGCCGCCAAGATAGATCCCCTGCGGATCGCGGTCCCATCCGGTGATGCGAAAGCCCGGAATCGTTCCCAGCCAGTCGCGCGCCGTTTCCAGCAGCGGGCGTTCGGTCACGCGGGTCAGGATCGCGGCCACCAGGTGGGTCGATGCGGTGGAATACTGCATCCGCGTGCCGGGGTCTTGGACGAAGGGCGCGGCCAGCGCGGCGCGTACCCAGTTGTCGCTGGACACCCAGCGCCCGTAATTCGGACCCGATTGCCGTTCCAGCCCCGCCTGCATCGACAGCAGCTGCCCAAGCGTCAGTTCCATCAGGCGCGGATCGGGGTCTTCGGGCAGGTCGCGGCGCAGAAGCGGCGCAATGGGCTGGTCGGCACCCTCCAGCAGGCCCTTGCCGATGGCGATGCCCGCCAGTGCCGAGATCACCGATTTCGAGGCGGATTTGATGTTCGTCGGATCGTCGGGGCCGAAACCGCCATATCCCTCGGCGGCCATTTCCCTGCCGCCCTGGGCGTCGTCGCACCACATGGCGATCGCGCGCAGCCGGTCCAGCCGCCGCGCCTCCCCCAGAATGGGGCCCGGCCCCGCAAGCGCAAGGCGGGGGGAACACAGGAGGGACGCCGCAGCGGCGCCCGCGATCAGGTTGCGTCTGTTCATGGACGCAATATTCAAACCATTCCGACGCGCGTTGCAATCGCGGCTTGCCCTGACCGGGGCCTGCGGACTAGGGCAGGGCTGAAAAAGGATGACAGGGGGCCGACATGACCGCGCTCGATGATCTTGCAACGACCTCGTTCCACGACGCACCCTCGCCCCTGCGGGCGCGGATGCTGTCGCGGCTGGCGGATACCGAACTGTTCGTCGCGCTGACCGGCGATCCCGAAGGCGACGACATCGAATTGCGGACCTTTCCGCTGGAGGGCGCGCGCGTCGCGCTGGCCTGCGATGCCGAGGATCGGCTGGCGGGCTTCATGGGTGGCCCGGTCGCCTATGCCGCGCTGCCGGGTCGGGTGCTGGCCGATCTGCTGCGCAAGGACGACACCGGCCTTCTGGTCAATCCGGGCCACCCGTCCGAGATGCTGCTGGATGCGGGCCTTCTGGAATGGCTGAGCGGCGCGCTGTCATCGGCCCCCGAGGCCGACGAGGCCCGGCTGCGGCTGACCGCGCCTGCGCCCGTGGTGGTGAAGGCCCTGGTCCAGCCCCTCTCGGAACGGCTGGCCGACATGCGCGGCCTGATCGCGGGGGCCGCGCTTCTGGGTGTCGGCGGCGAGATGGACGGCCCGGCCTCGCATCTGCTGCTGATCGCGGGCGCCCCCGAGGATCGCCAGGCCGCCATCGCCAAATCCCTGGCCGAGACGCTGGCGTTTCTGCCCGAACAGCCGGGGGGCGTGGATATCAGCTTCTCGGACATGGCGCTGCCCGTGTCGGCGCTGCGGTTCGATCTGACCGAACCCGAACCCGAGCCCGACGAGCCGCCCCGGCCCAAGGGGCCGCCGATCCTGCGTTGATCCGCCCCGCGCCGATCCGGTTGCGCCGGGTGGCGCAAGCTGCCACAACATCGCGATGCAGATCCAGACAAAAGCCCTTGCCGTTCATCTTCTGACCGCCACCGGGGCGGTCCTGTCCATGCTTGCCATGCTGGCCGCCGCCGATGGGGAATGGGCGCTGATGTTCCTGTGGCTGGTCTTCGCCTTCGTGGTGGACGGGGTGGATGGCCCGCTGGCACGGCGCTACGACGTCAAGCGCAACTTCGCGGCCTATGACGGCGTGCTGATGGATCTGATCATCGACTATCTGACCTATGTCTTCATCCCCGCCTTCGCGCTGTTCCAGTCGGGATTGCTGTCGGGATGGACGGGCTGGCTGGCGATCGTGGCCATCGTCTATGGCAGTGTCGTCTATTTCGCGGATACCCGGATGAAGACGCTGGACAATTCCTTCGCGGGCTTTCCGGGCTGCTGGAACATGGTCGTCCTGGTGCTGTTCGCCGTGCGTCCGCATTGGGTGATCATCATGGCGATCGTCATCGCCCTGACCGCGGCGATGTTCAGCAACATCAAGTTCGTCCACCCCGTCCGCACCGAACGCTGGCGCGCGATTTCGCTGCCGATGGCGGTCCTGTGGGTGCTGTTCGCGGCCCGTGCGGCCTGGGTCGATTTCCACCCCTCCAGCTGGGCGATCTGGGGTCTCGTGATCACCTCGGTCTGGCTGCTGTTCGCGGGCGCGGCCCAGCAGCTGATCCCCGCACGCCGCTGATCCCTTTCGATCCCTGACGGCCCGACGCGGCAGGCGCCCGCCCTGCGGGGCGATCCTGCAGGCATGCGCGCGTCCCGACCGTGGACCATGAAAGGCCGCGGGCCATGAAAAAGCGCGGGCACCCGTCCGGATGCCCGCGCCATTGGATCAGCTATTCGCGCGATCAGTCGAACTTGCGGATCGCCCCGCTGCGCAGCCGCGCAAGGTAGCTGTTCATCTCGGACTTGACGATCGGCATCAGCGCATAGAGCGCGAGGATGTTCACGACGGCCATCGCGAAGATCGCTGCGTCCGAGAAGTCGATGACAGGGCCCAGATTGGCCGCGGCGCCGATCACGATGAAGCAGCAGAAGATGATCTTGAAGACCAGCTCCTTGGTCTGGCCCTCGCCGAAGAGGAAGGTCCAGGCCTTGAGGCCGTAATAGCTCCAGGAGATCATCGTCGAGAAGGCGAACAGGACCACCGCCAGCACCAGCACATAGCGGAACCAGCCGAAGGCGCTGCTGAACGCGGCCGAGGTCAGCGCCACACCGCTGTCGCCCGACGCCGTCTGGATCTGGGTTCCGGCCTCGTTCAGGATGAACATGCCGGTTTCGGGATCGGTGACCAGCTGGCCCGTGATGATGATGACCAACGCCGTCATGGTGCAGATCACGACCGTGTCGATGAAGGGCTCCAGCAGCGACACGAAGCCCTCGGTCACGGGTTCCTTGGTACGCACCGCGCTGTGCGCGATGGCGGCCGAACCCACGCCCGCCTCGTTCGAGAAGGCGGCGCGGCGGAAGCCCTGGATCAGCGCGCCGATGGCCCCGCCGACCGCGCCGTCCCAGGTGAAGGCACCGCGGAAGATCTGGCCGAAGGCGGTCCCGATCATGTCATAGTTCATCAGGATGATGATCAGCGCCGTCCCGACATAGATGGCGGCCATGAAGGGCACGACCTTCTCGGTCACGCTGGCGATGGATTTCAGACCGCCCACGATCACCAGGAAGACGATGACGGCCATGACGAGCCCGGTGATCCAGCCCGGGAATTCGCCCGCGACATTGACCAGCTGCGCATGGGCCTGGTTCGACTGGAACATGTTGCCGCCGCCGAAGCTGCCCAGGATGCAGAAGATCGCGAAGAGGATCGCAAGGATCTTGCCGCCCGGCAGGCCGCGTTCGGCAAAGCCCTTGGTCATGTAGTACATCGGCCCGCCCGAGACATGCCCGTCGGCGAACTCGTTGCGGTATTTCACGCCCAGGGTGCATTCGGTGAACTTCGTGGCCATGCCCAGAAGACCCGCAAGGATCATCCAGAAGGTCGCGCCCGGGCCGCCGATGCTGACGGCCACCGCGACGCCCGCGATGTTGCCCAGACCCACGGTTCCCGACAGCGCGGTGGTCAGCGCCTGGAAATGGCTGACCTCGCCCGCGTCGTTGGGGTCGCTGTAGGTTCCGCGCACCAGCGCCAGCGCATGGCCGAAGGCGCGGAACTGGATCAGCCCGAAATAGATGGTGAAGATCGTCGCGGCGATGACCAGCCAGCACACGATCCAGGGCACGTTGGTGCCGGGAAAGCTGCTGAAGATCAGGCTGACGAACCAGCCGGTCGAATTGGCGAAGATCTGGTTCACTGTCTCGTCGATGCCCTGCGCCGCGGCGGGCAACGCGCCGCCCGCGCCCAGCAGGCCCGAAACGGCCAGGGTCCTGGTGAATGAATTCATTGTTCTTGTCATCCCTGTTGTTCCTTCACCATGCAGTCAGGGCACGATGGTCACGGGCACGGGCGAAACCTGTGCCAGCGTGGCCGCGACCGATCCGAACAGCCGTGCGGCAATGCCCGATTCGCCCATGCGGCCGATGAAGATCAGCGCCGCGCCCTCGTCCTTGGCGATGCGGCACAGCGTTTCGGCGATATGGCCATAGCGCATGGCCGTGGTGACCGGGACGCCCGCGGACTGGACGCGCTTCATCTCGGGATCGAGGATCGCGGTCTCGGCGCGCTGCAGCTCTTCCTTGCGGCGGCGGTGGCGTTCCTCCAGCTCGGTCTGGGTCAGGAAGCTGTAGGGCGACCATTCCAGCACATGCGCGATGATGATGCTGTCGCCTTGCGCCTTGGCGCGGGTTATCGCGAAGTCCAGCGCACGCCGGGACGCGTCGCTGCCGTCAAATCCGACGACGATCTTGCGTGACATCGTTCCCTCATCTGTTGGTTATCGTTCTTGTTGATGCCCAAAGGATAGCCGGAGGGGGCCGATTGTATCCAGACAAAATGTGCCGTTTCCGTGACAACAATCCGCAGCCGCTTGTCCGGTGGGCGCATTGCATCCCGCAGGGGCGGATTTTTTCGCTTTTCAATCGGGGGCATGGTCGGCATAGTCCGGCGCATGACCCGGATGCATCATATCATCCCCGCCCAGGACGCCGATCATGGCGTTCCGCCGGCCGTGAACCTCCGCGGTCTGCTGCTTCTTACGCTGCGCTGAGCGGGCTGCCCGGGCCACCGCTCAGCAAGGTCAGTGCCCGGGGTGACCCGAACCGACCAGACCCGCCCCGCCGTCAGGGGCCGTAAGAAAGACGCAGAAATGACCGACCAGAACCGCGTGATGATCTTCGACACGACGCTTCGCGATGGCGAACAGTCGCCCGGCGCGACCATGTCCCACGCCGAGAAGCTGGAAATCGCCCAGATGCTGAACGAGATGGGCGTCGACGTGATCGAGGCGGGCTTTCCCATCGCATCCGAAGGCGATTTCGCTGCCGTGTCCGAGATCGCGAAGCTCAGCGATCACAGCATCATCTGCGGGCTTGCCCGTGCGCAGCTGCCCGATATCGACCGCTGCTGGGAGGCCGTGAAACATGCGCGCCGCCCGCGCATCCACACCTTCATCGGCACCTCGCCGCTGCACCGCGCGATTCCGAACCTGGACATGGACCAGATGGCCGAGCGGATCGAGCAGACCGTGACCCATGCCCGCAACCTGTGCGAGGACGTGCAGTGGTCGGCCATGGACGCCACCCGGACCGAGCATGATTACCTGTGCCGCGTGGTCGAGATCGCGATCAAGGCCGGTGCCACGACGATCAACATCCCCGATACCGTCGGCTATACCGCGCCGCGCGAAAGCGCCGAGCTGATCCGCATGCTGCTGGAACGCGTGCCGGGCGCCGATGCGATCACCTTCGCCACGCATTGCCACAACGATCTGGGCATGGCCACGGCCAACGCCCTTGCGGCGGTCGAGGCCGGCGCACGCCAGATCGAATGCACGATCAACGGCCTGGGCGAACGCGCGGGCAACACCGCCCTGGAAGAGGTCGTGATGGCCATGCGGGTCCGCAACGACATCATGCCCTTCCAGACGGGCATCGACACGACCAAGATCATGGGCATCTCGCGTCGCGTGTCGGCGGTGTCGGGCTTTGCGGTGCAGTTCAACAAGGCCATCGTCGGCAAGAATGCCTTCCTGCACGAATCCGGCATCCATCAGGACGGCGTGCTTAAGAATGTCGAGACCTTCGAGATCATGCGCCCCGCCGATATCGGCCTGAACGAGACCAATATCGCGATGGGCAAGCATTCGGGCCGTGCCGCCCTGCGCGCCAAGCTGAAGGATCTAGGCTACGAGGTCGGTGACAACCAGCTCAAGGACATCTTCGTGCGGTTCAAGGCCCTGGCCGACCGCAAGAAGGAGGTCTACGACGAGGATATCGTGGCCCTGGTGCAGGATGCTGCCGCCAATACCGGCGACGATCACCTGCAGGTCAAGCATCTGCGCGTCGTCTGCGGCAGCGACGGCCAGACCGCCGATCTGACCATGATCGTCGATGGCGAGGAGAAGACCGTCCATGCCACGGGCGACGGTCCGGTCGATGCCTGCTTCAACGCGGTCCGCCAGATCTTCCCGCATGACGCGACGCTGAAGCTCTATCAGGTGCATGCCGTGACCGAGGGCACCGATGCCCAGGCCACCGTCAGCGTCCGGATGGAGGAGGACGGCCGCATCGTGAACGGGCAGGCCGCCGATACCGACACCATCCTTGCCAGCACCAAGGCCTATGTCGGCGCGCTGAACCATCTGATCATGCGCCGCGCCCAGGCGGGCCGCGACGGCAAGCAGATCACGATGTATTCGCACTGAAACCTTCGGGGGGCGGGGAAGCCTCCGCCCCTTTTTCGCGCGATATACCGCCATTCCGCGTCAAGGCGGCCATCGGGGCTTTTCCGGTGCCGCCGACCGCTCTATACGGGGCCACGCCCGTTTTCGGGCGATGCAGGGCGTTTGCCCTCAGCTGAACATCAGAATCAGGGGCAGGCCGGGAAAACCGGCGCGAAAGGATACGGGCATGGCATTCGGTGGTCTGTTTTCGACCGACATTGCGATCGACCTCGGGACGGCGAACACGCTGATCTACGTCAAGGGCAAGGGCATCATCCTGAACGAACCGTCGGTCGTGGCCTATCACGTCAAGGACGGCAAGCGTCAGGTCCTGGCCGTGGGCGAGGATGCGAAGCTGATGCTGGGCCGCACGCCCGGCAGCATCGAGGCCATCCGCCCGATGCGCGAAGGCGTGATCGCCGATTTCGACAGCGCCGAGCAGATGATCAAGCATTTCATCAAGAAGGTGTTCAAGCGCACGACCTTCTCGAAGCCGAAGATCATCGTCTGCGTGCCCCATGGCGCGACCCCGGTCGAGAAACGCGCGATCCGCCAGTCGGTCCTGTCCGCCGGTGCCCGCAAGGCCGGCCTGATCGCCGAACCCATCGCGGCGGCCATCGGTGCGGGCATGCCCATCACCGAACCCACCGGCAGCATGGTCGTCGATATCGGCGGCGGCACCACCGAGGTCGCGGTCCTGTCGCTTGGCGATGTCGTCTATGCCCGTTCGGTCCGCATTGGCGGCGACCGCATGGACGAGGCGATCGTGAACTATCTTCGCCGCAACCAGAACATGCTGATCGGTGATTCCACCGCCGAGCGCATCAAGACCAGCATCGGCACCGCCCGCATGCCCGATGACGGGCGCGGAGCCACGCTGATGGTGCGCGGTCGCGATCTTTTGAACGGCATCCCGAAAGAGATCGAGATCAGCCAGGCCATGGTCGCCGAGGCCCTGACCGAGCCGGTCCAGGCCATCTGCGAGGCCGTGATGGTCGCGCTGGAGGCCACGCCCCCGGACCTTGCGGCAGATATCGTCGATCGCGGCGTGATGCTGACCGGTGGCGGCGCGATGCTGGGCGAACTGGATCTGGCGCTGCGCGAGCAGACCGGCCTGTCGATCAGCCTGGCCGACCAGCCCATGAGCTGCGTGGCCCTGGGCACCGGCAAGGCGCTCGAGTTCGAGAAGCAGCTGCGCCACGTCATCGACTACGACAGCTGAAACCGGAACCGGGGGACCCGCCATGTCGCGGACCAAGGGGCCTGATTTCGCAACGCCCGTCCGGCGCATCCTGATCGCGGTCATGGTGCTGCTACTGGTGGCGCTGTTCCTGTTCTGGCGCATCGACAGCCCGCGTGCCGAACGCATGCGGGTCGCGATGATCGACGCCATCGTGCCGCGCATGGAATGGGCGCTGGTGCCCGTTACCCGCGTCAGCGAGATGGTCGCCGGTTTCCAGAGCTATGCCCGCCTGCACCAGCAGAACCAGGAACTGCGCCGCGAATTGCAGCGCATGTCCGCGTGGAAGGAAGCCGCCGTGCAGCTCGAGCAGGAGAACTCGAAGCTGCTGGCGCTGAACAACGTGCGCATCGACCCGGCGCTGACCAGCGTCACGGGCATGGTGATGGTGGACAGCGGCACGGCCTTTCGCCAGTCGGTCCTGCTGAACGTGGGATCGCGCGACGGCGTGATCGAGGGATGGGCCGTGATGGACGGGCTGGGCCTTGTCGGTCGCATTGCGGGCGTGGGTCGTTCGACCAGCCGGGTGGTGCTGCTGACCGATCCGTCCTCGCGCCTGCCGGTCGTGGTGCAGCCCACGGGCGAACGCGCGCTGCTGACGGGGGACAATACCTCGTTGCCGCTGCTCGAATTCATCGAAAGCTCGGACAATGTGCGGCCTGGCGACCGGGTCGTCACCTCGGGCGATGGCGGGGTGTTCCCGGCGGGCCTGCTGGTCGGGCAGGTGGCGCAGGGCAGCGACGGGCGGATGCGCATTCTGATGGCCGCCGATTACGGGCGGCTGGAATTCCTGCGCGTGCTGCGTTCTCATCCGGCCGAGGCCGTGGCCGATACCGCCGCCGTCATCCGCGGCGGGCAGGCCGGTCCCATCGGGCCGCAGCTGCCCGACAGTCCGGTCGAGGCCGCCCGCGCGACCGATCCGCTGGACCCCGGAACGCTGCAATGATCGCCTTGCCGCCGCGCAGCACGGTCGTGGGCCTGGGGCTGTTCTGCCTTGCCTATTCGGTGCTGCTGTTCATCCGCATGCTGCCCCTGGCACCGGGGATGATGGGCTGGCCCGGCCCCGACATGGGGCTGGCGCTGATCCTGGCATGGGTGCTGCGCAGACCCGACCAGCTGCCCGCGCTGGCCATCGTGCTGGTCGTGCTGCTCGAGGATCTGCTGCTGATGCGTCCGCCGGGCCTCTGGGCGATCTTCGTGCTGCTGGGTTCCGAGGCTGCACGTCAACGCGAGCACCGTTGGCGCGACACCGGTTTCATGGTTGAATGGCTGCGCGTGGGCGTGCTTGTCGGATTGATGATGCTGGCCTATCGCATGGTCCTGATCCTGTTCCTGCTGCCGGTCTCGAATCTGGGGCAGGTGATCCTGCAATATCTCGCGACGGTGGCGGCCTATCCGGTCGCGGTCTTCGCCGCACGCTGGCTGCTGGGCCTGCGTCGCATCCGTCATGGCGAAGGCGCCTGAAATCCGGGGGCATCCGATGAAGAAATCTCAACGCGACATCATGGACAGCAGCCGCCAGATCACCCGGCGCGGGCTGATGCTGGCGGGCGTGCAGGTCGCCACCGTGACCACGCTTGCGCTGAAGATGCGGTCGATGCAGCTGGACCACGCCGAGGAATACCGGATGCTGGCCGATGGCAATTCGATCAAGATGCGCCTGCTGCCGCCCGCGCGGGGTCTGATCCTGGACCGCAACGGGATGGTGATCGCCAACAACGAACAGAACTATCGCGTGACGCTGACCCGGGAAGAGGCCGGCGGCGATGTCGAGCCGGTCCTGCAGCGGCTGGCCCAGCTGATCCCCATGAGCGATGCCCGCATGGACGAATTGCGCGACGAATTCGCCAAGCGCAGCGCCGTCACGCCGATCGTCCTGGCCGACCGGCTGTCCTGGGAACAGTTCAGCGCCATCGCCGTGAACGCGCCCTCGCTTCCGGGCGTGATGCCCGAAAGCGCCCTGTCGCGCGCCTATGTGCGGGGCGGCGATTTCGCGCATGTCGTGGGCTATGTCGGGCCGGTCAGCGATTACGACCTGTCGCGGATCGAGGATCCCGATCCGGTCCTGCGCCTGCCCGATTTCCAGCTGGGCAAGATCGGCGTCGAGGGGCGGATGGAGGAGGTCCTGCGCGGCAAGGCGGGCGCCCGCCGGGTCGAGGTGAACAGCACCGGCCGCGAGATGCGCCAGCTGTCCCGGCAGGAGGGCGAGCAAGGCGCGACGGTGCAGCTGACTGTCGATGCGGCGCTTCAGAACTATGCCGCGCAGCGCATGGGCGAGGAAAGCGCTGCCGCCGTCGTCATCGATTGCCGCAGCGGGGATCTCGTCTCGGTCTGTTCTTCGCCCAGCTTCGATCCGAACAAGTTCGTGCGCGGGATCTCCAGCAAGGATTACCGCGCGCTGATGGATCACGATCATCGCCCGCTGGCCGACAAGACGGTGCAGGGCGTCTATCCCCCCGGTTCGACCTTCAAGATGGTCACCCTGCTGGCGGGCCTCGAATCCGGGGTCATCAATGCGGGGTCGCGATACTACTGCCCCGGCTATACCGAGCTGGGGACACGGCGCTTCCATTGCTGGCGCCGGGGCGGTCACGGGTCGGTCGATGCGATCACCAGCCTCGAGCAGAGCTGCGACGTCTATTACTATGAACTGGCGCAGCGGGTGGGCATCGACCGGATCGCTGCCATGGCGCGCAAGCTGGGGCTGGGGCAGCGCCACGACCTGCCCATGTCGGCGGTGTCCGAAGGCATCGCGCCCGACCGCGCATGGAAGAAGGCCAGATACGATCAGGCATGGCAGATCGGCGACAGCCTGAACGCCTCGATCGGGCAGGGCTATGTCCTGGCATCGCCCATGCAGCTGGCGGTGATGACGGCGCGGATCGCGACGGGGCGGCAGGTGTCGCCCGCGCTGATCAGGTCGATCGACGGGGTCCGGCAGGACCCGGCCGAGGCGCCGCCGCTCGACATCTCGGACAGCTCGCTCAGGATCGCGCGGATGGGGATGGAGGCCGTGATGAATTCCAGCCGCGGCACCGCCCGGTCGTCACGGATCACGCGCGAGGATTGGCACATGGCCGGCAAGACCGGAACCAGCCAGGTCCGCAACATCACCGCCGCCGAACGCGCGCGGGGCGTCGTGTCGAACGACCAGCTGCCCTGGAACCGCCGCGACCACGCGCTGTTCGTCTGCTTCGCGCCATATGACGCGCCGCGATACGCGGTGTCGGTCGTGGTCGAACATGGCGGCGGCGGCTCGACCGTGGCGGCGCCCATCGCCCGCGACATCCTGCTGTTCGCGCTGAACGGCGGCCTGCCGCCGCTGGATGCCGTGCCATCGGACCAGCGGGCCGCGATGCAGGCCCGGCACGAGGCGATGACGCTCTATACCCCGGACGCCCCGCGCCCTTCCCGCAGCAGAGCCTGATCCCATGTCCTATCTCGATTACAAGGTCGCGCAGGTCCCGACCGGCTTTCGCAAGGTGCTGTATATCAACTGGCCGCTGGTCCTGCTGATCACGGCGGTCTGCTGCATCGGGTTCCTGATGCTCTATTCCGTGGCGGGCGGCAGGCTGGAGACCTGGGCCCAGCCGCAGATGTACCGATTTGCCGTGGGCATGGTGATCATGCTGACCCTGGCATTCGTGCCGATGTGGTTCTGGCGGGGCATCTCGGTCGCGGCCTATGTCGCCTGTTTCCTGATGCTGGTCGCGGTGGACCTGTTCGGCGTGGTCGGCATGGGCGCACAGCGCTGGATCGATATCGGCCCCATCCGCATCCAGCCATCCGAGCTGATGAAGATCGCGCTCGTGCTGCTTCTGGCGGCCTATTACGACTGGCTGGACCTGTCCAAGGTCTCGCGGCCCTTCTGGGTTCTGCTGCCGGTGATGATGATCCTTGCGCCGACCGGGCTGGTACTGATGCAGCCCGATCTGGGAACCTCGATCATGCTGATCACCGGGGGCGGGATCGTGATGTTCGCGGCGGGCGTGTCGCTGTGGTATTTCGGCGCGGTGATCGGGGCGGCGGTCGGTCTCGTCTATGCGGTGATGGTCAGCCGCGGCACCGAATGGCAGCTGCTCAAGGATTACCAGTTCCGCCGCATCGACACCTTCCTCGATCCCGGCGCGGACCCTCTGGGGGCGGGCTACAACATCATCCAGAGCCAGATCGCCCTGGGATCGGGCGGATGGTCCGGTCGCGGCTTCATGCAGGGCACCCAGTCGCGGCTGAACTTCCTGCCCGAGAAGCATACCGACTTCATCTTCACCGTCCTGGCCGAGGAATTCGGCTTCATCGGGGCGTCGTCGCTGCTGATCCTGTACATGCTGATCCTGGGCTTCTGCCTGTATTCCGCGCTGTCGAATCGGGACCGCTTCGCCAGCCTTATCACCATCGGGATCAGCGCGACCTTCTTCCTGTACTTCTCGATCAACATGGCGACCGTGATGGGCCTGCTGCCGGCCAAGGGTTCGCCCTTGCCGCTGGTCAGCTATGGCGGCACGTCGCTGATGATCCTGATGCTGGGCTTCGGCCTTGTCCAATCCGCCCATGTCCACAGACCGAGGTGATCCGATGCGCGCAAGGTTTTCTGCAAGCGACGAGGCATGGGCGGCCTGGCAGGGGCCGCTGCGCGAGGCCTGTCCCGGGGTGGAATTCGCGCGCGACGGCGATCCGGCGGGCTTCGATGCGATCATCTATGCGCCCGGCGGGGATATCGAGGATTTCACGCCCTATCGCAACGTGGGCCTGGTCCAGAGCCTCTGGGCAGGGGTCGAACGCATCGTCACGAACCGCACCCTGACCCAGCCGCTGGCGCGGATGGTCGATCCGGGCCTGGCACGGGGCATGGCCGAATATTGCACGGGCTGGGCGATGCGGGCCCATCTGGGGATGGACCGCTATGCGCAGGACGGCGTCTGGCGGAACGGGCAGATCCCGCCCCTGGCCACGCAGCGCCCGGTGACGGTGCTGGGCATGGGAGAGCTGGGCCGCGCCGTGGCCGCGATGCTGCAGGGCGTGGGGTTTCCCGTGACAGGCGTCAGCCATTCGGGCCGCCCGGTCGAGGGCGCGACCATGCATGGGGTCGCGGATCTGGACGCGGTCCTGCCGGGCTCGGACATCCTGATCTGCCTGCTGCCCGACACGCCCCGGACGCGGAATCTGCTGGATGCGCGCAGGCTTGCACTACTGCCGGAAGGGGCCTGGCTGATCAATCCGGGTCGCGGCACGCTGATCGACGACACCGCCCTTGTATCGGCGTTGGACGGCGGGCTGGGGCATGCGGTTCTCGATGTCTTCAGATCCGAACCCCTGGCCCCCGATCATCCCTTCTGGGCGCATCGGCAGGTCACCGTCACGCCCCATATCGCCGCGGAAACCCGCCCCCGGACCGCGGCCCCTGTCGTGGCCGAGAACCTGCGCCGCCTGCGGGACGGACGGGCGCCCATGTTCCTCGTGGATCGCGACCGGGGCTACTGATCGCCCTTGGACCGCCTGCGGGCCGAGCTTTCGGTGAATTTGGCGATGCGCAGGGCCATGCGTTTCTCGCGTCGCTTCTGATAGGCGATGAAGATCGGGACGGTCATGTAATGGGTGGCGACCGATACGCCCAGACCCATGATCGACCCGCCCACGACATAGGGCCAGAAGATCTGGACGAAGAAATCCGCCAGCCTGTGCCAATGCGCGACCTCGGGGCCGAAGATCGCATTGATGTTGTGCCAGATCTCGGTCGTCGCCTGAGAGAATTCGCGAAAGATGAAATGCGGCGGCATCCGGCCCGGCAGGCCCAGGATTTCCCGCCCGAAGCCCACCGATGCCAGCGCGATGAAGGGCAGGGTGACCGGGTTGCCCACGAAGGTCGCCAGCAGCGCCGCAAGGATGTTGCCGCGGATGATCCACGCGACTGCGGCGGCCGACAGGAAGTGGAACCCGAAAAGCGGCGTGAAGGACACGAAGACCCCCGCCGCGACCCCGCGCCCGATCCGATGCGGGCGGTCCGGCAGGCGGCGCAGCCGGTGCATGACATAGGTCCCGGCGCGGCGCCAACCGCCGCGGGGATAGATCATCTCGCTGGCGATCTGGCCATAGCTGCGCGGCTTGCGTCGTTTGAACACGGATGCCCCATCCGAAGGTGGTCGAGGCCCGGACGATAGGCCCGCTGCCTCAGGGTTTCAACGAGGGATCCCGGATCCGGGAGACTTGCGCGACGTCGCTTTCCGCTTCCAGCGCGGTCAGCAGGTTGTGCAGATGTTCGCGGTCGCGCAGTTCGACCACCACCTCGAGCCGGTAGAAGTCGGGCTTTCTCTCGATGAACTCGAGATTCGAGATATTGGCCCCCTGCGCGCCGACCAGCGTGCAGATGCGGCCCAGCACGCCCGCATCGTGCCGGATGGTCAGCGACAGCACCGTCGAATAGGCCGCAGGGTGACGCCCCGCGCGCCATTGCAGGTCCACCCAACGGTCGGGGCTGTCCTCGTATTCCGCAAGGACCGGGCAGTCGATCGCATGGATGACCACGCCCGCGCCGCGATAGGTGATGCCGATGATGCGTTCGCCCGGCAGCGGGTTGCAGCAGGGCGCGCGCTTGAAGTTCGCATCCGCCTCGAGGCCCGCGATGGGGCGGCGGCTGTCGATCTCGTCCTGCTTATCGGCCAGTTCGGGATAGAGGACGGCCAGGACCTCCTTGGCCGAATTCTCGGCGCTGCCGATCCGGGCCAGCAGTTCCTCGGGGGTGGGAATGCCCATCTGGCGCGCGGCGGTGCGGATGGCCTTGTCGGTGACCTTGCGGCCCACATGCTCGAAGCTGACGCGGACCAGTTCGCGGCCCAGGCGCATGAAGCGGTCGCGATCTTCCTCGCGCAGGGACCGCCGGATCGCGGCCTTGGCGCGGCCGGTGACGACGATGTCCAGCCAGGTCGCCTGCGGGCGCTGCCCCGACGCGGCGATGATCTCGACCGACTGGCCGTTCTTCAGCCGCGTCCACAGCGGCACGCGGATGCCGTCGATCTTGCCGCCGACGCAGGAATTGCCCAGCCGCGTATGGACCGCATAGGCGAAATCGAGCGGCGTCGCGCCTTTCGGAAGCTGCAGCACGTCGCCCTTGGGCGTGAAGCAGAAGACCTGGTCCTGATACATCTCCAGCTTGACGTGTTCGAGGAACTCGTTGTGATCCTCGCTGTCGAAGCGGTCGGTCAGGCTGGCGACCCAATGCGCGGGATCGACCGCGAAGGGGTTTTCCGTCCGCACGCCGTCGCGATAGGCCCAATGCGCGGCGACGCCGGCCTCGTTGACCTCGTGCATCTGGCGGGTGCGGATCTGCACCTCGACCCGCTTGCCGTCGCGGCCCGACACGGTCGTGTGGATCGACCGATAGCCGTTCGACTTGGGCTGGCTGATGTAATCCTTGAACCGCCCCGGCACCGCGCGCCAGCGATGATGGATCACGCCCAGGGCGCGATAGCAGTCCATCTCGCATTTGGTGATGATGCGGAAACCGTAGATGTCGGACAGACGAGAGAAGGCAAGCTGCTTCTCCTGCATCTTGCGCCAGACGCTGAAGGGCTTCTTGGCGCGGCCGAAGACGTCGGCCTCGATCCCCTCGCGTTCCAGCTCGGCGCGGATATCCGCGGTGATCTGGCCGATCACGTCGCCCGTGTCGCGCTGCATGGCGACGAAACGGCGGATGATCGAGCTGCGGGCCTCGGGATTGATGACCTTGAAGGCCAGATCCTCGAGCTCTTCGCGCATCCACTGCATGCCCATGCGACCGGCCAGCGGCGCATAGATGTCCATCGTCTCGCGGGCCTTCTTGACCTGCTTGTCGGGGCGCATGGACCGGATGGTGCGCATGTTGTGCAGCCGGTCCGCCAGCTTGACCAGGATGACGCGCAGGTCGCGCGACATGGCCATGAACAGCTTGCGGAAATTCTCGGCCTGCTTGGACTGCGCACTGGAGAGTTCGAGATTGGTCAGCTTGGTCACGCCATCGACCAGCTCGGCGATCTCGGGGCTGAACATCGCAGACACCTCGTCCTTGGTGGAACGGGTATCCTCGATCGTGTCGTGCAGGAGGGCGGTGACGATGGTCGCATCGTCCAGGCGCATCTCGGTCAGGATCGCGGCGACCGCGACGGGATGCGTGAAATAGGGCTCACCCGAATGGCGGAACTGGCCCTCGTGCATGCGCATGCCGTATTCGTAGGCATCGCGCAGCAGGTCCGCGTTGCAGCGGGGGTTGTAGTTGCGCACCAGCGCAAGAAGGTCTTCGACGTCGATCATGATGTCCTGCCGAAGACCCTTTCGTGCTTCATCGAACGGCTCAGCCGCGCTGGTTGGCTTCCAGCATCATGCGCAGCATGCGCTCTTCGGATTCCTCGTCCGCGGGCTTGGGCTTGTCGGCCTCGGCACCCAGAAGCAGCGCCATCGCGTCTTCCTCGGGCTCGTCCACCTCGATCTGGGTCTGGGTGGATTCGATCATCCGCTCGCGCAGATCGTCGACGGGCTGGGTTTCCTCGGCAATCTCGCGGAGCGAGACGACGGGGTTCTTGTCGTTGTCGCGATCGACCGTCGGCTGGCTTCCGGCCGCGATCTCGCGTGCGCGATGGGAGGCCAGCAGAACCAGATCAAACCGGTTGGGAACCTTGTCGACGCAGTCTTCGACCGTAACGCGGGCCATGAATCACCTGTGGGTTGCGAATCGGATATCCGGGGCGAAATCGGACCTTTGATCAGAAATGGCCGAAATGTCAAGCGAAGGCGCGATCTTCGGACATGGAAAAGGGCTGCATTCCGGCCAATGCGGCGGGCGGCAGATCGGCCAGCATCGCGGAGACATCGCGGCCCGTCAGGGGGTGGCGCCAGGCGGGCGCGATCTCGGCCAGGGGGGCCAGGACGAAGCCGCGATCCTGCAGGCGCGGATGGGGCAGCAGCAGGCGGTCGGGCGTGCGGCGCGACTGTTCGGCAAAGGGCAGGTCGATCCATCCTTGCAAGGTCGCGGCGTCTGGGAGTACCGTGTCGTCCAGCGCGATCAGATCCAGATCGAGGACGCGAGCCGACCACCGCCCGGTGGTCCTGTCACGTCCGAAATCGGCCTCGATCCGGTGCAGCGCAGCCAGCAATTCGGGCGCCCGGAGCGAGGTCCGGATCGTCGCCGTCGCATTCACGAAATCGGGCCCCGATCCCGCCGGGATCGCCGGGGTGCGCCAGAAACGGCTTACGGCGCTTATTGTAATGCCCGGTTCACTGTGCAGAATATTCAGCGTCCGGCGCAGGCCGGCCCGGAGTTCCTGCCCGTGCAGGGGCAGGTTGGCGCCCAGGGCGACGATACCAAAAGACAGGTTAACCACGCTTTCTCCTTTGTCCTAAAAGCATGTTTCATGCCGAAAAAGACTTTGTCAGGTCCCTCACCCTGATGCCGTCCGGGATGGGGAAGGCTCTTTTCAGCAAAGGCAACGACCCGATGTTCTACAAGGATGACAGATTGGCGCTCTTCATAGACGGCGCCAATCTCTATGCGGCTTCGAAGGCCTTGGGCTTCGACATAGATTACAAGCTGCTTCGACAGGAATTCGACCGCCGGGGCAAGCTGACGCGGGCCTACTACTATACCGCGCTGCTCGAGGGAGAGGAATATTCCCCGATCCGCCCGCTGGTGGACTGGCTGCATTACAACGGCTTCTGCGTGGTGACGAAACCCGCGCGCGAATATACCGACGCGATGGGCCGCCGGAAGGTCAAGGGCAACATGGATATCGAGCTGACGGTCGATGCCATGCAGCTTGCCCCGCATCTGGACCATGTTGTCCTGTTTTCGGGGGATGGCGATTTCCGTCCCCTGGTCGAGGCGCTTCAGCGGCAGGGCGTGCGCGTGTCGGTCGTGTCCACCATCCGCAGCCAGCCGCCGATGATCGCCGACGACCTGCGCCGCCAGGCCGACAATTTCATCGAGCTGGACGCCCTGCGCGACATCATCGGACGCCCGCCGCGCGACGCGCAGCAAGGGGGCGAATAAATGATGCCGACCCCCGCGCAGGGGCGCTGGTCCGCATTGGCGCTGATCTGCGCAGGGGTCATCGGGGCCATGGCGTGCTGGTTCTCGACCACCGCCATCGGGCCCGAACTCGCGCGCATCTGGGCGCTGGAGCCCGCGCAGGCGGCATGGCTGACCAACGCGGTCCAGCTGGGCTTCGTGGCGGGGGCGCTGGCATCCTCGGCGCTGAACCTGCCCGACATCATGCCGATGACGCGGCTGATCACCATCTCGGCCCTGCTGGCGGCGCTGGCCAATGGCGCGGTGCTGCTGCAACCGGATTTCGCGGGCCTGATGCTGGCGCGGCTGATGACGGGGGTGGCACTGGCCGGGGTCTATCCGCCCGCGCTGAAGCTTATGGCCACCTGGTTCGTCGCGGGACGGGGCTTTGCGATGGGCCTGCTGGTCGGCGCGCTGACCCTGGGATCGGCGCTGCCGCATCTGCTGCGCGCGCTTGGCGGCGGGCCCGACTGGCGGCTGGTCGTGGCGGGCGCAAGCACAGGCGCACTGGTATCGGCGGCTATCTTCGGGCTGGCCGTCCGCGAGGGGCCGCACGGCTTCGCGCGCACGCGCTTCGACCCGCAGCAGACGCTGGCCGTGCTGCGCGACCGTCCGCTGCGCTTGGCCAATCTGGGCTATTTCGGACATATGTGGGAACTGTACGCCATGTGGGCCTGGCTGCTGGCCTGGCTGACAGCCGCGGCGCAGGCCGGGCCGTTGCCCATGGGCGTGTCCCCGCTGACCTTCGGGGTGATTGCCTCGGGCGTGATCGGTTGCGCGCTTGGCGGCTGGCTGTCGGACCGCATCGGGCGCTGCCTGACCACGGCGGGGATGATGGCCGTGTCGGGGGCCTCTGCGGCGCTGATCGGGCTGGCATGGGGCGGGCCGGAATGGCTGCTGATCGTCATCGCGATCATCTGGGGCATCACCATCATCGGCGACAGCGCACAATTCTCGGCTGCGGCATCCGAACTGGCAGACCCGCGCCTGGTCGGCACTGCGCTGACGCTGCAGTTGGCCTTCGGCTTTGCGCTGACGGTGATCGCGATCTGGCTGGTGCCGGTGGTGGCCGCCGCCCTGGGGGGCTGGCGATGGGCCTTCCTGATCCTGCTGCCGGGGCCGGTCGTGGGCGTCTGGGCAATGATGCGGCTGCGCGGGCTGCCGCAGGCGCGCCAACTGGCCGGCGGTCGCCGGTAATGGGGGCCGGTAAAAGGGGGGATGGTGCGGACGGCGGGACTCGAACCCGCACTTCCTGAGGAAAACAGATTTTCGTACCACTTCGGCTTTCGCCGCCGGGGTGGCCCCGTTCGTGGTCTGGACTATCCCTTCGCCCTGGCCCCGCATGGGGCTGTAGGCGCCGCCCGTCTAGTCTCTACACCTTCCCCCGCCGGCGGGGGCTTGGCTCGGGATTGGCACGGGATCTTGCGCATCCGCGCGTGACCGATCCCAAGCGTTCCCCGAATTTGAGCGGTTCTGCACCGGGCGTTTCCGCACGGGCACTCCGATTGTCAAAGTCTGCTGCGTCTACCGATTTCGCCACGTCCGCATCCGCCCCCTGAATAGGCGAGGGCCGTTCCCCCGGCAAGGCCATACATTATCAACGGAACCCCCCGGCATGTCCCCCGGTTATCGCCCCATGCGCCAGCAAGAGGAGGACAGCATGTCCGAGGTCAGCCAGAAACCCGGTAACGGCGGCGAGACGCACCAGCAGGGCGGTCAGACATTGACCACCAACCAGGGCGTCGCCATCAGCGACAACCAGAACAGCCTGAAGGCCGGGGATCGCGGTCCGACCCTGCTCGAGGACTTCATCCTCCGCGAAAAGATTTTCCATTTCGACCACGAACGCATCCCGGAGCGGATCGTCCATGCCCGCGGCTCGGGCGCGCACGGCTATTTCGAATGCACCGATCCGATCCCGGAACTGACCACCGCCAAGTTCCTGTCGCAAGCGGGGCGCATCCCGGTCTTCGCGCGGTTCTCGACCGTGGCGGGCGGTGCAGGCAGCGTGGACACGCCCCGCGACGTGCGCGGCTTTGCGGTCAAGTTCTATACCGAGGAGGGCAATTTCGACCTTGTCGGCAACAACATCCCGGTCTTCTTCATTCAGGACGCGATCAAGTTTCCCGACCTGATCCATGCCGTGAAGATGGAGGCCGATCGCGGTTATCCGCAGGCCGCCAGTGCGCATGACACCTTCTGGGATTTCGTGTCCCTGATGCCCGAATCGCTGCACATGATCATGTGGGCCATGTCGGACCGCGCCCTGCCGCGCAGCGTGCGCATGATCGAGGGCTTCGGCGTCCATACCTTCCGTCTGGTCAATGCCGAGGGCAAGTCGACCTTCATCAAGTGGCACTGGAAGCCCAAGCTGGGGCTGCAGAGCCAGGTCTGGAACGAGGCGGTCAAGACCGCGGGCGCCAACAGCGACTATCACCGCCAGGACCTGTTCGAGGCCATCCAGTCGGGCGATTTCCCGGAATGGGAACTGGGCATCCAGACCTTCGATGCCGAATGGGCTGCGAAGCAGCCCTATGACGTGCTGGACGCCACCAAGCTGATCCCCGAAGAGGAGATCCCCGTCCGCATCGTCGGCCGCATGGTCCTGGACCGGAACCCCGACAACTTCTTCGCCGAAACCGAGCAGGTGGCTTTCTGCCCGTCCCATGTCGTGCCGGGGATCGATTTCACCGACGATCCGCTGCTGCAGGGGCGTCTGTTCAGCTATCTCGACACGCAGAAGTCGCGTCTGGGCACGGCGAATTTCCACCAGTTGCCGATCAACGCGCCCAAATGCCCCTTCCACAACTTCCAGCGTGACGGGCAGATGCAGATGCATGTCCCGAAGGGCCGGGCGAATTACGAACCCAACAGCCTGGGGCAGGCGGGCGAGGATCCCGGCCCGCGCGAGACCGAGGCGGGCTTCAAGACCTATCGCAGCATGTCCGACCTGGACAACACGCCCGACGAGAAGCTGCGGCGCAGGGCCGAACTGTTCGGCGACCATTACAGCCAGGCGACGATGTTCTATCGCAGCCAGACCGAGACCGAGCAGCGCCATATCGCGGATGCCATCGTGTTCGAGCTGTCGAAGGTCGGCATCGACCATGTCATCAAGCGCATCCTGGCGCATCTGCGGGTGATCGACGAAGGCCTGGCCGCCGCCGTGGCCGAGGGCCTGGCCGAGGATCTGCCCGAAGCGGCGACCCCCTTCCGCGAGCCGGTCGAGATGCCGATTTCGGACGCGCTGTCGATCGCCAAGAACCACCCGAACACGCTGAAGGGCCGCAAGGTGGGCATTCTGATCGGCGAGAATGGCGACCTGTCCAAGGCCGATGCGATCCGCAAGGCGGTCGAGGCCGATGGCGGCATGGCCGTGATGATCGCCAAGAAGCGCGGCATGGCCGAGGCGCAACTGGCCGGCACGCCCTCGGTGCTGGTCGATGCCATCGCACTGGCCCTGACCGAGGAGGACGCGACGAAGCTGGCGAAATACAAGCCCGCCATCGATTTCGTGTCCGACGCCTTCGCACATCTGAAGGCGATCGCCGCCGACGATTGCTGCCAGGCGCTGCTGGATGCCGCCGGGGTCGAGCGTGACGAGGGCGTCACCACCACCGATCCCGACGCCTTCGTGAAGGCTGCGAGGATGCGCTTCTACGACCGCGAGACGAAACTCTGGTAAGATCGAAGGGGGCCGCGATGGCCCCCTTCTTCATGCGGCGGGCCTGCCCGACCGCGTTCGGTTCGTGACCGGTCAGCCGTAGCTGCGCGTGGGCCTGTCGAAGACCTTGCGCCCCATCAGGCTGCCGACCAAATCGACCATCAGCCGCGCGGTGCGTCCGCGTTCATCCAGGAACGGGTTCAGCTCGACCAGGTCCAGCGATGTGACCAGCCCGGATTCGTGCAGCAGCTCCATCACCAGATGCGCCTCGCGGAAGGTGGCGCCGCCCGGAACGGTGGTGCCCACGGCAGGCGCGATGGTCGGGTCCAGGAAATCCACGTCCAGGCTGACATGTAGCAACCCGTTCGCCGCCCGGACCCGGTCGAGGAAATCGCGCAAGGGGGCCACGATCCCCTGTTCATCTAGCACGCGCATGTCGTTCACGGTGATATCCGTCAGCTGCATCGCGGAATATTCCGCCGGATCGACGCTGCGAATGCCGAACATGCAGATGTTTTCGCCCGGAATGGGGTTCGGGAAGGGCGGGAAGGGCGCGAACCCGTCTAACCCGTTGGCATAGGCCATCGGCGTTCCATGCAGGTTCCCCGAGGTGGTCGTCCGCACGGTGTGGAAATCGCTATGCGCATCCAGCCAGATCACGAATTGCGGGCGGCCCGCATTCGCCGCATGGGCCGCGACCCCCGCAACCGACCCGAGCGCCAGCGAATGATCCCCGCCCATGATGATGGGCATCCCATGCGGCAGCGCGTCGCGCGTGGCAGCCGACAGCGCGCGGGTCCAGGCGATGGTTTCGGGCAGATGGTGAACGGCGGCGTTGTCGCAGGTCTCGTTCCCCAGGGGGGCGGGGGTGACGTCGCCGCGATCCTCGACCGTGTGGCCAAGCGCGGACAGTGTGGCGGCCAGCCCCGCGGTCCGATAGGCGGCGGGGCCCATCAGGCAGCCGGGGCGGCGCTGCCCCTCGTCCACGGGGGCTCCGATCAGGATGCAATGGGTCATCGCGGTCTCCGGGCTAAGGTCCTGTC
Source organism: Paracoccus sp. C2R09 (assembly GCF_018860625.1). Classification (GTDB taxonomy): domain Bacteria; phylum Pseudomonadota; class Alphaproteobacteria; order Rhodobacterales; family Rhodobacteraceae; genus Paracoccus. The sequence continues at coordinate 376,384 of NZ_JAHKQB010000007.1, forward strand.
AAAGACCTAGCGGGTGACGCGACCTGCGTCCACACCATGCGCGGAATGCCTGGGGGCGGCGGCCAGAGGGATATGAGAGAGAGGGCCGCGTGCCTGGGTGGGATCGCCATACTGCGACCCCGCCCGGCATGCAAGATGGCTCAGGCCCGGACGCCCTTGAAGCGTTCGGCCCATTCCTCGCGGCTCTCGTCGCTGATCTTGGCGAAGAGCACCTCGGGGACGGTGAAGGCATGGCCTGCGGGCAGCGCGGTCAGGGCCGAGCCCGCATCCTGCGGCCAGTCGCGCAGGTCGGTCTGCATGGCCGACAGCATGGAATCCGCCGCGAACGGGATGAAGGGCTGGGACAGGACCGCATACATGCGGATCAGGTTCAGACCCAGGCGCACCTGCATCGCGGCCTTTTCCGGGTCGGTCTTGAAGGTGGACCAGGGTGCCGCCGATTGCAGGTATTCGTTGCCCAGAACCCAGATCGCGCGCAGCTCGGACGCCGATTTGCGCACGTCGGTGCGCGCCATCGCGGCGTCATAGGACGCGATGCGGGTGTTCAGATCCGCGATCAGCTGCTGTTCGACCTCGCCGCATTCGCCGCCTTCGGGGATCACCTCGCCGAACTTGGAACGGCAGAACTTGGTGATGCGGCTGACGAAGTTGCCCAGAACGTCGGCCAGATCCTTGTTCACCGATTGCTGGAAATTCTCCCAGGTGAACTCGCTGTCGCCGGATTCGGGGGCGTGGGACAGCAGCCACCAGCGCCAGTAGTCGGCGGGCAGGATTTCCAGCGCGTGATCCATGAACACGCCGCGCCCCTGGCTGGTCGAGAACTGCCCGCCATCATAGGTCAGGTAGTTGAAGGACTTGATGTAATCGACCATCTTCCACGGCTCGCCCGAGCCGATCATCGTGGCCGGGAAGGACAGCGTGTGGAAGGGGACGTTGTCCTTGCCCATGAACTGGGTATAGGTCACGTCGTCCGCGCCCTCGTCGGTGCGCCACCAGCTGCGCCATTCGGCGTCGCCGCGCCCGTTCGCATCCGCCCATTCGGCCGTCGCCGCGATGTATTCGATGGGTGCATCGAACCAGACATAGAAGACCTTGCCCTCCATCCCCGGCCAATCCTCGGTGCCGCGCTTGACCGGAACGCCCCAGGCCAGGTCGCGCGTGATGCCGCGGTCCTGCAGCCCGTCGCCGTCGTTCAGCCATTTGCGGGCGATGGATGTCGTCAGGATCGGCCAGTCGGTCTTGCTGTCGATCCAGGCGGCGATATCGCCCTTCAGCGCGGACTGGCGCAGATAGAGGTGCTTGGTCTCGCGCACCTCCAGGTCGGTGCTGCCGGAAATGGCGCTGCGCGGGTCGATCAGGTCGGTCGGGTCCAGCTGCTTGGTGCAGTTCTCGCACTGGTCGCCGCGAGCCTTGTCGTAACCGCAATTGGGGCAGGTCCCCTCGATATAGCGGTCGGGCAGGAAGCGGCCGTCGGCATTGGAATAGACCTGCTTCTCACTGACTTCGCGGATGAAGCCGTTCTCGGCCAGCTTGCCCGCCAGATGCTGGGTCAGGACGTGGTTGCGCTGGCTGGAGGACCGCCCGTAATGGTCGAAGGACAGCCCGAAGCCGCGCGCCAGTTCGGCCTGTTCGCCATGCATCCGCGCGCAGTAATCGGCCACGGGTTCGCCCGTCTTGGCGGCGGCCAGTTCGGCGGGCGTGCCATGTTCGTCGGTCGCGCAGATGAACATCACCTCGTTGCCCCGTGCCCGAAGGTACCGGGCATAGAGGTCGGCGGGAAGCTGAGAGCCGACGAGGTTCCCCAGATGCTTGATGCCGTTGATATAGGGCAGGGCAGAGGTAATGAGATGGCGGGCCATGAATTGCGTCCTTTCCGGTCGGCGTATCTCTAGCCTCTGGCAGGGATGAAGGAAAGTGCGCGGCGGCGGTTGCATCCGCTGCAATTCTGCTGCATTGCGCCGGCCTTCAACATGACAGCCAGGTGACACCATGCCCGGATACAGGCGCAGCGGGATTCCGCGCCCGTCCACCATCTTCGCGATCAGCAGCGCCATCACGCTTTTGGTGCTGCTGGCGGGGCTGGTGGTGACGAACGACACCCATGCGCTGTTCGCCGAAGGCGGCCCGATCGAAGGGATGTCGGCGATCTTCCTGGGAACCTCGGCGCTGTGGGTCAGCGTCGATATCGTCCTGCAGCGCCGCTGGCGATCCTGGCATATCGCGGTCCTTCTGTGGGCGGCGACGATGCGCGAGCTGGACATGGACAAGGCCTATACGACCGAAGGGATCCTGCAGCTCCGGCTCTATTCGGGGGATGCGCCCATCCTTGAGAAGCTGATCGGCGGGGCCATCGTCGGGCTGCTGACCTGGGCGGGGCTGCGGCTTCTGGCGCGGAACATGCCGCGCTTCATCCGGCGGCTGCGCAGGCTGCGGGCGCAGGAATGGCTGCTGGTGCTGGGACTGGCGCTGATTTTCCTGGCCAAGACCATCGACGGGCTGGGGCGCAAGCTGGCCCCCCTGGGGATCGAGATCAGCGACCGGCTGGGCAGCTTCGCCGGACGCGCCGAAGAGGCGATGGAGCTGATCGCCACGATCCTGATCCTGCAGGTCGTGGCCCTGATCCACGCGCGTCGCAGGACCTGAGGGGCCGCACAGCCGCGACCGGAAACGCAAAAGGCCGCCCGTCCGGGGCGGCCTTCGCGCATGAATGGGGGGATGGCGTCAGCGACGACGGTCGCGACGCGAGCTCATGGGCTGGAAGGCCACGCTGACATGGGTCTCGCAATAGGGCTTGCCCGAAGCCGAGGGCAGGCCGCAGAACCAGAACTTGTCGGTCGCCGGGTCGCCGATGGGCCATTTGCAGGTCCGCTCGGTCAGTTCCATCAGCGACAGCTTGCGCGCGCGCTTCTCGACCTCGCGGGCCGAGGCCAGCGTCTCGGGGCTGATCTCGTTGGCCGAGGGCTGCGGCGGCAGCGGCTGACCCGCGGTCACGACGGGGCGACGCGGCGTCGGGCTGAAGGGCACCGGCTGGGTGGCGGCCTCGGGCTCGGGTTCCGCCTGCGGTTCGGGGGCGGGCTGCGCCGCGGGGCGTGCCGCGGCGGGCTTCTTTTCGGGGGCCGGTGCGGGTTCGGGGGCCGGGGCGGGCTGCGCGGGTGCCGCGGCCTCTTCCTCGGTCCGGTTCGACAGGCCCAGGCGATGCACCTTGCCGATGACCGCGTTGCGCGTCACGCCGCCCAGCTCCTTCGCGATGGCGCTGGCCGACTGACCCTCGGACCACATGCGCTTGAGCGTCTCGACTCTTTCATCCGTCCAGGACATGTCTGCCTTTCCGCGCGGGTCGGGGCCCGCCGCCCATCTTGAAACCTGCGATTGGTCCCGTCAGAAACGGGATGCCGAGATTTAGCCGCCGATGCGCAGAAATTCAAGGACCGCAAAATGACCCCGAGGATGAATCCCGACAGTCCCGCGATGGGCGTGCGCCGTTTCGGCCGCATCAACTGGCTGGGCATGCGCACGCTTGCCACCCGAGAGGTGTGCCGCTTCATGGCGGTCTGGCAGCAGACCATCTTCGCGCCGCTGATGACGGCGGGGCTGTTCGTGCTGGTCTTCGCGCTGGCCCTGGGCCAGGGACGAGGAGAGGTCATGGGCCTGCCATACCTGGTGTTCCTGGGGCCGGGCATCCTGATGATGACGGTGATCCAGAACTCGTTCGCGAACACGTCCAGCTCGATCACCTCGGCCAAGGTGCAGGGCAATATCGTGGACACGCTGATGCCGCCCTTGTCGGCGGGTGAACTGCTGGCCGGATACCTGGCGGGGTCGGTCGTGCGCGCGGGACTTGTCGCAACCGTGATCGGGACTGGCATGGTGATCGTCACGGGGCAGGGGATCACCCATCCCGCGCTGGCCGCGCTGTTCGTGCTGCTGGCGGCGCTGCTGCTGGGGGGCCTGGGCATCCTGGCGGGGATCATGGCGCAGAAGTTCGACCAGATGGCCGCGATCACGAACTTCATCATCACGCCGCTGTCCTTCCTGTCGGGGACCTTCTATTCGGTGCAGACCCTGCCCGAGCCCTTCCGCACGCTGTCGCACTGGAACCCGATCTTCTATCTGATCGACGGGGCGCGTTTCGGCGTCACCGGCATCAGCGATGCGCCCGTGCTGCGGGGTGCCGCGATCTGCATCCTTGCGGTGGCGGGCGTGCTGACACTTGCGTGGCACTGGCTGCGCATCGGGTACCGGATGAAGGCGTGATCGGCGATTGAGGCTTGCGCGCAGGATTTTCTGCGCGCATCTTCCCCGCCATGAGCATGCGACGCGCCCGTATCATCCGACGCTGATGCGACCCCATAAGGTCAGCATCCCCTTTCGCCTGCCATGTCCACATCCCTGATATTTCGAAGGTTCAGTCCCATGATCCCGCATGTCCTGCCGACCTATAACCGTGCCCCCCTGTCGTTCGAACGCGGCGAGGGCGCCTGGGCCATCACGGCGGACGGAAGCCGATATCTGGATCTGGGGGCGGGGATCGCGGTGAACGTGCTGGGCCATGCGAACCCCGATCTGGTCGCGGCGCTGACCGAACAGGCGGGCCGGATCTGGCATGTGTCGAACCTCTACCAGATCCCGCAGCAGGAACGGCTGGCGGGCATGCTGGTCGACAACACCTTCGCCGATACGGTCTTCTTCACCAATTCCGGCACCGAGGCCGCCGAGCTTGCGATCAAGATGGTCCGCAAGTTCTGGGACCACGCGGGCGATCCTGACCGGATCGAGATCATCACCTTCGAGGGCGCCTTCCACGGGCGTTCCACCGGGGCCATCGCCGCATCGGGGGCCGAGAAGATGGTCAAGGGCTTTGGGCCCCTGATGCCGGGCTTCCGCACGCTGCCTTGGGGCGATATCGACGCGCTGGAGGCCGCGGTGACCGACCGCACCGCCGCCGTGATGCTGGAACCCCTGCAGGGCGAAGGCGGCATCCGCCCGATCGCGGACGAGGATCTACGTCGCATCCGCGAGATCTGCGACCGGACCGGCGCGCTGCTGGTCCTGGACGAGGTGCAATGCGGCGTGGGTCGGACCGGCCGGCTGTTCGCGCATGAATATGCCGGTGTCACCCCCGACGTGATGATGGTCGCCAAGGGCATCGGCGGGGGCTTCCCCCTGGGTGCGGTGCTGGCGACCGAGGCCGCGGCGGCCGGGATGGTCGCGGGCACGCATGGATCGACCTATGGCGGCAACCCGCTGGCCTGCGCCGTCGGCTGCCGCGTCATGGAGATCGTGGCCGATCCCGATTTCCTGGCCGAGGTGAACCGCAAGGGCGCGCTGTTCCGCCAGAAGCTGGAGGGGCTGGTCGCCTCGCATCCCGACATCTTCGAAGGGGTGCGCGGTCACGGCCTGATGCTGGGGCTGAAATGCAAGGCCGCGCCTGCGGACCTGGTCCGGGCGGGCTATGACGAGGGGATCCTGACGGTGCCCGCCGCCGACAGCACGCTGCGACTTCTGCCGCCGCTGAACATCGCGGACGAGGAAATCGCCGAGGCCGTGGCGCGGCTGGACCGCGCCGCTGCCCGTCTGGCGGACTGATCCGGCCACAGCAGGGGGCATCGCCCCCTTTTTCCCGCCCGCGCACTTGACCCTGCGGGGCCCAGAGGGCTTGCTGGCGGAAACCCGTTGAAAGACAGACCCATGACCCACTTCCTGGATATCCACAAGACCGACGCCGGACAGCTGCGCGGCATCATCGACAATGCCCGCGCCATGAAGATCGCCCGAAACGACCGCCCCAAGGGCATGGCCGACGACGACCAGCCGCTGGCCGGTCGCATGGTCGCGCTGATCTTCGAGAAGCCCTCGACCCGGACGCGCGTCAGCTTCGACGTTGGCGTGCGCCAGATGGGCGGCCAGACGATGGTCCTGTCGGGGTCCGAGATGCAGCTGGGTCACGGAGAGACGATCGCGGACACCGCCCGCGTTCTGTCGCGCTATGTCGATCTGATCATGATCCGCACCTTCGAGGAGGCGACCCTGCTGGAGATGGCGGAACATGCCACGGTGCCGGTCATCAACGGGCTGACGAACCGCACCCATCCCTGCCAGATCATGGCCGACATCATGACCTTCGAGGAGCATCGCGGCCCCATCGCGGGGCGCAAGGTGGTCTGGTCGGGCGACGGCAACAACGTCTTTGCCAGCTTTGCCCATGCAGCGGGGCAGTTCGGCTTCGACCTGACCTTCACCGGGCCGCAGACGCTGGACCCGGAACGCGAGTGGATGGACTATGCCGCCGCGATGGGTCGTCCCATCACGATCGAGCGCGATCCGAACAAGGCGGTCGAGGGGGCCGACCTAGTCGTCACCGATACCTGGGTCAGCATGCACGATCCCCAATCCGCGAAGGAACGCCGCCACAACCAGCTGCGCGGGTATCAGGTCAATTCCGAGCTGATGGCGCGGGCGAAACCCGATGCGCTGTTCATGCACTGCCTGCCCGCGCATCGCGACGACGAGGCCACAAGCGAGGTCATGGACGGTCCGCATTCGGTGATCTTCGACGAGGCCGAGAACCGTCTGCATGCGCAGAAGGCCATCATGCGGCACTGCCTGGGCCTCTGATCCGCCTTGGTCGGTGTTCCGCTCGGGCCCGTGATCCGAATGACGGCGGACCTGCGGTCCACCGAAGACATGCGAAAGGGCCGCGTCATGGACGCGGCCCTTTCCGTTTGCTGCGGCGCGATCAGCCGATGGCAGCCGCCCGGACATCCTCGTCGATGCCGTCGAGATACTGGGCGAAGTTGTCACTGAACATCTGCACCAGCTTGGCGGCCTGACGGTCATAGGCCGCCGTGTCGTCCCAGGTGCGGCGCGGGTCCAGCAACACGTCCGACACGCCCGCGACGCTGACTGGCACGTCGAAGCCGAAATTCGGGTCGCGGCGGAACTGCGCGTCGTTCAGGCTGCCGTCCAGCGCCGCGGTCAGCAATGCGCGGGTCGCGCGGATCGGCATGCGCGAGCCCGTTCCGAAGGCGCCGCCGGTCCAGCCGGTATTCACCAGCCAGCAATTCGCGCCATGGCGGGCGATCTTGTCGGCCAGCAGCTTGCCGTAGACCTCGGGGCGGCGGGGCATGAAGGGCGCGCCGAAGCAGGTCGAGAAGGTCGGGATCGGCTCGGTCACGCCGACCTCGGTGCCGGGGGTCTTGGCGGTGAAGCCCGACAGGAAGTGGTACATCGCCTGCGCGGGCGTCAGTCGCGCGATGGGCGGCAGCACGCCATAGGCATCGCAGGTCAGCATGATCACGTTCCGCGGGCTGCCGCCGATGCTGGTCGTCGATGCGTTCGAGATCGCATCCAGCGGGTAGGCGCAGCGCATGTTGTCGGTGATCGAGTTGTCCTCGAAATCCAGTTCCAGCGTGTCGGGGTCGAAGACCATGTTCTCGATCACGGTGCCGAAGCGCGAGGTGGTGGCGAAGATCTCGGGTTCGGCCTGCGCGGACAGGTTGATCGTCTTGGCGTAGCAGCCGCCCTCGAAGTTGAAGATGCCGTTGTCGGACCAGCCGTGTTCGTCATCGCCGATCAGCACGCGCGAGGGATCGGCCGACAGCGTCGTCTTGCCCGTCCCCGAAAGGCCGAAGAAGATCGCGCTATCGTCCGGATCGCCCGGCGCGTGGTTGGCACTGCAATGCATCGGCATGATGCCCTTTTCGGGCAGCAGGTAGTTCAGCAGCGTGAAGACCGACTTCTTGTTCTCGCCCGCATAGGCGGTGCCGCCGATCAGGATCAGCTTCGCATCGAGGTTCAGCGCGATGACCGTCCCGCTGCGGCAGCCGTGACGTTCGGGGTCGGCAGTGAAATCGGGGCAGTTGATGATGGTGAATTCGGGGGTGAAGTTCGCCAGTTCCTCGGCCTCGGGGCGGCGCAGCAGGTGGCGGATGAACAACCCGTGCCAAGCCAGCTCGGTCACGACGCGCACGTCCAGGCGATGTTCTGGGTCGGCTCCGCCGAACAGGTCCTGCACGAAGTAGTCGCGGCCCTTCATATGCGCCAGCATGTCCGCGTGCAGGCGATCGAAGGCATCGGGGGTCATCGGGGTGTTGTTTTCCCACCAGATCGTGTCCTCGACCGACGGGGTGCGGACGACGAACTTGTCCTTGGGCGACCGGCCCGTATGTGCGCCGGTGGTCACGAGAAAGGTGCCGCCCTTGCCGATCCGGCCCTCGCAGCGGGTGACGGCCTCGTTCATCAGCGCGGGTTCCAGCAGGTTGTAATAGACCCGGCCCAGCCCCTCGATGCCCTGATCTTCAAGACGGCAGTTGGGGTTTACGCGTGTGCTCATGTTCCTCTGGCTCCGGTATGAGGGTTCGGGTCCGGGGCGCGATCGTGCCCCCTCATCCGGCTATAGCAGCGGTTGAATCGCGCGAAACCGGGCAGCGCTAACCGTTAGCGGCAACAGTAAATGTTATCGCCATCATGGCGATTTTCGTCCCGATCTGGCCTTCGAACACCCTGCTGAGGCAGGTTGGCGGCGACGATTTTGCGACAAGGTGATTCGGATGCAGCTTCATGCGACCACGGTGGCCATCGCGGGGCGGGGTCTGGTGATCATCGGCCCTTCGGGATCGGGCAAGTCCAGCCTGGCGCTGGAGCTGATGGCCACGGGAGGGATGCTGGTCGCCGACGATCGGACCGACCTGCGCTGCGATGACGGCAGGCTGATCGCCAGCGCCCCGGACGCCCTGCGGGGGCGGATCGAGGCGCGCGGGATCGGCATTCTTGCCGCCCACACGCATGGCCCGGTCGAGGTCGTCTGGGCCTGCGATCTGGGGGCCCCCGAGGCGGCACGACTGCCACAGCGACAATCCGTCCGGTGGCTGGGGGTGACGGTTTCGCTTGTGTCCGGGCCGTGGCGGCCACATCTTCACGCTGCATTGCGGCAGTTGATGATGGGGGGCCGGGTTGACTGATGCCCCCGCCAAGGGGGTTCCCGTGACCGAGCAGCAGGGCGATACGGACATGCAGAGGGTGGTGCTGGTCACCGGCCCGTCGGGGGCGGGGCGATCCACCGCGATCAACGTCCTCGAGGATCTGGGCTTCGAGGCGATCGACAACCTGCCGCTGTCGCTGATCCCGCGGCTTCTGGACGGGCCCGCGCGCCCCGAACCGCTGGCCCTGGGTCTGGATGTGCGCAACCGCGACTTCTCCGCCTCGAACGTGATCGAGCTGATCGACCGTTTGACGCGCAGGCCCGATTTCGGGCTCGAGGTTCTCTATCTGGATTGCGCGACGGATGTCCTCGTGCGCCGCTACAACGAGACGCGCAGGCGTCACCCCCTCAGCCCGGACGAGGCCCCCAATGCCGGGGTCGAGGCCGAGACGGACCTGCTGGTGCCCATCAAGGCGCGCGCCGATGTCCTGGTCGACACGTCGGACCTGTCCCCGCACGATCTGAAGGCCGAGCTGACGCGCTGGTTCGACAACGATGCGCGCAGCCGTCTGGGCGTCTCGTTGCATTCCTTCAGCTACAAGCGCGGCGTTCCGCGCGGTCTGGACCTGATGTTCGACTGCCGTTTCCTTGCGAACCCGCATTGGGAACCCGATCTGCGTCCCTTGGACGGTCGAGAGGCGGCCGTGCAGGACCACGTCACCGCCGATCCGCGATTCGCGGAGTTTTTCCTGCGAACTCGCGAATTGGTGGAATTCCTGCTGCCTGCGCATATGGAAGAAGGGAAATCGCACCTGTCGGTGGGGTTCGGATGCACCGGAGGCAAACATCGTTCCGTCACAATGGTGGAAAAGATGGCGCTTGCGCTTGCGGATGCGGGCTGGCCGGTGTCAATAAGACATAGAGAACTCGAGCGTCGTCTGGCGGCGTTGCACGGTGGATCGGAAAGCCAGCCCGTCGGCGCGGCAGATCCGTCCAAGGTGCAGGCGCAATGACGAGGCATATCTTTGAACCTGGTGAGGCGCGTTGATCGGAATAGTCATCGTGGCACATGGCGGTCTGGCGCGGGAATATCTTTCCGCGGTCGAACATGTCGTGGGGCCCCAGACAGGCATTGCCGCCGTCGCGATCGAGGATGATCACGACCGCGCTGCCAAGATGGCCGAGATCCAGGCCGCCGCCGATGCCGTCGACCTGGGCGACGGCGTCGTTCTGGTGACGGATCTGTTCGGGGGATCGCCTTCGAACCTGGCGCTGCCCGCCTGCGCGGTCCAGGATCGCACGATCCTTTACGGGGCGAACCTTCCGATGCTGGTCAAGCTGGCGAAATCGCGCCATCTTCGGGTGGGCGATGCGGTGGCCTTCGCGAAAGAGGCCGGCCGCAAATACATCAACAGCTACAACGTCCCCCCCGAGGCCGCGTTGGGCGCGGCAAGGCGGCATCTGGGATGAGCGATCCGGTCACCAGGGATTTCGAGATCATCAACGTGAAGGGCCTGCACGCGCGGGCCAGCGCGAAATTCGTCGATGTGGTCGAACGCTTCGATGCCGAGGCCACCGTGGAAAAGGACGGCATGTCCGTATCCGGCGACAGCATCATGGGCCTTCTGATGCTGACCGCGCCGCGCGGCAGCCAGATCCGCGTGACGACGAAGGGCGCGCAGGCGCAGGAATTGTCGGACGCGTTGCAGGAACTGGTCGCGGATTATTTCGGCGAAGGCATGTAAGGGCCCAGTTTTGCCCGATCGCAAGACCTATCACCATGGCAATCTGCGGCAGGCGCTGGTCGATGCGACCGCCTTGCTGGTCGAGGCGCAGGGCCCGCAGGCATTCACCCTGACCGAGGCCGCGCGCCGCGCAGGCGTCTCTGCCGCCGCCCCCTATCGCCATTTCAAGAACCGAGAGGATCTGCTGGAGGAAGTCGCCCGGCAGGGGTTCGAGGAATTCGCCAAGCGGCTGGAGAAGGCCTTCGATGGCGGGGTGCCGCAACCGTTGACGGCATTCCTGCGCATGGGTCAGGCCTATCTCGACTTCGCGGCGGACCGGCCCGGCTTCTACATGGCGATGTTCGAAAGCGGGATCTCGATCGCGGGGAACGCCGAATTGGCAGCCGCCTCGGAGCGCGCGCAGGGCGTCCTCGTGGCGGCGGCAGATGCGCTGTCGCAGCGCCTGCCGGACGGGAACCGCCCGCCCGCGCGGATGGTCGCGAACCATATCTGGGCCATGAGCCATGGCGTGGTCGAGCTGTTTTCCCGAGGCAAGCCGGGCGCGCGCAGTCCCGTCGCTCCGTCCGAGATGTTGGAGAGCGGTGCCATCATCTATCTTCGTGGGCTGGGCCTGATCCCTTCCTGAAAATCGACGACGAAGATCTTGACCCCGGCGCTTTCGCTCCCATCTATGTAAATGTGATTAACATTAACATTGGAGAGAGAGATGGAAACCGCCACCTTGGCACATGCTTCGGCCCCCAGGTCGCGTTCGCGGCTGAGCGAGGCCATGACCGGCGCGCGCGACTGGCTGGATGCCCGGGGTCGCCTTGCATGGATCGCGGCGATGGTCCTGGGGTTCATCGCCTTCTGGCCCGCGGGCCTCGCCCTTCTGACCTACATGATCTGGAGCAATCGCATGTTCGGATGCAGCAAACGCACGACCCGCAGCCTGCGCTACAGCGCACCTTCGACCGGCAACAGCGCCTTCGACGCCTATCGCGAGCAGACGCTGAAGCGGCTCGAGGACGAGCACGCCGAATTCCTGAACTTTCTGGAAAAGCTGCGCGAGGCGAAGGACAAGGCCGAGTTCGACCAGTTCATGGACAGCCGTCGCCCGAAAGAGGATGCCTGAGCATCACCGGCGCGGGGCCGCATCGGCCCCGCGACCCGATCAGCGGGTCGGGACGGGCGTCTCGCCGCGATAATCGTAGAAGCCGCGCCCGGTCTTGCGACCCAGCCAACCGGCTTCGACATATTTCGTCAGCAGGGGGCAGGGGCGGTATTTCGTGTCGGCCAGCCCGTCATGCAGCACGTTCATGATCGCGAGGCAGGTGTCCAGCCCGATGAAATCGGCCAGTTCCAGCGGCCCCATCGGATGGTTCGTGCCCAGTTTCATCGCCTTGTCGATGCTGTCGACCGAACCGACGCCTTCATACAGCGTGTAGACCGCCTCGTTGATCATCGGCATCAGGATGCGGTTGACGATGAAGGCGGGGAAATCCTCGGCGCTGGCGGCGGTCTTGCCCAGCGATTCCACAACGGCCAGCAGCGACTTGTAGGTCGGTTCGTCCGTGGCGATGCCGCGGATCAGTTCGACCAGCTGCATCACCGGCACGGGGTTCATGAAATGGAAGCCCATGAACTTCTCGGGGCGGTCCGTGCGGCTTGCAAGCCGCGTGATCGAGATCGACGAGGTGTTCGAGGTCAGGATCGTCTCGGGGCGCAGATGCGGCACCAGATCCTCGAAGATGGCCTGCTTGACGCTCTCGCGTTCGGTCGCGGCCTCGATCACCAGATCGGTCTGCCCCAGATCGGCCAGCTTCATGGTGGTTCGGATGCGCGACATGGCGGCGGCCTTGATCTCGGCCGAGATCTTGTCGCGCGAGACCTGGCGTTCCAGGTTGCGGTCGATCTGCGCCACCGCCGCGTTCAGCGCGTCCTGGCTGATGTCGTTCAGCAGAACGTCATATCCCGACAGGGCGAAGACATGGGCGATCCCGTTGCCCATCTGGCCCGCACCGATCACGCTTACGGTCTGAATGCTCATTCCATGCCACCTTCTGCCTTGTGCCCGCGACGATATGGCGGGCCATGTGATGCCGCAACGCAAAACCGCCCCCGATGGGGGCGGTTCCGAACGCTGCCTGACGGATCAGAGCTTCTCGGTCATTTCGGGCACGATCTGGAACAAATCGCCCACCAGACCGTAATCCGCGACCTGGAAGATCGGAGCTTCCTCGTCCTTGTTGATCGCGACGATGACCTTGCTGTCCTTCATGCCGGCAAGGTGCTGGATCGCACCCGAGATGCCCACCGCGACATAGAGATCGGGTGCCACGACCTTGCCGGTCTGACCCACCTGCCAGTCGTTCGGGGCATAGCCCGAATCGACCGCGGCGCGCGATGCGCCGACGGCGGCGCCCAGCTTGTCGGCCAGCTTCTCGATCAGCTCGAACTGCTCCTTGGAGCCGAGCGCCCGACCGCCCGACACGACGCGCCCGGCCGAGGTCAGCTCGGGGCGGTCGCTTTCGGCGACCTCGTCGGCCACCCAGGACGACAGCGCCGGATCGTCGGCCAGCGTCGCATCCTCGACCGGGGCGCCGGCGCCATCGCCCGCCGCGTCGAAGCTGGCGGTGCGGATGGTCATGACCTTCTTGGGGTCGGCCGATTTCACGGTCTGGATCGCATTGCCGGCATAGACCGGACGCTCGAACGTGTCGGCGTCGATCACCGCGGACACGTCCGAGATGACCATGACATCCAGCAGCGCCGCGACGCGGGGCATGATGTTCTTGGCATCCGTCGTCGCAGGCGCCGCGATGTGGTCGTAATCGCCCGCAAGCGCGACCATCAGCGCGGCCGCGGGTTCGGCCAGACGGTGGCCGTAGCGCGCATCCTCGGCGACCAGCACCTTGGCCACGCCGTCGATCCCAGCGGCTTCCCCACCCGCATCGCGCGCGCTTGCCCCGGCGCAGAGGACGGTCACATCGCCAAGCGATTTCACGGCAGCGACGGCCTTGGCGGTCGCGTCGCGGTTCAACTCACCATTGGTGACTTCGGCCAGCAGCAGAACAGCCATCACACCACCCCCGCTTCTTTCAGTTTCGCCAGCAGCTCGTCAACCGAGCCGACCTTGATCCCGGCCTGACGGCCCTCGGGTTCGCGCGTGTTCACGACCGACAGGCGCGGCGTGACATCGACGCCCAGATCCGCGGCGGTCTTTTCGTCCAGCGGTTTCTTCTTCGCCTTCATGATGTTGGGAAGCGATGCATAGCGCGGCTCGTTCAGGCGCAGGTCGGCGGTGACGATCGCGGGAAGCTTGACCTCGATGGTCTGCAACCCGCCATCGACCTCGCGGGTGACCTTCGCGGCCTCGCCCTCGATCTCCAGCTTGCTGGCGAAGGTCGCCTGACCCCAGCCCAGAAGCGCGGCCAGCATCTGGCCCGTCGCGTTCATGTCGTTGTCGATGGCCTGCTTGCCGGCGATCACCAGGCCGGGCTGTTCCTCGTCGATCACGGCCTTGAGGATCTTGGCAACCGCCAGCGGCTCGATATCCTGGTGGACATCATCGGCAGCCACGACCAGCACGGCGCGGTCCGCACCCATGGCCAATGCGGTGCGCAGCGTTTCCTGCGCCTGCTTGACGCCGATGCTGACGGCCACGACCTCGGTCGCGACGCCCTTTTCCTTCAGACGGATCGCTTCCTCCACCGCGATTTCGTCGAAGGGGTTCATCGACATCTTGACGTTCGCCAGATCGACACCAGACCCGTCGGCCTTGACGCGAGCCTTCACGTTGTAGTCGATCACGCGCTTGACTGGCACGAGAACCTTCATCGGCCTCTCTCCCTTTGTTTCGGCGTCTTGTGGCTCAAGTGTTAGACGGCAGGATTGCCCGATGACAGGGCAAAAACGTCACAGGACGCAGCGTTTGCGGTATCGCAGGTCAACGGTTTGCGCCCGGAACCCACAGGATGTCGTCGGCCCCATCGGCATTCGCCACGCGCCCCGCCACGAACATCCAGTCCGACAGGCGGTTCAGGTATCGCAGGGCCTCGGGGTTGGCATCGCCGCCTGCCGCAAGATCGGTCGCGCAGCGTTCCGCGCGGCGCGCCACGGTGCGGCACAGATGCAGATGGGCGGCCAGCGCCGATCCGCCGGGCAGGATGAAGCTGCGCAGCGGTTCAAGGCGCGCATTCATCGAATCGATCTCAGATTCGAGGCGCTCGGTCTGGGACGCCACGATGCGCAGAACCGGGTAACCGGCCTGGTCGTCGGCTGCCATGTTCGGGCGCGACAGGTCTGCGCCCAGATCGAACAGGTCGTTCTGGATGACCGCGATGCGTTCGGCCAGATCGCCCGTCGCATGCAGTCGCGCAAGGCCCAGAGTAGCGTTCAGTTCGTCCACCGTGCCATATGCCTCGACCCGCGGGTCCGATTTCGACACGCGGCTGCCATCGGACAGGGCCGTGTCGCCCTTGTCGCCCGTGCGGGTATAGATCCTGTTCAGAACGACCATCAGCGTGCCCCCAGCCAGACCAGCAGCAGAAGGGCTGCGATCACCCCCGCCTGCGCATAGATGCGCCAGCGCATCATCCGGTTGGCGTTGCGCCGGTTCCAATCGCCGCCCTTGGCGAAGCCGCCGATGCCCGTCATCAGGATCGCGAAGACGATGCCGATGCCCAGAAGCGAGATGATGATCAGGTTCCTGTCGTCCATATCCCTGCCTTTCGATCCGAAAGCCTAAGCGCGCCGCGCGAACCAGTCCAGCGCCACCGTGGGAAGAACGCGCCGCGCCACCGATGAGATGCGCGTGGGGGTCGTGACATGATAGCGCGGGGCGGGTCGATCCGCGGTCAGCGCCCTCAGGATGCGTGTCGACACCTCGCGCGGGGGCAGCTCGTACCGGTCCGGCCCCGAGGGTTCATAGAGCCGTTTTAACAGGCTGTCGCGATATTGCTGCGCGCGGGGACTGGCCTGCCAGTCCACCCATCGTTCGAAATGGGGAATGGCATTTTCCCGGATGCGGCTGGTGATCGGGCCGGGTTCGATCAGTACGACATGGATGCCCGTGCCGCGCATCTCCAGCCGCAGGACGTCGCTCAGCCCTTCCAGCGCGAATTTCGTGGCGACATAGGGCCCGCGCCACGGGATGCCCACCAGCCCCAGGACCGAGCTGACATTCACGATCCGCCCCGCGCCCCGTTCCCGGAAATGCGGGATCAGGCGGCGGGTCAGGTCGTGGGTGCCCAGCAGGTTCGTTTCGAAGATGGCGCGCATCGCGCCGCGGGGCATGTCCTCGACGGCACCGGGCAGGGCGAAGGCCGCGTTGTTCACCAGGCCGTCGATCTGGCCGCCCTGCAATGCCGTCTCGACGCAGGCGGCGATGCTGTCCTCGTCGTCCAGATCCATCCGCAGGCATTCCATGCCCTCGGCGCGGCGGGCCTCGATATCGGAATCCTTGCGGCAGGTCGCGACGACGCGGATGCCCTGTTCGGTCAGAAAGCGCGCGGCATCCAGCCCGATGCCCGAAGATGCGCCCGTCAGAAGGACGCGCATCATGGGGCGTCCGGGGACAGGAACTGGTTCGCCATGAAACCGCGATCACCCGAGGGGGTGCGGATCTCGACCCAGCTGCCGCCGGTGGGGCCCATCGCCTCGACCCGGGTGCCCAGTGTCAGCGCGGCGACGACCGGGTTCCCGGTGCCGGGCCCGGACCGCATGTTGACCCGCGATCCGGTCACGTAGAGCCGCGGCCCGTCGCCCAGTTCGGCAGGGGCCGCGGCAGGCTCCTCGCCCGCATGTTCGGGCGACGGTTCGAGGGGCGGACCCGGGAACCGCTCGACCCGTTCGGGGGTCTGGCTGCTGGCCTGGACGATCCCCACGGCGCTGTTCTCCTCGGAGGTGGTCGGGGTCAGCGCCTCGGCGCCCTCGGTTTCCACGCGCGGAACGGTGCGCGTCAGATCCTCGGCCCCCGCATCCTGGGCCGCGCTGACGGTGCCGGCGTCGCGGGCGCGGCGTTCGGCGCGCAGGTCGTCATCCCCGTATCCGGACAGCACCGCCCAGATCGCCACCAATGTCGCAAGCGTCAGCAAGCCAAGCCTGAGCATCCCGAGCCTCCCTCTTCGCTGGTCTATCGGTCTAACCGATCACGGCGGACAACACCACGGCGTGAACGCGGTTCCGCGGTTTTTCGATCTGGACCGGGGGCGTGGCGCGTCCTATCCAGATGACATGTCTGACGATCCTCTCATCGATCCCGCGCAGGGCGCGCAGTCCGAACCCCTCAGCCGAGCCATCGGCGACAGGTATCTGACCTATGCCCTGTCCACGATCATGCACCGTGCCCTGCCCGATGCCCGCGACGGGCTGAAGCCCGTCCATCGCCGCATCCTCTATGCGATGCGGGAATTGCGGCTGTCGCCCACCGGGGCCTTCCGCAAGTCGGCCAAGATCACCGGCGACGTGATGGGCAATTATCACCCCCATGGCGATGCCGCGATCTATGACGCGATGGCGCGCCTGGCCCAGGATTTCGCCATGCGCTATCCGCTGGTGGACGGGCAGGGGAACTTCGGCAATATCGACGGCGACAACCCCGCCGCCGCCCGTTACACCGAGGCCCGCCTTGCCGGCACCTCCGAGGCACTGATGGACGGCCTGACCGAGGATTCGGTCGATTTCCGCCCCAATTACGACGGCACGCTGACCGAACCCGCGGTGCTGCCCGCGGCCTTCCCGAACCTTCTGGCGAACGGATCGTCGGGGATCGCGGTGGGCATGGCCACCAACATCCCGCCCCATAACCTGCACGAGGTGATCGACGCCTGCCTGCATCTGATCAAGACGCCCGATGCGCGCGACGACACGCTTGCGACGCTGATCAAGGGGCCGGATTTCCCGACCGGCGGCGTCGTCGTCGAAAGCGCCGAGAGCATGGCCGAGACCTATCGCACGGGGCGCGGGGCCTTCCGCCTGCGCGCGCGCTGGTCGGTCGAGGATCTGGGCCGGGGGCAGTGGCAGATCTTGGTCACCGAAATCCCCTATCAGGTGCAGAAATCCAAGCTGATCGAGCGGCTGGCCGAACTGATCCAGACCCGCAAGATCCCGATCCTGGCCGATGTGCGCGACGAATCCGCCGAGGATGTGCGCATCGTGCTGGAACCCAAGAACCGCAGCGTCGATCCCGATCAGCTGATGGCGGCCCTGTTCAAGTCCAGCGACCTGGAGATCCGCTTCAACCTGAACATGAACGTGCTGATCGACGGGCGCGTGCCCAAGGTCTGCAGCCTCAAGGAGGTCCTGCGCGCCTTCCTCGACCATCGCCGCGAGGTCTTGGTCCGGCGTGCGAATTTCCGGCTGGAGAAGATCGCCGCGCGGCTCGAGGTGCTGGAAGGTTACCTGCTCGCCTATCTCAACATCGACCGCGTGATCGAAATCATCCGCCACGAGGACGAGCCCAAGGCCGTGATGATGGCCGAGTTCGGCCTGTCCGAGGTCCAGGTCGAGGCGATCCTGAACATGCGCCTGCGCGCGCTGCGCAAGCTCGAGGAGATCGAGCTGCGCGCGGAACGCGATGCCCTGCTGGAGGAACGTGAGGCGCTGCAGACCATGCTGGCCGACGAGGACGCGCAATGGTCGCGCATCGCGGCGCAGCTGAAGGAGGTCCGCAACCTCTTTGGGAAATCCACCCCCGAAGGGCAGCGCCGGACCGAGATCGCCGAGGCCGCCGAGACCCCCGTCATCGACATCGAGGCCATGATCGAGCGCGAGCCCCTGACCGTGATCCTGTCCAGGATGGGCTGGATCCGCGCGATGAAGGGCCACCAGCCGCTGGATGCCGAGGTCAAGTTCAAGGATGGCGACGGACCGGGCTTCGCACTGCATGCCGAAACCACCGACAAGCTGATGGTCTTCGCCTCGAACGGGCGGTTCTACACCTTGCCAGCCAACAACCTGCCCGGCGGGCGGGGCATGGGCGAACCGCTGCGCCTGATGGTCGATCTGCCGAACGAGGCCGAGGTCATCGCGATCTTCCCCTGGCGCGAGGGGGTGAAATACCTCGTGGCGTCGAAGGCCGCGGACGGGTTCGTGGTCAATTCCTCGGATATCCTTGCGCAGACGAAATCGGGCAAGCAGGTGCTGAACGGCGATGCGCTGCTGTGCCGCCCGGTCACCGGCGATCACTTGGCCGTCGTGGCGGGCACGCGCCGGATGCTGGTCTTCCCGCTGACCGAACTGCCCGAGATGGCGCGCGGCAAGGGTGTGAAGCTGATGAAGCTGAAGCCCGGCGGGCTGTTCCGCGACGAGGTGCTGACAGATGCCATCACGCTGAACTTCGCGGACGGGCTGTCATGGCCGATGGGCGGGGGCAAGACCCGCACCGAAGGCGATCTGTCCGAATGGCTGGGCAAGCGGGCGGGCGTGGGCCGGATGGCCCCGCGCGGTTTCCCGCGCGACAACAAGTTCGCATGAAGAAAGGGCGGGGTGATCCCCGCCCTTCGTCGTTCCGGCAGATGGCGTCCCCTACAGGCCGCCGCCGCCCACCGAGCCGAAATACTCGCCGGTGATATAGCTTGCCTCGTCCGAACCCAGCAGCACGTAGATCGGCGCGATCTCGACCGGCTGGCCGGGGCGTCCCAGGGGCTGGTTGGCCCCGTGCTGGGTGGCCTTGTCCGTGGGCTGGCCGCCGCTGATCTGCAGGGCTGTCCAGTAGGGGCCGGGGCAGACCGCGTTCACACGGATGCCGCGCGGAGCCAGCTGCTTGGCCAGCGATTGCGCGAAGGCCACGTTCGCCGCCTTGGACTGGGCATAGTCGAACAGATGCGCCGCGGGCGAGAATGCCTGCGTGGACGAGGTAATGATGATCGAGCCGCCTTCGCCCATATGCGGCACCGCCGCGCGGGTGATCCAGAAGGGCGCGTAGATGTTCGTCTTCATCGTCGCGTCGAAATCCTCGGTCGTCAGCTCCTCGATGGTCTCGCAATATTGCTGGCGCCCGGCATTGTTGACCAGAACGTCAAGCCCGCCCAGTTCTTCGACCGCGCGCGACACGAGGGTCTTGCAGAATTCCTCGTCCCGGATGTCGCCCGGAATGGCCACGGCCTTGCGGCCCTCGGCTTCGATCACCTTGACGATGACGTCGGCATCCTCCTGTTCCTCGGGAAGATAGTTGATGGCCACATCCGCGCCCTCGCGGGCATAGGCGATGGCCGTGGCGGCACCGATGCCGCTGTCGCCGCCGGTGACGAGGCAGCGCTTGCCCGCCATGCGGTTGGACCCGCGATAGCTTTCCTCGCCGTGATCGGGCAGGGGGTCCATCCTGGTGGCCAGACCCGGCATGGGCTGCTTCTGCGCGGGGAAATCGGGTTCGGGAAGGCGGGGGTCCTGCAGCGCTCCGGCGCGGAACGGGGGGCGGAATGGCTTGCCTGACATGGCTTTCTCCGGTGTTTCGGTGAATGTCGGGAAAAACGAAGCCGCCGCCTTGCGGTTCCGGCATCATTTGTCTGTACGACGCACCCATTTCCAACCGGTGACCATCGGCCGCACCAGATCCTCGTTCTTCCAGACGCGGTAGAACAGGATGACCGCCACATGCAGCACCACGAGGATCAGCACCAGATCCGCGCCCAGGCTGTGCCAACCCACCGCCGCGCGCGAGATCTCGGGGCCGGCGGCATCGGCAAGGGGGCCGATATTCACGAAATCCTCGGGGTCGATGACCAGCCCGCTGCCCGCCTGCCAGATCAGGACGCCCAGCATCGCCACGACCGACAATGCGCCCATCGGGTTGTGTCCCGGCCAATTGCTGGGATTGCGATCGGGCAGATGCCGCAGATAGGCCATCACCGCGCGCGGGCCGCGCAGAAAATTGACGAAGCGCGCATGTTCAGGCCCGACGATGCCCCAGACCAGCCGGAAGGCCAGCAGCCCCAGGATGGCATAGCCGATCCAGAAATGGACGGTCATGATCGAGGGGCCGAACTTGCCCAGAAGCCAGTTCGTGACGACCAGCACCGCCAGCAGCCAGTGGAACAGCCGCAGCGCCGGATCCCACAGGCGGACCCGGCGGGCTTCGTCGCGCCGCATCAGTCCGCGCGATAGCTTTGGTGACAGTCGCGGCACGCACCGCCCACGGCCTGCAGCGCCGGCCCGAGGTTTTCCTGACCGCCCGCGACGGCCTGGTCCAGCCCCTCGGTCGCACTGGCGAGGGCCGCGTATTTCTGCGCGAAATCGTCCTTGTCGTCCCATATGGCGGGCAGGGCATCGGTGCCGTCGATATCGTCGGCGGAACTGCCATCGACAAGCAGCTTGGGCAGGTCGTAGCCGGTCAGGGCCATCAGGTTCCGGGCTGCGGCGACTGCGGCGGCCTCGTCGTAATCCGTGTTACCCCGTGCCATGTCGGACAGGGTGCTCATCTCGGTCGAGATCATCGTGAAGAAGCCCTGGCGCGCCTTGACGGCATCCTCGGCGGATTGCGCGAATGCGGGAAGGGCGGCAAGGCAGAAAGCGGCGGTAAGGGCGGCTTTGGACATGGCGGGCTCCTGTGACCTGTCGGACGAGGCGGCTTGCCATGTCAGCTTTGCAGGAAGGGCGGGATCGCGCAACAGTGCAGCCCCGCCCTCACGCTTTCGCGATCACGCCCCGTTATAGAGCGGCGTGACACCGGCCTCGCGGTGAATGTCGTTGACCTGCGTCCGGTCCAGACCCATCGCAGTGGCCAGATCGTTGAGGTAACGCGCCTCGGCCTCGCTGTCGAAATCGATGGCCAGCAGCGACATCAGATAGACCTGCGCCTCGAGACCCTTGGGGACGTCGCGGGCCAGGTCCTGCGCATTGACCGGACGCGACATCTGCTCGCGGATGAAGTTGCGTTCGTCATCGTCCAGATCGTCGCCCAGGTGTCCCAGCAGGCGCTGCTTTTCGGCGTCGTCCACATGACCGTCGGATTTCGCGGCCTGGATCATCGCGCGCAGCATCAGCGCGGCGACCGCGTTCTGTTCGGGGGTGGGGGCCGTCTGCGGCTCGGCCTCGTGGGTGATGGCATCGTCGAACAGCGCGCCGAAGGTCGCATCGTTCGAGGGCTGCGAATCCTTCTGCGTCAGCTGACCTGCCGTGGCCGATCCGCCGACAAGGCCGCCCAGCACGGCACCCAGGCCGCCCTGCGCACCGCCGCTGCCGCCCAGCTTGTCCAGCAGACCACCAAGGCTGCCCTGACCGCCCGAGCGGTTGCCCAGCATCTGCGAAAGACCTCCGCCGCTGCCGCCCGTGTTGTTCGACAGAAGGCCGCCCAGCAGTCCCCCGCCCTGCGATTGGCCGGTCGATCCGCCCTGCTGACGGTTCTTCATCACCGACCCGATTCCCTTGGCCAGCATCACGCCCGCGGCGACGCGGGCCAGGCTTTTCATCATGCTCATGCGGATTCCCCTGTCCTGAATTGTGCGGCCCCGCGCGTGTCGCGCACAAGGCGTTGGTTCGACAACGAAAGGCGGCCGCGCCGGGTTCCTGCGTGCCCTGCCTGCAATGCCTGCGGAAACTAGCACGTTTGGCTGACGCTGTGCCCTTGATTTTTCCCCGTCCGCCTTATACATCGCGGCGCACGTCAAATCCGGGGCCCTTCAGCCATGCCCCGCGGTATCCAGGAGGCCCACATGGCAAAGGCAAAGTTTG
>NZ_JAHKQB010000039.1 GCF_018860625.1 Paracoccus sp. C2R09
GCCAGCTGTCCGAGTTCCGTTCGGGCGCGATGGGCGATGAAAGCAAGGTCACTTCGGGCGTCCGTCTGGACGGATCACTCGTTCTGGATCTCGTCGATTGGGCCGGTTCGACAGCGATGGGTGAGACGGTCCTGATCGATGTCGACGAGCTTATTGGAAGCTTCAGAAGCGTGCGGGTCGAGGGGCTGGGCATCAATCAAGATGCGCTGATCCGCATCGACTATGCCCAAGACGAGGTCACGCTGGTGCTGGGCGAGGACGGCAGTGGTAGCGGCATGGTTAAGATGGCCACCAGTGGCGTGGAAGCCTTCGTCGATTACAGCGACGATGCGGCACTGGCTCAGCTCTGGGATGCACTGGCCGCACCTGGGGTCCTAGTGATGGACGACCCGCTGATCTGACACGGCAGGGCGCAAAAGAACTCCGGGGCCCCGCAGGGCCCCGGACGATCACGCGGCGATACCAGGTCCAGGCGCGCTTGCGACGGCGCAGCAGGCCACCCATTCCCAGACCCGACAGCAGCAGGACCATGCCCGCCGGCAACGGCACGGGTGCAAATCGCGTAATACGACCGACTTCCAAGCACGAAAAAAACTTTGCGCAGCGAGCGAATGCTCGTGCAACATCGATCGATCCGATTAGGAACTAGCCTCTGGTCGCAGTAGAAAAAAAGTCGCTGTTAGGCAAACTACAACAAGAGTCGGCCCCGAGAAAGGCTATCAACTTGAGCCGATATGAAAGGATCCATTGCGATCAGTATCCCCTCTGAAGAACAATCGATCCTCCAGCCATTTGGAAAATTTGGCATCCACGATAGCCAAGGGCATCTTTCCACTCGAGTATCATCCACTCGCCATCTTCGTGAATATTGTCAACAGAGCGGGAAATTCTAGGCCTTGAAAATTCCTCAACGAAACCCCGAATGATCGCCGATTTACCCACAGAAAGCAGATTTTTAGTTTGAAAGTTTACTGCATGGTCAGCGTAGAGCATTGCCATAGTTTCAACGTGGCCCGTATTGAATGCCTCGACCCACTTGCGGAGAAGTTCTATATGACTCATCAACCTGACTCTTGCATTGCTTGCTTGTGATGCTCGTCTTGCCTCAGTTATCTGAGTTGGCGCGATAAATGCGCCGGCTTTTAGGTCAAATAGACCACACCTATCACGAGCCTTTGCCTTCATAGTGCCTAGCTATAGACTATAAATGTTAAATTTGGGTTAGGAATAAGCTGATGCGATCCACCTCCCCAGCATACGAGGTGTTCAGTCCAAGAAGTCCGCAGGCCAAGCTGGGAGAAATTTTTCTGGCCCAGGCACCCAGATCCTGCGGATGTGTTCGTATGGCGTAAGCCCACTAAGACTCTTGTGCTTGGTCATTGCGATTCCGTGGCTAACTTCTCCCATAAGGCATCCTTCCAGTCCTCTGAAAGAACCACACCATCAAATCGAGGAATCAAACACCTAATAGCAGATCACCCTTCAGCGAATGATCAAAAAAGCTAGGATCAAGCTCTACATGCGTAGCCTGACAATTTACGCACGCTGAGGCTGCGCGTCGAATCAGAGTAAGAAGTCAGTCTCTGCCAAACCGATTTGCCCCATAAGTAACACTGAAAAGTCGCTGCGGCCGTCCCCATCGACGTCGCCCGCAATGATGGTGTTTCCGCTCAGGTAGCGAAACCGAACCTGTCCCGCATCGCCCGAGAAGCCGTCCTGCCCGATAAAGTCGAAGGCCTGATTGCCGGTCGCGCTCGTATCGGCGTCTATTCCGCGTAGGTCGATCCGGTCCGACTGGGCGCTTCGAAAATCTGTGACGGTATCGCGAAATAGAGGTCCAATAGCGCTGTCCTTAATGCTGGCAAAGACGAAATGGTCACTGCCTGTGCCGCCTATCATGGTATCTCTTCCCAAGCCGCCTATCAGCGTGTCGTTCCCTGCCTGACCTTGCAAACGATCAGCTCCTACCTGGCCTGACAGCCTGTCGCCGCCATTGCCACCCCATAGGATATCAGCATGGTTGCCGCCGTAGAGCACATCGGAGCCATTAGCGCCAGCAAGCGTGTCACTGCCGTTATTTCCGAACAGAGTATCGTTTCCTCCGGCACCACCTAAAAGGTCGTTCCCGGCTTGACCCTGCAGAAGGTCGTTACCTATCTGGCCATAAAGTTTGTCATGGCCACTGCCGCCCCACAGGACATCGTTGTTGTATCCGCCAAATACTTCGTCGTCACCATCGGCACCGACAAGCGTGTCGCTGCCCTTCCCGCCGAACAGCGTATCGTTTCCAGCCCCACCGCCCAATAAGTCGCTGCCCAACTGCCCGTACAAGCGATCGTTTCCGAACTGACCGTATAGCCGATCATTATCGCTTCCACCCCACAGCGCGTCATCATGCCCGCCACCATAGAGGACGTCGGCGCCTTCACCGCCCCCGAGCGTGTCATTGCCGTTATTGCCATAGAGCACGTCATCGCCCGCTGCACCCCGTAGCGTATCGAAGCCTGCAAACCCGTCGAGCTTGTTTGCCGCTGCGTTCCCGAAAATGCGGTTCGCAAGCCCATTGCCCGAGCCATTTATCGAGGCGCCACCCGTAAGGATCAGATTCTCAACGTGATCGGCAAGCGCATAGTCCGATTCCGTGAAAACCAAATCAACGCCGCCTTTTCCGGATTCGACCACCAGATCGCCAGGTGTCACATAATAGATGTCGTTGCCCCCAAGTCCCATCAGCGTCTCGGCCTCGGAAGTGCCGCGCAAGACATCCGCCTTCTCCGTCCCTGTCGAAAGATTATCGTCGATAATATCGATCCTGGTGACTTGGGTCTGACGCCCATCGGCAAACCGCATTGTACCCGACAAGGTAATGGTCAGGTAAGCGGTCTCGACACGCTCCGCGGTCCCGTCGCGCATTGCAGTAATCGAGATGTATTCGGTGCGGTTGGAAGGCAAAGATGAAAGGGTCGATATGTACCCACTACCACTGGATCCACTGTAATCCGCCGCGTCTGCTGTGCCGTCGGTGACGTCATAGCGATAGGAGAAATGATGATCCGTCAAGCCACGGAAGCGAAGGGCCTGCAACACGCTTTCACCTTCTCGGAGTGTGATAGAAGGGGGCAGGTTCGCAGCATAAGTGCTAGACATGAAAAAACCTCAGTAGTTTCATAAAATCCCCGCGATTTCTCTATATGTACTAGATCTGGGGGTGGGCAGCCCACGTTTGCCGTGAGGAAACTTAGTATAGTTCCGCAAGGGTTAATAGAAAGTGTACACAACGATCGGTTTCATACTACAGGATCAATCCTGTAGACGTCCTCGATGATCACGCTTCGCCCCCCTCTTCGCCTTATACGAGCTCTGGAGCGGAAATTCTTAAGCAGTAGATTTCGAATACGGTGAGCGCGATGGCAAAAAGGAAAACTCTTGGGCACCCGTCTCGGGTGGTCACACACTTGTAGTCCCTGAGCCCTCCGGACATGATCTCGGCATGTATGCGCCGCTGCTCGTACTCAACGGCCGTCTTGTGCTGCTTGATGCAGGCGCCTGTACTCTTAAGTGTGAAGGCTTCTCGAAGCCAGTCGGCGTCATAGCCGCGCCCCCAGCCAACCAGCCGACTTTTGGCAGGGCACTGAGAGCTGCCTATACGCCGATGTAATCGCTGAATGGCCTTGCGGTGTCGAACTGATCGAGAGGCTGTCGTTGGCTGTTACAGGTGACATGCAGCATAATGATCATGCCGCCAGTCATCAGAAGAACAGCCCTCGAGCTTTTTCCTAATCTTAGAACTTCCGCCGAGCAGGCGTACACTCATCCCTTTCATACCTGCAGGCTCGCCGACCTGCGATAGGTCTTGAGATAGAGCACATTGATTATCTCGCTCGGCGTTTGGTAGGCATGAAATGCCATGGCTGTGCGGACGGCAGGGCTGAAGTAATCTTACAAAATGCAGTATGGATCGCTGACGGACATAGTGGCAGTTGTCAGACGGTAGCAGAGTGTGACGCCGAAACGCGATGACGGAAGCCTCCTCAGCCTCCGTGAGGACCGTCGAAGGAAGCTGCTTTGGGCCCGTCTCGAGGTCATCGACCGTCTACGGTTAAGGCCATTTCGTAACCGTCTCGAAATTAATCCCCAGCTCCTCGCTCAGCCTTGCGAACACCCTATTGCTGCCCCGACGCCATGCGTGACCGTAGCGCTTTCGTGGCCAATCTGGCCTATAAGGCACCCCCCTATTCGACCGGATCATACTATCAAACTGTGGGACCAAACACCCAACGATAGCTGGTCCCGGCTTGGTACTTGAGAAACGTACGCCGGTGCCATGCGATCGTTCGCCGCATCTTTCTCATGCCACTCGCATATTGGTCGACCGGGACTTCATGCACCCAAGATCAGTTGCCCGGCCTGCCTTGCCCGCGTCCAAGAAACATTGTTGCCAGCGTGATCACCGTCGTCATTGCGATAACACCCAGATAACGCTCGTAGATGCCATCTATATCACTGGGCAGCATGAAGAAGACCGGCGCCGAAATCGTCCACAGCACGGAAAGCCCGACCAGGATCTTGGCATATCCTGCCCCGCAGCGGCGCGCGCCCTCGGACATGCACCACGGCAAGACTGCCATCAGCACGCCGAGCGCATAGACGAGATAGCTGTGGATCACCACGCCGTCCTTGTCGTTGTCGCCATATTCGTTGCGGGCGCCCACAAGGAAGACGATCAGCCCCAGGATGGTGAACCCCACGATACCGAAGCTCCAGCGTCGGTTGCCCAGATGCACATGCGCGGCAAGCAGGGCGATGGATATGAGCGACGCCGAGAACGCATAAATGCCGATATCGACAATGAATTCGTATTTGCCCGCCCCCAGGTCGCTGATGGTGTCGGCGATCCAGTCGTGGTCCGGAACCACGAAATCCGCGATCAGGATCATTGCCGCGAAGATGATGCAGCCGATTATGGCATACCATCCCAGCAAGGTTATCAGCGCGGGTCTTTCCTGGATTGCGGCACCTCCCCCGGTTTCGGCCGTCATGCGGAATTCTCCTTCTTGTCAGATGACAACCAGATGCGCCGATGCTTTGTTCCCCGGGGTGGGGCGGACGTCAGATCGCGACCGCGATCGCGGCGTCATGCAGCGGATGTCGGGTCCGGCCCCGCCCGCAGGATCGCAGCCGCGGAAGCCAAGGTGACATCGGGCCAGGCCGTGCCCTTTGCCCACGGATCACCGGTCGGTGTCGCGCTTGCCACTTGACGGCCGACCCCATGGCGGTATTCATCGTCACGGAACGAAGGGAAGCTCGGTGATCGGTCGTATCCTCATCATTCTTGTCGCATTGCAGCTCGTGGTCACGAGCGCCTTTGCGCATGCGATGACAACGCCCCAGCATTGTTCGCTTCCGTCGGCCCAGCATTCGCACGACGCGGAATGTTCCGCCCCGGCGGAACAGGCGATCCAGATCGATGCGGGGACCGAACAGCAGCCCATGCCGACGGGGCTGCTGCATTGCGCCAGCGTCGTCTGCACGGCCCCGTTCGACAATGCCGCGATGGTCGAACCGCGCGACGATGTCCGCAATGCCGATCTGAACCCGGCCGAGCCTCGCAGGGCCCTGCAATCGGTCCTTCTGTCCCATCTCCGGCCTCCGCTGGTCTGAGCACGCCCTGACGGCGTCGATTGCCACGCGGCCCCTGCGGGCGCGTCCGGCAATCCGATCGAATGCGCGCATCCGGGTCGTCGACCCGCGCGGCATCTGATCCCCCCCCTCATCCTAACATCACCGCCCTTGCGGTGACCCCTTGATCGCGCGGTCGGCATTCGGCCTGCGCCCATGGAAAACACATGAGACATATCACATTGCTGCGGTCGCTGGCCGTGGTGCTGGGGCTTGGCCTCGGCATGCCTGCACAGGCCGACACCTACGACATCTCGGTCGACAAGATCCGCATCGATACCGGCGGCTTCGCCGGGACCGGGATCGGATATAACGGCCGCCAGACCCCGACCGTCCTGCATTTCCAGGAAGGCGAGGACGTGGTCATCCGCGTCAAGAACAACCTGCGCGAAAGCACCTCGATCCATTGGCACGGGCTGATCCTGCCCTTCCGCCAGGACGGCGTTCCGGGCATCAGCTTCAACGGCATCCGACCGGGCGAAACCTTCACCTATCGCTTTCCCATCAGGCAGGCGGGCACCTACTGGTTCCACAGCCATTCCGGCTTCCAGGAACCCGATGGCGCCTACGGGGCCATCGTGATCTCGCCCCGGAACGGCGAGACGGTCCGCGCGGATCGCGACTATGTGGTCCAGCTGACCGACAAGCACCCCCATAGCGGGTCGCGGATCTTCCGCAACCTCAAGGCCTCGGCGGATTACTACAACCGGGCACAACGCACGGCCATGGACCTGATCGAGGAGGCCGGCGCCGGCGGGCTGAAGGCGGCGATGCAGGATCGCAGGATGTGGGGCGCGATGCGCATGATGCCCACCGATATCGAGGATGTTCAGGGCTATGCCCCCCTGATCAACGGCGCCAGCACGCAGCAGAACTGGACCGGCATGTTCAAGCCCGGCGAAAAGGTGCGCCTGCGGCTGATCAACTCCTCGGCCTCGACCTATTTCGACATCCGGGTGCCGGGGTTGAAGATGACCGTGGTTCAGGCGGACGGCAACGACGTGAAGCCGGTGACCGTGGACGAACTGCGTATCGGGGTGGCCGAGACCTATGACGTCATCGTCGAGCCGCGCGAGGCCAAGGCCTATTCGATCATCGGCGAGAGCGTCGGACGGACTGCGATGGTGCGCGGGACGCTGGCCCCGGCCGCAGGGATGGTCGGTCCCTATTACCAGATGCGTCCCCAGCCCCTGCTGACCATGGCCGACATGGGCGGCATGATGTCGGGCAAGGACCATTCGGGCATGGACATGGGCGGTATGGACATGTCGGGCATGGATCATTCCGGGATGGACATGGGCAGCATGGACATGTCCGGCATGAACATGGGCGGGGGCATCCCCGTCGTTCCGTCCGAAGGGGCTCCGGGTGCGGCCTTCTATGCGCCGGGCAGCGGGCTGATCCCGACGGCGGCCAATGGCGGCAGGTTCCTGGGCTACGAGGATCTCACCGCGCGCCGCCCGCTCTATCGCGACCGGGCCCCCACGAGAGAGATCGAGATCCGGCTGACCGGCAACATGGAACGCTATATCTGGTCGATCAACGGCGTGAAATACGAGGATGCCGAACCGATCCGCCTGCAATACGGCGAACGCGTCCGGTTCAAGTTCGTCAACGAGACGATGATGGCACATCCGATGCATCTGCACGGGATGTGGTCCATCGTGGATACCGGCATGGGCGCGCTCGATCCCGTGAAGCACACGGTCAGCGTGGCCCCCGGAACGACGCTCTATACCGAGACCGAGGTCGATGCCCCCGGCCAGTGGGCCTTCCACTGCCATCTTTCCTATCACATGGCCGGCGGCATGTTCCGCAAGGTCATCGTCGAAGGGGGTCCGGCATGATCGGCGGGAAACTCCGGAAGGACGGCGCCGTGAGAACCGTCACCTTCGGGGCGGCCCTGTCGCTGCCCCTTGCGCTGGCCGCGGTATCGGCCGCGATGGCCGACCCGGCCATGTCCCCGACCGTCTGGGGCCTGCGGTCGGAAAAGCTTGAATACCGGATGGGCGACGAGGACGGCCTTGCCTGGGATTTCGAGGCATGGACCGGCGATGACGAACTGCGCCTGGTCTGGAAAAGCGAAGGCCTGCGGATCGAGGGCGGCGATTTCGAGGAGATGGAGAACGAGATCCGCCTGCAGAAACCCGTCACCGATTTCTTCGACGGCTTCGTCGGGCTGGCCGCATCGACCCCGGACGGGCTTCCCGAACGCTATCACGGGGTGGTGGGCGTGACGGGCCTTGCGCCCCAGTGGTTCGAGGCCGAGGCCGCGCTCTATGTATCGCGCCACCCCTATATCGGGGCCGAGCTGGAATACGAGGGGCTGCTGACCAATCGGCTGATCCTGACGCCCTCGGTGGAAATCGGGCTGCCGCTGGCGGACGACCCGGAACGCGAAATCGCGGCCGGCGGCGTCTCGGCCGAACTGGGCCTGCGCCTCAGCTACAACCTGATCGGTCGGGCCGTGTCCCCCTATGTGGGCGTGAATTACGAACGCGCCTTCGGCGGGACCGCCGACATCCTGCGCGATCATGGCCATGACGTGGACGAGCTGACCACCCTCGTCGGCGTCAACCTGATGTTCTGAGCATTCTGCGCCCCGCTTCGGCCCCGAAGGCCGGGACGGGGCGCAGTCCTTCGACCTTATCGATCAACAGGAGATATCCAATGAAACTGCGCCATATCATCACCTCTGCCGCGCTTACGCTTGGGCTGGCCCTGAATGCGGGGGCCGCGATCGCCCATGGCAAGGGCATGATGACCATGCCGGGCAACGGTCAGACCGTCGGCACGGATACCAAGGTCATGCACCTGATGTTCAGCGATCCCATGCAGATCACCACGGTCACCATGGGCGCCCCGGACGGCAAGACCTACCGGATCGACGGCCCCCCCGCCAACCGCGCCGTCAAGACCTGGGAAGGCAGGCTGCCCCGGCTTGCGCCCGGCAACTACCGGATCGACTGGCGCGGCATGTCGCCCGACGGTCACCCGATGAACGGCAGCTTCGGGTTCAGGGTCGCCGGCTGACATGGGCGGCGTGCTTGCCGCATTGGGGCCGATACAGATCGCCGCAATCCTCGTGAAGGCGGGGACATATGTCAGTGTCCTGCTTGCGGCGGGCTCGGTCATCAACCTGCGGCTTCTGACCGAACTGGACGCCATCGCAAGCCGCCGCCTGATGCGGCTTGCGACAGGGGCGGCGCTTGTGGGGATCGTGCTGGGCGCGCTCAGCATTCCGCTGCGGGCCGCCTTCCTCTATGGCGGGATGCCCGGCGCCACCGATGCGATGATGCTCGAGATCGCGCTGCTCAGCCCGCTCGGCCTGTCGGTCGAGGCGGGGATCCTGGGTCTTCTGGCCATCGCCGCGGTCGGGCTGGACCGGGAATGGACGGGGCCGGTCTCGATGCTGGGGGTGGTGCTGGTGGCCGTCAGCTTCGCGCTGCGCGGCCATGCGACCGAGGATCCGCGGCTGGCGCTGTCGGTGCTGTTCGTCATCCACGTCCTGGCCGCCAGCTTCTGGATCGGGGGGTTCTTCCCGCTCTATGACATGGCGGGGCGGGGGAATGCCGCGGCCGTCCGCACGGTCGAACGTTTCGGCCGGGCGGCGCTTGTCGTGGTGGGGCTGCTTGTCGGCGCGGGCGGCGTGATCCTGGTGATCCTGGCGGGCGATCCCATCGCGGTGCTGGCGCAGCCCTGGGGGCAGTTCCTGGCGCTGAAGCTGGTTGCGGTGGCGGTGCTTCTGGGGCTTGCGGCTCTCAACAAGCTGCACCTGACACCGGAGCTGGCCCGGACCGGGGACGGCACCGCGCTGCGGACATCCATCCGGTACGAGATCGCGGTCTTCGCCGCGATCCTGATCGTGACCGCGACCTTCACCTCGACCGTGGCGCCCGGCGGGATGTGACGCCCCTGCCCCGCGCAATGACGGGGCGGCGCCATGCCGCCCCGTTTCCGTCGCTCACATCCCCAGGGCGCGCAGCCCCATCCACAGGCCCATCACCATCATCATCAGGTTCTCGGTCAACGATATGAACCCGAGCGGCACGTTGGAATTGCCCCCCACGCAGGCGCATTTCAGTTCCCGCTTGTCGACATAGACGGCCTTGAACACGCTGACCGCCCCGATCGTGCCGATGAACAGCGCCACCGGCACCGAGATCCATGTCAGCACCCCCGCCGTCATCAGGATCCCGGCCAGCGCCTCGCCATAGGGATAGATCTTGCCATAGGGCACCCACCGCTTGGCCAGCAGGTCATAGTTCAGGAACATGGTCGAGAACTGTTCGACATCCTGCAGCTTCTGGATGGCCAGCACGGACATCGACAGCGAAATGAACCACTGGAAGCTGCGCCAGGTCAGCACCGTGCCGTATTGGTGCCATGAGAGCCCAAGCGCCAGCAGGGCACAGACGGAAAAGATCGCGATGACCGGCCGATAGGTGGTATCGCTCTGCTCCTCCTTGGGGGGGTCGATCCCCAGGAAGATGCGCAGATCGTCGTGACCGCCCACGCGCTGGCCGTCGATGAAGACCTGCGGGGTCGTCGCGACGTCATGCTCGCGCTTGAAGGCCTCGGTCTCCTCCTTGGTCGTCAGGTGGTGGTCTTCGACCGCGTATCCGTTCCGTTCCAGTAGGTCCTTGGACTTCAGGCCGAAGGGGCAGGTATGTTCGGTCATGACCATGCGATAGAGGATCGCGGTCTTGTCGGAATCCTTGGGCATCTCGGGCTCCTTCAATTGGTGCAATCGTATTGGCCGCGGAATCCGGCCTCGTATTCGGGGCCGGCGGTGATGACCAGGTCGCGCAGGCCATCGTCATCGGTCTGGCGCAGCTGGACTGCGATCGGATCCGCCGCGAAGCTGTCGCCGTCGCCCTCCAGCCGGACCAGGTCGCCGCTGATCTTGATCAGGGCCGCGCCCTCGGCGGACACCAGAACCGGCGGGCTGGTCTGGGTATAGGTGAAGCTGCAGCTTGCCCCGTCGGGAAAGACCTTGGCGATATCGGCATCCGTCAGCGATTCCGGGTCCACCTTCGACACGACCTCGCTGGCCAGGGCCTCTTGCGGGGTGGCGATTTCGGCGCCGGGGGTCTCGGGGCGGGGGGCGGCTTCGCCATTCGCCCCGATATCGGCAATGAGAAAGCGCATCTCGGCGATTTCCTTGTCCTGGGCATAGATGATGTCATCGGCCAGCGTCCGCACCCGCGGATCGGTGATCTGCGCCCGCGTCGAGGTCATGATCGCGATCGAGTGATGCGGGATCATCGCCCGCATATAGGCGCGGTCCTGCACGGTGACCTGGGCACGCACCAGCCAGAGCGCGCCCGCGAAGACAAGGATGGACCCCAGGAAGATCGCGATGTTCAGGCCGCGGTTCTGATACATCCCCAGCATGAAGGCCAGCATGACGAAGGCCATCACCGCCCCCATCACAAGGGCCATGTAGGCGCGGGTCTCGGACCAGAAGACGTGGCTGAGAAGGTAGGTGTTCAGATACATCAGTCCGAACATCAGCACCGTCGAAACGGCGATCATCAGGAAAAAGCGGGAATATGCCATGGATACCTCCGGGCTTGTTTCTGGGAACATCGTTTCGGGCATCGGGGATGTTCCGGTGGAAATTCAGTCTGCGACCCGTTCGCGACCCGAGACCTTCTTCTGGAAGGCGCGTTCGCGTTCGGGCCAGGTGGATTTGATGTAATCGAGGATGCGGCGGATCCGGGCATCGTCCAGCCTGTCGCCGAAACCCGGCATGGCGCTGTCATAACCGCCCCCCACCACGGTGGCCTTCCCCTCGCGCGTGATGCGCAGCAGAAGATCGTCGCCATGGTGCCAGGTATGGCCCGTCGCATCATGGGGCGGTGCGGCCAGGCGCCCGTCCGGGCCGCGGCTGCGCCAGTCCGCCTGACCCTCCAGGTCGGCCCCGTGGCAGGATGCGCAATGCTGACGGTACAGCGCGGCCCCATCCTGCGCCGCCGCTGCCTGGGCCAGGCCCGCCAGCGCAAGGGAAAGCAGCCGGGCCCCCCTCATGCGACCATCACCCAGTTCGTCATCCCCGAGGCGGCATGCCCCAGCATGTGGCAATGCAGCAGCCACTTGCCCGGGTTGTCCGCGACGAAGACGATTTCGGCCATGTCGTTCGGCATGACCAGCACGGTGTCCCGCAATGGCCCAAGGGTGCCGTCCGGGGCGCGGACGCGGAAATGCATCCCGTGAAGATGCATCGCATGGGGAAAGATCGTGTCGTTCGCCATCCGGATCCGCGCGGTCTCTCCGCGCGACAGGGTGGCGAAGGGCGCCGTTCCCAGCCCCACCTGCCCGGCCAGCGCCCAGAACTGGCCGTTTCGGACCAGCTCTCTCCAGCCCATGTCCTGTCCGTCGAACCGGGCCCCCTTCAGCCCGCGCATCGCGCCGCCCTGAAGCGGCATGTCCAGGACCGGGGCCGCCTCGATGCCGCCGATCTGCATCCGGGGGTTGGGCGGCAGGGGCGCGGGGCGGTCCCGCGCGACGGTTGCGGAATGCCCGGTCACCTCGATCGCGGCCAGCATGCCCCAGCCGTCATCGCCATCCGCAAAGCCGATCCCCGCCGCCGCGCCCGGTTCGGCCGTGACATCGACGATCAGGTCGATCCGCTGCGCAGGCGCCAAGACAAGCATGTCGGTCACGGGCACGGGTTCGGCCAGGGGCATTCCGTCCAGCGCGACCGTCCAGCCCCGAAGGCCCTCCAGTCGCAGCCCGAAGATCCGGGCATTGGCGGAATTGATCAGCCGCAACCGCAGCCTTTCGTTGCGCCCGGCCGACAGGCTGAAATCGTGCCGCCCGTTGACGCCCACCAGGTTGCCGGTGCGACCGCCATGGCTCAGCGTCATCGGGGCCGCGAAATTGTCGACGAACGATCCCGTGTCCGGGTCGATCAGCCAGTCCCCGATCATCAGAACCTCGTCCCGGTCGATATCGGGCGGGGCGCTTTCGTCGACGATCAGGGCCCCGGCAAGGCCGCGCGCGACCTGTTCGGTAGAATTGACATGGGCGTGATACCAATAGGTGCCGGCATCGGGCAGATCGAAGGCATAGTCGAAGCCCGCGCCCGGCGGCACGGCGTCCTGCGTCAGCCCCGCGACGCCATCCATCGCATTGTCGATGCGGATGCCGTGCCAGTGGATCGAGGTGGGCACATCCAGCGCATTGACCAGCCGCCGTTCCAGGCGACCGCCCTGCGGGGCCCGAAGCACCGTGCCCGGCAGCGTGCCGTCATAGGCCCAGACCGGCGTGGCCGGATAGGCATCGGGCGCCAGCTGGACGGTGGCCTTTCCCGCCGTCAGCGACCGCATCCCCTGCCCGAAGGCGGGGCGCAGCAGGGGCAGGGCGGCCAGGCCCGCGCAGAATCCTCGGCGTGTCGGTCCCATGTCACTCGATCCCGTTTTCGCGCTGCAATTCGCGGATATAGGCGATGATCGAGGCGACCTCGGCCCGGGCGACCTGCGTCTGGGGCGGCATGTCGCCGAACTTCCAGTGATGCGCGTTCACGCCGATGGCGGCGGCCGCCTGAAAGGACGGATCGCCGTGATGCGACGGCTCGTAGATCTCGTGGATCAGCGGCGGCCCGAAGCCCATCTTGCCGGCGGCGTATTCGCCGTGGCAGCTGGCGCAGACCTCGTCAAAGGCGGTCTTGCCCCGGGCGGCCTGCGGCGACAGCGTCTCGGGCAGCACGACCGCGACCATGGGCTCGGCCTGATGGGGATCTGCGGCCCCGTCCATCGCCGCAGGATGGGTGAAAGCATAGGCACCAAGCGCCACGCCGATCAGCGCGGCCCCTGCAAGGGCGAACTTCTTCATGAATTTATCCTGTCCAACGCGGCAGCCTGTGCCGCGCGATCACATGAGGGCGAACAGAGTCCGCCAGGTAACATCGTGCGACAGGGTCAGATTCGAGGAGGAGGCAGATCCAGGGACAGGTCGATGCCGCCCCCCTGGCGGGGTTCGGGCCATGCGATCTGCGGATGGACCGGTTCGCCGCTTCGACGCGGCTGGATGTCCACGAAGAACAGCGCGGCGCTGCAGGTCGCCATCTTCATGCACAGCGCATCGGCCGGTTGCCGGTCGGGGGCATGGTGATCCGGCATCATCATCGATTCCGGGCAAGAGGGGCAGTCATGCATCGCCGTACCCGCCGCAACCGTGTGCGACAGCGAGGCCAGCATCATGACGCTGGTCAGTACGATGATGGCAATCAGCCGCATTCGATCTCCCGGTCCCCATCGGTGTAAGTGGGATGCGGGACGGGCTTCGTCAACACCTGACGGAAACTAATCCGGGGCGATCCGCCCGGCGGCGTGGCGGGATGCGATCATGCCATCGGGTCGGATTTCCGGCGCCGCGCCCGGATCCGTGTTGCGATGGGCGTTCCGGCAACTGGCGGGGATCAAGGACAACTCATGGTTGCTTTATGCAACCGATTCAAACATTTGGGAAACCAATGTCAGTGCCGGACGTTCACTGCCCGGGTCACATGGTTTCCTATTTGCAAGTGTGTCAGCTTCTGTAACGAGTACATCCGTGCGCGGCTCACGGAGCATGGTTTGGCCGGGGTCGGATCCTATCATCCGCGACCCTGGCCAGTTTCCCGAATGCCGCTTCGGTCCTGCAGATCTCGGGTCTTTCACGGCGCCTCGCAAAGCGGCGCCTGCCGATGACGCTCCGGGCGGCGGCTTCCTGTCAAAAGGGCCCCCTCAGAAATCCTTCCAGAAGCCCAGCTTCACCTGCGTGGTCTCGTATTGCGCCTCGTAGCTTGCGCCGATCTCGATCTTGAAGCCCTCGACCACCGGGATTATCCGCGATGCCTCCAGGGCCTGGGTGCTCGGACCGTCCGACCCGTTGGCATATTGAAACTGCAGGATGCTCAGCGCGCCGGCGCCGTGATCCACGCCGAAGGTGGCATCGACCTTGGCCAGCGATCCCCCGCCGCTGATCAGGGCATAGCTGCTCTCGATGCCCATCCAGCCCTTGGCCCAGCCCGTCTCGTAGGATCTGCCCCAGGATATCCCCGGCCGAAGCGCCGCGTCTCCGTTCTCGGTGCCCAGGCCGATCTCCCCTGCAAAGAGATTGGCCCCTGTGCCCAAGGCGATGGGATGCCTGAGGAACAGGATCGCGCGCCGATCCCCGATATCCAGATTGCCCCCAGCATCAATCCCGAATGTCAGCGTGTCGGTCAGCCCGTATTCGTAAAACAGCGATGCATAAGCGCCGAAATCCGGCCCATCGATCTGGTCCTGCACGGAGAACGACAGAAACGACGCCCCCTCGGCACGAGGCCAGGCCCCGGCCTGCGCCTGAGAGGACGGCAGATGCGGCCACAGAAGGACCGCCGCGATCGCGGCTGACCGCAGCGGCGCCAGAACCCCCGAACCGCCCATCAGACCAGCCCCCGGAGATAGCTGGCAAGGCCAAGCGGCTTGAACGGCTTGTGAAGAATGTGATTGGCGCCCAAGGCACGCATTTCCTGTTCCGCCTCCGGGGATGTGCGCGCGGTGCACATCACGATGATTGATCCGTTCAGATCGGCCATGCTTCTTGCATATCTCAGCACCTCCATCCCGTTGGGTGGCGGCATCATCACGTCGAGCATGATGATATCGAACTTCTCTTCCTCGATACGCCGGATCGCCTCGATCCCGGAAGGCGCGAAGGTGAGATCCAGGTCATCCTCGGTCATCAACGCGATCTCGATCAGTTCGAGGATGTCGGCTTCGTCGTCTACGAAAAGAATTCTCACGGTCCCTCCAGGCGTTCCGGCCCATTCAAGCTTGTGCATCCGCGCGAGGCAGGGTGAAGAAGAATTCCGTGCCGGACGGCTCCTCGCCATCTTCTGCAGACCTTGTGGCGAAGTCGATCTCTCCTCCCTGGCGAATGACCAGCTCCTGGGTGATCGCCAGGCCCAATCCCGTTCCCGAAGCCTGAACCTTGCGCGAATGGATGGGCTTGGTAAAGCGTTCAAACAGTTGTCCGCGACCGGTCGCGGGAATACCCGGCCCATCGTCGCGCACGAAGAAGCGGACCTTGTCGCCCTGGCATTCCGCCCCGATGACGACCTGCCCCCCCTTGGGAGAGTATTTGAACGCGTTCGAGATCAGGTTCGACAGGATCTGCTGCAGACGCGTCGTGTCGGCCAGGACATGGGCCTCGATCTCGGGCTGCGAGACGACCAGCCGGACCTCTCGGGCGGAACCATAGCTGGAATTCGTCGTCACCGCCTCGTTCAGGGCATGGCGGACATCGACCGGCTTGACGGTGATGTTCAGCTGCTTCTGGTCGATCGCCTGCAGCGTCAGGATATCGTTCACCAGCACCAGCAACCGGTCGGCGTTCCGCGATGCCATGGTGATCAGCTTGGCGGCCCCTTCGGGCATGGCCTCGGCAAACCGGGCCTGAAGGATGTCCAGCGCGCCCGACAACGAGGTCAGCGGCGTGCGCAGCTCGTGGTTGACCGAGGTGATGAAGGCGGCCCTTGCCGCGACCAGCCGCTCCTGCGAGCCGACATCCTCGAGCACGCAATAGGCGATATCCTCGCCGTGAAGGTGCAGGCGCATGACCCGGCACTGGATCGGTATCTCGGCCTCGGGGTCGTCCCCGTCCTGCAGGCTGAGGCGATGCACCTCTTCGTCCGCGGTCATGCGCGACAGCGCGGGGATCAGCCCCCTGATGCGCTGCACCGCCTGCGCATCGTTCGATACGTCAAGCAATGCGCGCGCCCGCAGGTTCGCCCGTCTCAGGCTGCCCGTCTCGTCGAAGACGATGATCCCGTCCCCCACGCTGTCGAAGATGGTGTCGAATTCGGTCTTGGCGGCATTGATGCGCCGCCGGTCGAATTCGGACCGCCACAGGCTCTCGGTCAGAAGAACGGACCGCTTTCGTGCCTGAATGGCCGCCCCGAGCGCGGTGATGAACAGGCCCGTGGCCACGAGGACGATGACGATGGTCCGCTGCCAAAAGCCCTGCATCGCCATCGCGCGGCTCATCGACACGGTCGCCTCCAGCCCGATCGATGGGATCCGCCGCGTGGCCGAGAAGATCGCCACCTCGGGGGGCACGTCCGAGACGAAGGCCGGTTCGCCATTCGCGGTGATGATCTCGACATGCAGGCCGTCCTGCATCTCTTCGAGATTGAGGAGATCCTCGAAATACGCCTCGCCCAGAGAGGACGCGGCGACCCCGCGCAATTCGCCATCCTCATCGCGAAGCGGCCATGCCATCGGCGTAAGGCGCCGGCCCGACCCACGCGCAAGGATCGGAACATCCACCGCGAAACGGCCGGTA
The DNA here is from genome assembly GCF_018860625.1 of Paracoccus sp. C2R09. GTDB lineage: Bacteria > Pseudomonadota > Alphaproteobacteria > Rhodobacterales > Rhodobacteraceae > Paracoccus. The sequence goes on from NZ_JAHKQB010000039.1 coordinate 16,996, forward strand.
TCCAGCAGCTTGGCCTTCTTGAAATACTCTCGGTCGGACAGGTTCTGACCGACCAGCCCCTGCGCCGTCGCCCATATGACGCGCCCCTGCGGGTTCAAGAGAACGAAGGAGTCGATCTGCTGGATCTTCGCGATCTCGCCCCGGATCCAGTTGCTGTAATCGTCATCGACCCACCGGGTCCCCTCGAAGGCATTGTCGGGAAGCAGCCCGAGAACCTTCTCCATTTCAAGGTTGGCGATGGCCAGCGAGGAATCCACCGCTTGGCTGTAAAGCTCGGCGAAATGCCCCAGCTGCAATTCCGCGCGGGTGGCATATCTGCGATAATCCGAGGCGATCAGCGCAGCCATGCCCAGAAAGAATATCGCCACCAGGGTGGCAATGAATGCATAGAACCGAAAGCCTGATCTTGCGGGCAGCCGGTCTGGCATGCCCTTGGAAAGTTCGAGTGTGCTCATGTTTCCCGGCTCAAATTTCTTTCGAGTTCAGACAATGTCAGGGCTGCGGGCCCCCGGCCGCGGCGGGATCGATCCAGGCGATGGATCCGCGCGGACCGCCATCCGAAGCGGTGTCCGCCTTCTTGATCGCATTCACCAGGGACGCGCTGGCAGAGCTGCCCCCGGGGGGCGCGATGACCGCCGAAACCGTGACCGGCTGCCGGCTGAGAAGCCCGCCCCGCTTCAGCCTTGCGGCGATCACCCGGTCGATGAAGCTCTGCGCCCTTTCCTGCAGGATGTCGTTCGATGCATTGGGCAGGGCCAGGCAGAAGATATCCTCTTCCCAATGCGACAGGACCTCGGATGCGGGCACTTGGACATCGCCCAGGACATCGGCCACCTGGCGCCTGACGGCCTGCCGGCGGACCAGGTCTTCTTCCTGTCCATCCTGGGGGTCGTCGATCCTGAAGACGATGATCCCCAGCCTTTCCTGCTCGGCAACCTGCATGGCCTGGATATTCGCGCGAAACCCGTCCTGGGACCCGAATATCTCGGGGATGACGGATTGGTTGATCCTTGCGCGCTGCCGCGACGACCGACCGTTCTCGAGGACCCGGCGCCGGTCGAGCTCGGATTTCAGCCGCAGGCAGTTGCGGATGCGGGCATGCAGTTCCTCGCGCTGGAAGGGCTTGGTTAGATAATCGTTCGCCCCCGCCATGAAGGCCTTGGAAAGATACGAGACCTGCTTCTGGCTGGTAAGCATGATGATGGGAACATCCGCCCATTCGGGAACGCTTCGGACCTTGGCGCACAGCTCTATGCCGTTCATCTCGGGCATGAAGATATCCATCAGGATGATATCCGCCGTGACGTCGCCGGTCCTGATCCTCTCCAGCGCCTCGGCGGGATTGGTGAACCCGACGATGTTGTCGAACCCGATATCGTTCAGCGAGGCCCGGATGACTTCCTGGGCCAGATCCGAATCGTCGACCGCCATGATTCTAGGCTGCATTGATATCTCTCTCACGATGTAGCCTTCTCGAAAACGAGCCATCCGTCATTTCTGAAGACCTCGTCGTATCCATCAAGGCGGTCTCTTTGCAGTTCGGGGAATCGCAGCAGGATGCGATCCCGGGGCACCGTCCCCGGCGCCACGGCAGGGACCAGAATATAGGGCACCTGCGGAATCGCCCCTTCCAGGGGCCAATCATACAACGGCTCGCCCGCGACGATAAGCTGTTCGACACCGCCCAGCATGGTTACGATCGAGGGATTTCGTTCCACATCTACCATTATTCCGGATTTGCCGCTTGCAAAGGCGGCGACTTCCAGGGTGGCCTGCCGCTCGGCCAGCGCACGGCCCTGCATGGCCTGCACCCAGCTTGCGGTCTCGACCCGCTGCAGCTTGCCGATGGCGGGCACGCACAGCAGCAGGCTTGCGCCCAGCATGGACAGGACCATCACGGTCCGCGCCGGATGGGGGGGCCAGAAACGCAGCGCGACGACGGTCACGGCCAGCAGCGGCGCGGCCGCGACGGCCGGATCGCTTTCGACATGGAAGCCGAAATTCAGGACATAGGCCGCGATGACCGACCCCACGGCCGCCAGCAGCGGAAACAGCAGCCAGCCCGACCGGATGTTCTGAAGGCAGGCGATCAGCGTCGCCGGGATCAGGCTTCCGATCACCCAAACATGTTCCCGTGCCGTCTGCTCGACCATGTCCTCGACCAGCAGCGGGACAAGGTTGCTGTCGAAGATCGCGGCAACGGCCAGCAGCGATCCGATGCTGGCCAGCACCGGATAGAACATCGCGAAGAGGTAACCGAACGAAGAGGTGGCGACCATGCTGGGGCGTGCCGCGACGATCATGAAGGGCAGCGCGCCCAGGCAGATCATCAGGCCATAGCTGCTGGACAACGACGTCGCCATCAGGCCGACGGCCACCTTCATCATGTCGGGCGCGTTCCCCGTCAGGCGCAGGTTGACCAGGCCCCGGGCAAACACCCATGTGCCCAGCATCGTCAGCATGGTCTCGGGGCCGTCCGCGACCGCGCGCAGGAAGAACGGATTGGCGCCCAGCAGCACCAGGATGGCAAGGCTGGATGCCCGCCCGAAGGACCCGTTCGAACGCAGGCTGTCATACCACAGCACCAGCTGCGCCGCCGCGATTGCCGCCGCAAGAAGAAAGGTCGTGGGGACCGAGCTGATGCCCGTCGCCAGATATGCCAGCAATCCCAGGACGAACGGGATCGGCGGATAGAAGGCATCCGACACCTGATAGCTGCTGGGGCCGTCGACCTGGATGATGATGCGCGCCCACAGGTTCGTGTTCGCGTCGGACACGAAGCCGTTCAGCTCGGCCCAGCCCGATGACAGCAGCAGCACAAGAAAGAGCCCGCCCCACAGCACCCAGGATCTTGCAAGGCGGCTCATGCTGCATCCTCCGCGGATGGCCGGGCAGCACTGCCCGAACTGGCCGCCGCCACCTCGCTTGCCGTATGCTTGGAAAGGCCGTGGGTGGTCTTTTCCCAGTAGAACGGGTTCGAGACGAGCTGCTGCAGCGCCTTGTATGCCGCCACCGTCATCAGGATCCAGTACCCCACCACCGTCACGCCCCAGGGCGCAAGATCCGTCCAGCGGCGCCGGAACGGCGCGACCATCGTCAGATAGATCAGCAGGCCGTTGCCGGCCAGCAGGTTGACCAGGCTGAGATAGAGCACGGGAAGCGGGAAATAGGGTTCGATCGCCTCGGCCCCGAAGATCATCCAGATCAGGAAGGTCGCCCAGAAGATGGGGTTCAGCAGCCCCGACAGGATGGTCCCCCCGATGAAGAACACGAAGCCGAAGACGCCCGCCGCACCGACCGAGCGCCACAGATGGACCGGCCTTCTGCTATGGACCAGGAAGGTCTGCATATACCCCTTGATCCAGCGTGATCTCTGCCGGATCCAGTTCGGGATGGAGACGTTCGCCTCTTCGAAGGTCGTGGAATCGATCACCCCGACCCGATAGCCCTTCTGCGTCAGCCGGATCCCCAGATCCGCGTCCTCGGTGACGTTGAACGGGTCCCACGCGTTCATCTCTCGCAGGACATCCATGCGGAAATGGTTCGACGTCCCGCCAAGGGGAATGGGAACCTTCAGCTTCTCCAGCCCCGGAAGCATCAGGTCGAACCACAGCGAATAATCCAGCGTGAACATGCGCGTCAGCCAGTTTTCCCTGGCGTTGTAGTAGTTCAGGCGGCACTGGATGCAGGCGGTATCGTCCGAGGACTGGTTGAAGGCGGCCACCACCTTCTTCAGCTGATCCGGCTCGGGCTTGTCCTCGGCATCGAAGATGACCAGGAATTCGCCCTGGGCATAACGCAGGGCGAAATTGCAGGCCTTGGGCTTGGTCTGCGGATGCGAGGCGGGAACGCGGATGATCTCGAAGACGCCTTCGAGATCGAGCTTTCTCGCCGCCTCGATGGTCTCGTGATCGCCCTCTTCCAGGACGATCTTGATATCCAGTTTCGCCAGCGGATAGTCCAGGTTGCGCAAGGCCTGCGCCAGGATGGGCAGGACTTCGGGTTCGCGGAACATCGGGACCAGCACGGTATAGACCGGAAGATCCTCGTCCCGCAGAAGCTTGGCCTCGGCGGCGATGGCCTTGGACGACGTCTCTTGCGCGGCGCCGCCGACCCATACCAGGACCGCCTTGAACAGGAAGTTCCCGGTATAGAACACCGTCAGGATGATGTTCACCGCCAGGATCGTCCCCACCGGCGAAAAGGCCATTCCCAGCAGGAATGCCGATATCAGCAGGTAGATGATCAGGATCTGCGGAGGCGTGACGACCTTCTGGGCCGACATGTCGGGATCAAGCTCGGCCAGGGCGAACACGGCCTCGTGGGAATGCTGTTCGCGAAACGCCCGCTGCAGGGCCCACGAGATATCGAAATGCGATGCGACCACGATCTCGGCGTTCTCGCCATAGCTGTCCTGGATATGCAGCAGGTTCTGCGGCCCCGGACGCGCCGTGGCGATCGTGAAGATGCCGTCCTGCTTGCGGATGGGCATGGTCATCGCGGCGTTCATGCGCGCCGGATCGAACTGCCTGACCAGATCCTCGTCGGGGATGTCGTCGAACAGGTTGACCAGCGGCACGTCGTAATACTGGGCGATGCTCCGGTAGAGCTCCTCGGTGCCGACCCAACGCCGGGACAGCAGGACCTTGACCAGGGACACGTCCCAGTCCTCGGCCAGATCCTCGGCCTGATCCAGCTGCTCTGCCGTCAGGACACCGTTGTCCAGCAGCAGAGCACCGATCGCCTCGCTTTCAACATCGCGGGCCATGATGGATCAGGACCCGGACGATGATTTTCGGCGGCTGTAGATCCGTTGGAAGAAGCCGAGCACGGCGATGGTCAGCAGCACCCAGAGACCGCCCACGACCCAGGGGCGATACTTGGCGAACAGCTGCGCCAGGCTCTGCTGTTCGGGATAGGTGACCTGGATCAGCGGCGCCCTGTCCATCGAGGTCACGAGCTGGACGCCCTGTTCCCCCACCAGCGCAAGATCGCCCCGGTCCAGGACCAGCGGCCTTTGCGGCGACAGGACCGGCTGCGGCCCGTCACCCGGACGCAGCCAGACACCCCGTTCCCCGTTGCGCGACACGATCTGCACGATCCCCAGCCGCTCCAGATCCTCGCCCGAATAGATCACCTCATCGTCGGAATCGCGGATCTGCACCTGTCCTTCATCGAAGGTAACGGCGGCCTTTTCGTCCCCGGGATCGTTCTTCGAAACGACCAGGAAGGGCATGCCCGGTTCGATCGCATCGACGGTGCCGCGCGGGACGACCGGGGCCTTGCCCGGAATGAGCGACCCCGCGACACCCGCGATCCAGGGCATCGCCGACTGGATATCCAGCCGCGAATCCGGGTCGAGCACCAGCTGCACGCCCGCGCCGAAATCCTGCTGGATGTGGAAGAAATCATCCGAGCCGTCGGCCCGGTCGGACAGTCGCAGCACGCTGCCGGGCAGAACCTGCGCAGGATAGCCCTGCGGCCGGAAGCGGCATTCCCCGCCGACCGGCTGGCGCTGGATGACGATGCGCAGCAGGTTGTCGCGCCCGATCAGGCCGTCGGCCACATCGAACAGAAGACGCTCGGGCAGCCCGCTGGACAGGGGCCGGTTCCCCAGCAGCGTGTTGTTGAGATAGACCGAAGCCGTCGCCCCCCGTCCCTCGGGGTCGAGCGCGGCCGCGACCTGCAGATCAACCGCCGCGACGGTCTTGTTCGAAGGCAGATCGTTGATCGAGAAGGGCACCAGCACCTCGGAGGTTCCCACCACCTCGCGCGGCGCAAGATCGGCATCCAGCACCGCCAGCGGCAAAGCCTCCAGGTCGGGCTGCGCAAGCTCGACCCGGTCCGTCACCACGTCCTGCGTGTCAGCCAGCGAATTCCATTCCGAGGCCAGCTGCCACAGCCCGATCTGCGGGTCGGACCCGCGCAGCGTCAGCTCGGGCAGACCCGCGGCGTTCGAGACCGACATCTCGACCGCGGCACCTGAACTGGTCGGTTCGATATTGACCACGCCCTCGGCCCATCGGCCGTCCGGCCCTGCGTCGTCCTGCCCCCCGTCATCGGGTCCGAAATGCAGCTGACCGGACTGCGCGCCGAACAGCACGGCCGCCCTTGTCGCGGCTGCCAGACCCGCCAGGCTGTCCGTTTCGGACAGAAGGACACGCATCTCCGAGGGGCGCAGCATGGAAAACAGCATCGGCGAATCCACCGCGTCCGCCGTCAGCTCAAGCTCCAGCGTCGATTGCGGCGAGATGCTGACGAAATCCCCCGAGGCCCGATCGTCGATGCACACGTGATCGCTGATCGCCCCCGAATAGGTGATCGTGACCACCAGGAAGCCGTTCGTCACGTCTTCGGGTTCGAAGGCGATGGGCAGGACGAACGCGTCGCCCGCATCCTGCAGGCTTCGGCTGGCCACGATGCGTTCACCCAGCCGCACCTGAAGATAGCGGTCGGCCGGCAGCGTTTCCCCCTGGCGCAGCTGCAGACGCAGCACGCCGTCGCGGATCACCTGCGGCTGGGCCAGGGGGACATAGAGCGTCGCCTGGCCGTTCATCTGCCGGAAGGAAACGCCGTCCGTGTATCCCAGATCCGCAAGCGTCAGCACGCGCGAGATGGCAGCCGGGGACGCGGAAGCCTGGGCAGGGGTCGGCGCGCCTTGCTGGGCATGCGCATGACCGGCCATCGCGGCAAGAAGGGCCAATGAATACCGGAAAAGAGAGCTCATGCGGTATACTGCCTTTCCAGGTTGGTGGCGACCAGGCGACCTGCGGCCAGGGCCTTGTCGATCTGCGCAAGATCATCATGAGAGAGGGGCGCGTCGTGTTCGTGGCGGCTCTCGACCAGGGTCAGGGCCGGTTGGATCTCGTTCTGGACGTCGTGCAGTTCCAGCATCGCCGCATTCCCGACCAGGTCGTGCAGCAGGCGGTGGACCTTCTCCAGCTGCGTCTCGCGGGCGCTGGCATCGTCGGGCTTGCGGGTTTCCTCCGCGATGGTGTCCAGCCTTTCGTGAAGGCTTCCGACGAACCTCTTTCGCACCTCGCCCAGCCGCTCGTCATAGGAACTTTTCTTGTCGGACATGGCTTCCTCTGCAATTTGGCTCTGCGGGACCATGCAAGACCGTCGGCGCAACAAAGCCCTATGTCACTGAACTTGCTACGCAGATCCATCTGGTTATTCCGCGACCTTGCCACAAAGCCATTTCCAAAGCCAACCTTGGATTGTGCTTTTCCTCTGAGAGTTGCGCCAATGCATCTTGTGGCAATCTCTACCTACATTCCATGATCTAGGGGCCATGAGCAGCTTCATCCTGGTGCAGCCCAGCAGCGCCCCTGCAGCCGATTGCTATCGACGCGTCGCCCGCTGAAAGGATCTGGGTGCCCGACGCTATCACGCTCGCAGGCTTTTCTCACCAAATCAGCCGCGTGGACGCGTCAATCCACTTAGCTAAAGGGACTAATGGCCATCCGTCCGGGTCTCGCCTCGGACCGCAATCCGGTTGGGGAAGCCGACGAAAGCCCAAGGTATCGAGATGGGTGCTTCAGCATTATGCGCAACATGGAGAGACGTCGTCGTGTTCCTGCCATTGGCAAAGCTACACTGATCATGGCAACAAGTCGCGCCTAGTGACCACTGCGTCACGCGTATCTCCCAACGACTGAAGCGTCGACTGATCAGGCACTTCGTGACCCTGTCAGGATGTAGCGCGGATGGAGGCGTATGCCGCCTGGAGGCGCCATACTGTGCGGCTGGGTTCCGGCACTCTCACTCGCGACGGTCTGGAGTGCTGATCCTCCAGTAAAACCAACGGCGGGCGGCGCGATCCGGGCTTGCAAGGATCCCCGGGCTTTGCACAATTTGAAGACGTCACAGCATCGCAGCCGATCGGATCCCCATTGGTGCCGTCACCCTAGCACTTGGCGAAAACGGAAGGCGTCCCTGCACCAAGTCGTCGCCGCATGGCCCAGCACCCCGCTGAAGGCCGACCCTGAAGGATCGGTAGCGGCCGAGATGAATCGGGCCCGATGCGCAAGAAGCCAACCCGCCGGGCCCGGATCGGGCGACGGCCGATGGTCCATTACCCTCCCGACAGGGCGTCGCGCCGAAACCTGACGGTGACGCAAAGGCCCGGACGATTGTCGCCCAGAACCACCGTGGCCTCGTGCAGTTCCGCGATGGCCCTGACCATGCTGAGGCCCAGACCATTGCCCGGCGTGGTTCGGCTTTTCTCAAGGCGGTAGAACCGGCGAAAGACCTTGTCGCGCTCCGCGGCGGGGATGCCCGGACCATTGTCCGAAATTCGAAGCAGGACGCCGTCATCGGCCCCTGTCAGCGTCCCTTCGATCCGTGTGGCCGCGGGGGTATGGCGCAGGGCGTTCTCGATCAGGTTTGCGACCATCTGCGTCAGCAGCTGCTGATCGCCCTGAACCGTCGCGCCCGGATCCTCGATGTCGAAGACCAGGGTCTGACCGTTTTCCTCGGCCACAGGGCCATAGGCGTCCTCGATCCGGGCAAGGATCGGCGCAAGCGGGGTCGCGGCAAACCGGACCGAGCGCTGGCCTGCCTCGATCTGCGCGATCCGCAGCAGGGCATGGAATGTCTCGATCAGATCGTCTGCGATCTCGACGGCCTGTTCGGCGTCCTGCGTGATCTGGGGGGGAAGGTCGGGCGCATGGCGCAGGACATCCAGCCGCTGGCGCAGCCGCTGCATGGGTGTGCGCAGATCATGTGCGATGTCGGCCGATATCTGCTTCTGGCTTTCGACCATCTGCTGAAGCCGCGCGATGGTGCGGTTGATTTCGGCCGCCATGCGGGCAAGATCGTCGCCATCGCCGCCCGTGACGGGGACGCGGCGGTCCAGCTGGCCCAGGGCCACCGACTTCAACGTGGCCGAAATCCGGTTCAGCCGCCGTTCGGTCCTGCGACCCACGACGATCCCCGCGACCAGGCCGGCAAGCAGCAACAGGACGAAGCCCGCCACCAGACCGCGGCCCAGAACCTCTTGCAGTTCCTCAAGAAAATAGGTGCTGGTGCCAAGGGTCAGGCGGTTCGGACCAAGCTGCACCGAATGCAGCACATAACCCATCACGTCTTCGTAGCGCGGCGTTTGGGCCTGAACGGCGGTGGCCGTGACGTAACCGCTGCTGGCCTGTCGGTCGATGGCCTCGACATTGCCGGCCAGAACACGGCCATCCGCATCCTCGAGAAGATAGATCCGGTAATCCTCGAAGTTGAACCCCGCAAAGCCGCCCAGCTGCGCCCGAACCGCGTCCAGGCCTTCGTTGTCGTACAGGCTGGAAAATCCGGCCGCCTCCTCGGCCAGTTGATCCGCGACCCAACCGCTGATCTCGCGATCCGCGAAGTGATAGCTGAGGCCGAAGACCAAGGCGGTGATGATGGCGTAAAGCCCCGCAAAGCGCAGCGACAGTCGCGCTGAGGTCGAACGCAGAAAGCGCGCCATGCCGCCTGCCCTAGCCATGCAGGCTGTATCCGGCACCGCGCACCGTGTGGATCAACTCGGTCTCGAAGGGCTTGTCGACCTTGTTGCGCAATCGGCTGATATGGGTTTCGACCACGTTGGTCTTGGGGTCGAAATGAAAATCCCAGACCGATTCCAGCAACATCGTGCGGGTCAGCACTCGCCCGGCATTGCGCATCAGATATTCCAGCAGACCGAATTCGCGGGGCTGCAGATCCAGGGAAACGCCGGCCCGCGCGACCGTGCGGCGGATCAGGTTCATCTCCAGGTCGGCCACCTGCAGCACGGTTTCCTCAGTCTTCAGGGGCGGTCTTCGCGTCAGCGCCGCTAGCCGGGCCGACAGCTCCTGGAACGAGAACGGCTTGACCAGGTAATCGTCCGACCCGGCTTCCAGGCCCTCGACCCGGTCGTCGATCCCGTCCATGGCCGACAGGGTCAGGATCGGCGTTTCGACACCTGCACCGCGCACGGACCTGATCAGCGTCACCCCGTCAAGCCCGGGCAGCATCCGGTCGAAGATCATCACGTCGTAATTGTTGTCCAGCGCCGACAGGAAGCCATCGCGGCCATTGTCGCAGTGATCGACCAGATGTCCCTGCGCGCGAAAGCTGGTGGCGATGTATTCCGCCGTTTCGGTATGATCCTCGACCACAAGGATGCGCATGGCTGCCGGTTTCCATATCTTGTCCGGCAGCAGGCATAGACCCCTTCGCGACCGGGTCAAGACACCCGGACATTACGGATCGGTATAGTCCCGGCAACCACCCGGACAGATCGCGCCTGCTAGGTGGCGGCAGACATGACGACCCCAGCCCATCCAGCAGGATTCCCAGATGACGATGAACGAGGCCCTTTCGGCCCAACGACCGGCCGCGACAGGCGCCCGGCAACCCGTGCGGCCGATGCTGCGCGACATGCGATTGGACGGCACGGCGCGCCGGTTCCTGCTGACCGTCCTTGCGGGGTTCGGGCTTCTGCGGGTCTGGGCGATGTTCGCGGTGCCCTTCACCGACACGACCGAGGCGCGCTATGCCGAGATCGCCCGCAAGATGGTCGAGACCGGGAACTGGCTGACGCCGCAATTCGACTATGGCCTGCCCTTCTGGGGCAAGCCGCCGCTGCATACCTGGCTGTCGGCGGGCGGAATGCAGGTTTTCGGCGTGAACGAGGCCGCCGCGCGCCTGCCGATCCTGCTGACGGCGCTGGCGGTGCTGTTTCTGATCCGGACATGGGTGCGTGACATCGTCGGACGCGACACGGCGCTGGTCGCGACGACCGTGCTGGCGACGATGGCGATGTTCCTTGGCGCCTCGGCCTTCGTGATGACCGACATGCCGATGGTGCTGGGCACGACGCTGGTGATTGTGGGCTTCTGGCAGGCGGTCGGCAGGGGCGACAGGCTCTGGGGCCTTTCCGTCTTTCTGGGGCTGGCGATCGGGATGCTGGCCAAGGGGCCGGTGGCGGTCGTGCTGTGCGCGATCCCCCTGGCGCTGTGGCTGGCGCTGACCTGGAACTGGCATCTGCTGCGTCTGCTTCCTTGGGCGCGCGGGATGGCCGTGCTGGCCGTGCTGGTGCTGCCCTGGTATGTCGCCGCCGAAATCGCCACCCCCGGCTTTCTGCGCTATTTCCTGATCGGAGAGCATCTGCAGCGGTTCCTGACCCCGGGCTGGCAGGGCGATCTGTACGGGTCGGGCCACCAGGAGGCCAGGGGCACGATCTGGCTGTTCTGGCTGATGGCCGCCCTTCCCTGGAGCCTGGCCCCGGCCCTGCTGTTGACCCGTCCCGGCCGGACGATGACGGTGTTCCGGACGGATCGCTCGGGCTGGCTGCTCTATCTGGCGCTGTGGGCGGTGGCGCCGCTTGTGCTGTTCACGATGGCATCCAACATCCTTGCGGCCTATGTCCTGCCGGGTCTGCCCGCCTCGGCGGTGCTGCTGGTCGTGCTGGTCGGACAGGTGTCTTCCGGCGGCGGGGCGGCGCGCCGCGGCTTTGCCGTCGCAAGCCTGGCGACCTTCGCGTTCTTTCTGGCCGTGACCTCGGGGGCGGTGTTTGCGCCGCGTCAGATCCGGCTGAAGACCGACAGGGACCTGGTCGCCGCCGCCGATGCGGCACTGCCCGATGCGCCGCTTCATACCGTCGGCGGGCGCAGCTACTCGGCCGAGTTCTATTCCCGGGGGCGGGCACGCGCCGCCCTTGCCGACGATCTGACCGCCCTGGCGAAGGGGGCCGTCCCAAGCGCCTTTTCCGTGCCGCCGGACCTGGCCCCCGAGGCCCGGGCGCTTGGCCTCGAAGACCTGGGCGAATACGGACGGCACGTCCTGTTCGTCACCCCAACCGCAGACAAGGTGAACTGATGGGCCGCATGCACGAAATCACCCGCGACACCGCAATCATGACACGGCATGTGCTGCGGATCGACACATCCGCGCCCGATCTATCCTTCGTCATCCCCGCTTATAACGAGGCCGAGACCATCGTGGAAACGCTGGACCGGGTCTCGCGCAAGGCAGGCAGGCTGGTGCCGCGGTCCGAGATCATCGTCGTCGATGACGGCAGCCGGGACGGCACGGCGGACCTCGTGCAGGCCGGGGATTGGGCGGTGCCCGTCCGCCTGCTGCGCCTGTCGCGCAATTTCGGCAAGGAACAGGCGATCATGGCCGGGCTGCGCCATGCGGCGGGCAAGGCGGTCGTGATCCTGGACGCCGACCTGCAAGAGCCGCTGCGCTATGTCGATGCGATGCTGCAGAAATACCGCGAGGGCCACGAGATCGTCTATGCCGTCCGCGCCCATCGCGACGACGAAAGCTGGCTGAAACGCCGGGGCACCGCCGCCTTCTATCGCTTCCTCAATATCGGCAGCGAGGTTCCGATACCCGCGGGCGCGCGCGATTTCCGCCTGATGGACCGCAAGGTCGTCGATGCGCTTTGCGCATTGCCCGAAACCAACCGCTTCATGAAGGGGCTCTATGCCTGGGTCGGGTTCCGTACCTTCGCCATCCCGGTCGAGTTGCAGCCGCGTGGCGGCGGCAGCACCAAGTTCGGCTTCCGCCGCCTGCTGAGGCTGGGCATGACCGGGCTGACCGCCTTTACCGACTGGCCGCTGCGCATGTGGACCGGGATCGGGATGGTGCTGGCCTCGATGTCGATCCTTTACGGGCTGTTCCTGGCGGCCCGCACCCTGCTTCTGGGCCATGACCTGCCGGGCTGGTCGACGCTGGCGGTGGCGATCTTCTTCTTCGGCGGCATCCAGGTGATGTCCATCGGCGTGCTGGGCGAATACCTGGCCTGCGTCTTCAACGAGGTGAAGGGCCGCCCCGGTTACCTGATCGCCCAGGATGTCACGATCGCCCGGGCCCCCGAATGCTAGGTCCGGCCCTGCGATTTGCCCTGACCGGGGGGGCCGCGACGCTTGTGCATCTGGGCGTCGCGATCGCGCTGATCCGATCCGGCACGGCGCCGCTGATCGCCAATGCCGCAGCCTTCGCGACGGCCTTCGCGGTCAGTTTCCTCGGGCATCATCTGTTCACCTTCGCCGGGCATGGCGCGGCGGCGGGGCGTGCCCTCGGGCGCTTCGCCATCGTCGCGGCGACCGGGTTCCTGGTGAACGAGACGGTGCTGTATCTCCTGCCCGGGATCGGACTTACCGGTCCCGGGCATGCGGTCCTGATCTCGACCGGGGTCGCGGCGTTCTGCAGCTTCGTCCTGTCGCGCGGCTGGGCGTTCGCGGGCAGCCGCGCCGCCCGCGCATCCGGTCAGGGGCGCGGTTTCTCGAAGGAGGGGTCGGGGGTGCCGGTGAAGCATCCCATGACATGGGGATAGGTCTCGGTCACCACATAGCCATAGATGCCGTCCTGGACCATGCCGTTGCACTGGTCCAGATCGCCCAGCCCCTCGACGAATTCCCAGTCGTCGATAAAGGTGCCGTCATAGGTGCCGCCGGGGCCATCCTCGCCGTCCGGGCGCGTGCCGGATTTCAGGCGATAGCTTGTGGTGGCCGCCCGGATCGTCCCGTTATCGTCGATATAGCTGCCGAAGATCGGAAAACCGTCCGCCGCAAAGCCGATGACAGGCGAGGGCGCATCCGGGTTCTCCTGCTCGAACAGGGCCATCGGGTTGCCGTGGTAATGATACAGCCCGTCATTCTGGGTATGCGCGTTATGTGCATCGGTCCCGAACATGTTGCTGGCGGCACCCATCGGCTCGAAACGATAGGGCGTGGACATGTCGAAGCAGCCGAACAGCCCGTCCCCGATGCCCGAGCATCCGGCCGCCATGAGATCCAGCTTGACCCCGTTCAGGAAGACCGCGTTGTCCATGCTCAGCGCAAGGGGCGTTGGCGTTTCCGCAGCGGTCGGTGTCGCGGTGATCGTATATGTCTGGTCCTGTTCGGCAAAGCCGTTGAAGAACCCCTCGGGCGTGTTGAAGTCGTGGTTGGGCACCGCGTTCGATGCGATCGTGCAGGTCTGCCCGTCCGTGGTGATGGTCACCGCGGCGTCGTGACGTGTCCCGGTATGCAGGTCGGTGGCCGAGGCCGTGTTCGCCTCGGCGTAATCCGCGCAGGTCGCCGAACGTTCCGACAGAAGCGCGTCGGTGATGTCATGTGCCCCGCTCTGCGTGGCCGAGGCGGCGACCGCGATCACGCAGGCCGCGACGAAGCGGGCATTGATGTTGAACGTCATGGCGTCGGTGATCCCTCTGTCCTCGTTGGATTGGTCGGTGCGTCCCGACCGGGCTGCAGGCGCGCCGATCGGGTTTTCGCAAGGCTTGCACCTGTCACGATGCGATCATTCGCGGATGACCCACTGCTTGTAGGCGGGTTCCAGATCGTCGCAGGCCGCCACCAGCAGGTCGCGCGACTGATAGGGCCCGGCATCGTCGATGGTCGGCGCGACGGTCACGCATTGCGCCGCGTCCGAGCCGAGGTGGATTTCCATGCTGCTGTCGTCATATGCGAATTTCTGCGCCTCGTCCGTGGCATCGCAATCGACCAGCCCGAAGGGGTTCTCGGGATCGTCCGGCGCGTTGTGGACCATGCACTGATCGGCATAGGTCGCCGACATGATCATCCCGCTGTCGGGCTGGAAGGTGAACAGCACGTCGTCGCCGGTCGGCTTGCACGAATGGACGTGCAGCTGGTCGCTCTCGCCGCGGCCTTCGGTGTCGATGCACCAGCCCAGGTTGGCCTCTTCGTTAAGGTTGTCGGCAAGATGGATCACCGGCCCGACAGTCTGGATTGTCGGTGCCTGGGCAAGCACGCCGTGCGGCAGCGCGATGCCCAATGCGGCGGCGATGACGGCGGAAGTGGTCTTTTTCATCGGTCAGTCCTTTCCTTGATCTGGGTTCGGTCGCAATTCGGGGGTCGCCCCCGTTCCGGTCTGGAGGTTCCGGTATCCCCCCTCCAGCGCCATGAGCTGGTCGTGCGTGCCGGTTTCGCGCACGTTTCCATCCTCCATGTAGACGATCATGTCCGCGTCCCGGATGGTCGACAGGCGATGCGCGATGACAAAGCTCGTGCGGCCCTGGCGCAGATCGGCCATGGCGGTCTGGATCTGCATTTCCGTCCGGGTATCGACCGAGCTTGTGGCCTCGTCCAGGATCAGGATCGGCGCATCCAGCAGGAAGGCCCGCGCGATCGTCATCAGCTGCCGCTGGCCCTGCGACAGGCCGGAACCGCCATTGTCCAGGACCGTGTCGTAGCCTTCGGGAAGGGTGCAGACGAAATCGTCCACATGGCAGCGCCTTGCGGCAGCGACGACCTGTTCGCGCGTGGCCTCGGGGCGGCCATAGGCGATGTTGTCGTGGATCGTCCCGGTGAACAGCCACGCATCCTGCAGCACCATGGCCATCGCGCGGCGCAGATCGTCGCGCGGCATGGCAGCGATATCCCTGCCATCAAGCCGGATCACCCCGCTGTCGATGTCGTAGAAGCGGATCAGCAGGTTCACGAGGGTGGTCTTGCCCGCGCCGGTCGGCCCGACGATGGCCAGCATCTGCCCCGGCGCGGCATCAAGGCTGACATCCTCGAACAGCGGCTGATCGGCGCGATAGCGGAACCCCACATGTTCGAACCGCACATCCCCCCTGATCGGGCCGTCCGGTGCGGCATCCTCCCTGTCGGGGGACATTTCGGGCGCGTCCAGCAATTCGAAGACCCGCTCGGCCGAGGCGAGGGCCGATTGCACCTGCGCCGCCATGCTTCCAAGCTGGGAAATCGGCTGGCCGATCTGGCGGATATACTGGATGAAGGCCTGCACCCCGCCAATGCTGAGCGCGCCCGCCACCACCTGGAACGCGCCGAAGACGACCACCACGATATAGGCGGAGTTGTTCACGAACATCGTCGCGGGCTGGATCAGGCTGGCAAGGACCTGCGCGCGCATGCCTGCGGCGGTCAGGGCATCGTTCCTGTCGGCAAATCGCCGGTTCACGCGGTCATGCGCGCCATGGACCCGGATCAGCGCCTGCCCGGTGAATGCCTCCTCGACCAGCGAATTCAGATGGCCGGTCTCGCGCCACTGCTCGGCATATCTGGGCTGTGCCGCATGGCTGAGAATGCGCGTCACCCCGACCGACACGCAGATCGCCGCGATCGCGGCCAGGGCAAGCGGCACCGACAGCAGCACCATCATGGCAAGCACGCCGATGACCGTCATCAGCATCAGCATCGCCTGGCTGGCGACCTGCTGCAGGTTCTGGACCATGTTGTCGATATCGTTGGTGAAACGCGACAGGATCTCTCCGCGGGGCTGGGTGTCGAACCATCGAAGCGGCACCCGCGCAAGCTTGGCCTGCGCGGCGTTGCGCAGGTCGCGCCCCATGTTCTGCACCAGGTCGTTGACCAGCCATGCCTGCGCGAAGTTCAGCCCCGAGGCCACGAGATAGATCGCCGCCACAAGCAGAAGCTGCCGCATGAGGGCCGCGAAGGTGAAGTCGTCGCCGACCAGCAGGTTGGTCGCAAGGCCCAGCTGCCAGGGCCCGATGGAACTGCCGATGACGCTGCCCAGGCTCAGCAGGACCGTCACGACCAGGATCTTGCGGTTGCTGCCGAAGGCCGCCCAGATGCGGCGCGCGGCATCCCCCGCGGATTTCGGCTTCTCGCCCGCAAGCGACCCGCCGGGGGCCCTGGGTCCGGGCGTGCCTGGCTGGGTCCGCGAAACGGTTTCCAGCTTGCGGTCCTGCGCGGCGGTCATGCTGCGTCCCCCCGGGACCCAAGCTGAGAGCGGACGGTTTCCGCATAGACCGGGCAGGTTTGCATCAGCGCCTCGTGCGGTGCCAGCCCGACCATCCGGCCCTTGTCGATGACAAGGATCCGGTCCGCATCCCGGATCGAGGCCACGCGCTGGCTGACGATCACCGTGGCCGCATGGCCGACACCCGCCCGCAGCGCCGCGCGCAGCCTGCGATCCGTCGCCTGATCCAGCGCCGAGAAGCTGTCGTCGAACAGATACAGATCCGCCCCGCCCACCAGCGCCCGCGCGATGGCAAGCCGTTGGCGCTGGCCGCCCGAGAAATTCGCCCCGCCCTGCGCCACGGGCGACATCAGCCCATCGGGCATCGCGCGGATGAAATCGGCGGCCTGCGCGATTTCCAGCGCCTTCCACAGCGTCGCCTCGTCCGCGCCGGGATTTCCAAGCCGCAGGCTGTCCGCGACCGTCCCCGAAAAGAGATAGGCCTTCTGCGGAACATAGCCGATATGAAGGGCAAGGTCGTCCGGCGCGACCTGTCGCAGATCGACATCGCCCAACGTGACGCGCCCGGTGACCGGATCGTCCAGGCGCGCGATCAGGTTCACGATGGTCGATTTCCCCGATCCCGTCGCGCCGATGATGCCCAGGGTCTCGGCCGGGCCGACCTCGAAGGTGATGTCCTCAAGGACCATCGCCTCGGCACCGGGATAGCCGAACCCGACCCGGTTCAGCCGCAGCCAAAGCCCGTCGCCGCGCGGCGGCAGGGGCGTGGGATCGGATGGCGGGCCGACCTCGACCGGGCTTTGCAGCAATTCGGCGATGCGCCTGGCGCTGACAAGTGCGCGCGGAAGCATGACGATCATCAGGCCCATCATCATCACCCCGATAAGGATCAGCGCGACATAGGACAGAAAGGCGATGAGGGCCCCGATCTCCAGTTCGCCCGTGCGCACCCGGCCGGCCCCCGCCCAAATCAGCGCAACGGACGTAAGCTGCATCACGGCGGTCAGCGAAGGCATGATCATCGCCATCAACCGCCCCGCATGGATGCCCGTGCCGGTCAGGTCGGCATTCGCCTGGGCAAAGCGCCCGGCCTCGCGCGGCTGCTGCAGGAAGGCGCGGATGACGCGGATGCCCTCGATCTGTTCGCGCAGGATGCCGTTCACGCGGTCCAGCTGCGTCTGCATGCGCTGATACAGCGGCACGGCCCTGACGGTCAGGAACCCGATCAGCAGCGCCAGGACCGGGACGGCGACCAGCAGCAGCCACGAAAGCCGCGCATCCTGGCGCACCGCCATGATCGCGCTTCCCACGCCCATGATCGGGGCCACGACGATCATGGTAAGGGCCATGATCAGCATCGACTGGACCTGCAGCACGTCATTGGTGCAACGCGTGATCAGCGACCCGACCGTGAACCCCTGCAATTGCGACAGGGCAAGGCCCTGGACCTTGGCGAAGACATCCGCGCGCAGGTCCCGCCCGATGCGATAGGCAACGAAGGCCCCCAGAAAGACCGCCGTCCCGCTCAGCGCCAGCTGGGCCGCGGCGGCGATGCCCATCAGCCTGCCGTAATGCCAGATGGCAGCAGGGTCTTCGCCGCCGATCCCGATATCGATGATGTCGGCGCTGAAACTGGGCAAGAGCAGCGATGCCGTGACCTGACCCATCTGGCAAATCAGGATCCCCAGAAGGGCCCATCGGTGGCGCAGCAACCTGTCGCGCCAGGTCGGGGCACCGGTGCCCTGCCCCGGCACATCCGTCATGTCCATCGCCCCGGTCATGTGCCGCCCCCCGCAAGCCGTTCTTCACCCGTCCCGCGGCCCGTGGGGGCCGCGGAATATCGCAGGCCCGTTCAGGTCAGGCGCCGACCCGCTGCTGGAAATCGCGGATACGTGCGGCGTTCACACCCTGATCGCTGCGCCCCACGCGGGACACGCCGCGCATGTCGACGCGGCTTCCCCCGTCAAGCGCCGTCACGACGACGACCACGTCATCGGCAAAGTGGAAGACCGAGGTGCGGGCCACGGCCTCGAAGCGCAGACGATCCGCGTCCGATGCGACGATTTCCCATCCCATCTCCTCTGCGACCTCCAGTGCGCGCGCGAAGGCGGCATCGGCGGGCAGGTCCGTGTCCAGCGGCGCGATATCGGGATAGGCCGCGGCCTGGGCCTCGGCCAGTTCCGGCCCGCCATAGTCGAGCGTGTTGCTGGCCCCCTCGCGGGTTTCGTCCAGCACCTCGAACATGGGCGGGTTGGCGGTGTCGGTTGTGATGTCGTGGATCGGCGCGGCACGCGGCGCAGGGTTCAGCATGGACATGGCCATCGGCGCCAGCAGGGCAAGGCCCACGATCGTGGCGATCCCGCCGGCCAGCATGCCCCCGCGTTCCCGGCGCAGCAGATGGACGACCAGCGCGATCAGGCCCACGGCGGCAACGATCATCGCCAGGGTGTTGAAGTAGTTGCGATAGAGCCCGAAGCCGGTGATCGGCTGCCACAGCCCCAGCCGCGCGCCGAACAGGATCAGCGCCGCGCAACCCAGGCCCAGCACGGCAATCAGCAGCGCGATTTTTCCCAGATGTCTCATCAGTTTCAAAGGCCTTTCACCACCCGTGTTCGTCGCGCAATCCACCTTGGCTGCGCATGTGTCCGTATTGCATGAATTCCAGGGGCCCGCCGCGTCCTGCGGGCCGGGCCGTCCGCGCAGCCCGCAGGACGCGGACCACCCGGACGGCAGGGCGACGTCACGCCGCCGCCTTGCGGCGTTTGCCGAACAGCTCGGTCGTGCGGATCACCGCGACATAGAAGACGGGAACCATCACCACCCCGATGACCGCCGAGAAGATGATCCCGCCAAGCATCCCCGTGCCGATGGATTTCTGCGCATTTGCCCCTGCCCCCGAGGCAAGCACCAAGGGCAGGATGCCGAAGCCGAAGGCCAGCGACGTCATCAGGATCGGACGCAGACGCTGGCGGGCCGCCATGGTCGTCGCCTCGATCAGCGTCTGGCCCCTGGCGCGCAGGGATTCCGCGAATTCGACGATCAGGATGGCGTTTCTTGCCGCCAGGCCGATGGTCGTCAGCAGGCCCACCTTGAAATAGACGTCATTCGCCTGCCCGAAGATCCATGTCGTCGCCAGCGCCCCCAGGATGCCCACCGGCACCGACAGCATGACCGCGAAGGGCACCGCCCAGCTTTCATAGAGCGCGGCCAGGCAGAGGAAGACCACCAGCGCCGAGATGGAGTAGAGAATGGCCTCCTGATCGCCCGACAGACGCTCCTGATAGCTCAGCCCCGTCCATGCGGCGGCGTAGGACCCGTCGAGTTCGCCGGTCAGCTCCTCCATCAGGTCCATCGCATCGCCCGAGCTGGTGCCGCTTGCGGCCTCGCCTGAGATTTCCAGCGCGCGGGTGCCGCCGTATCGGGCCAGCTTGGGCGTGATCGTCTCCCATTCCTGGCTGGTGAAGGCGGTCAGCGGGACCATCTCGGAATCGTCGTTGCGGATATACCAGTGATCCACGTCCGAAGGCTGCATCCGCCAGTCGGCGCGGCCCTGGACGATCACCTCGCGCAGGTCGTTGCCAAGCGGGAAATCGTTGACGTAGGACCCCGAGAACACCGTGGACAGCATGCTGTTCACATCCGACAGCGAAACACCCAGGGCCTCGGCCCGCGGCTGGTCGATCCGCAGCTTCAGGGCGGGTTCGGTGGCGTCGTCATTGCCGCGCAGGTTGGTGACCCGCCCGTCCTCGTTGCCCAGGGCGAAAAGCTGATCTGCGGCCGTGCTCAGCGCATCCTGTCCCGAGCCGGACTGATCGACCAGATACATGGTAAAGCCCGAAGACGTGCCCAGACCCGGAATGGCCGGCGGCTGCAGCACGAAGATGCTGCCAAGCCGCGATTGGGCGAACTTCTGGTTCGCGCGCATCATGATATCGGCCGCATCGACGCCCGGACGTTCCTCGCAATCCTTCAGCTTGATGAACAGGATGCCGTAATTCTGACCCGAACCGCTGAAGCTGAAGCCGACATTGGCGAAGACGCTGGCGACGCCTTCGGTTTCCTCGGTCAGCAGGTAATTCTCGATCTGTTCGATCGTGTGCTGGGTCTGCTGGACGGTCGAGCCCTGGGGCAGTTCGACCATGGTCATCAGGACGCCCTGATCCTCGGTCGGAAGGAACGAACTGGGCAGACGGTCATAGATCCAGTAGGCCCCCACGCCCACCAGCGCCAGCACGATCACCATGCGGAAGGGCCGGATGGCCAGCCGCTCGACGGTCGAGCCATAGCCCCCGGTCAGCCGGTCGAGCCCGTTGTTGAACCAGCGCAGCGGCGCCACCGGCGCCTTGCCATGCCCAGGCTTGAGAAGCTGCGCGCACATGGCCGGCGTCAGGATCAGCGCCACGAAGAGCGACAGCACCATGGCCGAGATGATCGTGACCGAGAACTGCTTGTAGATCACCCCGGTCGAGCCGTCCATGAAGGCCATCGGCAGGAACACCGCCGACAGCACCATGACGATCCCGACCAGCGCGGACGAAATCTCGCCCATGCTCTTTTCGGTGGCGGCCTTCGCGTCCAGGCCCTCTTCCTCCATGACGCGTTCGACGTTTTCCACCACCACGATGGCGTCATCGACCAGCAGGCCGATGGCCAGCACCAGCGCGAACATCGACAGCGTGTTGATCGACATGCCGAAGGCCGACAGCACCCCGAACGTGCCCAGCAGAACCACCGGCACCGCGATCGTGGGAATGATCGTCGCGCGCCAGCTTTGCAGGAACAGGAAGATCACCAGGAACACCAGGACGATGGCCTCGATCAGCGTCTCGTAGACCTGTTCGATGGACTGTTCGACAAAGGGCGAGGTGTCATAGGGGCATTCGATGCTGACGCCTTCGGGCAGCGCCCCGGACAGCCCGTCCATCACTTCGCGCACACGCTCGGCGGTATCGACCGCATTGGCGCCGGTGGACAGGTTGACGGCGAAACCCGCCGCCGGATGTCCGTCGAAGCGGCTGACGCTGCCGTAATCCTCCTCGGCCAGTTCGACCGTGGCCACGTCGGCCAGATAGACCGCCGATCCGTCGGATTCGGTCTTCAGCAGGATGTTCTGGAAATCCTCGACCGATTCCAGCTGCGACTGCGCGGACATGGAAACGGTGAATTGCTGACCCTTGACCACCGGCTGATCGCCCAGGCTGCCGACGGTGACGTTGGTGTTCTGTTCGGACACGGCCGAGGTGACGTCGGATGCCGTCAGCTGATACTGGTACAGCCGTTCGGGGTTCAGCCAGATCCGCATGGCATATTCGGTGCCGAAGCTGTTGATCGAGCCGACACCCTCGGTGCGCTGGACCGCATCCTCGATGGTGCTGCTGAGGATGTCGCCCAGTTCCAGCGAGGTGTAGCTTTCGTCTTCGCTGACCAGCGCCCCGACCAACAGGATCGAGCTGGTCGAGCGCGTGACCGACACGCCGTTGTTCGTCACCGTGTCGGGCAGCTGGGATTCCACCAGCTGCAGCTTGTTCTGCACCTGCACCTGCGCCATGTCGGGGTCGATGGAATCGTCGAATGTCAGCGACACGCTGGCCGATCCCTCGCTGGAGGACGAGATCATGTAGGTCAGCCCGTCCAGGCCCGTCAGACCGTCCTCGATCACCGAGGTGACCGAGTTTTCCACCGTTTCCGCCGAGGCCCCGGTATAGGTCGCGCTGATGCGCACGGTCGTCGGGGCGATGTCGGGATATTGCGAGATAGGCAGGCTGCTCATGCTGAAGGCACCCAGCAGCATGGTCGCGATGGCAAGCACCCAGGCAAAGACCGGGCGGTGGATGAAGAAGGAGGCCATCGGTTCAGTCCTCCGCTGCGGCGGTGTCGGCGTCGCGCGCGATGCCGTCATCGTCGATCGTCGCGGCGACGGGTTTCACGTCCTGCCCCGGCTTGACCGACGACAGGCCGTCCACGATCAGCTGGTCGCCCTCGTTCAACCCGGTGCGCACGATCCAGGAATTGTCATAGCTGCCGTCGTCTTCCAGCGTGATCTGCTGGGCCTTGCCGTCATCGCCCACGACATAGGCGGTCAGCTTGCCCGAATTGGACCGCGTCGCGGCCCGCTGCGGCACCAGAAAGGCCTGCATCGTCCCGATGGTCACCTGCCCGCGCACGAACATGCCCGGGATGATCACATGGTCCGGATTGTCGAACCTGAACCGGATCGTCACCGTCCCGGTCGTGGTCGAGGCCGAGTTGCCCGCCGTGAACAGCTGCCCCGTGCCGTGATAGACATCGTCGTTTTCCAGCGTCAGCGACGCCTGCAGCGTGTCGTTCTGGGTAATCGTGCCTTCCGTGATCGCCTTGCGCACCGACAGGATGCGCGCGCTGGCTTCCACCATGTCCACATAGATCGGGTCGGATTGCACGATGGTGGTCAGCGCGTCGCTCTGACCGGCCGTCACCAGGTCGCCGACCGAAACGGTCGAGACGTCGGCCCGCCCTGCGATCGGGC
Source organism: Paracoccus sp. C2R09 (assembly GCF_018860625.1). GTDB lineage: Bacteria > Pseudomonadota > Alphaproteobacteria > Rhodobacterales > Rhodobacteraceae > Paracoccus. The sequence goes on from NZ_JAHKQB010000039.1 coordinate 40,169, forward strand.
TCTTGATGGTGGTCCAGGACAGTTCGGTCTGGGCGTATTCCAGTGCCGCCTTGGTCGAATCCACGGTGGCCTTGGCCTCGGCCAGCGTCGCGCGGGCGGATTCGACCTCGGCCTCGGTGTAGCCCCGCCCGACCAGTTTTTCGGCACGGTCGCTGGAGGCCTGCGCCAGGATCAGGTTCGCTTCGGCGGTGGCGACATCCGCGCGCGCGGCGGCCTCGGCCGCGACATAGGAGGAATCGTCGATGCGAAACAGCGGATCGCCGACTTCGAGAACCTCGTCGGGCGTATAGAGCACTTCCTCGATGACGCCCCCCACCCGCGGGCGGACCTCGACCTCTTGATACGCGACGGCATTGCCCGGCGAGGTCACGATGCGCGGGATCTACTGGAGGGTCATCTCGACCACGCCCACCTCCAGCGGTCCCGCGTCCATGCCGCCCGGCGGTCCGAATTGCGCATTGGCGGCGGTCACGGACCCAGTCAGCGCCAGCGCTGCCCCCAATCGCCTTAGAACGCTGTGTATCATCCGACACTCGATCCTTGGTTATCCGCCGATTTCATTTCTCACTATGCAAAGATTGCACAGTCAGCAACTATTGTGCCATGACAGTTCCGTTACGAGCAAGGCCGGGACGACAAATCACGCGCGCCCTCCGACCCGCGGGCACGGGTCGCGGTCCGGCCCGGCACCGCCCCCAAGGCGCAGCCCGCGCGACGGGCAAGGATATGGCGGCTGGGCCATCGGAACCGCGTTCCACCCTGCCGCCCTGACACGCCGAGGCACCGTCCGCGGAGCAAGCGCGTGACAGCCCTGCGCATCCCGGCTTGGGAGCCTTGTCCAAGGTTTCGTGTGTGATGCGCCGTGTCAATCTGGAGTTGAGGATTCCAGAAAAGTCGGCACGGTCCAATTCAGATGACCAGCAGCATCAAGCAGGGAATAAAGCCCGCAACCAGCGCGGTATTCGGGAATAAATTGCGACTGCGATGACGATAATTCGCCCTTTCCTCTCGTCCAGGATTCAGTCACGCGCGATGTCCACGTCCCGTTACCCCTGTCGAATGGTCCCAAGGACCGTGGCCAGTAGATAACGTCGCAGCAAGACCGATAGCCCAGAGGAAGACCTTGGGGCGGCGGCCATATCGCGTGACGATGCGCCGCCAGTTGCCAAAGCTGCCGGGCATGATCTCGAGACGGTCGCACCGCTCGTATCGCCGTTGTCGTCTTGCGCCAGTTTCAGCCAGGCATTCCTTTGGCTTCCAGTGCATGACGATACCAGTCGGCGTCGTATCGTCGATCTCGGCGCGACCATTCGACCTTGCGCAAGTCACCAAGCAACGTGCGTGCACCGATATGATCGCCGTTACGGTAGGTAAGTCCCACCAACGGTTCTTCGGCGGCGTTCCGGTTCATGCTGGCGGACGGGTGCGTGAATGTAAGCGGTGTGACCGGCCGGAAGACGCGCCGCGCGCGGGAATACCAGATGGGGAAGGACCGCGCCCTAGCGCGGCGGTTGCCTGCGCTGCTGCCGCTTCTCGCGTTCCTCGGCGTCCCGCTGGACATGCCACCTGATGGCAAAGAACATCCCGATCCCCAGGACGATCAGTTTGAAAGGCAGGAAGATCAGCGGGAAGACATCCGACCAGTGTTCCATACGTTCCGCCTCTTCGTCCAGTGGGCCATCTCACAGTAGCCGTCTCACGGTGGGCTACAGGATCGAACCGGTCGCCGCCAGTGCCTGCGGCGGCGCGGAATGTCGCAGGCGTTTACGGCGAAAAGGCCCCGGTATGGGTGCCGCTCCGGCCCTGAAACGCAAAACCCCCGCCAAGGTGGCGGGGGTCTGCGGGGCATGAAGCGGAAGGTGCAGGGCGTCTCAGCCGTTATTGGCGCTCGAGAAATCGACCGGATCGCTGTTCGCGGGAACTTCGCTGACAGAGATCCTGTCCTGGGCCGACAGCTCGGCGCGCTTGAGATCCTTCTGTTGCAGGATGTCGCCCGCCCGCACCTCGCGATGCAGAAGCGACTGCGCCGGAGCCTCGTCGGCGAAGCGCGGGCCGTTGGCGCCCTGAACGGTGGCAAAGGCCGGGAAAGCGGTCAGGGCGGAAAGGGCTGCGATGGCGGTCAGCTTACGGATGGTCATGGCAAAAACTCCAGTGTCTGCGTCGTGAGGCGGTTATGCACTGCATTACGCGGCCCCAACTTGCGGCGTTACAGAGCACCTCGGAAAATATTGTGATTCCGGCCGTGAACCTTGCAAGCTGCGGGCCGCGAGATCGGGTAAATGACGTGCGATCAATAAGTCGTTCCCAATGGCGCAAGGCCCTGCCAGAAACCGATCCTGGTTTCGCCCCGCCAATCAAGATCATGATCGAAGAAATCCTGTCGTTTGATCACCGGACAGCGGCGATCCTTCGAGGCTGCAACAAGAACACTATGCAGGTGATGCGCGCTCGGCAGGGCTGAGCATTGATCCGCGCCTGGGCATGCCCAACCTTCCACGCCATCTCCTGTTAGGCCGTCCGAACCAGTTCGGAACGGGACCGTCACTCGGCCAGCCGACTCCCCTACCCCGCCGCAAGCCGCTGATCGATGCCCCGCTCGAGGGCGCGCAGAGGTGGACTGGTATCCGTGCGCGCGGGGGTTCTAGCCGATGGTTCAGCCCCGCGCGTAGCTATGCAGGTTCTCCAAGCTGGATGCGCCTGCGCAATGCGCCGATATCGAATGCACAGGGTCAGCGTTACAATATGAACCAGCCGCCAGTCAGCGCAGCCATCCAACTTTCCAGAAATTTTTCCGCAATTTCATTAAGATATCATAAATAAACTTGGAAACAAGATTCCGCGATCAAGCCATAGTTCTAGTCTATCTAATAAAGAACCGAGTCGTATCTTCCGCGCTGCTTTTGGAGATCTGCAATGCTGAGACGTTTCTTCATACTTGCCGCAATGGCTGCCCTCGCAGTTCCGTCGGTTTCCATGGCTCAGGCCAATCCGCTGCAAAGCTCTTTCGAAAAGCTGGCGGACAGGGACAGGCGTGCGGCACAGGAGCAATTGCAGACGGGGGGCTTCTATACCGGGGCCATCGATGGTCGTTACGGCCGTGGCACTCAATCGGGGCTGATCAACGCGGCCGAGTTCATTTACGAGAACAGCTATCGAAAGGTCCGGTTCGACCTTTCGTCCCCGGCGGGTACCCAAGGCTATCTGACTGCCCTCGCCCGTGGCGATCTTGGCAAATACCTTTTCGGCGAAGGCGACGAAGCGGATTACTGACACGATCGGCCCCATATCTTGTGCGAGTTGTATATGTTGAAAATAATCTCAGTGGCTATGGCGGTTGTCGCAATCCCCGTTCATGCCTTCACGCAGGAACCCCCCGACGAGATGCAGTTGGCGAAGGGCATTGCCGAGACACTGCCCGCTTGGATGCGGGTCGAAGACCTTGAGATCACCGCCAGCGCAACCTCGGGCGATGCAGTGAACCCGCTGATCAGAAACAGGATGATCGCTTCGGTTTCAAACCGTGAGCCCCTGTATCGACAGACCTTTCTTCCCGATCACCTAGAGGAATTCGCCCCGGCGGATTATGAGCTTATCGAAGTGATCACCAAGGCGGATACCGAGGTTTCCCTTTATGGAATATCCCATTCCTATATCAGCATGGGGGCATTCAGGACCGAATTCGAGTTCGAGAACATGAATGCCATCAACATCCTGGGCAGGCCCAAGGACTTCTTCGATCCCGCCGCGCTTGTCGTCGGCTCGAAAGAAGCGGCGCGTTTTCAGGCCGAGGTGCAAGTGCGGGCCGATGATGAGGAAGCAAGGCTGGAGGAGTTGCTGGCAGCTCTCTCGGATCGGCTTCCGGGCGTGTGGAAGGGCGAGTACCTTTGCGGGCAAGGCTCGACAGGTCTGACCGTCACGATCAACGATATTGCAACCTTGGACGGTATATCCGGGGTGTTCCATTTCTATGGCATCGAACGCAACGCCAACGATGTGCCGGATGGGAAATACGAGATCGCGATATCCTATGATGATGCGGAAAACATCCTCGTGGCTCGGCCGCGCGCCTGGATAGAGAAGCCATCCGGGTATCAGATGGTGGGCTTCACCACGCGTCTATCGGCCGATGAGATGGAGGGATCCGTGAATTATGGCGGATGCGGCAGCCTGAGGCTGGTGCGATCGCAGACTGAAAATGCCAGCCTGGCCGTTCTTCGGTAACCCATCATTCCGAATGCATCCGGCGTGTCGAATTTCCGCCGGCAGGGGTCGCGCCACGCCCGGCCAGCGGATCGTGGCACGACCGGGTCACCATATGCCGCCCCCTGAAGGGCGGCATGATGACAGGGCAAGTTGCTCAGCGCGTCTTGCCCAGGGGGTCAAGCTCATCGCGCAGCCAATCCCCCAGCAGGTTCAGCCCGAGCACCGTCAGCATGATCGCGACACCGGGGAAGACCGTGATCCACCACGCTGTCTGGACATAGCTGCGGCCCTCGGACAGCATCCCGCCCCAGCTGGGCGTCTGCGGATCGGCCCCAAGACCGAGGAAGGTCAGGCTGCTTTCCAGAAGGATGTTGTTGGCCACGTTCAGGGTCAGCAGGATGATCAGCGGGCCCATCGCATTGGGCAGGATATGCCGGAAGATGATCCGCCAATTGGGCAGACCGTAGCTGACCGCGGCCTGGACGAATTCGCGCTGGCGCAGGCTCAGCACCGAACCGCGGACCAGGCGGGCGTATTGCACCCATTGCGACACGATCATCAGGATGATGATCCGGTCCACGCCCGGCCCGACGATGGCGATGACCGTGATGGCAAGCAGGATGAACGGCAGGGCCAGCTGCACATCGGCAAAGCGCATCACGAAGGTATCCAGAAACCCGCGGTAATATCCGGCATAGAGCCCGATCACCGTCCCCAGGATCACCGAACCAAGCGCCGACAGAAGCCCCACGATCAACGAGATGCGCCCGCCATGGACGATCCGGGCCAGGATGTCGCGCCCCAGGGGGTCGGTGCCCAAGGGATGCGCCCAGCTCTGGAACGGCTCGGCCAGGCGGGCAAGCAGGTTCACCTCGGCACCTCCGCCGGGAAACAGGACGCCCGAGAACAGGACCAGCAGCGTCAGCAGCGCGGTCAGCGTCGCGCCGGCGACGAATTCGAACTTGGCAAAGGGGCTTTGCTTGAAGCGGCCAAGGGCCGAGAGGGCGGGGGTTTGCGTCGTGTCGGTCATGTCAGGCCACCCGGATACGAGGATCGATGAGGCCATAGACGAGGTCCACGGCAAGGTTCACGGCGACGATCATGATCGCCAGGATCGACACGGTCGCCTGCAGCAGCGGATAGTCGCGCTGCGCGATCGCCTCGATCGACAGGGTGCCCATGCCCGGCCAGTTGAACACCAGCTCGACCACGACCAGGCCGCCGATCAGGTTGCCGAACTGCAACCCCAGGAAGGTGACGATGGCGATGGCCGCGTTGCGCAGCGCGTGCTTGTAGATGACCGCCCGTTCGTTCAGGCCCTTGGCGCGGGCCACCATCACGTATTGCGCCGACAGCGTTTCCAGCATCTGGGTCCGCACCAGCCGCACATTGGTGGCGGTCAGGATGATCCCGATGGTCGTGGCGGGCAGGATCAGCGCCGACCAGCTCTCGAAGCCCGAGGCCGGCAGGATCGGGAAGGCGATCGAGAACAGCAGCACGAACATGATACCCAGCCAGAAATTCGGGAATGACAGCCCCACGAGGGACAGCACCCGGATGACCTGATCCGAGATGCCCCCCTTGTGCAGCGCCGCATGTATCCCGAGCGGGATCGAGATCAGGATCGAGATCCCCATCGAGGCCAGCGCAAGAAGCAGGGTCGAAGGCAGCGCGATACCGATCAGGTCGCGGATCGAGCCGCGGAAGAAGGAATTGCCCAGATCGAACGTCACCAGGCTGCGGATGAAGTCGAAATACTGCATGTGGAAGGGCTGGTTCAGGCCCAGTGCCTCGCGGATGCGGTTCAGGTCCTCGGGGGTGACGCTGCTGGATTCCGAGGTCAGCATCACTGCCGGATCGCCGGTCAGTCGCACGGCGAAGGCCACGAACAGCGTCACCACCAGCGTCACGAGGACGGCCTGGAGCACACGCTGCAGGATGAAACGGAATACGGGCATGAAGGTCCTCTCTTGCGGCCGATGGTTTGCGCGGATGCGGCTGCGGAACATGGCCCCCGGACGCCGCCCGGGGGCCATGCGGCTTATTTCACCGTCACGTCCATGTAGCGGGCACGCTCGTCGGGGGCCGGCACGAAGCCTTCGACGCGGTTGCTGACACCGTAGATGGTCGAGAGATTGTAGAGCGGCAGGTCCAGCGCCTGTTCATGGGCATAGCGGGCCACTTCCTGAAGCGCGCCCTCGCGCACCTCGCGGTCATAGGTCTCGCGCTGCTGGTCCAGAAGCGTGTCCAGCTTCTCGTCCTCGATGTAGGGATTGTTCCGTTCGCCGCTGTGATAGAGCAGATAGGCCGTGTTGTCGAAATCGAAGGTCCAGCCGCCCCAGCCGAAATAATACATCTCGCCGGTCTTTCCGTTCTCGATGATGTCGTCGAAATAGACGCTGCGTTCATGGTTGCGGATGTTCACGTTCAGACCCACCTGCCCCAGGAAGGCCGCGATGACCTGCGCCACCTCGCGGAAGCTTTCGTCGTTGCTGGGCATGTCCAGCGTGATCTCGGTCCCCGGCTCGACGCCCGCCTCGGCCAGAAGCGCCTTGGCGCCTTCGGGATCGAAAGGATAGGGTTCCAACGCGGTATCGTTGCCGAAGCTCTTGGCGCTCTGCGCGCTGGAGATGGGGTTGGCCAGGCCGCCCAGCAGCGCCTGGACGATGGTGTCGCGATCGACCGCCATGGCGATGGCCTTGCGCACCCGCGGATCGGCGGTGATCCCCTTCGAGGTGTCGAATCGGGTCAGCACGACGGTCGGACCGTCCACGGCCAGCAGGTTCACGTTCGGGTTCTGCTCGATCGTCTCGACCGAGGGCGAGGGGATGTTCATCGAGATGTCGACCCCGCCGGACAGCAGCTCGGCGATGCGGGTCGCGTCCTCGGGGATGAAGCGGATGTTGACCGCGTCGACCTTGGCCTCCCCGTTCCAGTAATTGTCGAACTTGGCCAGCTTCACGCCGACGGTGGGGATGTATTCGGTCACCTGGAAGGGGCCGGTGCCGACGGGCTTCATGTCGAAGGCCTCCTCGCCGACCTCCTCGATGTATTTGGGCGGCACGATCATCGCGCCGTAACCGGCCAGCTTGGTGATCAGCACCGGGTCGGGACGCTCCATCAGGAAATCGACGGTCCGTTCGTCCACCACCACGACCTCGCGGATCGAGGTATAGTTGCTGCGCTGCGGCCCCTTCAGGCCTTCCTCGCCCAGCAGGCGGTCGAAGGTATACTTGACCGCATCGGCGTTGAACGGCTCTCCGTTGTGGAATTCGACCCCGTCGCGCAGGTGAAAGCGGATGCGGGTGTCATCGTCGAGGAATTCCCAGTCGGTGGCCAGGCCGGGCTGGATCTCCAGGTCCTCGTCGCGGAAGACCAGGCCGTCGAAGACGTTGCTGCCGATCGAGCCCCAGGACAGGCGGAAGGTGTCGATCGGGTCCAGGTTCTGGGGATCGCGGTTCTGGCCGACGGTCAGCGTCCTGTCCTGGGCAAAGGCCGGCGCGGCCAGGGCCAGGCAGGACAGCAGCACTGCCGAACGCAGGACGTTCCTTGCCGGGAAGGGGTGACGAAAACTCATGTGGATGTCTCCTGTCGGGGTGATTGGTTTGTCTTATTGGGCGTGGGCCGCCACGAAATGCCCGTCGCCGATCGCCACGAATTCGATCGGTGCGGGCTCGTCGCCGACGGCACGCATGCCGCTTGCGATCTCTCCCTCCAGCGGCGGCCTGCTGCGGCGCACCCCCGGATCGAGAACGGGCACGGCGGATAGAAGCCGCCTGGTATAGGGGTGCTGGGGGTTCTCGAAGATCTGCTGCCGGGTGCCGATCTCGACGATCTGGCCCAGATACATCACGGCCACGCGGTGGCTGATGCGTTCGACCACGGCCATGTCATGGGTGATGAACAGATAGGACAGCCCCTGTTCGGCCTGCAGCTTCATCAGCAGGTTCACGACCTGCGCCTGGACGCTGACATCCAGTGCCGACACCGCCTCGTCCGCGATGATCAGGCTGGGATCGCAGGCCAGGGCGCGCGCGATGCACAGGCGCTGGCGTTGCCCGCCCGAGAACTGGTGCGGATAGCGACCGGCATGTTCGGCGGGCAGTCCCACCTTGACCAGCAGGTCGGCCACCTTCTCGCGCGCCTCGGCCCGAGAGGTCACGAGGCCATGCACCCATGCCGGTTCGATCAGGCTTTCGCCCACCGGCTTGCGCGGGTTCAGCGATCCGTAGGGGTCCTGGAAGACGTATTGCGTCTGCTTGCGGAACGCCTTGCGGTCCTCGGCGGGCAACGAGAAGATGTCCTGCCCGTGAAAGCGCATCGCGCCCGATACCGGTTCCTGCAACTGCTGGATGGTCTTGCCCACGGTCGATTTGCCGCTGCCCGATTCCCCCACCAGGGCCAGCGTTTCGCCCGGATAGATGTCGAAGGACACCTTCTCGGCGGCGTGGACGCGGTGGGTGACGCGGCTCATCAGACCGCCGCGGATGTCGAAGCGGACGGTCAGGTCCTCGATCTCCAGCACGGGCTTGCTGCGGTCCACGGGTTTCGCGGGCACGGCATCGGGTGCGGTCTTCTGGCCCGGAATGGCGAAAAGCCTGGGCATCGTGGTCCCGGTCATCGACCCGATGCGCGGCACCGCGGCCAGCAGCGCGCGGGTATAGGGCATGGCGGGGCGGCTCAGGACCTCGGTCACGGGGCCGGCCTCGATCGGCTTGCTGGCCCGCATGACCAGCACGTCGTCGGCCATTTCCGACACGACGCCCATGTCATGGCTGATGAAGATCACCGAGGTCCGCATCTCGGCCTGCAGGTCGCGGATGATGTGCAGGATCTGCGCCTGGATGGTCACGTCCAGCGCGGTGGTCGGTTCGTCGGCGATCAGCACCTTGGGCTGGCAGCACAGGGCCATGGCGATCATCACGCGCTGGCGCATGCCCCCCGAAAGCTGATGGGGATAGCTGTCCAGAAGCCGCCCGACATGGGGCAGCCGGACAAGGTCCAGAAACTCCATCGCCTTCCTGCGCGCATCCCGGCGCGACAGGTCCTGGTGCAGGGCCAGCGTCTCGACCATCTGAGAGCCGATGCTGTAGACCGGGTTCAGCGAGGTCATCGGTTCCTGGAAGATCATCGCGATCTCGTTGCCGCGCACCTTGCGCAGATCGCGCTCGGACAGCTGGCCCAGGTCGACATCGCGTCCCAGCACGTCGCTGTGAAACCGGATCTCGCCCCCGGCGACGCGCCCGCCCAGATGCTTCAGCAGACCCAGGATCGCCAGCGAGGTGATCGATTTGCCCGAACCGGATTCGCCCACGATGGCAAGGGTCCGGTCGTGATGCAGATCGAAGGACACGCCGTCGACGACGCGGGCGGCGGAAGGTCCGTGGCCGAAATCGACGCTGAGGTCGCGGACCGAGAGAAGGGGCGCATTCGATGAACTGGCCTGTTGCATGCGGGGCTCCTGATCAGACGGTTTCGGGGTGGCGGGCCTTCAGCGCGGCGACCAGGGTGTCGATGCAGATCGCCAGGGCATCGGTCGTCATCGCCAGGCTCATCGAGGCGGCATGCCGCTTGCGGCCCGGGATCAGGGCGATGTTGGCGGGGGTCTGGGGCACGTGGATGAAGCCGCTCAGCGTCGGCAGGCCGCGTTCCTCGATGACATGCGCGGTGGTATAGAGCATCTGGTTGCACAGATGCGTGCCCGCGCTGAAGGACAGCGATGCCGGGATGCCCGCTTCGTTCATGGCGGCGACCATGGCGGCATTCGGCAGCGTGGCGTTGTAACCCACCGGCCCGCCCGGCAGGATCGGCTGCCGGTCGACGCTTGTGCCGGTGCTGTCGGGAACGTCGAAATGGCGCCAGTTGATGCCGACCATCTCGGCCTGGACGATCGCCGCCTCGGACACGCCGATCCCGACCCAGGCATCCGGGAGATGCGTCGTCAGCAGGTCTTCGACATGGCCGCGCAGATCGGCCGTATTGACCGGCATGACATGGCCGATGACCTCGCAGCCGGTCCAGTCGCGCTTGGCAAGCTCCTTGACCACCTGCGCGGCCGGGTTGTTTTCCGCCTTCGCCCATGCGCCATAGCCGGCGACCAGTATCCTTGGTTGCTGCACCCTGCATCCTTCCCTGTCCAAAACCATTCCATGTTTCTTGGCTGCAAGGTTGATGCGTTCAAGTCATTTTGATACATTGTTCTATGCGTGAATGTTATGGGTTGCGGGGCAGATCATGAAGCATCGTCAGGTCGAAGCCTTCCGGTTCGTGATGCAGACGGGCACGACGGCGCAGGCCGCCAAGCTGATGTCGGTGACGCAGCCGGCGATCAGCCGGTTGATTGCCGATCTGGAAATTCATCTGCAATTCAAGCTGTTCGAACGCAGCAAGGGGCGGCTGCACCCGACCCCCGAGGCGATCCGGTTCTATTCCGCGGTCGACCGCTTCTTCATCGGGATGGATGCGCTGGAACATTCCGCCCAGCAGCTTCGCGACCGCTCACCCACCACGCTGAAGGTCTTCGCCACCCCTGCCCTCTCGACAGGCATTCTGCCGCGCGCGATTGCACGCTTCCGCGAACTGCACGCAAATGTGGCATTCCAGCTCGAAACCGCGTCCTATACCCAGATCGCCCTGCGGTTACAGACGCATCAGGCCAGCTTGGGAATCACCCATGCCTTTCCCGATCTGCCCGGCCTGACGCAAGAGCCGTTCCTGACGGCCGCGCATGTCTGCGCGATGCATCACACCCATCCCCTGGCATCGAAGGCGGTGATCACGCCGCAGGACTTGACGGGGGAAAACATGCTGCGCATCCTGCCCGAGGGCAATGTCGATTGGGATGCGACGACCGCCGTGCTGGAACAGTCCGGCGTCCGGTTCCGCAGCGACATCGCCACGCAAAGCTCTCATACGGGCTATGCCCTGATCGCCCGGAACCTGGCGATCGGGCTGATCGAGCCCTTCGCCGCGGATCCCTGGCGCAGAAGCGGCGTGGTGACCCGTCCGTTCGAGCCGAGCCTGGACTTCACCTATGTCGTGGCACGACCCGAGGCGCAGCCGGTCTCGGGGATGGTCGATGCCTTCATCGAGGTTCTGCGCCAGATCCACGGGCCCGACGATCAACCCTGAAAAGGCATTCGACCGGGGCTAGGATCCGCCCGCCAGCGCCATCTCGGGCAGCTTCGCGGCCTTGCGATCGAAGGTCACGGTCCGCGCGCAGCCGGCCCCCTGCCCCGCCAGCGCGATCATCTGATCGGCAAAGCCCGGCCCGCCGCGGCGATACCGTTCGGCCGCCAGCGCGACGCGTTCGGCAGATTCCAGGATCAGCTCCTGCGCCTCGAGCAGACCGTCCAACGCCTGGCAGATATCGTCGCGGCCCAGCCCATAGGCGCGTTCGAGCACCCAGACGATCTCGACCAGCACCTCGCGGCAGACAAAGCCGGGCGCCTCTTCGGTCAGGGTCGCGATCAGATCGCTGGCCATCCTGCCCTGTTCGGCATCGTCCTGCATCAGGAAGCGGATGACGACATTCGTATCGAGGCCCGTCACCTGCGCGCGGCCCCCTGGGCGATGGCATCGTCCATGTCCTGCAGCGAAACGCCCTGGCGCCCCCTGCCCTTCAGCAGCCCGCCAAGCTCGATCGCGGGGCGGCAGCGCATTAGCCGCACCTCGCCATCGTCCAGCAGAAGATAACGCAGCCGATCGCCGGGGCGCAGGTTCAGTGCCGCCCGGATGTCGCGGGGCACGGTGGTCTGTCCCCGCGCCGTGATGGTGGATTCCTGCATGTTAGGCCCCAATGCAAAAGCATATCTTGCATTACACATAGGCCCCTCGGCTTACCGGATCAAGACCAGCAGAAAAATGGCAACCGCGGGCGCGAAAAATGTTGCGAGAATCACAGCCATGCGCATAGTTTACGAAACAAGACGAATAAGACGCCAAAAAGCGTAACTACAGGCACTGAGGGCAGGATGCACAAGCGAACCAGGATAGACCGGCTGGTCGGCGATCATGCTGCACGGCTGTCCGAACGGCTGCAAGCACATCGCGAACAGCTTTTTCCCCCTAATGCGCGAAAGGAACTGCGTAAGTTTACCTCGGGAGAGGCTGCGGCGCTGCTAGGCGTTAAAGACGCCTATTTGCGGATGCTCCATTTGGAGGGACGCGGCCCTTCGCCGGAAACGCGCGCCGGGGGGCGGCGATACTATTCACCGGCGGATATCCAGGAATTGCGCGAAACCCTTGAAAAGGGAGCGAAATCGCCCGGAACCTATTTGCCCGGCCGGCGCGGTGACGATCATCTGCAGGTCGTCGCGGTGATTAATTTCAAGGGTGGTTCGGGCAAGACGACCACCGCCGCGCATCTGGCGCAGAAGCTGGCATTGGACGGGTATCGGGTGCTGGGGGTCGATCTTGACCCGCAGGCCAGCCTGTCGGCGCTGCACGGTTTCCAGCCGGAATTCGACCTGCTGGATGGCGGCACGCTGTACGATGCGATCCGCTATGACGATCCCGTTCCGCTGCGCGACGTGATCCAGAAAACCTATTTCACCAATCTGGACCTGATTCCCGGCAATCTGGACCTGATGGAATTCGAACATGACACGCCCCGCGCGCTGGCCGCGCGGTCCGGTAATCTTTTCTTTACCAGAATTGGCGACAAGCTGGCCGAAATCGAGGATGATTACGACGTCGTCGTGATCGACTGTCCACCCCAGCTGGGTTTCCTGACCATGTCGGCGCTGTCGGCTGCGACCGCCATTCTGGTGACGGTCCATCCCCAGATGCTGGACGTGATGTCGATGTGTCAGTTCCTGCTGATGACCTCGAACCTGTTGGGCGTGGTCGCGGATGCGGGGGGCGACATGAACTACGACTGGCTGCGATATGTCGTGACCCGGTACGAACCGGGCGACGGCCCCCAAAACCAGATGGTCAGCTTCATGCGATCGATGTTCGGGGATCACGTACTCAACCATCCGGTGCTCAAATCCACGGCAATCTCGGATGCCGGGATCACCAAGCAAACCCTTTACGAGGTCGAAAAAAGCCAGTTCACGCGCGGAACCTATGAACGCGCGATGGAAAGCCTGAACGCCGTGAATAGAGAGATCGAGGATCTGATTCAGGCCGCTTGGGGACGAAAGGGAGGGCTGTGATGGCACGCAAGGACCTGTTGAAAGGATTAATGACTCCAACCGCGGACGATAGGCCCGCAGCCCCCACTGCTGCGCCTCGATCGAACCGAGGCGCGATCGGGGCCGTTAGCCAGTCGCTTTCGGAACTTAAGTCGCGCGCGCTTGTCGATGTACCTGCTGATTTGATCGACATGGCGGGCATGACTGATCGGCTGGACGAGGATGAGGAGGGTATAGCCGCACTCAAAGCTTCGATCCGAGAATACGGCCAACAGGTCCCAGTCATGCTGCGCGAGAGCACTACCGAGGAAGGACGTTTTGACATCGTCTTCGGAAGGCGTCGCGTCCGCGCACTTAAGGAACTTCGCCTACCCGTTCGCGCCATGGTCCGCAGTTTAAGCGATCGTGAACTCGTCGTTGCGCAGGGCCAGGAAAATAACGCACGCAAGAACCTGAGCTTTATAGAAAAAGCCAGCTTCGCCGCGCAGATGCAGGCTGCCGGCTACGATCGTAAGATAATCTGCGACGCGCTTTCAATCGACAAGACGGTAATCTCTCGCATGCTGATGATTGTCGATGCCCTGCCCACTCAGCTGATCCAAGTGATCGGGTCAGCTCCGGGCGCAGGTCGCGACCGATGGCTCACCTTGGTCGAGAAGGCCAAGGGCAAACCGGTCGACACCTTAATCGCTGCAGCAGTCGGACCAGACTCGGATGCAAGGTTTCTGGCAGTGCTGTCCTCTTTGACTCCCCCGCGTACACCCGCCCAGGAAGTGCCCTTGGCGGACGGCACCGGCAAGTCCTTGGGCAAGGCGCTCCGCCAAAAGCGCAAGACCGTGATCGAGCTGACCGGAGAAGGCCGCGCCTTTGGTGACTGGCTTCTGGAACAGCTTCCCGAACTTCATCGTCAATGGAAAGACAAGTGACGAGAAGAATCCCGCAACTTTAAGACGGAGGCACGAAGGGACGAACCTAACAGAAAAGCCCCCCAGGACGTAAATCCCAGAGGGCCGCTTCTTGAACTCGCAACTCAATGATAGCGGCATTCGTTGACAGCTGTCAACAGCGTCCGGTCGGGCGGTCGGAGGTTTATAACCCGTGAACACTCATGAACCACGTTTCAATGACGCCCTTTGGGCGGCAGCCGGTTACGGCTGGCCTTCTGGCAGCCCAAGCGCTGTCCGAAAGAGCATCCCCCTGCCCTGTCGCTGACAAGTGGCAGATCCTGCGTGATCTGACCTGCGCGCGAGAGCAATTCAAGGTCAGTGATCGCGATATAAGTGTGCTTTCAGCGCTGCTGTCTTTCCATCCGTCGCAGCAATTGCAGGACGGGCAAATGCTCGTGGTGTTTCCTTCGAACCGGTCCCTGTCCGAACGCGCGCATGGGATGGCCGAGAGCACCCTCCGCCGGCACCTCACAGCGCTGATCGATGCCGGGTTGATCATTCGTCGCGATAGCGCGAATGGAAAGAGGTACTCACGAAAGGCTGTAAACGGCCGTTCGGTCGCGTTCGGTTTCGATCTGCGTCCATTGCTCGTCATGTCCGAGGAAATCGCCGCGGCGGCGGAGGCCACACGAGAGCGGGTGCTACAGCTTCGCATAAAACGCGAAGAACTGGTTATCCGACTGCGCGACACTCGGAAGATCCTGGAATGGGAGCAGACCCAGGGACTGGACAGATCCTGCCCTCTTGACCTATGCGTCCAGCTGCAAACACGCCTTAGACGGAAGCCCTCCCCTACCCTTCTCGAAGAGATCGAAAGTGATCTAGAAATGCTGGAAGCCGGGGTCAGGGCAGCTAGAAAGCAACCAACGCCCGTAAAATTGGACGGCAATGACGGTCAAAATGGGCGGCACTATCAGAGTTCAAAAACAGATCTTAAAGAATCTGAAGAGGGCTATGAGGACGAAAACCTTACCCTCGACCAGGTGCTGAGAGCCGCGCCGGAGGTCAAGAACTATGCTTCCGAAGATATTCATACCTGGCATGATCTGGTCCGCCTTGCGTGGTTTGTCTATCCTATGCTGGGCATAACCGCTGAAGGGTGGCGTTATGCGTGTGACGCAATGGGAGATCTGCACGCAGCTATAACGGTAGCCTGCATGTTAGAAAGAGCGGGCTCAATTGCAAATCCAGGAGCATATCTGCGAAAGCTATCTCAAAAAGCGCGTATGGCATCGTTTACACCATTGCCTATGACATTCGCTTTGCTGCGAACCAATGGCGAGGGCGCTTGCTTTGGGAGTAGGAAATCGCGCTTTTCGATTGGTAGCTCCTGAGATCGTCCATGAATATGCATCCACCTCAATGTTGGAACTGGCGTAAACTCTGACTTGACCAGTTCGAGCCGATGTCTGCAATGGAGCCCTGAATCACGAGTAAGCTCATATCGAAGTAACGATCCACTTCTTGACGGGGTTTGGTGCATCCCTATCTGGACTACAGTTGCCTAGATCTTACGACCAACTTTCAAGCTCCCAATGACATGCTCTGGTAGGCAAGACTAGCATGGCGCCGGACACACCAAAAAAAAATTAGCAAGCAGAAGAGTTCTGTTCAGTCATGTCTTGGTTCGGAGAGTATTAGTCTTCCACATGTCATCTGTTCGCCTTGGCAGGAGGCTTTTGTCGCTCCGCGGTTACCGATTAAGTAGCCGGCGACTGAAAGTTTGCTAGGGTATAAGGGTATCTTACATGTCCTCAAAGAGTATACTCCTTACCACAAATGGGCAGCCCCATTCTTGATCCTAGAGGCACCGATAGACCAGAAGTCGTCGCACGGCATTTGGCCACGAGAGTTTTCGCTAGCGATATTCGAACGTGTGTAGGATCAGCTGGTCAAGGCTATCGTGACGAGATGTGAACATCTCTGGATAACGCCGATGCGGAAGGTTCGATGTATAATCTCTCGTACTTCTCTTCACTTGATCGAAGTCCGCCGCGCTTTGTACATGATGCTGAGGTGATACTGGTCAAAGCTAGCCAACCTTCGGATGCTTTCGTGAGTTCGACCAGCAAGCGGGGCGTCTGTTTGAATACCTTCGAGAGACGGCGGGTGGGTGCGAACCGTCCACGACTTCAGGCTATTCTATATGGCGTTATGGCTATCTTGCTTCGCTCGACAAAGACAATGTTATCCTAGGTTCGATCGCAGGAATGATCGCAATTTGCGGTGTCTGTTTTAGGGCGAATTTCTAATGCACCTGGTCGTTTGGGCGCAGGCTGAAGCCTTGGCTTCGAATTGGAGGCTTCGTCCTGTTGTAGACGCGATACCGCCCCGAGGCACNNGTGCCTCGGGGCGGTATCGAATTTTCAAGCTAGCGAAAGTTGACAGCTGTCAACTCGGCCCTTGTGATTTCCGCTGGTCGATGTAGGTCCGCCTGACGATATGATACGTCCCCGGTCGGCAGGCTGCCCGAGCCAAGGTCCACGAAGTCCAGCTTAGCAGCCACAAAGTTGACAGCTGTCAACTTTCAAAGTGCAGGCTCAATCCAATGTACCATTGTTGATATGCTTCCGGTCATCGCATGATGCAAGGAATCGTCGGAGTTCGGCACAGGCGGAAATCGGATCGGAACAACTGAAAGAAATAGACAGTGTGATACCTTTGGTCTGTCGTCGCGATTTCGTTGCGACCGTCCACTTGCGCCGGACTGTATGGCCGTGCCTGAATAGTCCAGAAAATGCGAAGTTAAGTAGTGCGCAAGCTCGGCATCGTTAAGGTCTTTCGATGCTCCTAGATCTCTAGACAGCCCTCGCAAGCCGGTCGTTGCTCAAATGCCGATCCAACTCTCCAGCAAACATACTGGGTTAAAAATGATGCTACTGGCCGCCATTTGCGTGAGGGCACGTTGCATATCGCCGCGACTTCGGCTGCAAGACACATAGGGATGCGTTAGATCTGATCATAAGAGGGTGCAAATGACGCCGAACAGCATGCAGGATCGGACGGGAAAGCAGCTGTACACGTATCCTTCAGGAAAGCCGGGAAGGGCGGTAGTTGTATTCTTCCGCTTGAAGCGCATGCCATGGGTTGGGAGCCCAGCAACCCTGCCATAAAGCCGATCGAGTGGGCGTGCGAGTTATCTATGCTGGAGCACGTCCTATGATGCCGTTTGTATAGCCCCCCGTCAAAAGAGGTCACAGTTCTCAAGTCATATAATTTATACGTGGTAGACTTGAGGATTAGAGGGGGAACCCTGCACCGATGGGGCCAGCGCTTATCCACCCAGTTGCCAGGCATGCCGCTACTACCTCGTTCTAAACACGAAAGGCGAGCATCAGGGCAGGGAGTTCCAGCCTGAGCTAGCTCCATCACCTCTAATTTAGGATCCTGATATGATGATCTGTCACCGATCGCTCGGTGAAGCTCAGAGGTGAATTCCCGACTCGATGAACCGCATCACTATTGATAGATCACTTACTTCGCGCACCCGCATGGGGAAAGGTTGGTGTGGAATACACGGCTTGATGGCGCAGTCAACCAGCGGGCGACAATCAGGGTCGCTCCTGAAGCAACCCGAGCTTTTCTGCTCTGTGCAGCAGCATGTGAACGGATGATGGCTGCCATTTGCTGCGGCCTCGTGGGGTCGGTTCGCGCATCGCTTCCAGCCGCGTACAGATGGCTTGCAGGGTGATCGTAGGGTCGGTGCTCTTTATCCCGGCGATGATGGCGGGATGAACCGCGCCGGGTTTG
>NZ_JAHKQB010000032.1 GCF_018860625.1 Paracoccus sp. C2R09
CAAACCCGGAGCGGTTCACTACGAGCGCACCACGATCATCGTGACGACCAATCTCGACTTCGGCGAATGGCCTTCCGTCTTCGGAGACGCGAAGATAACCACAGCGCTGCTCGACCGCCTCACACATCACTGCGATATCGTCGAAACCGACAACGAGAGCTGGCGCTTCAAGACCCGAGAATGACCGACACCCACGCTGGCCCGATACGGCTGCGCTGTATGGGGGCTACACCGCATCGGGCCAGCTACCCGTGCGCTTCAAGGGTGTCATTTTTGGACGCCGATAGAGGGTCAAGATTGCGTGCTGATCGACACTCTTCGGCGCTCGACAGAACCTGGCACACGCGCAACGACGGCCACCTGCTGAACGAGAGGCGCATCCGGTGACTGATACGCCTCGTGGGATTGATGCCGATTCACTAAAAGCCCAGCACCACCAGGCCAGCGAAGGACCACAATACCTATCGCTACCTGCCAAGAGGTCTGTAAGTGGAACGCCCGGTACCCATGTCTGTTGTTCGGACATCACCTATCTTCCCATGCGGCGCGGACTTCTCTGCCTCGTGGCGATCATGGACTAGCATACCCGCAAGGTTCTGTCCTGGCGGCTCTCGAACACGCTGGAATGAGACCGTGTTTGCCACCGGTTCAAGAACAGGGTCGAATGACTTCTGCGTCGCGGCGCTGAACGAGCGCCATCCACAGGTTCGGACGCCCTGAAATAGTAAATACCGATAAGGATCCCGGTTCACGTCCTTTGTCTTGGCCCGGTCGGCTCCGCCGATCGCGCGTGCGGATATCAATGGATAGGAAAGGCCGGCTCCTCGACAACATCTTCCTCACGAGGCTGTGGCGCACCCTGAAATACGAGCGTGTCGACATCAACGCCGAGTAAAACAGATCAGAGACGCAGTCGGGCATCCGGAAATGGGTAACCTTCCCCCCTTCAGTGCCCGCACTCAGCCCTCGACGGCAAGCCACCGGCGCGGGGCTGTTGGCAGAGGAATGATATCAGGTGGCAACCCAATCAGCAGGTGCAACGAGTAGCTCGAATTCCGCAAGATCCCGCCCAAGAGATGTGGAGTAGCTCAGAAGGAGCTGGCATAGGCTCTACACGGAGGGCAAGCCTAATAGCATGGCTTGTACCTAACAATATGACCGTGCTGCATTATTCTGGAGATACGGCCAGCCTGACGCCATGACCAAGCCGGAAAACTCTAGTATCCGTCGATCCATGATTGGTGAACAGCGCCAGCTGGTACAAACACTGCATTGCGGTGAAGGATTTCGTAAGCGGTCGACCTTGCCCTGACATGCCTCGGCCAAAGCATGGCTTCAGCCTCTGCTTGCATTCAATGCACACCGCCATGGAGTAGGAGAAGGCTCGACTGGTCGCAAACTTTGGCCTGAAAACAGCTAGTCCGTATGTTGACGGCTTCGACGTAAAGTTGTCCAACGAGACTCGACTACCTCCTAGGAGGTGCGCGCAGCTTGCCGAGAAGACGAAAGACCTGACTTATGACAAATGTTGTACCCCCTAGCGATGCAAGAAGACCGAAAATCGGTATTGCGGGATCATTCGGCCGCGGAAACTATGGCGACGAGCTGTATGTAAAGAACTATGAGTACTGGTTCTCGCCTTGGGCCAAGCTTTTCTTGATGTCCGGCTTGCCTAAGCAAACCTATCTATCCAAGTTGAAGAATGAATACGTGGATATGATGGATACCATTGTTCTCGGGGGGGGCGATCTTCTCTGTCCATACCGAGAGAAGATCGATCATGATTTCATCAACAAATCCTATCTAAGACGACCTGTTCATGTTGCAGGTATTGGCGTCGAGCGCAATCGCCAAGACATTTTGCCAAGTGTATTGGAGCGTTGGGCTCGGTTTCTGACAGATGAAAACATTCGCTCGATTTCGAACCGCGACCCTGGTTCCGCCTCGTGGATACGAGAACATATCCAGCCTAAAGTAGAAGTTTCTCATCACCCTGATATGGTTCTTGCACTACCTCTGCCAAAAGCGGTTAAGCCAGAAGGAGCACCTATTGTCGGCTTAACCACGCGCCACATTAAGCATGAGAAAGAGTACCGTATTATGGAGCGTGCTGCAGCTTACCTAGCTAAAAAAGGCTGGAAAGTTCGGCATATTATCGGAGGTGTTGGCGGACATGGAGCTAAAGATTTTGAAAACTCGAAACTATTGCGCCATGAAGGAAAGGAAGTCATCTATACAGAAAATCTAAATGAGATCAGCAGAGCATTGGGAGAATGCTCACTCGTTCTAAGTATGAAACTTCATACTACTATCGTCTCAGCGATGTACGGTGTTCCCACGATTAGTGTCAACCCGGTGGTCAAAGCCAAGGAATTCATGAAATCGATTGGGTGCGAAGATCTTACCGTTTCCCCAATGAACGATGATCTAATGAATATTCTAGAAAGAGGAATTCCGGAGTCCCCTTGGAATAACGTTAAGCCCATCAAAGAAAATGCTGCAAACTACATGAAGAAGCTTAGCCAAAACATCTGGAATGAATACCTGACAAAAAACCCGGGTATAGCAGGCAATTTACCCAAAGAGGTTCCGTCACCTAAACGGCGAGATTTTTTCTAGTCTGACGTGGAGGAGGTAACGCATAGCTTATCCACGTTACCTCCAAAATAAGCACCACGAAAACAAATATTTTTTAAGAAAATCTCAAAAACGCAACGGTTCAAGAGCTAAATTCTGGAGCCACCTGATAAACGCATTGCACCCAGAATCACTTTTTCTTCCAAAATAAATAAAATTTATGTTTGGGAAAGTGAACAAGCGAAGAAAACTACCCCTCATTAGAATGTCATAGGGCGCAGATGAAAATACTTATATTAGGAACCTCCAATTCTAGAATTCGAGGAGGATGGGTGGATGGCCTCAAGAACGCAATGCCACAGGCGACATTCGAAAATTGGTCAGTTGGCGCATCACCAGGAATTCAGTTTTCTGCATATTTGTATAAGGATTTTTCTTTCTTCGATTATGTTTTCTTTGATAGCGTGCCTAATGACGAAGTATTTGCTCGGAAAACTCTTAAATCTGGGGAGCGTTTTTTCTCGGAGGACTACTTCAACGGGATTATTGGTGATATAATGTCGCTAATTGCTACCCAAACAAACCTTGTGGTTGTAGCAATTCCCAGGAGAGATGAATATGGCCCATATTCCAACACACTCCTGGAAAGAAAAAAAGCGTCAGGTCAAGTTGGAGCTCATTTCGTAAACTTCGGGGATAAAATAGAAGAAATATGTAGAATAAAAAATTTGGATATAGAATCATGCTATGAGGACCACCCAGCTCACCCCCTAAGGATGATCAGCTTCGATATTGGCCATGAATTAGGTCAGGCAATTACGAAAGGAGAAATAGAAAAAACATCCTGCAATATCATTAATAAAAATGAGTATCTAGTTTATGAATCTAAAGATTGGGAACTCTTTCCTAAGGATTGCAGAAAAAACAGCGTGATGGAAGAAGTATTTTCACTTGTGAAGGACGGTCAACACATCGAATTTCCAGAAGGAAGATGTATAGGCTATTTCGTTAACGTTAAAAATACATATTGCTCCGTATCACTGGAAGATGTCAGAGGTAATAGCGTATTCAAAACAGGACTTTACTATTCTAAATCAGTCGATGGTTTGCAAAAAATGTTCATTGCAATTCCGAATGGCCTTCGTGGCAGTAGGCTAGTTTGCGGACACGATGTGAATACTGACAGCATTGGAACAAAATCGGGACGTTATAATAGCATGGAAGATGATATCATTTTATCAATCTCAAGCGTGTGCGTTATGAAGGAATAAAATTAAATTTAGCCTCTTTTATAGCTTGTGATGACAAGCTGACATAAAAAATATGCAGCCGCGGCGATCATGGATTGTAGGATTTATGCGAAAGATAAAAATACATATTGGCCAAGCCAAAACGGGGACTACCACTTTACAAAAGTTCCTACTTAAGAATAGAGAGAACCTTAAAAGTCAGGGGGTTTTTTATCCGAAACCTAATTTTGGCAACAACCACGGTGAGCTTACTATACCATTTTCAAAAACCGTGCAGCGCTCCATGGTGAGATTTATTGGAAGCGATTATGAAGTAGCCAGAAGGAATTCCGTCGAGCTTTGGAAAAAAACTCTTAATGATCCGGCTTTGAATGACTGCAAAACATTGCTATTGTCAAGTGAGTTCTTTTTCTCCGCACCCGGACTTAAACGTATCCCAGAATTCATAGAAAATATCTCTAATTTCAAATTTGAAATAGAACTAATTGCATATATAAGAACGCCGTCAGAACATTTTGTTTCGATGGCTCAACAACATTTGAAAGCTAGTGATAAAATCTGCCGCCCCCCAAAGCTGAAACTAGAACGCCTTCAATCTCTGTCGTCCACAGCAACCCTTAAGATAAGAAAATTCTCCAAAGAATCCCTTGTTGATGGGGACATACTATCAGATTTTTGCTTGTATAATGGAATTGATAAATCCAAGTTTAAAAAATTGCCTCACGAATCAAATAGAAGCATTTGTGCAGAGGGAATGATTTTGCTTCAAGAATACCGGAGGAAGTATCACCCCGGAAAGAATAACATATTTACAAACGACACGAAGGATTTTGTCGAAAAAATCGTTTCTGAGCAGTTAAAGAATCCCGATTCTTACACAAAGCCAATGTTGCGTCCGGAGTTTTCTGAGAGCATCGATGGTCCGACGCCTGCTAACGAATGGCTTAAGGAATTTTATGGAATTGATCTTACGAGAAAGAATTCATTCGTTCAACCTTACATCGGGGATATCGAGGATGTTCAGGATGTTCGTGATTTAATTTTTTACGATGAAAATTTACTTAACAAACTGAGAGGAGTCTTGTATGCTAAGATGTCATGATTAGTTAGAGCCCGGAGATTTTTTATAAAACTCACCTGCGCAGATGTGTTCATCAAAGCCAGATGAATGTATATAGGAAAAATAGCTACTTAAGGCGCAGGCCCGAAGATATGAGAAAAGCAGGACGCTTTAGTCTGCAAAGCACATGGCTAAACTAGTCTGGCTCACATCGCATCTGCGAGCTGGTTGGTGTCAGTGCAATCTCGTTGCCCTGGACACCACACCCACTCTGAAAACCGGATCGGAATTACTTAATCCGTGTTCCTTCACGCCGGATCTGTTTTTCGCTTTTTTCAGAGCCCCTAATCCATTCACTGCGCTCCCCCCTCTCGACCTACCGTGGATCGTTTACCGAGACCCAATGCTGAAACCCTTAAGCGATGCCTGATTGGCAGGGTAGAAGGAAATATCTCCTGCTCATCGAGACGGGCCGCCCCTCGGACCGGAAAAGCCGCCATGATGATTTTTGCTTATGCCGCCGGTGTTGTCGATTTTGCCCGGGCTAGCAGCAAGGCGCCGATCGGTACCAAGGCCCGCAGCGCTTAGCCGGTTGCCACGATCGAGACTACTGCGAGCAGGGTGCTGACCAGCCACGAGCTGGGGCAGGCCGGCCTCATGTTACCGACCTATTTATCATCACGAAAATCAGCGCCTCCGGCAGGCGAGGTGGACAATTCGAGCTACGGCTATTTCTCAACCAGTCTCTCCTAAGAGAGCCGGCAAGACCTAGTCCGCCGTTCTGTCTTGGTGCGACCGGACAGGCTGGAGTGCCTCTCTCATGCGGCATGGACCGGAGCCTGTGCTCCGTCGACAAGGCCCCGGTGCAGTCGTTCCTGTAGCGTAGCGACATCCTGCAGAAGAAGGACCTCGAGCGCGCCGATCTGTCGGCCCGGGGCATAACTCCGCCAACGAAGTTCCCGCGAACAGCGATCCGGTCGATTTCTCGAGCGCCAATAAGGGCTGAGACGCCTAGCGCCTTCCGCTTCATGCCCCGCAGACCCCCGCCATTCTGGCGGGGGTTTCGCGTTTCAGGCCGGAGGAAACGCAATTTCAGCCCCGGCGCGCGGCAAACTGCAGCAGGAAATGCCCCTCGTCTTCTGGAAGCGAGAAATCGCGGAATAAGTACACGCGATGGGAGATCAAAAGCCTCTAAACCAAGGTGCGGACGAAATACGGTCCTCGACTACACCGCTAATAGGGCCGGACGCATGTGTTGCAAAACGCCACTAAGGACGGACGAGTGTGTTGTAGCTCCGCCCCTCCGTAGGGGTCGTTCGCATTGCTGGTGCAGCCGAAACCAAGCCCTTTTCGGTCCACGCAGGCCTGCGGCATTCTGTGCCAGCTTCGTCGCTGGCCCTGCCCGAAGGGATGCTATAGCTCGCCATGGAGGTACAGCTGCAAGGACAGGCGGAACGAATGGAGCACTGGTCGGATTTCTTCCCGCTGATTTTCCTGCCCTTCAAGCTGATCGTGCTGGGCATCGGGATGTTTTTCGCCATCAAGTGGCATGTCGACAGGGACAACCAGGAACGAGAGAAGAGGCGGCAGCGCGAGCGCCCAAAGCTCTAAGTTTCTGAACTTCTCCCAAGCGACACCTGGACGGGAGTTGCGGTCTTGGCGCTTCCCGGCACACAACGCCCTGCAGGCCATCCAGAAACACCGCCAAGGGCCTTGCTCGACCCATTCCCGCGTCGGAACCATATCGCATGGTGCCCGGGCAACTTCGGCCCGGACATCTCACAATTTTCAAAACGCGCCGTCATGCGAACTCAACTGTTCCGGCGGCGGCGGCGACCGATCGCCCCCATTCCTCCGAGACCCGCGATCAGCATCCAGCCTGCGGCCGGCAGCGGCACAGGAGCCACATCGACGCCGGGGAAGTAGTCGGCCTCGGTGCCGATGACGCCGCCATCCACCAGGGCGAAGGTGTCGAAAGCGGCATCTCCGTCGGCAAGGCGTGTGAAGGTCACGTCGAAGGTGAATTCGCGATCGACCGACCGGTCGTAATCCCCCATCGCCGAGCTGCCCGAACACGCGCCTGTATTGGCACCGGTGCAGACCGTGGACACGTCGATCAGGGGATCGCCGCCGCCAAGGTCACCGACCGTCACGCTGCTGTATTCGGCAAAGCCCGCGATGATGCCCGCGGTGACGTCATCCACGATCGCCCCCGGGGTGGCGCTGCTTGCGAAGGCGATCGCGCCAAGTTCCTCCATGTCGGTGGTGAAGGACTCACCCCCGAAATCGAGCGAGATCAGGTCGATATTGTTGGCCGCCAATGCCGCGATTACATCGGCATCGGGAGACCCCTTCGAAGATGCGTCCGAGAAGGCGAAGATGAAGCGGTTCGAACCCTCGCGCCAGGATGCATTCTCGGCCACGAGCTCGATGGCGGTATTCGCGGATTCGGGGAAATCCCCTCCTCCATCCGGCGAGCCGAGGGTCACGTCGTCGATGGCATCGACCACGGTGGCCGTATTGGTCGTGATGTCCTGGTTGAGAACGCTGCCCGGCGGCGCGATGATCGTCGGAAGCTCTGCCGCTTCGGCAAAGACCCCCACCCCGCCTGCCACACCGGTGCCGAACTCGCTTGCGATGGTCGAGAAGATATCCTCGGCTGCGGATTTGGCCGCGTTGATTGCGCCCCCCATCGACCCGGACGTGTCGATCAGGAAATACGCGTCGATCAGCGCATCCGATGGTTTCCCGGCGGATACCGTCACGGTCTTGGAAATCGTGACGCTTTCCCCCACGGCCAGATCGGCCGAGTAGCTGTCGGGCGAGATGCTGTCGGCCAGCGCCCCCCCCGCAAAGAATCCGAGCGTCAAGACGCTCAAGATGCCAATTCTGAAAGACATTCTTACTCTCCTGAAATGCAGTTTCCATTTCGATGACAGGCACCGCCTGATCGCTGCTCGCACTTCCAAGAATTGCGCATCATTTAGATCGTACATTTAGGCCGCCAAGCGTCATATCCTCGTAGAAAAAAATGCACATAAGATACGCGAGGAATCACGATAAGGAATATTAACACATAAACAGAAAAATTTGCGATAATTAAGTCGGTAATTAATATCGCGATTTTAGCGCGATATATTCAACCTGCGGTAATGTGTCTTGGTATTTGGAAAATCATTCAGGATTAATATATTGACGCAAAATTGGATCGGATATAAATTTATCGAACCAGATAGGAGTGGCCCGTATGAAACGTCGCTTCCCCGGATATGGAACCATCCTGATGGTTCTGGTCGTGACAGGTGGCCATCCATCCTTGGCCCGCACCTTCGAACTCGAAGATCTTGTGGCGCCCCGGATGATCACGGGCCCCGCCGACATGACCCCACCAGATGCGGGACCCGGTTTGCAGGGCGCGGACAGGCAAGCCTTTCTGGGGGCGATGCAATCCTTTCTGGCGGATGATTTCACGGCATCCGAACGGCAGGCCCGTGCCCTGACGCAGACCGCCGGGGATGCCCCCGAAGGCTGGTACCTGCTGGGCATGTCCCTGGCCAATCTCGACCGGCGGGAGGAAGCGGTCGAGGCCATGGACCGCGCGGCCGCGCTCTATCGCAGGAATGCCGCCCCCCTCGTGGTCAAGGGCGATCTGCTGTTGTCGCTTGACCGCCACGATGAGGCCGGCAAAGCTTGGGAACAGGCGATCAGGGTCGATCCGACGAACCACGATGCCCATGAAAGGCTGGCAGCCCTTCTGGAAAGCCGCGGCGATCGTGCTGGCGCCCTGGAACATTACGAACGGGCCATCGCGGAAACGGATGTCGATCACCTTGCCCCCCGGCTTCAGGCTGCGCGGCTGCATCTTCTGATGAAGGAACCCGCCCGGGTCGAAACCCTTCTGGAAGATATCGCCAACCCCGAGGATGCCCCCTCGCGTGTGCTGGACTATCTTGCCCGGGCCAAGGTCGGGCTGGGCAAGACGGATGAGGGGGCGGCGCTGTTCGACAGGCTGATCGCACGCGCGGAAAGCACCCGCCCGTTCCTGGCGCGGGCCAGGCTTGCCGTGGCCGATCAGGACCCGGCCAAGGCCGATGCCACGCTGTCCGAGGCCCGGCAGCATTTCCCCGACGATCCCGCGCTGCTTCTGGAACATGGCCGCCTGCTCGGGGCCATGGGTCGATATGACCGCGCCCTTGCGGCCTTCGACGAAGGTCTGGCATTGGCCCCCGGGAACCCTGCCCTTCTGCGCGCGGCAAGCCTTGCGGCATCGCGTCTGGGGCATCTTGCCCCCGCATTGGAACATGCCCGCATCATTGCCGAACTGCCCGACGCCACGACCGAGGACCGGATCCGCCTTGCCTCTCTGCTTGAACGAACGGGTGATCCCGCCAAGGCCGTGTCGATCTATCGCAAAATCTTGGAAGAGGATGCGCGGAACTGGCTGGTGCTGAACAACCTGGCCAGCCTTCTGGCCGAGGACGCCCCGGAAGAGGCATTGGCCCTGTCCGAGCGCGCCGTCGCCCTCGCGCCGGACGTGCCGACCTTGCAGGATACCCTGGGCCTTGCGCAGTTGCATGCGGGACAGACGGACCGCGCCGCCCGCACCTTCGAGACGTTGCGCGACAGGGAACCGTCAGCCGCCCTGCCCGCCTATCGCCTGGGCGTCGTCAGGCTGGCACAGGGCATGCCCGAAGAAGGCCGGTCCCTGCTGCAAGAGGCCCTGATGCTGGAACCCGACTTCACCTATGCCGGGGACGCGCGCGCCCGTCTGCAGTAGGGGCGTCTGCAGTAAGGGGGCCCGTAGGTCATATCCCGCCGCCCCGATGATCTGACGGAATTTCACGATACGCATTCATCGCCTTGTCATGCTAGGCTATGACGGACGGTCATGTGGATCTCGTTTTCAGTCGGTTTCAGTTTCAGCGGTGGATTTCGACCATGCTTCCAGATCGCGGCAGAAGCGACCGGATAGACACGCTTCGTGCAATTGCCTGCATCGGGCTTGTCGCGTTCCACGTCGTGGGCAGCAGCCCCGGCACGGGACTGGAACTGCCGGGCACGCATTGGCTCTCTCGGATCAACCTGGGGCTTGTCGATCTGCGGATGCCTCTTTTCAGCTTCCTGTCGGGCCTGGTCTTTCACCTGCAGGCCGGGGCCGCGCTGCCGCGCATCATGTCGAAGGCGCGCAGGCTGCTTCTGCCCATGGCAAGCGTCGGAACGCTGTTCTGGCTGGCACGGGATGCCATGGGTTATGCTCAACCGTCCCTGCCCCAGATCCTGATCCTGCCATTCGCCCATTTCTGGTTCCTGCAGTCCACCTTCCTGATCATGTCGCTGTTCATACTGGGATCGGTGATCACGGGGGGGCGGAACAGACTGGTGGCGACGATCATCGGGCTGGCGGGGGCGGGGCTCTATGTCTCGACCTTCCGGTTTGAACACAACATCATGTCGGCGAACAACGCCTTCAGGCTTGCACCCTTCTTCGCGACGGGATTCCTGGTCTCCTTCATGCCCGCATGGAAACCCTCGCCCCGGCAGCGGGGCATGATATGTGCCGTGCTTCTGGCGACCATCGCGACCGGGCTCATGATCGGATGGGAACAGATATCCTTCGCACCCCAGGCCCGGCGGATGGTCTCGATCATCCTGGGGCTGGTGTTCTGCGTCATGATCTTTCTAGCCGCACCCCGACATGCCGGAATGGCGTGGCTGGGACGCCAGTCATACGCGATCTATCTCCTCCACGTCTTCTTCACTGCGGGAACGATCACGGCCATGCATCTCGTCCTGCCGGGAATGCCGATCGTCATCCTGTTCTGCCTGGCCCTGGCCGCGGGCCTTCTGGGCCCCGCAGCCTTGGGACGCATGCTGAAGAAGCACCCCCTGACTGCATTCCTGTTCCTGGGGCTGCGCCACAAGAAGCGCGTGACCGCCGCGTCCCCGCAGGGGATGACACGTGGATACGGCACCCCCTGAACCCCCGGGCTATGCGGTCAGGCTGTCCGCCTGCAGCGCGGCGCGCAATCTGTCCGTGTCGGCCTTCACCTCGTGATGGATGCGCGCATCCTCGGCGTAATGGGTGCGGACGAAGTCGCGGACCTCGTCCATCTCCAGAATGCCGCTGGCTTCGGCGGCGCTCTTCTTGGCCGAAAGCAGGCGCAGGGCGCCGTCCTTGATCTTCGCATGCATGTCCAGGGGCAAGGACCGTCGAAGCACGTCGTTCACACGGTAAGCCATTCCCCCGAACCGCTTGAAGCGCAGTTCGACATTCTGGTTGCTGCGGGTGGCGGCCTCCATCGGCGTATCCGTGATGCGGCTGACATGCGCGATGAAATCGGGGACCAATTCCATTGGGATCAGGTGGTCCACCATGCGGCGATCGCCGTCATAGATGAAGTCCCGCTGCCTTGCGAAGAAGATGAACTGGTTCGAGGGATCGTCCAGCTCGGCCGCGATGTCGTCCAGCATCTTCAGCGTCAGTTCGCGCAGCTCCTCGGGCGGGATCAGCGTCATCGGCCGGTTGCTGTAGCGCCAGAGCATCTGACGCAGCGACGAACCGAAACGCGCAAGCGGATCGCGCACCACCGCATAAGAGGTGAATCTTTCGAGCGCATCGTAATTTTCGGGGAAATGCGCGCGCAGCTTCGACAGCGGGACATGCCCGAAATCGATCTTGCCAAGTACGGGATGCTCGCCCACCTCGGCCATCGCGACATGGTCGGGATCGCATTTGACAAGCTGTGTCCGAACCGAGGTGCCTGCGCATTTCGGGATATGGACGAAGACGAATTCGTGCCGCTGGCTGATGATCATCGAAAGGTCCTGCCTTGTTCGTTGAAATGCACGAGCCGCGATCCGGCGATCTCCATGCCTACATATCCGTTTCAGGGATTGCGGCATCCGGCACAAGTGTCCTGCAGGGCGGCCCTGCTTCACATGTGCCGCAGACCGGCGTCCGCTCAGCCCCATGATGCCTTGTCATAGGCCAGCATCCCGTAATCGCTGGCATAGAAATCGTGGATGCGCGACAATGTGGCCGTCGATGGCAAGACCGCGCGCTTCGTGGACACCTGCTTGCGGATTGCAGGGGCAATCACGGTCTGCCCCAGAACCGCGCTCAGCCGCGCGAAGACCTTCTCCATGCCGTCTTCGAGCCGAAAGATCTCCGTGTCTTCCGTCACGAATTCGGACTGCGGGCGCACATGGTTGTCGAATATGTAGCGAGATCGCGCATAACCCTCGAAGGCGAATGTCACCCAATCGTCGAAATCCTCGGGCTCCTCGCCTTCGATCCCGGCCATCGTCCGGGCACGTGATCGCGGCCGGATATCCATGCGGTGACGAAATTCGCTGATCATCCGTGCCACGGGGTCGCGAACGACAGCGAAACGGTACGAGAAGAAGGCCCGATCGCACAGCCGGTCCACCAATGCGGCATGGAAATGCTGCGCGGAACAGGATGTCGGGTGATGGTCTTCGGCCAGGAACCTCCGGTCGTTGAGGATCTCGGGGCCTGCGGCCCGCAATGCCGTTTCCACGCTGGTCCCCCCGCATTTGGGGATATGGCTGAAATAGACCACCTGCCCCTCTATCAGATAAGCCGGCATTACCCGTTCCTCGACTGTTTCCGGGCCCGCCTTGCACGGATCCGGGACAACATGGCCTTGTATTCGTCGCGGGTCAGAAGCCGTTCCCCTTCGGCAAGCCCGCTTTGTCTGGACGCGGTCAATCGCGCATCGTCGGGTCCTTCCCACGATGCCGTGGAACCTATGAAACCCTCGTCCAGCAATCTGCGTCCAAGACGCTCGAAATCCAGAACGGACAGGGCAAGATGCGCCCCCCGACGCGGCGGATAGAGGATGTCGTCTATGACATCGATCGCCACCAGCGCCCCTCCTCGGCGATCCGCAAGTTGGCGAAGCATCAGGTCCGGCAGCGCAGCGCGCCTCTGGATGGTCGCGAACATCTGGCCCGGGCGCTTCACCAGGCCGAAAAGATGCAATGCGGAACCTTCGGAGAAGATCAGCCTGCCCGCGCGCTGATAACGTGCGACCTGTTCGGAAATGGAATACTTCTCGGGGGCGAAGATCTCGTAGCCCTGTTCGCTCAGCAGTTCCTCCAGGTGATCCTCGCAGGCGAAACGCCCGTAGATCCCCTCCATCCCGGACCGGGTCACATAGAGCCTGTCATCCGGATCGACGGCCCCGCTCGGCTGCCAGCGTTCATCGAGCCAATCGTAGAACTCGGGCCGCCCCGTGCCGCCCCAACGCTCTCCGAAGATCTCGGACGCGGTATGAAGCATGTCGAACCGCAAGGGGCGATCCGAAAGAACAACCTCGTTCCGGATGCCCAGGGATGAAAGAACCTGCGGGATGAAGCCGTATCCGGGCTGCTGCTTCTGCGGGCGCGTGGCGTAGAACAGCTTCGTTTCGGCCGGCAGATGATCAAGTGCCCATAACCGCCCCAGGCCCGATGTCAGAAAGAACCCGAACTGCTTGTCCGCACCGCCGGCAAACAGCACGGGCCCTTCGATCCTTTCTGCCGAAGGTGCCGGCTGCAGCGGTCCTTCGTGAATACGAGAGACGAAGGTATCGCCGACGACATCCCCATGGGGGATGGGAACACCGTTTCCGTCATAGAGCCCGAACCGGCACAGGCGACGATCCACACGATCCACCGCAAGCGAGAATGCATCCGGCGTGCTTACCACCTGTTTCGGATCTATGGGCATGGACACGCGCCAACTCGCTCATTTCTGGTTCGTAGGGCCTAGGATATCACGCTGCGATGACGCGGGATCTTCGGGCAAGGGAACCGGCGGCAGCCCCCGGCCTTGAGGTCGCCCCCGGGCCTACTGCCTTTCCAGCCATTCGCGAAGCGCATCGACAAGTTCCTCGGTCACACGATCGCCGGACAGCGTGATCGCGCCGACCTTGCCGCTGAGGCGCAGCCCCTGCCCCAGCTGATGGTCGATCCTGGCCGTTGCAGGCTTGGCCTTGCCCTTGGGCCGGTCGAGATCCCGCAAGGCGCCGTCCAGCAGCTCTCGTTCGCGGGCGGCGGTTTCGGGGGCGGCGTCCTGCAGGATTGCCACCACCCGCCCGGCGAAATCCGGCGAGGCGTTCAGCGCCTTGACCAAGGGCAGGCCCAGCTTCTCGGGGATCGCTTCGGGGAAACGCAGCACATGCCCGAGCGCCTCGTGGAGCATGACGAAGTTCAGGATCTTGGACCGCTTCGAAGCCGAGACATGAACGAAGAGCGATCTGACCGCGGCCTGCGGGTTTTCGAACACCCCCAGTCGGGCCGCCTCATGTGCCAGGCGCGCGCGTTCATAGAAGGACAGATCCGAACGGATCTCGTTTTCCTCGACCATGGCCAGATAGGTGTCGGCCGCGGTCGCCGCCGGCCGCAGCAGCGCCTTGATCGACGCGAAGCGGTCATCCCCCGTTTCCTCATGGATGCGCCGCATGGCCGTCAGGCGGCGGGCACCCGAGATCAGGCCATGGCGCCCGCCCTCCAGGGCCACGACCTCGATGGGGGTCTGCTGTCCGCGATCGCGGATGCTGGCCATCAGGGCGGCCATGTCCTCGGGGTCGAAATCCATCCGGTCGCGGGTCAGGTGCTGGGCATCGACACGGTCCAGCGGAAGCTCGACCACCATGCGCCCCCCTTCCCGCGCCTGCCGCAATTCCTGCGCCAGATCCTCGAGCGCGGATTGCGTGGCGGCATCCGCCGCGATCCGCGCCACCGGCGGCACGCCCGTCGCGGCATTGGGAAGCGTCGCGCCCGGTTCATCCGCCAGGCCGAAGGTCGTCAGCCGTTTGCGCTTGGCCATCTCAGCGCCCTCCCCTCATTTTCGCATGCGAAACATTCATGGCTTCTTCGCCTCCAGCTCGTCGCGCCGCCATATGCCCAGAAGCAGCGACTTGAATGCG
This sequence comes from Paracoccus sp. C2R09, assembly GCF_018860625.1. GTDB lineage: Bacteria > Pseudomonadota > Alphaproteobacteria > Rhodobacterales > Rhodobacteraceae > Paracoccus. The sequence goes on from NZ_JAHKQB010000032.1 coordinate 14,823, forward strand.
GCATAGGTCCGGTCGAAGGTCTCGCGACCCCGGACATAGGTCTCTCGGTTGAAGTCGCGGTAATCCGCCTCGTAGATGCCATGGACCTGTTCACCCGCCTGCCCGATCAGCGCGGTGAAATCCTGCCGGTGCGGCGACAGGGTATTGCCCAGATAGGACTGGATCAGTGCGGCCATCTCGGCCTGCTGGCTGGCATCGTATCTGGTGACGACGGCGCGGATCGCGTCCCATTCGAAATGCAGCTCTTCTCGGCCCAGGGCGCGCGCGGCGATGTTCTCGCTTTCCTCGATCGATGAGAAGGTGGAGTGAAGCATGTCGAAGAAGCGCCCGGTCGAGTCGAATTCGAGGAAGCTTGCCCCGAACGGCACCAGCACGATATCGGCAGCCGCCAGCCCGTTGATGGTCAGATAGCCGAGCGCGGGGGGCGTATCGAGGAAGATCAGGTCGTACTGGTCCAGGATGCCGTCATCGGCCAGGGTCTCGGTCAGGGCATCCCACAACTTCCATCCGCGCGATGCCATGCGCCAGACCGGGATCTGGAACTCGGCCCAGTAGAGGTTCAGCTGCGCCCCGATGATGTCGATATTGGGCCAATGGGTCTTCTTGATCAGTTCGGGCGCCTTGATCTTCAACGCCTCGGACAGGCTGTCGTCCAGCGCGACCGGCGCCTCGCCCCGGTCGATCCGGCGCTGATTGTCCTGGCGCAGGGTCTCGGCATAGTGGCGGGCCAGCAGCGGGAAGACCGTCTCCCATTCATCCTCGACCTGGGCCCCGAAGATCGAGGTCAGCGACCCCTGGCTGTCGAGGTCGATCATCAGGACCCGGTATCCGTCCAGGGCGGCCGACATGGCCAGATGGGCGCAGGTGCTCGTCTTGCCGACACCGCCCTTGAAGTTCGCGACGGCCACGATCTTGGCCGGCACGTCCTTGGGGCGATAGGGAAGATATTCCTTCGTCTTGGATCCTTCGGCCGCGAAGAAGGCACGCAGGCGAAGCACCTCGTCCAGCGAGAACCATTTCGCACCGCTTTCGGTCTCGGACCGCCCCTGGGGAAGGTCCGGGTTCTGACGCAGGACCCGGCGGAAATGCTGGGGCGCGACGGGGATCAGGTATTTCGTGATCTCCCAGGTCGAGAAGGGGCGCAGCTGTCTCTGGCCGCCTTCCTCGAGGCCCCGCCCCACCAGATCCTGCCTGCCGCGGCGATAGTTTTCCGAGATTTGCGCCAGCCCCTGCGTGCCCGTCGGGTCGCCCAGCTGCCCCAGGGCACGGTCGGGGGATATGTTGAAATAGGGGGGAAGTTCCGCGCTGCTCATGCTCTCGCCATGCCCATGTACTCTGTTTTCTGCATCATATCGCTAATTTGCGAACATGCGAGATATTTCGATGCTTGGCACTGGTTTTCTTAGCAAAAGCAAGGGCTGGTTCATGCGCATTGTGGCAATCCTGCCGCAGCAATCCAGTTATATCTTGTTATTAGTCAGTTAGGCACAGCCCCTTCACGGTTTCATGCCCTTCAAGCGATTGGAATGAATGAGTTTTCGCGGTTTGGCCGCATGGCCTGCTGAATCCGATCCCACGATAATCCGAATCCGATCCCACGCCAAAGCGATTCCGAACCCCCGAACTTGTCCTTGCCCCCTGTCCTCCTTTCTGGACTTCCCCTGCCCTGCCTTCTTAGGATGGCGTCAATGAAACGACGAATCCGGCCGCCCCCGCGGAAAAGAGCCGGACGCGATCTTCGAGCAGGCCGCCATGGCGGAGACAGGACGGAACAGATGGCCGCATCTCGTACCGGGATGGGTGGCGGAACGGATGATGAGACGCCGACGCTTGTCATGCAGGATTTCTTCGTCTGCGATTTCTTCGCGGCGGTTCCCAAGCATGACCTGGCCTCGATGGAGCATCCGATCTTCTCGCTTTCGACGCGGCCGGACCGGCGCGTCATCACCTACGAACATAACGGCACGACCCTGACCGTGACCCCGAGCGTGAAGGGTCGCGCGACGATCTTCGACGCCGACATCCTGATCTTCTGCATCAGCCAGCTGATGGCGGCGCTGAATGTCGGCCGCCCCGTGTCGCGGCGCCTGACACTGACGGCGCATGATCTTCTGCAGGCCACCAACCGCGAAACATCGGGCGATGGCTACAAGCGCCTGCGCGAGGCGTTCGAACGCCTCGCCGGAACGCGCATCACCACCAATATCGTGACGGGCGACGACGAGATCACCTCCGGCTTCGGTCTGATCGAAAGCTGGGAGATCGTCCGCAAGGTCCGTGGCGGGCGGATGGCATCGGTCACCGTCACCCTGTCCGAGTGGCTGTTCCAGGCCGTGCTGTCGCGATCGGTCCTGACCCTCAGCCGCGATTATTTTCGCATGCGAAAACCGCTCGAGCGGCGGATCTACGAATTGGCGCGCAAGCATTGCGGACGCCAGGCGGAATGGAACGTCTCGGTCGCGACCCTGGCCAAGAAGACCGGGTCCTGCAGTCCGATCCGCGTCTTCAGATCCATGCTGCGCGAGATGATCCGCGAGAACCGCTTGCCGGATTATCTCATGTCCGAGGAACCGGGCGACATCCTGCGCATCACCTCGCGCGCGGCGATCGTCGAGCCGGGCGACGGGCCGCATCTGCGCCCCGAGACCCTGGACGAGGCACGCGTCCTGCGCCCCGGCGACGATGTCCACGTGCTCGAGGCGGAATGGCGCAGCTGGTGGGCGCTTAGCGGACGCAAGCAGCTGCGCAGTCCCGACCGGGCCTTTCTTGGATGGGTGCGGACGCGTCGCGATTAAAACTTATGTATTTCATCCGTGCCAGCCTGCCCCATTCGCGATAAGAAGCGGCGAAACCGGAATTTGAATCGCACATGACCCAGCCAAGCACATCCCCGGACACGCGCATCGCGGTCGTCATCGTCAATTACGGCACTGCCGAGCTGACCATGAACGGTGTCGAAAGCGTCCTGTCGCACGATCATGCGGGCCGGGGGATCGAGGTCCATGTCGTGGACAATGCCTCGCCCGGGGATGATGCGGCCCGCCTGGCCGCGCGGCACGCCGAGGCGGGCTGGGGCGACCGGGTGCGTCTGTGGCCCGAGACCGTCAATCACGGCTTCGGTCGCGGCAACAACGTCGTCATCGACGCGCTGCTGGCACGGGTCGACGCGCCGGACTATGTCTTTCTGCTGAACCCGGACGCGGCCCTCCAGAACGAGGCGATCGCCATCCTGGCGGATCGGCTGGACGCCCTGCCCCATGTGGCAGCGGCAGGTGCGGGCATCGCCCTGCCCTCGGGTCAGCCGGTGACGGCCGCGTTCCGCTTCCCCTCGGCGGGCAGCGAATTCGCGCAGGCCATGAATTTCGGCCCCGTGTCCCGGATCTTCCGCGACCGCATGGTGCCCCTGCCGCCCGACCAGCCCGAAGGCCCGGTCGATTGGGTCGCGGGGGCTGCGGTGATGTTCCGCCTGTCGGTCCTTCGCGACCTGGGGGGCTTCGATCCGGACTTCTTCCTCTATTACGAAGAGGTCGAACTGATGTCGCGCATCCGGGCGGCGGGTCACCAGATCCTCTATGTGCCTGGGGCGCGGGTGCTGCATGCCGAAGGCGCGGCCACCGACGTGAAAAGCAACCAGGCGGTCCGCAAGCCCAAGCCTGCCTACTGGTACGATTCCTGGCGGCATTACCACCTGAAGACCTCGGGGCGTCGCGGGGCGATCCTGGCGGGCCTGGGCTGGATGGCGGGTGCCGCGCTGAACGTTCCCATCGCGAAGCTGCGGGGGCAGGACCTGCGCGCGCCCAAGGGGTTCTTTCGCGATTTTCCCCGGCAGGTGATGTCGCCCCTGCTGTTCGGGCCGCGCAGATGAACATGGTGGACTGGCAGGTCCGCGCGGCCGATGATCCGCGCTTCGCGCCCGGACGCGGCGATCGCAATGCCAACCCCGAAGGGCTGAGCCTGCGCGCCCTCATAGCCGAGGATTACCGCACCCATGGGCGCGACTGGTTCTCGGAAGGGTTCTGGGTGCTTTTCTGGCACCGGTTCGGAAACTGGCGGATCGGACTGCCCAAGCCGGCGCGGATGCCGATGACGCTGCTGTACCGGATCATGTTCCGGTGGGCATCGCGTTCGACGGGGATCTACCTGCCCTATACCGTGCGGGTCGGCCGTCGCGTCCGGCTGGAACATTTCGGGGGCATGATCCTGGTCGCGCAATGGATCGGCGACGATGTCACGATCCGGCAGAACACGACCTTCGGCATCGCGCGGCTGGATGCCCTGCAGGATCGCCCGGTGATCGGCGACCGGGTCGAGATCGGGGCAGGGGCCGTCATTCTGGGTTCCGTGCTGATCGGCGAGGATGCCGTCATCGGCGCCAATGCGGTCGTGCGCCGCGATGTCGAACCAGGGGCCGTCATGGGCGGCGTTCCCGCGCGGCGTATCGGATAACCGGAAATGAAACTGCCTCGGATATGAAGATCAGCTTTGCACTTCCCGAACTGGGCAATCGGTCCGGGGGTCTGCGCGTGGTTGCGCAATATGCCCGCCACCTGCTGGATCAGGGGCACGAGGTTCGCCTTGTCGTCCGCAGGCCCCGCCACATGCCCGGGCCGCGACGTCGCCTGCTGGGGCGGCTGGGGCTGGGGCCGCTGGCACCTCCGCTTGCCGCGTCGCGCGGGCATTTCTCGGATCTGGACGTGCCGATCCACCACCTGGAGGAAACCCGCCCTTTGCGCGTGGGCGATGTCCCGGATGCCGATATCATCGTCTCGACCTGGTGGACGACGGCGGAATGGGCGAACACGTTGCCGCCCGCGAAGGGGCGTCACGTGCATTTCGTTCAGGATTACGAAGATTTCTATCCGGAATTCAGCCGGCGCGTCAGGGCGGTCTATGGGCTGGACATCCCGAAGATCGTGGTGGCCCCCTGGTTGCAGCGCAGGCTTGTGCAGGAATTCGGACGCGACAGCCGGGTGGTGATGAACGGGGTGGATCTGGATCACTTCGCGACCCCCAGCCGTGCGAAAAGCAGCCCGCCAAAGGTGGGCTTCATGTATGCCGAACACCCGCGCAAGAACAGCGGCATGGCCCTGGATGTCGTGCGCCGCATTCAGGCGCGACGCCCCGATATCGAATGCCTCTGCTTCGGGGCCGAAGCGCGTCCCGCAGCGGCATCCGCGGCGATCCGTTACGAACGCAAACCGTCCCAGGACCGCATTCCCCAGATCTATCGCAGCTGCGATCTGTGGCTGTTCGTGTCGCGCAGCGAAGGTTACGGCCTGCCGCTGCTCGAGGCTGCGGCCAGCCGCACGCCGATCCTTGCCACGCCTGCCGGTGCCGCGCCGGATCTGATCGACGGCAGGAATGGTGAAATCGCAAGCTTCGTTCCACAGGAATTTGCGCAGGCCGCATTGCGCATCCTGGACGAGCCGGACGCGGCCTGGGCCGATCGTTCAGCCGCCGCATTCGAAACGGCGCAGTCGCATTCGCTCGGCATTGCGGCGCGGGCATTCGAGGCCGAGCTGACGCAGCTGGCCTGAAGGCCCGCCCTCAGATCTCGTCCAGCAGGCGGCGCTGGAATTCCGGATACCAGTCGTCCAGCTGATCGGTCGGCACGCGCCATAATTCACGCCAGTGACGCATCGCCAGAAGAACGCCGCAAGCCTGGGGAAAGTCCCATCTGCGCGACAGGCCGTCCTTGATCGTCTCGCCCAGAAGGCGGCGGCGCAGCATCCGGCGATAGGTGGGCAGCATCGCCTTCGGGTCCGCCGCGTGGCGCTTGATGAAGACGAGCGTGTTCAGCAGCTGGAACAGGGTCGCGGTCTTGCGCTTGATGCGCCCGCCCGCGACCTCGAAATGGTGCAGCCGTGCGGTGTTGGCGCGCAGCAGTTTCCCGTGGCGTCCGTATCTGTAGGTCGCATCCAGATCTTCCAGCGCGGCATAGTAGCGAAGCGATGTATCCAGCGGTTCGGCCAGCGCGATCTCTCGGCGAACGCTGAGACCGTGTCCCGACATGAAGGTCATGCCCGCCAGGTCCAACCCGGCCATTTCGGGGGGGACCGCGGTATCGCGCGGACCCTCGTATTTCAGGAACAGCGAATGCATGTCCTGGAACAGGATCTCGCGGCTGAACCAGCGGCCCACCCGCCAGCGCATCACCCGCTGGCGCAGATTGCCGACGCCTCTGGACGGGGGCGCCTTGCGGGCCAGGCCCGTAGCGGCCTTCGTCCCGGTATCGGGCATGATGGGAACGTTGATCCCGTTCACGCCCACGACCTGCCCGGTCCTGTCGGCCGCATAAACCTCGAGCAGGCGTTCGACGTAATCGGGATAGAGGAAGCTGTCATCGTCGATCATGACCACGATGTCGCCGGTGGCATGTCTGCAGGCCAGGTTGCGCTGCGTGGCCGAGGAACGTTCGGTCGCGTGCAGATAATCGATGCGGATATCGGGCCAGCCCGTCGCCAGATCCATCACCGCCGCGCGGGTGTCCTGCCAATCGTCCGAGGAATCCGCGATGACGACCTGTCGGGGCGGGGTGGTCTGACCGAATGCCAGGGGCAGCACCCGCAGCAGCACGTCGCGCCGGTTGTAGGTGGGCACGATCAGCGACCAGGTGGTCATGTGAGCTCCGTGATATCAAGGGCCTGCGTGCCCTGGATCGGGGCACCTCTCTGACGCTTAGCAGAAAAGCCGGAGGTGGCGAACCTGCAAATATGGTACTGCCCCCGCCATGGGCAGGTGCCGGACATGTGCGGCCAAGCGTCATGGTCTTGAGGGCGCAGATCGGGTTAAATGGTTAAAATTCTGTTCTAACCGGTGGCCTCGTTGCGCATTGCTTATCTTGTCGGTGAATATCCGGCCGTATCCCATACCTTCATTCTGCGGGAAATCGCCGCCTTGCGGGCGCGCGGTCTGGAAATCCTTACCTGCTCCATCCGTCGCACCGGTCCCGAACATCACCGTGGCCCGGCCGAACGGTCCGAGGCCGAAACCACCTTCAACGTGCTGCCCGAGGCCATGCGCCCTGCCGGTATGCTGAGGGCCCAGCTGCAGGCATTGCGCGATCCGCGCCGCTATTTCGGGGTGCTGCGCAAGGCATGGGGGATGCGGGGGCCGGGGCTGCGGGCCGCGCTCTATCAGCTGTTCTATTTCCTCGAGGCGGTGGTTCTGGCGCGGCATCTGCAGGACAGGGGCGTGACCCATCTGCACGCCCATTTCGCCCAGGCCAGCTGCACGGTGGCCCTTCTGGCCGCGCGGCTTGCGGATATTCCCTTCAGCTTCACGCTGCACGGGCCGGCCGATTTCACCGATCCGAAGACATGGCGCTTGTCCGACAAGATCGCGGATGCGCGCTTCGTGGCCTGCATCTCTCATTACTGCCGGTCGCAGGCGATGCTGGTCAGCCCGCACGAACATTGGTCCAGGTTGCATATCGTCCATTGCGGGGTCGAACCCGACCGATATCTTGCAGGGCCGCCGGAAGGGCAGGGGATGCTGTTCGTCGGCCGCCTTGCCGCGGCCAAGGGCGTGCCCATCCTGATCGAGGCGATGACCCGCATTCGCGAAAGCTGCCCCGACGCACATCTGACACTGGTGGGCGATGGACCCGACCGTGCCCGCCTCGAGGCGATGACCCGGCAGCTCGGGCTGTCCGACCGCATCCGGTTCACCGGATATCGCAGCCAGGACGAGGTGGCCGAGATCCTTGCCGGGTCGGCGCTGTTCGTCCTGCCATCCTTTGCCGAAGGGGTGCCCGTCGTCCTGATGGAGGCGATGGCCGCCGGGCGTCCCGTCGTGACGACGCGGATCGCGGGCATTCCCGAACTGGTCGAGGACGGCGTTTCGGGACGCATCGTTCCGCCGGGCGATGTCGATGCATTCGCACAGGCGGTTCTGGATGTCCTGACCGCGCCCGACAGCATCCCTGCCATGGGGCAGGAGGGACGTATCAAGGTCCAGGCCGAGTTCGACATCGAAACCGAAGCTGCAAGACTGGCCCTTCTTTTTTCCGGAGCAACCTGATGCCTCAGAAGCTCGGCTACCTCGTCCCCGAGTTCCCGGGACAGACACATGCCTTCTTCTGGCGCGAATTGCGCGCCATCGAGGAGATGGGGCATTCGGTCCGCATCTACTCGACACGTCGTCCCGGGTCGGGTTCCTGCCCGCATGCCTTTGCAGGGGAAGCCGTTTCGCGGACGCGCTATCTCTTTCCGCCCAGCCTCGGGGCGGTCGGGGATCTGTCGATCAGTCCCCGCCGCCTGGGCAGGGCACTGGCCTATATCCGGCAGCTGTCCGGAATCGGCATTCGCGATCGTGCAAGGATCGTTGCGCTTCTGCCATCCGCCTGCGAACTGGCAAGGGATGCCCGACGAAACGGGGTCGATCATGTGCATATTCATTCCTGCGCGGATGCAGCCCATCTGGGGGCATTGGCGTTCATTCTGGGCGATCTGTCATTCAGCCTCACCCTGCATGGCGATCTTTCAGTCTATGGGAAGAACCATGCCTCCAAGATGCGACATGCAACATTCGTCTCGGCCGTGACGGTGCCCTTGGCCGAACAGATCCGCCAGATCAGCCCCATGACGGATGCCCCCGTCATCATGATGGGGGTCGATTGCGGCCGCTTCGACGCCGCCGATCCCGCGCCCCCTGAAAACGAGGTTTTCACCGTCGCGACGGTCGCGCGGCTGAACCACAACAAGGGGCACCGTTTCTTCCTGCGTGCCATGGCGCAATTGCGGGATCGGGGCATCGCCCTGCATTACCGCATCGCCGGCGATGGCCCCGAAAAGGCCAGCATCCTGCAAGAGATCGCGGATCTTGGCCTGCAGGACCAGGTCGAGATGATGGGCAGCCTGGACGAGGGCAGGGTGCTCGAGCTGATGCAGGGCAGCGACGCGCTTGCCCTGACCTCTGTCCGCCAGGGCGAAGCCGCCCCCGTCACCGTGATGGAGGGCATGGCCTGCGGGTTGCCGGTCATCTGTTCGCGCATCGGGGGCACGCCCGACATGATCACCGACGGGGTGGACGGTTTCCTCGTGGACCAGGAGGATGTGACCGCGATCGCGGATCGCCTGGCCCTTCTGATCGCGGATCGCGATGCCGCGGCCGATATGGGGCGGGCCGCCCGACACACCGCCCTGCGCCTGTTCGATCATCGGGCAAATGCCCAGAAACTGGTTAAACGCATCTTTCAACGGTGACAGTTTATATGTGAAGGAAGCTGATGAGAACGTATTCGCCCCGCGTCCTGGTCATCGCCGAAGCGGCCAACCCCGAATGGGTCTCGGTTCCGCTGGTCGGCTGGTCGCTGGCCTCGGCCCTGCGCGACCATGCCGATGTGCATATCGTCACCCAGCAGCGAAACCGCGAGGCATTCCTGCGCGCGGGCCTGGTGGAGGATGAGGATTTCACCGTCATCGACAGCGAGAAGATCGCAGGCCCGATGTACCGGCTGGCCAGCATCCTGCGGATGGGCAAGGGCAAGGGATGGACGATGAACACGGCCATCGCGGCCCTCAGCTATCCCTATTTCGAGCGGCTGGTCTGGAAGCGCTTCGGTGACGACATCAAGGCGGGCAGGTTCGACTTGGTCCATCGCGTGACGCCATTGTCGCCCACCGTCGCATCGCCCATCGCCCCCAAGGTGGCGGCGGCAGGCATTCCCTTCGTCCTTGGACCGCTGAATGGCGGGGTGCCCTGGCCCAAGGGGTTCGATGCGGAACGTCGGCAGGAACGGGAATGGCTGTCCTATGTCCGGGGGGCCTACAAGCTGAACCCGCTGCGGGGTCGTTCGCTGAAGGCCAGCGCGATGATCCTGGCGGGATCCCGGCATACCGCATCCGAGATCCCGCAGCCATATCGGGACAAGGTCGTCTGGCTGCCCGAGAACGCGATCGATCCGGCGCGGTTCAACCTGGTATCGGAACAGGATCTGACCCTGCCGCTGCGGGCCTGCTTCGTCGGGCGCCTGGTGCCCTACAAGGGGCCCGACATGCTGCTGGATGCCGTGGCCCCGCTGATTGCGGCAGGGCAGCTGGTTCTGGACATCGTGGGCGACGGACCCATGATGCCCGGCCTGAAGGAACAGGCCGAAAGCCTGGGAATATCCGGCGGCGTCACCTTCCACGGCCAGTTGCCGCATGAACAGGTGCAGGAAGTGATGGCCGGGGCAAACCTTCTGACCTTCCCCTCGATCCGGGAATTCGGCGGCGGGGTGGTCCTCGAGGCGATGGCCCTGGGTGTCGTGCCGATGGTGGTGGATTACGCGGGCCCGGGCGAACTGGTCTCGCCTGAAACAGGTTTCGCCATACCGCTTGGCAGCCGAGAGGAAATCACCGCCCGTTTCCGTGCGGCGCTGACCGAACTGGTCCAGGATCCGTCCGGTCTGCCGCAGAAGGCGCGGGATGCACGGGCCCAGGCGTTGACGGATTACACCTGGGACGCCAAGGCCGCGCGGATCGTGGGTCTTTATCGCGGACTTCTGTCGGAGGGGCAGGGCGGGGGCTGACCCCCGCCGCCTTCAGCTTTCGGGAATGAAGCGCGGCAGGACGCCCACCACGTTGCGCGTCATCTCCATCAGGCGGGCCTCGGCGGATTCCTCGGATTCGCCACGCTCCATCGGGGTGGTCAGCCGGATGATCCCGCCATCCGTCTGGCCGCGACGGATCCCGTCCAGCAGCAGGTTGAATTTGGCCGCGATGTCCCATGCCACGCGACGTTCGCCCTGCTGGAACCAGTAATAGACCATCATCCGGGTTTCACCGCGCTGGATGATCGCGCGGTTCAGCGGGAAGGGACGGTCCGATCCCAGCTCGGCGCCGATATCCACGCGGTCCAGCTTGGCGATTTCCCACCCGGCCGAGGGCAGGCAGATCTCGGGGGAATGCACGCCGCCCTTGGTCTGGTCGTTGTAGAAGGCGCTGAAGAAACCGATTGCGGGCGTCTGGTCGTCGCGGGTGAAGGTCGCCTGGCGGTAATCGTCGGCCTTGAGGACGCGCTCCACATCGACGGTCAGGCGTTCCTCGGGGCCGCGCTGCTCCCACTCGCCCAGCTCTCGCGGGAAGAGGGCGAAGCTGGCGCGCTGGATCACCGGGTCGCGTTCGGGAACGGCGACCTGCCACATCATCAGCGCACCGGCACCCAGAAGCGCCGCGGCGATCAGCGATTTCGACGCCTGGATACCGCGCAACCGTCCCAGCTGCGACAGCATGTTCGAGGTGTCCAGATCCAGCGCATCCGCCAGGCTGGGGCGGCCCGGATGGAACAGCAGCATCAGGCGGGCAAGGCCGAACAGCAGCAGGATGCAGATGAGGAAGATCACCCAGCCTTCGAAGAAATGGGTGAAGCCTTCCAGCCATTCGACCCCGTACTGGTTCGCGATGATCCCCGCCACCGCGATGCGGACCGAGTTCATCAGGACCGTGATCGGAACCGCCGCCAGCAGCAGCACGGCCTTGTGCCAGACCGGCCCACGATAGAGCACGGCGAAGATGTAGGAGAAGGACATGATCGGGAACAGGTAGCGCAGGCCCGAACAGGCCTCGGCCACGTGCAGGCGCATCACGCCCAGATCGATGATGTTGCCCTCCAAAAAGACGGGCACCGACAGGACCTTGAGGATGCCCACGCCCAGCTCGGACGAGATCATCTGAAGCGAGATCGAGACCTTGTAGTAGATCGTGGCCGGCAGCGGCAGCATGTAGACGAGATGCAGGACCGAGGGCCAGAACTTCCACCCCTGCGACCAGCCGAAGCTGACCAGGATGATGCCGCCCACCCAGATGATCGTGGCATAGGCCACGATGTCGTCGATCCGCGCCAGCTTGCCCAGGGCGCCGATGGCGAAGGCCAGGACGATCACCAGCACGCCCGGCCAGCGATCGGGCACGGGCCCTTCGCGCGGGGGATAGATCTTGAGTTCGCGCAGGAACATCATCGCCGACAGAAGTGGGATCAGCGGACCGTGGCTGTATTCCGGCGTCTGCCAGGCCAGCAGAAGCGCATCCAGCCCGTCGATGAAGAACCAGCCCGCCATGATGGTGGCCACGGCCAGCCAGAACAGTCCGAACCCGTTGAACGAAACCTGATCGCGGAAGAAGGAGCCGTCTTCGCTCGAGGCCATAACATGTCACCCTTTAACGAGCCGCCAACCAGAAGGCGGCTTCTTGCCTATCCTAGCCTATCTTGCAGGGGTTGTTGACCGCGTCAAAGCACAGTCGCATCAACTTTTCCGCTGATGGGCGGCAGACATGAAGAAAGCCCGCCTCCAGGGCGGGCTTTCCAAAACCGATATCGAAAGGCTCAGGCGGCTTTCTTGCGGCGACGCAGGGCAGCCAGACCACCCAGGCCGCCCAGCAGCAGCAGGCCGCCAGCGGGCAGCGGAACCGGAGCGATCGCGATTTTCGCGACGTCATAGCCGTCGAAGCTGGTGGTTTCGGGGAATTCGACTTCCGAAACGTCGACCAGTTTCAGGTACTGGAAGGCGCTGCTTGCGAAGACCGAGCTTTCACCGATGCGGTTGGTGATGCGGCCCAGCAGGCTCTCGCTGCCGGATTCGTCGATGGCATAGACATCGGCTGCTTCGGCGTGCGAGGTGCCACGGTTGAAGGTGACTTCGAAGACCGAAACGGTCGAAGGCAGGATGTTGCCCACGATTTCCGAGAAGCCGACGACCAGCGAACCGCCCAGGCCGAGCGAGTAGAAGGTCGAGCTGTCGCCGTCGACGGCGTTGTTGGCGTTCAGACGGTCGTTGGCGGCGCAGTCCGAAGCAGAGCCTTCGCAGGCGCCGGCCGATGCGCTGACCAGCGTGTCGGCGGTATAGGTTGCGGCATTTGCACCTGCAGCGGAGGCGGCAAGCACGGCGCTGGCAAGGAGGGTCTTCAGAATATTCATGGTTACACCTTTTCACTCGTTATCGGCCCGTGCCGACGATCACTAAAATCTTAACTTCTTCGCGCTATTGCAACAAGCTTTCCTCGCGAAAACACGGGAAAAAAAGCAAGATCATTGTAGTAAAACGAAGAAATGAACCCGCCACGGCAACCCAAAGTTGAAACCTATTTGGTTCACTTTTTCATAGCGGGCATCGGCGGCTTTCCGCCTCTTCTGAAGGTCAGCCGGATGGCCCTTCGATATCCTGTTGTGACCCGATGATCGGGTTGTGATTCGCGTCGCGCGCGCGCAAGATCGGCGCGACCCGAATTCTGCGAAAAGATCCCATGACGCCCGTCCAAGAACCCTCGCGCGATTATCTGCTCATTTCCCCCTGCCGCAACGAAGCCGATTACATGCGCCGCACGCTGGACAGCGTCCTGGGGCAGAGCGTGCCGCCGGCCAGATGGGTGATCGTCGATGACGGATCGACCGACGAGACGCCGCAAATCCTGGCGGAATACGCCGCATCGCATCCCTGCATCCAGGTGGTGACCAAGCCCGATCGCGGCCATCGCGCGGTGGGGCCGGGCGTGATCGAAGCCTTCTATTACGGGCTGGATCAGGTCCGGATGGAGGATTACCCCTACATCTGCAAGCTGGACCTGGATCTGGATCTGCCCGAACGGTATTTCGAGACGCTCATGGCGCGGATGGAGGAGAACCCCCGCATCGGCAGCTGCTCCGGCAAACCCTGGTTCCGGTCTGCCTCGGGGGCCTGGATTTCCGAGAAATGCGGCGACGAGATGTCGGTGGGAATGACCAAGTTCTATCGGCGCAGCTGCTTCGAACAGATCGGCGGCTTCGTCCGCGAGGTGATGTGGGACGCGATCGACTGCCACAAGGCCCGCCAGATGGGCTGGATCGTTGCCAGCTGGAACGACGATGCGCTGCGCTTCGAACATCTGCGGCCCATGGGGTCCAGCCAGAAAAGCGTCTTCACCGGGCGCCGCCGGCACGGTTTCGGCCAGTATTACATGGGGTCCGACCCGTTCTACTTCATGGCGACGGGGCTCTACCGGATGGCGCATCCGCCCTATGTTCTGGGCGGTCTGGCCACGATCCAGGGCTATCTGGGGGCGTGGTTGCGCGGGGCCGATCGGCACGAGGATGACGAGCTGCGCCGCTTCATCCGCGATTATCAGCGCCGCGCGCTGCGCGTGGGGAAATCCCGCGCCGTGGCCGAGCTGGAGGAGAATGCGGCAGGGAAATGGTCTGCACCGCAGGCGTCCTGAAGTTTCCACCGATCGCCTTGCGGATATATTCGAACCAAACGGTTTGATTTAAATGTCGCGCGGAAATATCCGCTTTCAAATCGGCAATCCGCATCGGGCACCGGCATTATCCGGTGCCCGATTTTCCATGCGATATTAGCATCATATGGCCATTGCGCCTTGCGATATGCCCAGGAGCCATGAAATCCCTTGGCCGATCGGTCATCTTGCAATCGCAGCATCCGCAAGGCCGGATGCCTGCGACAGGACAGACTTATTCTGCCCCCTGCGGGATTGATGCCGGAGGGCGCTCCGGGGCAGGATGCGTGCAATGGCAGACAAGAGGGTTCATGCACATCATCACTCGTCCGGTTCTGGCCCTGCCTGCCCGCAACGATCTGCACTTCCTGCGCCGGGTCTTCGCCGCTTGGGAAGAACGGCGCGTCTTCGCCATCACGCGCGACCCTTCGATCCTGCCGGATCTTGGCATCGCGACCGAGGATGCGATCCTTGCCGATACCGAGGAACGCGGCTGGGCACGTTTCGATCACCAGCCGGACCTGTCGGACGACCCTGCCCAGATCACCTTCAGTTCGGGGACCGAGGGGCGGCCCAAGGCCATCGTCCTCAGCCATCGCAACCTGGCCGATGTCGTCGGGCGCCTGAACGAGGCGATGCAGGTCACCGACGAGATCCGCGAGTATATCGGCGTCCCGGTGACCTATTCCTTCGGCTTGGGGCGTGCGCGGGCGGTGGCCGCGGCAGGCGGGGCCTTCTTTCTGCCCGAACGTTTCGACCCTTCGCAGATCCGGCAGATGCTGGACGCGGACGAGATCAATGCCGTGTCGGCCGTGCCCAGCCTGTGGCGGCTGGTGCTGGCGAACCCGCAGGTCATCGGGGCGGCGGGGGCCAAGCTGCGCTGGATCGAGATCGGCAGCCAGTTCATGTCGGCCGAGGACAAGCTGGCCCTGCGCAAGCTGTTTCCGAATGCCCGGATCGTCCAGCATTACGGCCTGACCGAAGCCTCGCGCAGCACCTTTCTGGACCTGGCATCGACCCCCGAGACGCATCTGGGATCAGTCGGCAGGGCGCAGGGGAATGTCGAGATCCGCATCGCGGAGGACGGCGCCATTGCCATTCGCGGCCCGCATGTCGCGCTTGGTCTGCTGGAACAGGGCGGTCGGATCGCGCCGCTGACCGATGACGACGGCTGGCTGGTCACCCGCGACCGAGGAGAGATCGCCGAGGGATATCTGCACTTTCTCGGGCGGTTGGACGACCAGATCAACATCGCGGGCGTCAAGCTGGGGGCCGAGGCGCTGGAGGCCGATATCAGGTCCATGCTGCCCGACGCGGGCGAGGGGTTCGCCATCGCGCCCATCGAGGATGCCATGCGCGGCGAGGCCGTGCTTCTGGCGATCGAGGCGCGCATCCGCGACCTGGCCCCGCTGATCGAGGAAACGGCCCGGCTGTGCCTGGCACGTCGCGGCGTGCAGGTGGGGCAGGGGGCAGGTGCCGCGCTGAAGGTCATGCAGCTGGACAATCTGCCGCGAACGGGAACCGGCAAGGTCCAGCGGCGCCTGCTGCCATCGCTGCGCGACGGGGCTGCGACGCCTGCGGGCATGATGCTGGGGGCCGCCGATCCGCTGCCCGTGGACCTGTCCGAAGACGAGGCCCGCGTGGCCCGCATCTGGGCACGCGTGGTCGGCGATGCGGATATCTCTCCGTCCTCCAGCTTCTACGACATGGGGGGCGACTCGCTCAGTTCGGTCCAGATCGGGATCGTCATGGAGGCCGCGGACATGCCCCGTGCCCCCATCCGCGCCACGATGGAGGGGCGCTGCCTGTCCGAGGTGGCCGCCACCCTGACCGACGCCCCGCCGTCAGGGGCTGCCCCCGCCGCCCTGCCCGATGTCGCAAGGCGCAGCTGGTCGATCACCATGATGCGGGCCATCATGGCCCTGTCGGTGGTGCTGTCCCATTGGGGGCCGGGGTTCTTCGGCAGGCTTGGCCTGGCCCAGCAGGCCGAGACGGCGTTCTCGTTCCTCTATCGGATGGGCACGCCGGGCTTTGCGGCGGTGTTCGGGATCGGCATCGGGTATTTCATGCTGCCCGACCTGGCCGAGAAGCGATCATCGGTCCTGCGCAGGCTGGGTAGCGCCTTCCGCCTGGTGCTGCTGGGCATGGTGCTGCTGGCGGCCATCCGGCTGGCCAACCTGCTGGTCCGGGGCGAACCCGTGACCGGGCTCGCGGTCGCGCATGCCTTCTACGGGGTGCTTGGGTATTACGCGCTGATGCTGGGCACGGCGCGCTGGTGGTTGCCCCCCCTGGGACGCCTGCAACGGCCCATTCCCTGGCTTCTTGCAGGGCTGCCGGTCCTGTGGCTGCTGTGGAAGCTGCTGTTCGATCTGCTGCCGAACCAGCAGCTTCAGTCGGCCCTGGAATGGCCGCGCCTGATGCTGATCGCCGGGGGCTACAACGTCTTCAAGATGAACGCGGTTGCCGCGGCGGGCACGGTCGTGGGCATCTGGCTGTCGCAGCAGAAGGACAGCGCCGAGGCGTCGCGGCTGATGATGACCGGCGGGCTTCTGGCCATGGTCCTGGCCGTGTTCAGCCTGATCGAGGCCCATGGCATCCACGCCTTCGACAGTCGCGACAGCGTGGTCTTCACCTCGCTTCCGGGGCTGATCTTCTACGTGGCCTTCGCATCCTTCGGCACGGGGGTCTTCCTGCGGCTGCTGATGTCGTGGCAAGGGCTGTCTCTTGGTGTGCGGCTGCCGCTGCAGGTGCTTCTGGTGACGGGCGGGCTGGCGCTGCCGATCTATGTCTTCCACGGGCTGGTGATTCCGGCGCGGAACCTGATGGGCGGGTTGGGCCTTGGCGGGGGCGTTGCGCTGCTGATCTCGGTTGGGATGTTCGTTGCCGCGATGGCATATGGTGGCAAGCGGTTGTGGCGCATGTATTTTTCCTGACGGAAACCACCGCCTGCAGGGTGTTGCGCCACGGGTGCCCGCGCATGGTTAAGTAATTCTTTACGGCCTCGGACAAGGATCGTCCCTCCAGACACCGGTGCCCCGCATTGCGGGAAACCTGCAGCAGGAGCTTGCGATGCCCGATCCCATTTCAAAGCGCATCGTCCTGTCCCAAGGGGCCGCCAAGCGCGGCCGAACCCCTTCCCGAAACGACCCGTAGACAAGCCCCGAGCCTTTCTCCGCCCCCCTGGGGCGGACCGGCCGGGGCGCTGCACGACCCTGAATTTCAGTCGTCCTCTCTGCCGCGGGTGCAAGCCCCGTGGCCCGATCCGGGCCGTGCTCCGCCCTCAGGAAATCCGAAATCGAAACTGGACGTGATGGACATGACATTGAACGTTGCACTTTCCGATTACGACGAGGTCCATATCCTGGATCCCGAACAGCTGGAGCAGGGGCCGATCTGCCTTGCCCCCGCCACGGCCGACCAGCCCGAGACCGGCCAGCCGATCGCCGTCAGGTCCGGCCTCTGGGTCTTTGACGCGGGGCTTGGCGACATCAGGATCGATCGCCACTGGCTGGTGGATGGCGAAACCCTGCCCGACCAGGCCGGGACCGGGCTGGATTACGATGCCGCGCTGGCCGGGGCGGAGATCGTCCATGTCGAAACCGTGCAGCAGGGGCAGGGCCAGATCCGGGTGCAGGCCATCCCGACCGCCTGGCCGCCGATCCGCGGGGAATGGCTTGTCACCCCCGAGCGCCGCGTGATGCTGGACGGGATCACCCCCCGATCGGGGACCTTCGATTTCCGGATCGAGACGCCCGGACCCTATGCGGGCGATCACCAGGTCGACGCCGCCGATCTGGGGCAGGGGCCTGCCTGCATCGTGCCCCCCGCAATCACGGGCGAGGCGGCCCAGGACGCGACCCTGCAGATCGTGCCGGGCCTGTGGGTCAGCATGTCGGATGACGTCACCCGCAGCGGCGAATGGTTCCGCGACGCCCAGCCGACGGGCGTGACGGGGGACGAATACCCGGTCGACATGGCACGCGATGGCGGCTGCACGCTGACCTATCGCGAAACGGTGCATGATGCGGCCGGTCAGCGTGTCGCGACCTCGGGCGGCATTTCCGCATCGCTGCCCGTGGACGAAGGCTGGGCGATGCCCGTGCTGAAGGATGCCGATCGCCCTTATGCGGGTCTTGCCACGGCGAATGCCGACGGTTCGGTGACGGTCACCACCAAGACCGGCAATTCCCGCGGCTATCCTCGTGTCTGTTTCGATGTCGAACCGGGCCAGTCCTACCAGCTGGAGACCGAGCTCGAATTCGGGGATGCAAGCCGGGTGATCGGCAGGTTGTCGGATGCCAGCGGCTACAACGATGCGCTGGATGTGAACGTCTTCGACGTCACCCGCGCCGCGGATCAGACGCGCCTTGTGCGCAGCGACGTCTTTACCCCGACGGCCGGACGGATCGCCATGCATTACGCCTTCGTCATGGGCCCCGCCGGAACGGCCCGGATCCTGTCCTCCACCCGCGTCAAGAAGGTGAACTGATGTCGATGCATTTCCACAGCCCGCTTCTTCAGGCAAACCCCTTCGCGCTGACGGCAGAGGGCCGGACATTCACGGTCGCGCAATGGGGCCTGCCCGCCCAGGTCGTCAGCCTGACGGCATATGCGGGCCGCATGAACGCATTGCCCGCCCTGCAATCGGTCGAAGGGCTGGAGATCATTCGGCGTGCCGACGGCCTGACCGGCCTGGACCTGCTGTCGCTGACCGAGGGCGGCACCCATACCGCGCGCCTGGCCGACGGGACCGAGGTCGAACTGACCGTCGAGCCGCGCACCCAGAAACGCGGTTTCGCCTCGGGCATCCATTACTGCCTGCCGGTGGACGACCGCAACCGCCTGCAGCCCGAACCCGGCCAGCGCCATCGCAAGATCTATGTCTCGGGTTCGGCCGACGCCCTGACGCGCGCCGCGATCGCCGCAGCGGCCGGGGTGGCGGAAAGCGCCGTCACCGGCAGCTGGTTGATGGAGCGCCCCGAATATGGCGGATCGCCCGAAATGGCCGTGGCCATGGAGATCTTCGAGACGCTGTTCGGCACGCTTTACGGTCAGAACAAGGACAGCCGGTCGGACTGGTTCCTGTTCGAGCGGGGCTACAGCTACGACCGTTCGCAATATTGGGGCGCGTATCTGCGGGGCGAGGACGAGCTGCACCCCTTCGTGCTGGGCGCCTGGGGCGAGGGCGATCGCCCCTTCTTCCCCCAGGGCTTCGAATGGATCGGCCTCGGCCCGCGATACATGATGCTGCGGGATCTGGCCTGCCCTATATTCAACCCGCGCCACGGCTACGGCATCATCATGGAAGGCTGCCGCATCTCGGGCGATACCGAGAGCCAGTTCCGCGATCTTTACATGTCGTCGTGGAAGGATGTCGTGCTGCGCGGCATCGCCAAGACGGTGCCCGGCGGGAACCCCGTGCGGACCTATTGGGACGGCAGTTCGGACCGCATCAGCGGGGCCTATGGCGGCAGCGCCAAGAACCTCATGATCGAGGGCACCATCGTCGACATGTGCGGTTGGGCCAAGGGCTATGATTACGACCGCAGCGCGGCCTTCCCCATGCCGCCCTCCGACCGGAACCACGGGCTGTACCTGACCTTCAGCTGTTCCGACCTGACACTGCGTGACAACCTGCTGTCGCAGAACGCCTCTTGTGCGCTGCAGATCCGGTGCGGCGGCCATTACGAGAACCTGCTGTTCCTCGACAACAATATCGGCGGGGCGATCCATTCCGGCACGAATCTGGGGCCCATCAACCAGTTCACGAACTTCCTGGACAGCGTCCTGTTCGGGGCCGCGCACAAGAAGGTCAACGGCTTCCAGGGCGGGATCAACTGGGGGCACGACATCTCGGGGTATCAGACCTCGATGATCGGGAACGTGGTCGCGCATCGCGCCAATCCCGACGACCCGGCCGAGATCGCGGCCCGCACCAATTACGACCGTCCCGAATGGACCGGCGGCAAGCCCTACAGCCTGGCCGGGCGCATGCTTCACAACGATACCCGCGTCTGGGAATGGTGGAACGATGCAGATGGCCTGGCCCGGAACGAGAATGTCGAGGGTCTCGACCCCGAGGTGCTGAACGGCACGTCGATCCAGCGCTATGCCGGGCAGCAGCTTGGCCGGGAAACCGCCACGATCGACGAATATGTCGACTGGCTGGAGGCCCGGGACAGCATCGGCACGGCCGTCCGCGATACGGTCCAATGGGCCAAGACCCGTTTCGGCGATCCGCTGCCCCTGCGCCACGAACCGGCCAGGGCGACCTTCCTGCCCGATCCCCGGACGGAAGGCTTCCGGTGGGACAACCGCCGCAACTGGACGGGCGCGACCCTGCCCGGCACGCATCCGGACGACAGCGCCGATCTGGGGGGCAATTTCGTCCGCTTCGGGACGCGGACCCTCGGTCTGGCCGCGCTGACCTTCGACGGCGGGACCCTGGACGTCACCTCGGGGCGCCTGGAGGTCGGGCTGCTGGAGGATGCGGCCGATATCCGCATCGGCTATTGCGGCCAGTTCGTCTGCGGGGCCGCGTCACATCCGCTGAAGGTCGATGCGGGGGCGGGGCGCCTTTGCCTGACCGGTGGGGTGGCGGATCTGGATCTGCAGGCCCATGGCAAGGCGCAGGTGCTGCTGGGTCCGGACACGACCGTTCCCGAAGGGCGCAGCCTGTCGCTGCAGGGCGGTCGGGTGATGGCGGGTTGGGATGGCGCCGGCCATGGCCGCCTGACCGTTCGGGGGCGGCTGGAATTCGGCGCGGGCATCGTGCTCGAAATCGGGGACGCGCTCTACAAGCAGCGGCTGGTTCATCCGGGCACGGCGCTGCTGGCATCGGAAAGCGGCCTGAGCGCGATGATGTCCGATTTCGAGGAACGCGATCGCGGCACGAAGAACCGGCTGCATCTCTATGCGCTGTCGGCCCTGCCGCAGACGGGCGAGCGGCTGACCATCGGCCATACCGAATATGTCGCCGATGACGGGGATTACACGACGCCCAGCACCGTGACTGTCACGGGCATCCTGTCGCGATCCATGCCGTGCCTGCGACGCTTCCGTTCGGGGATGATCGGCGACGGCCTGCAGCAACCCACCGCCACGGGCGAGGTGATCCTGGCACCGGGCGCCCAGGTCGCGATCACCGGCCGCGAATTCCTGCAGCCCGGCACCCACGATCTGACCGGCGACGGGGTGACGGTGGTGGACCAGGGGGCCCTGCTGCCTGCGGGCGTGTCGGTGACGGGGGGCCGCCTGGTCCTGACGATCAGCTGATCCTGCTTCGGCGCCTGCGCAGGGATGCAAGGGCGCCGAACGCGACGGGCAGGAAGGCTGCCGACATCGGCACGGGCACGGGCGCGGGCTGCAGCACCTCCAGCACGGTGAATTCGGCGAAGCGGTCGTCGAAATACAACCATCCCCAATCGAAATACAGGCTGCTTGCGCTGAATTCGGGGGTGTATTGATAACTCAGCTTGCCGCCTGCCAGCAGGTCGAAGCTCAGGCCTTCCTGGTCGTCCCAGAAGACATGCCAGCGATCCCCGGAATTGTAGACCTCGGTGACGTCGCCGCATGTCAGATATCCCAGCTGACAGCTGGGCGCGCGGCCGCCATTGTCGGTGCGGTAACCGATGGAGGCCGGTTCGGTCCCCGGTTCGGGCAGCACCAGCTGCGCCTTGAAGAAGGTCTCCTCGCCGATCTCCATGTCCCAATGCGGCAACCCGAGCACGCCGCCATCGGCCCGGAGCTTCGTGAATTCCACCACGTTCAGGGGCATGCCCGCGTCATCGTCATTGGGAATGATCACGCCGTCATGATAGAAGGTGCCGTCATAGCGCAGCTTCAGGTCGATATCGACGACCGTTGCGGCGGATGCGGCGCCGGCCATGCCGCAGGACATGGCAAATGCCATGGTAAGGTTCTGAAGACCCATGAAGACCTCTTGAAAACGGGTTGCTGGTGAAACGTGCATTGTATTCTAGACAATGCGCCCATCATGTCTTGGTGAAAGCGTTCTTCGGGCTGCAACTTCAGGCGGATATGTCATTTCAATCAAAGCGCTGCGAATTTTCATGCCCCGTTCCGCCGGCTTGCGGAGGCCGGGGGCCAAGTGATCGCGCGAATGCAGAACGACATGGCGCAGGCGCGGCGGTTATGGCAAGGGAACTGCCATGATTTCTATGGTTGCGGTTTTGATCTGGCCTCTGGTGGTGTTCTGGCTTTTCGCCAAGAGAACGCCTGCCGAGGCCGTGACCGCAGCGATCCTGGGCGGCTATCTTCTTCTGCCGCGCAACTACTCGATCGAGATGCCGGCCGTTCCCAGCCTGAACAAGGATTCCATTCCGGCCATCGCGGCGGTCCTGGCGGCCTCCATGATGCTGTCGCGGGACAGGCTGCGGCAGCTGGCCCCCGGATCGGTCCAGCCCGGCTGGTTCCCCCGCAGCAGGGCCGTGCAGCTTCTGCTGATCCTGATGGGTCTGGCCGCGGTGCTGACGGTGCTGACCAATGGCGACCGGCTGGTCTATGGGGGCTGGCGCGCATTGCCCGCGCTGCGGCCCTACGACATCGCCTCGACCTTGGGGAACACGCTGTTCGCGGTGCTGCCCTTCCTGCTGGCCCGGCGATACCTGGCCCATCCCGAAGGGCAGCGCACGCTGGTCATCGGCATGGTCGTCGCGGGCATCGCCTATTCCTTCCTCGCGCTCTACGAGGTGCGGATGTCGCCGCAGCTCAGCCGCATGATCTACGGCTACTTTCCCCATGACTGGCGTCAGCACCTGCGGGGCGGCGGGTATCGCCCGGTGGTGTTCCTGCATCACGGGCTGTGGCTGGCCATCTTCTTCTGCGGGTCCTTCCTGGCCGCGCTCAGCCTGTGGCGGTCCAGCACCGACAAGATGCGGACCCGCTGGCTGATCGCCGCGATCTGGATGCTGATGGTCCTGGTCCTGTCCAAGGGGATCGGCGCCCTGGGGATCGGCCTGCTTCTGGGCGCGGTCATCGCCTTCCTGCCGATCCGGCTGCAGATCATCTGCGCGGCGGGGCTGGCGGTCACGATCCTGACCTATCCGATGCTGCGGGGGGCGTCTCTGGCCCCGACCGAATTCGCGCTGTCCATCGCCGAGGACGTGGACCCCGACCGCGCGGCCTCGTTGCGCTTCCGCCTGGACAACGAGGATATCCTGCTGGATCACGCCAACCGCCGTCCGCTGTTCGGATGGGGCGGCTGGGGCCGCAACCGGGTGATCGACGACAGGGGGCGCGACATCAGCGTCACCGACGGATACTGGATCATCAGCATCGGCATCAACGGATGGCTGGGTTACCTGGCGCAGTTCGGGCTGCTGCTGATCCCCATGATCTTCATGGGCCTGCGCTGGAAGGCCCTGGGCCTGACATCCGCGACGGCGGGGATCGCCATGGCATTGACCGCGAACATGATCGACCTGATCCCCAACGCGACGCTGACACCGGTCACCTGGCTGCTGGCGGGCGCGCTGGCCGGCCGGTTGGAACTGGGCCGCGTCGATCGCGATGCCAGCGTCCAGGCGGTGTCCGACCTGCCGCTGCGGCGCAACGCCTATACCCGTCAGACCCGGCGCCACGGGGGCCACGCGCCCCCGCAGGGCGCCACGCCCGAAGGGACCGCGACATGACATCCCTCCCCCATATCGATGCGGTCGCCATCGGCCGGAACGAGGGCGACCGCCTGCTGCGCTGTCTCGACAGCCTTCTGGCAGCGGGGCTGCGCCATGTCGTCTATGTCGACAGCGGATCGACGGATGGCAGCATCGCCGCGGCCGAGGCGAGGGGCGTCACGGTGGTCCGGCTGGACATGAACCTGCCCTTCACCGCAGCCCGCGCCCGCAATGCCGGGGTCGAGGCCCTGCCTGCGGATGGAGAGTTCGTCCAGTTCGTGGATGGCGACTGCAGCCTCGATCCGGGGTGGATCGGCAAGGCATCGGCCTTCCTGAAGGACAATCCCGCCGTGGCCGCCGTCTGCGGACGCAGACGAGAGATCGCGCCCGAGGCCTCGATCTACAACCGGCTGATCGACCGCGAATGGGACACGCCTCCGGGCCGCGCCCGGTCCTGCGGCGGCGACGTGCTGATGCGCCGGGACGCCCTTGCCGCCGCGGGCGGCTTCGATCCGCGCCTGATCGCCGGAGAGGAGCCCGAGCTTTGCGTGCGCCTGCGCCAGGGCGGCTGGCAGATCTGGCGGCTGGATGCCGAGATGACGCGCCACGACGCGGATATCCACCGCTTCGGCCAATGGTGGAAACGCTGCAGGCGCGCCGGTCATGCCTATGCCGAAGGCGCGGCCCTGCATGGCGCGCCCCCCGAACGCCACAACATCGCCCCCATGCGCCGCGCCCTGCTGTGGGGCCTGTTCATTCCGCTGGCTGCCCTGGCAGGGGCGCTTCTGCACCCGGCGATGCTGCTGATCCTGCTGGCCTGGCCCCTTCAGATCCTGCGGCTGGCCTGGCGCGACGACGATCCGGCGCGTGCCGTTTTCCTGACCATGGGCAAGATCCCCGAGGCGGTCGGCATTATGGAGTATCATTTCAAGCGCTTGACGGGTCGTCGGGGCCGCATCATCGAGTATAAGTAATAACTTGAAGTTGAATTAATATTAAAATTTCTATTAAAAGTTGAATTACATTCAATTCACGAAACATTTCTTTATTTTCCACGCGATCACGCTATCCTTGGCGCAAATTCCTTCCGGTCCTTCGGAGATATGTCATCATGCGTCTTGCCCGTTTCATCGTTACCCTTTTCACCCTGTCCACCGGCTCGATCGCCTCGGCTGCATCGGTCCAGAACATCGACGTGCAGCTGAACTTCGATGGGCGCAGTTACTTCGATTTCGAGTTGGTCGAGACCGCGACGGGCGTGGTGCTGGATCATTCCGACGAACTGACCAATCCCCCCGTCGAACTGGGTCTGCCCCAGCTGTTTCCGTTCACCCTGAACGAGAAAATCGGCTTTACCGCCACGATCGAGGAGACGGGCGGCCTGACCAGCTGCAATCTGGGCGGCATCGATTGCACGCTGAACGCCAAGACCGCATCCGTCATCGGAAACGAGATCGACATCGCTTACGGGCCGGATGACGACACCGACAACGGGCGCCTGTTCGGGGGGCTTCTGACCGGCGACCTGCTGTATTTCGATTTCCTGCAGCAGCCGCTGCCGTTCCTCGAATTCGGCCCCGACTACTTCGCGCGCTGGACGGTCCAGCGTGCGTTCTTCACGGTCGCGGAAGGCATGCCCCAGCCCGCGCCCGTGCCGCTGCCCGCCTCGGCGCTTCTGCTGGGGGCTGCATGTGCGGCGATGGGCATGATGCGCCGCCGGCAAAACGGCATCGCGGCCTGATCCCACTTCGGGTTTGGCTGGGCTTGGCAGGTGAACCTGCTATGGTCCGGCCAAGTGACGAAGACGAGGGCATGAGCTGTGCAGGGTATCGGACATCGCCTGCGGGCGCACGCGTCGCGGCGGCGGCTGGACAGGCGTGTCGCCCCGGCCGCGCGTGCGCTTCTGGGCGCGGGATTTGGCCGCCATGACGGCCCGCGGGTCCTGATCCTGCACCATCCCAACCGGATCTGCTGGGCCAGCATCCACCCCTATTTCCATCACGGCGCGGGGATCGCGGCCATCCATGGCGCGGATATCCGGGCACGCCCCATCGCCGATCTGCTGGAAGATCGCGCCCCTGCCGCCGATATCGTGCTGGTCCAACCCTGGTTCACCGAGGATATCGACCGGCTTGCCGCGTCGATCGAACGTTACCGGGACCGCCATGCGCCGGCCCGCGTGGTCTTCCTGGACAGCTTCGCCCATGTGGATCTGCGCTTCGGACGCATCCTGGAACCGCTGATCGACCTGTATCTGCGCAAGGCGCTGTTCAGGGATCGCCGCGATTTCCTGCGGCCCCGGCTGGGCGATACGAACCTGACCGAATATTACATGCAGCTGCACGACATCCCGGGCCAGGTCGTGGACTGGCAGGTGCCGCCCGCGCTGTTGGACCGGCTGGGGCTGATCCCGAACTTCCTGACCGCGCCGCATCTGATGCCGCATTTCACGGGCAGCCCGCCCGCATGGTCGGACTGGCACGACCGGCCCATCGACCTGCATGCCCGCATCGCGACCAAGGGCACCCCCTGGTACCAGGCCATGCGCGAGGATGCGGCCCGCATCACCCGCGATCTGCCGGGCATCGCCACCACGCCGCAGGCCCGCATCGACCAGCACCTGTTCCTGGACGAGATGCGGCAGTCGCGACTGTGCTGGAGCCCCTTCGGCTATGGCGAGCTGTGCTGGCGCGACATCGAGGCCTTCATGACCGGCGCCGTGCTGATCAAGCCCGACATGTCGCATCTGGACAGCCTGCCCGACCTCTATCGCCCGCACGAGACCTATCTGCCGGTGCGGTGGGACTTCTCGGATTTCGAGGAGGTGGCCCGGAACGCGCTGGCCGACCCGGCCGCCATGCGCCACATGGCCGAAACCGCATTCGCCGCCTGCCGCGAATATCTTGAACAAGGCCGTTTCGTCGATGATTTCGCGATCCTGCTGGACGACCACGCCCGACCGGAAAGGATGACCGGATGACGACCATGCATGTGATGATGTGCGCCAACGATGCCTATGCGATGCCGCTGACGGTCGCCGCCCATTCGCTGCTGCGCCACGCGGATCGGGACGCGACCATCGAGCTGCATGTCGTATCGGACGGCATATCCGAACAGAACCGTCTGCATGCCGAGAAATGCTGGGCTGCCGCGCATCCGAAGGTCCGGGCGATCTGGCGGCAGGTCGATCCCGCACAGTTCGACAGCATCAACTTTCGCCACTATTCGATCGTGACCTTGTTCCGCCTTCTGTTGCCGCAACTGTTTCCCGAAGACGTGGAACGCGTCCTGTACATGGATTGCGATATCGTCGTTCAGCGCGACATAGCCGAGCTGTGGCGGCTCGACCTGGAGGACAAGGCGGTCTGGGCCGTGCAGAATGGCACGGATGACGATCTGGAAAACTATGTCCTGAGCAAGTTCCCCGAGATCGAGGCCGTTCCGGACGGTCGATACTTCAATGCCGGCGTCCTGCTTGTGAACATGGCCGAATGGCGCAGGCAGCAGATATCGGACCGCACGCGCGATTTCCTGCAGAAGCACAGCGATCTGCTGGGCTTTCCCGACCAGGACGCGTTGAACGCGGTGCTGGCTGGGCGGTGGGGCCGTCTGCATCCGCGCTGGAACAAGCAGATCCTGCGCATGGGCCAACCCGAGGCCGCGCGCCCGGACGATCCGGGCATCCTGCATTACACCACCCGCAAGCCATGGACGCCCGAATACATGCAGAAGGCCAAATGGGCATGGCACCGGGCCTATCTGCGCAGCGGATGGGACGGGGGGCTTTCGGGCTATGGCCGGACGGCGCGGTTGCTGGGCGGCCAGTTGTGGCGGCACAACCGCAACCGGGTGCAGGGACGCGTCCGCAGGCTGCTGGGGTCCTGAGACCCCTCAGCCCGCCCCGAGCGCACGTTCCAGGGCAACCGGATCGACCTCGAACCCGTCCAGCGAATGTTCCCGGTAGATGCGGGCATCCAGCCGATAGGCCGGGCGGACATATTCGGGCTTCAGCCGCCCGCGCACACCGGTCCAGCGGCAGCCCACCTGCTGGGCCATCAGCCGATAGAAATCGGTCATGTGCCCGCAGGGCAGGATCTCGACCAGGTGGCGCAGCGGCGCATCCGGATGACGATAGAGCAGCGGCGCCAGGCCCGCGCCATGCACCGCCACGATGGTCTCGGCCGTGTTGAACAGCCGGAACTGGTCGGCGGGCGACAGATCCTCGGGGAAGATGGTCACATGCCCGGTCCGGGCCAGCAGGGCCTCGATCTCGGGCTGGTTGGTGACGTGGCGGGTGCCCCGGCGGGCCAGGAAGACATGGCGCGGCAGGTGATCGGCGGGGCCGTCCCACAGGCGGTCGATGGTGCCCGCATCCTCCAGCCAGCGGCGGCGGTCGGGAATGGTGATGTTCAGCCCCAGCCGGAAGGCCACGCCCGGCCCGATGACGGCGCCCGCCGCGCATTGCGTGCGCAGGCCCAGATGCGCCGCGGCCTTCAGCACGAAACCCGGCGTCGCGGCGGGCAGGATCAGCGTCAGCCC
The DNA here is from genome assembly GCF_018860625.1 of Paracoccus sp. C2R09. Classification (GTDB taxonomy): domain Bacteria; phylum Pseudomonadota; class Alphaproteobacteria; order Rhodobacterales; family Rhodobacteraceae; genus Paracoccus. Next base: position 43,186 of record NZ_JAHKQB010000032.1, read on the forward strand.
CCCCGGCTGCAGGTCAAGGCGCCGCATCAGCGCGATGGCCAGCGGCGCGTGGATGTTGAGGAAATGCGACCAGTTCTCGGGGCTGGTGATGCGGCAATCCATGCCCAGATCGCCATCCAGCGGCACGGGCCCGGGGGCCTTGCGCAATCGCGCGCGCCATCCGCGTCGGGCAGGGGGAGGCGGCATGCGATCGACCAGCCCGAAGGGGATGGCACCGCCCGGCGCGTCGCGGCCGGGCAGGGTGATCTCCTCGCAGTCGGGCACCGCGCGATCCACCAGGAAGGACCGGGCGGTGATCAGCCGCGACGGCGCAAGGGCATAGCTGTCGACAACGATCTGCCGATCGAGTGGCGTTTCCGTCATCCGTCGCCTTCGATCGCGTCGAACTTGCCGTCGCTGCGGCGATACCCGTTCAACACCACGCCCAGCACGTTCGTGTATTCGCCGACCTCGCGTTCGCAGCTGTCGAAATCGCCATAGCGGGTCTGATCGGCCCGAGCCAGGATCAGCGCACAATCCACATGCTGCAGGAAGGCGCGCGCATCGTCCCCGATCAGGATCGAGGGCAGGTCGAAGATCATGATGTCGGGATCGTAGGTCGTCTGGACGCGAGCCAGCGCCTCGCGCGTGCTGTCGGACATCAGCAGGCGGGTGGGGTCGGAATCGGGCACGCCCGACAGGGCCAGCGCCAGGTTCGGTCCGACGCGGACGGCCTGGTCCGCGAATTCGGTTTCCCCCCGCAGCAGCGGCGTGATCGACGGTGCGTCCTTCAGGCCCAGCTTCTGCGCCACGGTGGGCGAACGCAGGTCGAAATCGAACAGGATCGTGCGCAGTTCGGGCTGACGGCTCAGCGCCAGCGCCAGGTTCACCGAGGTCGTGCTCTTGCCGCATTGGGGCATGGGCGATGTGATGGCCAGGCGACGCCAGCCGTTCTGGCGCATCTGGTACAGGATCTTGGTACGCAGCACGTCGAAGGGCGTCGATTCCATCGAGGCGTTCTGCGACAGGATGCGCGACCGGATCAGCGCGCCACGGTCCAGTTCGACCTCGGCCAGGTCGGGCCAGGGATCGGCGGCGGGCGCGCGCTGGTCGGGGTCGGGCGTTTCCACATGCGCAGACGCGGCAGGGCGCAGATCCGCGGCCCCGTCCTGCGATGCGCGCTTGCGGCGGGCGATCTCGATGGCGGCTTGCAGTTTTTCCATGGGGAACCTTTCCGGGCGCTCTAGCCGAGGCCCAGACGCGTGACGACCTTCTGCGTCAGCACGTCCAACGGCATGTATTGCGTATGCAGGGCCGCCAGCCCCAGGGGGATCAGGATCAGCACCGCCGCGATCGCGGTCAGCGTGACCCTGCGACGCTTGCGCCCTTCCTCGCGCGTCTCGATATAGGGGATCACGGCCAGCGGCGTGATCTGGAAGCGCGCGCTCAGTTCGCCCGGACGGCGGATCGTGTTGTTCAGGATCTCCATCAGGACGAAGAACCCGCCCGCCAGCGCCAGCCCCAGGCCGATGCCCATCGCGGCGATCTTCTTGCGGTTGGGCCCCGAGGGCTGGTTGGGCACGTTCGCCGCCTCGAGCACGCTGATGCGCTGCCCCCGCGACGAGGTCTCGATCCGTTCGGCGGTCCGCGCCTGGCTGAGATCGGCCACGGCGGCGTTGTAGCGGGCCTGGATGTTGGCCTGGTCGCGTTCCAGCGCGCCGAGCGCGATCGAATTGGTCGCGGTGGCCGAAACGGCGGCCTGCACGACATCCAGTTCGCTGTTGGCCTGGCGCAGTTCGGATTCCAGCGCCGTCAGGCGGGTGTCGATCTGGGACAGGTTCACGTTCAGAAGGGTGTTGCCCGTTTCCTGCGCGGGGTCGTTGCCGGTCTGGGCCTGCACCAGGCTCTCGGTGGTCGCGATCCGGTTGCGCAGCGCCCTCACGCGGGGGCTGTCCTCGGCATAGATGCTCAGGACGCCGTTCAGTTCGGCGCGCAGCTGGGCCAGCTGCTGTTCCTCGGGGGTCTGCGGCTGGCCGGTCTGGCGGATGCTGCCGGTTTCCTCGAACAGGCGGACCATGTCCTGGCGCTGCGTCTGCAGGCTGGCGATCTCGCTCTCGATCCGCGAGATGCGTTCCTGCAGCAGCGACTGGCGGTTCTGGTTGTAGGTCAGGTTCTCGGGCAGGGCGTTCGCGTTCTCGCGCTTGAAGCCCAGGATCTGGGCGTTCTGCTGGTCCAGATCCGCGCTGAGCCGTTCGACCTCCTGCTGGAAGAAGGCCAGGCGTTCCTCGGCCAGGCCCACGCGGTTCTTCGTGTTGGCGCTGAGGATCAGGGTCGTGAATTCGTTGACCACGGCCGCCGCGGTGCGCGGGTTGGGCGAGGTGAAGCTGACCTCCATCAGCGTCGCCTGGTTCGCCCCGCTGCTGCGGCGGATCGAACTGGACGACCGCATCCGGCTGACGCGTTCATCCACGGACATGTCGGGCGCGCCGCTGAAGACGTTCAGCTTGTTGGCGATGTCGATCAGGTTGGCGCGGGTCATCAGCTGCTGTTCGATCACGTCCAGCGCCTGGCCGCTGGACCCGTCGCGACTGTCTTCCTGGACGATCTGCGGATCCTCGACCAGCAGACGCGCCGCGGTGGTATAGGTCGCGGGCGCGCGGATCGCCGAAACGGCCCCGAAGGACGCGCAGATGATGAACAGCGCCAGCATGACCGGCAGGCGGCGGATCAGAAGCGACCAGTAGAAGCGGAGATCGAACATCAGCACGCATCCCGCATGATGGCAGCACGGGCCTGCGGACGGGCGTGCGGATGGGACATGCGGCAGGCCCCGGCCCGGATCGGTCCGACTGGCATGCGCCCGTTCGGCAGGGAACGGTTTTGGGGCAGGGATCTCACGTCGTCACTCTTTCCACTTGAACAAGGCCACTTCGACTAGGGGGGTGTATAGTCCCTGAAGACGCGACTTGACCAGCAGGACGCGACTGCATGAAGGCCAAGTTTGAACAAAATCCGTCTTCTTCGCGAATGTCGCGCGGTCATGTCGCCCGGCTGGGCAGGTTCGGCCATCCGCGCGGCAGGGGGTCTTTCGACGGTCGGGGCGGTGGGCTAAGAACGGGGCATATCATCCGGAGACCAGCATGATCGATTGGGCCGCCCGCGGGGCCGACACCCCCCAGGACCGGGATCCCCGGCAGACCGCGCCTCGGGCGTTGCGGATCACGGCGGACAGGTTGCCCGACCTGCTGGCCGATCTGGACGCGCGGCTGCGCGAGGGGCGGGGCTTCTCGCTTGCCACGATGAATCTCGACCATCTGGTGAAGCTGCGCGAGAACCGCGCCTTTCTGGACGCCTATCGCGCGCACAGCCATGTGACGGCGGATGGCAATCCGATCGTGTGGCTGTCCAGGCTGGCCGGACGCCCCGTGGATCTGGTGCCGGGATCGGACCTGATCGGCCCGGTGACGCGCCTGGCGGCCGAGGCCGGGACCCCCGTCGCGCTGTTCGGCGCCACCGCCGAGGCCCTTGCCGCCGCCGAGGTCGCGCTTTGCCGCGATGCGCCGGGGCTGCGGGTGGTCGCGCGGATCGCGCCGCCGATGGGCTTCGACCCCACCGGACCCGCCGCCGATGCCGCCATCGAGGAGATCGGCGCATCCGGCGCGCGCCTGTGCCTGCTGGCCCTGGGCGCCCCCAAGCAGGAGATCTTCGCGGCCCATGCATCCGCGCGGCTGCCGCAGACGGGCTTCATGTCCATCGGGGCGGGGCTGGATTTCCTGGCGGGCACGCAGACCCGCGCGCCCGCCTGGGTGCGCCGGATGGCGGGCGAATGGCTGTGGCGCCTGGCAGGCAGCCCGCGCCGCATGGCGGGCCGCTATGCCCGCTGCTTCGCGATCCTGCCGGGGCAGGCGGTCAGCGCCCTGCGCGCGCGGCGGGGCTGAGGACCGGAGCCTTCAGGAAAAGTCGCGCTTGGGGCCCGGCTCGTGGGCCAGGACCAGCCGCGCCTGGGGCTGGTCCGGCGCGGGTGCCGATTGCGGCACCAGGATCAGCCCGTCGGCGATCAGTTCGTCGATCAGTTCGGCCTTGACGACCTTCTGGTCCGCCGCCGCGCCATAGACCAGCGCCAGATCCGCGATCTTGTTGATCATGCGGGGAATTCCGCCCGATTCCGCGTGGATCCGGTCGGCGGCCTCGACGTCGATCTCGGTGCCCGTGCCGCCGGCCTCGGTCAGGCGATGGGCGATGTAGTCCCGCGTTCCCTGCAGGTCGAACCCGTCCAGATGGAAGGTCGCGCTGACGCGCTGCGCGAACTGGCGCAGCTCGGGGCGGGTGATGATCTCGCGCAGCTCGGGCTGGCCCAGAAGGATCAGCTGCAGCAGCTCGTCCGTGCCGGAATTGATGTTGGTCAGCATCCGCAGCTCCTCGAGGGTCTCGGCCCCCAGGTTCTGCGCCTCGTCGAAGATCAGGATGACCAGGTTGCCCGCGGCGTATTCGGACAGGACGAAATCCTGGAAGGCCTGGAACAGGCTGACGTAATCGGCATCGCGCGGCGTGTCGATGTCGAAGGCGTTCAGGATCCAGCGCAGCAGGTCGCCCCGATCGCCCCGCGCGTTCGAGATCAGGCCCACCCGGACCTCCTGTTCGGTCCGCGCCAGCAGGGCCTGGATCAGCGTGGTCTTGCCGGTGCCGACCTCGCCCGTGACCACGGTCAGCGGCGCACGGGTCATCAGCCCGTATTCCAGCACCGAGAACGCCTTGCGATGGCTTTTGGACCAGAAGAGCATCCCCGGGTCGGGCAGGATCGAGAAGGGGCGCATCCGGAAGCCGTAATGCTCGAGATAGAATTGGCTCACGTCGGGCTCCGATTGGAATTGTGCCGTGTATAGATCGCGCGGCGGCCTGCGGCCAGACGCGCGGGGTCATAGATCTCGTCGAAGCACCCTGCGCGCAACACCCGAAGATGAAGGATTTTCCGAATCAGTTCCGAGGGCCCGCCGACCGCCGCAGGGACCATCGTCTTCGGGCCGCTGGCGTCCACGCTATCCCTTATCGCATCAACCTGTCCTTTAGGACAGATGGACGGCCCATTTTCTGTACCGAATTGTTCGATCATACAAAGTTTTAATCAATTTTTAAACTTTCAATTCAGGTCCGTTTTGGAGCATGATAGCCTGCATCATCCGGGAAGATCCGAGGCGTGTGTTTGCTTCGCCGCGGACCGCCCGGGCAGTTTCGTTTTGTTTCCAAGTTGTGTTCCCCACATTTGGGGAGGGAGTTTAAAGATGACGATACGTGCGACGGACTTCGAACCGGCCTTTCCCGCCCGCGACATCATCATCATGCAACAATCAGAACGCGCGATGGCCCGACCGGGCCGGACAGGCATCTATCGCCAGGGCGTCAAGCGCGGTCTCGAATCCTTCCTGATCCTTGCGGCCGCGCCGGTCGTCCTGCCTTTCATCCTGCTGATGGCCCTGTTGATCCTGATGGACGGGGCCAACCCGTTCTTCGCGCAGAAGCGCGTCGGCCAGAACGGCCGCATCTTCCGCATCTGGAAGCTGCGCACCATGGTCGCCGATGCCGAGGACCGGCTGGAGAGCCACCTGGAGCAGAACCCCGAAGCCCGCGCCGAATGGGACCGCACCCAGAAGCTGAAGACCGATCCGCGCGTCACCATGGTCGGCCGCATCCTGCGCAAGACCTCGATGGACGAGCTGCCGCAGCTGTTCAACGTGCTCAACGGCACCATGTCGCTGGTCGGCCCGCGCCCGATGATGGTCGATCAGGCACCGCTCTATCACGGTACCGCCTATTACCGCCTGCGCCCGGGCATCACCGGCCTGTGGCAGATCTCGGCCCGCAACGAGGCCGAATTCAGCGCCCGCGTGCGCTACGACGAAGCCTATGATCGCAGCCTGTCCTGCCGGAATGACCTTGGAATTCTGCTGCGGACGTTTAAGGTCGTGCTGCGCGGCACCGGATACTGAAAGCCGTGGCCATTACCGCGACACGCCCGCCAGAACAGGCGGCGGTCGCGTTCCAGCAATGAGATCGCCCCCATGACTGCCCATAACGCCCCCCGTCTTGCCCGCCGCAAAGCGCGGCATACCGGGCTTCGCCTGTCCGCAGCCCTGGTGGTTGCCCTGTCGCTGACCGCCTGCAAATCCTCCGAGGAGCAGGCCGAGGAATATTACGAATCCGCCGTCGCGCTTGCGGCCGAGGGCGATACCGATCGGGCCATGGTCCAGCTGCGCAACGTCTTCAACGAGGACGGCACCCATTACGAGGCCCGCAGGATGCTGGCCGACATCCACCTGGAGGCCGGTCGCCCGCGCGACGCCTACAGCCAGTATCTGCGCCTGGCCGAACAATATCCCGACGACCTGCCCACCCGCATCGCCCTGGCGCGGCTTGCGACCGAGACCGGGCAGAAGGACGAATTCGAACGTCACGCCAACCGCGCGCAGGAACTGGCGCCCGACGATCCCGACGTGCAGGCGATCGCCCTGTCGCAGCGCTATGTGAACCTGACCGACGACAGCCCCGCCGAGGAACGCGCGGCCCTTGCCGACCAGGCCGAGGCCATGGTCGAGGATCGCCCCGACGACGTGCTGCTGCTGACGATCCTTCTGGACCGGGCGGCGCGCGACCGCGATCTGGACCGTGCAGGTCAGCTGATCGACCGGTTGATGGAACTGCAGCCCGACAATCCGCAGCGATATGCCCAACGCCTGGCATGGCTGTCCGAACGGGGCGACATGGCCGGCATCGAGACGCATCTGCGCGCCACGCTGGACCGTTTCCCCGACAGCACCGATGCCAAGGGCAACCTGCTGGCATTCTATGTCAGCGAGAACCGCACCGAGGATGCCGAGGCCTTCCTGCGCGAGATGGCCGATGCCGCGGCCGAGGGCGACGCGACCCCGCAGCTGGACCTGATCCGCTATATCGAGATGACGCGCGGTTCCGATGCCGCGCGGCAGGAGATGCGGACCATGCTGGAGCAGGGCGGCGACCCGCTGATCTTCGGCGCGCTGCTGGCCGGGGCCGATTACGTCGACGGCAATCGCGACGAGGCCATCGCCCAGGTGCAGGGCCTTCTGGCCGATCGCGAACCCGCCCCCGAGACGCGCAACCTGCGCATCCAGCTGGCGCGCATGCTGGCGGGCGCCGGACGCGAGGACGAGGCACGCCCCCTGGTGGCCGAGGTCCTGGCCGAGGAACCCGGCCATGTGGGCGCGCTGAAGATGCAGGCCGGCTGGAACATCGAGGCCGACCAGCTGGACGACGCCATCCTGGCCCTGCGCGCGGCCCTGGACAGCGATGCCGAGGATGTCGAGGCGCTGAGCCTGATGGCCGATGCCTATTACCGTGCGGGCGAACCCGACCTGATGCGCGACTTCCTGGCCCGCGCGGCCGAGGCGTCGGACCATGCCCCGACCGAGACGCTGCGCTTTGCGCAGAGCCTTCTGGCCGAGGGTCGCACCCGTCCCGCCGAGGATGCGCTGCTGCCCGCCCTGCAGGCCGATTCCGAAAACGTGGCCCTGCTGGCCATGCTGGGTCGCACCTATCTGGCCATGCCGGACCTGCCCCGTGCGCAGGGTGTCGTGGCACGGCTGAAAAATCTGGACACGCCGCAATCCAACCGCGCGGCGCAGGAACTGGAACTGGCGCAGCTGAGCCGCGAGGAAGGCCGCGATGCGGCGATCGACTATCTCCGCGACCGGGCGGATGCGGGCGACGCCACGATCGAGGCCCAGGTCGAGCTGCTTTATTCGCGCATCGCTGCGGGCGATCTGGAAGGCGCGCGCATCCAGCTGGAAACCCTGCGCGAAAGCGCCCCCGACAACCGCATGGTGCGCCAGGCCGACGCCCAGCTTGCCGCGGCCACGGGGCAGCCCGACGCCGCGCGTCAGATCCTGGACCGCCTGATCGAGGACGACCCCTCGGACCCGGCACCGCATCTGATGCGCCTGCGCCTGATCGCGCAGAGCGGCGACAATGCCGAAGCGCTGGAGGCCGTCGATGCCAGCCTGGAACAGCTGCCCGAGGATCCGGACCTGCTGTGGACCAAGGCGGGGCTTCTGGAACGCGCGGGCCGCATCGACGAGGCCATCGCCATCTTCGAGACGCTCTATGACCGGTCCTCGGATGCGGTGATCGTGGCGAACAACCTGGCCAGCCTGCTTGCGACCTATCATGCCGACGATCCCGAACGCCTGGCGCAGGCGACCTCGGTCGCGCGGCGGCTTGCGGGCACCACGGTCCCGGCCTTCATGGACACCTATGGCTGGCTGCTGCATCTGAACGGCGACAGCGAAGGGGCGCTGCCCTATCTGGAAGGCGCGGCCGAGGCGCTGGAAAACGACCCTGCGGTGCAGCTGCATCTGGGCATCGTCCGGGCATCCCTGGGCCAGACCGAAGAAGCCCGGGACCTGCTGACCCGCGGGCTCGAGATGGCCGACGATCTGCAGGGCAGCACCGCCGCCACGGCCCGCGCCACCCTGGAGGGGCTGCAATCCCCCGCGGATGCGCAGGCTGCCGGGGCGAACGATACGGAAACGAACTGACCGGGGGGACCGCCGCCGTTGCCCCCGGGCTGTGACCCGAAGGCGACAGCGGCGCAACTTTCCGTCCCCTGGGCCGGCCCGATCTTAACGATACAAACGAAAAAGTTGCGCCAACAGGGCATGATCGTCCTATGTTCGGGCAAAAGAGAAGGACATCCGCGATGAAAATCATGATGCGCATGTTGATGGGCCTGGCCTTGTGCCTGCCGATACTGTGGTCCGCCACGGCCCATGCACAGGAATACCGCGTCCGTTCGGGCGATCGCCTGACGATCGAGGTGCTCGAGGACGAGAGCCTCAACCGCACCATCCCGGTCCTGCCCGGCGGATCGATCAACTTCCCCTATGCCGGCAGCCTGCAGGTCGCGGGCCAGTCGCCCACCGCCATCGGCAACCGCATCTCGCAGTCGCTGTCGGGCGTGCTGGCATCGCCCCCCACGGTCTTCGTGTCGGTCGCGCCGCTGGAACCCGTCCCGACGCTGGAACAGCCCGAGGAGATGCTGATCAACATCTACGTCATGGGCGAGGCATCGTCGCCCGGCGCCAAGAACGTTCCCCCCGGCACCACCTTCCTGCAGGCGCTGTCGCAGGCCGGCGGCCTGACGCCCTTTGCCGCGACCAAGCGCATCCAGCTGCGCCGTCCCAGCATGCCGGGCCGCGTGGCCACCATCAATTACGACGCGATCATGCGCGGCGCCGCCATGAGCCAGGACCCGATCCTTGCCGAAGGCGACGTCATCATCATCCCTGAAAGGCGGCTGTTCGAATGAAGCTGAACCGTCCCGCATTTCCGGCCCTGGCGCGTTGCGGTGCCTCGTTGCTGATCGGGACGGCGATGCTGCCTGGGGCGGCGCTGGCGCAGGACGATGCCGAGCTGGCGCCCAAGGCGCAGCTGACCGTGACCCAGCAGCTGGCCGTGGACGATGGCTATGTCATCGGCTCGACGCCCCTGGACCTGCAATTGCAGACCGGCACCCGGTCGCAGGTTCTCAGATTCGATGCCTCGGTCCCGCTGCGTCTGAACGATCCCGACGACGAGGATTTCTTCGGCGTCGGGGACCGGCAGGCACAGCTTCTCTATCGTCGCTTCGTCCGCAATTCCTCGATCGAGGTTCAGGGCCGCTACCGCGAAGCGGATCTGGACAACCTGATCTTCTATGACGACGCGGTCGACGACATCGTGACGCTGGACAACGGAAGGCGGGCGGATGGCGCGCTGCGCATGGGCTATGCCTTCGGCAGCCAGTCCAAGCTGGGCGGGGAATTCAGCCTCGGCTATCTCGACCGCCGCTATATCGACACCACCGACGACGATCTGAACGACAGCGTGACCTATGACGGGTCGGCCACGATCTTCCTGGAACCGACCCCGCTGATCCGGGCGCGGGTCTTCGCATCCGGCCGCGCCACCGACAGCGAGGATGACGGCACCGACACGCGCAGCCACCGCGTGGGGGCGGGCGCGTCCATGCAGGTGAACCGGCAGGTCAATGTCGATGTCGAACTGGCACAGGCCCGCGTCTGGCGCGAGGAGCTGGATACCGGCACGATCGAGGAAAGCCGCGGCCTGGCCTTTGCCGGGACGCTGACCTATCTGCAGCCCGATGGCGAATACACGCTGTCGCTCAGCAGCGATCCGGGCACCGAAGGGCGCCGCGAACGGCTCAGCTTCGGGCGCAGCTTCGAGCGTCCCGGCTATGACCTGACTTTGCGGGGCGGTCTGACCCGGCTCGAGGATGACGATCCCGATCCGACCTTCGAGGTCGCCTATTCCAGCGATCTATCACGCCTGTCTTCGGTCAAGCTGGGTCTGAGGCAGGAGGCCGTATCGGATCTGGACGGGAACGAGGCGATCAATACCAGCCTGACCAGCAGCTACAGCCGCCAGCTGGACGACCGTTCCTCGGTCGGGATCACGCTGCTCTATCGTCAGAGCGAGGTGCAGCGTGGCGATGACGAGGATGCCCGCAGCGCGGCGCTGGATGTCAGCTACTCGCACCAGTTCTCGGAAGATATCGCGCTGTCGGCGGGGGTGAACATCCTGCGCTCGCGCGAGGATGACGGTGAACGCGACGACAACGAACGCATCTATCTGGGCTTGGGCAAGAGCTTCAACTTCCTGCCCTGAACCCCCTATGCGCGGGCCATCGCGCGATGGCCCGCGGTCGCCATCATGGCGACCAATGCCATCAGCATGAACATGCCCGATCCCGACAGCGGGACGGCGGGCAGATTGGGGATCTCCGTCTCGCCGCCGGGGCCGGGGATCACCGTGCTCGGGTCGACCCGGTCGCGATCGATCGGGACATCGGGCTTGATCACGACGATATCCGTGCCGGGCTCTGTCGTCGTATCCGTACCGCCATCCGAATTGCTGCTTCCGCCTGAAAATCCAGGAAACCCGAAAGAGGGCGTACCGCCGAAGCTGCCGCCCCAGGGGGAACCGCCGGGCGTGGCAAGCGCGGTCTGCGTTGCGACACCCGCCTCGGGCAGGAAGGGCAGACCGGAAGAGACCGGCAGGAAGGCCATGCTGTCGGCGGGCAGGTCGTATTTCGCCAGATAGGCATCGTCGCCGGAAACGATCAGGATGGCATGATCGCCATATTGATCACGCTGCATGGCCCATGCGGCCGGCCGGAACCCCATGCCGTCGAAGAAATGAAGGCAGGGATCCTCGGCCGAGCAGAGCGGCGGAAGCATCTGTTCGGGGGCGGAGGACAAGCAGTAGAGATCCCCCCCGGCCGTGCAGAACTCTTGATCATAGGACAGGGTCATGTCGCATCGCACTGTTTAAAAAAAGACAACGTCCGCTGTGTACATATATATGCACATGTCACGAAAAAAATACCTGTCCCTCGGTATAGGTTGAGGTTCAACAGGATCGTTCATCCCCGACACGAAGACCGGGGACGAACCCGTCAGGCGGCAGCGCGATCAGATGATCGCCAGGTTTCCCGTTGCCGCAGCGACCGCGAAGACCACCAGGTTCGCCGCCGCATGGGCCGCGATCGCATCGGATATCCGCCCGTTGCGACGGGCCACGATGGAAAAGACCAGCCCCGCCACGAAGGCCTCGGCCCAACGGTCATGCAGGGCCGCGAACAGGGTGGCCGTCACCAGCGCCGCGACCACGATCCGCAGCCAGGGCGCAGGGCCATCGACCGCGCTGCCGCGCAGGCGGCCTTCCAGGTAATCGCGGAAGAACAGCTCCTCGACCAGGGGGACCAGCAGCACGGTACCGATCCCCCGGAACAGGAACCACAGGACCAGAAGCCCGCCCGTCAGCCCGCCATAGGGCGGCGGACCGTCCAGCGGGGCCACGGGGATCGCCACCCACATGATGCCGATCGCGATCCCCGCCATCCAGGACATTCCCGAGACACGGCGCAGGATGCCGCGCAGTTCGGGCCAGACCAGCGCCACCGCGGCGGCCAGCAGAACCACGCGGATCGGATAGAACATCGCAGGGTTCTGGCTGATCGCGGGGGCCAGCACCGCCGTCAGCATGAAGACCGCGAAGGGCAGGATCCGGGCCGCGACCGGGTCGCGCCACAGGGGCGGCAGGGTGTCGCGATCCGCCACCTGCCGCACCTGCCGGTGGTGCAGGGCGGGCACCCGCCGCGCGATCATGATCAGGCCAAGCGCCACGATGGTGAACATCACCCAGCCCGCATGGCTGTGGAACCCGCCGACCGCCAGTTCGGGATGCCCCTCGATTCCGATCAGCAGCAACACGGCGATGCGCAGGATGTTCAGCGCGACGCTGGCGGCGATCCCGACGGGATAGAGCAGCAGCGCCCGGGGAAAGCGCAGTTCGGACCGAAAGAGCCAGAGATAGAGGCTGACGAAGATCGTGACCAGCGCGATCCCCTCGATCCCCGAACAGGCCGGCGCGACCGAGATGATGAAGTCCCCCTCGCCGATATGCTTGCGGACGGGATCGACATAGAGATCGTGCCCCAGACCCTGCACAAGGAAGCCGACCGCCCGGAAGGTCGCATCCGAGATCGTGTCGATCTGCCAGATGGGCCGCAGCTGCACCGCCAGCGCGGGGGCAAGCCCGCCCGCGATCAGGACGATCGGCAGGGACGGCCCGGCATCGCGCAGGAAATCGCGCCAGCGGCCAAGAGGGGCCAGGAACCCCAGCAGCCCCCCCACGATCAGCGTCATTCCGACAGCCCAGCAGGCGAAGGCCGGCCACAGCATCGCGCGGCCGTCGCCTTCGCGCAGCAGCAGCGCGGGCAGAAGCCCGATGACCAGCCCCGCGAAATTCACCCAGAGCGGACGCATGTCCCGGCCGGGATCGGACAGCAGGCTGCGGAACAGCCCCGGCCGCAGCACGGCGAACAGCCCGCCCGCCGCGATCATGCAGTAGAATGCGGCCAGGCTCTTGCTGGCGCCGCCGCAGGCCGCGTTGCCCCAGTTGGCGCGGCAGTCGAAATCGATGCCATGCTTGAAGATCATGCCGATGATCAGGAATTCCGTGATCAGGACAAGGCCCGCAAGGGCCAGGGGGGCCATGCGCAGGCGCGGGGCAGGGCTGGAAAAATCGCTCATGGTCAGGATCGCCACCGGGTCTGTTCAGACGAACAGGCCCGCCGGTGGCGGGCCTGTCAAGAACGGGATGTCTTGAACTTGATCAGACCGCGCGGCGGCGGCGTTCCCAGGTCAGCAGCACGATGGCGGCCAGGGCCGCGATGGCGGCGGTGCCTTCGAGGGCGCTGATTTCCGGGACCGCGGTCACGACGGGACGGGTGGGGCCGTCACCGGCGACGGTCGCATGGGCAATGCCCGTGGCGAATGCGGAAATGCCGGCTGCGGCAGCTGCGATCGAAAACGTCTTCATGGTTCGAACTCCGAAAAAGCAGGCGGATATCCAAGTCTCCGCCCTTGTACATGACAGGGCCGTCAACGCGACGACCCAGACCCCGGTCCTTGGATGACCGGAATTCCGGACAGCGCCCCCGGCATGGGGGCGCTGCGGGCGCGGATCAGGCGAAGCAGAAGCAGTCCTGCTCCAGCGCGTCCCATTCGACGCCGATGATCAGCGGCTGGCTGTTGCCGGCGGCCTCGGCGGCTGCGGTCGGGTCCAGAAGCAGGCCGACGACATCGCCTTCACCCGCGACGAAACCTTCGCCGCTGGCCAGCGCCATGTCATAGATCTCCTGCGCGTTGGCATTGGTCCCGAGGCTGCTGCTGACGAAGACGATATCGTCGGTCAGGCCCCAGATCGCGCCCTGGATCTCGGCTTCGGTATAGGTCTGGCCGGTGCCGTCGCCATTGTCCATTTCCTGGAAGTCCTGGTTCAGGATCCAGTTGACCACGTCCAGGTTCTGCGGGTTCGCCACGATGCCGGTCGGGACCGAGGCCGCATCCGCCAGGTACATGTTGTAGGGCACGGCCACGTTCGGGTTGATCGGCTCGTATGCGGAAACGCAGTAGGTGATGTCGAAGAACTTGCCGTCGAAGCGGTCATCGCCCGTGCCCGACAGGGTCACGCCGTAAAAGTCGCCGCCCAGAGCGCCGTCGCGCGTCAGCACCAGCGAACCGATCGAGGGCAGGCTGTCCTTGATCATCTCCAGCGTGTTCGTCTCGCCGCAGAAGGTCATGTCGACATTCGCGGTGTCGAAGCCGCCATTGCCGTCGCTGACCTCGTAGCCATAGCTGACGGTGGCCTTTTCGCCCAGCAGCAGGTCGCCATAGGCGCCCGAGCCGTCGAAGACCAGCTTGCCGTCCACCAGCGCGATGCTGACGCCGTCCACATCGACCGAACCGCCTTCGACGATGTCCTGACCCGCGACGCTGACGATCGTCAGCGCGTCGCCGTCAAGATCGGTGTCGTTGGCCAGAACGTCCACGGTCACCGCATCCTCGGCACAGGTGCCGGCAATGTCGTTCATCGCATCGGGGGCGCGGTTCTCGATCACGAGGCCCGCATCGACATCCAGGTTGGTCTCGCCGATGCCCAGGGTGATCGGCCCGGTCAGGCCGGTGGTCTGGTCCGCATCGCTGTCCAGCGCGTCATTGCCGATATTGGCGGCGGTGAAGTCGAAGCCCGCCTTCTCGGTGAAGCCGACGGTATAGGTACCCGCCTTCAGCCCGGTGAAGATGTAATTCCCGGCAGCCCCGGTCGTGGTCGATGCGATGGCCACGCCGCCCATGAACAGGGTCACGGTCACGCCGGCGACGCCGACCTCGCCCAGATCCTGCACGCCGTCCTTGTCGGCATCCAGGAAGACGAAGTTGCCCAGGCTGGCCGTGCCCGGATCCTTGATGCCCGCGTCATTGTCCGAGGACAGCTCGCCGATTTCCAGCGAGATGGTGCCCGTGCGCCCGGTCGAGGTGCTGGCATCGCTGTCGATCGTGTCGTCGTCCCCTGCATTGGCATCGACCAGGACGCGCCCGTTGATCGACTTGGGGAATTCGACGACATAATCGCCCGCGTCCAGATCCTCGAACTGATAGGAGCCGTCGGCCGCCGTCACGGTGGTCGCGACCAGCGCGCCGGTGGCGGTCAGCAGGCGGACGGTGACGCCGGCCACGCCGGTTTCGGCATCGTCCACGGCATTGTCGTTCGCGTCCACGAAGATGCGGCCCTCGATCGCGGCAGTGCCGGGATCCTTGACGCCCGCATCCACATCCGTGGTGGTCGCACCGGCGACGACGGTCGCGCTGTCGCTGACCCCGGTCGCGACGTCGGCATCGCTGTCGATCGCGTCGTTGCCGCCGACATTCTGCTCGGTCAGGACCTGGCCGTCCACTTCGGTCGGGAAGACGACGCGGTATTCGCCGGGCTGCAGATCGTCGAACAGATAGCCGCCATCGGCCCCCGTCGTCGTCGTGGCGACCACGTTGCCCGTCGCATCCAGCAGCTGGACCGTGACACCCGCCACGCCGGCTTCGGCATTGTCGATGCCGTTCTTGTCGGCATCGACGAAGACGCGGCCGGACAGGGCGCCGGGCTCTTCCTCGGGCTCGGTCGGGCACAGCTTGATGTTGTCGATGATCGCGTATTCGCAGCCGTTGCCATAGCCCTTGAGGGTGATGACATCGCCCTTGTTCAGCTGCAGGTCGTCCAGCGTGATCTCGACCCACTTGCTGCTTTCGGCGTTCAGGCGGATCGTGTCCACGACCTTGCCGTTCACCATGACCTTGATGAAGCCGTCACCCTTGGCGGAATCCCAGAAGCGCAGGGTCATGTCGTATTCGCCCGACACGCCGTCGAATTTCTGGCTGGCGCTGCCCGAATATCCCGACAGGGCGATGTACTTGCCATCCGAGGCGCTGGAGGCGCTGCCCACGCGATAGCAGGACAGGCTCATCTTCTCGGCTTCGTAGACGATGCAGGTCGGGGTTTCCTCGACATCGCGGACATCGACCTTCAGTTCGCTGTAGGTGACGCCGCCCTTGCCGTCATCGACCGCGACGATGACCTTGTAGAGGTTGTCGCCGTTCTTGTCGGCCGGGTTCTCGTAATCGGGGGCGGACTTGAAGGTCAGCACGCCCGTGTCGGGGTTGATCTCGAACAGGGCCGCATCCTCGCCACCCGCCAGCGAGAAGCTGAGCGTGTCGCCATCGGCATCCTTGGCGTTCAGGTCGATCACCAGCTTCGAGTTCTCGTCGACGCAGAAGACGCCGTCGGCGGGGACGTTGGTGAAGACGGGGGCCGTGTTGGCAGGGGCCGCGTTGCCCGCGCCCAGGCAGGAATAGTCGATCCAGGAACCCGCCACGTTGCAGGTGTTCACGACGGTCAGGTTCACCCCGGCGGCAGGCTGGGCGCCGTAGAAGGTGAAATAGCCGTTCCCGGCACCTTCCGAGTTGTGACCCTCGATCTGGATCTCGATCATGTAATAGGTCTTGCCGTCCGACCCCTTCAGGACGTGGTACTGTTCGGCGAACATCTTGCAGCCGACGGCCTGGCCGTTGACGATGCCGTTCTGGCCGCTGCGATCCTCGGCATAGTCGTAGCGGTCGTACCAGCTGTCGCCCGACAGCTTGGAATCGTTGTCGTAGGTGGACATCTTCACCGACGGCGAACCCATGGTGAAGCTGTCGCCCTTGCCGAAATTGCACCCGTTCGAGCCGCCGGCCAGCAGATCGGCCTCGGTAAAGGCCGTCCATTCATATTTCTTGTAATGATAGGTCATGATCACTGTCCCAAAACTGCCCACGGGGCGCACTAGAAACTCATCTCCGGGGGTGATCCGCGCCTGTGCGACATCGAACCTGCCCATCCGGAAACACCGAAAGTCCAACAGATCGATATCGCTAAAAATCTATTTGTCCATGATGAACTGTTAAGCAGCCATTCAGATTAGGCTTTTGGATCAAATACCTATCCGTATGGTTAGGTTGCTTTCCGCGAACTCTTCTTTCGCGACAAGTAATATTTCCGGATATCAACCTTGAGTTGCCAGATTTTTCCTCCTAATTTCTCTTTCAGGTTGTGCCTTATCCCTTTTCCTGGCGCTTGCGAATCGGATGACGCGGTCCGGACCATGCAAGAGGAAGGGCAGTCCCGGCCGAAGCGGGAACGGCAAGGGCCGATTTGTTCAAATGCTTTGCAATGGACATTTGGCTTCGCCCTGAACCCGCTTCACACTGGAAGACAAGTCATCTGACTGGGGTTCGTGGATCATGGTTGCCATTCTTCTTATGCTGATTGTTTCCGGGTCGTTCCTGACTTCCGCCATCCTGTTCGCGCAGGGCGCGTCATGGGGCATGATCGCTCTCG
The DNA here is from genome assembly GCF_018860625.1 of Paracoccus sp. C2R09. Classification (GTDB taxonomy): domain Bacteria; phylum Pseudomonadota; class Alphaproteobacteria; order Rhodobacterales; family Rhodobacteraceae; genus Paracoccus. The sequence continues at coordinate 60,466 of NZ_JAHKQB010000032.1, forward strand.
GCTATGTCGGTGGGGGCTGGGCGGCCTTCATCGCGGGCATGATCATCCTGAGCCTGTGGCGCTTCATCGGCCCCGGCTTTTCGATGCAGCCGGTCCTCGCGACCGAGAAGTAAGCCCCCCGCATCCGATACATTCCGTTTCTAGCTATGCGATCCTCACGCGATCGCGACCTATGCGTGATCCGGCGCGCCTGCCGGGCCGCCTTGGACGGAATGCGCATGTCGTGCAAAACCCGTCGCATTTCCACCGCCCGACCGCTTTGAAAATCCGGCGGTCCGGGGCGCATGCGGATACCCGTTAACCTTTCTGGCAAGAAATTCGGCCGCAGGACATTCGCACCCGATGCGGATGAGCGGCCCGTATTCCATTCATCCGATCGCACCGATCCGCATGGCGATCGGTTTCCCCGGACATCCTGCACGGACCCGCACGATCCCTTGTCGATCCGGGCCTGGCAGACGGGCTTTTACTTCCGAACCTGAAGGATGCTGCGCGCGCTGCGGGCGTGCCGACACCGGGCTGCGGTCGGCCCGGCATTCCATGCGGCCGGTCGAATCATCCCGGTGCGCATTCATGGATGATGGCGATAGCAGCAATCATGTGAATGCATACATGTATACCAGAAGAGGCCAGCGAATACAGGTGCCTCGACGGCGGAAGAGAGTTGCAAATTATGCGGAAGCCGTGTCGGGTTGTTTCAACCCGTACATGAAAAGTTCCCCATTTGGCTGCGCAAAAGCGAGAATTCGCCGATCGCCCTTTCCCTTACCTTTGCAATTGTCTGAACTCTGCTAGGTGCTGCGGCCAACCAAGGAAGATCACACATGACGGCCCCGAGCCGTTTCATCAGCTAGGGAAACCTCATCATGCTGCTACGCGACATCCTCATGACACTGCCCAGCCTGGTTCTGCCGACCCAACCGGCGGTCCGGCCGGATCAGACCGCGTTCAGCAATCCCTTCGAGCTGGCAGGACAGCCCAGCACCAGCAGTTACGACCTGCAGGACTTCTACAGCGCCGAAGGGCTGGATCCCGAATGGCCGGTCGTGCAGGTTTCCGACGATGAGGATGATCAGGGCGACGACCAGGAACCCGATGTCGATCCCGACCCGCTGCCCGTGGAACAGATCCCGCCCGTGGAGCCGGTCGAGCCTGTCGAACCCACGGACCCCGTCGAGCCGGTCGAGACGCTGGACCCCGCCACGCAGGAGACCTCGGCCATGGCCGGGCGCGTCACCATCCTGACCCCGGACAGCCAGGACGACATCGCCAGCATGCGCATCCTGTCCGCCCCCGAGCACGGGAGTGTCAGCGTCAATCCCGACAACAGCCTGGCGCTGGTGCTGACCGAGAACCCCGAGATGGACGATGATCTGTCCTTCCAGTACGAGGTGACCTATCTCGACGGTCGCAGCCAGGTGATCGATGCCACGATCGACGTGACCAAGGGCGCCGAGGCCGAAGGCTGGGGCATGGGCGATTTCTACATGCTCGAGCAGACGGCTTCGGGCGATCTGGTCGTCGAACATGGCGACAACCATCGCAAGGTGCATATCACCGAAGGCGATCACGGGCTGTCGCGTGCCGATATCGCCAAGGCCGAGGGCCTGGGCGAGGACAAGATCACCAGCTCCTGGCTGGTCGAACATCCCGAATACGGTGCAAGCGCGGATATGGCGCTGCAATCCGATCTGGGCATGGAGCTGTGGTACGCCATCACGGGCCGCGGGGTCGAGCCCAGCTCGGACTGGCTGCTGATGGAGCGCGGCTACGAATACGAGGGGCTGGGCCGGATCGTGAGCCGCGGCGCCGAGGGCGAAAGCGCCCTGCACCCGATGTATGTCGGGGCCTATGGCGAAGGGGCCGACCCGATCGTCACCGACGAGGTGCTTCTGTTCCAGGATCGCAGCGCGAACATCGTCATCCAGAACATCGAGGCCCGTGGCGGCTTCTCGATGAACGGGGCCGACAACCTGCTGCTGGACAACCTGACCATCACCGGCGGCGAAGCCGTGCTGAAGAATATCGATGGCCTGACCTTCCAGAACTCCCAGGTTCTCGACGTGGCCCGCGAAGAGACCGTCCGCGAGGGCGAGGTCTGGCACGCGTCGAACAACCGGATCAGCGGCGCCTATCTCTCGGGGGTCGAAGGGGGTCTGCTGCGCGACAACCTGTTCGATCGCAACGGCTGGGCCGAGGGATATGATTACGACATGTCCACGGACGCGCCCATGCCGCCCAGCTACTACAACCACAACCTCTATGTCCAAACCACCAATCTGGACATCACGGTGCGCGACAACGTCTTCATGCGTGCCGCATCCTTCGGCGTGCAGCTGCGCCCGGGCGGCGTTCTGGAGGGCAACAGCTTCATCGACAACAATGCGGCCGTGAACTTCTTCAGCAACAACAACTACACGCTGATGCTGGACAACATCGTCACCTCGGCCGGGTACAAGGAAGTGTCGGACTATCAGGGTGCCAGATCCGTCGGCATCCACAATTTCGGCACGCTGAGCAGCCTGATCGGCAACCTCGTGACCCATCTGGCAGATCCCGCCAACGAGGCCGAGCAGGAATACAAATCCGCGAACGAGACCGCGGTGAGCGTTTCGGACAAGAACTATGTCGACGATACGATCGTCTACAACTGGGCCACCCATGAACGCGGGTTCGGGGATCACCCCAACCAGAATGTCGACGGGCTGGACACGGATGTCCTGGACCAGACCACGATCCAGAACTTCGCGGCCCAGCTTCTGGGTCAGGAAAGCGCCACGATCCCGGATCTGGCGAACTATCTGCGCGACGAGGCCGATGGCGCGCTGGCGGGGGTCGTGGATGCCGACATCATCAACGCCTTCTTCCAGGAGGGCTTCGGCCTTGCGACCGAGCTGCGCGATACGTCGGCGCTGGTGCGCTTCATTCCCGACGACCGCGCGGAAGGCATCCGGTGGGACAACCGCCTGAACTGGAGCACCGAGGATCTGCCCGGCACCCAGGACGGCGACAGCGTCGACCTGGGCGGCAACCGGGTCCTGTCGGCCGCGCAGACGACCGTCGTCGACGATTTCATCTTCGGCGACCATGGCAGCCTGAAGCTGGCCGGCGGTCGGCTGGACATCGAAGGCGGGATCTCGGTGGCCGATACCGGCAACCAGCTGCAGATCGACAATGCCGGTCAGGTCTGGATCGACGGCTATCGCGATACCGACCTGCTGGAGGTGGACGTTCAGGGCGGCCGCTTCGCCAATGAAGGCGATGTCGCGGGCCGCATCGCCCTGACCCTGGGCAATGACGGGCAGGCGATCCTGGCCGGCGCGGGCGGCAGCTTCGACATGGCCGCGGGCAGCAGCCTGTCGGTGAACGGCACCCGCGCGAAGATCGGCTTCGACGGCGCCACGGACGAGGCGGCCGTCCTGCGGATGAACGATGGCGCCAGCCTGTCCTTCGTCGCCTCGGAAGAGGGCCTGGGCCAGCTGTCCGAGTTCCG